>NZ_CP041040.1:0-1206262 GCF_006385575.1 Microbacterium foliorum | reverse complement strand
GAGGATCATCGCGACAAGCGAGGCGATGACCGTGACGACATTGCCCAGGATGCTGGTGACGGTGTTCGTCAGCACTCCCGAGACACCGCCGACGTCGTTCTGCAGGCGGGACTGGATCACGCCGGTCTTCGTCCGGGTGAAGAACCCGAGCTCCATCGCCTGCAGATGCTCGAACAGGCGCACACGGAGGTCGCCGGTGACGTTGTTGCCCACCGTCGACGTCAGCCACGTCTGAGCGACACCGAGAACCGCGGAGAGAAGGAAGAGGGCGACCATCCCGCCGACCAGCCAGCCGAGGAGCTGCAGCTGCGGGCGACCTCCGTCGACAGGGAAGAGCGCGTCATCGAAGATGCGCTGGACGATCAGCGGAGGGATCACCGCGATGCCGGCTCCGATGACGACCAGCACGCCGGTCCAGAAGATGCGCCACCGGTAGGGGCGGAAGAGCGCGACCACTCTGCCGCCCAGACCGCTGATCCGCGGGGCCTCAGCATTGAGTCGACGCTGCGCGCTCTCGTCCACGCCGCGGAATCCGCCGCGTCCGCCACCCATGCTCATCTCGCCAGCGTAGTCAGCGCCGGTGACATCGGGGGCTGATCGACACCGTGATGATCCTCTGAGATCGGATCCACCCGGATCCGGAATGGAATGTCGCAAGCTGTGGTTACGCTGAATGGTCCCCGCGCACTCGCGCGACCCTCCCCCATCTCTTTCTCGTGCCCAGGAGGCCGTATGTCTGTCGTCGACACCGGTTCGATCACCACGCCCCCCGCGGCCGCGGCCGGAGGCGGGATCGCCCGCAGTGACATGCGGGTGATCTGGCTTCTCCTCGTCGCCGCCTTCGTCGCCATCCTCAATGAGACGACGATGGGGATCGCGATCCCCCACCTGAACGCCGATCTGGGCATCCCGCCCGAACTCGGCCAGTGGCTGACGAGCGCGTTCATGCTGACGATGGCCGTCGTGATCCCGACCACCGGGTTCATCCTGCAGCGTTTCACGACGCGCCAGGTCTTCATCGCCGCGATGACCTCGTTCTCCCTCGGCACCCTCGTCGCTCTCGTGGCACCCGGTTTCGAGATCCTGCTGCTCGGTCGCGTCATCCAGGCCGCCGGCACCGGCATCATGATGCCGCTGCTCATGACGACGATCATGAACGTCGTACCGCCGCAGTCGCGCGGTCGCATGATGGGCCGGGTCGGCCTCGTCATCTCGCTCGCCCCCGCGATCGGCCCGACCCTCGCGGGAGCGGTGCTCGAGACGCTCCACTGGCGCGCGCTGTTCGCGATCATCCTGCCGATCGCCCTCGTCTCTCTCTTCATCGGGGTCAAGTGGATGACGAACCTCGGCGAGACACGCAAGGTCCCCCTCGACGTGCTCTCCATCCCGCTCGCGGCGCTCGGCTTCGGCGGCATCGTGTTCGGCCTCAGCCAGTTCGGTGGCGAGGGTGGTTCCGGTGAGGCAGCCGGCGTCACCGCACTCGTCGTGGGTGCCGTCGCTCTCGCGCTGTTCGTGTGGCGTCAGCTGGTGCTGCAGCGGATCGACGACGCGCTGCTCGATCTGCGGGTGTTCCGCTCCGCCAACTTCACGTTCGCCGTGATCATCATGGCGATCCTCGCGCTGTCGATGTTCGGAACGCTGACCCTGCTCCCCCAGTACCTGCAGAACGTCGCGGGCCTCAACGCGCTCGAGTCCGGCCTGATCCTGCTTCCGGGTTCGGTACTGATGGGCCTCCTCGGACCGCTCATGGGGCGCGTCTACGACGCTCGCGGAACGCGCCCGCTCCTGATTCCCGGAACGATCCTCGTCTCGGCGGCGCTGTTCTACTACTCGACCGTCGGGGAGCACACCGTGTGGTGGGTGCTGATCATCGTGCAGGCCGCGATGTCGGTCGGTCTCGCGATGTCCTTCACGCCGCTGTTCTCCGCATCACTCGGGTCGCTGCCGCGTTCGCTGTATTCGCACGGCTCGGCGGTGCTGAACACGCTCCAGCAGGTCGGCGGGGCAGCCGGTGTCGCCGTCCTCACGGTTACCTACTCGGCGATCCTGCACGCCGGAGAGGCCGAGGGACTCGACGTCGCCACCGCCGGAGCACCGGGTGCACGGATGGCGTTCCTCATCGCCGCGATCATCTCGCTCGCCGCCGTCGCGCTGAGCGCGTTCGTCCGCAAGCCTGCAGACGATGTGGCCGATGCCATGCACGGCGGCCACTGACCGTCACCGCTGCGGCGGCGTCTGATCGCTACTGCGTCTTCGGCGCAGGGAAGTGGCAGACGCCGCCGCTGCAGTATCCGGCGGCGTCGTCATCAAGCAGGTTCGGAGTTCCGATCAGCGGCTGAAGCACGGTCGGTGCGTCCTGCTCGGCGGAGTCCTGTGTCTTGGCCATCATTCGATGGTACGCCTGTGTCGACGGGATGGCGCGAAAAGGCGCTCGTCGGACGACAGCGGATAAACAGGAGCTCTGCTCTACGGTTGACGAGTGCTCAAACGACTCCTCGCCCGCCTCTTCTGGGCAGTCAGCCGCTGGACCCTCACCGCCGAGACGACACCTACCCGACCCACGATCCTGATCGGTGCGCCGCATACGTCGAACTGGGACTTCGTCCTCATGCTGGCGATCGCATGGCGGCTCGACATCGAGGTGCATTGGCTCGGCAAGAACAGCCTGTTCCGGGGCTGGCGAGGGCCGATCATGCGCAGCATCGGCGGCATCGCCGTCGACCGAGCCGACCCGGCACGAGTCGTCAACGACGTCGTCGCGCAGGTGCACTCCGGCAGTGTCTTCGGTCTCGTGATCACGCCAGACGGCACCCGCGGGGGCAACGAGTACTGGAAGTCCGGCTTCTACCGGATCGCGAGAGAGACCGGGATGCCGGTGACACTCGGGTTCGTCGACCGCACGACGATGACCACCGGCCTCGGCCCCACCCTCGAACTGACGGGTGACGTCGCGGCTGATATGGACCGGATCCGCGCCTTCTACGCCGACAAGGCCGGCCTGCGCCCGGAACGCCGGACGACACCCCGACTGCGCGAGGAGCAGGCTTCCGAAGACAGCTGAGCGCGTCGAGTCAGTCGGAATCCTCGTCCGCGATCTCCGAGCGTGTCTCCGAGCGGGCGTAGTCGAGGTCTTCGTCCGAGAGCATCTCGGTCATGCCGACCACCGCGCCTGTGATCGTCCGTATCTCGGCTCGGGCCCGCTCGCTCAGCTGCGGCGCCGACTCCCCGAGCACATCGACCCGCGCCTCGAGCGACAGCTCTGACCACCATTCCCGGATCGGGGGAAGCGTCATCATGATCTCCTTCTCGGTCGACGCACAAGTATCTGGACAGGATCCGCGGCATCCCGCAAGACTGGCGGCATGGATCCCGATGAACGACCCGCGCCACCCGCGGAGCTCGACGACCTCCGCGACGGACGAGATGAGACGCGCAACGAGCGCGCAGACCGCAACTGGGAGGAGCTGCTGCAGGAACTGCGCGTGATGCAGACCGGCACCCAGATCCTCACGGGGTTCCTGCTCGCCGTGGCGTTCACTCCCCGGTTCGAGGACATGGACGAGTTCCAGCGGGACGTGTACGTGGTGCTCGTAGGTCTCGCCGCCGTGGCCACGATCCTCGCGCTGGCCCCCGTGGGCATGCACCGGGCGCTGTTCGGTCGGCGCCGCAAACCTGAACTCGTGCGGGTGGCCGCTCGCATCGTCAAGATCGATCTCGTGGCGATCGCCGCACTCACGATCGGCGTCACGACACTCATCATCGACTTCACCGTCGGCAGAACCGCGGGACTCATCGCGCTCGTCTCCTCGTTCGTGGGTGTGCTCCTGCTGTGGCTCGTCCTCCCCCGCCTCGTGCGGCGCGAGGCCGAGCGAGGCGGGGCGGACGACGAGACCTGAAGCGAGGCTCCCCGCCGAGGTCAGCGACCGGCCGGGGTGCGGTTCTCGGCGCTGACCATCCACGCGAACTGCTCGAGGCTCTCGAGCACCGCGTGCAGGATGTCGGCGGATGTGGGGTCTTCTTCATCGACCTCGTCGTGCACGTCGCGGATCGTCGCCACGACGGCATCCAGACGCGCCGTCACGAGATCGATCGTGTCGGTCGTCGAGACCTCACCCATCGGGAACGCCGGAAGCGACGTCGACTCGGCGATCGTGTCGGTACGTCCGTCGGGCACCGCGTGCAATGCGCGCATGCGCTCTGCGACCGTGTCGCTGAATGAGCGGGCGGCGTCGATGATCTCGTCGAGCTGACGATGCGTGTCGCGGAAGTTGCGGCCCACCACGTTCCAGTGCGCCTGCTTGCCCTGCAGTGAGAGCTCGATCAGGTCGACGAGCACCAGCTGCAGATTGGCGGCGAGCGTCGCGGATGCCGTGAATCCCTTCTCGGCGTTCTGTCGTCTGGTCGTCTTCGCTCCGCGCTTGGATGCGTTGCCGGTCTTGGACGCGGTCTTCTCAGCCATGGAGTCCTCCTGGGGTTCGGAACTGCGAGGCTAGCTCCGCGCACCGTCCGGATCGAGGGGGTTGACAGTCCCCCCGGTCGCATCAGATCGTGGCGCAGTGACGAATTCAGAAAGAGCCCAGACCGACAGCGACGAGAACGCGACAGACGTGGTGATCGGGCCCGTCTCAGAATCGGATGCGGGTGAGGTGCTCACCCTTCAGAGAGCGGCGTTCGTCTCGGAGGCGCAGATCTACGGCAGCGCCGACATGCCCCCGCTGACCCAGACCCTGCCCGAGGTCGAGGCCGAGCTGCGCTCGAGCAAGGGGCTGACAGCCCGCCAGAACGGCCGGTTGGTGGGAGTGATCCGATTCGTCGAAGCTGACGGAGTGCTGCTGATCGGCAGGATTGCGATAGCTCCCGACACGCAGGGCGAGGGCATCGGACGCACTCTGCTGGACGCAGCCGAGCGTTCGTCGACGGCCCGTGAGGCCGAGCTCTTCACCGGCAGCCTGAGCGAGGCGAACATACGTCTCTACAAGGCGTGCGGCTATGAAGAGGCGGAGCGGGTGCCGCAGGGCGACGGAACCGAGCAGGTGTTCCTGAGAAAACCTCTGCATCAGGTGGGAGACCGCTCCGAACCGGGCGCGTCGGGTTGAATCGCCCCCGGGGTGTGCGGAATCGTAGCCCGGACACGTCGCACCCGCGGCGTGACAGCAACCGGAAGGAGAGTCTCGTGCTCACCCTCACCGATAACGCCACCGCAATCGTGAACACCCTCGTCAGCCGTCAGACCGACGCCACCGACGCAGGCCTTCGCATCCACTCCACGCCTGCTGCCGGACCGGACGGAGGCGCACGCCTCGCGGTCCTCGTCGCCCCGGACCCCGAGCCCGATGACCGGGTGGTCGAGGTCTCGGGCACCCGACTCTTCCTCGATGAGACCGCTGCAGCCGCGCTCGACGACAAGGTGCTCGACGCCGGCGTCGACGACGAAGGCTCCGTATCGTTCGCGGTGCTTCCGCAGGTCGCCTGAACGAGAGAATCACCGGATGCCGCGGCTCATCGAGCCGCGGCATCCGTGCGTCTGGGGCACGCGCGCATCCGCCTCGCGTAGGTTAGACAGAGACCCGCGATCGTCGCGGATCGAGAAGGATCGTTCACCCGCATGAAGCTGGCATTGCTCCGTCGCTACGTCGTCGTCGCCGAGACGCTGCACTTCCCCCGAGCCGCCAAGCAACTGGGCATCCCCCTGGCATCGCTCTACACCTCTCTCGACAAGCTCGAGGACGAGGTGGGGCACACCCTGATCAACCGCGAAGGAACACCGCGGCTGACGAGCGTCGGCGAGTTGTTCCTCGTCGAAGCTCAGGCGACGGTGGCCGCTGCTCCCCCGCCTGCACCGAAGACGGCCGGCCCGGCCGGCGGCAAAGCCAAGGCGTCCAAGGGCAAAGGCCGCGCGCCCGTCGTGAAGGGGCAGCCTAAGCCGTACAAGAAGCGTCAGGGGCGCTGAGCCTCAGAGCTCGCTCACCTGGCCGTTCTCGACGCTCCATCGACGGTTCGTCTGCACGGCCTCCAGCATGCGCCGGTCATGCGTCACCAGCAGCAGCGTTCCCACGTACGACTCGAGCGCCTGCTCGAGCTGCTCGATCGCTGGCAGATCGAGGTGGTTCGTGGGTTCGTCGAGCACCAGCAGGTTGACGCCACGCGACTGCAGCAGGGCCAGCGCCGCCCGGGTGCGCTCGCCCGGAGACAGGGCGCCGACGGGACGAGTGACGTGGTCGGCTCTCAGGCCGAATTTGGCCAGCAGGGTCCGCACCTCCGCCGAAGACAGTTCGGGAACGAGAGCCTCGAACGCGTCCGCGAGCGCCGCGTCACCGATGAGCAGCGAGCGGGCCTGATCGATCTCACCGATCTGCACGCTGCTTCCGAGACTTGCGGTCCCGTCGATCGGCTTCTGCCGCCCGAGGAGAGCGCGGAGCAGCGTCGACTTGCCTGCTCCGTTCGGACCAGTGATCCCGATGCGGTCGCCGGCATCGATCTGCAGCGAAAGCGGCCCCATGGTGAAGGTCCCCTGCTGGAACACCGCGCCGCTGAGTGTCGAGACCACGGTGCTCGATCGAGGCGCCGATCCGATCGTGAACTCCAGCTGCCACTCCTTGCGAGGTTCCTCGACCTCGTCGAGGCGCGCGATCCGGCTCTCCATCTGACGCACCTTCTGCGCCTGCTTCTCGCTCGACTCGGCCGATGCCTTGCGTTTGATCTTGTCGTTGTCGGGCGACTTCTTCATGGCGTTGCGCACACCCTGGCTCGACCACTCTCGCTGCGTGCGGGCGCGGGAGACGAGGTCGGCCTTCTTGTCGGCGAACTCGTCGTACTTCTCCCGCAGGTGCCGGCGCACGACGGCTCGTTCCTCGATGTACGCGTCGTATCCGCCCCCGTAGAGGCGATTCGATCCCTGAGCGAGATCGAGCTCGAGCACACGAGTCACACTGCGCGCCAGGAACTCGCGGTCGTGGCTCACGAGCACGACACCGCCGCGGAGTCCACGGACGAACGACTCGAGTCGGTCCAGTCCGTCGAGGTCGAGATCGTTGGTCGGCTCGTCGAGGAACACGATGTCGAAGCGCGACAGCAGCAGCGCGGCGAGGCCGACTCGAGCGGCCTGACCACCGGACAGCCCGGTCATGAGCGCATCGGATGCGACACCGCTCCCGCTCGGGAGCCCGAGGTCGGCGAGCACCGCGGGGATGCGTTCCTCGAGATCGGCCGCGCCGCTGGCGAGCCACCGGTCGAGCGCCTGCGAATAGGTATCGGCCGGGTCTGTGCCCGCCGGCGCGAGCGTCGGGTCTCCGAGCGCCGCCGCAGCGGCATCCATCTCGCGCGTGGCCGTCGCGCAGCCGGTGCGGCGCGCGATGTACTCCGCGACCGTCTCACCTTCTACTCGCTCGTGCTCCTGAGGCAGCCAGCCGACGAACGCGTCAGTCGGTGCGAGCGAGATCGACCCTCCCATCGGCGCATCCACGCCGGCGAGAAGGCGGAGCAGTGTCGACTTGCCCGCTCCGTTCGCACCGACCACGCCGATCACATCGCCGGGAGCGACCGTCAGGTCGAGCCCCTCGAAGAGAATGCGGTGGCCATAGCCGCCTGCCAGGTTCTGGGCGACGAGGGTAGCGGTCATCAGACCATCATCTCAGGCGCGCGATGGCATCTCAGACTCGGGTCGCGGTTCAGGAATCGTCTTGTTCCGCGGTGCCTTCGCTGCCGAGTCGACGCGCGCTGTCAGAGCGCGACCTGATCGTGCGTGGCGATCGCGAACTCCTGCCCGGGATACCGCAGCCCCGAGAAGTACATGTTGGTGTGTGCGACGATCTGCTCCCCCGAGATCGGCACGCCATCCCATTCGGTGTCGGCCGTGGTGTGGGCGTCGCTCACGAGCGTGACGTCGTAGCCCTCTGCCGCTGCCCGCTGCATGGTGGTGCGCACGCAGAAGTCGGACTGCGCGCCGGCGATCACCAGACGCGTCGCACCCAGCTCGTCGAGCGTCGCTCGCAGGGTCGTGTCGGCGAAGGAGTCCCGGTAGTCCTTGCGCACGAGGGGCTCACCCTCTGCGCGGTGCAGAGGAGCCGCCAGCTCCCACTCAGGGGTGCCCACGCCGACGGGGTCGTGATGCACCCAGACGACGGGCACTCCGGTTGCGCGAGCCCTGTCGACCAGGGCTGCAGTGCGTGAGAGCACGCCCAGTTCGTCGAAGCATCCGGGTGTCACGCCGGCCTGCAGATCGATCGCGAGGACGACGGTGCGGCCGGTCGCTGCCATCGAAGTCAGTCCCAGTCCAGGTATTCCTCGATGATCACGCCGGTCTCGATCGGGTGATGCATCGGGAACAGGTGGTCGCCTGCGATCGTCTTGATGCTCGATCGGTCGGGGATCGTCGCCTGCAGTGCTTCGGCGTTCGCCGCGGGGGTGTCGGTGTCTTCGGTCCCCTGCACGATGAGCACGGGAATCGCCGGCGCGACCGCGATGTCGACGTCCTCGACACCGAGCAGAAGCAGACCGTTGGCCCGGTCGCTGTGCGCCGCCACCAGCGCACGTGCGATCGTGCCGCCGAAGCCGTGACCGCCGACCCAGGTGTCTTTGATGCCGACGTGATCGATCACGGCGATGACGTCATCGACGCGCTCGTCGAGCGTCGCCTCGGAGTCCGACCGGTGTCCGATCCGCAGCACATGGAAACCCGCCTCCTCCGCGAGGTAGTGCGCGGCGACGCCCAGAACGTCGGCAGCGAGCCCCTGCTCCTGGATCAGAACCAGCTTGACCGGCCCGTCTCCCTCATCCACGAAGGGGATGGCGCGGCCCTCTGGCTCGAAGATCTGGGTATCGGTCATGCGCGCGCGGCTCCTCGTTCGGCTGTCAGGGATCGACATCAAGCGTAGTCGAGCGCGTCTGCCGAGATCGGACTGTGCGACCCCTCGCGCGCCCAGGGGCGTAGAGTCAGGCCAGGAGCTGACTCTGGTTCCCCGAAGATGGGAACCCGTTGTCCGACACGACACGTTCGTCCGCCGTCCACCCCTCCACCTCCGCACAGGGCCTTCTGACCCTCGGCGTACTGGCGAACTCCTCGATGGAGAATGAGCGACGCCTCCCCATTCATCCCCGTCACCTCGACCGCATCGACGCGGACATTCGCGCTCGCATGATCGTCGAGCGCGGCTATGGCACGGACTTCCAGCTCGAGCCGGGCTACATCGAAGCCCGCGTGGGACGCGTCGCCGACCGGGCAGAGGTGCTCGCCTCCGCCGACGTGCTGCTGCTTCCGAAGCCGCAGCTCGCAGACGTCGCCGAGATCGCCGAGGGGCGGATCCTCTGGGGCTGGCCACACTGCGTGCAGGACGTGACGCTCACGCAGACCGCGATCGACAGCCGCCTGACGCTGATCGCCTTCGAGGCCATGAACCATTGGACCGCGCAGGGTGACATGAGCCTGCACGTCTTCCACAAGAACAATGAGCTGGCCGGCTACTGCTCGGTGATCCATGCTCTCAGCCTCGTCGGTTCGACCGGTGACTACGGGCCCCGGCTTCGCGCGGTCGTCATCGGCTTCGGTGCGACGGCACGGGGCGCGGTGACGGCACTGAACGCGCACGGAGTGCATGACATCGAAGTCCTCACTCAGCGCGGGGCGGCGGCCGTGGGCTCCCCGATCCACAACTCCCACCTCACTCAGCTCAACACCGACGACGGACCCACGCACCTCAGCGAGGTCGACACCGAGGACGGCCCCGTGCTCCTCCCCGACTTCCTGGCGACCTACGACATCGTCGTCAACTGCACTCTGCAGGACGTCGCAGCGCCGTTGACGTATCTGCGCACCGAGGACCTCGACCGCTTCGCATCGGGCAGTCTGATCATCGATGTCTCCTGCGACGAGGGCATGGGATTCGAATGGGCGACACCGACGACGTTCGACGATCCGATGTTCACGGTGGGACAGGGCCTCAACTACTACGCGGTCGATCACAGCCCGTCGTACCTGTGGAACTCCGCCACCTGGGACATCAGCGAGGCTCTGCTGCCGTTCCTCCGCACCGTGCTCTCCGGTCCCGAAGCATGGGCCGAGAACTCGACGCTCACACGCGCGATCGAGATCCGGGATGGAGTGATCCAGAACCCCAGCATCCTGAGCTTCCAGGGCCGAGCAACGGAATACCCGCACGCACTCGTCGCGTAGCGGGGATCCGAGCTCGCGCGCTAGATGTGCCGTTTCAACCCGACGTGCGCGGTCTGGTATCCGAGTCGGGCATAGAACGCGCGCGTCCGATCCCGTGCCTCGTCTGTGGTCACCTGCGCCAGTCGCGCGCCCCGCGCACGACCGAATTCGTGTGCCCACTCGAGCATCGCCGTGCCCAGGCCGCGTGACCGCTCCCCTGGCGCCACTCGCAGTCCCTCGATCTGCAATCGGGTCGAACCACCACGGGAAAGGCCCGGGATGACCGTCAGCTGCATCGTGGCGACCATGCGGTCGGCACTGTCGCGGACGACCCCCAGATAGTTGGAACTGTCACGAGCGACCGCGCTGAAGGCCGCCTCGTATCGCTCGAGTTCGACGCTCTCACGGTCCGATCCGAACTGATCGTCGAACAGCAGCGCTGCGATCGCCTCGATGTCATCGCGGCTCGCACGCTCGAGCCGGAAGGTTCGATCCGCCACCTGCAGCCGTCCACGAACAGACGACCGCGCGTCCGCCTGCAGCCTGGCGACGAGCAGGTCGAGCCATCCGCCGACGCTGGCGCGAGCCTCGACGGTGTCGGGATAGCGGCATCGCAGGTGCAGCCCCGACTCATCCAGGATGAACCACAGCATGACGCCGTCGGTGTCGGTCGCTGCGCTGACGTACTGGGCGTCGAGCCCGACAGAGTCGATGCGCACGGGCAGCCTGCGCAGGTCCAGCCACGAGATCGCGAACATCCCGGGCGCTACGGGCATGCCGCCCCACGGAGCGAGCACGTCTGCGAGCGGCCACGCACCGAGTTGCACCGCCTCCTTCACGGCTGCCGCCGCCGCGTGCGGTTCGGCGACATCCGACTCGAGGACGGAGTTGGTGATGAACCACCCGACCGAGTCATGCCACGTGTCCTCGAAGCGGCTGTGCACGGGGAACACGGCTCGTAGCGGGGTGCCCGCCATCTCGCGCGTCACCGCGGTCATCGCGACCACTGCGCGTGCGAGGGTCGAGACACCGTCGTCACGGGCCTGCGCAGCGAATGCCGCGGCGTCGTCGACATCGAACACGTCACGCACTTCCACGCGCTCGCGGTGCTGCTCGGGCGCTCCCAGCGGCAAGGGGAACTGCGGCATCACACCCCCGCTGTCCTCGATGATGTCTTCCCACCGCTGACGCACGCGGTCTGGCGCAGCATCCCGATCCAGCAGTGCCTGCGTGTGCTCGACGAACGCCGGTGCCGGCGCCGGCTCCGGCACCGGCACCGGCTTCGCGCCCGCCGTCCCCGTGTCGAGCGCAGACAAGAGGTCGCGCGCGATCACCAGCATCGACCACATGTCGACGTGCGCGTGATCCGCAGCGATCACGACCGTGAGTCCCGCCGCAGTCTCCAACACGCACAGCCGGTGCGAAGGATGCCGGTATGGCGAACACGCCGCGTCGAGAACCTCCCGCAGCGCGTCGTTGACGGCCTGACCAGGGGCCACCTCATGCTCGACCCAGCTTCCGGGGCCGATCTCGATCTCGTGCAGCATCGGATCACCATCAGCACCGGGCGCGAATGCCGATCGCAACGTGCCGTGACGGGCGATGACAGCCAGCCAGGCCTCGGCGATCGACTCTCGCCGAGTCGGCGCGGGCAGCCGGAACGACAGCGCCATCCAGGATCCCGGTCGATCGCCGGCTCCGACATGGATCCGCTGATCGAACGACACCGGGAGGGGGCGTCCGAGCGCAGACGCGCTGACGTCGTAACCCCAGAGCCGTCCGAACGGGAGGCGGAGGTGCGTGACGTTGGTCAGTCGCATGGGCAGTACCTTATCGCCCCCAGATAACCTGAAAATTACACGCCTGCCCGACCCGACGCGGCAAGTCACCGATCGAGGAGCCCGATGCCCACTTTCGAGGTAGCCGGAGCCGAGTTGGCTGTCGCCCTGAGCGATGAAGGCGGACATCCGGTCGTCCAACTGCATGGCCTCACGTCGAGCCGGGCCCGCGATCGGGTGCTCAATCTCGACCTCGGTCGAGGCCTCAGCGGAACTCGATTGCTGCGGTACGACGCACGGGGCCATGGTCGGTCGACCGGGCGCAAGGTCTCGGAGGACTATCGCTGGCCGAACCTCGCCGAGGATCTTCTGCGATTGCTCGATCGCTGGTTCCCGGGCGAACCCGTCCACGGGGTCGGCCCCTCGATGGGCGCCGCGACTCTCTTGCATGCTGCGTCGCGCGAGCCCGACCGCTTCACCGGGCTCACACTCATGGTGCCGCCCACCGCCTGGGAGACCAGGCCCGATCAAGCCGCGATCTACCGGACGGCGGCAGCGCTCATCGAATCCGACGGTGTCGAAGCGTTCCACGCCGCCACGCGCGGATCGACACCACCCCCGGCCACCGTCGGTGCGCCGGAGACGTGGCCGGACGTCGCCGACGCTCTCCTGCCGTCGCTGCTACGCGGTGCGGCAATCAGCGACCTGCCTGCCCCTGAGTCCGTCGCGCGAATCGATGTGCCGACGACGATCTTGGCGTGGGTGGACGACCCCGGCCACCCACTGTCGACCGCGGAATCGCTTGCCGAGCTGCTCCCGAACGCGACTCTGACGGTCGCTCGCACCCCGGGAGAGGTCGAAGCCTGGCCCGAGGTCTTGCGTCAGGACGTCGACCGTCGCGGCTAGACCTGCTGTTCACGCCGAGTGATATCTTCATGCGGTGAGGCCAGAGTTCCGAGATACCGCAAACGCGGCTTTCGTCGTGACCATCGTCGTGGACATGCCGATCACCAAGCTCCATGCACTGGACGTCATCGCTTTCGCGGCGGACAGTGCCATCGGAGACGCACGCACCGCGTCCCCTCGGGTGCCGCTTTCCCCCGACGCCTGGGCAGAGGTGCAGATTCCACGCTTCGCCGATCCGCCGCCGATCGCCATCGACGTCTGCTCTGACGCGAGCGTCGACGTCGCGCGCGCCGCCGCCGACCGCCTCACGGAGGCATTGGTGCAGGTCGGCTGGACCGTGCGTGCTCGACGTAGCGACGAGATCTGATTCGCGACCCGCGGCTTCGTACGAGCCGCCCCCAGTCTGGCCAGCACTCGGGCAGGACCCCGCTCAGTTGTTGAAGCGGAACTCCACCACGTCGCCGTCCTGCATGACGTAGTCCTTGCCCTCGAGACGGGCCTTGCCCTTGGAGCGGGCTTCGACGACGGAGCCGGTCTCGACGAGGTCGTCGAATGACACGATCTCGGCCTTGATGAAGCCCTTCTCGAAGTCGGTGTGGATGACGCCGGCGGCCTGTGGGGCCTTGGATCCCTTGGGGATCGTCCACGCGCGCGCCTCCTTGGGCCCGGCCGTGAGGTAGGTCTGCAGACCGAGGGTGTCGAAGCCGATGCGGGCGAGCTGGTCGAGACCCGACTCATCCTGGCCGGTCGACGCGAGCAGCTCCGCGGCGTCCTCGGGGTCGAGGTCGATCAGCTCGGACTCGATCTTCGCGTCGAGGAAGATCGCCTTCGCAGGAGCGACCAGAGCGGCGAGCTCCGCCTTACGCGCATCGTTCGTGAGCACGCCCTCGTCGACGTTGAAGACGAAGATGACGGGCTTGGCCGTGAGAAGCCCGAGCTCGCGGATCGGGGTCAGGTCGATGCCGGCGACGGACAGCAGCACGCCGCGCTCGAGAGCATCCTTGGCCGCGTTGGCGGTCTCGAGGACGACGGGCTCGATCTTCTTGCCGCGCACCTCCTTCTCGTACCGCGTGATCGCCTTGTCGACGGTCTCGAGGTCGGCGAGCATGAGCTCGGCGTTGATGGTCTCCATGTCGGATGCCGGGTTCACGGCGCCGTCGACATGCACGACGTCGTCGTCGGCGAAACCACGCACGACCTGGGCGATCGCATCGGCCTCACGGATGTTCGCGAGGAACTTGTTGCCCAGCCCCTCGCCCTCGCTCGCGCCGCGCACGATTCCGGCGATGTCGACGAACGACACCGCAGCGGGCAGGATGCGCTCGCTGCCGAAGATCTCGGCGAGCTTGTCGAGACGCGGATCGGGAAGATTCACCACCCCGACGTTCGGCTCGATCGTCGCGAACGGATAGTTCGCCGCGAGCACGTCGTTCTTGGTCAGAGCGTTGAAGAGGGTGGACTTGCCGACATTGGGCAGGCCGACGATTCCGATAGTGAGAGCCACGGGGGTCGAGTCTACCTGGCGTGGATGCGCAGTCCCTGCGGGATGCCGGTCAGGCGCGCACGGCGCGGAACGCGTGCGTCACGTAGGGGAGGTCGATCGTCGCCTCGCCCTCGAGCCCCAGCTCGTCGAACAGGTCGTCCATCTGCCGTGTGATCTCCGCGCGCTCGTCGGCGGGGGCGGTGATGAGGTAGCTGCGTGAGAGCGCCATCTGGTGCAGTCTCGCCCTGCTCATCGGGCGGGCCCACTCCCACTGCTGCTTCTCGACATACGTGAAGGGCGCCTCGATGCGTGGGCCATCGGAACCGGGGCCGTTGACCATGTTCTCGGCCGCACTGCTGTGCATGATCTCGGTCAGACGGCGCACCCACTCCACGCGCTCGTCGCGGATGTTCCAGATCAGCCCCAGGACTCCCCCGGCGCGGACGACCCGTCCGAGCTCGGCAGACGCGGCTGACGGCTCCACCCAATGCCACGCCTGACCGAGCACGGCGGCGTCGACGCTCGCGTCGGGCAGCGGCATCCGCTCGGCGGTTCCCTGGAACGTCGGAACGCCGGGGACGCTCCGGCGCAGGGTCTCGAGCATGGTGGCATCGGGGTCGACCGCCACGACCTCGGCGTCCGGTGCCTGAGCGAGCACGCGCGTGAGCTTGCCCGTGCCCGCGCCGACATCGACGATGCGACGAGAGCCGTGCGGCATCGGCTCGAGCATCCAGGTGACTGCCTCGAAGGGATAGTCGGGTCTTCCGGCCTCGTAGTTCGCGGCTTCGGCGCCGAAGGATGTCGCTCGGTCGGTACTCATGTCGCCAGCCTACGGCGAGTCATCCTGGGGCGTCTCGGATGCCGGGAGAGAGTGGGGATGTGCCACTGGACTTCACCGCTATCGACTTCGAGACGGCGAATTCCAGCCCCGCCTCAGCCTGCTCCGTCGGCCTCGTGCGTGTGCGCGATGGCCGGATCGTCGCGACGGCCGGATGGCTGATCCGCCCGCCGGCGGGGCACGACGAGTTCCAGGAGTGGAACACGAAGATCCACGGCATCCGTGCGCACGATGTACTGGACGCGGCCACCTGGTCGGATCAGTTCGACCGTCTCTGCGCCTTCGCGGGTGCAGACGTGCTCGTGGCGCACAACGCGGGCTTCGACCTCAACGTGCTCCGGCGCGCGTCGGAGGCCACCGGCGGCGACTGCCCGCCGTATCGTTCGCTGTGCAGCCTGCAGGTTGCACGCAAGACCTACGAGCTCGAGTCGTATCGGCTCCCGAAAGCTGCCGAGGCTGCCGGATTCACCGGATTCACCCACCATGACGCGCTCGCTGACGCGCTCGCCTGCGCGCACATCATCATCGATGCCGCCCGCAGGAACGGCGCATCCGACGTCTTCTCCCTGGCCGATGCGCTCAAGCTGCGTGTGACCGATCCGGTCGTCGTGACTCCGGAGCGTGCCGTCGCCTGAGTCGCACCGGACGAATGTCCGTGGCCGAGCGCATCATGGAGCACATGGATGCTCTCACTCTCGTTCTCCTCCTGGCCGCTCTCGTGGCCGGAGCCGCAGTGGGATGGTTCCTCCGTGGCTCCCGCGGTGCGGCGGATCTCGCTCGTGCCGAGGCAGAGCTCGCCGCCGCCCGAGACGATCGCGACCGGCAGTACGACCTGTATCGGGATGCCGTCGAGCACGCGAGACTCGAGCAGCGCGCTGAGGCGCAGCGTGTGCAGCAGCAGAATGCGGTGCTCACGGCTCTCGCCCCCGTTCGCGAGAGCCTGCAGCAGATGCAGCAGAAAGTGTCGGCCATCGAGCAGGAACGGCATGCGCAGTTCGGATCCCTCGCAGAGCAGCTCAGGCGCGCGCAGGAGTCCGACGAGGCGCTGCGCTCGACGACCGAGTCGCTCGCCGGAGCGCTGCGGTCGACAGCCACACGCGGCGTCTGGGGCGAGACCCAGCTGCGCCGCGTCGTCGAGGCCGCGGGGCTGATCCGTCACGTCGACTTCGACCTGCAGTCGACCATCTCGTCTGATCGGGGTCAGGGGCGCCCCGACATGGTGATCCGCCTGGCCGGCGGCACGTCGATCGCAGTCGACGCCAAGGTGCCGCTCGACGCCTATCTCGAGGCGTCGGCGCTGCCGATCGGAGACGCCCACGAAGCTCAGCGGCGCACGCACATGCAGAAGCATGTGAAGGCTGTGCGTGCCCACATCGACGCACTCGCGAAGAAGGCCTACTGGTCGGGTCTCGACGCGAGCCCCGAGTTCGTCATCTGCTTCCTGCCGAGCGAGTCGCTCCTCGCTGCGGCCATCGACGAAGACCCGACGCTGTTGGACTACGCCTTCAGCAAGAGAGTGGCGCTCGCGTCGCCCGTGAACCTGTGGGCGGTGCTCAAGACCGTCGCCTACAGCTGGACCCAGCAGGAGGTCTCGACCGAAGCACGAGCACTGCTGAACCTGGGAACGCAGCTGTACGACCGACTCGGCGTGCTCGCCGGCCACGCAGACGACCTGCGCCGTGCGCTCGAGCGTACGGTCGACAGCTACAACAGGTTCGCCGGCTCCCTCGAGAGCCGCGTGCTCGTGACAGCCAGGCAGTTCCCCGGCATCAGCGCGTCGACGCTGGACGCGGTTCCGCCCGCGGTCACGGCACAGACTCGACGTTTCACCGCTCCCGAACTCATGGTCGGCTCAGAGCAAGATCGCGAGTCGAACCGTGACATCCACCACCCGGATGCCGAGACATCCGACGAACCGGGTGCCTCGATTCAGGCCGACGTCGGCGACGTCCGCTCCCGCTTCGGCAGCGCAGAGCCAGCCCAGACAGGGTCAGCCTTCGGGGCGATCGAACCCGAAGAGAGCCGCAACTGACGTCAGGCGATGCCCGGCACGCCGCTGAGCAGGAGGATGACGAGGCCGCTGGTCACGACGAAAGCGCCGATCATCCACCAGGAGCTGATCTCGTGCCCCTCATCGAGGCGCTTTCGGAACAGCACGTCAGCGCGGCGAGCGGGGTCGGTGACAGCGGTCGTGACCACAGGCGGCGCCGGCGTCCCGGTCGGAAGAGGCACCCCAGCCTCATCGACGTTGATTCGCATGATTCGACCGGTGGGCGTCGTCACGATCTTGGTCGGCGCGGCCTTGGAACCACTCGTGTGCTGCGTTGTCATCGGTCTGCCCTCCTGTGCCTGCGGTGCCTGGCGGCTCCGTCGACGGCGACAAATCCAGTGACAATTGTGACACGGACGCGCGAGAAACCTCGGCTCGGCGCAAAGCACGGCGGTACCGGGTCGGTAACGATGACCCGTTCCGCTCAGCTCGCAGAGATCAGAGCCACTTCGAGACGAGGTGCTCCGAGGCGATCCTCCGCAGGGTTCCCGATGCACCGCGCAGCACGACGCTCTCGGTGTAGATGTATCCGCCCTCTCGCCGCACGCCGGCCACGAGCTGACCATCCGTGACGCCGGTTGCGACGAAGATCGTGTTGTCTCCGCGCACGAGATCGTCGGCCTCGTAGACCTTGTCCATGTCGAGGCCCGCATCGATGCCGCGCTGGCGCTCGTCGTCGTCGCGGGGCCAGAGCCTCCCCTGGATGTGCCCGCCGAGCGCCTTGATCGCACACGCCGTCACGATCCCCTCGGGGCTGCCTCCGACACCCACGCACATGTCGGTGCGGGCGGCGTGACGGGCCGCGTTGATGCCACCGGCGACGTCGCCGTCGCTCATCAGTCGCGTACCGGCGCCGGCATCCCGGATCTCCTGGATCAGCTGCTCGTGACGCGGGCGGTTCAGCACCGAGACGACGATCTCATCCACCGGCTTGCCGAGAGCTCCCGCGAGCTTGCGGATGTTCTCGCCGATCGGGAGGCGGATGTCGACCACTCCGACGCCGGCGGGGCCGGTGACGAGCTTGTCCATGTAGAAGACACTCGACGCGTCGAGCATCGATCCGCGGTCGGACACCGCGATGACGGAGAGCGCGTTCTGACGCCCCGCCGCAGTCAGAGACGTGCCATCGATCGGGTCGACCGCGATGTCGCACTCCGGGCCGCTGCCGGTGCCGACTTCCTCGCCGTTGAAGAGCATCGGCGCGTTGTCCTTCTCGCCCTCGCCGATCACGACTCGGCCCTGGAAGGCAACAGTTCCGAGGAACGCCCGCATGGCATCGACGGCTGCACCGTCGGCCGCCTCCTTTGCACCACGACCGATGAAGGGAACAGCACGGATGGCGGCTGCCTCAGTGGCCCGCACCAGCTCCATCGCGAGATTTCGATCGGGACGAAGGGGGCTCAGATCCGCTGTAAGACTAACCATGCGGTCAGCCTAACCATCTGGCGGGCCTGGAACGCCTGTTTTCGACCAGGCAACGACGAAGGAAATGCGATTCTTAACGTGGGCGCAGGAGGAGGTGGTCGAACGGTCCGCTCCGACAGCATCCGACAGTCAGCCCCGATAGAGTGACTGCTGTCCCGGCTTCCCAAATCGCAGGAGTTCTCATGCCCGTCGCCACCCCGGATCAGTACGCCGAAATGCTCGACCGCGCGAAGGCCGGCGGCTTCGCCTACCCGGCTTTCAACGTCTCGAGCTCGCAGACGATCAACTCGGTCCTCCAGGGCCTGACCGAGGCAGGTTCCGACGGAATCATCCAGGTCACGACCGGTGGAGCGGATTACTTCGCCGGCCACACGGTCAAGGCACGCGCGACCGGCGCGCTCGCCTTCGCCCGCTTCGCGACCGAGGTCGCGAAGAACTACCCGATCACCGTCGCGCTGCACACAGACCACTGCCCGAAAGACGCCCTCGCCGGCTTCGTCGAGCCGCTGATCTCCGCCTCCGAAGACGAGGTCAAGGCCGGGCGCAACCCGATCTTCCAGTCGCACATGTGGGATGGCTCGGCCGTCCCCCTCGCGGAGAACATCGAGATCGCCAAGGATCTCCTCCCCCGCATGAAGAACATCAACGCGATCCTCGAGGTCGAGATCGGCGTCGTCGGCGGCGAAGAAGACGGTGTCGCTCACGAGGGATCCAACGACGCGCTCTACACGACCTTCGCAGACGTCGACCAGGCCGTGCAGGCGCTCGGCCTCGGCGAGCAGGGTCGCTACATCGCCGCTCTCACGTTCGGCAACGTCCACGGCGTGTACAAGCCCGGCGGAGTGAAGCTGCGCCCCGAGCTCCTCGGCGAGATCCAGCAGCAGGTCGCCGCGAAGTACAACACCGGCGCGAAGCCGCTCGACCTCGTCTTCCACGGTGGCTCGGGCTCGACGGACGAAGAGATCGCCCTCGCGGTCGCCAACGGCGTCATCAAGATGAACATCGACACCGACACGCAGTACGCATACACCCGTGCGATCGCCGACTACATGTTCAAGAACTACGACGGCGTCCTGAAGGTCGACGGCGAGGTCGGCAACAAGAAGCAGTACGACCCGCGCGCCTGGGGCAAGATCGCCGAGACGGCCATGGCTGCTCGCGTCGTCGAGTCCACGCGTCAGCTCGGCTCCTACGGACAGTCCCAGAGCTGACGTCCTTCCGACAGCGAGGTGCCCCCGGCCGATCGGCCGGGGGCACCTGTCGTTCAGCCGCCTACTGCCCGGCTGTCTTCCGCCTACTGCCCGGCGGTGTTGGCGACGAAGTCGATGAATGCCGGATCGTTCATCAGCGGAATGGCCGCGCAGACCGACGCCACGAGCAGGGTGATGGCCGCACCGACGAGCGGCACCCACCAGGAGAGTTTGCGAGTGCGCAGTCGACGGATGGAGAAATACGCGGTGAGCGACCAGCCGACAGCGAGGACGATCGCGGCGATCGTGCCCCAGGTCCTGCCCTCGGCGTAGTTCGTGAAATCCCCATCGACGCCGAGCACGCTCATCATCTGATTCATCGCAGTGGCGAAGTCCAGGTATGACAGGCCCGTCATGACCACGTTCACCAGACCGTAGGCGAGCAGAGCGATCGTCACGAATCGATCGACCGGGCGCGCACGCGCAGCGGCCGAATCGACCCTTGCGCCGTCAGCCGGTGCCGGCGCTGCACCCACCTCGACGGCGGGAACCTCATCCAGCGGAGGCAGCCCTGCTGCCCTTCGCTGCTCATCGAGGGTCGCGATTTCGCCGTACTGGGGCCGCTGGTCCGTCATCCCAGCATGCTAGTCCGATCGGCTAGGAGGTCCTCACAGACTGCGAGCGCCGAACATGATGGCGGCCCCGGAGGAGTGGGGACTCCTCGGGGCCGCGGACTCGGAACGCTGGGGACGCTCGTCATCCAAGTGGGTCGAGGAACGCTGGGGACGTTCCACCACCGGTAGCGCCGATTGCACAGACGACTACACCTCACATGTTAGGGAAAGCGCGTGCCCGAGCACCAGTGGCACTTCTTCAGATAGTGAAGAGCCGCAACACGGCGGGGCGGCGATCGTCAGAGCGAGGTCGCGAGACGGGATGTGCTTCCGCCCAGTGCATCCGCACCCAACTGCAGCGAGAGCCGCCGCGCCACCACCTTGAGCTTCTCGACGAGGCCGTGCTCGAGACGCGGATGACCCACCGGAAGCGAGACCGCGAGTGACGCCCGGACGTTCGGAGCGATCACCGGAACGGCGACACAGGCATTGCCGATCGCGTATTCCTCGCAATCCACGGCGAATCCCCGACAACGATCGAGCGCCGCCAGCAGAGCACGCGGGTCTCTGATCGTGCGAGATGTGAGCTGCTCCAGCGGGTGACGCGAGAGATAGTCCATCCGCTCCTCGCGACTCAGATCGGCGAGGATCTGCTTGCCGAGCGCCGTCGCGTGCGCGCTCGAGTCGAGACCGACCGACAGATCGATCCGCGTGCTGCGAGCAGCATCCACGATGTCGACGAGGTGCAGCTCGCCATCCTCGTAGCGGGAGAGGTACGCGGTGGCGCCCACTTCCTCCGTGGCGTGGCGCAGCGCGGCGCGGACGTGGGCGAAGAACACGCCGCCCGCATCGGAGTGCTTCCGAAAAGCCGGGAAGTTCTCGCCGAGGACCAGACCGTCGGGTTCGGTCACGAGGTAGCCCTCGTGCACCAGCGTCCGCACGAGGTTGTATGTCGTACCCGGGGTGAGACCGGTCCGCGCCGCGAGAGTCTTGACCGGCACCGGCCGTGACGAGTTCGCGACCATGTCGACCAGTCGGAGAGCACGTTGCACTGAGCCGATCAGCGTGGGCGCCGCCTCTGTGGCGGCCACCGTCAGGCGTTCCCGCTGGAGGAACGACCTCCCAGTGCACGCGCATCGCGCTGGCCCTGGGAATCCTGGCGAAGCTCCTTGGGCAGCGAGAAGATCAGGTCTTCCTCCGCCGTCTTGACCTCTTCGACATCGCGGTACCCCGCTCCGTCGAGCGCATCGAGGACCTCGCGGACGAGGACCTCGGGCACTGACGCTCCGCTGGTGACGCCGACCGTGGCTACGCCGTCGAGCCACTCCTGCTTGACCTCTTCGGCATAGTCCACGCGATAGGCGGCCTTCGCGCCGTACTCGAGTGCGACCTCGACCAGACGCACCGAGTTCGACGAGTTCGCCGATCCGACGACGATCACGAGATCCGCGTTCGCCGCCACCTTCTTGATGGCGACCTGACGGTTCTGCGTCGCGTAGCAGATGTCATCGGACGGCGGACTGTGCATCTCGGGGAACCGAGCCCGCAGGCGGTTCACCGTCTCCATGGTCTCGTCGACCGAGAGCGTGGTCTGCGAGAGCCAGACGACCTTCGACGGATCCTTCACCTGCACGGTGTCGGCTTCGTCCGGCGAGTTCACGATGGTCACGTGCTCGGGGGCTTCCCCGGCAGTGCCCTCGACCTCTTCGTGGCCTTCGTGGCCGATGAGCAGGATCTCGAAATCGTCGCGGGCGAATCGGACGGCCTCGCGGTGCACCTTCGTGACCAGCGGACAGGTCGCGTCGATCGCGTGGAGGCCGCGGTCCGATGCCGCCTCGACGACGGCGGGTGAGACGCCGTGCGCGCTGAAGACGACATGTGCGCCCTCGGGAACCTCGTCGACCTCCTCGACGAAGATCGCGCCCTTCTCTTCGAGCTCGGACACCACATGGATGTTGTGGACGATCTGCTTGCGCACGTAGACGGGAGCTCCGTAGCGCTCGAGCGCCTTCTCGACGGCGACCACAGCGCGGTCGACGCCGGCGCAGTATCCGCGCGGAGCGGCGAGCAGAACGCGCTTGTTCCCGACGACCGGGTTATCCTGAAGCCGCCCGGCCGCCCCACGTACTCGTGGAACGCGCGGAAGGGGCAGATGAACGGCAGTCGAGGTCACTCTCGAATTCTACCGTCGACAACCTGAGCAGGAGCGGGAAGGTGCACTGAGCGGATGACGGTCTTCGAAGCCTCGACGAAATCGGGCGAGACTCCACCGGCGGATGCGGTCGCTCCGCGCGACTCATCGGCCGATGCTCCCACGTCGGTCGCACGCCTGAACGCCACGATCCGCGACTTCGTGGCCCGCTGGAACACCGTGTGGGTCGAGGGCGAGATCACCTCCTGGAACGTGCGCGGCGGCAACATCTTCGCCCGCCTCAAGGACACTCGCTCCGACGCGCAGATCTCGATCCGCATCTGGTCGAGTGTGCGCCCGAGGATCCCCGGAGATCTGGCAGTGGGCGACCATGTCGTGGCCGCGGTCAAGGCCGACTACTTCGTGAAGGCCGGTGACTTCAGCTTCGCCGTCTCCGCGATGAAGCACGTCGGTCTCGGCGATCAGCTCGAGAAGCTCGAGAAGCTCCGACTGCAGCTGCGCCAGGAGGGTCTGTTCGATCCCTCGCGCAAGAAGCGACTGCCCTTCCTCCCGCATGTGATCGGTCTGATCACGGGCGAGAAGTCCGACGCCGAGAAGGACGTGCACCGCAACGCGGAGCTGCGCTGGCCCCAGGTGCGCTTCCGCACCGAGTACGCGGCCGTGCAGGGCGACCGGTGCGTGCCGGAGACGCTCGCAGCGCTGGCGCGTCTCGACGCCGACCCCGATGTCGACGTGATCGTCATCGCCCGAGGCGGTGGCGATCCGCAGACGCTTCTCGGGTTCAGCGACGAGCGTCTCGTGAGGGCTGTGGCGGCAGCATCCACGCCGATCGTCAGCGCGATCGGGCACGAGAACGATCACCCCCTGCTCGACGACGTCGCCGATCTGCGCGCCTCGACTCCGACGGATTCCGCGAAGCGCGTCGTCCCGGACGTCAGCGAGCAGCGGGCGCTGATCGCACAGCTGCGCTCGAGAGCGACGACGAGATTGACGCAGCGGCTCTCGCACGACATCGCGCAACTCGAGCAGCTGCGCTCGCGCCCCTCGCTGCGGTCTCCCGACCCGATCATCGACTCGCGTTCTCAGGACGTGTGGCTGCTGCTGTCTCGCGGACGCGACACGATCACGCGCCAGCACGATGCGGCCGGCCGGGCGACCAGCGAGCTGCGAGCATCCCTGCGGGCGCTCTCTCCCGCAGCCACGCTGTCGCGCGGCTACGCGATCGCTCACCTCGACGGCGGGGTGATCCTCCGGGACGCCGCGGATGCTCCGGCGGGCAGCAGGCTGACGATCACCGTCGACCGCGGCTCTGTCGCGGCACTCTCGGAGGGCGAGATAGAGGAAGCACCGGTGCCCCGCTCCGACTGAGCGTGTCCTGCGCACGGCGTAGGATGGAGGCGTGAGTGCGCTGAACGACACCCCCGTGGACACGCTGTCATTCGAGGCCGCTCGCGACGAGCTGGTGAAGGTCGTCTCCGAGCTCGAACAGGGCGCTCCGACCCTCGAGCAGTCCCTCGCTCTCTGGGAGCGCGGCGAGGCGCTCGCCGCTCGCTGCGAGGAATGGCTGCTCGGCGCGAAGCGTCGCCTCGAGGCCGCGCGCGCCACGTCGACCGGCACCGCCGACGGAGACGAATCATGAACAAGCCGGCTCCCATCGTCGCCGAGCTCGGTCGTCCGGAGACCCCGGAGGAGACAGCGGCACGCAAGGCCGCCTCGAGCAAGGCCTACCGGTCGAGTCAGACCGTTCGCAGCCTGGTGGCCGCGCTGATCGTCACGCTGGCCATCGTCGCGGTGATCGTGCTGGCCGTCCCCCGCGGGGAACCCGCGACCACGCGAGAGATCGACGTGGTCGGCATCGCCGCCGACGTGGAATCCAGCATGGATCGCCCCGTGATCGTGCCCGACCTCGCGGACTTCTGGCGGGTCAACACCGCCGAGCTCACGAGCGGCGCGACCGTGGTCTGGGATGTCACCCTGGCGCCGTCAGCGGAAGACGAGCGCGGCTTCATCAAGCTCGCCCAGGCCTTCGATGCCGACTCCTCGTGGGCCCCTCAGCGACTCAACGGCACCGCGCCCACCGACACGACGTCGATCGGGGGTCTCGAGTGGGATGTCTACGCACTCGGCGATGCCGGCGCGAAGCAGAACCTCACCTACGCCATCGGAACCCAGGCGGGTGACGACTACCTGCTGCTCTACGGTTCGCGTTCCGCAGACTCCACCGCGGAACTCGCCGAGTCTCTCGTCCCCCAGATCCGCGAACTCTCGGAGTGAACATGACCCACGCGCTCACCCCCGCTGCTGCCTGGAAGCAGATGCAGGACGGCAACCAGCGATTCGTCGACGATGCACCGCAGCACCCGAATCAGGACGTGGCTCGCCGCAGGCACCTCGCCGCGGCACAGCATCCGGTCGCCACGCTGTTCGGCTGCTCCGACTCGCGCCTCGCTGCGGAGATCATCTTCGACCTCGGACTCGGTGACCTGTTCGTCGTGCGCAACGCCGGTCAGGTGATCGGCGAGTCCATCGTCGCGAGCCTCGAGTACGCGGTGGCCGTGCTGAACGTGCCTCTGATCGTCGTCCTCGCTCACGACTCGTGCGGCGCCGTGCGCGCCGCCATCGACGGAACGGCCATCGACGCCGCTCCCCTGCCGCCGCACATCTGGAAGCTCATCGCCCCGATCGTCCCGGCGGCCCGCAAGGTGCTGGCCGAGAGCGGTGGCACCACCGTCGCCGAGATCGACGCCGATCTCGTCGGCGCGGAGCACCTGCGCAACACCGTCCGCGACCTGCTGCAGTCGTCAGAGGTGATCTCTAGCGCCGTCTCCGAGGGCCGCCTGGGCATCGTGGGCGCCAACTACCGTCTGGCCGAGGGCACTGCGGTGCCCGTCATCACGGTCGGAATCGATACTGACGGAATCGACACCGAGGGGCACGGCCCCGCAACCAAGGAGGGTTCGGAATGACCGACACACACCAGCGCAGCGGCGATGCAGCGGAGTACCGCATCGAGCACGACACCATGGGTGAGGTGCGGGTCCCTGTGAACGCGCTCTACGGCGCCCAGACGCAGCGCGCCGTCGAGAACTTCCCGATCTCGGGCAAGGGCCTCGAATCGACGCAGATCGCCGCGCTCGCGCGCATCAAGAAGGCTGCTGCGCTCGCGAACAAAGAGCTGGGAACCCTCGACGGCGCCATCGCCGACGCGATCGCTCAGGCCGCCGACGAGGTCGCCGCGGGCGCCCACGACGGCGAGTTCCCCGTCGACACCTACCAGACCGGCTCCGGCACGTCGTCGAACATGAACATGAACGAGGTGCTCGCCACCCTCGCGACCCGCATCCTCGGCGCGAACGTGCACCCGAACGACCACGTGAACGCCTCGCAGTCGTCGAACGACGTGTTCCCGACCTCCGTGCACATCGCCGTCACGCAGGCGCTCATCGACACTCTGATCCCCGCGCTCGACCACCTCGCTGTCGCCTTCGAGGCGAAGGCCGAGCTGTGGAAGGACGCAGTGAAGTCCGGTCGCACGCACCTCATGGATGCCACCCCGGTCACGCTCGGCCAGGAGTTCGGAGGCTACGCCCGTCAGATGCGCCTCGGCATCGAGCGCGTGCAGTCTGCGCTTCCCCGCGTCGCCGAGGTCCCGCTGGGCGGCACCGCCACCGGCACCGGCATCAACACGCCACTCGGGTTCCCGCAGAAGGTCATCGAGCTGCTCGCCGCCGAGACCGAGCTGCCGATCACCGAGGCGAAGGACCACTTCGAGGCGCAGGCGAACCGCGACGGACTCGTCGAGGCGTCGGGCGCGCTGCGCACGATCGCGGTCTCGCTGACCAAGATCAACAACGACCTCCGCTGGATGGGCTCGGGCCCCAACACGGGTCTCGGCGAGCTGCACATCCCCGACCTCCAGCCCGGGTCGTCGATCATGCCCGGCAAGGTCAACCCGGTCGTTCCCGAGGCTGTGCTCATGGTCTGCGCCCGAGTGATCGGCAACGACGCTACCGTCGCGTGGGCGGGCGCATCCGGCTCCTTCGAGCTGAACGTCGCCATCCCGGTCATGGGCACCGCTGTGCTCGAGTCGATCCGTCTGCTCGCGAACGCGTCTCGCGTGCTCGCCGACAAGACCGTCGACGGACTGCAGGCGAACCTCGACCGTGCGGCGGCATTCGCCGGCATGAGCCCGTCGATCGTCACCCCGCTCAACAAGCTCATCGGCTACGAGGCTGCGGCGAAGATCGCAAAGCACTCGGTCGCGAAGGGCATCACGGTGCGCGACGCCGTGATCGACCTCGGGTACGTCGAGCGCGGCGACCTCACGCTCGAGCAGCTCGACGAGAAGCTCGACCTGCTCTCGATGACCCACCCCGGTTGATCTTGAGCCGGTCCCACCACTTCGGGGGCCGACACACCAGACGCCGAGCGCAGGGGGCTTTCCTGTTCGGCATCTGGCGCGTCGGCCCCCGAAGTGTGTGACGGGCCACTGCTCCTGCAGCGGGTCGCCCGGCGGCGGCTTCTGCACCGATGCCGTGAGAACACCCACACGTCACGTCATCACGCATGCGGAGCTGCCACGCTGCGGGGATGCTCGATCCACGAACCACCCTCGATCGTCTCGGCGGCCTCGCTCGCGGAACGCACCTCCAGCGCCACGGCCTCGACCGCCCCTCCCTCACGAGAGCTGTGCGGGCAGGACGCATCGACCGCATCCGTCCGGGACTGTTCGCCTCGCCGACGCTCCCCGACCCCCTCCGGCGTGCCGCCGCGCACGGCGGCGCCCTCACCTGCAGCGCGGCGCTGCGTCATCACGGAGTGTGGGTCCTCGCAGACGCCGAGCGCGTTCACGTCTGGATCGGCGGACGCGGACGGACGTATGACCACGACGGATGCCGATGCCGCAGCCACTTCTTCCGAGGGGCCGTCCCCCTCGGAGTCGTCGACGTCGAGACGGCTCTCATCCATCTGTTCCGCTGCGAGGGCGAGGAGTCGTTCTTCGCATCCTTCGAATCCGCTCTGCAGCGTCGAGCCCTGACACGCGCGGCGCGACTCCGAATACGCGCGGCTCTGCCGGCATCCGCTCGGTGGCTCTTCGACCTCGCGCACGACGATTCGGAGAGCGGGCTCGAATCGATCCTCCGCCTGAGGCTTCACCTGGTCGGTGTCGTCCTCGCAGCTCAGGTGACCATCGACGGCGTCGGTCGCGTCGACTTCGTCCTGGGCGGGCGGCTCATCCTCGAGGTCGACGGGCGTGAGAACCACGCCGGTCACGATCGTCGTCACAAGGATCTGGTCCGGGATGCCAGCGCGTCGGCACAGGGGTATGAGACCCTGCGCTTCGACTATGCACAGGTCATCCATGCTTGGCCCTCCGTGCAGGCCGCCGTCATGGCGGCTCTCCGCCGCGCGAAGGATCTCGGCTGACGGCCCGTCGGCGTCCCCGGCCTCGGCGTCGCTGCCCACTTCGGGGCCGACACACCAGATGTCGAGTGCATGGGCCTGGGAAGGGCGACGCCTGGCGTGTTGGCCCCGACGTGAACCAAGAGGCAGGACCGGCGCCTCCGGACACGCTGGCCGCCGGGTGGCGACAGCGCGGTGCCGGGTGGCGACAACCTGGTGCAGGGTGGCTATGTGCAGGTCAGCAGCAGCGGGTCCCCGGGTCGGCATCCTGCTGGGCATAGTGCGCCCGCCAGAACTCGCGCTCGCTGAGCGGTTCACGATCGGGATGCCGCTGGGTCTCGTGGGCCACGTAGTCCGCGTACCGGGACTGCCCCGTCACGCCGTTGACGTACCAGGCGATCGCCTGCCAGGCCCGCCGCACGTGATCGGTCACCACGGCGGCCATCAGTGCCCCCTCGTCGGCTGAGCGGACGAGGGAAGTGCGTTCCACTGCTTCTCCACGGCCCGTTCCTCGGACGACGCGACGAGACCGGCCGGCGCGAAGCGGCGCGACGGCACCTCCGGATCCTCGTGGTCGACGACAGGGCCGGGGCGAACAGCCTGGATGACCTTGATGATCGAGATCGTGATCACGATCACCGACAGCACGAGGAACGTCACTGACAGAATCCCCTGGATCATGGTGTTGCGGACGACCGCTTCCATCGCCGCGACGCTGGTCGCCGTGCCGAAGGACGTCTCCCCCGCCGCGAGAGCGTCGCGGAAAGCGACATGGTTCGCGAAGTAACCCACCTGCGGCACGGTCGAGAAGATCTTCTGCAGCGAGGCCGTCACCGTCACGACGGTGACGAACGCCAGCGGCAGCGCGACCACCCACAGGACCTTGAATGTGCGCCTGCGCGCCACGATGGTGAGCACCACGGAGAGCGCGATGGCCGCCAGCAGCTGGTTGGCGATGCCGAACAGCGGGAACAGGGTGTTGATGCCGCCGAGCGGGTCCGTGACTCCCATGATCAGCACCGCTCCCCACCCCGCGACCATCACGGCCGTGCAGATCCACGCACCCACCCGCCACGAGGTGTCCTTGAAGCGAGGGATGACGTTGCCGACCGAGTCCTGCAGCATGAAGCGCGCGACGCGGGTGCCGGCATCCACGGCCGTCAGGATGAACAGCGCCTCGAACATGATCGCGAAGTGATACCAGAACGCCATCATCCCGGTGCCGCCGATCCACTGCTGCATGATGTGTGCGAGGCCGAGGGCCAGCGTCGGCGCGCCGCCGGTGCGGGAGACGATCGATTCCTCACCCACCGCCTCGGCAGTGCTCGTGAGCATCTCGGGTGTCAGGTTCACCCCGGTCATGCCCAGGCTGTTGACGAACGCCACGGCCCCCTCGACAGTGCCGAGCGTCGCCGCCGGCGAGGAGTTCATGGCGAAGTACAGCCCTCGGTCGATCGAGATCGCGGCGACGAGCGCCATGATCGCCACGAACGACTCCATGAGCATCCCGCCGTAGCCGATGAAGCGCGTCTGCTTCTCCTTCTCGATCATCTTCGGCGTCGTGCCCGAGGCGATGAGCGCGTGGAATCCGCTCAGCGCCCCGCACGCGATCGTCACGAAGAGGAACGGGAAGAGCGCTCCGGCCCACACCGGGCCCGTCTCCCCCGCGGCGAACTCGCTGAAGGCCGGGACGGTGATCTCGGGCCGCACGAACAGGATCGCGACGGCGAGCGCCACGATCACACCGATCTTCATGAAGGTCGAGAGGTAGTCTCGCGGAGCCAGCAGCATCCACACCGGCAGCACCGCGGCGATGAAGCCGTAGATGATGATGCCCCACGCGATCGTCGTCCGGTCGAGCGTGAAGATCGCCTGGCCCCAGTCGGTCTCAGCGACCATGCCGCCGCCGATGATCGCCGCCATCAGCAGGACGAAGCCGATGATCGACACCTCGGTGATCTTGCCTGGGCGGATCCATCGGAGGTACGCGCCCATGAACAGGGCGATCGGGATCGTCATCGCCACGGAGAACACGCCCCACGGGCTCTCACCCAGGGCGTTCACGACCACGAGGGCGAGGATCGCCGTGATGATGATCATGATGAGCAGCGTGGCGATGATCGCGGCCGTTCCACCGAATCTGCCCAGTTCGTCGCGGGCCATCTGACCGAGAGAGCGTCCGCCTCGTCGCATCGAGAAGAACATCACGAGGTAGTCCTGCACGGCCCCCGCGAGCACGACTCCGACGATGATCCAGATCGTGCCGGGAAGGTAGCCCATCTGCGCGGCCAGCACCGGACCGACCAGCGGGCCGGCGCCCGCGATGGCGGCGAAATGGTGGCCGAACAGCACCCGACGATCCGTCGCGACGTAGTCCTTGCCGTCCGCCTTGTATTCGGCGGGGGTCGCTCGCCGGTCGTTCGGCTTGACCAGGTTGCGCTCGATGAACTTCGAATAGAAGCGGTAGAACACGAGGTATGTGCAGACCGCCGCGAACACGAACCAGATCGCGTTCACCGTCTCACCGCGCACGATCGCGAGCATGGTCCAGGCGATGCCGCCCAGCAGCGCGATCGCCACCCAGAGAGCGATCTTCAGCGGCGTCCACCGCGGCTTCTCGTCGACCGCTACGGGCGGCAGCTGGTCATCTTCCACGGTCTTCGTCGCGTCACTCATCGCGCATCACTCCATCGTCTGCGTTCGGTGACACGAGCGTATGCCGACGTCTTCGCAGACGGAAGCGAATCGCCGACGCATCCGGCGGAACATACGACAGCGGATGCCGTGAGACCACGGCATCCGCTGTCGAAGAGCCAGCTCAGCTGAGCTCGCCTCCCTCCAGAAGCTCTGTCACGAGGGCGGCGATGGCGGAGCGCTCGGAACGCATGAGGGTCACGTGGGCGAAGAGATCGTGCCCCTTGAGCGTCTCGATCACACTGGCGATGCCGTCGTGGCGACCGACCCGGAGGTTGTCGCGCTGACCGACGTCGTGGGTCAGGATCACTCGGGAGTTCTGCCCCATGCGGCTGAGCACCGTCAGCAGCACGTTGCGCTCGAGCGATTGCGCCTCGTCGACGATCACGAACGCGTCGTGCAGCGACCGACCGCGGATGTGCGTGAGCGGAAGCACCTCGAGGATGCCCCGTTCGACGACCTCTTCCATGACGTTGCCCGAGACCACCGAGCCGAGCGTGTCGAAGACCGCTTGCCCCCAGGGCCCCATCTTCTCGCCCTGGTCGCCGGGCAGGTAGCCGAGCTCCTGGCCTCCGACGGCGAACAGCGGCCGGAACACGATGATCTTCTTCTGCTGCTGCCGCTCGAGCACCGCCTCGAGACCCGCGCAGAGCGCCAGCGCCGACTTACCCGTGCCTGCACGCCCGCCGAGCGAGACGATGCCGATGTCGGGGTCGGTGAGCAGGTCGATGGCGATCCGCTGCTCGGCGGATCGGCCGTGCATGCCGAAGATGTCGCGATCGCCGCGCACGAGCTTGTACTCGCCGTCGCCGGTCACTCTGCCGAGAGCCGACCCGCGCTCGGAGTGGATGATGAGTCCGGTGTTGACAGCCAGGCCCCTGGCGTCTTCGCTGATGCCGACCTCGCTCTCGTAGAGGTCGCTGATGTCATCGCCCGACAGGTCGAGAGTGGTGATGCCGGTCCATCCGGAGTCGATGGCCTGCTCGGCGAGGTACTCCTCAGCGCGAAGGCCGAGGGACGCCGCCTTGACCCGCATCGGCAGGTCCTTCGAGACGATAGTGACGTCCTGACCGTCCTGCGCGAGGTTCATGGCGACGGAGAGAATGCGGGTGTCGTTGTCGCTCAACCGGATCCCGGCGGGGAGCACCGAGGCATCGGTGTTGGCCAGCTCGACGCGGAGCGTGCCGCCGTCACCGACCTCGACCGGGAAGTCCAGACGCCCGTGTTCGATGCGCAGGTCGTCGAGGTGACGCAGCGCCTGGCGCGCGAAGTAGCCGATCTCGGGATCGTGGCGCTTGCCCTCGAGCTCGGTGATGACCACGACCGGCACGACCACCGAATGCTCGGCGAACCGGAAGAAGGCCTGAGGATCACTCAGCAGGACGGACGTGTCGAGCACGTAGGTCCGGAGATCCTGATCAGGATCAGCGGACGCCGCTCGCGTCGTCGTCTTACGGGTGGACTGCTGCGCGGTGCCTGTGGACTGCTGCGCTGTACGTGAGGTCACGACCCACTCCCGACCCGGGGAATCCCGGTTTGTTCGAACGAGTCGACCAGGGGGTCACGAGTCGTCAACCTGAGGCCGACCCGACGGGCGCTTTGCCCGATGCCTAGAAGCTACGACCAGATGCCGGGATTAACTCAACTCGACACGCCACCAGTTCGTTACGCGTTGATTAACGAATAGTGACCGATCGTGTCGTGCGCGGTCTCAGCGACCGAAGCGCCGATCGCGATCGGCGAAGTCGCGGATCGCCCGGAGGAAGTCGACCTGGCGCAGATCCGGCCCGAGTGCCTCGACGAAGTAGAACTCGCTATGGGCGCTCTGCCACAGCAGGAAGTCGCTCAGACGCTGCTCTCCGCTCGTGCGGATGACGAGATCGGGATCCGGCTGGCCACCGGTGTAGAGATGCTCGCCGATCATCTCGGGCGTGAGATGCGCGGCGAGATCTTCGATGGTTCCCCCGGACGCCTGGTGCGCTGTGACGATGCTGCGCACGGCGTCGACGATCTCGTTGCGTCCGCCGTAGCCGACCGCGAGATTGACGTGCAGCCCCGTATGGTCGCGTGTGCGCTCCTGCGCGTCGTCGAGCACTCTCGCGAGTTCGGCAGGGAGGATGTCGGAGCGGCCGACGTGCTTCACTCGCCAGTTGCCTTCGCGCGACAACGCCTCGGCGAGCTCGGCGATGATCTCGATCAGGTCGGCCAGCTCGGCCGAGTCGCGCTTGAGCAGGTTGTCACTCGACAGAAGATAGAGCGACACCACACGGATGCCGAGCTCGTCGCACCATCCGAGGAACTCCCGCATCTTGGCGGCACCGGCACGATGACCCTCTGCCGGCGTCTCATAGCCCAGCTGACGCGCCCATCGCCGATTGCCGTCGATCATCATCGCGACGTGATGCGGAACCGACGCGGGGTCCAGGTGTCGGCGAAGCCGGCTGGTGTAGAGCCGGTACAGCGGCCCTCGCCCCTGAACATCGCGTGACATCACCTCCCTACGCTATCGTGTCGGCGGTCGCGAGGCCGAGGGTCGACGCTCAGGATATGTACGCTCGCCTGCATGGCCGCCCGCATAGAGTGAGGGCGTGAGCACACCCGACTCCTCGGTACCCGACGTCCCTCAGCTGCCCCTCATGGAGGATGCGGCGCACGACGCCGCCGTCGAGATCAAGCCCACCTGGCGAGGCTGGCTGCATGCGGCCACCTTCCCGATCGCGATCGTCGCCGGCGTGGTGCTGATCGCCGTCGCACAGGGCGGAGCCGCGAAATGGGCCGCCGCGGTGTTCATGGCGTCATCGCTGCTGCTGTTCGGCAATTCGGCGCTCTATCACCGGATCGACTGGAGTCCGAAGGTCAAGATGATCCTCAAGAGGATCGACCACGCGAACATCCTGCTCCTGATCGCCGGCACGTACACCCCGCTCGCCGTGCTGGCGCTCCCCCCGGGCAAGGGCGCGCTGCTCCTCGTCTTCGTCTGGTCAGGTGCGCTGATCGGCATCCTGTTCCGGGTGTTCTGGATCAATGCCCCTCGGTGGCTGTACGTCGCGCTCTACCTGCTGCTCGGATGGGCGGCGGTGATGTACCTCGCCGATCTGTTCGTCGCGAACGCGACCATGATGGCGCTCGTCATCGTCGGCGGTCTGCTCTACACCGGCGGCGCGATCGTCTACGCGCTCAAGAAGCCGAACCCGTGGCCCGGCCACTTCGGCTTCCACGAGATCTTCCACCTGTGCACGGTGCTCGCGTTCCTGTGCCACTGGGTCGCGTGCCTGCTCATCGCGCTGGAACCGCTGTCCCCGTCGCTCGGGGCCTGAGAACGCTCGGGGCCTGAACCGCTCGAGCCCGGTCAGCGCTTCTCGGGATCGTCGTCGCCCTCACGCACGATCGGCAGATCGGCATCCGTCTCGGTCGCCTCGTCGGCAGCGAGCGCGGCCTCCTCGGCGTCGAGCTCTTCCCTGACCTCTTCGCGGTAGCGGACCCGGCGGATCCGACGGTTCATGTCGAGGATCAGCAGGATCACGGCGACCAGGACGATCACGACGGCGGCGAAGCCGACGAAACCGGGCGTGACCAACTCCGGGTCGACCGTCATCGAGGGCGTCGGCATCGGGGTCTCGGTCAGAGCGAGCATGGAGTCTGCCTTTCATGCGCAGGTCGCATAACCTGGAGTTACCAGCCTAACGACCGGAAGACCCACCCCGTGACGACCGCAGAACAGCTCGACGACCGCTATGGCCGCACCCGCACCCGACGGGGTCCGTGGATCGTCGTCATCACCCTCGCCGCACTTCTCGTCGGCGCATTCGGCTGGATGATCGTCACGTCGCAGATGAACGCCGTCGACTCCGACGACCTCGGCTTCGACCTGGTCGACGAGCACAGCGTCACCGTGCGCTTCCAGATCACCGGTGTGCAGGGCAAGGACGTGGCCTGCGTCGTCGAGGCGCTCGACGAGGAGTTCGGAGTGGTCGGATGGAAGGTCGTCGAGATCCCCGCGGGAGACACGCATTCGCAGGCGCTCTCGGCCACGGTTCCCACCGTCTCAGCCGCGACGACAGGTTTGGTGAACAGCTGCTGGGTCGCCTAGACTCGTGCCAGACAGATGACGCCCTGGCACTGTGCCGGGGCGTCTTGGCATATCCCCCGCGGAACGTCGCCGGGTACCTACCGAAGGAGCTTCGTCATGTCTACTGACGCTCAGGTTCCCTTCCTCACGCAGGAAGCGTATGACCGGCTCGTCGCCGAGCTCGAGCACCTCTCCACCACCGGTCGCGAAGAGATCGCCAAGCGCATCGAAGCGGCCCGCGAAGAGGGAGACCTCAAGGAGAACGGCGGATACCACGCCGCCAAGGACGAGCAGGGCAAGCAGGAGGCGCGGATCCGCACCCTCGAGAACCTCCTCAAGACGGCCAAGGTCGGTGAGGCACCCGCGAGCCGCGGCATCGTCGAGCCCGGCACCGTCGTCACCGCGATGGTCGCCGGCGGCGAAGAGATCTTCCTGCTCGGCAGCCGCGAGATCGCCGTGGGCAGCGACCTCGACGTGTACAGCGAAGCCAGCCCCCTCGGGCAGGCGATCCTCGGACTCAAGGTCGGCGAGAAGTCGTCCTACGAGGCTCCGAACGGCCGCGCGATCTCGGTCGAGATCGTGAAGGTCGAGACCTACACGGGCTGACGCCGGTCGCATCGCGACAGCGTTCCGATATGCAGATGCCCCGTCCACTCGGACGGGGCATCTGCATATCGAGACGTCGTGTCAGTCCGGCACGACGATCGGATGGAAGCCGGCGTGGCGGAGCGTGTCGAGGGTGTGCTCGGAGTGCTCGGCACCGCGCGTCTCGACACTGAGCTCGAGGAACACTTCGCTGATCTGCAGGCCGTGTCCGTGGCGCGTATGCATCGCCTCGATCACGTTCGCCCCGGCCGCGGCGATCAGCTCGGACACGCGCGCGAGCTGACCAGGGCGATCGGGCAGCGGGATGCGGATCGTGAGATATCGACCCGACGCCGCGAGCCCGTGAGCGACGACGCGCTGCAGCAGGAGCGGGTCGATGTTGCCTCCCGACAGCACCGCCATCGTGGTGCCCGTCGCCGAGACCTTGCCCGCCAGGATTGCCGCGACACCGGCAGCGCCGGCGGGCTCGACGACCACTTTGGCCTGCTCGAGCAGGATCAGGATCGCTCGCGCCAGGTCGTCGTCCGACACGGTGACGACCTCATCGACGAGATCCTTGATGATGTCGAACGGGATGGCGCCGGGGCGCGCGACGAGGATGCCGTCGGCGATGGTGGGCCTGGTCTCGATGTCCACCGGGTGTCCGGCGTGGAGCGAGGGCGGCATCGCAGCCGCGTTCTCAGCCTGCACGCCGATGATGCGCACGGATCGACCGAGCTGAGCCGCTCGGGCCTTGACCGCGGCAGCGACCCCCGCGATCAGCCCGCCGCCGCCGATGCCCAGCACGATCGTGTCGACCTCGGGCGCGTCCTCGAGCAGTTCGAGTCCGAGCGTGCCCTGGCCGATCACGACGTCGCGGTGGTCGAACGGGTGGATGAGCATGGCTCCGGTGCGCTCGGAGAACTCCGCAGCGAGCCGGAGCGAGGTCGCGACGGTCTCGCCCTCGAGCACCACCTCGGCGCCGTACCCGCGCGTGGCGAGCAGCTTCGGCACCGGCACGCCGATGGGCATGAAGATCGTCGCGGGAATGCCGAGAGCCTGCGCCGCCAGAGCGACACCCTGGGCGTGATTGCCGGCCGAGGCGGCGACGACCCCGTGCGATCGCTCTTCGGCACTCAGGCGAGAGAGCCGGTAGGCGGCACCGCGGATCTTGAACGACCCCGTGCGCTGCAGATTCTCCATCTTCAGCAGGACGGGGGCGCCGAGGACGTCGGACAGCGCGCGTGACGGCAGAGTCGGAGTGTGCGTGATCACCTCAGCCAGACTCTGAGCGGCGTTCTCGAACTCGGTCAGGCTGGGGACTGCGCTCATCGATTCCTCCGTGTGCGCTCGCGCGGCACTGTGCTCCAGATCAGGTCTGCGTCCGGTTGATCGCCGGTGCGCCAGGCACCGGTGCTGACTGTCACCGCGGCGACGTTGACGAAGGCCGCGAGGGGCACCGCGAAGAGCGCCCCGGGAATGCCGCCGACCATCGATCCCCCGGCGACCACCAGGACGACGGCGAGCGGATGGACCTTGACAGCCGAGCCCATCAGGATCGGCTGCAGGATGTGGCCCTCGAGCTGCTGCACGCCGAGCACGACGGCCAGCATCGCGAGCGCGATCCAGGGGCCGTTGTAGACGAGGGCGAGCAGAACGGCGATCGCGCCGGTCACGACGGCACCGACGATCGGGATGAACGAACCGAGGAAAACGAGCACGGCGACGGGGATCGCCAGCGGAACACCGAGCAGAGCGGCTCCGAGGCCGATTCCGACGGCGTCGATCGCGGCGACGAGCAGCTGGGTGCGTGCGTAGTTGACGATCGTCGCGAAGCCGTTGCTCCCGGCGGCGTCGGCGGCAGGGCGTGCGGCACGCGGGAAGAGGCGCAGCGTCCACTTCCAGATCCCGCGCCCGTCGGCCAGCAGGCAGATGAGGATGAACAGCGAGAGCACCGCTCCGGTCACGACGTGCGCGGCGGTGGTGCCGACCGCGAGGGCGCCGTTGAGCAGAGCCTGCGTCTGCTCGTTGATGATCTCGAGACCCTGATCGATGTAGCCCTGGATCTGCGATTCGCTGAGGTGCAGCGGGCCGTCGAGGAGGAACGTGCGGAACTCGTCGACGGCTTGTGAGCTGCGCTCCTGCACATCGGGGAGCTGCGCACGGATCTGCCAGATCACGAGCCAGAGCAGCAGCGACACGATCGTCAGCGTGCCGATGATCGAGAGGGCGACGGCCAGCCAGCGCGGGAAGCGGTGGCGCAGCATCCACTGGAAACCCGGCCAGAGCAGCGCCGTGATGAGGATGCCGACCATCAGCGGGATGACGAGCAGTTTGAGCTCGATGACGAGCCAGATGAATCCGGCGACGACGGCCGCGAGCAGCAGCAGCCGCCATGCGTATGCCGCGGCGACGCGCAGCCCGAAGGGCACTGTCGCATCGACGTCGACGGTCGGAATGCGGTCCGGGGACACAGGGCGCGGTCGGAAGAGATCTCTCAGCCGCGGTCGCTGCTCTTCGCTCATCGCCCAAGTCTAAGGCGCTGTCACCACAGGTCCTGACGGGGGTGGGCGCGTATGTCGGAGACCGGCGATACCCTGACGTGGTGACCGACACCCTCAGCGCTGCCCAGGCCCGTCGCATCGCACTCGCCGCGCAGGGATTCTCACGTGCTCGTCCGGCGTCGGTGTCGGCGCGGCACATCCACCGTGTCATGGATCGCCTCGGCGTGCTGCAGATCGACTCGGTCAACGTGTTCGCACGGTCTCACTACATGCCGCTGTTCTCGCGCCTGGGTGCCTACGATCCGGCGCTCTTCGATCGTGTCTTCCATTCGCGCACGACCCATTACGTCGAGTACATGGCGCACGAGGCGACGTTCATCCCCGTCGAGGACTGGCCGCTCTGGCGGTTCCGCATGGATCATTTCCGCGCCAGATGGGCGGCAGCCGACTCCTGGATGAGCACCAACACGCGCACCCTGCGTTGGGTGCAGGACGAACTCCGCGCCAGGGGTCCGCTGCGACCGGCCGACCTCCGAGACGATGCTCCTCGGGAGCGAGGCACGTGGTGGGATTGGGACGACGTGAAGCTCGCCCTCGAGCATCTGTGGCGCACCGGCGACGTGGCGATCAGTGGCCGAAAGGGCTTCGAGCGCACGTACGCGCTCGCCGAGCAGGTGATCCCCGACGCCATACTGTCGCAGCAGGTGCCCCGTGACGACGCGATCCGCGAGCTCATCCGGCGAGCGGCGCGATCGTCGGGAGTCGCAACGCAGTCGGACCTCGCTGACTACCACCGCATCCGCGATCGCGCGGCGGTCACGCAGTCGATCGTGGATCTGGTCGACTCCGGCGAGATACTGCCGGTCTCCGTGCGCGGCTGGGACAGGGGCGGTCGTCCGCTGCCCAGCTGGCGGCACCGCGATGCCGTGCTGCCGCGCAGTATCGAGGCCGCCGCACTCCTGACGCCATTCGATCCGGTGGTCTGGTTCCGTGACCGCGCGCTGCGCGCGTTCGAGCTCGATTACCGGATCGAGATCTACGTTCCCGCAGAGAAGCGGCGATACGGGTACTACTCGCTGCCCGTGCTCGTCGGTGACCGCATCGTCGCGCGTGTCGATCTGAAGGCCGACCGAGCGACGTCTACGCTCCAGGTGCAGTCGGCATGGTGGGAGCCTCAGTCCCGACCGGACGCGGATGCCGAGAAGATCGCCGCTGAGCTCTCGCTCGCGGCGGAGTGGCAGGGGCTCGCGCACGTCTCCGTCTCGCGCTGGGGCACGGCGGCCGAGGCACTGCATGCAGCGCTGTCCGGGCGCGCAGACGCATCGGTGCGTCGCCACGTGCATGCCAGGGAGGTCGCCGAGTGAATCGCCGCCGCGGATGGGTGATCGGTGGCATCGTCGCCGCGCTCCTGGTCGCGGGGGCAGCCGTGTGGATGTGGCAGGCATCGAGCGGCATCCCGTCGCCACCGGCCACGCCGACCGCGACGAGCTCGCCGACGCCCGACCCCGATCTCGATCCGCAGGCCCTCGCGCAGCAGGCGCTAGACGACCACCTCGAGGACTGCACATCCGCCGGGGTCACCGGGGGCGGCGTGCCCGACGGGTGCGGGATCAGGATCCCGTGGGGAACCGAGTTCGCCGCGGTCGACGACGCCCGCTTCCGCATCGATCGGATGCCGGTGCTGGAGCTGACGGATGGCGGATTCATCGCCGAGGGCGGCATCCTCGTCGTGACCGTGTCAGGCACCGGGCAGGACGGCAGCCCGAGAACCGAGACCTATCGCACGGAATCATGGACACTCCGCGGCGACGTGACCATCGAGGACGGCGACGTCGATCTCGACGTGTGGTGAGCGCTACCCCGGTTCAGTGCCCGACCACGCAGAAGGCCCGATGCGACGGTGCGCATCGGGCCTTCTCGCAGATCAGAACTGCACGCGTGGCGGCTCGGAGATCGCTCCGCTGTCGGCCACCTCGAAGAACTCGCGTTCGGTGAACCCGAGCCCCTTCGCGAAGAGATTGTTCGGGAAGACCTTGATCTTGGTGTTCAGCTCGCGGACCCCGCCGTTGTAGAAGCGACGCGCGGCCTGGATCTTGTCTTCGGTGTCGACGAGGGCCTGCTGCACCTGCAGGAAGTTCTGGCTCGCCTGCAGCTGCGGATACGCCTCCGCGACCGCGAAGAGGCTGCGGAGCGCCTGCTGGAGGTGACCCTCTGCGATTCCCGCCTCACCGGGGCCGCCGGCCGAGAGCGTCTCCGCTCGCGCCCGGGTCACGTTCTCGAAGACCGCCTTCTCGTGCGAGGCGTAGCCCTTCACCGTCTCGATGAGGTTGGGTATCAGATCTGCCCTGCGCTTCAGTTGAACCGTGATGCCGCTCCACGCCTCGTCGACGCGGACGTTCAGCTGCACCAGCGAGTTGTAGGTCGCCCAGAGGTAGATTCCGATGAGCAGAATCACACCGACGACGATCAGTACCGGCACGAGCCATTCCATCAGAGGCCCACCCTTCCTCGTGTTTGTCTCATCCTATCGGCGCAGCCTGCGCGTCGACTGGGTGCGCGCGGTCAGGCGCCGAACCGGATCATGCACCGAGAACCCGATCGAGGTAGCGATTGGTGAACCGACGATCGGGGTCGAGCCGGTCGCGCAGCGCGGTGAAGTCAGCGAAGCGGGGATAGCGCTCCCGCAGCTCCTCAGCCGTCTGCGTGTGCAGCTTGCCCCAGTGCGGACGCCCTCCGTGCTCGAGCATGATCTGCTCCACGGCCTCGAAGTACGCGGACGGGTCGGCGCGCCAGTAACGGTGCACCGCGATGTATCCGCTCGCCCTGCCGTATGCCGTCGAGAGCCATCGGTCGTCCTCCGCTGCGAAGCGCACCTCGATCGGGAACTCGACGCGCCACCCGCGTCGCTCGATGAGGTCGCGCACAGCGCGAAACGCCGGCACGACATTCTCGACGGGCACCGCGTACTCCATCTCGCGGAACCGAACGGTGCGGCTCTGCGTCAGGACGCGGTGCGACAGCTCGGTGTACCGCCGGTCGCCCGTGAGCTTCACGGCGAGCCTGTTGAAGGGCGGAGTGATGGCCGGCACCGCCTGTCCGGTCGCGCACACTGCCCGATACACGCCGTTCGAGAGCAGCGTCTCGTCGATCCATCGTCCCAGGACAGGAAGCGGCTGCCGCCTCGTCGACTCGGGCACCCTCGTCTGTCTCTTGGTCAGCGCGATGTCGGTGTGCGGAAACCAGTAGAACTCGAAGTGATCCGATGCCGCGACCGTGTCGTGCAGGGTCTCGAGCACGTCCTCGAGCGGCGCAGGCTCATCGACCGCCTCCATGAGGTAGATCGGCACGCACTGCAGCGTCACCTCGACAAGGATGCCGAGTGCGCCGAGGCCCAGCGCGACCGCAGGAAGCAGATCGGCGTTCTGCCCCTCGTCCACCCGGAGGAACTCCCCTGCGGCAGTGACCAGGGTCGCGCCGACGATCTGGGTCGCGAGACCGCCGTAGCCTGCGCCGGTGCCGTGCGTCCCGGTCGAGATCGCCCCCGAGATCGACTGCCGGTCGATGTCGCCGAGGTTCTCCATCGCGAGGCCGAACGGTGCAAGGAGCGAGGGGATGCGGTGCAGTCGCGTGCCCGCGAGCAGCGTAGCTCGCCCCGTGGCCGCATCCGCCGACACCAGACCCTGCATGTCGTCGAGCTCCAGGAGCACCCCGGGCGCAACGGCGATGCCCGTGAAACTGTGCCCCGCGCCGACCGCCTTCACCGTGAGCCCCTGCGAGACCGCCGCGCGGACGGCGCGCTGGACGCCTTCGGGGGTGCGCGGGCGCTCGACGCGAAGCGGCGTGACCTGCGCAGACCTCGCCCAGTTCTGCCAGGTACCCCCGATCCGGGTCACAGGAAAGCCTTCCCCTCGCCGCGATACGTCGGAAGCTCGTCGACGATCTCGTCTCCCGAGACGAGCTGGTAGCTGTCGATGCGCTCGGCCGGCTCGCCGCTCTTCGCGTGACGGAACCAGACGCGGTCGCCTACTCCTAGCCCCTCGGCTTCGCGCCCCTGCAGCGGTGTCTGCACCTCGCCTGCGGCCTCGCGAGACAGCGTGCGCAGCCCCTGCGGCCAGACGGGCAGCGGCTGCCGCGACGCGAGGGCGGGACCCGAGGCGATCCATCCGCCACCGAGCACCGTCGCGATGTCGGCGGCGGGCCGGCGCACGACGTCGAAGGCGAACGCGGACGCCGGTGCGGGCCGGAACGATCGGTATCCGTCGAAGAGATGCCCACCGAGCAGTCCGCTGCCCGCACTCGCCTCGGTCAGCGATTCGTCGCTGCCGGTGAACTCGAGCGAGCCGGTTCCACCGCCGTTGAGGAACTCGAGCGGTGCGACCTCGGAGAGTGCGCTGACTATCGCGGCCCGACGCTCGCGCAGCTCGGATCGCGAACGCGCCTGCATGAGGCGGATCACCGGCGCATCCGCTCCGGCGTTGTCTCCCTGGCCCGCGATCTGAGCTTCGTACATCTGCAGCCCGACGAGCCGGAAGCCGGGGCGGCGCACGATCTTGCGCGCGAAGGCAGCGACCTCACCCGCGGTGAACAGAGCAGACCGCCGCACTCCGATGTGACCGAGGGCGATCGATCGCAACGAGGCATCTGCGTCGATCGCGACCCGGATGTCCGGTCGGCTGCCGGCAGGGGCCACACTGTCGACGATGTCGAGGTGCGCCGGATCGTCGACCATGAGGGTGATCCGCTGCGCCGCCTCCTCGGACGCGAAGAGCTGCTCGAGTCCCGCGCGGTCGACCGTCGGATAGCCGACGACGATATCGTCGTGCGTCTCGGCGAGCCACAGCGCCTCAGCCAGCGTGAAGGCGAGGATCCCCCTGAACCCGGGCATCTGCAGCACGGCGTCGAGCACCGAGCGCACCCGCACGGACTTCGAGGCGACACGGATGGGTAGCCCTCCCGCGCGGACCAGCAGGTCGAGGGCGTTGTATCGCAGGGCGTCACGATCGATGACCGCCACAGGAGCCGGCAGATGGCCGGTCGCCGCAGACAGGCGCGGCCAGTATCGCGATGGGTCGCGCCACTCGGGGGACACGGAGTTTCGTCCCTGATCGGGGCTCAGATCGGCGGTGAGGTCGAGCACTCCCCCACCCTATGGGGTGGATGGACTCGGGTTCATCGTTTCTGAGATCGAGTTGCGCTGCCAGTCGTGACCCGAATCTGGAAATCCCGATACATCAGCGGCCGTCGTCGTAATGAACCGCAGGAATCGCCGTCTTGATCACTGAGACCGTCATCCGTGGCGGGTTCACCGGCCGTGCGCGGTCGGTTGCCGGGGGGTAGCGATGCTGTCTCAGCAGCATCACGGGGAGACGGGCGCTGGGACGCCCGTCTCCCTTCACCCAGGCGAGCGGCGGAGGCATGTCGCCGTGCTTGCCGCCGCCATCTGAGACTCCCCGTGTACTCTGAGCCAGTCACGGCATGGAGCCCCCGTAGCCCAATGGCAGAGGCAGGCGACTTAAAATCGCTTCAGTCTGGGTTCGAGTCCCAGCGGGGGCACGTCCGGCTCCGCTCAGTCCTCCACGCGTCGATCCGCGGCACCGCGCGTGTGCACGCTCTGCGCCCCGGACCCACGCGCCTCGCGGACGCGTCGGAGGATCAGCACGGCGAGCGCGATGGCAAGCGCGGAGTACACGGCGTAGTCGAGGTAGCCGAGCAGGTGCTCGAGTTGCTCATGCTGGGTTCCGAGCAGAGCACCGAACCCGATGAGCAGTGCGTTCCACAGGCCGCTGCCCACGATCGTGTACACGCTGAAGCGGATGAGGTTCATGCGGGTCGCGCCCGCGGGAATGGAGATGAGGCTCCGCACGCCGGGAACCATCCGACCGACGAGCACCGTCCACGCGCCGCTTCGCCGGAACCAGTCCACCCCGCGGTCAAGGTCGGCATGGCTGACCAGTTTGGTGGCGGAGAGGAGCCGCACCGCTCGTTCGACGCCGATGGCCGCCCCGAGCCAATAGAGCAGAAGCGCACCGATCCACGACGCGAGGGTGCTCCAGAAGATCAGCCATCCGAGGGTGAGGTCGCCGCTCTGACTGAGGTACCCCGCGAAGGGCAGGATCACCTCGCTGGGAATGGGCGGAATGAGCACCTCGAGGAACACCAGCACACCCACACCGATGTCGCCGAGTTGAGTGAGGACGTCGGCTGCGAATCCGGTGAGGCCGGTGAACCCGTGATCCGACGTTGACGAGTCGGCACCTATGATCAGGCTGCTCATCGGCCGAACAGATCGCCGATTCCCGGAATTCCGAGGTCGCCGAGCCGTTGGCCCCATTCGCTCGCCGTGTCACCGAGACCCGAGACGGTCTCACCGGCCGACCCGAGCACGCCCTCCGCAGCCCCCGCGAGCTCCTCGCCACCGAGGCCGCCCGCGATCGCCTCGATGTCGACGCCCTGTGCGAGGGCGTCGAAGTCGACGCCGAGACCGGCGGCCTGCTCGAGGAGCGGAGCGGCTACGGCACTGCCGACGGCGCCCACCGCGACGATCCCCAGCGCGCCCACCGCAGCGCCGCCGACCGCACCGGCGGCGCCGAACCCGCGCACCCGCGAGAGGATGCCGCGCATGCGCCCCGGACGCGCTGCCTCGGAGCGACCCGCCGCACGGGCGAGATCGTCGGGCGACGCCGATGCCGGGCGCTCGCCCGGAGCGAGTTCCGCGTTCATCCGCTCCTGCACCTGCGCCCGCTGGGCGGGAGTCAGGCGCGCGAACGCCTCTCGGTGGATCTGCTCGACACGGTGCGGATCAGCGGTCTCGAGAAGGTAGTCGTACCGCGCGATCGCCGCCCGGTCGGCATCCGACACCGCACCGGCAGCACCGGCAGCACCGGCCGCGCCGGCTGCCGGCGGCGCGTAGGGGTCCCGGCCCGCCGGGCGTGCAGGCGGAGGCGCGTAATGGTCGGCACCGGTCTGACGCCCGACCTGTGAAGGCGGCGTCGCACCGCGCGAACCGCTGTGATCCGTGCGGGATCCGGTCTCGTCGAGATCGAGCGCGCGAGCGGCCATCCCGAGCAGTCGGTTGAGCTTTCCCATGGTGACGGTTCCTTCGTGGTGTGGACGACCACGGGACTCGACAGCGGGGCAGTGGGGTCCATGGTCGTCCGCGGATACGGACGCCAGGTCTCCTCCACCCTCACGGGCCGGTGGGCCGGGACACGACTTCGTATCCGTAATGACGACACCACCGCAGACGGGAGTACTCCCCTTGCCCTGCCGACGGTAGCAAACGCGTCTATGAGACCGATGCGAGACACGCCCCTCCCCCGAATACGCGGAACGCCCCGACTCCGGAGGAGTCGGGGCGTTCGAGGAGATGACTGCTACTTGGCAGCAGCCGTCTCAGCGGTCTTCTTCGCAGCCGGCTTCTTGGCTGCCGTCTTCTGGCCCGCAGGCTTCTCGTCGGCGGCCTTGTCGGACGCGGTCGCCTGAGCGGCCGGAGCCGTGACCGCGGGAGCCGGAGCATCGGCGGCCGGACGCGGACGAGCGGCGAACTCCTCGAAGACGTAACGCGGGTTCTGCACCGTCTCGAGGTTCACCAGGTCGCGACCGAGCCACAGGTTGTTCCACCAGCCCCAGACCACACGGAACTTGCGCTCCCACGTGGGCATGGCGAGACCGTGGTAGCCGCGGTGCGCAACCCAGGCGACGAAGCCCTTGAGGGCGATCTTGCCGGACTGGAAGACGCCGTTGTAGAGGCCGAGGCCCGCGACGGCACCGAGGTTCTTGTGGAAGTACTCCTTCGGGTCCTCACCGCGCAGCACGGCGACGATGTTCTTCGCGAGGAGCTTCGCCTGACGCACTGCATGCTGGGCGTTCGGCACGCAGAAGCCGCCGACGCCGCCACCCGACAGGTCGGGAACGGCCGAGACGTCTCCGGCAGCCCAGGCTCCGGGGACGAAGGCCTCGGGCGTGCCGACACGGAGGTCGGCACGGGTCTGGATGCGGCCGCGCTCCTCGATCGGCAGGTCGCCACCGCGCACGACGGTCGGGTTCGCCATGACACCGGCTGTCCACACGATCAGATCGGTCGGGATGATCTCGCCGGTCGACAGCTCGACGTTGCCGTCGACAGCACTGGTGAGCTGCGTGTCGAGGTGCACGTTGGCACCGCGCTTCGCGAGGTCCTTGAGTACCCACTCGCTCGTCTGCAGCGACACCTCGGGCATGATGCGCCCCATCGCCTCGATGAGGTGGAAGTGCGTGTCGTCGAAGGTCAGCTGCGGGTACTTGCCCACGAGCGACGAGGCCAGCGAGCGCAGCTCGGCGAAGACCTCGATGCCGGCGAAGCCACCGCCGACGACGACGACGGAGAGCAGGCGGTCGCGCTCAGGACCTGCAGGCAGCGACGCGGCCTTGTCGAAGTTCGACATCAGGCGGTCACGGATCGCGACGGCCTCTTCGATCGTCTTCAGACCGATCGCGTTGTCCGCGATGCCGGGGATCGGGAAGGTACGGGAGACCGCACCTGCCGTGACGACGATCTGGTCGTACGAGAACTCGTAGGGCTCGCCCACCGGAGGGGTGATCGTCGCGACCTTCTCGGCGTGGTTGATTCCGGTCACCTTGGCGGTGAGCACGTTCGTCCGCTTCAGGTGGCGACGGTGTGCGACCACCGAGTGTCGGGCTTCGATCGACCCGGCAGCAACCTCGGGAAGGAACGGCTGGTACGTCATGTACGGCAGCGGGTCGACCATGGTGACGTCTGCTTCACCCTTGCGAAGGTGCTTCTCCAGCTTCCACGCCGTGTAGAAGCCTGCGTAGCCTCCACCGACGATCAGAATCTTGGGCACAGTGCTGTTCTGAGGCACAGGGGGACAACTCCTCGGGAGTCAGGGATGTGGCGTGCGAGCGCGCGCCGATCGGATGCGCCGGGCAGCTGCGGTGACGCCAAGCGCTATCAGGATACCAGGGACTGTGAGCGCGATGAGCGGCAGGGTACCGTAGCGCAGCGATTCAGCGCTGGGAAGCAGCGGTGAACCGGGATCTGACGGTGCGTCCGCATCCGGCAGGGGCGGCACCTCGACCGGTGCGGCGGTGGGTTCGGGCTGAGGAACGCTCTCTGCGCGTCGGAACAGGCGAACCCACTCGGCGAGATCTCCCATCGGGTTCTCGGAGACCTTCGGAACGTCGGCCGCGATCGCCGCATCGGCATCCACCAGCCCGTAGCCGTAGAGAGGATCGGGGAGGTCGGCCATGCCCGGGACCTTGATCGCTGTCTTGATGATGCGATTGATGACGTTCGCCGCATCGAGCTCGGGGTGCGCAGACCGGACGAGGGCGGCGATGCCCGCGACGATGGGTGCCGCACCGCTCGTGCCGCTCCAGGGCACGACGGTGCCGTCTGCAGAGACGCCTCGGAGACCCTCGCTGGGCGCCGCGATTCCGATGGTGATCCCCTGAGTCGATGCCTCGACGCTCGCCGTGCCCGTCTGGTCGACTCCGCCGACGGTCAGCACGCCGGGGATCGTCGCGGGAGCGCCGATGATGTCGGTGCCGCTCCCCCGGTTGCCCGCGGCGACGACCACCACGACGTCGTGCTCGAAGGCATAGAGGAACGCGTCGTCCCAGCTCCTGTCCCAGTCCAGCGTGTTCGTGGTGAAGGAGAGGTTGATGATGTCGGCTCCGTGATCGACCGCCCATCGCATGGCCTTCGCGACCTGCTCGGTGAACGGCACGGCGGCCGCGGCGCCGAAGCCCACGGAGATCGACAGCAGATCGGCCTCGGGAGCGACTCCGATCATCCCCTTGCCGTCTGCGGAGCCGCGTCCGGCGGCGAGCGACGCGACCCATGATCCGTGATTGCCGTCGATGGCACCCACCGGAGTGCGCCCGTCGGGGGTTCCCGTGCCCGACACATCGGTGCCGCCGACGACGGCCCCATCGAACACGCCGGGGACCTTGGCGATCCCGGTGTCGATGACGGCGATCGTCACTCCGTCGCCGCGCGTGGTCTGCCACGCATCGCGGATGCCGGCTCCGTCGAGCCAGTACTCGGCTGCGCGATCCGGGTCTGCGGGGTCGTCCGGCACGGGCCCTGGAGGCGGGGTCGCTGCGCCCAGGAGCAGGACGGATGCCACGATCGTCGCCACCGCGACACCGTTGCGCAGCATCCGCGGCCGCCTCATGCGGTCGATGCCTCGGCGTCGCGCAGGGCCGCACCGGGGTCGTCGCACCGGCACCGCTCAGGCGACCAGGTCGAGCGCGAGAGAGCCGCGTCGCCGATCGGGTTCACGCCGGGACCCGCTGCGAGAGCGTGACCGGCCAGAGCGTGCAGGCACTTGACGCGCGAGGGCATGCCGCCGGCGGAGATCCCGTCGATCTCGCCGACGTCTCCGAACTGCGCCCTGTCGGTGAGATAGGCCTCGTGCGCCGCGAGGTACGCGGCTGCGACGTCCTCGTCCTCGTCGAGCAGCGCGGCGAGCTCGGGCATCACCTGCGTGGCCTCGAGGGTCGACATCGCTGCGGTCGCGGCCGGATGCGTCAGGTAGTAGAACGTGGGGAACGGCGTTCCGTCGGGGAGCCGGGGTGTCGTGGCGACGACCGTGGGGTTGCCACACACGCAGCGGGCGGCGATGCCGACGACGCCGCGGGCGGTCCTCCCCAACTGGGCCGACACCACGGCGAGCTCGGCGGTCGTGGGGGCGGGGAATGGCGGCGTGGTCACTCGTCCAGCGTACGGGAGCCGACCGGGAGGATGCTCGGAGCACACACCTTGCGCGGCGGTGCCGACAGTCAGCGGGCGACTGCCGCCGTGTCGCTCAGCCCTGCGGACGTGAGCGTGCGCAGCAGCTGCGGCATCCAGTCGGAAGGCGTCTCTTCGAGGGTGTCGCTGACCGGTCCCTGCTGCTGCGGAAGCGCCGCAGGGTCGAGGTCGTTGTCGATCAGGAACACGACCTCGCCGGGCTTGACGTAGTACAGGCGCTCGCGCGCTTGGGTGGTGATGTAGGCCGGGTCGTTCCAGCGTTCACGCTCCTGCTCGAGCGCGACGATCTGGTCTTCGGAGACCTGGATCGACTGCTCGAGAGCCGAGATCTTCTGTCTCTGGTCGATGAAGGTTCCGAGCGTCGGCACCAGCACCCACGCCCCGAGGACGACGAGCGAGAGCATGATGACCGAGAATGCGGAGAGGCGGATGCCGGAGGCCCACTCGCGCACATCGACGCGGCGCTCCTCGGGGCCTCGATCCGCCGCGCCCCGCGGCCGGCGAGCGGACGGACGCTGGGTCGCCTTCGCTGTCGGCGCGGTGCGGGACGCGCCCGAAGACGCCGAAGGAGGAGCCGGTCGTCGTGCCACGGCTCCTCCTCCGTACGTGCCGCTCAGGCGGCGTGTGTCTGTCTCTGCTGTGTTCAGCCCTGGTAGCGCGGGAACGCGGAACGGCCGGCGAAGACAGCGGCGTCGCCCAGCTCCTCCTCGATGCGCAGAAGCTGATTGTACTTCGCGACGCGCTCGCTGCGAGCAGGCGCACCCGCCTTGATCTGACCCGCGTTCGTCGCGACGACGAGGTCGGCGATCGTGGTGTCCTCGGTCTCGCCCGAGCGGTGCGACAGCATCGCGGTGTAGCCCGAACGCTGCGCGAGGCTGACCGCGTCGAACGTCTCGGTGAGCGTTCCGATCTGGTTGACCTTGACCAGCAGCGAGTTGGCGACGCCGCGCTTGATGCCGTCGGCCAGACGGGTCGGGTTCGTGACGAACAGATCGTCGCCGACGAGCTGCACCTTCGAGCCGAGAGCGTCAGTGAGGAGCTTCCAGTTGTCCCAGTCGTCTTCAGCCAGTGCATCCTCGATCGTGACGATCGGGAAGTCCTTGACCAGACCCTCGTAGTACTCGATCAGCTCGGGGCCGCTCCAGTCCTTGTTGTCGAGGCGGTAGACGCCATCCTTGAAGAACTCGGTGGCTGCGACGTCGAGACCGAGCGCGATGTCGGTGCCCGGCGTGAAGCCGGCCTTCTCGATCGCCTTGACGAGGAAGTCGAGACCCTCGCGGTTGCTGGGCAGGTCGGGGGCGAAGCCGCCCTCGTCGCCCAGACCCGTCGCGTAGCCGGCAGCCTTGAGCTCGCCGCGCAGCACGTGGTAGGTCTCGACACCCCAGCGGAGCGCCTCGGAGTACGTCTCGGCGCCGATCGGGGCGAGGAAGAACTCCTGCATGTCGATGCCGTTGTCGGCGTGCTCGCCGCCGTTGATGACGTTGAAGAGCGGAACGGGCAGCAGGTGCGCGTTCGGGCCGCCCAGGTAGCGGAACAGCGGCAGGTCGGCGGAGTCGGCCGCGGCCTTCGCAACCGCCAGGCTGACGCCGAGGATGGCGTTGGCGCCCGTGCGCTGCTTGTTCTCGGTGCCGTCGGTCTCGATCAGGATCGCGTCGACGATGCGCTGCTCGCTCGCCTCGACACCCTCGAGCGCCGGGCCGAGCTCGTCGATGATGGCGTCGACGGCCTTGAGGACGCCCTTTCCGCCGTAGCGGCTCTTGTCGCCGTCGCGGAGCTCGTACGCCTCGAATGCGCCGGTGGATGCACCGGACGGGACGGCCGCCCGCTGGACCACACCGTCGTCGAGGAGCACCTCCACCTCAACGGTCGGGTTACCGCGCGAGTCGAGAATCTCGCGTGCGCCTACAGCCTCGATCAGTGCCACTGATGTGCTCCTTGCTCAGAGAAAAGGTTGTGTGGAGCGTCGTCGATCCGCGCCCAGTCTAGCCCGCTCGCGGTCGACCTCCCGGGTTCGTCCCGACGGCTCACACCACGACGGCGAGGGCGAAGCCGTCCCAGCCCTTCGCGCCGACCGTCTGCAGGGCGGTCGCATCGAAGCGCGCGTCTTCGCTCAGCATCCGCAGTGCGTCCCTCGTGCCGACGACCTTGGAGTCCGTCGAATCCTCACGGACGATCTCGCCCTCGCGTCCGATGTTGTCGAGCACGATCACGGTGCCCGGATGTCCTAGCTTCGCCGCCCAGTCGAGGTAGACGGTGTTCGACTCCTTGTCGGCATCGATGAAGACCAGGTCGAAACCACCGACGAGAGAAGGGAGCACATCGGCGCCCCGGCCTATCCGGATGTCGACGCGGTCGCCGACACCGGCGGCATCGATGCTCGCGCGGGCGACGGCCGCGTTGTCGGCTTCGGCCTCGACCGTGACGACACGTCCATCCGGCCCGACGGCCCGGGCGAGCCAGATCGTGGAGTACCCACCCAGCGTGCCGATCTCGAGCACGCGGCGAGCGCCGCTGATGCGCGCGAGGAGGTTGAGGAGCTTTCCTCCGACGGGAGCGACCTCGATCTCGGGAAGACCGGCATCTCGTTGGGCCGACAGCGCCGCCTCGAGGTGCGGGTCGTGACCGACCAGCAGGTCTGCGAGGTAGGCATCGGCGTTCGACCAGGCGGCGGGAGTGGAATCCATGCCCTCAGCCAATCGTGACGCTCCAGGAGCGTCAAGGGGCTTGCAGACGCTACTCGGCCCGCGGCTGCGAGAGCAGTCGGCCGGGCGCGCCCGCGAGCTCGGGCTGCTCACGGAACTGTCCGGTGACGGCGAGAACCGCGATCACCACCGCGATCACGATCCACGCGGCGACCCCCAGCGGACCGGCGAGTGCGAGGTCGGGCTGCGACGCGGAGAAGAGCAGGACGAGTCCGCCTGCCGCGTTCAGCGATCCGTGGGCGAGGACCGCGGGCCAGATCGAGGCTGAGCGCAGTCGCAGCCACCCGAGCAGGATCCCCCACGCGACACAGCCACCGATCATGAAGAGCACGCCGGTGACGTCCGTGCGCCCGAAGTTGTATCCCAGCAGGATGACCGGGCTGTGCCAGAACCCCCAGATCACGCCGCTGATGAGCAGCGTCGGCCAGGTGCCGAGGGGCCGCAGCGCCGGCACGAGCCATCCACGCCACCCCAGCTCCTCGCCGAATGCCAACACGCTGTTGAGGAGCGCGCCCACCGGAATGATCGCGAGCTGCGAGATCACCAGGATCTCGACCGGCGGCAGCGGAGTGCCGTCCGGAACCATCGTCGCGATTTCGGCCGAGAAGCCTGCGAAGGTCAGGTCGAGCCGGATGAAGCCGAGGGCCGCGGCGACCAGGATGCTGAGGCCGACGAGAAGTGGCGGCACGAGCCAGCCGAGGACCATGAGCCAGATGACCCGCTTGGCCGGTCGGAGGGGCCACAGACCGAGGAAGCGCACTCGCTCGCCGCGCGCCGGTACGCGCATCGTGAACGTGACGATCAGCGCGGCGAGCGCAGGCGTCAGCATCATCGCGGGCAGGAGGACTCCGGTGGTCGGTTCTGCGAGACCGTCACCCAGCCACAGCGGCAGGGCGACGAGCCAGGCCGCCCCGCAGGCGATGACCGTGAAGACGACGATGGCGGCGATGCGTAGGCGAGTCACGATGGTTCTCCTTGTATCGGGGTGCGGGGGCGCGGTCATCGTTGGCCGGCGGCAGCGAGGACGGATGCCGCGGTGGTCGCGTCATCGACGGTGACGACGAACACCCGGCCGTCCGTGCGGGTGACCTCGAGGGCCTCGCCTGCGCGCAGCACGAAGCCCCGACGGCCGTCCGTGCCGAAGCGGTAGCCCCAGCCTCCGAACTCGGCGAACGGGTCGATGCGGACCGAGCGTGTGCTCGCGATCTCCGCTGCGGGGATCTCCAGCCGAGGCCAGCCGGCCGCCGAGCGCACCCGGAGACCCGCGGCGCTCGCACGCACTCGGAAGGTCAGACTGGTCAAGACCAGGACGATGAGAAGCAGCGTGACCGCGGCGGTGATCCACCCGCCGGCGATTCCCCGGGCAAGCAGCAGCACACTCATCGCGGTCGTGACGAGCACACCGATAACGAGTACGACCTGGCCGGTCTTCGCGATCGTGACGGTCTTCATCCACACCGCGCGTTCGTGGTCTGCGAGCGGCAACGGCTGCGCAGCGGCGCCGGATGCCTCCGCGGGGCGTTCCACTGCCGGCTGCAGGAACCAGCCTGCGACGGCGAGGCCGACGCCGACCAGAAGGAAGAGCGGGGTCCAGGGCGCGATGTCGGGCGCATCCGCAGCGTCTGACAGGCCGCGCTGCACACCGACGATGGCGACAGTGAGAAACGACATCATGCCCGCGGTGCCGAGACTCACGGCGCCGAGCAGGCGAGCCGTCGCAGACCACCCTGCCGGCGGGATCGATGTGTCCGCACCCTGCTGAGGAGGTCTGTGAGAGAGGAGGGCGATCGAGGCGAACAGCGCGACGACCCCTCCGCCGAGCCCTGCCAGCATGACCGGCGGCATCCACTTCGGTGCGTACCCGTCGACTTCCCCGGCTCCCCAGTGGGTCGCCACCGGGTCGGGGAGGTCGGGCAGCCACGCGAGCATGACGACGCCCGCGAGTGCGATGAGAGCCAGCGGAATGATCACCCCCACCCACCAGAAGGCGGTGCGGGCTCTGCGGATCTCGGGGGTCATGCGTCGGTCTCCTTGATGAGGGCGGCCAGGGTCGTGGAAGAGACGCCGAGCGATGCGGCGCGGGCGACGAGTGCCGCGATGTCGTGGGACAGCTCGGCAAGAGGCGCGGCCGACGAGGACACCACCGCTCCCCTGCCGCGACGCAGGTCGATCAGCCCCTCGTCGCGCAACTGCTGATAGGCGCGAAGTACCGTGTGCAGATTGATCTCGAGCGCCTCCGCCAGCTCGCGCGCGGCGGGAAGACGGTCGCCGGGCACGAGGCGTCCGGTCAGGACGTCGGCGCGGACGGATGCCGCCACCTGATCGAAGAGCGGCCGCGCACTGTCGGCATCGATTCGGATCAGCATGGGAGCCTCAATTTCTACTAGTTCTATGTGAACTATAACAACTGTTCGAACCCTCCAGTCGACTTCGTCGCGACGATCACATCGTCCACACTGACCTCATGCGCATCACTCCCCGCCGCCTCGCCCTCGGCATGAGCCTGTGGATCCCCAATCTGTTCAGCGGCATCCGCGTCCGCCGCTTCAGCGAGGACTGGACGCACGCGACGGTCGAGCTTCATGTGAACGTCTTCACGCGCAACTACGTCAAGACGGCGTTCGGCGGTTCGATGTCGGCGATGACCGACCCGTACTTCTTCATGCTCGTGATGCACCAGCTCGGACGCGATTACGTGGTGTGGGACACGCGCGGCGAGATCGAGTTCGTCAAACCCGGTCGCGGAGTCCTGACCGCCGAGTTCGAGGTCAGCAGGGAGCGGGCTGAGGAGATCCGCGAGCGCGCGCACGGTGGGTCGAAGGTGCTCGAGTGGTTCGAGACCGTGATCACCGACCGCGACGGCGACGTTGTCGCGAAGGTGCGACGCGAGGTCTACATCCGCGAGAAGAGGCGCGTCACCGCCACTCGCGCCTGACCGCTACGACGTCACCGGGAGTTCACCCTCGCATGCCACGATGAGGGGATGCCCCTCGCACGCCGCCTGAGACTCGGTGACGCCGTCGCCATCGGACTCGGCTCCATGATCGGCGCTGGCGTGTTCTCGGTGTGGGCCCCGGCGATCGGTGTCGCCGGCAGCGGCATCCTGATCGCTCTGGCCATCGCCGCGCTCGTCGCCTACTGCAACGCCACCGCGTCGGCGCAGCTCGCCGCCGCACACCCCGTCGCCGGCGGCACATACGCGTACGCCAGAGCAGAGATCGGTCCGTGGTGGGGCTTCGTCGCCGGCTGGAGCTTCGTGATCGGCAAGATCGCGAGCTGCGCCGCGATGGCCATGACCTTCGCCGCCTACGCCACGCCCGAGGGCTGGCAGGTGCCGGTGGCAGTGGCAGCGGTCGTCGCGCTCGCAGCCGTGAACTGCTTCGGAGTGACCCGCACGGCTCTCGTCACCCGGATTCTCGTGGTGTTCTCGCTGCTCGGGCTCGCCCTCGTCGTCGCGACCGGACTCGGCGGGTCGGCCGCGGCATCCCCCGCCCCTCTTCCTGACGCCAGCGCCTACGGCGTGCTGCAGGGCGCCGGACTGCTCTTCTTCGCGTTCGCGGGGTACGCGCGCATCGCGACGATGGGCGAAGAGGTCGTCGACCCCGCCCGGACGATCCCTCGGGCGATCGCTCTCGCGCTGGGCGGTGCGGTCGTCGTCTACACGCTCGTCGCGATCACGGTCATCCTCGTGCTCGGCGGCGACGCGGCGACGACCACGACGCCTCTGGCCGATGTCGCCGCAGCCACCGGGTGGCAGGCTCTCACCCCGATCATCCGCGTCGCTGCGGCGGCGGCCTCACTGGGCGCTCTGCTCGCGCTGCTCACGGGCATCGGTCGCACGACGCTGGCCATGGCCCGGGAGCAGGACCTGCCCCGGTTCCTCGCGAAGATCGACGAGCGCTGGCAGGTGCCGCGTCGCGCAGAGATCGCGATCGCGCTCATCGTCGTCGGCATCGTGGTCGTCGCCGACCTTCGCGACGCGATCGGATTCTCCTCGTTCGGAGTGCTGCTCTACTACCTCATCGCCAATGCGGCCGCCTTCCGCCAGTCCGCGGCGGCTCGCCGCTATCCGCGTGCCCTCCAGGTCGTCGGAGCGCTGGGCTGCCTCGTGCTCGTGAACACCCTGCCTGTCGTGGCGTCGGCGATCGGAACCGTGGTCGTGCTTCTCGGAGTGCTCTATCGGATGGCCCGCCTCCGGCTGTCGCGATGATCAGGTCTGCGCGCTCTCATCTGGAGACTGCTCGGACGAACCGGTCCGATACGTGCGAGGGGCCATGCCGAGGATGTTGCGGAAGTCGCGCGTGAGGTGCGCGTGATCGGCGTATCCGAGCTCCGCCGCGAGGCCCGACAGGTCGATACCGGGATCGAGACGCAGCCGCTCGGCCGCCTCCTGCAACCTGCGCCGGCGGATCATCGCGGCCGGAGAGACGCCGACATGCCTGTGGCACAAGCGCTGCAGGGTGCGCGTCGAGACCGCGAGTCGCATCGCCGCCTCCTCGATCGTGTCTGCGGAGTCGTCACCCATGAGCACCTCGACCAGGGCGTTCGGGTGCCGCGCGGCATCGTCCAGCGGCCCGACCCGGCGCAAGAGCCAGTCGGAGAAGACCGCGACGGCCCGCTCCCGGCGCCCCTCCCCGCTGGCCATCGCAGCGCTCACCGCCTCGACGAGCTCGGGCGCGTCGACTGTCTGCTCGGTGTCGACGAGCATCGCCGGGTCGTCGACGAGCGCCGCCACAGCGGCCGGCCGCAGCAGCGCGCCGACCGCCCAGCCCGTTCCGCGCAGGTCACGGTGCGACGCCCGCGTCGTCGCACCCGACAGCGTCACGACGCCCTGCTCGACCACGAGGTTCAGCGCCGGGTAGCCGACGATCTCCTGCCGCGATGACCGGCCGGGCTCGATCGACCACTCCGGGATCCAGAACCACACGGCGAGATCTCGCGCGGCCGCCTCAGGCGGCAGACGGTGGAATTCGGGCAGCCGGGCCGGGTACAGCACACCGCGGGTTGGACTGACCATCGCCCCAGCGTAATCCGCAGCGTCACCGCGGCACCGACCCTGTCGCTCATGTTCAAGCGCACTCCCCCGAGCGCTCCGTACCGTGAAACGCATGACCACCGAGAACACGACCGGCGTGACCGGCGAACACACCACCGACGGCCGCCCGCACAGCGCGACCTCGCTCACCCCGTTCCTCGCGATCGCCGGGGCCGGAGAGGCGATCGACTTCTACCGAGACGTCTTCGGCGCTCGGGTCATCGACGTCACGGAGTTCGGGGGCGTCGTCGCCCATGCCGACCTCGACTTCGGCCTCGGCCGCCTGCAGCTGGGCGAACCGAGCCCCGACTATCACCTGGTCGCCGCGCCGTCGGGTGACGACGACTGCTACTCGATGGGCCTCTACGTCTCGGACGTCGACGCCGTGGTCGAGCGAGCGGTCGCCGCGGGAGCGACGGTGCGCGAAGCGCCGTCTGCCTTCGTCTCGGGCGACCGATTCGCGAGCATCCGCGACCCGTTCGGCGTGCGCTGGTCGGTGATGACCCGCGTCGAAGACCTCTCCGACGACGAGAGCTCGCGACGCGTCGCCGAGTGGGCTGCGTCGTTCAGCGCGGCACCGGCTGACGACGCGAGCTGAGCGCCGTCTCCGCCGCGACGCACACGGCAGGGAGCAGCACCTCGGCGGTGCGCCGATAGCCGAGCGGGCTCGGATGGAATCGATCCAGGCTGAACATGGCGTCGGGATCGTCGAAGAACATCGGGCCCACGGCTCGGCGGAGATCGATCGGGGTCGCCCCCGCCGAGCGCGCGGTCTCGGCCTGGGCTTCGGCCAGCCTGCGCGACACGCTCGAGATCAGCCTTCGCAGCGGCTGCGGCACCGGGCGCAGAGCGCCGAGGTCGGGGCACGTGCCGACGACGACCTCAGCGCCCCGGCGGCGCAGCTGAACGATCGAGTCGCGCAGATGCTGCGTCGAGACGACGATCGGGAGGCGGTGCGTGACGTCGTTGCCGCCGACCACGATCACAGCCACGTGCGGTGCGTATCCATCGGGAAGACCCGCCAACTGGTCGGCGAGATCGGGCGACTCCGCGCCAACGACCGCGGCGGTGCGCAGACGGACGGGCCGTCGCAGGCGCCGCGCCATGCCCTTCGCGAGTCGCCCGCCGAGCGTCTCCTTGCGGCGCTCGGCGCCGAGGCCCGCAGCGACCGAGTCGCCCAGCACGAGCAGCTGCACAGGATCACCCTCGAGCGCACGGCGCCACACCCGGTCTGCATCGATCGACTGCTCGCCGAGCGGCTTGCCGATGCGCCGACGCGCGATCGCCGCCTGACGCTTAAGCAGATATCGGATGCCGACGGCCGCCGAGACCGACGCGGCACCCACGGCGGCGACCGCGACGAGATGCTGTCGGCTCATGCCCTGATTCGATCCGACCGTCGTGAACGCCGAGTGAACGGCATCCGCGCCGTCCGTCTGCAGGACCCGGGCACGTCTGCAGGACGACATGACCGATCAGTCCCGGCACACGTGCCGCGGTCCTGCAGACGGCGCCGGAACGCGCGGGCAGAGCTCAGGCCAGCGGCTTGAGCTCCAGCGCGGCGGTGCCCGTCGACACGGTCGCGAACTCGGTGTACCCATCGGCGGCCGAGCGCTCGAGCAATGCCTTGACGTTCTTGGTGCGCCGCTCCAGTCGCACCCTGGCACCGGATGCCACCAGACCCGCCTTATGGGCGACGAGCTCGGCGACCGGCACATCGGCGTCATGGATGAGCACGACGGCGCGTTCGCCGGCATCCGCCCCCGCCGTCACGAGATCGACGAGCCGCTCGAAGCCGAGGGAGAAGCCCACGGCCGGGACCTGCTGACCGAGGAACCGCCCGATCATGCCGTCGTAGCGTCCGCCGCCACCGAGCGAGTACGACACCGACGGGTGCGCGAGCTCGAAGATCGTGCCGGTGTAATAGCCCATGCCGCGCACGAGGAACGGGTCGAAGACCAGCGGGATGTCGGTCACGCCGCGACCGGCCGCCACGGCCTCGCCGATGCCGACCAGGTGCCCGACGATCTCGTCGGGGGCGTTGTCGGGGAGCGCCTTGCGGATCTGCCTCTCGCCGAACGGGTGGTACTCCATGGTCTGCGGTCGAAGGAGGAAGGCCTCGAACGCGTCGACGGTCTCCACTGCCGAGCCGCGCTCGCGCAGTTCCGCGGCGACGCCGTCGGGCCCGATCTTGTCGAGCTTGTCGATCGTGATCAGAACGCCGGGGCGCTCCTCCCCGGTGAAACCGAAGCTGTCGAGCATCCAGTCGAGCACGCGCCGATCATTGATGCGGACCGTGGCTGCTTCGAGGCCCAACGCGTCGACCGCGTCGAGCGAGGCGACCATGAGCTCTGCCTCCGCTCGCGACGAGTCGTCGCCGATGATGTCGATGTCGCACTGCACGAACTGGCGGTAGCGGCCCTTCTGGGGGCGCTCGGCGCGCCAGACCGGCCCGATCTGGATGGCGCGGAACACACCCGGAAGCTGCCCGCGGTTGCTCGCGTAGAAGCGGGCGAGCGGAACCGTGAGGTCGTAGCGCAGACCCAGGTCGGCCAGCGCGCTCTGGTCACCGGCGGCTTCGCGGATCGCCTCCGCGTCGAGGCCGCGTCGCAGCACGTTGTACGCGAGCTTCTCGTTGTCTCCGCCGATCCCGGCGTGCAGTCGCGAGTACTCCTCGAGCGCGGGAGTCTCGATCTCGTCGAACCCATGCGAGCGGTAGCGGTCGCGGATGACGGCGAGGACGCGCTCGCGGCGGGCCTTGTCGGCGGGGAGGATGTCGCGCATGCCGCGCGGCGGGTTCACAGTAGCCACACGTCCATCTTTCCAGGTCGGCAGGGCGGGCTGTGGCCTCACGACCCCGATTCAGCCTCGCGGACTTCAGCCTCGAGCGCTCTGAGCCGTTCTCGCAGGGCTCGTTCGGCATCCCACCCTTCGGCGCGGGCGACCGCGACGAGGCCCAGCAGCGCGTCGCCCAGCTCCGCCTCCGAAGTCGGTCTCGCAGCAGACGTCGCTGCGTCCGTCCCGGCGTCGACGACTCCGGCCCCCGCAGCTCGACCGACGACCTTCTGCGCCAGGGCTAGCGCCGGCATCCCGCGCGGGATCCCGTCGAGCACACTTCTCCTCGTGCGTTTCTCCGCCGCCTTCGCGGCGTTCCAGTGCACGAGGACCTCTTCGGGCGTCGTCGCGACCTCACCCGCGAACACGTGCGGATGCCGCCGCACCATCTTCTCGGTCAGCGTGGCCGCGACATCGTCGATGTCGAACGGGTCGTCAGGGTCCTGCGCAGCGATCGCGGCGTGGAACAGCACCTGCCAGAGCAGGTCGCCAAGCTCTTCGCGCAGGTCGGCGCGCGTGCCTCCCTCGACGGCGTCGATCACCTCGTGCGACTCCTCGATCAGGTACGGCACGAGGTCGCGGTGGCTGATCTGCTGCGACCAGACGCAGCGCTCGCGCACCTCGCGCATGGTCTCGGCCGCCGCACGCAGCGGATCGAGGTCCGGCCGGTCGGCCGGTGAAGCTCCTGCGGACACGAGTCCTCCTAGCCGACGGTCATGAGGTCACGACACCCGCACGCCGGTACGACCGTGCGCGAAGCGACACGATCACACCCGACAGCATGAGTGCCAGGAGCGAGCCCACGAGCACGCCCAGGATCGCCTGATCGCGGATACCCGCGTCTGTCGCGAAGGCGAGGTTCGCCAGCAGCAGTGAGACCGTGAAGCCGATGCCGCCCAGCGCACCGGCCGCGAGAATGTCGCCGAACGGCAGCGCGGGCTCCGAGCCGCGAGGGCGGATGTGCATGGCGATCCAGCCGAACAACGAGATGCCGATGATCTTGCCCACCGGGAGTGCGACCACGATGCCCCAGAACGCGGGCGAGAGCTCGGTGGGCGCGAGGTCGGGGATCACCACGAACGCGGCGACGAATGCGAACACCGGCAGGATCCCGCCGTTGACCGTGGGTTCGAGCACATGCCGGGTGCGCGCGGCGGGAACAGGCGACATCACGAGACCCAGCAGCACGCCCGCGATCGTGGCGTGGATGCCGGAGGATGCGACGAGCCCCCAGGCCACGACTCCGACCACGATCATCGCGACGGCGATCGCCGCATGCCCCTTCTCGTGCAGCAGCCTGCTCAGGAACCAGAAGACCGCGACCGCGACGACCGCGAGCCCCAGCAGCAGCCACTGCACGTCGCGGGCGAACAGCACCGCGATGAAGATGATGCCGATAATGTCGTCGAGGATCGCCAGGGCCAGCAGGAACACTCGCACGTTCGACGGCAGACCACGCCCGAACACCGCGAGCACTCCGAGCGCGAAAGCGATGTCCGTCGCCGTCGGAATGGGCCAGCCGGTGACCGTGACCGAGTCGCCGGCGATCAGGAGGTACACCGCGATGGGCACCAGCACTCCCCCTGTGGCGGCGATCGCCGGCTGCAGCGCCTTTCGCGGCGAGTCGAGCTCACCGTGCGTCAGCTCGTGGCGCAGTTCGATCGCCACGACGAGGAAGAACACGGCGAGCAGACCGTCGGAGACCCAGTGTTCGACCGAGAGGTCGAGGGCCGTGCCGGGAACCGCGATATGGGAGTCCAGCCCGGCGGCGAGCGCGTCATGCGTCGGAAGATTAGCCAGCAGCAGACCGAGTCCGGCCGCGACGAGAAGGAGCAGGGCCGGAAACTGCTGCCCGCGGAGGGGGTTCGCTGAGATGCGCATCGCGTCCATGCTAATTCGCCCGGCGCCTCAGACGTCTCACATCGTCATGCGTTCAGACCACTGCCCCGACCCGGGATACTCTCGAACGGTGACCCCCGAACACGCCTTCCCCGAGCCCACTGACACCTCGGCCATCCGCATCATCGGCCGTTTCGAAGCGGGCCGCGGCATTCCGGATGCCATGCGCACCGATGTGCGAATGCTCGGCGCCCTTCTCGGCCAGGTTCTGCGCGAAGCGGGCGGAGACGACCTCTTCGAGGATGTCGAGCGCCTGAGGCTGGCGACGATCCAGGCCTACGACGAGGAGACGTCCGACGCCTTCGACCGCGCCGCAGCCATCGCCGAGTCGTTCAGCATCGCGCGCGCCGACGAGGTCGCCCGGGCGTTCACCTGCTACTTCCACCTCGTCAATCTCGCCGAGGAGCACCAGCGGGTGCGTGTCCTGCGCGAGCGGGCCGGCCAGCCGGGACGCGAGGATGCCGCAGACACCGTCGCCACCGCATACGCGCGCCTGAAGACCGAGGTCGGCGATGACGAGGCTCGTCGTCGCCTCGAGGGACTGCGCTTCCACCCGGTGTTCACCGCACACCCGACCGAGGCTCGTCGCCGCGCCGTGTCGTCGAGCATCCGCCGCCTCTCCGAGCTGCTCACCCAGCACGACTCCGCGAGCGAAGGCGGGGCCGAGGAGCACCGCGCCCGGCGTCGGATGCTGGAGGAGATCGACACTCTCTGGCGCACCGCGCCGCTGCGCGCCGAGAAGCCGTCGCCGACCGACGAGGTGCGCACGGTCATGGGCGTGTTCGACGAGACGCTCTTCACCACCGTGCCTCACGTGTACCGCCGCATCGACGACGCACTGCGCGGCGACGACTCCGGCGCGAGCGCACCTGTCGTGCCCGCCTTCGTGCGCATCGGCTCCTGGGTCGGCGGCGACCGAGACGGCAACCCCTTCGTGACGGCATCCGTGACACGGGAGGCGTCGCAGATCGCCTCAGATCATGTGCTCCGCGGTCTCGAGCGCGCGCTCGAGCGCATCGGCCGCACGCTCACGCTCAGCGCCGAGGACACTCCCCCGAGTGACGCCGTCTCGGCGCTGTGGGAGTCGTTCACGGCCTCCGAGCCACGGGTCGCCCACGAACTGGCCGCCCGCTCCCCCGGCGAGCCCCACCGACGGGTGCTGCTCGCCCTGGCCCATCGCGTCGCCGCCACCAGGCACGGCGACGAGCAGGGCTACGCCCGCCCGGAGGAGCTGCTCGAAGACCTCCGCACGGTGCAGTCGTCGCTGTCTGATGCCGGCGCGAAGCGCCACGCCTTCGGCGGTGTGCAGCACCTGATCTGGCAGGTGGAGACGTATGGCTTCCACCTCACCGAGCTCGAGGTGCGTCAGCACTCGCAGGTGCACGCGAAGGCCCTCGCAGAGCTCGAGAGCGGCGAGCCGATCAGCGCGCAGACCGAAGAGGTGCTCGAGGTCTTCCGCGTGATCGCCGAGATCCAGCGCGATCGGGGCCTCCGCGCCGCCGGTCGATACGTCGTGTCGTTCACGCAGGCGGCCTCCGACCTCGCGAACGTGCACCGTCTCGCGAAGCACGCGCTCGGCGACGACGCGCCCGTGCTCGACGTCGTCCCCCTGTTCGAGACCTTCGCCGACCTCCAGGCCGCCCCCGGCATCCTCGCCGAGGCCGTGACCTTCCCGGAGTTCCAGGCGCGACTCGCAGCGACGGGCAACCGGCTCGAGGTCATGCTCGGATACTCGGACTCGTCGAAGGACGTCGGCCCGGTCGCCGCCAACCTCGCGCTGTACGAGGCACAGGAGAAGATCGCGCAGTGGGCGCAGGACTCGGACATCGAGCTGACGCTGTTCCACGGCCGCGGCGGCGCCCTCGGGCGGGGCGGCGGACCGGCCAACTCGGCGATCCTGGCTCAGCCGCCGCACTCTGTCGACGGTCGCTTCAAGCTCACCGAGCAGGGTGAGGTCATCTTCGCCCGCTACGGCGAGCCGGCCATCGCGATGCGCCACATCGACCAGGTCGCCGCAGCGACCCTGCTCGCGTCCTCGCCGTCGGTCGAGAAGCACACGAGCGACGCGGCGGCGCGTTTCGCCGACATCGCTGCCGTCATGGACACCTCGTCGCGCGAGCGGTTCTTCTCGCTCGTCAAGGCCGAGGGCTTCGCGCCCTGGTTCGCGACGGTGACTCCTCTCGAGGAGATCGGCCTGCTCGCCCTGGGCTCTCGCCCGGCCCGACGCGGCCTGTCGGTCGAGTCGCTCGAAGATCTGCGTGCCATCCCGTGGGTGTTCGCCTGGACCCAGGCGCGCATCAACCTCGCCGGCTGGTTCGGTCTCGGCACGGCTCTCGCCGCCGTCGGCGACGAGGAACGACTCGTCGAGGCCTACCGCGACTGGCCGCTGCTGCGCACCATGATCGACAACGTGGCGATGAGCCTCGCGAAGACCGATGAGCGCATCGCCCGCCAGTACCTCGCACTCGGCGACCGCGACGATCTCGCGCAGCTCGTGCTGGATGAGCTCGCGCTCACTCGCGAATGGGTCATCCGCCTCACCGGTGGCGTCGGGCTGCTCGAGAACAAGCCGATCCTGCAACGCGCGGTGCAGCTGCGCACGCCGTACGTCGATGCGCTGTCGCTGCTGCAGCTGCGGGCTCTGCGCGCACTGCGAGACCCCGCTGAAGCGGCTGGTTCCGGCGCCGACGACGAGCAGAAGCGCCTGCTGCTGCTCTCCGTCAGCGGAGTCGCGGCCGGCCTGCAGAACACCGGGTGATCGACCCCCGCACCGCCTGAGCGAGTGCATTCCGGTGTGAAAGACCTCACATCGACGTGCCCGCTAGAGTGAAAACTCCGCCCGATCCGGCGTACCCTCACGCGACACGATCGCACGCAGCACCATCCCCCGATCAGAAAGCTCTTTCGCGTGACCTCTTCGCCATCCGCCGACTTCCAGCCGCTCGCCGAGTCCGTGCAGCCCGTGTTCGACACGGTGCTCACCCGCAGCCCGCACGAGCCCGAATTCCAGCAGGCCGTGCACGAGGTGCTGAACTCGATCGCCCCGGTGCTCGAGCGCAACCCGCAGTTCGTCGACGGAGGCATCCTCGACCGCCTGGTCGAGCCCGAGCGTCAGATCCTGTTCCGGGTGCCGTGGGTCGACGACGCCGGCCGCCTGCAGGTCAATCGCGGCTACCGCATCCAGTTCTCCTCCGTCCTCGGCCCGTACAAGGGCGGTCTGCGCTTCCACCCCTCGGTCAACCTATCGATCATCAAGTTCCTCGGGTTCGAGCAGATCTTCAAGAACGCGCTCACCGGGCAGGGCATCGGCGGCGGCAAAGGCGGCTCCGACTTCGACCCGCACGGTCGGTCGGATGCCGAGATCATGCGCTTCTGCCAGTCGTTCATGAGTGAGCTCTACCGCCACCTGGGTGAGCACACCGACGTCCCCGCCGGAGACATCGGTGTCGGCGGCCGCGAGATCGGCTACCTCTTCGGCCAGTACCGCAAGATCACCAACCGCCACGAGTCGGGCATGTTCACCGGCAAGGGCACCGGCTGGGGCGGCGCCGAGGTGCGCACCGAGGCCACCGGATACGGGGCCGTCTTCTTCGCACAGGAGATGCTCGGCGTGCACAACGACTCGCTCGACGGCAAGCGCGTCGGAGTCTCGGGCTCGGGCAACGTCGCGATCTACGCGATCCAGAAGGCTTCGCAGCTCGGCGCGACCGCCGTGACCGCATCAGACTCCTCGGGATACGTCGTCGACGATGCCGGCATCGACGTCGACCTGCTGCGTCAGATCAAGGAGGTCGAGCGCGCCCGCATCGTCGAGTATGCGAACCGGCGCCCCGGCGCGCGCTTCGTCGAGGGCGGCAGCGTGTGGGAGGTTCCCGTCGACATCGCCGTGCCCTCCGCCACGCAGAACGAACTCGACCTCGATGCCGCCGAGGCCCTGATCGCGAACGGCGTGCGCGCCGTCTCCGAAGGGGCGAACATGCCCTGCCTGCCTGCGGCCGTCGAGGCTTTCCAGGGCGCCGGCGTGCTCTTCGCGCCCGGCAAGGCGGCGAACGCCGGTGGCGTGGCGACGTCTGCACTCGAGATGAGCCAGAACGCCTCGCGTCAGCGGTGGAGCTTCGACGCGAGTGAGAACAAGCTGCGCGAGATCATGGCCGACATCCACGCTGCCGCGTTCGACGCGGCAGAGCGCTACGACGTCGCGGGCGACTACGTCGCGGGTGCGAACATCGCCGGCTTCGAGCGCGTCGCCGGCGCGATGCTCGCGCAGGGCGTGATCTGACACCCTCGCACCCCGTGCACGGATGAAGAGCCGCCTCCCTCCCGGGTGGCGGCTCTTCTGCATCCCGCGTCAGCTCTCGTCGACCGGGACCTTGACGACCTTGTTGAACCCGGTCACCGGCTGGTTCTCATCGAACGCGACGACCTTCTTGCGGAAGCCCCTGGTGATGACGGCGAGATAGATCAGGCCCAGGGCCGTCCAGGTCAGACCGCCCACGAGGGCGTCCGGGTGCAGGTTGACCCACAGGAGTCCGGTCAGCAGCATGCCGATGCCCGGCATCACCATGTACGAGAAGATGTCGCGCGGCGTGTGGCGCCGGCCCTTGCGGATCGCGAACCACGCGATGACCGAGATGTTCACGAAGGTGAAGGCGATCAGCGCGCCGTAGTTGATCCACGCCGCGATCAGCTCGAGGGTGAACGGGATCGCCAGCAGCGAGATGGCACCCACCAGCACGATGTTGAAGGTCGGCGTGTGCGTGCGGGGGTTGATGTATCCGAACGCCTTCTGCGGCAGCACGTTGTTGCGCCCCATCACCAGCAGCATGCGCGACACCGACGCGTGCGAGGCGAGCCCCGATGCCAGGGTGGCGCAGAATCCTGCGGCCGTCAGCACGGCCATGAGCACGTTGCCGCCGACGAGGTTGCCGATGATCGGCAGCGTCGAGTCCTCGACGTACTGCATGTCACCACCAGGGGCGAACTCGTTCCAGTCGGGGAATCGCAGCTGCGTGACGTACCCCGCGATGAGGAAGATCGCACCGCCGAGCAGCACCGTGAGCAGGATCGCCTTCGGCATGATCTTCGGGTCCTTCGCCTCCTCGGCGTACATGGTGACGGCATCGAAGCCGATGAACGAGAAGCAGACGATAGTCGCTCCCATGAGCACCGCGCTGATGGTCGCCCCGTCGTGGATGAACGGGGCCGCCGACGCGATCGTGGCCGCACCTTCGCCCCGCATCAGCTGGGCGACGACCATGACGACGAACACCACCATCACGACGATCGAGAACACGAGCAGGATCATGTTCATGTTCGAGGTGCCGCGCATGGTCATGTAGATGATGCTCGTGACGAGGATGCAGTACAGCACGACCCAGATCCAGCCGGGGATGTCGGGGAACAGCGCCTCGAGGTAGCTGCGGATGATGAGACAGTTGACCATGGGCAGCAGCACGTAGTCGATGAGCGAGGTCCAGCCCACCATGAAGCCGAGGTTGGGATGGATCGATTCGCGCACGTAGGTGTAGGCGGAGCCGGCGCTCGGGATGGCGCTCGAGATCTTGCCATAGCTGATGGCGGTGAACACCATCACGATGAGGGCGACGAGGTAGGCGGCGGGGACGACGTTGTCCGTATCGCGGGCCACCATGCCGAACGTGTCGAAGACGACGGTCGGCGTCATGTAGCCGAGTCCGAGACCGACGATCGCCCAGAGGCCCAGATTGCGGCGGAGGGTTCCTCCGCCCTGAGCGAGCGGCTTCGTCTTGAGGGGCGTGGCCATGAGTACTCCTTCGGGAACAGCGCATGGGTCGGACTTCGGGCGGTCCGACACTGACGCTCAGTATGTACCCGAGATATTCCTCAGCGGAAGAGAAGATCTGATTCGAAATACGCATTTAACATGCCGAAAACCAACTCGATTCGAAGATCTTTGCTGATCACCATCCTCCGGAGAGTACGTGGTCGAGCATGGCGACGACGTGGTCGGCGCTCTCGATCGTCAGGCAGAGCGGAGGTTTGATCTTCAGCACGTTCGAGCGCTCCGAGGTCGTGAGCACGATCACGCCCAGCTCCCGCATCCGCTCGCAGATCGCCGCGGCCTCGGCATCGGCCGGCTCCATCGTCTCGCGATCGCGCACCAGCTCGACACCGAGATAGAGCCCCTCGCCGTGAACGGGACCGATCAGCGGATGCCGATCCGAGAGGCCACGAAGAGCGCCTGCCAGATGCCGGCCGACCTCGAGCGCGTTGCGCTGCAGGTCGTCCTCGACCATCGCATCGAGGACAGCGAGACCGACGCTGGTGCTGAGCGTGCTGCCACCGGCCGACGAGAAGAACTGCCCCTGGGTGCTCAGCGCGTCGGCGATCCTCTTCGACGTGACCACACCTCCGATAGGGAAGCCGTTGCCCATCGGCTTGGCGATCGTGACGATGTCGGGAATCACACCGGACTGCTCGAACCCCCAGAAGCTCGACCCCATGCGGCCGAAGCCCACCTGCACCTCGTCGGCGATGCAGAGTCCACCGCGCGCGCGCACGAGCTCGTAGGCGCCCGCCAGGTATCCGTCCGGAAGGAGCACTCCCCCTGCGTTTCCGAGCACGGACTCGCACAGGAACGCGGCGGGGTCTCTGCCGTCTGCGGCCAGACCGTCGAGGTCATCGGCGAGATCGGCGAGGTAGCGACCGGCCGTGTCCTGGCCGCGATAGGTGCCGCGGAACGGGTTGGGCACGTCTGCGACGTGCACCCAGTCAGGCCGTGTGGCCAGAGCATGCGGGTTGTCGTAGGCGCTGGTCGTGACAGCATCGCTCGCCATCGTCCACCCGTGGTATGCCTCTCGGAGAGCCACCACCGTGCGTCGACCGGTGGCGGCCTGAGCCAGACGGATGCCGAGATCGACCGCCTCCGAGCCGCTGTTCACGAGCAGCACGGTGTCGAGACCGCTCCCCTCGGGCATCAGCGCGATCAGCCTCTCGCTGTACTCGGCGAGGCCCCGGAACAGGAATCTCGAGTTCGTCGCGAGCGTCTTCAGCTGCCGATTCACGGCTGCCGCCACCCGGGGGTGGCCGTGTCCGAGTCCCGCGACGTTGTTCACCATGTCGATGTAACTGCGACCGGTCGTGTCGACGAGATGATGCCGCCAGCCGCGTTCGATCTGCGGCGGATGGTCGTAGTAGCGCTCCTGCGCGGTCGCGAAGATGCGCTCCCGGCGCCCGAGCTCCTGGGCGGCCTCGTCGCGCTGCGCGAGCGAGGCGAGTCCGAGCAGCACTGCCGGGTCTGCGGTGAAGCGGCACCACGCCGCGACACGATCAGGGGTCACGAGATGCGCGGCAGCAGGCGCATCGGGCCGTGGGACCGGAAGCGGCGGAGCATCGGCTCGTCGGAGGCCGATGACGATGGTCCTGTTCTCGAAGGATGCGGCGAGCCTGCCGATGCTCTCGCCCCGCTCGACTCGTCCGCTGCGATTCGGCTCGAGGTCGGCGCCACGGAGCTCGAGTACCCACCCGCCGTCGAGTGCGATGCGCACCCCGCCCTCGGTGATCTTCAGCTCGCCCTCTGCCGGCGCGATCATCCGCGACGACGGTCCAGGGGCTACGTGCACTTCAGTCTCGACCGGCCAGGTGGCTGCAGCGCTCGCGGTGTCGACCGTCGTGCGCGTGAGCCGGAACACACCGTAGGGCACGACGGCGGCACGAGCGCCCTTCGCGTGGGCCTCGGCGATGAGCAGCGACTCGGCATCGGGATGCGCCCACCGCCCGGCGTCCAGCCCCTCGGCCTCGACACCCGGGTCGACCACGATGACGCGACCGTCGAGCTCCGGCAGAAGGGCCGACAGCTCGGGGTGCGCATCGTCAGAGGCATCGTGCGGCGACGCGTCGGGCTCGCTCTTCCCGGGCTCGATCTTTTCGGGCTCGGGAGCCTCCCCGGCGGCGTCGGGCTCTCGAGCGTCCGGCTCGGGCACCGGAGTCTCCGGCTCAGTCACCGCCGGGTGCGCGGCAGTCCCCGCAGGCGTCTCGAACTCCGCCGACTCGAATCCGAGCCGGGCGAGCACCAGCTCGGTCGCCTCGGCGAGCGGAACGGCAGTCGCGGCATCGAAGATGGCCTGCTCGCCCGCGATCCGCTCGCGGGCGTAGTCGTTCTCTCCGTCGATCGCGAGCTGTCTCCAGCCGCTCGCGACGAGCAGAGCGGCTCGCAGCACGACCAGCGGCCATAGGGCGAGCGCCTCATCACGGGTGAGCGGTGCGTCGGCATGGAACGCGGCCACGGTCTCGAGCGCTCGAAGCGGACGCTCGGGCTCGTGATGCAGCATCGAGGAGACGCACACCGCCAGTTCGGCGACCCGCCAGCCGAGTCCCAGATCGCCCAGGTCGAGCACGGTGTGCGGGTGCAGTCGGGAATCAGCCCCGCGCGTCCCGGTGACGTTGTCGTCGGTGAGGTCGCCGTGGATCGGCTGAACCGGCAGCGCGGCGGCGACGATCGACAGAGCCTTCTGCGCATCGTCCGCCGCCGTGCGCACTCGGGAGCGCAGCTCAGCATCCGTCACCGCCGGGGCGAGCACGTCGATCTGCTCGTACGCTACGCGCATGTCCCACATCTGGTCGCGCTCGAGCCCCGGGTGTGGGAGACCGGCGAGCGCATTCACGGATGCCGCTGCCAGGGCCCCGAACTCGGCGAGCACGACGGGTGCCAGATAGCCCGCATCGACCATCGACTCCCCCGCGGCGAACTCGCTGCGCCGCACCGCGAATCCTCGCCAGCTCTGCGTGAGCTGACCGTCGAGTCCGGGGAGCACGGCGGGAACCCGCACGCCGGCCGCGCGATAGGCGTCGAGCGCTGCGTGCTGTGCGGCTCTCGCGTCGTCGCCGAAGATCGGGTTGTCGACGCGCAGCACGCTGCGCGATCCGTCCGATTCGACGAGCACGAAGTTACGGTCTTGATTGCTGCCGAGCTCGCTCGCCACAGCCTCGACTCCGTAGCATTCGCGAGCGATCAGCGCGGCGTCGTCCGTGCTGATGTCCGGTCGGACCAGCCCTGCGCCGTCACTCACCCTCGACCCGCCGCGCGGCCGTCGGCGTCGAGCCGCACATCGTCGGCGTGTCGGGCCAGCGAGCTGCCGTAGCGCTCGGTGAGCTGCACCATGAGGTCGGGGGTGTCGCGATCCACGCCGAAGACGTGCCCCGGGAAGTCGAGTTCGGGTTGCGCGGCAGAGATCTCCGCCTCCCGGTCCGGAGACAGGAGCTGCACGGGGTCTCCGACCGCGACCCAGCCGATCGGCACGACCGTCCCGGCCGGCAGAACGGCTCGTCGGTGCACGATGGCGTTCACACGGACCTCGCATCGATCGCCCACCAGCGCCCCGTTGAAGATGCGCGCGCCGGACGCGAAGAAGACCTCTTCGCCGACCGTCGCCCCCGCGATGCTCGCGAGGGTTCCGACGAGCGTGTGCGAGCCGATGTGCACGGCATTCGCGGCCGTGGCCCTGATGAGCGCGTTCTCCATCACGATGACGTGCTCGCCGATCGTGATCGGTCCTCCCTCTGCGGTGATGACAGCGCCGTGCAGCACTTGGCAGTCTGGTCCGATCGTCACGTCTCCGGAGATCACGGCGGTGGGAGCGACGACGGCGGTGTCATGGATCCGGGGCCGAGCCCCGAGGTGCTCGTACAACATGACGCCAGCGTAGCGCCGACCGGTCGGCACCGAGAAGGCCGACCGAGCCCCTGCTACGCTGGCGCCCATGCAATGCAGGTGACTCGATCCCTCCCCCGCCTCCGGCTGCCATTCGGCGTGCCTGCGGCTTCTTCGATCGAAAGGCTCATCGTCATGCACTCCACCGACCTTCCCCTGTTCGGACGCACCGCTCTGGTGACCGGCGTCTCCCGCAGGCGCGGCATCGGATTCGCGACCGCGACGACGCTCGCGTCTCTCGGAGCGAACGTGTTCTTCCACCACTTCCGCCCTCATGATCTCGACCACCCCTGGGGCGGGGACGACCTCGAGGCGGTTCGCGCGGGCATCGGCGATGCTCTCTCGGCCGGGGCCGTGATGGGCGACGCCCAGGCGGATCTCCGCGACCCCGACAGCATCGACCCGCTGCTCGATGCAGCATCATCCCTCTCGGGTCGGCTCGACATCGTCATCTGCAACCAGGCGATGAGCGGCGGAGACGGCACGATCTTCGACATGACCGCCGACCGACTCGACGCGCACTGGCAGGCCAACGCCCGTGCTTCGCTGCTGCTCACGGCCGGGCTGGCGAATCGAGTACGCCATGAGCTCGGCGGTGCTGAGACTCCCGTCGGCCGCCCCGGCGACAGCATCCCGTCGCTCGGCCCCTTCGAGAAGCCGACGGCTCACGTCGTCTGGATGACCTCGGGCCAGGGGCACGGAGCGATGCGCGGCGAGATCTCGTACGCGACGAGCAAGGCCGCGCTCGCAGGGATCACGCGATCGACGGCAGCCGAGCTGCTCGACGTCGGGATCGTGCTCAACACCGTCAATCCGGGCCCGGTGAACACGGGGTACCTCGACGCCGACACCACGGACCGAGATCTGTCGGGCGTCGACGAGTGGATCGCTGACACTCCCTTCGGCCGGGTCGGCCGGCCCGATGATCCGGCCCGCCTGATCGGCTGGCTGTGCACGGACGCCGGGTCGTGGGTGGTCGGTCAGGTGCTGACCACCGACGGCGGATTCTCGCTGTAGCCGGTTCCCGTTATTCGACCTTCACCGGCTCGGGGAAGATCGCCGTGAACAGCTGGTCGACCCATGCGAGCAGCTCAGCCGCCTGCAGCGGTTCGAGCCCGACTCCCACGGCGGCGGGCACCGTCGGCATCGGCACGACGAGCGCCTCGCCCCCGCCCACCAGCTTCGCCTTGGGGTACAGCCGCTGCAGCCGCACCTTGATCGAATCCTCGAGTCGAGCCGGCGCGATGCGCAGGTTCGACCCCATGACCACGACGTCGGAGAGCCCGGCTCTGGCCGCGCGACGGCGCAGGCGCGAGACGGCGACCAGGCCGGTGACCTCGTCGGGAGGGGTGCCGTAGCGGTCGGTGAGCTCGTCGATGACGAGATCGATCGCGTCGTCCTTCGCCGTCGCCGTCGACGCCGCGGACAGCTTCTGGTAGGCCTCGAGCCGAAGTCGCTCGCTGTCGATGTAGTACTCGGGGATGCGCGCGTCCAGCGGCAGCTCGAGCCGCAGCTCCTGCCCCGACTCGACGTCTTCACCGCGGAAGGTGGCGACGGCCTCGCCGATCATCCGGAGGTAGAGGTCGAATCCGACGCCGGCGATGTGCCCGGCCTGCTCGCCGCCGAGCAGGTTGCCGGCACCGCGCAGTTCGAGGTCCTTGAGCGCGACCTGCATTCCGGATCCGAGGTCGTTGTTCACCGCGATCGTCTGCAGCCGGTCGGCCGCCGTCTCGCTGAGCGGCTTCATCTCGTCGTAGAGGAAATACGCATAGGCGCGCTCGCGACCACGACCGACACGGCCGCGCAGCTGATGCAGCTGGCTCAGGCCGTATTTGTCGGCCCTGTCGATGATGATCGTGTTGGCGTTCGCGATGTCGAGACCGGTCTCGATGATCGTGGTCGAGACGAGCACGTCGAACTTGCGCTCCCAGAAGTCGTCGACGACCTGCTCGAGTGCATGCTCGCCCATCTGACCGTGCGCCACGGCGATGCGCGCTTCGGGCACGAGCTCGGCGAGCTGGGCCGCGACCCGCTGGATCGACTGCACGCGGTTGTGCACGAAGAACACCTGCCCCTCGCGCAGGATCTCTCGACGGATCGCCGCCGCCATCTGCTTGTCGCTGCGGGGGCCGACGAACGAGAGGATCGGATGCCGGTCCTCCGGTGGAGTCGCCAGCGTCGACATCTCGCGGATGCCGGTGACGGCCATCTCGAGCGTGCGAGGGATCGGGGTGGCACTCATCGCGAGGATGTCGACGTTAGTCTTCATCTTCTTAAGCGTGTCCTTGTGCTCGACACCGAAGCGCTGCTCCTCGTCGATGATCATCAGGCCGAGGTCTTTGAACATGACCTGGTCGGTGAGGATGCGGTGGGTGCCGATCACCATGTCGACCGTGCCGTCGAGCAGACCGTCGAGGGTCAGACGCGCCTCCTTGTCGGTCTGGAAGCGCGACAGCGGACGCACCTTGACGGGGAAACCCGCGAAGCGCTCGGTGAACGTCTCGAGGTGCTGCTTGACGAGCAGCGTGGTCGGCACGAGCATCGCGACCTGCTTGCCGTCCTGGATCGCCTTGAACGCCGCCCGCACGGCCACCTCGGTCTTGCCGAAGCCGACATCGCCAGAGAGCAGCCTGTCCATCGGGATCGGCCGCTCCATGTCGGCCTTGATCTCGTCGATGGTCTGCAGCTGATCGAGGGTCTCGGCGAACGGGAAGGCCTCTTCGAGCTCGCGCTGCCAGGGCGTGTCGGGGCCGAACGCATGGCCCTTGGCGCTCATCCGCGCCGAGTACAGCTTGACCAGCTCGACGGCGATGTCGCGCACCGCCTTGCGAGCCTTGCCCTTGGCCTGCGACCAGTCGCTGCCGCCCATCTTCGAGAGGGTCGGCCCCTCACCGCCGACATACTTCGAGAGCAGATCGAGCTGATCGGTGGGCACGTAGAGCTTGTCGCCGGGATAACCGCGCTTCGACGGGGCGTACTCGAGCACGAGATAGTCGCGCACCGACTTCGTCGCGTTGCGCCCGCCGGTCGAGACCTCGCGCTGCGTCATCTCGACGAAGCGGCCGATGCCATGCGTGTTGTGCACGACGAAGTCGCCCTGCTTGAGCTGCAGCGGGTCGACGACGTTCTTGCGGCGCGACGCGAGCTTCTTGACGACGCGCTGGTCGCCGCCGATCGTGCGCCCGTAGAACTCGTTGTCGGTGAGGACAGCGAGCTTGGCCTCGGGGATCTGGAATCCGGCCTCGACGGAGCCGGTGACGAGAGTCGCGACGCCGGTGTCAGGCGCGTCGGTCAGCTCGGACACGATGCGAGCGGCGATCCCACGGTCGGAGAGCACGTCGCGGGCACGGTCGACGAGGCCCGCTCCGGCGGCGATCACGACGACCCGCCAGCCGTCTGCGACCTTCGCCTCGACGAACGAGATCGCACCGTCGACGTTGCCGTGGAACGACGGGATGACCGAGGCGTCGATGGTCTCGGCATCCTCGCCCCCCATCGAGAACGGGCTCAGGCGCCACCAGACGCCGCCGCGATCGCGCACGACCTCGCGCAGCCGGGCGATGGTGAGAAAGTCGCCGGCACCGAGATCGATGGGAGCCGACGCACCGGAGGTCGCCGCACTCCACGCCGCATCGAGGAACTCCCGGTTGGTCTCGCCCAGCGTGATCGCTCGGGCGCTCGACCGCTCGGGGTCGACGACAGCCGTCGCGACACCCTCGGGCAGGTACTCCGCCAGCGATTTGAGCGGACCGGAGACCGCCGGAAGGAGAGACTCCATGCCCTCGACCGGGATGCCCTCGGCCATCTTCTCGAGCATGCCCGCGATCGCCGGGAACCCGCCGATCAGCGCTCGCGCACGATCGCGCACGTCGGGGGTGAGCAGCAGCTCGCGGCTCGGCGGAAGATCGACGCCGTCGACATCGCCCGGGAGCGAGCGCTGATCGGCGACGGAGAACGAGCGGATCTGGTCGATCTCGTCGCCGAAGAACTCGACGCGGAACGGATGCTCCGAGATCGGGGGGAACACGTCGAGGATGCCGCCTCGGACGGCGAACTCGCCGCGGCGCGACACCATGTCGACTCGCGAATAAGCACGCTCGACGAGCTGCTCGACGACGTGGTCGAGTTCGTGACCGCGGCTCGCGGTGCGCAGCTCGAGCGGCGCGATCTCACCGAGGTTGCCCGCGATCGGCTGGAGGGCGGCTCGCACGGAGGCCACGACGACGAGGGGGTGATCGCCCGACCATTCCGCGATGCGACGCAGCGTCTGCAGTCTCTGGCCCACCGTGTCGGTGCTGGGGCTGAGGCGCTCATGCGGCAGCGTCTCCCACGCGGGGAAGGTCACGACCTCGGCATCGGGGATGTACGCGCCGAGCGCGGCAGCGAGGCTCTCGGCTCGTCGGCCCGTCGGGACGACGGTCAGGAGCGCCGCGGGATGCCCCGCTGCTCGGCGCTTCTCGAGCAGACCGGCGAGCGCCGGAGCATCGAGGCCGTCGACGAGACCGAGGTCGGCGTCGGTCTGCGCCCAGCTGAGGGCGTCACGAAAAAGAGACGCCTCTTCCAAGGCGCGCAGAATCCCCGGAACAGTCACCGCACAAGCCTAGTCGCGACCACCGACACCGGCATCGGCACTGACCTGGACCCGCGCTGCGCGAGCCGTAGGATGCCGGGATGGAACCGGTCACTCTCACCACCGAGCGCCTCGTCCTGCACGTGCCGGACGAGTCCGACATCGACGCGATCACCGCGGCCTGCCAGGATCCGGAGATCCCTCGGTGGACCACCGTGCCGAGCCCCTACACCCGCGAGCACGGTGAAGGGTACGTCCGGCTGATCGGCGAGTGGTGGGCCGATGGCAGTCAGGCGATCTGGTGCGCCTATCGCGACGGCGAGCTGGTGGCCTCGATCGGTCTGCATCACATCGTCGAGCACCCGACCGGCGGGCACGCCGAGATCGGCTACTGGGTCACGGCGTCCGCCCGCGGCAACGGCTACCTCGTCGAGGCTGCTCGCGCCGTCGTCGACTGGGGGTTCGCCGAACTCGGCCTCGCCCGCCTCGGCTGGCGCGCGGTCGCGGGCAACGTCCCGTCGGCCCGAGCCGCCCGCGCCCTCGGGTTCCGGTATGAGGGGCTGGGGCGCCAGGCGCTCACCAGCGACCGCGGGCGTGACGACGGATGGTTCGGCGGACTCCTCGCGACCGACGATCGCGCTCCGGTGGACTGGCCGATCCTCTGACGAGGCTCCCTAGCCGCGTGTCCGACGTCGGTGGCAGGATGAGCGCATGCCTGAGATGCCGGAAGTCCAGGGCCTGACCGCATTCCTCGCCGAACGCACGGTGGGGCGCACGATCATCCGCACGAGTGTGGGGGCCATCGCGGCCCTGAAGACCTATGACCCTCCGAACATCTCTCTGCACGGGGCGCAGATCACCGCGGCCTCGCGCCGCGGCAAGTTCATCGTGCTCTCGTGCGGCGACGACCTGCACCTCGTCTTCCATCTCGCCAAGGCGGGCTGGCTGCGATGGTACGAGACACTGCCGACGACCCTCATCAGGCCGGGCAAGTCGCCCATCGCCGTGCGGGTGGGCCTCGACGACGAGAGCGGATTCGACCTCACCGAGGCGGGCACGAAGAAGTCGCTCGCCGTCTACGTCGTGCGCGACCCCGACGAGGTGCCCGGCATCGCCCGCCTCGGCCCGGATCCACTCGAGGAGACGTTCACCCGTGACGTGTTCGCCGGGCTGCTCGACGGACGCCGGACCCAGATCAAGGGGCTGCTGCGCGACCAGAGTGTGATCGCCGGGATCGGCAACGCCTACTCCGACGAGATCCTGCACGCGGCGCGCATGTCGCCGTACGCGATCGCCGACAAGCTCGACGATGACGAGGTCGACCGCCTGTTCGCGGCGATGCAGACGACGCTGACGGATGCCGTGGCCGAGGCCTCGGGCAAGCCTCCGGCCGACCTGAAAGACGCCAAGCGCCGAGGGATGCAGGTGCACGCCCGCCGCGGCGAGTCCTGCCCCGTGTGCGGTGACACCGTGCGCAGCGTCTTCTTCGCCGACCGCTCGCTGGAGTACTGCCCGACCTGTCAGACCGGGGGCAAGCCGCTCGCTGATCGCCGCCTGTCACGGCTGCTCAAGTAGCACTTCGACGCGGAATGAAACGCAGTCGGATGTGTTGAGTACACTCAGAGCATCAACGTGCTCCGGGGTCGGTGAGAATCCGAACCGGCGGTGACAGTCCGCGAGCGTCTCGGTTCTCCGAGATGCCGATCCGGTGGAATTCCGGGACCGACGGTGGTGCGAGGCGCAGCCTCGCTAGTCCGGAAGGGAGGCAGCACGGTGCGCCGCCGCGCGCGCGTTCTGCCGACGCCTCCTCTCGAGGAGAACCCCCGGAGCCTCAGAGAGGACCACGGATGGCAGTGAACGAGGCGGAACGTCGGGCGATGGCCCGTGCGCTCGAGCTCGCCAAACTCGGCCCTCGAGGTGTGAACCCTCAGGTCGGAGCCGTCATCCTCTCCCCCGAGGGCGAGATCATCTCCGAAGGCTGGCACCACGGTGCCGGCACCCCGCACGCCGAGGTCGATGCTCTCTCGAAGCTCGCACCCGGCGCGGCCGAGGGTGCGACCGCCGTCGTCACCCTCGAGCCCTGCAACCACACCGGGCGTACCGGCCCGTGCGCCGTCGCGCTCATCGACGCGGGCGTCTCGCGCGTCGTGTACGCCCTCGACGACCCCGGCGACGTCTCGGGCGGCGGCGGAGATCGTCTCCGCGCTGCGGGCGTGAGCGTCGATTCGGGCGAACAGGCCGATGTCGCCCGCAGCATCATCGACGGCTGGCTCACCGCTCAGCGCCTGGGGCGCCCGCACGTCACCGTGAAATGGGCCCAGTCCCTCGACGGCCGCGCGGCGGCATCCGATGGCAGCAGCCAGTGGATCACCGGGCCGGAGGCCAGGGCCGACGTCCATCGACGTCGAGCCGCTGCAGACGCGATCGTCGTCGGCACCGGCACCGTGCTCTCTGACGACCCCTCGCTGACAGCGCGCGACGGCGATGCGCTCCACGAGCACCAGCCGATCCCCGTCGTGATCGGCTCTCGCCAGACCCCCGACGACGCGGCGATCCGTCGGCACCCGGAGACGCCGCTCTTCTTCGACACCCACGACCTGAGCGCCGTGCTCACCGAGCTGCACTCGCGCGGCATCCAGAGCGTGTTCGTCGAAGGGGGCCCGACCCTGGCGAGCGCCTTCATCGCCGCCGGACTCGCCGACCGCATGCTCGCCTACATCGCACCAGTGCTGCTGGGCGGTGACCGGCCGGCACTCACCGACATCGGCGTCGGCACCATGGACGCCGCCAGACGCCTGACGGTCGAGGAGTGGCTGCCCCTCGGCGCAGACCTGCTCGCCGTCGCACACCCCGTGCTCACCACTGAAGAAGGAGCCGCCTGATGTTCACCGGAATCATCGAGGAGATCGGCGAGATCACCGCGATCGCGCCCGCCGGAGACGGCTGGCGCCTGACTGTTCGCGCCCCCAAGGCGGTCTCCGACGCCGTGCACGGCGAATCCATCGCGGTCTCCGGCGTCTGCCTCACCGTCGTCGACTCGACGGCCGACACCTTCGACGCCGATGTGATGAAGCAGACCCTCGACGTGGCCGCTCTCGGTGGAGCGACCGTCGGCACCCGCGTCAACATCGAGAAGGCGATGCCCGTCGGCGCCCGCCTCGGCGGTCACATCGTGCAGGGGCACGTCGACGGTGTCGGCAGTGTGCTCGAGGTGCGCCCCGGCGAGCAGTGGAGCGTGCTGCGCATCGCGCTGCCCGACGACCTCGCGCCGCTCGTGGTCGACAAGGGTTCCATCTCGGTCGACGGCACCTCGCTCACCGTGAGCGCGGTCAGCCCCGTCGACGTCGATACCCACTGGTTCGAGATCTCGCTCATTCCCGAGACCCTCGCCGCCACCACCCTCGGCTCACGCGCGGTCGGCGACCGCGTGAACCTCGAGACCGACATCCTCGCCCGCCACGTCGAACGTCTGCTGGCGTTCAGGGCAGCACCGGAAGGAGGCTCGCGATGAGCCTTTCCACCATCACCGAGGCCCTCGAGGCCCTTCGCGCCGGGCGACCGGTGCTCGTCGCAGACGACGAGAACCGCGAGAACGAGGGCGATGTCATCCTCTCGGCCGAGCTCGCCACACCCGAGTGGGTCGCCTGGACGGTTCGCTGGTCATCCGGCTTCATCTGCGCGCCGATGCCCGCCGACCTCGCCGACAACCTCAACTTGCAGCCGATGGTCGCGGCGTCGGAGGACGCACGGTCGACCGCCTACACGGTGAGCGTCGACGCGGCCGAGGGCGTGACCACCGGCATCAGCGCGCACGACCGCGCCCACACGCTGAACGTCCTGGCGAACCCCGAGTCGACGGCGACGAGTATCATCCGCCCGGGACACGTGCTTCCCCTCCGCGCGGTCGACGGCGGAGTGCGCGAGCGAAGCGGTCATACCGAGGCCGCGGTCGATCTGATGAAGCTCGCCGGTCTCCGCCCGGTGGGCGCGATCGCCGAGGTCGTCGCCGAGGACGGCAGCATGATGCGGCTTCCCGGGCTCATCGAGCTGGGTGCACGCGACGGGGTGCCGGTCATCACGATCGAGCAGCTCATCGCCCATCTCAACGAGATCGACCCCACCGGCTGGTCTCCCGAACGCGCCAGCCGGCGCGTGAGCCTGCGTGCGGATGCCACTGTGCCCACCACGCACGGCACGTTTCGCTTCCTGGCCTACAAAGACAGGGTGACCGGCACCGACCACATCGCCGTCGTATCGGGTGAGCTGGGCGAGACGGCTCTCGTGCGCGTGCACTCGGAATGTCTGACCGGCGAGGCCTTCGGATCGCTCAAGTGCGAGTGCGGCCCCCAGCTCGATGCCGCTCTCGACGCGATCGAGCAGGACGGTGGCGTCGTCATCTACATGCGGGGCCATGAGGGCCGGGGCATCGGGCTGATCAACAAGCTCCGCGCCTACAGCCTGCAGGAGGAGGGCCTCGACACGGTCGACGCCAACCTCGCGCTGGGGCTGCCGGCCGATGCCCGCGACTATGCGGCCGCGGCCGGAATCCTCGCCGACCTCGGAGTGTCGAAGGTGCGCCTGCTGACGAACAACACCGACAAGGTGAAACAGCTGCGCGGCCTCGGACTCGACGTCGTCGAGCAGGTGCCGCTGATCGTCGGCGTCGGGCCGAACAACCACCAGTACCTCGAGACCAAGCGTGACCGGATGGGTCACATCATCGGAGAGGCGGAGCTCGCAGAGGCTCTCGCCGACGGACGGAAGGACGACGTATGAGCGGCGCAGGAGCACCCAAGACCGAGAAGATCGACGGACGCGGGCTGAAGGTCGTCATCGTGGCCGGCACGTGGCACGATGTCATCACCGACGGACTGATCGCCGGTGCGCAGCGCGTGCTCGACGAGGCCGACGCCGCATATCGGCTCGTGCGCGTGCCTGGTTCGTTCGAGCTCGCTCTCGCCGCTCAGGCCGCATTCGCGGGCGGGGCCGATGCCGTGGTCGCCCTCGGCGTGATCATCCGCGGCGGAACCCCGCACTTCGAGTACGTCTCGGCCGCGACGACCGACGGGCTGACCCGCGTCTCGCTCGATGCGGGCAAGCCTGTCGGCTTCGGCGTGCTCACGCTCGACGACGAGAAGCAGGGGCTCGACCGTGCCGGTCTGGAGGGCTCGAAGGAGGACAAGGGCGCGGAGGCTGCGGATGCCGCACTGCGCACCGCTCTCCTCGTGCGCGCGCTGCGCGGCTGAGAGGTCAGCCTGCCCTTGCTGGCGCGCGCACCCCGCGTGCTCGTAGCGTGAGGGCATGGAGACTCTGCGCCACGTCGTTCTGTTCGTCCACCTGATCGGCTTCGCGGTGCTCTTCGGCGCCTGGGCGGCGCAGGCCTTCGGCGGCAAGCGCGAGTTCACGCGTCTGATGAGCATCGGCATGACGATCGCCGCGATCGCGGGCCTCGCACTCGCCGCACCATGGGGACTCCCCGAGGGCGTCGAGATGAACTACGCCAAGATCGGCACGAAGCTCGTCGTGCTCCTCGTGATCGGCGCCCTGCTCGGCATCGGCACCTCGAAGCAGCGCAAGTCCGGGTCCGTGCCTGTCGCGATGTTCTGGGTCGTCGGCATCCTGACGGCGCTCAACGCCGGCATCGCGGCGATCTGGCGCTGATCCGCAGACCACTCGGTCACAAGCGCAACGGCACCCGCACGTCGGCTCCGGCCTCCTCGGTCAGCCGCTCCCCCATCTGCGCGAACGTCGGCTGGGCGATGAACCCACCGGCGAACAGCGCCTGCCCCTGAGCGAACCCCTGGGCCCGGCGGATGTCGTCCTCCCCGACGAAGCCGAACACCTCGGCCAGCTCGGCGATGTCCCGCGGGGCGTTCACGCGCATCAGGCCGAGGTTGTCGCACTGCGACAGCACGTTGGGGTGGATCTTGGTCGGCCGCTGCGTCGACAGGAAGAGCCAGAGACCGAACTTGCGTCCCTCCGCCGCGATCTGAACGAGCCTCTCGGTGAGAGCTCTCTCGACGGCGGTGCGCGGCTCGGGCGAGCAGAGGTTGTGCGCCTCGTCGATCACGATGAGGAGCGGACGACGGCTCTCGCGCTGCATCCACAGCGACTCGAGCACCGCGAGTGCCGCGACCTTCGGCTCGGCGGGGTGATCGAATCCGCCGAGATCCAGAACGGTCGCCCGCGGCCGCTCATCGAGCACGTCGACGACGGAGCCCGCGCCTCGCGACCACAGATCCCACTCGAGCACCTGCAGGTTCTCCATCCGATTCGCGAGCCGGATGTACGCGGGATCGCCGGACGCCCGGAAGTCACGGAGCATCTCGTCGGTGTCGAAGTCCGTGGTGCTCACCGACCAGTGCAGCAGTGCGTTGTACTCCTCAGCATCCGCGATCGGGTCGATCTGCAGCACCGCGGCCTTCGCAGCCGGAGACAGATCGACGTATCGAGCGTGCAACTTGTCGCCCTCTCCGTGGCCCGATCGGAACACGCGGATGTCGGTCTGCGCGATGGCGGCCGCATGCTCGGTCGACGCGCCCGCTCTCGTCTCCGCCAGCCTCACGAAGTCGGCGTTCGGATCGTGGATGAGCATCGGCAGTTCGGTACGCAGCAGGAGCTGCTCGAGCACGACGCCGAGCGCGTACGTCTTGCCGCTGCCGCTCTGCCCGCACCAGAACGTGTGCCGGTTGAAACGGCGTGCGTCCAGGTGCACCGATGCATCCGCATCGTCTGTCATCGTGCCTATGGTCAGTTCGGTCATGTCCGCCTCCAGCCCCTCATCTGCCTCCAGTGTTCCTCGAACGCCATGCAGGATCATCACACTTCTCGGGTGACGCGGCCCGCCGAAGGCGGCGTCAGGATGAGCGGCATGACGGACCGACTGTCACTCACTTCCGTACTGCGACACCCGCTCGCGAACGCCAGGTCGCGGGAATCCGCGGCGCTGCTCGTCAGCGCGGCCACGCTGATCATCGGATCCTGCGTCGCGCTGCTGGCCTTCTGGGGACGCACGATGCCGATCTCCGGCCCCGGTTCGATCGGTCAGTTCGCCGCGATCGGCGCGGCGATCACCGCGATCGTGGTGTTCGTCGCAGCGCGCTCGCTCGCTCGAGTCCAGCCCGCAGCGGGTGTGTCGCACGCGAGGATGCGGTGGTTCGACATCGCGGCCCTGGCGATCGCCCACGGCATCATCGCTCTCCTCGGATGGATCGCGATCGCCGACATCGTGGAACGCAGCTTCGTCGGCGCGGAGGTCTTCACCTTCGCCGGTGCCGTGCTCGCCGGCGCCGCGATGGCATGCACCGCCTACCTCGTCGCGCTGTCAGCGGCGAACATGAGCCCCGGAATGCTCTCCGTGGTGCTCATGCTGTTCCTCGTGGTGGGCACCTTCGCGAGCATGCTCAGCGCATCGGACGACCAGTGGTGGAAGCTGCATCTCAGCAGCCTCGGAGTGACCGACGACGTGTCTGCCCTCACCTTCAACGTCACTCTGATCATCGCTGGAGTCATCGTGACGACGGTCGCCCACTTCGGAACCGCGTCGATCCCCGCACACTCTGCCCGCGCGGCGCGAGGGCGTCGCATCGTCCGACTCAAGCTGACCGTTATGGGGGTGCTGCTCGCGGGTGTCGGGCTCTTCCCGGTCGACAGGTTCCTCGCGCTGCATAATCTGTGCGCCACCGGGATGGTGGTGGTGTTCGTGGCGATGGTCATCGGGCTGCGCCGCACGGTTCCGGGAACCGCCCAGGTCTTCCTGACCCTGGGCTACGTGTTCGTGGCGAGCATCGTCGTGCTCGCCGTGTTCTTCGCCACGGGGTACTACACGCTCACGGCTGTCGAGCTCGTCGCGTTCCTCATCATCTTCACCTGGCTGCTGCTGTTCCTCCGGAACATCGAGGGAGCCACCGAGGCGGTCGCCTGAGCCGACAGTCACGGAGTGAGTCGACGGGTATCCCCCTCGGGCTCTCGACCGCTCCCGCGCTCGGCTAGGACGCGAGCGCCTTCGCCTTGAGCGTCTCGAACTCGGCCTGGGTGATCACGCCCGAGTCGAGAAGTCCGCGAGCCTTCGTGATGTCGTCCGCAGGCGAAGACCCCGCTGTCTCCCGGATGTAGGCGGTCTGAGCCGCCTGCAGTTCGGCGATCTGCTCGCCTCGCCGCTGCGCCATGCCCTGCCCGCGCGCGATGAGGTACACGAGTGCGGTGAGGAACGGGAGGAAGACGAGGAAGATGATCCACGCCGCCTTCAGCCACCCGTTCAGAGAACTGTCTCGGAAGATGTCACCGATGATCGTGAAGACGACCATGAGGTAGGAGATGAAGACGAAGGACCAGAAGAACCAGGCCACGAGATCCCAGATGGACATGCGCGATCCCTTTCGATCGGAGATGGTGAGTGCCAGATCCGAAGCTAGCCAGGCGCGGATGCGCCCGCGTCACCCTGCCCGGGTGACCCTGGGTCGGGTGCAGGCACGGGATTCACCGAGATGACCTCGATGTGGAGCTCGTCGAACGCTCCGAGAAGGCCCAGCAGACGCGGCTGATCATCGACCGGTCCGAGGATGCTCGTCAGTCCGCCGGGACGGGCCTGCACTGTGAACCCGCCCAGCGCCTGTGAGAGCTCTGGACTCATCCGTCCGCGGATGAGCACTTCGAAGACCCGTGTCATGACGGCCGCCTCCCTGGAATGCACGAGCAACATGGACGCGCGAGCGCGACGGTCCCATCATGGTTGCGCGTGTCGCGGGGTTCCTCATCCTCTGCGGATGATCTGAAGTGGCTCTGGATGATGCGACCACGCCCTGGCATACTGACACCGGAATCGCCGATGACAGCCATACCTCCCCCGCCGGCTCACGCCGTCGAGCGACCACGATTGCGTAGCCGACTCGACGCCACGCTGAACGCGCCCCTCAGCGTGGTCGTCGCTCCGGCCGGATCGGGCAAGACGGTGCTGCTGTCGCAGTGGGCGGCCTCGCACCCCGACGTGCGTGTCATGTGGATCGGGCTGGAGCCCGCGGACAGTGATCCACGCCGTCTCCTCGATCATCTGCTGAGCGCGGTGCGGCCCGATGGCAGCGGAGAAGTGGATCTCGGACGGCCGCACGCACTCAACGCGCGAACCATCGGGCGTCCCGTGCTCGACTCTCTCGTCGGTGTGTTCCGCGAGCATCCCCCCGTCGTCCTCGTGCTCGACGATCTGCACCATCTCGCCGGATCACCGTTGCTGCCCGACCTCTGGTGGCTCGCCGACAACGTTCCCGACCACACCCACCTCATCTTCTCCTCGCGCATCGACTACGGCCTCGGCTGGGGTCGTCATCGACTCAGCCACTCGCTGCTCGAGCTGAGACAGCGCGACCTCGCCTTCGACGAGACCGCGAGCGCGACGCTGCTCGAACGGATCATCGGCTCTCCGGTCAGTGCCCGCACTCTGGCCGCCGTGATGGAAAGGACCGAAGGATGGGCCGCCGGTGTCGTGCTGACCGGTCTCGGTCTGCGCAGCGAAGACGACCCGGAGCACTTCGCGAGTGAGCTTCGGGGCACCGATCGCCTCATCTCCGAGTATCTGAGCGAACAGGCGCTGGCCCAGCAGCCTGCCGAGCGGCGATCGCTGCTGCTGCGCCTCTCGGTCCTCGACCGGATGTCCGCAGAACTCGTCGAGTCGATCCTCTCCGTCGACGACGCGACTTCGCTGTTCGAGGCACTGGAGAGAGAGTCGATGTTCATCGGTGCCCTCGATCGGGATCGGGAGTGGTTCCGCTTCCACCCGATGTTCCGAGAACTCCTGCGCTACCGCTTGAAGGCCGAGCAACCCGGAGCGGCGACCGAGATCCGCACGGCCGCCGCCGACTGGCATCTCGCGAGGGGCGACGCGCCTTCTGCCATCGACTACCTCCTCGAAGCCGGGTCGTGGGAGCGAGCGGCGGCCGTGATCTCGGGACGCGGCCGCGAGGTGCTTGAACGCAACGACACCGTGTCGGTCAGCCGGTGGCTGGATGCGCTGCCGGCAGAATTCCGTACGACCCGTCCAGATCTCGAGATCCTTCGCGGGATGCTGCTGATGATGAACGGGGACGCGGCCCGCGCCGAGGACGTGCTGCGCGAACAGGCCGAACGGCCGACTCTCACCCCGGCCCGATCGGCGATCATCCACACCTATCTCGCGGCGCGGGTGCAGTTCCGGCCCGATCCGCGCGTCGCACTGGAGGCTGCCGAATCGGCGACGACGCTGCTCCGCGAGCATCCTGATCTGCACCCGCCCGAGCTGCTGGGCCTCACACACCCGCACCTGCTGCACGCGAGTTCGCTGACCTCGGCGGGCCGCGCACTCTTCCTCGCCGGCGATCTCGCCGCTGCGCGACGACGATTCGACGAGGCGCTCACCGTGCCAGGGGCCCGGTACAGCCTGTACCGCGTCCATGTCCTCGGCTCACTCGCGCTGCTGGAGGCATGGGCCGGACGACTGCGCCTTGCCGCGGCCGCCTCCGAGGAGGCACTGGACCTCGCCGCCGCGACCCACCTGCTCGCACATCCGTCGCCGGCGGATGCCTTCCTGGCCGCGGCGCTCGCATCGATCGAGCGAGCCACACCGTCCTCCGCCGCGGTGTCTCTGCACGAGGGCGCGCTCCGCGCCGCCGCGAACCACCGCACTCAGCTGATGTGGATCGCGCACCTCGTGAGAGTTCGCAGCGAGGGAGACATCGTCGACCAGGCCGATCGGCCGCCGTCGACTCCGCCTCCGATCGTCGCGGCGGCGCTCGAAGCCGAGGAGGCTCGCGCACTCCGCGTCGCACACGCATCGAACGGCGGGTTGCATCATCCGCCGGCAGGACGCTGGTCTCCTCTGTCCTTCGAGGCGACGGCCGCCGCGCTGACGCGGAACCGCCCCGACCTCGCTCGCGCCCACCTCGATGCGGTCTCCCCGGAGCCGCCCGAGTCGATGCCCCGCGCCAGCGTGGAGCAGCTCATCCTCCGTTCATGGCTCGACGCCCGCGAGCTGGGCGCCGGCGCGGGCGCGAAGGCCATGCACAGGGCCCTGGAGTTGGCGTCACAGCATGATCTGGTCGCCGTCTTCGTGCGGGCCGGCCCCGAGGTCATTCGGCTGATCGCCGATCTTCCCGGCACGTCGACGACGTTCCGCGCCAGCGTGCTGGAACGGGCGAGCCTGCTGCGTCGCGCCCGCGCATCGTCGCCCCAACTCGCCGAGCAGCTCACGGATCGCGAGCTCGAGATTCTCGCGTACCTGCCCACCAGAATGACCAACATCGACCTCGCGGCCCGCTGCTATGTGTCGCCCAACACGATCAAGACCCACATGGCTCACATCTACCGGAAGCTCTCGGTGCCCAACCGCAACTCCGCGGTCGCGCGCGCTCAGGACCTCGGGCTGCTCTGACGTCGCGGTATATCGCCCTGAAAGGGTGACGCGGCCGTGCGCCCTGCGCCCGAGAGTGGCTCCGTGAGCGATGCGAGCGTGCCTGAGGAGTCACCCCCTCAGCTTCGGCGCGCCTCGCGTGAATCCCGACCACGCAGCATCCAGATCACTGTCACGCGCCCTCTGCTGTTCGGCTTCGCGCTGGTCCTCGGCGGGCTCGGCGCGTTCGTACTCGGCGTCGCCGCGAGTTCTGTCGCCACGATCCTGATCTACATCGCCATCGCCATCTTCGTCGCGCTCGGCCTCGACCCGGTGATCCGATGGCTGGAGGCACACCGGGTGTCGCGCACGCGCGGACTGCTGATCGTCTCGGGCGGATTCATCGTCTTCCTCGCCGTGGTGATCGGGTTCATCCTGCCACCCGCTCTGGTGCAGCTCGGAGAGTTCGCACGCTCCGTACCCGCGGCCATCGCGGACTTCCGCACCTCGGAGGCGTACAGAGCGTTCGAAGCGCAGGTCGGAGACGTGCTCGGAACCGCCCTCGATCAACTCGCGGCGTTCTTCGCGGATCCGGGCAACCTGCTCGCCGTCGGAGGCGGGGTGCTCGCCGTGGGCTTCACCGTCGGCAACGCGGTCTCCGGCGTCATCATCGTCGTCGTGCTCACGCTGTACTTCCTCGCCTCCCTGACGTCGATCAAGTCCGCGTTCTACTCCCTCGCGCCGGCACGCGACCGAGCAAGACTCCGATCGCTCACGGAGCAGATCACCGACTCGGTGGGCGGATACCTCATCGGGATGGTGGTGCTCGCCGCCTGCAACGCGGTGTTCGCGACGTTGCTGCATCTGGTCCTCGGACTCCCGGCCCCTGCGTTCATGGGGCTGGCCGCCTTCCTGATCACTCTGATACCGCTGATCGGCCCGGTCACGTACTGGATCTTCGCCTCGATCGTCGCGCTCTTCTCCGACCCCCTGCTCGCACTGATCTTCTCGGTGCTGTATCTGATCTACATGCAGTTCGAGGCATATCTGCTGACGCCGCGCATCATGAACAGGGCGATCGCGGTGCCGGGGTCGCTCGTCATCATCGGAGCGCTCATCGGCGGGGCCCTGCTCGGCCTGCTCGGCGCTCTCGTGTCGATCCCGATCACCGCAGCGATCCTCCTGGTCATCAAGCAGGTCCATATCCCGCGTCAGAACGCGAAAGTCTGAGGAGGGAGAATCCCATGGCACGATCCACAGTCCAGGAGTTGCAACGGCGCCTGGCCGCCCTCGAAGCCGAGAACAGCGCGCTCCGCGGGGGCACCCCGGCGGCGGCCCCCGTGCCGACGACTGATCCGGCCGTGTCGCGCCGCCGGTCCCGCGGGTGGGGCCGCACGCTCTCGGCCACCGTCCTGATCGTGCTGGGAACGCTCATCGCCCCCGTCGCCCTCGTCGCCGCCTGGGCCAACGTGCAGCTCACCGACACCGACCGATTCGTCGCGAGCTACAGCGTGCTCGCGAGCGATCCTGCCGTGCAGTCCGCGGTCACCGACCAGGTGGTCGAGGCGATCGAGGGGCAGGTCGACATACCGACCCTCACCACGGACGTGATCGACGGCGTCATCGATCTCGGCACCGGCCCCGCGGCGACTCGCGCGCTGCAACTGCTCAAGGGCCCCGCCGCACAAGGGCTCCAGTCGCTCGTGGGCACCGTGGTCGAGCGCTTCGTCGAGTCCGAAGCGTTCGCGAACGTCTGGGCGAGCGCGCTCCGCGTCAGCCACTCGCAGGTGGTGTCCGCGTTGCAGAACGATCCGGATGCGGCCATCGCCCTGGGCTCCGACGGCACCATCGGGATTCAGCTGGCGCCGATCATCGACGCCGCGAAAGATGTGCTCGTCGACCAGGGGGTCGGATTCGCGGCGTCGATTCCGACGGTCGATCGCACGATCACGGTCGCGCAGGTCGACTCCCTCGCCTCCGTCCAGCTCGCGTACGAGCTGGTGGTGGCGGCCGGGCTGTGGTTGCCCTGGGTGGCGATCCTCTTCCTCACCGCCGGGGTGGTCGCCGCTCGACGGCGCTCGGTCGCGCTCGTCACCGCAGCGCTCTCCCTCGGTCTCGTGATGCTGATCGTGCTCGCGGGCCTCGCAGTCGGCAGGGTGTTCTTCGACGCCGCTCTGCGCAGCAACGGCATCCCCGCGGATGCCGGGGGCGCCATTTACGAACTGGTCGGCGGTGCCATGCGCGACACGGCCGTGGCTGTGCTCGTACTCGCGCTCGTCACCGCCGTGGTCGGGTGGTTCGCGGGCCCCTTCGATGTTCCACGACGGCTGCGAGCCGTCGTCCACGGTGGCGCCGCCTCGGTGCGCGAGGCTCTGGAACGGCGCGGCCTGAGCAGCGGTCGCGTCGGCACGTGGCTGTACTCGCGACGCTCTCTCCTGAGGGGCGTGATCATCGTGGCGGGTGCGGCGGTCGTGCTGTTCGTCCGGCCGCTCAGCCCCGCGCTCGTGCTGTGGACGCTGGTGCTGTCGTTGCTCGTCGTCCTCGTTCTGGAGGTGGTCGAACGTCCGCCGTCCGATGCCGATGCCGATGCCGATGTCGACGCCATCGACGTCGCGGAGTCCGAGGACGACGTGCTCGAGGGCGTCGCAGGTGAGAAGGCGGATGCCACCTCCGCCGATCCTCTCGGCCGGGCCAGCTCATGACCCGGCGATCGGAGGTCGCGAAGCCGTTCGCCGAGCGACGTGATGAAGGACGTGCCGCTCGATCGCGGATGCCTCGGGCGCAGCTCGGAGTATGGTCACCGGCCTCGGACCGGCCGGACCCGATCGATCTGCTCGAGGAGCAGGGACGATCACGGGTCCAGGAGCTCACACCGGTGCGCTACGCGCGCATGGCCGCGTCGCCGCTCGCCTTCTACCGCGGGGCGGCCCTGCTCATGGCCTCGGACCTCGCCTCGTCCGCGCACACGGGGATCATCGCGCAGCTCTGCGGAGACGCGCACCTGTCGAACTTCGGCCTGTTCAGCACCCCCGAGCGCCACCTGATCTTCGACATCAACGACTTCGATGAGACGCTTCCGGGCCCGTTCGAATGGGATGTCAAACGACTCGCGGCGAGTTTCGCGGTGGCCGGCAGACAGCGCGGTTTCAGCGCCGAGGAGGTGCGTGCCTGCGTCGTCGCCGCAGCGCACGGCTATCGCACGGCGATGAGGGCCGCGTCGAAGTCGACCGTGCTCGATGCCTGGTACGACCGACTCGACGCGGAGCGCGCGAGGCTGTCGATCCGCGAGGCGCACCTCGACCAGCGGGTGGGCGATGAGGAGGTTCGCCGCCTGGACGCGACGATCGACAAGGCGCGACGACGCGATCATCGTAAGGCCTTCAAGAAGCTGGTGCGTGTCGTCGACGGCCACTTGCGCATCGTCTCGGCGCCGCCGCTGATCGTCCCCGTCGAGGACCTCATCCGCGAAGCGGGGCGTGCGGCAGACGAAGCGGATGTCATGCATCAGGTGCTGGGCGCATATCGCACGACGCTCGGCGGCGAACGGCATCCGATCGCCGAGTACCGGTACCGTCACATGGCTCGAAAGGTGGTCGGCGTCGGAAGCGTGGGCACGCGCGCCTGGGTGATCCTCCTCAGCGGACGCGACGACGACGACCCTCTGCTCCTCCAGGCGAAGGAGGCTCAGGCATCCGTCCTCGAGCGCTTTCTCGGGCCGAGCGAGTACGACGACCACGCGGAGCGGGTCGTGCGGGGCCAGCGGGTGATGCAGGCGTCCAGCGACATCTTCCTCGGATGGCACTCCATGGTCGGCCTCGACGGGCAGCGCCGCGACTTCTACATCCGGCAGTTGCAGGACGGCAAAGGCGCAGTCGACCCGGACGCGATGACCGTGCGGGGTGCGACCCTGTATGCGCGGATCTGCGGGGAGACGCTGGCGCGAGCCCACTCCCGATCCGGCGATCGCGTGCAGATCGCGGGGTATCTGGGGCGCAGCGACACGTTCGAGGAGGCGATCGCGGACTTCGCCGCGGTCTACGCGGACCAGAACGACAGCGATTTCCTGGCGCTGCAGGCGGCTCTGGCGTCGGGACGCCTGCCGCACGAACACGGATCCGTGTGAGGCTCCTCCATGGGATCCGGAGACACGATGCGTGAACCCGCGACTCTCGGGGCCCACGTCGCGAGATCGGCGTCGGGATGGCCGTCTGGATACTGGCTCGTGCTCGCTCTTCTCGTGCTCACCTATGTGCTGTGCGCCGCTCAGGACACGGCAGACCCGAGCCCGTCGGCGTTCGTGGTGCAGCTGTTCACTGTGGCCGTCGTACTTCGAGTGACCGACGCGCATCGGCGGGTGCAGCGCCTCGCCTGGATCGTGCTCACGGTCGCGGGCATCGCGGCGATCCTCGTCGCGGTTCTCGACCTGCGCGGACAGGCTCTCGACATCGCGCTGTCGGCGGCATCGATGCTCGCTTTCCTCGTCGCACCGGTGGCGATCATCCGACACCAGGTGCGGCGTCGGGGCCTGGACACCGAGGCTCTGCTCGCCGCGATCTCGGCGTACGCACTGGTGGGCATGTTCTTCGCCCTCGTCTACAACCTCGTCGCGCTTCTGACCGTCGTTCCGACCTTCGGCCCGGAAGTCGTCGACTCGCTCTCGAGCCAGCTGTTCTTCTCGTTCACCACCCTCACGACCACCGGCTACGGCAACATCGTGCCGGTGAGCCCAGCCGTGCAGGGGATCGCCGTCGCCGAGGCGATCACCGGACAGCTGTTCCTGATCACGGCCGTGGCGCGGATCATGCGCGGCAACCGCCGGCCCGCGCACGAGACCGCATCCGCATCCGCATCCGCATCCGCATCCGCATTTGAGGAGACCTCATGAAGAAGTGGAACGTCGTCATCGTCCTCGGCGCCGCGCAGTTCGTCATGGTGCTCGACGGCACGGTCATGAACGTGTCGATCTCGACGGTCGTGAGCGATCTCGACACGTCCGTGACGGCGATGCAGGCGGCGATCACGTTCTACACGCTGACCATGGCGGCGTTCATGCTTCTCGGGGCCAAGCTCGGCGACGTGTGGGGGCGACGCCGCGCCTTCGTGATCGGTTCGTGCGTCTACGCCGCAGGCTCCCTCATCACCGCGCTGAGCCCGTCCGTCGGGTTCCTCTTCTTGGGCTGGTCGATCATCGAGGGGCTGGGTGCGGTGCTCGTCATCCCCGCGATCGCCGCACTCGTCGCCGACAACTACCGGGGCGCAGCGCGCGTCACGGCCTTCGCCGTCATCGGCGCCGTGTCGGGTGCGGCGGTCGCGGCCGGTCCGTTGATCGGCGGCGCGGTGACCACCTACTCCAGCTGGCGGTTCGTCTTCGTCGCCGAAGTCGTGATCATGCTGGGCGTCGTCGTGTGCGCTCGCATCATCACCGATTCCACCGCGCGACAGCGCATCCGCATCGATATCGTCAGCGTGCTGCTCTCTTCGGCCGGCCTCGTCCTGATCGTCTTCGGCATGCTGCAGAGCAAGACGTGGGGATGGGTGGTGCCCCTCTACACACCCGAGATCGCAGGCGTCCCGGTCGCGCCCCTCGGCGTCTCGCTGACCACCTGGTACATCGCGCTCGGAGCCGCTCTGATCGCGCTGTTCATCGGCTGGCAGCGACGACTGATCCGTCTGGGCCGCCCATCTCTCATGCAGCCGGATCTCCTCTCGATCACGACTCTGCGCAGCGGCCTCTCGGTGCTCGGCGCCCAGTATGCCGTGACGGCAGGGCTGTTCTTCATGGTCCCGGTCTACCTGCAGATGACGCTCGGATTCGATGCGCTCGAGACTGGTCTCAAGATCTTCCCGCTCTCGGTCTCGTTGATCCTCTTCTCTATCGTCGGCACCGCGCTGTCGCGCCGGTGGTCCCCGCGTCGGATCGTGCGGGTCGGACAGTCGATCCTGGTGCTCAGTGCCGTGCTGCTGCTCGGTTCGGTGACCGAGGATCTCCGCGGCGGCCTGTTCGCGGTCGGCATGTTCCTCGCCGGCAGTGCCCTGGGGCTGCTGGCCTCACAGCTCGGCAACGTCAACATGTCGAGCGTGAGCGAGAAGGACACGAGCGAGGCAGGCGGACTGCAGGGGGTCTTCCAGAATCTCGGCTCATCGCTCGGAACGGCGCTGATCGGATCGCTGCTGATCGGTGCACTGTCGACCTCGTTCGCCTCAGGAGTGGCTGTGAGCGATCTTCCGAGCGACGTGCGCGAGACGGTGAGTGCCGCGACAGACCGCGGGGTCACGGTGGTGCCCGCAGCGGACGTCGCGGGGATCGGCGAGGCGGCCGGCCTCAGCGACGAGGACTCGAGCGAACTCGCCGACATCTATCGCGAGTCGCAGCTGTCGTCGCTTCGCGTGTCCTTCGTGGGGCTGATCCTGATCAGCCTGTTGTCGATCCTGTTCTCGCGCGGCATCCCGGCACACGTGTCGATGCGGCGAAGAGACGGCGCCGACGCGGCCGCGAAGCCCTGATCGCAGGCTCGCCCGCGCTGCCGACTCAGATCGCCCGAGGCGGGGCGGTGCTCTCGCGCACGACGAGCTCGGTGCCGACCAGCGGAGTCTGCGTGCGCTCTCCGCCGTCGAGCTCGACGAGCAGCGCGTCGACCGCCAGTGCGCCGACCTTCTCAGGATGCTGCTGCACGGTGGTCAACGGCGGCCACAGCTGCGCGGCATCAGGCAGGCCGTCGAAGCCGACCACGCTGACGTCGGCCGGAATGTCGCGCCCGGCCTCACGGAACGCACGCACGACGCCGATCGCCATCTGGTCGTTCGCGGCGAAGACCGCGGTGACCCGGTCGTCGTCGCGCAACCGGAGACCTGCCTGGTAGCCGGATTCGGCCGTCCAGTCGCCCTGCAGCGGCTCGGGCGCGACGACCCCGCGGGCTTCGAGCGTCCGCTGCCAGGACTCGCGACGGCGCTCGGCGGAGTACGACTTCGCCGGTCCAGCGACGTGCCAGACGGTCTCGTGGCCGAGTTCGAGCAGATGCTCGGTCGCGAGCCGCGCGCCCTGGGCCTGGTCTGTGTCGACGAAGGGGTGAGTCGCTCCCCGGTTGGAGTCGACCAGCACGACGGGCAGTCCGTCGGGGATCTCCACTTCGGCCTCATCGAGCTGATGCGCCTCGATCACGATGATGATGCCGTCGACCGCGTGCTCCTCGAGGCGGCGGAAGGCGCCTGCCACGGTGTCACGAGCACTGGACTCCACGGGGATCAGCGTCAGCGCGTACCCCATCTGCGAGGCCCGCACCGCGATCGCGTCGAGCGTGCGCTGGTTGCCGTAGGAGCTGAAGGAGAACATGATCACGCCGATCGCGCGGAATCGGCCTGAACGCAGTGCGCGGGCGGCGCTGTTGGGCCGGTAGCCGAGCCGCTGCATGGCGTCTTCGACGCGCTCCCTCGTGGCCGCGCCGACGTAGCCGCGCGCGTTCACGACCCGCGAGACGGTCTGTCCGGAGACTCCGGCCTCTCTGGCCACGTCTTCCATGGAGGGGTCTCGCCGCCGCTGCGGCGGCTCTGCCGACTGTTCCGAGGTCACGAGCACTCATCCATTCATGTGTTGACGTTGACACACTAGCAGCGCATCGAATATGTTGACGTTGACACACGGCGCAGTGAGCGCCCGATCTCTAAGAAGGTTCTCGTCAATGACGACTCAAGATTCCGCAGCCCTGGCGGACCACGGCATCCGCCGGCGTGAAAAGCGCGACTGGAAGGGATGGGCCTTCGTCGGCCCGTTCATGGTCGTGTTCGCCCTGGTGTTCCTCACACCGCTCGCCTACGCGCTGTACCTCAGCTTCTTCCAGGAGAAGCTGATCGGCGGCACCGCGTTCGTCGGGTTCGACAACTACGTGCGCGCTCTCACCGACCCGCAGTTCTGGGAAGCGTTCGGCCGCGTCGTGCTGTTCCTCGTCGTGCAGGTGCCGATCATGCTGATCCTCGCCCTCGCCGCGGCCCTGGCACTCGACAGCGCACGACTGCGCGGAGCATCCTTCTTCCGCATCCTGATCTTCCTGCCCTACGCCGTGCCCGCCGTCGTCGCAGTGCTCATGTGGGGCTACATCTACGGCGACCAGTTCGGTCTGACGTCCAACTTCAACGACCTGCTCGGCAGCGACCTCATCACCCCTTTCGCGCGGGAGTGGATCCTGGTCTCTATCGGCAACATCGTGACGTGGCAGTTCGTCGGCTACAACATGCTGATCTTCTACTCCTCGCTGAAGACGATCCCGACCGACATGTACGAGGCGGCATCGCTCGACGGAGCCGGCGCGTGGCGCACGATCTTCTCGATCAAGATCCCCTCGGTGCGCGGCGCCCTCGTGATCGCGACGATCTTCTCGATCATCGGCAGCTTCCAGCTCTTCAACGAACCCAACATCCTGCGACCCCTGGCACCGAACGTGATCACGACGTACTTCACACCCAACATGTACGCGTACAACCTCTCGTTCGCCGGACAGCAGTTCAACTACGCCGCGACGATCGCCATCATCATGGGCGTCATCACCGCAGTGATCGCCTACGTCGTGCAGCTGCGCGGCTCGAAGTCGGAGGTGCGCTGACATGGCACTCCCCCTCGCCCGCCCCTCGCAGAAGCGCCACGATCTGCTGAATCCGCGCAAGTCGAAGATCCTGCTGATCGTCATGGTGATGTACGCGCTGTACACGCTCGTGCCGCTCGTCTGGCTGCTGTTCAGCTCGACGAAGACCCAGGCGGGTCTGTTCAGCTCGTTCGGCCTGTGGTTCTCCGACGACTTCGCGTTCGTCGACAACCTCGTCGCGACTTTCTCGTACCAGGACGGCATCTTCCTGCGCTGGCTCGGCAACACGTTGCTGTACGTGGTCGTCGGAGCCGGCGGCGCGACCCTGCTGGCGACCATGGCCGGCTACGGACTCGCGAAGTACCGCTTCCCCGGCCGCCGCGCGGTGTTCGCCGTCGTGCTCGGGGCGGTCGCCGTGCCCGGCACCGCGCTCGCCGTGCCGACCTTCCTGCTGTTCAGCGAGTTGGGACTCACCAACACCCCGTGGGCCGTCATCATCCCCTCGCTCATCAGCCCGTTCGGCCTGTACCTGATCTGGGCCTTCGCCTCGGACTCGGTGCCGACCGAGCTGCTCGAGGCGGCCCGCATCGACGGCGCCGGCGAGTTCCGCACCTTCTTCACGATCTCGATGCGACTGCTCGCTCCCGGAATCGTGACGGTCACCCTCTTCACCGTGGTGGCGACGTGGAACAACTACTTCCTGCCGCTGATCATGCTGTCCGACCCCGACTGGTACCCGCTCACCGTCGGCCTGAACCAGTGGAGCAACCAGGCGATCGGTGCAGGGTCTCAGCCGATCTACAACCTCGTGATCATGGGCTCGCTCCTCACCATCATCCCGATCGTCATCGCCTTCCTGCTGCTGCAGAGGTTCTGGCAGTCAGGTCTCACCGCCGGAAGCGTCAAGCAGTAGCTTCCGGCATCCCTCCGCACCGCACACGTCGGTCCGATGAAGGACCGCACCCCCGAAAGGACACAGCAATGAAGCACCTTCCCTCACCCGCCGCACGGCGCACCCTCGCGGTGCTCGCGGCCGGAACCGTGGCAGCGCTGGCGCTGGCCGGCTGCAGCACCGGCGACACCGGCTCCGGCGGCGCTGCCGGCGACGGCTCGTTCGACTCCGTCGAGGCCGCTCTCGAGAAGGGCGGCGAGATCACGTACTGGTCGTGGACGCCCTCTGCCGAGGCCCAGGTCGAGGCATTCGAGAAGGAGTACCCGAACGTCAAGGTGAACGTGGTCAACGCGGGCACCAACAACGAGGAGTACACCAAGCTGCAGAACGCCATCAAGGCCGGCTCGGGCGCCCCCGACGTCGTGCAGATCGAGTACTACGCCTTCCCCCAGTTCGCACTCACCGACGCGTTCGTCGACCTCTCGCAGTACGGCTTCTCCGACTTCGAGGACGACTACACCGCCTCGACGTGGAACTCCGTCACCGACGGCGACGCGATCTACGGACTGCCACAGGACTCCGGTCCCATGGCGCTGTTCTACAACAAGGCCGTGTTCGACGCCGCAGGCGTCGCCGTGCCCACCACGTGGGACGAGTACTACGAGGCGGCCAAGGCGATCCACGCCGCGAACCCTGACGCGTACATCACGAACGACACCGGCGACGCCGGGTTCGCGACCTCGATGATCTGGCAGGCCGGCGGCAAGCCGTTCGAGACGTCGGGCACGGATGTCACGATCGACCTGCAGGACGACGGCTCGAAGAAGTGGACCGAGAACTGGAACCGCCTCGTCGAGGAGGACCTGCTCGCCCCCTACGGCAGCTGGAGCGACGAGTGGTTCCGCGCCCTCGGCGACGGCAGCCTCGCGACCCTCGTGATCGGCGCCTGGATGCCCGGCAACCTCATCACCGGCGCTCCCGACGGAGCCGGCGACTGGCGCGTCGCGCCGATGCCGACCTACGACGGCACCCCGGCGACGGCGGAGAACGGTGGCGGCGGCCAGGCCGTCACGACGCAGAGCAAGAACCCGGAACTCGCTGCCGGCTTCCTGTGGTGGCTGAACAACTCGGAGGACAGCATCTCGACCTTCCTCGAGTCGGGCGGCTTCCCGTCGACCACCGCTGAGCTCTCGAGCGAGGAGTTCCTCGCCGACGCCCCCGAGTACTTCGGCGGCCAGAAGATCAACGAGGTCCTCGCCGCTGCGGCCGACGAGGTCGTCGAAGGCTGGAGCTACCTGCCCTACCAGGTCTACGGCAACAGCATCTTCGGCGACACCGTGGGCCAGTCGTACCAGAACGGCACCGACCTGAACGAGGGCCTCGTGACCTGGCAGGACGCGCTGGTCGAGTACGGCAACTCGCAGGGCTTCGCCGTCAACAAGTAATCGCACGTCCGGGCCGGACGGGGACCCGATCTCCGTCCGGCCCTCCCATCGAAAGCACCACATCGTGACTTCCTTCTCCATCGGCGAGACCGACTTCCTCCGCGCGGGGCTCCCCCACCAGGTGATCGCCGGCGCCATCCACTACTTCCGGGTGCACCCCGACCAGTGGCAGGACCGCATCCGCAAGGCCCGCCTGATGGGGCTCAACACGATCGAGACGTACGTGGCCTGGAACGCTCACGAACCCCGCCGGGGCGAGTGGGATGCCACGGGATGGAACGACCTCGGGCGCTTCCTCGACCTGATCCAGGCCGAGGGCATGGACGCGATCGTCCGCCCAGGCCCCTACATCTGCGCCGAATGGCACAACGGCGGCCTGCCGAACTGGCTCACCGCGGGCGAGCGCGAGCTGCGCTCGTCCGAGCCCACTTACCTGGCCGATGTGAGCGAGTACCTCCGTCGGGTCTACGAGATCGTCGCTCCGCGGCAGATCGACCGGGGCGGCTCGGTCGTGCTCGTGCAGATCGAGAACGAGTACGGCGCCTACGGCTCCGACAAGGCCTACCTCGAGGCCCTCGTCGCACTCACCCGCGAGGCAGGCATCACGGTACCGCTCACCACGGTCGACCAGCCGACCGATCGGATGCTGTCAGACGGCAGCCTTCCCGAGCTGCACAAGACCGGTTCGTTCGGATCGCGCAGCGCCGAACGCCTCGCGACCCTGCGCAGTCATCAGCCCACGGGCCCGCTCATGTGCTCGGAGTTCTGGGACGGATGGTTCGACTGGTGGGGCGGTGTGCACCACACGACCGACGTCGCGGCGGCCGCCGCCGACCTCGATGAGCTGCTCGCTGCCGGCGCGTCGGTCAACATCTACATGTTCCACGGCGGCACGAACTTCGGCCTCACGAACGGCGCCAACCACAAGGGCCGCTACCTGCCGATCGTCACGTCGTACGACTACGATGCGCCCCTCGACGAAGCCGGGAACCCGACGGAGAAGTTCTTCGCGTTCCGCGATGTCATCGCGAAGTACGCGCCCGTTCCCGAGGAGCTCCCGCTCGCTGCAGAACCCGCGCCCGTCTTCTCCGTGCCGCTCATCTCTGCCGGACCGTGGACGGATGCCGCGGCGGGCGCTCCGGCCTCGGCAGCACCCGTCACGTTCGACGAGCTGGAGCACCTGAGCGCTCTCGTCCGCTACGACGTCTCCCTTCCCGAAGGTCGGGGCGGTCAGCTGGTGCTCGACGAGGTCCGCGACCTCGCCTGGGTCAGCGTCGACGGCCAGGCCGTCGGCACGCTCTCGCGCACGCGGCACGACCGCGCGCTGCGGATTCCGGCGGGCCGGACGCTCAGCATCCTCGTGGAAGAGCAGGGTCGCGTGAACTACGACCACCGGCTCGGCGAGCAGAAGGGGCTGATCGGCACTCCTGCACTCGACGGCGCGCCGCTGTTGGGCTGGCATTCGACACCGCTCGACGTCGCCGAGATCGCGGCAGCGATCGCATCCCGCGCCACGGGGTCGTCGATGACGGCCGGAAGCGCGCCGTCGGCCTGGGTCGGCGAGTTCGTCCTCGACTCCGCGTCGGACCTGTTCCTCGGCACCGATGCCTGGAGCAAGGGCTACGCGTTCGTGAACGGGTTCTTCCTGGGCCGCTACTGGCGCAACGGGCCTCAGCGCACTCTGTTCGTGCCCGCACCGGCCACGAACGCCGGCACCAACACGGTCGTCGTCCTCGAACTCGAGCACGTGCTCGCACCGACGGCCGAATTCGTCTCGGCGCTCGCGCTCGGCGACACGGAGGAATAGGGTTCGGCGGCAGACGTGCGCGCAGTACCGTGAGTCTGTGCCGCGCCGAAGGTTCTCCACCCCCTCGCCCGCTGCGCGCGCCCGCTATGCGAAGCGACGCCGGGGTCGCGTGGCGCGGGCCGACAACGACCTCACCCCCGAGCAGTGGGCGGCGCTGCGCGAGGCATGGGGAGGATGCGCATATTGCGGAGCGAGCGACATCGCTCTGCAGCGCGATTGCGTGATGCCGATATCTCGGGGCGGCCGCTACACGGTGGAGAACGTGGTTCCGGCATGCGGACCGTGCAATGCGAGCAAACGCAACGACGAGGTCACGTCGTGGCTTCGTCGCAAACGTCTCGACGAACGCACCTTCCTCACCCGATACGACGCCATCCTCCGCGACCTGCGCGGGACGGACTGAACGGCCCGGCTACCGGCCCCGTCGGGACGACCAGACGGCTGCAGTGAGGCGAGCGGCGTCGGCCCGGCTGATGCTCTGCCAATTGCGTCCACCGCGTGCGAAGGACTCGTGCACGCCAGGCGGCACCGCGGCCGGCTCGACAGGACCGTCGAGCCAGTCGCACGCCCGCACGTGCGGCAGATCGACCGCACGTGCCTGGGGCGAGGGATCGTAGCGCCACGGTCCGCTGATCCGGCCCAGCCACAGGAGGCCGTCGGAGTCGCGAGTCCAGACGAAGGCTCCCTCGGCGACCGAGGCGAAACGATCGAGGCGGCGCGCCATCCGCTCTCCGAAGACCGCGTCCACCGCGGCGAGCGCCTCGGCGATCGAGTCCGGTGCGTCGTCGAGCCGGCCGCCCACTCCGCACACGCCGAGCGCGAGCGCCCGCTCGACGGCCGGCCCGTCGGGCACGTCCTCGTCGCGCGACCGCATCGGTGCGCGGTAGACCGAGGGCGTGTCGTCGCCGCCGCTCGCGCGTGCTGAGGGGCTCATGCGATGGGCACCAGCGTGGCGTCGATCCGTCGGGCATCGATCGTGACCGACATCATCGTGCACACCGGCTGACGGCGCCGATCGGTCGGCGAACCCGGGTTGAGCAGACGCATCCCCGAGGGGGCGACGGTGTCCCAGGGAATGTGCGAGTGCCCGAAGATCAGCAGATCCACGCCGGGGAAGGCCGCATCCATCCGCTCCTCGCGCTTCTGCGCCTGCCCCGTCTCGTGAATGACGGCCACCTCGACCTGCTCGACCGTCAACCGGGCGATCTCGGGCAGGCGTTCACGCAGATCCGGGCCGTCGTTGTTGCCATACACGCCGTGCATCACCCGCGAGCGGGACTCGAGCAGATCCAGCGTCGCGAGGTCGACCCAGTCTCCCGCGTGGATGACCATGTCGGCGTCGTCGACCGCCCGCAGCACCGCGTCGGGAAGACGCTTCGCTCTCTTCGGAACATGAGTGTCTGCGATGAGCAGCAGTCTCGTGGTCACAGTTCTCCCTGCCTCGAGTGGGTCACGGCATCCGCCTCCGACTCTACGCACGCGGATGCTCCGAATGTCACACGCACCCAGCAAACGTTCAGGAAGGCGTAGGATCTCTCGGTGCCTTGGTATACCGGGCCCAGGATCTAAGGAGCAGCATGAGTACGACCACAGCGCCCGCGAATCCGCGCTCGCGCGTCATCACGGCGAGCCTCGTCGGCACCACGATCGAGTTCTACGACTTCTACGCCTACGCGACAGCGGCCGTGCTCGTCTTCCCCGTCCTCTTCTTCCCCACGGGCAACGACACCACCTCACTGCTGTCGTCGTTCGCGGTGTTCGGTGCGGCCATGGTGGCTCGCCCCGTCGGCGCGGTGATCTTCGGTCACTTCGGCGACAAGTTCGGCCGCAAGGCGACCCTCGTCGCGTCGCTGCTCACGATGGGCATCGCGACGTTCATCATCGGACTTCTGCCCACGTTCCAGCAGATCGGCTGGTGGGCGGCTCTGCTGCTGCTCATCCTGCGTCTCGCCCAGGGCTTCGCGCTCGGCGGCGAATGGTCGGGCGCCGCACTGGTGGCCACCGAGAACGCTCCGAAGGGCAAACGCGCCTGGTACGGCACGTTCCCGCAACTGGGAGCGCCGCTCGGGTTCATCATCGCCAACTTCCTCTTCCTCGCCATCAACTGGCTGCTGCCGCACTCCGAGAACCCGGCGCTGAAGTCCGAGGCCTTCCTGTCATGGGGCTGGCGCATCCCGTTCCTGTTCTCGGCCGTCATGGTCATCATCGGCCTCTGGGTGCGCCTCAAGCTCGTCGAGTCCGACACCTTCAAGAAGGCCGAGAAGAAGGGCGCGATCCGCAAGCTGCCCCTCGCGACCGTGTTCCGCCACCACTGGAAGCAGCTGATCCTCGGCACGTTCATCATGCTGGCGACCTATGTGCTCTTCTACCTGATGACGAACTTCACCCTCGCGTACGGCACCAAGCCGGCCACGCTCGAGACGGCATCCGCTGCCGCGCAGGCCGCGGCGGAGGCGACGGGCAAGAGCTTCGACGCCTCAGCGTTCGCCGCGCAGTTCTATCCGGGTCTCGGGTTCGCCTACACCGACTTCGTGCTCATGCAGATCGTCGGCGTCGTGTTCTTCGGAATCTTCACGTTGCTCTCCGGGCCGATCGCCGACTCGATCGGCCGCCGCAAGCTGCTGCTGTGGGTCACCGGGCTCATCATCGTGTTCGGCTTCACGTTCAACGCCTTCCTGCTGCCCGCGATGGACCCGAAGTTCACGGGCGCACTCGCGCAGGCGTTCCTCGTGTTCGGGTTCATGCTCATGGGAGCCACATTCGGTCCGATGGGCGCGCTGCTTCCCGAGTTGTTCCCGACGAACGTCCGCTACACGGGCTCCGCGATCTCGTACAACGTCTCGTCGATCCTCGGCGCCGCTGTGGCCCCGCTCATCGCCCTGTGGCTCTGGGAGCTCGGCGACGGTGCCCCGTGGCTCGTCGGTCTCTACCTGTCGGCGATGGGCGTGCTGACGTTCGTCGCTCTGCTCCTGTCGAAGGAGACGAAGGACAACGACTACGAAGAGGACCTCGGAGTCGCGGCGGCCGTCGAACTCTGACCCGCCATCTCTCACACGAAGGGCGGCACCTCCTCAGGAGGTGCCGCCCTTCGTCGTATGCGCTCAGTAGGAGGCGTGGACGGTGCGCGTCGAACCGTCGAGCATCATCGTCCCGCCGTAGGGGACGATCCACTGCGGCCGCGTGTGGCCGAACGGCACTCCGACGCAGACGACCGCGTCGGGGTTGTACCGCGAGACCGTCTCGATCACGGCGTCTCGCTGCGCCGTACGCAGCGCATCGGCCTCGTCCGGCGTCGGCAGGAACTCGAAATCGCTCACGGGCGGACGCGCGACGACCACGCCCGCGACGGCATCGAGAATGCCGCGCTCCCCCAGCCCACGCATCCAGCGCGACACCCAGCTCGCGGGCGGTCGCTCCTCGCTGGTCTCGAGCAGCAGGATGCCGCCGCGCAGGTCGTAGGTGGTGGGCAGCCGTTCTGCGAGCGCGAGCTGATCGATGACCTCGAGGCATCCACCCCAGGTGCGTCCCTCGACCCGAGATGCCGGCCCCGACCAGGTCCACTCCTCCGTCGGAGTGCGGTCGCCGTATTCGCTGAGGGCTCGCGGGTCTTCCCAGCGCTTTCCCACGTCTTCCGACTCACCCGGCTCGGTGATCTCGACGGTGCCACCGTCGAGCAGCGCCGCGCGCAGCGCGCGCAGATGCACGTCATCGACCGCCGGGCCCGGTCCGAGGTGCACTGCGGTGGACCCGCCGTAGTAGCCGCGGATGCCGAGGCCCCACAGCCAGTTGAGGATGTTGGTGTTGTCGCTGTAGCCCAGGAACGGCTTGGGATCAGCCTGAGCGAGGGCGGCGTCGAGGTGCGGCACCACCAGGATCTGATCGTCGCCGCCGATCGTCGCGAGGATCGCGCGGATGCCGGGATCGGCGAAGGCCGCATTGACGTCGGCGGCCCGGGCTTCTGGGCTCTCGTCGAGCTGCCGAGTGGTCGGATACTCGACCGGGATCAGTCCCGTCAGCTGCTCGAGTCGTCGGAGAGCCTGCTCGTGGATCTCCGGAGCGACCGCAGGAGCGGCGAAAGCGGGCGACAGGACGGCGACGCGGTCGCCCGGTACTGGTTTCGATGCAGACAGCATCGGCCCAGTCTCGCATCGCACGCGCCTCACGTGTGCGTCAACATGAGTTGACATCTTCCGTGCCGTCAACAATGATTGACGCAGGAGGTGCATCATGACCATCAAGACCGCGATCAGACAGGACGACGGCGGCGAGCCGCTGTCAGAACTCCACCGCCTGGCCGCCCTGCGCAGCGAGCTGGCCCGTGCCGAAGAGACCCAGGTGCGCCGAGCGCGCAATCTCGGCTACTCCTGGCAGGCCATCGCAAGCTCTCTCGGCGTCTCGAAACAGGCGGCGCACCGCCGATTCGGCAGGCACTGAAACGCGTACAGCCCATCCACAGAATCCGTCCTCGCACGAAGTACGGTCGAACTACCCCCTTTCAGAACGAGGTTCCGCATGTCCAGCACGGCGACATCACGCCGACGCGGACGCGGCGCGCAGCACGACGGTCCGCGCGCCACCTTCCGCCAGCTCCTCCCCTTCCTCTTCGAGCACAAGCGCACGCTCATCGTCGTCGCGGTGCTCAGCGTGTTCGGAGCGGCCACGTCACTCGCCCAACCACTGCTGGTCGGGCAGCTCATCGAGACCGTGCAGTCCGATCAGGGGCTCGGCATCCTGGTCTGGATCCTCGTCGGTCTCGTGATCGTGTCGTCGATCATCTCCGGCTACCAGCACTACCTGCTGCAGCGCACCGGCACCGCGGTCGTGTACTCGAGCAGGCGCAAGCTGATCTCGCGCATCCTGCACCTGCCGATCAGCGAGTTCGACGCGCGACGCACCGGCGACCTGGTGTCGCGCGTCGGCACCGACACCACGCTGCTCTACGCCGTGCTCACACAGGGACTGGCGGATGCCGTCGGCAGCGCGATCCTCTTCCTCGGCGCGCTCATCGCGATGCTCGTGATCGACCCCGTGCTGCTCTTGCTCATCGTCGTCGTGATCGGCGCCTCGGTCGTCGTCGTCACCGCGCTCAGCGGTCGCATCCGCACCGCATCGACCGCCCAGCAGGAGAAGGTCGGCGAGCTCGCCTCGGGTGTCGAGCGTGCCGTCGGCTCGATCCGCACCGTGCGCGCCTCCGGGGCGACCGAACGCGAGACCGAGACGGTGTCGGCGCTGGCCTCCGAGGCCTACGGCATCGGCGTGCGCATCGCCAAGATCTCGTCGCTCGTGGTTCCGATCGCCGGAGTCGCGCTGCAGGTCTCGCTGCTCGTCGTGCTCGGCGTCGGCGGACTCAGGGTCGCGGCGGGCACCATCACGATCGCGTCGCTGATCACGTTCATCCTGTTCCTGTTCATGCTCGTGATGCCGCTCGCGACCACGTTCGGAGCGATCACCTCGGTCAATCAGGCGCTCGGCGCCCTCGGTCGCATCCAGGAGGTGCTGAACCTGCCGATCGAGACCCAGCACGATGACGAGATCGCCGCGTCCTTCCCACGCGACGCGGCGGATCCTCTCGCCCCCGCGATCGAGTTCCGCGACGTGCGCTTCCGCTACCCCGAGAACGTGGTCGCCGCGCGACTGGCCGCCGCGAAGGAGGCGCAGACGCTGCTCGCCGATGCGCACCTCGAACCGACCGACGACTCGTCCGCGCCCGCCGAGCGCGAGGTCCTCCGCGGAGTCTCGTTCTCCGTGCCCCGCGGCGCACGCGTCGCGCTCGTCGGCCCCAGCGGCGCCGGCAAGAGCACGATCCTCTCCCTCGTCGAGCGCTTCTACGACCCGACGGGCGGATCGATCCGCCTGTACGGCCACGACTCGCGCACCTATCCGCGTGACGAGCTGCGCGCGCAGTTCGGCTACGTCGAGCAGGACGCCCCCACGCTCGCCGGAACGCTCGGCGACAACCTGCGTCTCGCCTCGCCCGACGCCTCTGACGCTGCGTGCGAGCAGGTGCTGCGCGCCGTGAACCTGGGCGACGTGCTCGAGCGCGACCCTCTGGGGCTCGAGGCCCCCGTCGGAGAGGACGGCGTGATGCTCTCGGGCGGAGAGCGTCAGCGACTGGCGATCGCCCGCGCGCTGCTCACCGATGCCCCGATCCTGCTGCTCGACGAGTCGACGTCGTCTCTCGACGGTGTGAACGAACAGCGCATGCGCGAAGCGATCGATGCGGTGTCGACCGATCGCACGCTCATCGTGATCGCCCACCGGCTGTCGACCGTCGTCGACAGCGATCTCATCGTGGTGCTGCAGGACGGCGCCGTCGTCGGTCAGGGCACTCATGCCGAGCTGATCGAGTCGACGCCGCTCTACCGCGATCTGGCACGGCACCAGCTGCTCGCCTGAGCAGCATCGTCAATCGCAGGGACATGCGCGAAGGCGGGATGTCGGAGACCACTCAGCCATGGGTTCGCCTCAGCCATCCCGCCTTCGCGGTCTGGGGGTAGGGGGATCTGGGGAAATAGAGCGCCGGCTCCCCCGAACCGGCGCCCGGTCTGTCAGGCCTTGTCGAGGCGGTAGCGCAGCGAGGCGAGCTCGGCGCGCAGCGCGGCCGGAACCTTGTCTCCGAACGTGTCGTAGAACTCCTCGGTGAGGTCGGCCTCGGTCTTCCAGGCTTCGGTGTCGACCGAGAACAGCTCCTCGAGGTCGGCCTCCGGCACGTCGATGCCGTCGAGATTGAGGTCCTCGACCAGCGGCAGGCGACCGATCGGGCTGTCGACGGTCGACACGTCGCCGGAGACGCGACGGATGATCCAGTCGACGACACGCGAGTTGTCGCCGAATCCGGGCCACAGGAACCGCCCGTCCGAGCCGCGACGGAACCAGTTCACCTGGAAGATGCGGGGTGCGCGGTCGAACCGCAGACCTCGTCCGACCTTCAGCCAGTGGCCGAAGTAGTCGGCCATGTTGTAGCCGCAGAACGGGAGCATCGCGAACGGATCGCGGCGCAGCTCGCCGACCGTGCCCTCGGCTGCAGCCGTGCGCTCGGACGAGATGTTGGATCCGAGGAACACACCGTGAGTCCAGTCCGTGGCCTCGACCACGAGCGGCACGTTGGTCGCACGGCGTCCACCGAAGAGGATGACGTCGAGCGGCACTGCCTCTTCCCAGTCCTCCGAGATCTGCGGGCACTGGGCGGCCGAGACCGTGAAGCGCGAGTTGGGGTGCGCGGCGGGGCGACCGGAATCGGGCGTCCAGTCGTTGCCCTCCCAGTCGATGAGGTGAGCCGGAGCCTGATCGGTCAGGCCCTCCCACCACACGTCCCCATCGGGGCGCAGCGCGACGTTCGTGAAGATCGTGTTGCCCCAGAGCGTCTCGACGGCGGTGACGTTGGTCGACTCGCCGGTGCCGGGTGCGACACCGAAGAAGCCGGCTTCGGGATTGATCGCCCAGAGGCGACCGTCCTCACCCGGGCGGATCCACGCGATGTCGTCGCCGAGGGTCTCGACCCGCCACCCCGGAATGGTCGGGCGCAGCATCGCGAGGTTCGTCTTGCCGCACGCCGACGGGAACGCCGCAGCCACGTGGTAGGCCTTGCCCGACGGGTCGATCACGCGGATGAGCAGCATGTGCTCGGCCAGCCAGCCCTCGTCGCGGGCGATGACCGAGGCGATGCGCAGCGCGAAGCACTTCTTCGCGAGGATCGCGTTTCCGCCGTACCCGGAGCCGAACGAGTAGACCTCGAGAGTCTCGGGGAAGTGCACGATGTACTTGTCGTCGTTGCACGGCCACTCGACATCGGGCTCTCCGGCGGCGAGCGGTGCGCCGACCGAGTGCACGGTCTTGACCCAGGGTGCGCCCTCGGCGATCTGGCGGGTGACCGCATCGCCGACGCGCGTCATGATGCCGATGGATGCCACGGCGTAGGCACTGTCGGTGACCTGGACGCCGATGTGCGAGAGCGGTCCGCCGACCCGCCCCATGGAGAACGGCACGACGAACATCGTGCGGCCCCGCATCGAGCCCTCGAAGATCTCGGTCATCTTCTCGCGCATCTGCGCAGGAGGCGCCCAGTTGTTGGTCGGACCGGCATCCTCCTCGTTCTCCGACGAGATGAAGGTGCGCCCCTCTGTGCGCGCGACGTCACTGGGGTGCGAGCGGGCGAGGTACGACCCGGGACGCCACTCGGGGTTGAGCTTGATGAGCTTGCCCTCGTCGACGAGCCCTCGCAGCAGCCAGTCGTTCTCGGCGCGCGAGCCGTCGACCCAGTGGATCGACGCCGGCTGCGTGAGAGCGGCGATCTCGTCGACCCATGCCGCGAGCTCTGCCATCGCAGGGGTGTCATACGTCGGAGCCGTCCCGAAGGTGCGCACAGGTGCGACTGATGATGCTCGGGGGGTGAAGACTTCGGCGATCGCCATGACTACTCCTTTGAAGTGAGGGGCGTTTCCTCCATCTTCTTCCGGTTACCCCTCGACTTTCGGCCATTTCGTTCGATAAGAATCAGGATTCTTTAGCTATAATCAAGGAATGGCTCCTTCCGGCATCCACCTCGCGACCCTCGGCCACCGCATCAGGCACCACCGACTCGAGAAGGGCTTCACACTCGATGAGCTGGGCGCGCTCGTCGGCGTCGCCGGTTCGCAGCTGAGCCTGATCGAGAACGGCAAGCGCGAGCCGAAGCTCTCGCTGCTGCAGGCCATCGCGCTGGCCACGGGCACCGAGGTCACCGATCTCATCTCCGGCGAGCCGCCGAACCGACGCGCCGCTCTCGAGATCGAACTCGAACGCGCGCAGGAGAGCCCGGTGTTCCGACAGCTCGGCATCGCCCCGGTGCGCGTCACGAAGGGGATGAGCGACGAGACCATCGAGTCGATGCTCGGCCTGCACCGCGAACTGCAGCGACGGGAGCGAGAGGCGATCGCGACCCCCGAAGAGGCCAGGCGGGCGAACACCGAGCTGCGCCTGCGGATGCGTGCGCAGAACAACTACCTCGCAGACATCGAGAAACTCGCCGAGAAGCAGCTGCGGTCTGCTGGGCACGTGCAGGGAGCGCTCACGCACCGCACGGTGAGCATCATGGCCGAGAAGCTCGGTTTCGAGCTGATCTACGTCAACGACCTGCCGCACTCGACCCGCTCGGTCACCGACCTCGAGAACGGGCGGATCTACCTGCCGCCGGCGTCGATCCCCGGAGGGCACGGCCTGCGATCCATGGCGCTCCAGGCCATGGCGCACCGTCTGCTCGGGCACACTCCCCCGACCGACTATGCCGACTTCCTGCAGCAGCGGCTCGAGATCAACTACTTCGCCGCCTCGTGCCTGATGCCCGAGACAGCCTCGGTCGCCTTCCTGCAGCAAGCGAAGAAGGATCGCAACCTCGCGGTCGAGGACTTCCGCGATGCGTTCGGCGTGACCCACGAGGCGGCCGGAATGCGCATGACGAACCTGCTCACGCAACACGTGGGGATGTCACTGCACTTCCTCCGCGTCGACGCCACCGGCGCGATCACGCGCGTCTACGAGAACGACGACCTGCCCCTGCCGATGGATGTCACGGGCGCTGTCGAGGGCCAACGGGTGTGCCGCAAGTTCCAGGCGAGGGCCGCCTTCACGCAGCAGAACCGCACGAACGAGCACCACCAGTACACCGACACGCCCTCCGGCACGTTCTGGTGCTCGACGCAGACCGGCGTCTCGACCGACGGCGAGTTCTCGATCACAGTGGGCGTGCCCTTCGATGACGCCCGGTGGTGGCGCGGACGCGAGACCGCCGACCGCGCCGTCTCGACCTGCCCGGATGAGGCATGCTGCCGCCGGCCCTCGGCCGACCTCACCGATCGGTGGAGCGGAAAGGCCTGGCCGAGCGCCCGCGTGCACACGCACATGTTCTCGCCGCTCCCCCGCGGTGCGTTCCCCGGCGTCGACGACAACGAGGTCTACAACTTCCTCGGGCGACACGCGAGCGAGTGAGCCGGGCGCCCGCTCAGCCGTCGAGGAAGCGGGTGAACCGCGCGAGAGCGCTGCGCACCGCTCCGTCGTCGGCATCCGGCACGAAGAGTTCGGGGGCTGCCCCGAGCGAGGCGCTCGCGTGCGTCCAGCATCCGATCACCCGACCGTCGGCGATGAGCGTCGCACGCACCATGCCGTTCTTGCCCGGCCCGACCAGAGCGAGATGCTCGGGAGCGCAGACCGCCGTGCGGTCGGCATACGAGATGTAGTACTCGTCGAAGGCGCCGAGCGCGAGCACTGCGGCGGCAGACGACGAGCGCCGCGGACGGGCGCCCGACACGTACACGCCCTCCTCGATCTCGACCACCCTGCCCACAGCTCGGTCCCGCGCTTCTCGGGACTGACCGAGCGTGAGACCCGACCACCAGGCGAAGTCTGTGACTCCCGTCGGACCGTGCCCGTCGACGTAGCGGACGAAGAGCTCGGCGAGTGGGTCGGGCGGGGCCGCGTGCTCACGGATGTGCTGGTCGACGAGGACGAAGCGCTGCTCGCGGCTCACCCCCTCTCGCGTGACGACCGGCCCCTGACAGATCAGGCCGTCGAGGGTCAGTTCGCTCAGCAGGTGGATGCCCCGTTGCCCGCCCGGGTCGATGCCGATGCCGGAGAAGACCTCGAACATCTCGGAGCGCGTGAGGCCGCCGTCCCGCAGCCGCGGCACCACTGCCGCCACGGCCGCGTCGACCATCGCCCCGTCGATGCCGAGATCGCGTCGCCTGCCTGCCGCCTGCTGGCGCTGCCGGACGCCGGTCACCGACAGCACCCAGCGCAGATCGCGCGCCGGAATGATGTGCAGCGTTCCACGCATGGTCCACGCCCGCACCAGGTCTCCCCTGTCGAAGGCACGATCGATGAGGCGCAGCGCCGGCTCGTTGCGTGTGCGCGCAGCGAGCGCCCACCGTCCCGCGATGAAATCCTGGCTCTGCACCGCCAGCATGTGGGCCGCGGCATCGGCCACCGAGCGCGCCGGGGCCGTGAGCCGATGCGAGCGCAACCGCTCGGACAACAGGGATGCGGGCTTCATGCCCTCATCATGCCCGGTGCGACCGACAGCGCACTCAGCCGTGCAGCGTCACCTCTCGACGCACCGGGAGCACGATCGGATGCGAGCCGGCCATGACCTCGAGCACGCGGATCACCTGGCACGAGTATCCGTACTCGTTGTCGTACCAGACGTACAGCACGACATCGCGGTCGTTCGCGATGGTCGCGAGACCGTCGACGATGCCGGCGCGGTGCGAGCCGACGAAGTCCGTCGACACGACCTCCGGGCTCTCGACGTAGTCGATCTGCTGGCGCAGCTTCGAGTGCAACGAGACACGGCGCAGGTAGTCGTTGAGTTCGTCCTTGACCGCCGGCCGTTCGAGACTGAGATGCAGCACGGCCAGTGACACGTCGGGGGTCGGCACGCGGATCGCCGAGCCGGTGAGCTTGCCCTCGAGCTCGGGCAGCGCCCGCGCCACGGCTTTGGCCGCGCCCGTCTCGGTGATCACCATGTTCAGCACGGCCGAGCGCCCGCGCCGGTCGCCGCTGTGGAAGTTGTCGATCAGGTTCTGGTCGTTGGTGAACGAGTGCACCGTCTCGACGTGGCCGCGCACGATGCCGTAGGCCTCGTCGATCGCCTTGAGCACGGGCGTGATCGCATTCGTGGTGCACGACGCTGCCGTGATGATGCGGTCGTCGGGCTCGATCGTGCTGTCGTTGATGCCGTGCACGATGTTCTTCAGCGCACCCTTGCCCGGGGCGGTGAGCAGCACGCGTGCGGCGCCCGTGGATTCGAGGTGGCGGCTGAGACCGGCCTCGTCGCGCCAGCGCCCGGTGTTGTCGACGACGATCGCGTCGTGGATGCCGTATGCCGTGTAGTCGATCGTCGCGGGGTCGTCGGAGTAGATCACGTGGATACGGGTGCCGTTCGCGATGATCTGCTCGGCCTCCTCATCGACCGTGACGGAGCCGGCGAAGCGGCCGTGCACCGAGTCGCGCAGCAGCAGCGACGCGCGCTTGACGAGGTCGTTCTCCGAGCCGCGGCGCACGACGATGGCCCGCAGCCGCAGACCGCTGCCACCGCCGTTGTGCGCGATGAGGATGCGGGCGAGCAGTCGCCCGATGCGTCCGAAGCCGTAGAGCACGACGTCGGTGGGCGCGGCGGCGACCGCACCCACCGCCGGTGCGAGGGCTTCGGTCAGATAGGCGTCGAGCGGCAGGTCACTCTCGGCGTGACCTGCGGCGAGCCGAGCGAGGTCGAGCGACGAGGCGCCGGGAGCGAGCTCATGAACCCCCTCGAGCACCGCGAGGGTCTCATCGACCGCCAGCCGTTCGTGCCCGAGCTGAGCCACTCTGTCGTGCACCTCGACGATGCCGGTGGCTGACAGCCCGAGCAGCCGGTGGCCGTGGAGGGAGGTGACCACGTCGCGTTCGCGCTTGAGGGCGCCGATGAGCGGGATCATCCGCTCGGCCAGCTCTTCTCTCGCCGTCCAGTCGTCATGGGGTGCGGCGGTTACGTTCATCTGCGTCCTTGCATGTGTGAGCGCGCCGAGGTCGCCGGCGCGCAAGATTGCCGGGTGAGCTTCGGGGGATGTCTCCAGGGTACGCGTCGCGCTGCGGGGTTCTGAAATCGCGGCTTCGCGACCGTCGTTCACCTGCGCGACAGGGAATCCTGCGAGCATCCGACGCGTTGTCCCCCGGGGATTCCCCGCCTCGAAAGGCTCCAGATGACCGCCCCCTCCCGCCCGTCGCCGTGGCCACCGCTGCTGATCGCGATCGCCCTCGAGGTCACGGCCACGCTGTCGTTGCGCGCCGCCGAGGGCGTCACTCATCCGCTGTGGCTCATTCCGGTGGTCGTCGGATACACCGGCTCGCTCTGGCTGCTGTCGATCGTGCTGGATCGCGGGATGCCGGTGGGCGTGGCCTACGGCATCTGGGCGGCGATCGGCGTCGTTCTCACCGCCGTGATGGGCACGGTGCTGTTCGACGAGCTTCTCGGGTCGGTGCAGATCGTCGGTATCGGTGCGATCGTGCTCGGCGTGCTGCTCGTCGAGCTCGGGTCGCACAAGCGCGAGCAATCCGCGGAGGTCGGAGCATGACCTGGCTGCTCCTCGCCCTCGCGATCGCGAGCGAGGTGACCGCGACCCTCAGCCTGCGCGCGTCCGAGGGCCTCCGTCGCCGGAGGTGGATCCCCGTGATCGTCGTCGGCTACCTCGCCGCCTTCACCCTGCTCGGGACGATCCTCGCCATGGGCATGCCCGTGGGCGTCGCCTACGGGGTGTGGTCAGCGGCCGGTGTCGCGATCACGGCGATCCTCGGCCGCGTGATCTTCAAGGACCACTTCTCGGTGCTGATGGCGATCGGCGTCGCCCTGATCGCGCTGGGCGTCGTGCTGATCGAATTCGGTGGCGCGCACTGACACTCGGTCGGAATAGCGCCGAGAACGTCTGTCCACCGCGCACGTCGCCCAGCCACCGCAGCCTCAGAAGCCGACGCACATCGCGGTGACCCCGGCAGCCATCGCCCACGACTCGACCGCGAGCAGGCGGGCAGTCCGCGAGCGCGGACTCCGCGCGCGCATGCACTCGGCGACGAGCGTCCAGAGCACCAGGCCGACGACGCCGACCACCACGAGTGCCGAGAGCATCCCGTCGAGCCCATGCCCGCCGTGCCCGCGAGCACCGACCGCCGACGCTTCGCCCGTCGACGCGTTCTCGAACGCACACACGGCCATCACGAGAGACACCAGAGCGCGGTGACAGCACGACGCCGCAGACGGAGTGCCCCGCACACCGACGGTGCCGAGCATCGCAGACACGAGCAGGACGATCCCGAGCACCAGGCCGCTCAGCGCGTCTCCATCGGTGACCGCCATCACGACCATCGCCGCCGCCATGATCAGCGACGTCTGCCTCCCCTGCCACGGGACCGCAGGCCAGGCGGCCACGCACGCCGCTGCCGAGACGACGGCGGCGAGCGCCATCAGCCACGATGCTGCAGGGAGGATGTGATCCACGACTCGGATTATATTGATCAGTCGCTCAAAATAGCTAGACCCGCATGCGATACGGCAGGATGGGCGGGTGCCCCGTGTCGTCGATCACGATGAGCGCCGCCGGCAGATCGCCGAGGCGCTGCTCGCCGTGGCCGCGCGCGACGGCCACGAGGCTGTGTCGTCTCGCGCGGTGGCGAAAGAGCTCGGCGTCGCGACGGGATCGCTCTGGCACTACTTCGACGGATTCGATGACGTGATCCGCGCGGCCGCGGCCGAGATCACCCGCCGCACCGACGAGCGGATCCGATCGGTGACCACGGGACTGCGTGGGCTGAACAGACTCGACGCCCTGATGCGCGAGGTCCTTCCCGTCGAGGCGGAGACGCGCACCGAGGCGTACGTGGTCGTCGGATTCTGGGGGCGCCTCGCGACGCTCGCCTCCTCCCCCGATGCCGGGTCACCCACTCTCGCAACCTGGCAGGACGGCATCAGCGAGGCCCTCGATGAGGCGGTCGCCGACGGCGAGCTGACGGCCGCCACACCGAAGCAGGCGGTCATGTCACTGCTGCGCTCGATCACCTACGGGCAGCAGGTCCTGGAGGTCACCGAGCCCCGAGGCGCCGAAGCCCACCTCGCGGTGCTCGACAGCATCCTCTCGCCCTGGCGAGCCTGAACCCCTCGCGCTCACCCCGCACCCCGCGCTCGCATCCACTCCGGTCTTCTCGCAGAGACGATCCCGGGTGCACTCTTGTGCACCCCGCCGCACCGTCGTACCATCGACCAAATCCGTTTATTGAGCGAACGCTCGAAATAGTGAGGTACGCCGATGTCCCACCCCCAGCCCGTCTCCATCGACCGGATCCCCACCCCGCATCCGCTCGACCCGCTCACCGGCACCGAGATCGCCGCAGCCCGCGCCGTGCTCGAGTCCGCCGGGCTGCTCGGCGAGACCGTTCGCGTGCCGCTGCTCCTGCCGGACGAACCCACCAAGCAAGAACTCGCCGCATGGGTACCCGGCTCTCCCATCGACCGTCGGGTCGATGCGACCCTGCTCGATACCGCCACCGGGGTCGCCACCGAGGTCGTCGTCTCGATCACGCGCGGTGAGGTCGTGCGCAACGAACGGGTCCCCAACGATGCGCCCCCGTACGGCCAGCCTCAGTACCTGTTCGAGGAATACGAGCGCGCCGAGGCGATCGCGAAGGCCTCGCCCGAGTGGCAGGCGGCGATGACCCGCCGCGGACTCGCAGCCCACATGGAACTCGCCTTCTGCGGCCCGCTGGCGCCGGGTTACACCGGCCGCGCGGACGAAGTGGGGCGCCGCGTCATCCGCTCGCTCACATTCCTGAAGTACGACGAGAACGACTCCCCCTGGGCCCACCCCGTCGAGGGACTGGTCGTGCACATCGACCTGACGTCAGGCAGCGTGATCCGCATCGACGACGAGGGCGATGTGCCGGTGCCCGCGGGCCACGGCAACTACTACCCCGAGGTGCAGGGGGCGGCGCGCACGTCGCTCAAGCCCATCGAGATCACGCAGCCCGAGGGCCCGAGCTTCGCGGTCACCGGATCGCTCGTCGAGTGGGAGAACTGGTCGATGAGGGTGAGCTTCAACGCTCGCGAAGGGCTCGTGCTGCATGACGTCGCGTTCGACGGACGCTCGGTGCTCAGCAGGGCGAGCGTGCCCGAGATGGTCGTGCCCTATGGCGACACAGCGCCGGGTCGCTTCTGGATCAGCTACTTCGACGCCGGCGAGTACCTGCTCGGCAAGAACGCGAACCATCTCGAGCTCGGCTGCGACTGCCTGGGGGTGATCCGCTATCTCGACGGCTACGTCGCCGATGACCACGGCCACCCGGTGCGCATCCCCAACGTCGTCTGCATGCACGAGGAGGATTACGGCATCCTCTGGAAGCACACCGACCTCGCGGGCCGATCGGATGTGCGCCGGTCGCGCCGCTTCGTGGTGTCGTACTTCTCGACGATCGGCAACTACGACTATGGGTTCTACTGGCACTTCTACCTCGACGGCTCGATCGAGGTCGTGGCCAAGGCCACCGGAATCGTGTTCGCCGGCGCCGGTGAACCCGGCGTGCGGCAGAAGCACGCCACCGAGCTCGCCCCCGGGGTGTTCGCCCCGGTGCACCAGCACCTGTTCTGCGCCCGGCTCGATGTCGCGATCGACGGCGACGAGAACCGCCTGTTCGAGATCGACGCCCAGCGCATCCCGATGGGGCCGGACAATCCGTTCGGCAACGCGTTCACCTGGTCGGAGACTCAGCTGCTCTCCGAGCGCGAGGCGCAGCGCGACGCAGACACGTCTGTCGCGCGTGCCTGGGAGGTGCAGAGCACCTCGCGCACCAACCACGTCGGACGCCCGACCGCGTACCACCTGATCCCCCAGCCCACCGCACTGCTGATGGCCGACCCCGAGTCGTCGGTCGCCGCACGCGCGACCTTCGCCACGAAGCACCTGTGGGCGACGCGGCACGAGCAGGGACAGATATGGCCGGCCGGTCGATACCCGAACGCCCATCAGGGCGGCGCAGGGCTGCCGGAGTACTCGGCCGGCGACCGGTCGCTCGACGGCGAGGACATCGTGCTGTGGCATACGTTCGGCCTCACGCACTTCCCTCGCCCGGAGGACTGGCCGATCATGCCGGTCGACTACGCCGGGTTCTGGTTCAAGCCGAACGGCTTCCTCGATCAGAACCCCGCGATGGACGTGCCGGAATCATCGCAGGCGCACGTCTCTGCGGATGCCGGATGCTGTGGAGGCGGCAACGGCTGCAACTGCGCCCACTGAGTGTCGGCGTCGCTGTCGGAGGTGAGCGGGTCGTCGTCATCGGGCAGCCCCTGACGGAAGCACGCGGCGAACGTGCCCCTCAAGAGAGTCGGGCGATCGCGACGCGCAGGATTCCGTCGGCCTCGTCGAGCGCGCGAGCCGCGGCGTCTGCGGATGCCCCCGTGGAGATCATCAGGATCGCGAGCTTCACAGAGCCGCCGGCCGCATCCAGAGCCTCGGAGGCCTCGTCGACCCCGGCGCCGGTGAGCTCGGTGACCGTGCGGATCGAGCGCGCGTGCAGCTTCTCGTTCGTGGCCAGCAGGTCGACCATCACACCGTGGTGCGTCTTGCCGAGCTTGATCATCGACAGGGTGGTGAGCATGTTGACGACGAGCTTCTGCGCCGTCCCCGACTTCAGCCGCGTCGACCCCGAGATGAACTCGGGTCCGGTGACGACCTCGATCGCGATCTCGGCGACGGCACCGATCTCGGATGCCGGGTTCGAGGCGATCGCGACGGTGAGCGCGCCGACGCTCCGCGCGAACTCGAGGCCGCCCACGACGTACGGCGTGCGACCCGACGCCGAGATGCCGACGACCGTGTCGCGCTCGGTGAGCGTGAGTTCCCGCAGCGAGGTCGCCGCAGCCTCGCCGTCGTCCTCGGCGTTCTCGACCGCAGCGCGGATCGCCGTCTCGCCCCCGGCGATCAGTCCCACGACCATCGAGGGGTCCGTGCCGAAGGTCGGCGGGCATTCACTGGCGTCGAGCACTCCGACGCGACCCGCGGTGCCCGCTCCGAGGTAGATGAGACGCCCGCCGGCGCGGAAACGCTCGGTGATGCCGTCGACGGCCGAGGCGATCTCCGCGCTCCGCTCGCCGACGGCGGTCGGGACGCGGTGGTCCTCTGCGTTCATGCGCCGCACGAGCTCGGCAGTCTCGAGCAGGTCGAGATCGCCCCGCTCTGTCGTCGACGCCTCCGTGCCGAGCGTCGAGAGGACGTCGAGGAGCGCGGTCAGTCTGGCGTGTTCATTCGGCACGATGCACGAACCTTTCATGGGGAAGATCAGTGCGCTCCGCGAGCAGGAGCGCTCCGTCGAGGGCATCACCGACAGAGACGACGACAGTGCGGCCGGCGGCACGCAGCTCCTGGTCGAGGGCTGCGCGGAACCAGACGTGTTCCGTGAGCCCGCCGTGGAGGGCGACATCATGGCTGCCCGAAGACGCGGCGACGGCCGACGCGATGAGAAGGCCGACTCCCTCGGCGACGATCTGCGCCGAGACGGGATCGCCGCTCTCTGCCGCATCGAGCACCAGCGGCGCCAGGGTCGCGAGGCGCCGAGGCAGGGCACCGCCGGACGAGAGCCAGGCGGGGATCGCGGCGGGGCCGCCGATCGTCGGGGCCACCGCATCCGTGAGTGCTGTCGAGGGTGCGAGGCCGGCCGAGGCGCGGAGGACAGCACGCAGCGCCTCGCGCCCGAACCAGGATCCGCTGCCGAAGTCGCCCAGCTCTGGACCCCATCCGTCGACGAGGGTGGCCACCTCGTCGTCGATGCCGAGGGCCGCTGCACCGGTACCGGCGATCAGGAGCACTCCTGCCCCGCCGTCGAGCGCTCCCGCATGCGCGGACACGACGTCAGAGGTCACCGCGACCGGCGCCTGGAATGCGTCGGCGAGGCCGTGCGCCAGCTCTGACGCGGCCTCGGGGGCGGCCCAGGCTCCCGCAGCGCCCACCGAGACGGCCGAGACCGACTCATCGAGGCGTTCCTTCAACGGAAGGATCGCGGCGAGTGCTGCGGCGACGCCGTCTGCGGCCGCGAGGCCGGGCGCCCCGATGCCGTCGTACACGGGTCGGCGGTGAGCGGCGTGATCGTCCGCGCCCCGCGGCCTGGAGGTCACCGCACGGCATCGCGATTTGCCGAGATCGACGGCGACGAGGGCGCGCGGAGAAGACATGGAAATAGTCTACGCATCAGCCCTCGTGCATGAAAGAATTGTTCACACGCCCGAAACCCGCCCTCACGCCAGGAGCGCCATGAGCATCCAGACGACGATCGCCTCAGCAGCCGAGAAGCTGCCACCGTCGCTGGCACGCGTCGCTCGGACGATCGCCGACGATCCGACCATCGTCGTCGACAGCACGATCACCGAGATCGCTGCCCGATGCGACACGTCGGTGGCCTCGGTCGTCCGCTTCTGCCGCGCCATCGGCGTGAACGGCTACGCCGCGCTGCGAATGGCGCTGGCCACCGAGCTCGGCCGCGAATCGGTGCAGTTCCCTGCAGCATCCGGTTTCGGCTCCGAGATCTCCGCGGCCGACACGCTGCGTGAGGCGACGGCGAAGGTCGCCGCGCTCGAGCTGCTGGCCATCGAGGAGACCATCGCGAACCTCGACTACGACAGCCTCGCGGCCGCGGTCGAGGCGATCGACGACGCCGATCGCGTGCTGCTCTTCGGCATCGGCGCGAGCGGACAGGCGGCCGCCGACCTCGGCCGCAAGCTGCTCCGCATCGGGCATGCGGCGATCGTGCTCACCGACTCGCACGAGGCGAGCGCCGCAGCGTCGCTCGGAGCCAGGAAGACCGTGGCGATCGGCTTCTCGCACTCGGGAACGACCCGTGAGACCGTGCACTTCCTGCAGACCGCGCGGGCCGCGGCGGGCGTCACGATCGGCGTCACGGGAGGGTCATCGTCACCCGTCACCGAGAGCTGTGACCACGCCCTGCTCACTCGTGCCCGTGAGCCGCGACTGCGCGCCGGGGCGATGGTGAGCCGGATCGCACAGCTCGCCGTCGTCGACTGCCTGTTCGTCGGTGTCGCTCAGCGCCGGCATGCGCACACCGTCCACGCGCTCCAGCGCACCGCCGACGCCACGCAGCCGCTGCGCTGAAGGTCTGATCTCAGGCCGACACCGGCTCGTGCCGACGTGCAGGATCGACCGACCCGGCCGTCCGCAGGAACACGATGATCCAGCTGAAGATCAGCACGGCAGCGATCAGCTCGACCGCCGTGAGGTTGTAGTAGCCGACCGCGAAGAACGACGCGAGCAGGATGATCACCAGCACGTAAGCCCAGCCCAACGCCACGAAGACCCGAGGGATCGTGCGCAGGAACCAGGGCAGACCCACCACGACGACCGCGAACACGACGACCATGCCGGTGGCCACCGTGTTGTGCACGAGGAAGAACTCATCGACCGGGAAGATCCCGACACACGCGAGGAAGATGCCCATCAGGATCAGACCGCCGCGCACCAGGAAGCGGCCGCGCCGATCGATCGGGTCATCCACCGGCAGCCCCGCGGTGGCGTAGCGCGCGATCGTCGTGACCATGACGCCGGCGATGATCAGTTTGACGTTGAAAGCGGCCGAAGCGCTGTTGGTGCTCATGCCGAGGGCCGAGAGGTTGTCCTGCCACCAGTACACGTCGCTGGAGGCGAGCATCGCGGCGAAGGCGCCGACCACCAGGAACACCGCGAGCACGAGCGACAGCACCGTCGGCGTGAGCGCGACGGCGCTGAGGAACGTCACGTAGGCGGTGAGCGCGAACGCCACAGCCACCAGGATCGCTCCGGGGAAGGCGAAGACCGGGGCTCCGGTGAAACTGCGCTCGAGCAGCTCGGCGATGCCCAGCCACCCCAGATAGGCGATCGCCGCATGCGCGAAGGCGATCGCGGTCAGGTCGTACCAGCGCAGCCGATCACCCGGAACGCTGAATCCATCGCGGGTGCCGTCGGGCGCGACCGTCGCGGGCCTGACGACGAGGCGGCCGAGCGCGAAGGCCAGCACGGCGGTGATCGCACCCCCGTACGCCGCGAAAGCGCCGATCGAGCCGGTGCCGCTGATCGCCATCTCCTGGCCCCAGAAGACCGGCCACCCGATCGCGAACCCGAGCAGCAAGAACACCGCCCCGACGATGAGCGCGGTGGCCTCGAACACCGCATCCGCCGTGTCGGGTCCCCGCAGCTGACGCAGGACCTGCACGACCTTCTCGCCCAGATATCGCATCGCTGGCCTCCGCCCACATCATAGAAGCCTCGCCCTCCGGACCGCGCCGGTGATAGCATCACGGCACGGATCGTATACAACGTCGTCGTTCCACCACCCGAGGTGATCATTCATGAACGGTGCAGCCGCCGCCCCCGCCGAATCGGTGTCGACTCTCGTCGCGCGCAACATCAGCGAGTTCCGGGCCGCCGTCTCGGAATCCTTCGTGCCACTGCAGGTGTCGACGGCAGGGCCCGACCACTTCCGCGGGATCATCCGCGGGGCGTCGGTCGACGAGGTGCACGTGAACGAGGTGCGCGCCACATCCCATGTCGTGGAGCGGACGCCCGAGCTCATCGCGCGCAGCGACCGTTCGTACTTCAAGCTCAGCCTCATGCTCGCCGGCACCGGGCTGCTGATCCAGGACGACCGGGAAGCCGTGCTCCAGGCCGGAGACCTCGCGGTCTATGACACCGACCGGCCATACTCCCTGGTGTTCGACGACGACTTCCGCACGATGGTCGTGATGTTCCCGAAGCATCTGATCAGCCTCCCCTCCGACATGATCGGGCAGCTCACCGCTGTGCGCATCTCCGGTCAGGGCGGCCTCGGCGGGATGGTCGTGCCCTATCTCACCCAGCTCGCCGGCAACCTCGATCAGCTCGCCGGCACGACGGGGGCCCGATTGGCGCACAGCGCCCTCGACCTCGTCACGACGGTGTTCACGCGCGAACTCGGCCTCGACGGAGTCTCGGCCGACCCTCATCGTGCTCTCGTGCAGCGCATCCGCTCGTACATCGACCGCAACCTCGCCTCGACCGATCTCGGACCCGCGACCATCGCATCGGCGCACTTCATCTCGACCCGCCACCTGCACGGGCTGTTCCAGGAGCAGGGCGTCACCGTCTCGACGTGGATCCGCACGCGCCGCCTCGAGCAGTGCCGGCGTGATCTGCTCGACCCGATGCTCGCCGATCGTCCCGTCGCCGCGATCGCGGCGCGCTGGGGCTTCGTCGACGCAGCGCACTTCAGCCGCGCATTCAAATCCGCGTTCGGGATCTCTCCGAGCGAGTACCGCGCCGCGCACTGAACGAGCGCTGAGCTCGCACCCGCAAGGCGTCTCCGGCGGGTCCGACTGATGTGTCCTTGCTCTGCAGGGCACGCCGGTTGACTGTCGGCGCGCGATGGCGTCGCTTCTCTTGAGCGGATGCCGTGCGCCGCCGGAGCATGGGGCAAGCGCACCGCGATGACGCGATGCCCGGAGCGAGGATGCTCCGCTGGATGCGACGTCAGGACCCCCATGACTGCCCCTGTCACGACCGATTCCGCCCTCGACGAATGGCGCACGTACGACGAGTTCGCCGCGGGCATCGACACGTTCCGGCTGCCGAACGCTTCTCTGAACGGCACCTCGCTCGTCCTCACACTCGACGACGAGTCCACGCTCGCCCTCGACTTCGATGCCGTCGCCGTCACATGGGCGGGGCTAGGGGCTTCCGGCACCGACCCGTACGACGCCGTGGCGGTGCGCGGTGACGTCGTCTTCGTGAACATCCCGCTCGAGAGCCGGGAGCGGGAGGCGATCACGATCGTCTACTCGACCACGACGCACCGGGCGACCGTCGTGCGGTCGCGGATCGCGGCCGAGTCCGTCGAGGGCACCCCGCAGGTCGGCCAGGACTTCTGGGCGGCGACCACCGACGGCGGCGCCGCGACGGGCGAGGTGCCGGGGCCGAGCCGAGACCTGATCGGCAAGCGCAACGTCTACCGCTACAGCCCGCACCACCTCTACGAGCACGTCTACGTCTCGAGCCAGCGCTATGCGTGGCAGTGCCTGGAGGGTGTGCAGCGGGGGCACGGCGACATGGACCTCTCGACCGTCTGGAAGTTCGCCGACGGCCTCTACCTGTTCTGCTTCCGCGAGTTCCGCATCGCCGTCGCCAGCGTCTGGCTGCACGACCTCGGCTATCAGCTGATGACGACCGGGATCTTCCTCGGCCTCAACGGCGACGGCGACGCCGAGCACTCGCGCGGCGGCGGTCACATCTATCCGCTCGGGTCCGTCGACTACCCCGACGCACAGCCCGTCTGAGCCGACGACGCCCTTCAGGAAGGACTCCCATGAGCAACGCAGACATCATCACAGCGCACTACGCGGCCAGCGACCGGGGTGACCTCGACGGCATGCTGGCGCCCCTCGCCGACGACGTGAGCTGGACCGAGGCCGCCGGCTTCCCCTACGCCGGCACGTACCTGGGACCGGATGCGGTCGCTGCCGGTGTCTTCCAGCGCATCCAAGACGAGTGGGACGACTACACGGTCGCGATCGACGAGGTCATCGACGGCGGAGACGTCGTCGTGGGCATCGGCACCTACTCGGGTACGTACCGAGCGACCGGCCGATTCTTCGCCGCCCGCGTCGCGCACGTCTGGCGCCTGACCGAGCACCGGGTCGTCGCGTTCGAGCAGTTCACCGACACCGAACTGGTCAACCGCGCACTGCGCGACTGACCACAGCAGTCACCACGCACACGAGAGGCAGGAATCACATGAACAAGCGAGTATCCGGCACTGCGGCGCTCATCGCCGTGGCAGCCCTCACCCTGGCCGGCTGCGCCGGCGGAGACGGCAGCGGAGGCGGCGAAGGGGCCCCCATCGTCGTCGGCTCCGTGAATACGATCAGCGGCCCGGCGACGTTCCCCGAGGCATCCCTCGCAGCGGCCGCCGTGTTCGACGCGTTCAACGAGGCCGGAGGCCTGGACGGACGCACCATCGAGTACAAGACCCTCGACGACAAGGGAGACCCGGCGACCGCGACGGCATCCGCCCGTGAGCTGGTCGGCAGCGACGGTGCCGTCGCGCTGGTCGGCTCCGCCAGCCTGATCGAGTGCGAGATCAACGCGAAGTACTACGAGCAGGAGGAGATCCTGTCGCTCCCGGGCATCGGGGTCGACACCGGGTGCTTCGCCAGCGACAACATCTCGCCGGCGAATGTCGGTCCGTTCAACGACATGACCCTCACCCTGCAATACGGCTCGGAGGTGCTCGGCCTCGACGACATCTGTATCCTGCTCGAGATCGCGGGCTCCACGCGCCCGACCTACCAGGCCGCGATCGACAAGTGGACCGAGATCACCGGCAAGGAGCCGAAGTACGTCGACGACACCGTGCCCTACGGCGCCTCGGACTACACGCCCTACATCGTGAAAGCCCGCGAGCAGGGGTGCAAAGCGCTCGCGATCAACCCCGTCGAACCCGACGCGATCGGCCAGGTCAAGGCCGCCAACGCCCAGGGCTGGGACGACGTGACCTGGCTCTACCTGACCAGCGTCTACAGCGAGAACTTCGCGGAGGCGATCGACGATGCGGGTGCCGGCATCTACGTCCCGGCCGAGTTCTACCCCTTCACTGACGACGACGAGATCAACGCCGACTGGCGCGAGCTGATGGAGGCCAACGACATCCCGCTCACCTCGTTCAGCCAGGGCGGATACCTCGCGGCGACCTACTTCATCGAGGTGCTCGAGGGCATGGACGGTGACATCACACGCGAGACGGTCACCGAGGCGCTGCGAGGGATGGACCCCATCGAGAACCCGATGGTCGGAACCCCCTACGCCTTCGGCACGCAGAACACCGCCGGCTGGCCGATCGTCCTCGAATCCGGCACGAATGCCTGGGAGAAGGTCGCCGACGACTGGCTCCGCATCGGCGAGTAGCCGCACCTCGCCTGCCGCCGAGCGCATTCTCGGCGGCAGGTTCTCCTCCCCTCACACCAGAAAGGACGCCTCATGCTGCAAGGCGCCATCGCCGGTCTCGCTGCCGGCGGTCTCTATGCGGTCCTCGGAGTGTGCTTGACACTGATGTCCCGCCTCGTGCGGGTCGTCAACTTCGCTCAGGCCGCGACCGGGATGTTCGGCGCCTTCAGCGCCGTATGGTTCGTCGGCGAACTGGGGCTGCCGATCTGGCTCGGGTCGGTGCTCGGCGTGCTCGTCGGCGGCATCCTCTCCGCCGCGATCGGATGGATCGCCGCGACCTGGCTCTCCGAGGCCTCCACCACCACCCGATCGGCGATGACCGTCGGTCCCCTGCTGCTGCTGATCTCGATGTCGTTCATCCTGTTCGGCAACAAGCCGCAGCCGTTCACGCCGATCATCGCCGGCCCCGCGTTCTCCCTCGGCGGGGTCGTGATCAGTCAGGTGACGATCGCCACGGTCGTCATGGCGATCGTGACCGCGGTCGCGGTGCGGATCGTCCTGCGCCGCACGCGAGTCGGCACGCAGCTGCGCGCACTGTCGGAGCGGCCGACGACCGCCGAGCTGCTCGGTATCCGATCGCGTCCGCTGTCGATCGCCGTGTGGTTCGTCACCGGCGTGATCAGCGCGATCGCGATCATGATCATCGCGCCGTCGCAGTCGAACGACGCGACCAGCCTCGCGATGCTCATCGTCCCCGCCGCGGCCGCCGCGCTGCTCGGCGGCTTCCGCCGACTCGACCTCGCCGTCGTCGGCGGAGTCGTGCTCGGTGTGCTCGGCGGTCTCGTCGCGCAGATCGACGAGGTCGCGCTGGTGCGCAACTTCCTCCCGTTCCTGTTCATCGTCGTCCTGCTCCTGTGGACGCAGCGCAAGGAGGTGTGGGATGCCGCTCGCTGACCGTCCCTGGTTCCGTCTGTCCTGGCCTCTGGCCGTCGCCATCGCCGCGGTGGGAGCGGGCGCCATCCTGAGCGCGGCCCTCCCGGGTTACTTCGTGTTCCTCGCGATCAGCGCGGTCGTCGCGGCGATCGCCATCCTGGGCCTCGGCATCGTCACCGGCTCGGCCGGCATGATCGCGCTGTGCCAGCTCACGTTCGCCGCGGTGGGTGCCTGGATCGTGTCTCTGCTGAACGTCATGCAGGCACCGGGCGGCTTCGTCGTCTGGCTCGTGCTGGGTGGCATCGCCGCCGGCCTCGTCGGCATCCTCGTCGGGCTTCCGGCGCTGCGGCTGCGCGGTGTCAACCTCGCGGTCGTCACGCTGGGCTTCGCCGCTGCCGCAGATGTCACCCTCGTACAGATCCAGTTCCCCGGGTCTGCCGACGGCACGGCGGTCGAGCGCCCCACGATGTTCTCGAACGACCGCGAGTTCTTCTTCCTGTCGGTTGTGGTGCTCGCCGTCTGCGCGGTGGGCGTGTTCTTCCTGCAGCGCGGACGGTGGGGCTCGAGCTGGAAGGCCGTCGCCTTCTCGGAACGCGGCACCGCGGCCGCAGGCCAGAGTGTGCAGAGCGCGAAGCTCACCGCTTTCGCCGTCTCGGCTGCGCTCGGAGGCATCGCCGGTGGGCTGCTCGCCGGTCAGGTGCAGTTGCCGTTCGCATCGAGCTTCACCCCGCTGCAGTCACTCGCCCTGTACGTCCTCGCCGTCATGTCAGGAGCGCACCTGATCGACATGGCGTTCCTCGGCGGCATCCTCTGGGTGCTCGTGCCCGAGTTGCTCAAGCGCTGGGGCGTGCCGCAGGACTGGGCGTTCGTCGTCTTCGGCGTGCTCGGTGTGCAGGCGATCACCAGCGGGACCAACCTCGGGCAGGGCATCCGCACTCTCATCTGGAAGCGCGCGGATCGCAAGACGGCGTCGGCGACACTGACGGCGTTGCCTGCGGATGCCGATGCAGGTGACGTGGCCATCACGACCACGACCACCGCGACCGTCGACGAGCGCGCGCTGGACGGCGCACCCGTGCTCACGGTCGAGGGACTCACGGTGCAGTTCGGGGCTCTGAAGGCCCTCGACGACGTGTCGTTCCAGGTGCCCGCGGCGTCGATCATGGGGCTCATCGGTCCGAACGGAGCGGGCAAGTCGACCTTCGTCGATGCCATCAGCGGCTTCCTGCCGAAGCACGGCGGTCGGGTGCTGCTCGGAGATCGCGACCTGGCCGGTCTCTCGCCGACGCGACGCGCACGACTCGGGCTGCGCCGGACCTTCCAGCAGGACAGGGTGCCGCCGTCGCTCACCGTCGGCGCATACGTGAGGTTCGTCGCGCGGCGGCGACTGGCGGCATCCGACATCGACGAGGTCCTGGAGTTCTTCGGGTGCCCTTCGGCGGGTGCCCGTCTCTCGAGTGTCGATGTCGGTACCAGACGGTTGGTCGAGGTGGCGGCCAACGTGATCTCCCGGCCGCGTCTGCTGATCCTCGACGAACCGGCGGCCGGCCTGTCGCACGACGAGCACCTCGCTCTCGCCGCGCGACTGCGAGAGCTGCCCGCGCGCTACGGCGTGGCGCTGATCATCATCGAGCACGACCTGGATCTGGTGCGCTCGGTCTGCCCGACGCTCACCGTGCTCGACTTCGGCCGGGTGCTGGCGAGCGGGCCGCAGGCCGAGGTGCTCGCGAACCCTGCGGTCGTGAAGGCGTACATGGGAGAGACGGAGCTGCTGAAGTGAGCGAACTGGTGCTGCAAGGGGTGACGGTCAGCCGCGGTGCGGGTCCGGTGATCTCGGATGTGTCATTGACGGTGCGAGGTGGCGAAGTGCTGGCGCTGGTGGGCCCGAACGGGGCGGGCAAGACGAGCCTGATCGAATCGGTGTCGGGCGTGACCCCGCACTCCGCGGGGTCACTCATGCTCGACGGCGAGCCGATCGACAGGCTGTCCCGGGTGTCGAGGGCTCGCCGTGGGATCGTGCACATCGAGCAGGGGCGGGCCGTGTTCCCGTCGCTGACGGTGCGCGAGAACATCTCGCTCACCGCGCGGACGCCTGCGGAACTCGATGCTGCGCTCGCGCAGTTCCCTGAGCTGGAGAAGCGCATCGACTCGCCCACCGCTCTGCTGTCGGGTGGCGAGCAGCAGATGGTCGTGCTCGCCCGTGCGTTCGCCGCGAACCCACGGATCCTGCTGATCGATGAGATGTCGCTCGGGCTCGCGCCTGTGGTCTTCATGCGGCTCATGCCGATCGTGAAGTCGATCGCCGAGTCCGGGGTCGGCGTGCTGCTCGTGGAGCAGTTCACGCAGCTCGCCCTCGGCCTGGCTCGCGAGGCCGTGGTGGTCGCCGGCGGCCGTGTCTCATTCCAGGGTACGGCCGAGGCGTTGAAGGAGGATTCGCAGCTGCTGCATCGCGCCTACCTCGGTGGGTGAGACGGTCTCGCCTCGGACTTCGGATGCTGCGCAGTAGCCTGAGGGGATGACCGAGACCATCAGCGCCCGCGCCGTCCTGCTCGACATGGACGGCACTCTCGTCGATTCGACCGCCGTCGTGGAGCGTCTGTGGCTGGCGTGGGCCGCGCCGCACGGAATCGATCCCTCGACGGTGCTGAGCGTGGTGCACGGTCGCCAGGGACATCAGAGCATGGCGATCATGCTTCCCGAGCGGGATCACGAGATCAACATCCGAGAGAACGCCGTGATGCTGGCGAACGAGAGCAAGGACGTCGACGGCGTTATCGCGATCGAGGGCGCCGACGTGCTGCTCGAGGCTCTGCTCCCCTACCCTCATGCGATCGTCACCTCTGCCGACGTGACGCTGATGAACGCCCGCATGGGACAGGCCGGACTCGCGGTGCCGTCGCTGACCGTGACCGCGGAGAACGTGTCGGCATCCAAGCCGGACCCCGAGGGCTTCCTGCTCGGCGCAAAGCTGCTCGGCGTCGACCCTGCCGACTGCGTGGTGTTCGAGGACTCGGGCGCGGGTATCCAGGCCGCCCATGCCGCAGGGATGCGGGTGATCGGCGTGGGCTCTCACGCGACGTCTCATCAGCCGACCTTCCACGTCGACGACCTCACGCAGGTCGGCGTGGTGCCGACCGCTGACGGGTTCGAGCTCACCGTTCGGTGACGCGGTGGCGTGGGCCCGCCACATCGGGGATGCGGTGATGACGTCGTTTCGATGACACGGTGAGGCCCTACGCATCGGTGGCTCTCCGCGTAGCGCTCGACGGTGTGCCGTTGAAGCGCACGCGAACTGTTCGTGACGATGTGGTTGATCTCGCCCGTGTCATCCGGTGCGGGCGAGGCGCGCGGGAAGGTTCACTTGCGCTGCGCTGAGTCGAGGGGTGCGCCATCGCTGTTCGGGGTCCCACCATGCCGGTCCGCGCACCTGCGGGAGGCCCCCGTTCATGCGGATCTCCCACCCCGACGTGCCCAGGGATCGGTGATGCCACCAGCACAACGGCACACCGTTGTCCGTGTGCGTGGGCCCACCACGTGCGTGTTCGGTGACGTGGTGGATCTCACACCAGGGCGCCGGCACGTGGCATCCGGGGATCAGGCACTCCTTGTCACGGGCGATGATCGCCCGCCGCTGATGCACCGTGAACACCCGATCCGTGGTCATGATCCCGATGATGCGCCCCTCGTCCATGAGTACCCGCTGGATCGCTCCCGAGCACGCGACCTGCGCCGCCACCGAGACGGGCACATGGGCGCCGGATCCGGGGATCGTCGCCCACCCACCATTGCCGCTCACTCCACTCGCTCCGCCCCCAGCGGCTCCGAAGGCGGCGCCTCCGAAGGCGGCACCGGTGGCATGAGCGGTGTGGGTGGCGAGGTCTTTCGCGTCGACGGTCACGACGACGACCGGTGATGCGCCACCGAGGGTGGGCATGTCCTTGTGTCGGGCAGCGATCCCGAGAGCTGCGGTCAGGGCGTCGTGGCGCTTCTGCGCCGCGGTGCGGTCATCGAGCACACACCGCGGATCGGAATTGAACGGATCAGTCTCCTCCGGATCCGCATCCACGTCCACGTCCGCGTCAGCACCCGAAAAGTCGGCGTCGCGAGACTCCGTATCGGGAGAATCGGCCTCGGCATCGGCGCTCGGGGCGAAGAACACTCCCGGCATGGGCGGCCCGTCGCCCTTCGGGTTGAGCATCGCATCCATGATCACCTGCAGTTGCGCGGCCGCATCCGGGGTCAGGTACCCGCGGATCGCATGCATGCCATCTTTCAACCGGCCGATCGTGATCCCCCGACGACGCCGCGCGTCCTCGTCCTTCGGCTCCTCACCATCCGGATCGAACATCGACGCGAGATCCTCCGCCAGGCCCTTCAAGTCCTGCACCGTCGGTGACGGACCGGTCGCATCCGGGACCTCGTCGACATCCGGGTCCTCGTCGGGCCCCCTATCGAGGCCGTGACCGCGCGCACACCCCGCCAACGCCACATCGGCCGCCAACCGCTGCTCGACCGTGAGCCGGTCCCACACCCGCTCGATCGGACCCGTCGCCGCCAGAAACCCCGCGACACCGATCACCCCGTCCAACAGCGCCAGCCGCATCTCCGACCACCGCGCCGGCATCCTCTCCCCCGCCAGACTCAACGGCCGCCGCACCAGATCGACCACCCTGTCGACCCGGCTCGCACCCCGCACATCCACCAACAGCGTCCGCTGCAACAACTCATTCAGCCCCCGACAACCCGCCGAATGGGCGAAGTCACCCATGTCAGCCGTCGCAACCGTCTCGACGATGACCGCCTCGGCACGCCGGAACGCCGCCCCCGCACCCTGCAACACCGCGACCCGCTCCGCATCGCTCAGCCCCGCCAGCGCATCATCGGACAGCACCGCATCCAGGTCAGCGATGACCCGATCCAGAAGCTCCGTGGTGCTGTTCATACCCCTAGTCAACCCAGGACCACCGACATTCACGGACCAAAACAGGCCGCTTTTACCCCAGATCAGCGCGAGTATCTCGGCCTACCGGAATTATGCAGCGCGAGTCGTCGCACGAGGCGCGGAGAGACAGCGAGTCAGGCAGCAGAGCGACGGCACCTCAGGACCGAGAGCGAACAGAAGACCCTTCACATCCCCGCCCGATCGAACGCGATCGTCGGCAGGTCGACCACGTGGGATCCGCCGTCCGCCACGATCACGGCACCCGTGACGTACGACGACTCCCCCGACCCGAGAAACCGCACGACCGACGCGATCTCGGCCGGCCGAGCCGGCCGCTGCAACGGCACATCCGCCGTCACCGTCGCATACGCCTCTTCGCGCGAACCGAGCCCGGCCTGCGTGGCGAACTCGTCCATCTCGTCGTCCGCCATCGGCGTCTGCACCCACCCGGGACACACCGCGTTGACCCGCACACCGCGTCGCCCGTAGTCGCGGGCGAGGGTCCGCGTCAGGCCGATCAGAGCGTGCTTGCCCACCGTGTATCCGGCCACAGAAGGCCCCGCGAAGAGACCGGCGAGCGACGATACGATCACGATCTGCCCCTTCGCCTCGATCAACGACGGCAATGCCTCTCTCGCCATGACGAACGCCGTGGTGAGGTTGGCGCGGATCGCCGCATCCCAGCTGTCGTCGTCGGTGTCGGCGACGGGTGAGAAGCCGTGTCCACCGGCGTTCGCGACCAGCACGTCGAGCCGCCCGAACGTCGCGAGCACCTCGGCCACCGCAGCCTGGGCGGATGCCGTGTCGGCGGCGTCCGCGATGATCGGGTGAGCGCCCACCGCATCCGCCACGGCGCGCAGCGGCTCAGGCCGCCGCCCGACCACGACGACGTGCGCTCCCTCTGCGGCATACCGTTCGGCGATCGCCGCACCGATGCCGGTTCCGCCGCCGGTGATGACGACGACGCGTCCCGAGACCGTCGATCCGACTGCTATTCCCATGTCTTCTCCTGTTCCTGGTGCGCTCGCGCGCCATCCGGTCGCCCCGAGGTCATCAGGCGGGGAATCCTGACCGGGCCGAGTACCCGAAGTCGCTGAGGATCGTCGTGCCGTTGATCGCTCTGCTGCGCGGAGAGACGAGATACAGCACATGCGAGGCGACATCCTCCGGCGTCTGCACCGCGAACGACGGATCGACGAACGCCTCGGCACCCAGGTCGCCCCGGCTCATCGGGGTGTCGACGATCGACGGCGCCACCGAGTTCACCCTGATGCCCTCGCCCGCAAGGTCCACAGACAATGACCGCCCCAGCTGCACGAGGGCCGCCTTCGATGCGCAGTACGCTGCCATGCCCCGCGACGACACGAACGCGGAGTCGCTCGCCAGCAGCACGACGGATGCGGCCGCCGACGCGCGCAGTGCGGGACGCGCCTGCGCGACGACCAGGAAAGCCCCCGTGACGTTGACCGCGAAGACCGCATTCCAGTCGAGCAGGGAGATCTCCTCGATCGACGACCCGACCGGGCCCGAGATTCCGGCGCAGCAGACGACCGCATCCAGCCCACCGAGCTCCTCGACGGAGGTCGAGACCGCATCCGCCACCTGTGCCTCGTCGGTGACATCCACCACGCGGACCACGGCGTCACGGCATTCGTGTGCCGTCTCATCGAGCGCGGCAGCATCCCGATCGAGCAGCGCCACCCGCACCCCTTCTGCGGCGAGCGCGAGGGCGGTCGCCCGCCCGATGCCGCTCGCTGCTCCCGTGATCAGAGCCGTGGTGCCGCTCAGCTGCAGGTCCATGATCTCCCTGAGACTCCGTCGCTGCGCCGGCGGCGCTCGGTGAGGACGGCGGTGTCATCACGGTCATCCTGCTCTGCCGATCGTCGCCCCGAAACACTCCCGCGACGGCTGTGCGCGCTGGCACCATCGTCCTTCGCTCAGGGTCAACCGCCGGCCTCCCGGCGCGAGCAGACTCGCTCTATCGACGATCCCCCCTCGTCGTCGATGCCGTTCGACACAGCAGTCACCGAGCAAAGGAATCGACGTGGCAGACCCGATATCTGCGTCCACGACGCAGCACGACCACACCTCTCTTCGACCCGGCGCGCTGGGCGTCGCCGGAATCGTCTTCCTCGTCCTCGCGGCTGTCGCGCCGCTGACCGGCATCGTGGTCGTCGCCTCCCTGGCGATCGCCCTCGGAAACGGTGGCGGCACACCGATGGCCTTCTTCCTGGTCGCCGCGATCCTGCTGCTCTTCGCCGTGGGCTACGCGCAGATGTCGAAGCAGCTCGTGAACGCCGGAGGCTTCTACGCCTTCGTCGTGAAGGGACTCGGCCGTACGGGCGGTCTCATCGCCGGCCTCATCGCCACACTCGGCTACAACTTCTTCGTGGTCGGCACGATCGGCACCAGCGGCTTCTTCATGCAGAACATCATCCGCGACCTCACGGGGCTCGACGTGCACTGGCTGATCTGGGGTCTGCTGTCGATCATCGTCTGCTTCGTGCTCGCACGCGTCGGCGTGGACTTCTCGTCGAAGATCCTCGGCGTCTGCCTCGTGCTGGAGGTGCTGATGCTCGTCGTCTTCGACGTCTCGGTGCTCGTGCAGACCGGCTACGACGTGGCCGCGTTCAGCCCCGAAGCGGTGTTCTCGGGTTCGCTGCCGATCGGCCTGCTCCTCGCCGCGACGGGCTTCCTCGGGTTCGAGGCGACTGCCCTGTTCAGCGAGGAGGCGAAGCAACCGCTGCGCACCATCCCTCGCGCGACCTACACCTCGATCATCGCGATCGGCGTGATCCTGGGCGTCACCACGTGGGCCGTCGTGAGCGCGACGGGCGTCGCGCAGGCACAGGCCACGGCTCTCGAGCACCTGCCGACGGGTGACCTCATCTTCACCCTCTCGCAGCAGTACCTCGGCGGTCCGCTGACCACGGTGATGATGATCCTGCTGCTCGTCAGCCTGTTCGCGGCGATGCTCGCGTTCCACAACTCCGCGACGCGCTACCTCTACTCTCTCGGTCGCTCGCGGATCCTTCCGCATGCTCTCGCCCGTACGCGCCGCAACGGCGCCCCGCAGCTCGCAGGCATCGTGCAGGCCTCTTTCGCAGCGATCGTGGCGGTCATCTTCGCGATCGCCGGCGCCGACCCCATCCTCACCCTGGTGCCGGCCATGCTCGGCTTCGGCACCCTGAGCGTGCTGATCCTGCAGGGACTCGCAGCGATCTCGATCGTCGTCTACTTCCGTCGTTCCGGCGACCCGCGGTGGTGGAGCACGTTCATCGCTCCGGGCATCGGATTCCTCGGCATCGCAGCGATCTCGGTGCTCGCGATCGTGAACTTCAACATCGTCGCCGGATCCGAAGAGCTCGCCATCCGCCTCATGCCGCTGCTGCTGGTGGTGGCTCTCATCGGCGGCATCGTCTACGGCGCCTATCTCAAGCGCTCCAGGCCCGCGGTGTACGAGGGCCTCGCATCCGACCTCGAGCGATTCAGCGATCGCTGACGCTCCCCCACCCCCACCCCATCAAGGAGAGACATGACGACCCTGAATCCCGCCGACACCTCCACCTGGCTTCCTCTTGAGGGCCTGGCCCCCGGTTTCGACGCGAACAAGGCCCCGCATACGACCGCGCTGAGCGGCCAGGAGATCACGGTCGTGGATGCCGGGGGAACCCGCATCTCGCACCGGTTCGCCGACACCACGGTCACGTGGGACTACCGCCCGGGTGCCGAGGACTCCACAGCACCGGCATCCGACACCGACGACTACGAGGCCTTCGAGGTCGACGACGAGCTGTACTTCGTGCAGTTCCACCACAGCTACCTGCCGAACGAGGCCGTGTCGCTGGTCGTCGATCTCCGCCACGGGCGCGCCCTCGCCGTCATCTCGGTGATCCTGCCTGCACCCGAGCAAGGACGCACCCGCGTGCAGCACGTCTTCGCTCCGAGCACGATCGAGGGCGCGACCGTGACGGGCACCGAGCCCGCGACGAGCACGACGCTCATCGGCCGCCGGGTCGAGTGGGTCTACAGCGAGGAGCACGCATACGAGCATGTCTACCTGTCGGAGCGCTGGTACTCGTGGCAGTGCCTCGCCGGCCCCGAACGAGGGCTCGCCGACACCGACGAGAACAGCGTCTGGGAGGTGCGCCCCGGCATCTATGTCTTCGCGTGGCGCGAGAAGGTCATCCCGTGCGCGTCTGTCACGATCGCCGACCACCGCGACGTGAACGCCATCCGCTCTCACGGCGTGCTGTTCGGACTCGACGAATCGGGCGAGGTGCCGACGCACTTCACCTTCGGCGCGCACGGCCGGCTGCTGTCGACCACGCATCACGGCTCGGGGCTCGAGCCGGCCTCGTTCGGAACTCTTTGACATGGCTGCGGCGGCGGACCTCATCGTCACAGGCTCGGTGATCCGCACGGCGGATCGTCGGAATCCGGTCGTCGAGGCGTTCGCCGTGCGCGACGGGCGGATCCTCGACGTCGGGACCAGGCTCACGATGCAGGCGCACCGCGGGCCGGACACGCGGATGCTGGATGTCGGCGACGCCGCGGTCTACCCCGGTTTCGTCGACGTGCACAACCACCACGCCATGGCCGGCCGCACGGAGATGTTCGAGCTCTCGCTGCCGCCGTCGCTCGCCCTCGACGACATCCTCGACCTCGTGCGCGACAGGGCGCAGACGTTGCCACCGGACGCGTGGATCGTGGGTGGCTCGGTGTCGACCACTCTGCTGCCCACACTCGCGAACACCGCGACCAGACAGCGTCTCGACGAGGCGGCCGGAGGGCGACCGGTGGTGTTGGTCGAGGACTCGCGGCACAACAGATGGGCGAGCACCCGGGCACTGGAGCTCGCCGGCATCACCGCCGACGGCATCCCCTCCGGAGGCGTCACTCTGCTCGATCCCGACGACGGGACGCCGACCGGGGTGCTGCTCGAGGCAGCGGGCATCCCGGTGCAGGAGGCGTACGACCGCAGCGGTGGACTGACGGAGGAGCAGCACATCGCCGCGTCACGCCGCGGCGTCGAGATCCTCAACTCCTTCGGCATCACGACGTTCCAGGATGCCGGGGTGTCGACCGACATCCTCGCCGCGCTCGCGGCACTCGACCGGTCACACGAGCTCAGCGCCTGGGTCGTCTCGTCGTTGCTGATCAACGACGAGATCTTCGGGTTCGATCCGATCGGCTCGGCGCTCATCGATCTGGGCGAGCAGTTCAGAACCCCGCACCATCGGCCGGACTTCGTGAAGATCTTCCTCGACGGCGTGCCACCAGCGCGGACGGCGTCGTTCCTCGAGCCCTATGTGGCGGATGCCGTGCACGGCGCCCACTTCCACGGCGAGACGACGATGAACTTCGACGAGCTGCACACGTGGCTGCGGTCGGTCGCCGAACGCGGACTCGGCGCCAAGGTGCACTGCACGGGCGACGGATCGGCGCGTCTCGTGCTCGACGTCGCCGAACGCATCCGCGCCGACGGGTTCACCACCCCGATTCAGATCGCGCACGGGCAGTTCCTCGCCGATGACGACATCCCCCGATTGCGAGCCCTCGACGTGTCGGCCGACATCTCTCCGTTCATCTGGTTCCCCGGTGTGATCCCTCAGGCACTGGCAGAGGTGCTCGGCGACCGTGCCGAGCATTCGCAGCCCAACCGTGCCCTGCTCGATGCGGGAGCGCTCGTCGCCGGCGGTTCGGACTGGCCGGTGAGCGAGTCCCCGAACACTCTCGAGGGGCTGCAAGGTCTCGTGACGCGCGCCGACCCGCTCGGACGCGCACCCGGCGTCCTCTGGCCCGAGCAGGCGATCACCGCCGACGAGGCGCTCGAGGTCTTCACGATCAACGCCGCGACCGCGATGGGGCTCGGGTCGGAGACAGGATCCCTGACGCCGGGCAAGTCCGCGGACTTCGTCGTGCTCGCGCGGGATGCGATCGCCGGCCCTGCCGACGAGATCGTGCACACCCCGGTGCGTTCGACGTGGTTCGCCGGGCGAGAGGTCTACACCGCGGGCTGATCAGGGCACGTGCCGCGCGCATCCTGCCGCAGGCCATACCGTGCGCGGCTCTCGCGTGCCCGACGCTCGCGTGCGTGGTCAAAAACGCACCGCTCAGGAGCGATTCGGATGCGTTATCGACCCCGCACGCGGGATGAGATGCGTTATCGACCCCGCACGCGGGATGAGATGCGTTATCGACCCCGCACACGGGATGAGACGCCGAAGCCCCCTCCCGAACTCGCAGGAGGGGGCTTCGAGCGTGCACGGCCGTCAGCGTCCGAGCAGGAACCTGGCCCCCAACTCGCCGATCATCGCCGCGGGCGCGTTGGTGTTGCCCGTCGGAACGGTCGGGATCACCGATGCGTCGATCACACTCAGCCCCTCGAGGCCGCGGACGCGCAGCAGCGGGTCGACGACCGCGTCGGAATCCGATCCCATCCGGCAGGTGCCCACCTGGTGGTGGTAGGTGATGGCGGTGCGGCGCACCCAGTCCTCGATCCCGTCATCCGGCACATCCGGTCCTGGATACACCTCGGTCGCTCCCCACTCGTCGGCGAGCGCCGGCTGCCCGCCGATCCGACGGCACTGACGCACGGATGCCGCGAGCGATGCGACATCCCTCTCGTCCGCGAGCGCGGCGAGGTCGATCAGCGGCGGGTCGTCGAGGTCGGGGCCCGACAGCGTCAGCGTGCCCCGGCTGTGTGGCGTCACCAGCCCGGCCATCAGCGTGAATCCGTCGTCTCCTCGGGGCTCCAAGTCACCCCACATCGGCACCGAGAAGTGGATCGGCTGCGTGTCGGGCTCTGCGAGGTCGTCACGACTGCGCCAGAAGAGGTGCGACTGCGTCACCGAGACGCCGGGCTGCGGCGGACCCACCGGCCGCTCCGTCGTGAAGATGACGGGCGAGAGCAGGTGATCGTGCAGGTTCTTGCCCACGCCGGGCGCATCGACCACGACGGGGATGCCGAGGTCCGCGAGCTCGTCGGCAGGGCCGATGCCGGAGCGCAGCAGGATCACGGGCGATCCGATCGCACCGGCCGAGAGCACGACCTCGTCGGCGAAGACGTCCTCGGAGTCGGCGCCGGATCCGAGCCGGACGCCGACGGCGCGACCCTCCTCCACGATCACGGAGTGCACCTCGCGTCCGGTGAGGATCGTGAGCCTGTCGGCGATCGGCTGCGCATAGGCCATCCACGTGTTCACCCGGCGTCCGTCGCGAATGGTCACCTGCTGCTGCGAGACGCCGTCGAGGGTGCCGCCGTTGTAGTTCGGATTGCGGGGCAGCCCCTCCTCGACCGCCGCATCGATGATCGACGCCTGGATGGGCGAGAGCTCGTAGTCGTCGGTGACGGGCAGCACGTCGTGCTCGAGCGCGGCGAAGACGGGCTCGACAGTACTCCAGCCCCAGCCGGTCGCGCCCGCACGCTCCCACGCGTCATAGTCCGAGGCCGCGCCACGCACCCAGATCATCGCGTTGAGCGCGTGCGACCCTCCGGTGACCTTTCCGCGCGGCAGATGCAGTCGGCGACCGCCGGCGTGCTCCTGCGGCACGGTGAAGAAGTCCCAGTCGTCGGCGGAGTGCCAGAGCTCACCCGCCCGCGACGGGTCGTGGATCGCGGGGTTCGAGTCGTATCCCCCGGCCTCGATGAGTGTGACCTGGACGCCTGCATCGACCAGCCGTCGCGCGACGATCGCCCCCGAGGTGCCCGCGCCGACGACGATCGCGGTCTTCACGCCTGCGCCTTGCGTCCGGGGCCCGACACGACCTGCGTCACGGCGACGGACTTGAGACCCTCGACGCCGAACTCCAGGCCGTAGCCGGAGCTCTTGACACCGCCGAACGGCACCATCGGATGCAGCCCGCCGTGAGAGTTGATCCACACCGTGCCCGACTCCATGCGCGTCGCCGCCTCGCGGGCGGCCTCGGGATCGCTCGACCAGACCGATGCACCGAGACCGACATCGACCGCGTTGGCGAGGGCGAATGCATCGTCGACGTCGCTGTACCTGATCACCGGAAGCGCAGGCCCGAACTGCTCCTCCTGCACGAGCGCCGCGTCGTTGTCGATGTCGGCGACGATCGTGGGCCGATAGAACAGCTCACCGAGTTCGGGCGCCGCCTCGCCGCCTGTGACGACACGGGCACCGCGGCCTCGCGCCTCCTCGACCAGCCGCGACACGATGTCGAACTGGGCGCGATTCTGCAGCGGACCGAGCACGTTGTCCTCATCGAGTCCGTTGCCCATCGGCACGGAGGCCGCGATCTCGGCGAGCGCGTCGACGACCTCGTCGTAGACCGAGTCGTGCACGTAGAGGCGCTTCATGGCGGCGCACGTCTGGCCGGTGTTGATGAACGCACCCCAGAAGAGGTCCTGCGCGATCGCCGACACCTCGGTGCCCGGCAGCACGATGCCGGCATCGTTGCCGCCGAGTTCGAGGGTGAGTCGGGCGAGGTTGCCGGCCGAGCTCTCGATGATGCGGCGCCCGGTGGCCGTCGACCCGGTGAACATGATCTTGTCGATGTCAGGGTGCGAGGCGAGGCGAGCGCCGACCTCGCGGTCGCCGGAGACGCCGATCAGCACGTCGGCCGGCAGCACGTCGTTCATCACGGCCAGCATCGCGAGCACGCTCAGCGGCGTGTACTCGCTGGGCTTCGCGACGACGGTGTTGCCCATCCGCAGCGACGGACCGATCTGCCAGATGGTGATCATGAGAGGCCAGTTCCACGGACCGATCGCGCCCACGACCCCGGCCGCCTTGTAGACGAGCTCGGCGTGCAGGGTCTCGTCGTCGACCAGCACCTGCGACTCGATCGGGATCGCCGCGTTGGTGCGCAGCCATGCCGAGCACGCACCCAGCTCGAAGCGCGCGTTGGGGCCGTTCAGCGGCTTGCCCTGTTCCCGCGAGAGCAGGTGCGCGAGCGCCTCCGCGTTCGCGTCGATCGCGTCGGCGGCCGCGATCAGCAGCTCACTGCGCGTCGCATGACCGAGGGACTCCCAGCCGGGCTGCGCTGCCCGTGCCCGCGCGATCGCATCGTCGAGGTCGGCGACCGAATGCTCGGGCGCACGGCCGATCACATCACGTGTGGCGGCATCCGGGATGTCTCGTCCAGCGCCCTCCGGTGCCTGGATGCGGTCGAGCAGCGCGGTGGCTGCGGATGCGGCGGATTCGGACATCGGAACTCTCCTTCGAGCGGAACGCGTGCCAAGGAACTGGCGGTCCTCTCATTGTCGAACGCCGTTGCGCGACCCACTTGTCGAGGAGCGCGCCGCAGATGTCCGAGTGCGAAGGGATGACCTCGGCGCGGCTCAGATCAGGGCGAAGTCCTCGAAGATGAGAGTCGTCCGGGTGGAGCGGATCGAGGGGATCGCCTGGATGTCCTCCAGCACGATGCGACGGAGGTCGCGAGCATCGCTCGCTCGGACGAGCAGGATGACGTCGAAGTCTCCGCCGACGAGTGCCATGTGCTCGATCTCGGGGATGGAGCGCAGCCGTGCGCTGACCTCCTGCCAGGTCGCCTGCTCGATCGCGAGGGTGACGTAGGCGCTCGCATGATGACCGAGCAGCACGGGGTCGGTGCGCACGGTGTATCCGGTGATGATGCCCGAATCCGTGAGGCGCTTGATCCGCGCGTGCGCGCCCGCTCTCGAGATGTGCACGGCCTCCGCGATGGACGTCATGGACGCGCGCGCATCGGCTCGCAGCTCCGCGAGGATCGCCTGGTCGGTCTCGTCGAGCGTGATCATGGAACCCCTTCGTCCGTGCCTGAATTCTGACATTTCGCTGCCCTGCACGGCAACCGGACAGCAATCGTCCACGATGTGCCGATTGTTCTTGGACGGATGCCCTCGGCGGCGCATGCTGTCTTCATCAGGTTCGGCAAGGAGGGCGAACGGATGGAACACGCAGATCTGCTCCCGCGCGACGCGGCGGTTCAGCTCATCGACCCGGACGGCAGGGTCGTCGACGACGAGCACTATGTGCTGCCGGACTCCGATGCCCTGCTCGCCGCCTATCGCGGCCTCGTCGAGGGCCGCCGCATCAACGATCAGGCCAGCGCCCTCGTCCGGCAGGGCCGCCTCGCGGTCTACCCGTCGTCGCACGGGCAGGAAGCCTGTCAGATCGGCGCCGCACTCGCTCTCGCCGATGACGACTGGCTCTTCCCGACATACCGCGACTCGGTGGCGGTCGTCGCTCGAGGCGTCGCGCCGGCCGAGGCGATGGTGCTTCTCAAGGGCGACTGGCACTCGGGCTACGACGTCCGAGCGCACCACGTCGCTCCTCAGGCCACTCCCCTCGCCACGCAGCTGCTGCACGCGGTCGGCTTCGCGTACGCCGCGAAGAGGCGAGGAGAGAGCACCGTGGTCGTCGCCCTGTGCGGAGACGGTGCCACCAGCGAGGGCGACTTCCACGAGGCCATGAACTTCGCCGCCGTCTTCCACGTGCCCGTCGTCTTCTTCGTGCAGAACAACGAGTTCGCGATCTCGGTGCCGCTCAGTCGTCAGACCGCGGCGCCTTCCCTCGCCCACAAGGCGATCGGCTACGGGATGCCGGGGCAGCGTGTCGACGGCAACGACGTCGCCGGTGTGCTGGCGGTGCTCGGCGAAGCGGTCGATCGGGCGCGCACGGGCGGCGGACCGACGCTCGTCGAGGCGCACACATACCGGATGCAGGCGCACACGAACGCCGACGACGACACCCGTTATCGCGAGCGAGCCGAGGTGCAGGCGTGGGTCGCCCGCGATCCACTGGCGCGCCTGCGCGCACATCTCACGAGCACGGGCGCGCTCACGGAAGAGATCGAGGCCGAGTACGCCGCCGGGGCCGAGCAGACGGCCGCGGCGATGCGGGAGGCCCTCAACACGGATGCCGACATCGACCCCGAGGACCTCTTCCGCTTCGTCACCGAGTCCCGCTCACCGCAGCGCGAAGAGCAGTGGCGGATGCTGAGCGGCGAGATAGAGCGGGCCCACGAATCAGCCGGAGGTGCACGATGACCATCGCCCACGACGACGCCCACGTCGACATGCGCACCTCGGCCGTATCGACCATGAGCATGGCCGCCGCTCTGAATCTCGCCCTCGCGGATGCGATCGAGAACGACCCTGAGGTCGTGGTGTTCGGCGAAGACGTCGGCGCGCTCGGAGGTGTGTTCCGGATCACCGACGGACTCACGGCGCGGTTCGGCGAGGACCGCTGCTTCGACACTCCACTCGCCGAATCCGGCATCGTCGGCACAGCCGTGGGCATGGCGATGAACGGCATGAAGCCCGTCGTCGAGCTGCAGTTCGACGCCTTCGCGCTGCCGGCGTTCGAGCAGATCGTCAGTCACGTCGCGAAGCTCGGCAACCGCACACGGGGAGGGGTGCGGATGCCGCTCGTGATCCGCATCCCGTTCGGCGGCGGCATCGGCGGCGTCGAGCACCACTGCGACTCGTCCGAGGCGTACTACGCGCACACCCCCGGGCTCACGGTCGTGAGTCCGTCGACGCCGCAGGACGCGTACTCGATGCTCCGCGCGGCGATCGTCTCGCCCGACCCGGTGATCTTCCTCGAACCCAAGAAGCTGTACTGGACGAAGGGCGAGGTCGACACCTCGGTGATCACCGAGATCGGCAACGCACGCATCGCCCGCGACGGCAGCGACGTCACCCTGATCGCCTACGGCGCCTCCGTGCCGCTCGCCCTCGAGACGGCCGACGTCGCGGCGTCCGAGGGGCGCAGCGTGCAGGTCATCGACATCCGCTCGCTGTCTCCGTTCGACGACGAGACGGTGACCGCCGCCGTGCGTTCGACCGGACGCGCGGTCGTGATCGCCGAAGCCCCTGGTTTCGCCAGTGTGGCATCCGAGATCCAGGCGCGGGTCTTCGAGCGCTGCTTCGAATACCTGGAGGCCCCCGTGCGCCGGGTCACAGGATTCGACACCCCGTACGCGCCGCCAAAGCTCGAGCACTGGTACCTGCCCGATGTCGACCGCGTCCTCGACGCGATCGACTCGCTGCACTGGGAGGACGAGTCATGACCGCCCTGACCGGCCGTGTGTTCCGCCTCCCCGATCTCGGCGAGGGCCTGACCGAAGCAGGACTCGTGCAGTGGCTCGTCTCCGTCGGCGACACGATCGTCGTCGATCAGGCGATCGCCGAGGTCGAGACGGCCAAGAGCATCGTCGAGCTGCCCTCGCCGTTCGCGGGAGTCATCACCGCTCTGCACGGCGCGCCCGGCGAGACGATCGACGTCGGCGCGCCGGTGCTCGAGGTCGCCGATGCGGCGAGCTCCGCACCCGCGTCGGTGGCGGACGGATCGAACAGGTCGGATGCCGCAGAGCACGAGGCCTACCGAGAAGAGGAGAGAGCAGGGTCGGGCAACGTCCTGATCGGCTACGGCACCTCGGAGAGAGCGACGAAGGGCCGTCGCCGTCCGAGGGCGGCGCCGGTCTCGTCGGCGCCGGTCTCGTCGGCGCCGGTCTCGGCGGTGTCGGTCCTCTCTCCGGCAGAGGCCACGCCGCGACGCCCTGTGGCCGTGCGCTCACCTCTCGTCCGGCGACTGGCGCGAGATCTGGGGCTCGACCTGCATGACATCACCCCGACCGGACACGACGGCTCGATCACCCGCGCCGACGTTCTGGCCGCGGCCGTGGACGATGCGGTCGACGGCGCAGCGGCGCAGCATCGCAGCACGACCGGGCATGACCTCGACGGCCTCGCCGTGGTCTCGCGCGAGCGCCTGTCGGCTCTGCGCCGAGCCGTGAGCGCGAAGCTCAGCCGCAGTCGCTCCGAGATCCCGGAGGCGACCGTATGGGTCGACGTGGATGCGACCGAGCTGTGGGCGCTGCGCGCCGGCATGGCTCCGGATGGCGGCAAGGCCCCCTCGCTCACCGCGCTGATCGCGCGCTTCGTGCTGCTCGCTCTCGAGGATCACCCCGTGCTCGCCTCGCGCCTGAGCGAAGACGCATCGGAGCTGATCACGTTCTCGGGGGTCAATCTCGGCGTTGCCGCCGACACCGACCGCGGACTCATGGTCCCCGTCATCCCCCGTGCGCACGACCTCACGGTCGAGCAGCTCGACGCAGCGCTGCGTGAGCTGACGACCGCTGCGCGCGCCGGGTCGATGCCGCCGGAGCGCCTGCGCGGATCGACGTTCACCCTGAACAACTACGGCGGGCTCGGCGTCGACGGTTCGGCCGCCATCATCAATCACCCCGACGTCGCGATCCTCGGGGTCGGTCGCATCATCGAGCGTCCCTGGGTGGTCGACGGTCAGATCGTGCCCCGCCGCATCGCGCAGCTGTCACTCGTGTTCGATCACCGGGTCTGCGACGGCGGCTACGCGGCGAGTTTCCTGCGCCGTGTGACGGAGCTCATCGAGCATCCGCTGCGTGCGTTCGGGAGGGTGTGAGGGCCGCTCGCTTCGGAATTCCGTGCTCCATCGGACGCAGTGCTTGGGCCACGCGACCGCGTGCGCTACTCTCGACAATTACTGACCGATCATTCGGTAAGTGCTTCAGGGTGACACTGCGTCGCTCTTCCCCCACCGCAGAACAATGGAGTTCGCATGACGTCAACAGTCTCCGCACGCACCTCGAGAACGAGAATGCCCAACGAGGAACGCCGGGTCCTCGCCGGTACCCTCGTCGGCACCTCGATCGAATGGTACGACTTCTTCATCTACGCGCAGGCCGCCGGTCTCGTGCTCGCCCCACTCTTCCTGGCTCCGATCGCCCAGGAGAATCCGGGATTCGCACAGATACTGTCCTTCGCCACCATCGGCATCTCCTTCCTCTTCCGCCCACTCGGGGCGATCATCGCCGGCCACCTCGGAGACAAGCTGGGCCGCAAGAAGATGCTGGTCTTCACGCTCGTCATGATGGGCCTCTCCACAGCGCTGATCGGTGTGCTTCCGACGTATGCGGCGATCGGCGTCGCCGCTCCGATCCTGCTCATCGTGCTCCGCATCCTGCAGGGGTTCTCCGCCGGCGGCGAATGGGGCGGGGCGGCACTGATGGCCGTCGAGCACGCCCCGACGGGCCGGCGAGGACTCTTCGGCGCCTTCCCGCAGATCGGCGTTCCGATCGGCATGATCCTCGCGACAGCGACGCTCTGGGTACTGACGAGCTCGATGTCGCCCGAGGCGTTCCTCGAGTGGGGCTGGCGCATCCCGTTCCTGATGTCGATCGTGCTGATCGCCGTCGGCTACGTGATCAGGCGCGCGGTCGACGAGAGCCCCGTCTTCGAGGATCTCCGCCGTCGTCGGCAGGAGGCCTCGGCACCGCTGGGTCGCCTGTTCCGCAAGAACACCAAGCAGGTCGTGCTCACCGCGCTCATCTTCATCGGAAACAACGCCGCCGGTTACCTGCTCATCGCGTTCTTCGCCACCTACGCCGTCACCGCACTCGGCATGGAGCGTCCTCCTGTGCTGCTGGCGACGACCCTCGCATCCTTCGGGTGGCTCATCTTCACGCTCTGGGGCGGTCACCTGTCCGATCGGCTCGGGCGGGTCCGCACCTTCCAGATCGGCTACATCGCGCTCGCGCTCTGGGCGGTTCCGATGTGGTTCCTGATCGATACGGCGAACATCTTCTGGTATTTCGTCGCGCTGTTCGTCATGACGTTCGCACTCGGGCTCTCCTACGGTCCGCAGGCCGCCCTCTACGCCGAGATGTTCCCCGCCAACGTCCGGTACTCGGGCGTCTCGATCGGGTATGCGCTGGGCGCCATCCTCGGCGGGGCCTTCGCACCGATGATCGCCGAGACGCTGCTAAATCAGTTCCAGGCGGCCTGGACGATCGGCGTCTACATCGCCGTCGCGGCAGTGATCTCGCTCATCGCAGTGTCGATGGTGAAAGAGACGAAGGGCGTCGACCTGCACGCCTGACGGAGCCCCCGGCAAGGCCAGGCGGCGGGTCGGTCGGTGACGCGACCGGCCCGCCGTCAGCCGAACACGAGCGGCGTGCGGGCTGTGGCATCCTCGACCGTGATGCCGACGATGATCGACCCCTCCTCGGCGACATCGCGGTCGGCCTGGAAACGGAAGACCTGACCGTCGCGCGTCGTGACGGCGTAGTAGTCATCGCCTGCCGCCACGACATCGAAGACGGTGCCCCCGGGGTAGGCGGCCATCGCATCCGCCACCGGAGCACCGAGGCGGATATCTCCCCGGTGCGGCAGCGCCGCTCCGTCGTCGACCGACTCGTCGAGGCTGCGATCGCTGCCGACGGTGATCGACGACACCGCGTCACCGGCCTCGACGGGCTGCACCAGGATGGACCCCGCGCCCCCGGGCGCGACGAGCCTCCACGGTCCGCCGTCGTACTCCGGCTCCATGACCTGCGCGTCCTCGCCCGCCTTGGAGAGAGCGGCATCGACCGAGTCGCCGAGGCGGAGCGGACCCACCCCGCCGACACCGATCTGCCACTCGCTCCACACGGCTCCGGCGTCTCCCGACGGATCGGTCTCGGCGACAGGCGGGTTCTCGGTGAGTTCGGCGATCAGTCCCGACCTCGCCTCACCGGCGCGGGTCTGCAGCAGCAGGGCGGCGGCTTCGGCGTCGAAGTCGCGATCACCGCTGAAGGGCTGCCAGAGCTGCACGATCACGTTGCCGGTCGACGCGAATGCGTCGAAAGACCGCCAGTCGAGCCCCGCATCGACCAACGACCCCGCGAAGGCTCGGACGTCCTCGGAGGGTTCGGGAATCACGGCATCGAAAGTGACGGTTCCTTCTTTGGCGAACTCGGCGCACTGCTCGGCAGCCTGGAGCAGCTGATCCATTCGCCCCTCGGCCTGCGCCTCGTCAGCGAACTGTATGATCGTCATCCGACCGAACCCGTTGGCGGGATCCGTCGGCACCTGCCATTCGACCGTTCTCGCCCCCACGCTGCCGAGCGACTGCTCGGCGTAGAGGGCATCGCAGATCGGCGGATCCGCAGGGAGACTCCCACCATCCGACACCTGCTCGAGCACCGGCGAAGGATCACCGACGTCGGTGGCCTCCGGCACGATCCCCACGATCTCCTCAGGGGTGAGCGCGAACGCGTCGAGTTCGTCTCCGACGAACACGATCGGTCCGGCGTAGGGCTCTGGGGATGCGGTCGACGGAGACGGCGAGGGCGAGGGCGACGACGAGGCCTGAGGAGTCGGGGCGCAGGCGCTCAGGACGACCAGCCCGCCGATCCCGATCGATGCGAGCATCATTCGCGCTCGACACGTGGTGAAGACAGTCATGTGCTTCCTCCGACTCGTCATGCGCCGCTGCGGGCGCCCCCTCCCCGGAGCCTAAGGCGCCGCGGCACCCTCGACCAGGGGCGCGCGCATGTCGAGATCAGAACGAGAGGAAGAGCATGCCGAAGATCGCATATATCCGCCTGATCAGACGACGTGAACCCTTCAGTCGCCACTGAGCACAGCGGCCGCAGCGTCGCGGGCGTCGGCCGCCGTCGCGGCCCTCAGCACAGCCTCCGCGGCGGCCTCGCATTGCTCGCCCGTGACCTCGGCCAGCGCCACCGCGACGCGCCCCAGCGCTCGGGGCGTCATCGACAGCGACGTGACCCCGAGGCCCACGAGCACCGCAGCGAGAGTCGGATCGGCAGCGGCCTCTCCGCATACGCCCACCGGCAGGTTCCACCGGCGCCCCGCGGCACCTGCCTGGCCGATCAGGCGCAGGACGGCCGGCTGCCACGGATCGTTCAGATCGCCCAGCTCCCCCAGCAGACGATCCGCCGCGAGCGTGTACTGGGCGAGATCGTTGGTCCCGATGCTGACGAAGTCGACGATCTCGAGCATCTCGGAGGCGAGGAGTGCGGCGGAGGGCGTCTCGACCATCACTCCCACCTTCTCGAGTCCGGCAGCCCGCGCACGGTCTGCGAAGTCTCGCGCCTCGTCGACGGTCGCCACCATGGGAGCCATCACCTCGACGAGCGCCGACTCCGCGTCCGCCGCGAGCGCGAGGGCCTGCAGCTGATCGTCGAGCAGCCCGGGTGAACGCCGCGCGATCCGCAGACCGCGGACTCCGAGAGCCGGATTCTCCTCGGCATCCGCGTTGGCGAACGGCAGCGGTTTGTCGCTGCCCGCATCGAGCGTGCGCACGACGACCCGCCGCCCGGGGAACGCCGCGAGAACGCCTCTGTACGCCTCGACCTGCTCGTCCACCGACGGTGCGTCGACGCGGTCGAGGAAGCAGAACTCGGTGCGGAAGAGACCCACTCCCTCGGCCTTCGACGCAGCGGCTGTCACCGCTTCGGCCGCACCGCCGACGTTGGCGAGCAGTGCGATCCGGCGCCCATCGGCGAGCACGCCCTCTCCGTCGAACGGCACGACGATCGCCGCCGCCTTCGCCTCAGCGATTCTGGAACTGCTCGGGTCGACCTCGACCGTGCCCCGCTCTCCGTCGACGAGCACGTGAGCACCCGGTGCGATGCCCGTCGCCCCGGCCGCTCCGACCACCGCGGGGATGCCGAGCGAGCGGGCGATGATCGCGGTATGAGACGTGGGCCCACCCTGCTCGGTCACGAGCGCGACGCAGTTGCCGCCCTCCAGGGCGGCAGTGTCGGCGGGCGCGAGGTCGACGGCCACGAGCACGAAAGGCTCATCCCGCTCAGGAACACCGGGCATCTCGACTTCGAGGATCTCGGCGATGATCCGGTCTCGGACGTCGCGGATGTCGGCGGCGCGCTCGGCCATCCGTCCGCCCAGTGCCCGTAGTCCCTTCTCGTGCGCGACGGCCGCCTCCCACACGGCGCGCGCGGCGGTGCGTCCCTTCGACCGAACGAGTGCCGTCGCATCGGCGACGAGTTCGGGGTCGGAGGCGAGCAGACGCGAGGCATCGAGGATCGCCCGCGCCTCTCCGGTGGCGTTCGACGTGCGGCGGCGCAGCTGGTCGGCCACCGCCACGGCCGCCCACTCGATCGCCGACACCTCGCTCTCGCGCTCACCGGCATCGACCGTCATGCGGGGGTCGGGCTCGTCGAGCGGAGCAGCCAGCAGCACGGCCTGCGCCGCGACCCGCCCTGCGCTCACACCTCGCCCGCTCAGCACCGATCCGGACTCGACGGGCGCTGGCGTCGTCGGCGAATCCGTCGATCGCGTGTGCACGACCTCCTTCGGAGACGATGCGGCGTCGGTTCCTTCGCCGAACCCGTCGTCGAACAGCGCCACGATTCGATCGAGGGCGGCCTCGGCATCCGCCCCGGTCGCGGAGAGCTGCACCTCGTCGCCCTGCCTGGCCCCGAGCATGAGCAGCCGTGACAGGCTGGCGGCCGCGGCCTCGGGTCCGTCCGGCAGCCGTGTGAGTCGCACGTCCGTTCTCGCGGAGGCCTCGGCGATCAGAGCGGCCGGACGAGCATGGATGCCGAGCGGGTTGCGCACGGTGACCAGGCGCGTCACCGCATCGCTCCGCGCGAGCGTCGGCGCGGCGGCGGAGGCGGGTTCGTCCGGCCCGCCGAGCTGGCCGCTCTTCGCGCTCAGCGCAGCGGACGCCTCCTCCGCCACGATCTCGAGCGATCCGCCGGCCGCCGCAGAGACGACTGCGGCGAGCAGCCCTTCCACGAACGGTGCGGGCGTGAGGCGAACGGGGACGTCGCTCATCCGCAGTTCGAGCGCGAGCTCAGCGCTCAGCACCGCCGACCCCAGGTCCATCAGCACGAGCACACCATCGCAGTCGGCGGCCAGGTCGTCGATGGCCGCCGCGACGGCCACGGCATCCGTTCCCAGGATGGCAGCGCCGTCGGCATCCGTTCCCGCACCCGCCGCCACCAGGACCCGCACTCCCCCACCCCGCACCATCTGCAGGGCAAGCTCGAGGGCCGCCTCCCCGAGTCGAGCGCTGTGGGAGACGGCGACGATGCCGATCATCAGGACGATTCCGCGGTGGCCTGGGCGAGCGCCTCGAACAGCAGCGTCGTCGATGCCGCACCCGGATCCAGGTGGCCGGCACTGCGCTCGCCGAGGTAGCTCGCGCGCCCCTTGCGTGCCACCAGGGGCTCCGTGGCGTCGCGTCCGGCAGCCGCAGCCGCAGCCGCCGACGTCGTCGCCGCTGCGAGATCTGCCCCGCCCGCGATCGCCGCGTCGAGCGCATCCACCGCCGGCGCCATCGCATCGAACATCGTCTTGTCGCCGGCTTCGGCCTTGCCCCGAGCGACGATCCCGTCGAGGCCCGCTCGCAGCGAGGCTGCGAGACCGGTGCCGTCAAGCTCGAGCACAGGCCCGGCCGCCATGCCCATCCGCAGGAACAGCGTCCCGTAGAGCGGTCCGCTGGCACCTCCGACCGAGCTCACGAGAGTCATGCCGACCGTCTTGAGCAGTTCGTCGACCGTCTCGGGAACATCGGCGTCGAGCTTCGCCACGACCGCGTCCATGCCGCGGGCCATGTTCGCACCGTGGTCCGCGTCGCCGATCGCCGAGTCGAGCTCTGTCAGCCAGTCGCGCTTCTCCGCGATCAGATCACGGAATCGTCGGACCCAATCGGTGAGGGCCACAGTGTCGATCGCCGCCATCATGCTCCCCACCGCAGACCGGGCGTGTTCACCGGGGCATCCCACAGCCGCAGCAGCTCGTCGTCGGCCTTCAGCACGGTGAGAGAGCAGCCGGCCATGTCGAGTGAGGTGATGTAGTCGCCGACCAGGTTGCGGGCGATCTGCACCCCCGCCTTCTCGAGCAGCGACAGCACCTCGCCGTACATCAGGTACAGCTCGATCAACGGCGATCCACCCATGCCGTTGAGCATCACGATCGCTGGTCCGGCAGCATCCAGGTCGGCGAGGATCGGCTCCACGAGCTGACGGGCGATCTCGGATGCCGGCGCCAGCGGCTCCCGATGCCGACCGGGTTCGCCGTGGATGCCGATGCCGATCTCCATCTGGTCCTCGGGCAGATCGAACGTGGGCTTGCCGGCAGCAGGAACCGTGCAGCTCGTGAGCGCCATCCCCATCGAGCGGCCCTGACTGTTGATGCGCTTCGCGAGCTCGACGACCGCGGCGAGATCCTGCCCCTCTTCGGCCGCCGCACCGACGAGCTTCTCGAGCAGCACGGTCAGCCCGACGCCACGACGCCCGGCCGTGTAGAGAGAGTCCTGCACGGCGACGTCGTCGTCGACGATCACGGTGCCGACCTCGATGCCCTCCATCGACGCGAGCTCTGCGGCCATCTCGAAGTTCAGCACGTCACCGGTGTAGTTCTTGACGATGTGCAGCACGCCGGCGCCGCGGTCCACCGCCTTGGTAGCCGCCTGCACGCGGTCGGGAGTCGGTGACGTGAACACCTCACCCGCGACGGCGGCGTCCAGCATGCCCACCCCCACATATCCGCCGTGCAGCGGCTCGTGTCCTGACCCGCCACCGGAGACGACCGCGACCTTGCCCTGCGCCTTCGGCGTCGCGCGCGTGATCACGTGCGTCTCCAGGTCGACCGACAGCTCGGGATGCGCGAGGGCGACGCCTCGCAGCGACTCGACCAGCACATCGGCGGGGTTGTTGATGAGCTTCTTCATCGTTCGATCTCCCTTGATCTCTGCGGTGGCGATCTTTCGCAATATTGGAAAGTTATTCGTCAATGTCGAATATGCTCGGGCGCAGTCGAGTTGTCAAGATCGACTCGGACAATCGACATGACTACCCGGCTCGATGACGAACCGGGAGGGAGGACGCACCGTGATCCAGGCCATCGATCGCGCAGCCAAAGTGCTCGAACTGCTGCAGGGCGCGCGTCACCTCGGCATCACCGACCTCTCCCTCGCGCTGAGCCTTCCGCCGTCGACCGTGCACGGCATCGTCAAGTCGCTTCGGGAGCACGGGCTGGTCGCGAAAGAACGCGGTGGACAGCGCTACATGCTCGGCCCCACGCTGCTGAAGCTGAGCAACGTGTACCTCGACACGCTGGACGTCAGGGCTCGGGCGATGCGGTGGACACAGGAGCTCGCTCGGCGGACGAGCCTGCCCGTGCGGCTCGGCGCTCCGCACTTCCACGAGGTGCTCGTGATCCACCACGATCTGCGGCCCGACGACAGCCAGCAGATGCTCGAGACCGGCGTCGCCATCCCCGCGCACGCTTCGGCGATGGGAAAGGTCCTGCTCGCGTACGACCTCGGCTTTCAGCGCACGGTCTTCGAGCGGCCGCTGCCCAGCCTCACCGGCGACACGATCACCGACGTCGCCAGGCTGATGCTCGAGCTCCCCGCGATCGCCGAACGCGGCAGCGCGCCGGAGACCGACGAGGCGGTGCTCGGAGAATCGTCCGTCGCCGCACCGGTCGCCGACGCCTCGAATGACATCGTCGCCGCCGTCGCGGTCGTGATGCCGACATCGCAGGCCCCCGCCTCCGACGCCGTGCTCAACGCGCTCCGAGAGACGGCACGCAACATCTCACGGGAGCTCGGAGCGACCAGCTGGCCACCCCGGGTGGCTCCCGCCGACGACTAGTCGGTCGAACGCGACTGCAGTCCATCCAGGCTCACCCGCAGGATGTCCTCCCCCAGCTCATCGGGGTCGACGGACCCGCCAGGGCGATACCACTCGACGACCGAGTTGATCATGCCGAAGATGAGCCTGGTCGCGACCGCCGCGTCGACATCGTCACGGATCAGCCCCTCGGCCTGCGCCTCGGCGACGATCGCCGTCACCCGCTGGTCGAACGCGCGCCGGCGCACGAGCGCAGAGGTCTCGACATCGCCATTGCCGCGCACACGCAGCAGCAGCGTGACCGAGGGCAGTTTCTCGGTCAGCACCCGCACTGCTCCACGGATGATCGACCGCAGGCGATCGGAGGCGAGCGGATGCCGCGCCATCGCGTCGTCCACGACGGCCTCGAGAGCGTCGAGGGCATCGTCGAGCGCGAGCTCGAGGATCGCCGACTTGGACTCGAAGTGGTGGTAGAGCGCCGACTTGGTGAGCCCCAGCGTGGCGCTCAGGTCGGCGACGCTGGTCGCGTCATAGCCCTGCTCGTTGAACACCTTGACGGCGACCGCGAGCACCTGCTCGCGGTCATAACCTGGCCGGCCGCGCTTGGGGGCCGGCGCGTCGAATCCGAGCTGCACCATGGCCCAAGTCTGTCAGTCCCGATGAGTTGCCATCCGCCCGAGGATCTGAGATCGTATTCCTGACCGATCGGTCTGAAATTATCGCCAGCGTTGGCGGTCGAGAGGATGACGATGTCCGAGGCCTATCTTGTCGACGGGGTCCGCACCCCCGTCGGGCGCTACGGAGGCGCACTCGCCGGCATCCGCCCCGATGATCTGGCAGCCCTCGTGGTGGGTGAGACCGTCACCCGATCGAGGATCCCCGCTGAGGCGATCGACGAGGTCATCCTCGGTGCGGCCAACCAGGCCGGCGAGGACAACCGCAACGTGGCCCGCATGGCCGTGCTGCTCGCGGGCCTCCCCGACTCGATCCCCGGATTGACCGTCAACCGCCTCTGCGCCTCGGGAATGTCGGCCATCGCACTCGCCGCGAACGCTGTGCGCGCGGGCGACGCCGACCTCATCGTCGCCGGCGGCGTCGAATCCATGACCCGAGCGCCCTGGGTGCAGTCCAAGCCCGAGAGGGCGTGGGCCAAGCCCGGTGCGGCGTTCGACACCTCGATCGGCTGGCGATTCACGAACCCCCGCCTGGCCGCACGCGACAAAGCCACCTATTCGATGCCCGAGACCGCGGAGGAGGTCGCGCGCGTCGACGGGATCAGCCGCGTGGATGCCGACGCCTTCGCACTGCAGAGCCATCAGCGGGCCGTCGCCGCGATCGATGCGGGGCGGTTCGCCGATGAGATCGTCGGGGTCGAGACGGGTCGCGGAATCGTCGACACCGACGAGGGACCACGGCGAGACACCACCCTCGACGCACTCGCGAAGCTGCGCGCCGTGGTCGCCGGCGGCGAGGTCGTCACGGCCGGCAACTCCAGCTCGCTGAACGACGGAGCCTCCGCGATCGTCGTGGCGAGCGCCGAGGCCGTCGAGCGGCACGGGCTGCGTCCGCGCGCGCGCATCGTCGCATCAGCGACGGCCGCACTCGCTCCCGAGATCATGGGCCTCGGCCCGGTGCCCGCGACGCAGAAGGTGCTCGCGAAGGCGGGCCTGCAGGTCGGCGACCTCGGTGCGATCGAACTCAACGAGGCCTTCGCCTCGCAGTCCCTCGCCTGCATCCGCCGGCTGGGGATCGATCCGTCGATCGTCAACGCCGACGGCGGAGCGATCGCCCTCGGGCATCCGCTCGGCTCGAGCGGGTCCCGCCTGATCGTGACCCTGCTGGGCCGACTCGAGCGAGAGGACGCTCGCTACGGCCTGGCCACGATGTGCGTCGGCGTCGGGCAGGGAACAGCCATGATCGTGGAGCGGCTCGCATGACCCTGCGCATCGAGCAGCAGGACGACCGGGTGATCGCCACGCTCGACCGCCCCGAGAAGCGCAACGCGATCGACCAGGAGATGATCGACGCGCTGCACAGGCTGTGCGCGATGCTCGAAGAGAACCCGCGCACCCTGATCCTCACCGGCTCGTCGGGCGTCTTCGCCGCGGGTGCCGACATCGCCCAGCTGCGCGACCGCACCGCAGACGATGCCAGACGTGGCATCAACGCGATGGCGTTCATCCGCCTCAACGAGCTGCCGATGCCGGTGATCACGGCGATCGACGGCTTCGCGCTCGGGGGCGGAGCCGAGCTCGCCTACGCCGCCGACATCCGCATCGCCACGCCGTCACTGCGCATCGGCAACCCCGAGACCGGACTCGGCATCATCGCGGCGGCCGGCGCGACCTGGCGTCTGCCCGAGATCGTCGGCGACGCACGCGCGAGCGAGCTGCTGCTCACCGGGCGAGCCCTGGACGCCGACGAGGCTCTCCAGTGGGGGCTGATCTCGTCGGTGCATCCCGCCGACGAGCTGCTGCCGGCGGCGCACGCGATCGTCGACCGGATCGCCACGAACGACCCACTCGCGACGCAGCACACGAAGCGAGCCCTGCGCACGCCGAGAGCGCAGCATCCCGCGATCGAGCTCGAGCTGCAGGCCGAACTGTTCGAGTCGCCGGAGAAGCATCGCCGTATGACGGCGTTCCTCGAGAGGAAGAACCGATGAGCGACCCCCGCCGTGTGTCGTCGAGCGAACGGCGCGAGACGAAAGGCCCGGACCGCGCACCCGCGACCGTCGGCGTGCTCGGCGGAGGGCGAATGGGCGCCGGCATCGCGCACGCCTTCCTGCTCGCAGGCTCCCGCGTCACGGTCGTCGAGCGCGACGCGGCGAGCGCCGATGCCGCACTGCAGCGGATCCGCGAGAGCATCCGCCGGTCCGTCGAACGCGACCCCGGCCTGAACGAGGTCGAGATCACTCGCCGCATCGCAACCGGCACCGATATCGCCGCCTTCGCCACGGTCGACCTCTCGATCGAAGCAGTGCCCGAGGACCGTGCACTCAAAGACGACGCCCTCGCCCGCGCCGAGGCAGCCATGCCCGAGCATGCGATTCTGGCGAGCAACACCTCGTCGATCTCGATCGACGACCTGGCGGCGGGTCGCCTCCGCCCCGAGCGATTCCTCGGTCTTCATTTCTTCAATCCCGTGCCCGCCTCGGCGCTCGTCGAGATCGTGCGAGGCGCAGCGACCGACGCGGCTGTCGTCGAGAGCGCGAGCGGATGGGTCGACGCCCTCGGCAAGACGCCGATCGTCGTCAGCGACTCCCCCGGGTTCGCGTCATCGCGGCTGGGGGTGATGCTCGGCCTGGAGGCGATCAGGATGCTCGAGGAGGGTGTCGCATCGGCTGCGGACATCGACGCCGCGATGACGCTCGGGTACCGGCATCCGATGGGTCCGCTGCGCACCACCGACGTGGTCGGGCTAGACGTCAGACTCGGCATCGCGGAGGAGCTGGAACGCACGCTCGGCGAGCGGTTCGCTCCGCCGGATCTGCTGCGACGGATGGTCGCCGAGGGAAAGCTCGGCCGCAAGAGCGGCGAAGGCTTCTACGCATGGAACGAGGAGAGATGACCGACTATCTGCCGAGTTACGTCCAGGGCGAGTGGTGGACACCCTCGTCTCCCACGCGATCCGCGGAGGTTCGCGACGCGTCCACCGGCGATGTGGTCGCCGTCGTCTCCACCGACGGCCTCGATCTCGCCGGCGCGCTGGAGCACGCTCGCTCTGTGGGCCAGAAGAGCCTCGGCGCGCTCACGTTCCACCAGCGCGCGGTGCTGCTCAAGCAGTTCGCTCTCGCCCTCACCGACCGCAAGGACGAGCTGTACGCCCTGTCCTCGCGCACCGGTGCGACGAAGAACGACTCATGGGTCGACATCGACGGCGGCATCGGGGTGCTGTTCTCCTACTCGGGAAAGGGCCGTCGTGAGCTGCCCAACAGCCGCGTGCACGTCGACGGCCCGGTCGAGCCGCTCTCGAAGGACGGGTCGTTCCTCGGCCGCCACGTCTACACGACGCTGCCCGGCGTGGCCGTGCAGATCAACGCGTTCAACTTCCCGGTGTGGGGCTCGCTCGAGAAGTTCGCTCCGGCGTTCCTCGCCGGCATGCCCACACTCGTCAAGCCCGCGACGCCCACCGGCTACCTGGCTGAGGCGATGGTGCGCATCCTCGTCGAGTCGGGCCTGCTCCCCGCAGGCTCACTGCAGCTGGTGAGCGGCAGCGTTCCCGACCTCTTCGAGAACCTGCGGCTCGGCGACATCGTCGGTTTCACCGGCAGCGCCTCCACTGCGGAGAGCCTCAAGGCCCACGCGGCCGTTCAGACCGGCGGCGTGCGGTTCACGGCAGAGACCGACTCGATCAACGCCTCCGTGCTCGGCACCGACGCCGTCGAGGGCACACCGGAGTTCGACGCCTACGTGCGCCAGCTCGTCACCGAGATGACCACCAAGGCCGGGCAGAAGTGCACGGCCATCCGCCGCGCCATCGTGCCGACCGGATCGGCGGATGCCGTGGTCGCTGCGGTGCAGGCACGCATCACCGAGAAGACCGTACTGGGCGACCCCCGCGCCGAGGGAGTGACCATGGGTCCGCTCGCCTCGACCGCGCAGCGTGACGAGGTGCTGCGGCAGGTAGGCAGGCTGCGAGAAGCCGGCGGACGGATCGTCGTCGGGACGACGGATGCCCCCGAGGTGCGACTCGTCGACGGCAGCGCGGGGCTCTCTCCCGACGGAGCGTTCGTCTCACCTCTGCTGCTGCGCTTCGACGACCCTCAGGCCGATGCGGCACATTCGGTCGAAGCATTCGGTCCGGTCTCGTCGTTGCTCACCTACGACACGACCGCCGACGCCGCAGCGCTCGTCGCGCGAGGCGGTGGATCGCTCGTCACCAGCATCGCCACGCACGACCCGGTGCAGGCTGTGGAGCTGGCCACACGCATCGCGCCCTTCAACGGCCGGATGCTGTTGCTCGACCGCGACGATGCGCGCTCGTCGACCGGGCACGGCTCACCGTTGCCCAACCTCGTGCACGGCGGCCCCGGGCGAGCGGGCGGAGGTGAGGAGCTGGGCGGCATCCGCGCGGTGCTGCACCACATGCAGCGCACGGCAGTACAGGGTTCGCCTGAGATGCTCACCGCGCTGACCGGCGTGTGGCACGCGGGAGCCGCCTCACACACCGATGGCCGGCATCCGTTCCGCAAGTCGCTCGCCGAGCTGCGCATCGGCGACCAGATCGTCTCGGCCTCCCGCGAGGTGACGCTCACCGACATCGAGACGTTCGCGCACTTCACCGGCGACACGTTCTACGCGCACATGGATGAGACGGCTGCCGCGGCGAACCCGTTCTTCCCCGGACGAGTGGCGCACGGATACCTGCTCGTCTCGTGGGCGGCCGGCCTCTTCGTCGACCCCGAGCCCGGCCCGGTGCTCGCGAACTACGGGCTCGAGAACCTGCGGTTCATCACTCCGGTCTCTCCCGGTGACACGATCCGCGTCGAGCTCACCGCCAAGCAGATCACCCCACGCGAGACCGACGAGTACGGCGAGGTGCGCTGGGATGCCGTGATCCGCAACCAGGCGGAGGAGCTCGTCGCGACCTATGACGTGCTCACGCTGGTCAACAAGCAGCCCACCCCCGAGGTCGTGGCCGCATGAGGGCCATGATGCAGCGCGATGCCGCGTCGGCGATGCTCGGCATGACCGTCGAGCTCGATGAGCCCGGCGAGGCCGTGGTGTCGATGACGGTGCGTGACGACATGGTGAACGGCTTCGCGATCACGCACGGTGGCCTGGTGTTCACTCTCGCCGATACGGCCTTCGCGATCGCCTGCAACGAGGACGAGCGAGTCACGGTCGCGGGCGGCGCGGACATCACCTTCCTCAAGTCCACGACCGCAGGGCAGCGGCTGACGGCACGTGCGATTCGCCGCGTCGTCAGCGGTCGCAACGGCATCTACGACGTGACGGTGACCGACGAGTCGGGCGATGTCGTCGCCGAGGTGCGCGGCCGCTCGCTCACCACGAACCGGCCGCAGAAGGGGTGAGCGGACTCATGCCCATGACCGCGACGAAGGAGTCGACGATGAACGAGGAACGCACCGAGATCGGTACCGAGATCGAGCTGCACTCCCCCGCTGCGCTGGCTCGATTGCAGCTGCAGCGCCTGCAGTGGACAGTGCGCCACGCCTACGAGAACGTGCCGACGTACCGTCGCAAGTTCGATGAGCACGGCGTGCATCCCGACGACATCCGCACTCTCGACGACGTGCAGAGGCTGCCGTTCACCACGAAGGCAGACCTGCGCGAGAGCTATCCGTTCGGCATGTTCGCCGTGCCCATGCCCGAGGTGCGACGCATCCATGCGTCGTCGGGCACGACGGGGCGACCGACCGTCGTCGGCTACACAGAGGGCGATCTCGACCGCTGGGGCGACCTCGTCGCGAGGTCGCTGCACGCGGCGGGCATCCGCGCGGGCATGAAGGTGCACAACGCCTACGGCTACGGACTCTTCACCGGTGGGCTCGGCGCGCACGCAGGCATCGAGCGTCTCGGAGCCACGGTGATCCCGGTCTCCGGTGGTCAGACCGCACGACAGGTGCAGTTGATCGCCGATTTCGAGCCGGATGCCATCCTCTGCACGCCGAGCTACCTGCTCACGATCGCCGATGCGATGGAGGCGGCAGGCATCGACCCCACGCGGACCTCGTTGCGGGTGGCGGTGCTCGGGGCCGAGCCGTGGACCAACGAGATGCGCCGCGAGATCGAGCAGCGACTGAACATCGACGCCGTCGACATATACGGGCTCAGCGAGGTCATGGGGCCGGGCGTCGCCAGCGAGAGCGTGCTCACGAAAGACGGCCCCCACATCTGGGAAGACCACTTCCTCCCGGAGATCATCGATGGCGACACCGGCGAGCGACTGCCGGACGGCGAGCGGGGCGAACTGGTCTTCACCTCGCTCACCAAAGAGGCTTTTCCGGTGATCCGCTACCGCACACGGGACCTCACCCGTCTGCTGCCGGGAACGACGTATCCCGCCCTCCGGCGGATCGAGAAGATCACCGGGCGCAACGACGACATGATCATCCTGCGCGGCGTGAATCTCTTCCCCACCCAGATCGAGGAGCTCGTGATGGGCATCGAGACGCTGACGCCGCACTTCGTGCTGGAGCTGCACCGCGCCGCCCAGCTCGACACCATGACCGTGCGCATCGAGCGGCATCCCTCGCTGAGCGTCGAGGAGTGCGATGCCGCCGCTGCAGTGCTGACGCATCGCATCAAGGTGCACATCGGCACCAGCGTCGACGTCAAGGTCGAGGAGCCTGGCACGCTGCCGCGCAGCGAGGGCAAGTACAAGAGGGTCTACGACCTGCGGTGAAAGATCTCGATCGCATATTAGCGATATCGCTTATGCGCGATAGAGTATCACCATGAGTCGAGCCGCAGAGCTGATCCGCTATGCCCGCCACCAGAGCGGATTGACGCAATCGGCCCTGGCCCGATTGGCGAACACCACCCAGAGCGTCATCAGCGAGTATGAGAGCGGCCGTCGCGAACCATCCTTCGAGGCTGTGGACAGACTGATCTCGGCCACCGGCCTCGCTGTCGAGGTCACGCCGCTAATCCCGGATAGCCAACGCGCCCGCGATCGAGTGATCGCCCTCTCATACGAACTCCGACGCGTACTACTGCCGCTCGGAGCGCAGCGCATCCGTCTCTTCGGCAGCGTCGCGCGCGGTGAGGAGTCCGAGTCGAGCGACATCGATCTGGCCGTCGACGTCGCTCCGACTGTGGGAATGTTCGATCTCCTGCGGATGCAACGCGAGGCCGAGAAGATACTGGGTCGACCCGTGGATCTCGTCCCCACCGCCGGCCTCAAACCGGCGGTGGCAGAAGCGATCGAGCACGAAGCGATCACCCTGTGACCCGACGCGTGTGAGCCGCCGAACGACAGACCGGTTGCGCGACATCGCGAACGCCTGCGAGGCAGTCGCGCGTTACACAAGACGAATCGATACGGATGACGAGATCGTGTTCGACGCGATTCGTGCACGGCTCATCGAGATCGGAGAAGCCGTCAAGGATCTCGACGAGGCAACGAGAGAGGCAGAGCCGGGCATCCCCTGGGCCGAGATCGCAGGCATGCGTGACTATCTTGCTCACCGCTACTTCGATACGACGCATGCTGTCGTCATGACAACAGCCCGCTCCGACGTGCCGCAGCTTGCCGCCGCCGAACAGCGGTTGCTGCTTCGGAAGTCAGCCTCGTCCGCGAGCTGACGGGCTACCGTGGGCCAGAGCCCGGCGTCAGCCGCGCAGCGCGAGGACGAACGGCAGCACGTCGGTGGCTCCCGCCTGACGGAGTGTGCGCGCGGCGACGGTCAGAGTCCAGCGACTGTCGGCCATATCGTCGACGAGGAGCACGGGCCCCGCAGGCATGTCGAGGTGCTGAGCGCTGAAGCGATCCCATAGGCCCGCGAGACGGAAGACACTGTTGCCCCCGGGCTGACCGCTCGGGCCGCCGCCAACCGGATCGAGCGCGCCGAGATACGGCAGTCGTCCGATCTCGGCGATCCCTCGGGCGAGCGAATCGACGAGCAGCGGATGCGACCGTGAAGGCATCGCGACCACCGCGACCGGTCGCTCCGTCCACCCCCAGTCGGCGAGCACTCGCACGCAGCCGCCGAGCACCTGCGGAGTCACGGCGGCATCGGGCGCCCCCGCCGCGAAGAGCTCTCGCAGGGTGCCACCCCAGCCGAGATCGGTCAGTCGAGCGAGAGCGCGCCCTTCTCCTGCCTGCTCCCCCGCCGGAATGCGCCCCTTGACGGGCACGTCGAGCTTGTCGGCACCGGTCGGCCACGCCTTGCGCGGTTCGACGGGGACGCCGACTCGGTCGAGCGACTCCGCAGCCTGAGTCGTCGCCGATTCGCCGATCTCGCTCGGGAACCAGATGCCGGCGCAGTTGTCGCATCTGCCGCAGGGCGCTGCGGTGTCGTCGTCGAGCGAGCGCTGGAGGAACTCCATGCGGCATCCGTCGGTCTGCTCGTAGTCGATCATGTGCTGCTGCTCGGCTCGGCGCTCGCCCGCGATGCGCTCGTAGCGCTCGGCGTCGTAGGTCCAGGGCTCGCCCGTGGCGACCCACCCGCCCTGCACACGCCGCACCGCACCGTCGACATCGAGCACCTTGAGCAGCAGCTCGAGCGGCGTACGACGGATGTCGACCATCGCCTCGAGCGCCGGCGTCGAGATCGGCTGATCACCGAGTGCGGCGATCACCCTCTCGGCGCGCTCGCGATCGGGCATCGATGCGGTCGCGAAGTAGTGCCAGATATCGCGATCTTCGACACCCGGCAGCAGCAGCACGTCTGCGCTCTCGCTCGCGCGGCCGGCGCGGCCGACCTGCTGGTAGTACGCGACAGGTGACGATGGTGCGCCGAGATGGAGGACGAAACCGAGATCGGGTTTGTCGAAGCCCATACCGAGTGCGCTCGTGGCGACGAGGGCCTTGACCTCGTTGCGCTTCAGCATCCCCTCTGACTCGGTGCGCTCATCGGTGTCGGTCTGCCCGGTGTACGCACGCACGTCGTGGCCGTGGTCGCGCAGCAGCCGGGCGGTGTCGACCGCAGCGGCGACGGTGAGCGTGTAGATGATGCCCGAACCGGGCAGGTCGTCGATGTGGCTGAGCAGCCAGGCGAGCCGGCTCGCCGAGTTCGGCAGGCGCAGCACTCCGAGCCGCAGCGACGTGCGGGCGAGTGGCCCGCGGATCGTGAGCACCTCAGAGGCCCCGTCACCCGATGAGCCTCCCGTGCCGAGCTGCTCGGCGACGTCGGCCACGACCCGGCTGTTGGCGGTCGCCGTGGTCGCGAGCACCGGAACCTCTGGCGGCATCTGCTCGATGAGGTCGCGCAGCCGACGGTAGTCGGGTCGGAAGTCGTGCCCCCAGTCGCTGATGCAGTGCGCCTCGTCGACCACCAGCATTCCGATCCGCCGGACGAGCGCCGGCAGCTGCTGCTCGCGGAAAGCCGGGTTGTTGAGCCGCTCAGGTGAGACGAGCAGCACGTCGACCTCGTCTCGGTCGAGCTGCTCCATCACCTCCGTCCATTCGTGCGCGTTCGTGGAGTTGATCGCCACGGCTCGGACGCCGGCGCGCTCGGCGGCGGCGATCTGGTCGCGCATGAGAGCCAACAGCGGCGAGACGAGCACGGTCGGCCCCGCTCCCTGCCGCCGCAGCAGCAGCGTCGCGACGAAGTACACCGCCGATTTTCCCCACCCCGTGCGCTGCACGACGAGCGCGCGACGGCGCCCCTCGACCAGTGCCTCGATCGCCTCGTACTGACCGTCGTGGAAATCGGCATCTGAGCGGCCGACCAGCTCGCGCAGCGCCGAGAGCGCAGCGGAGCGGGTGTCGACAGAGGAGGGGGAAGCCATGTGTCCACTGTGCCTCATGCCACCGACGTCGGGCCCGAGGCCGCCGACACCGAGGGCATCGTCATCCGCAGGGGGATCCGCGCCGCGATCCGACGACGTCGTCTAGCGTGGAGAGATGATCACCCGAGAGCTGGCCGTATCCCTGCGCGACGCCGGGCTCGTGTGGCATCCCGCCGAAGGAGATCGCTTTCAGCTCGACCTCCCGAACGATGTCGAACTCGAAGCCGAGGCCGACGTCTTCACGGTCAGCGAGATGACGATCGAGGCGCGCCAGACACCGAGCGGCACCGATCTCGCCTTCAACGGCACGACCGAGTGGGCGCTCGACGCCGTCACCCTGGCGGATGCCGTCTGGCTGCCGCGCGAAGACCAGCTGCGCGAGATGCTGCGCGGCACGTTCCGCGCACTGACCCGCCTTCCCGACGCCTTCGTGGTCGAGGTCGAGATCGCCGGAGAGACGCTGCGATTCGAGCATCCGGATCCCTCCGAGGCCTACGGTCGCGCCCTTCTCGATCTCGTCTCGCGCTCCCGCTGAGCGCCGCGTCTTGCGCGCAGCGAACCTCCGTGTCAGAATTACCTAACGACCGGTCAGTAAAGCTGATCGGATACCGAGGAGTCGATGATGACCAGCCCCGCAGACCTCTCCCTCGTCGATGGCGAGCTCTCCGATGAGGAGCGCCTGTTCGATGAGCTCATCGCGAACGAGCAGCGCATCGAGCCCCGCGACTGGATGCCCGACGCCTACCGCAAGACGCTGATCCGTCAGATCTCGCAGCACGCGCACTCGGAGATCATCGGCATGCAGCCCGAGGGCAACTGGATCACACGGGCCCCAAGCCTCAAGCGCAAGGCGATCCTGATGGCCAAGGTGCAAGACGAGGCGGGCCACGGCCTCTACCTCTACTCGGCGGCGCAGACCCTCGGCATCACGCGTGACGAGATGATGGACCAGCTCATCAGCGGCAAGGCGAAGTACTCGTCGATCTTCAACTACCCCACGCCGACCTGGGCCGATATGGGCGCGATCGGGTGGCTCGTCGACGGAGCCGCGATCTGCAACCAGGTGCCGCTCTGCCGGGCGTCCTACGGCCCCTACGGCCGGGCGATGGTTCGGGTGTGCAAAGAGGAGTCGTTCCACCAGCGCCAGGGTTTCGAGATCCTGCTCTCGCTGATGCAGGGCTCCGAAGAGCAGAGGCAGATGGCGCAGGATGCCGTGAACCGCTGGTACTGGCCGAGCCTGGCGATGTTCGGGCCGCCGGATGACCAGTCCCCGAACTCCGCCCAGTCGATGAAGTGGAAGATCAAGCGCTTCACGAATGACGAGCTGCGCCAGCGCTTCGTCGGGATGCTGGTGCCGCAGGCCGAGATCCTCGGTGTAACCCTGCCCGATCCTGATCTGCGCTTCGACGACGAGACGGGCCAGTACGTGATCGGCGAGATCGACTGGGACGAGTTCTTCGAGGTGCTGCGCGGCAACGGCCCTTGCAACGCCGAACGTCTCGAACGTCGCCGCACGGCGCACGAGGACGGCGCCTGGGTGCGTGAGGCCGCGGCCGAGTACGCCCGCAAGCAGCGTTTCGGCTCGCCTGCGGCTCGCTCAACGACCGGGGCGGGAGCGGCGTGATGGCGACGCCCGGTGCCGACGAACGCGAGCCCTGGCCTCTCTGGGAGGTCTTCGTCCGCGCGAACCGCGGACTGAGCCACGTGCACGTCGGATCCCTGCACGCTCCGGATGCCGACATGGCGATCCGCAATGCCCGCGACCTCTACACGCGCCGCGGCGAGGGCGTGTCGATCTGGGCCGTGCCGGCCGATGCGATCACCACGAGCGACCCTGACGCGAAGGGCGCCTACTTCGAGAGCCCCGCGGGCAAGAACTATCGGCATGCGGTGTACTACACGGCCTCCGAGGGGGTGCCGCACCTGTGAACGACATCCACGGAGACGTCTCCGTCGACGAACTGCGCCTGAGCGACGAACTCACCGGTGCGGGCGCGACCGCGGCATCCGCCGACATCGCCGAGTACGCGCTGTGGCTGGGCGATGACGCCCTGATCCTCTCTCAGCAGCTCGGCGATTGGATCGCGCGTGCGCCCGAGCTCGAAGAGGACGTCGCTCTGGGCAACATCGCCCTCGATCTGCTCGGCCATGCCCGCTCGTTCCTGCACTTCGCCGGATCGTTCGACGGACGCTCCGAAGACGACCTCGCGTACTTCCGCGACGAGCCCGAGTTCCGCAGCGCCTGGATCGTCGAGCAGCCCAACGGCGACTTCGCGCAGACGATCGCGCGGCAGTTCGTGGTGTCGACGTACATGTTCGAGCTGTACTCGGCGCTGCGGGCGAGCACAGACGAGACGTTCGCGGCGATCGCCGAGAAGTCCCTCAAAGAGGTCGACTACCACCGCGACCACGCAGTGCAGTGGGTGCTGCGCCTCGCGGGAGGCACCGACGAATCACGGCAGCGGATGATCCGCGCGCTCGGAGATGTATGGCCGTATGTCGACGAGCTTTTCCGCGATGAGCCGCTGATCGATCGCCTCGGCGATGCCGCCGTTCGCCCGTCCACGCTTCGCGGCGGTTTCGACGCGGTCGTCGACACGGTGTTCGCCGAGGCCGACCTCGAGAGACCCACCGTCGCTGCGTCCTCCGCCGGAGGGCGTCGAGGTGCGCATGCGACGCCGATGGGTCATCTGCTCGCCGAGATGCAGGTGCTCGCGCGGCGGCATCCGGGGGCATCGTGGTGACCGAATCCCTGCAGACCGACGCATGGCGGATCGCTGCTGCCGTCGCGGATCCGGAGGTCCCGGTGCTCACGATCGAGGATCTCGGCGTCCTCCGCTCCGTGGTGGTCGACGGTGAGAACGTGCGGGTCGACATCACTCCCACGTACAGCGGATGCCCCGCGATGGACACGATCCGCGACGACGTCATCCTGGCGCTCACCGCTGCCGGCTACGCGCAGGTCGACGTGCGCCTCGTGCTCTCCCCCGCCTGGACCACGGACTGGATGTCGGATGCCGGCAAGCAGAAGCTGTCGCAGTACGGCATCGCCCCGCCGAGCGGGCGTTCTGCGCTGTCGTCGGGCCCGATCCGCCTGACGATCAGCGTGCGTTGCCCGCGGTGCGGGTCGCTCGACACCCGCGAGGTCTCGCGCTTCGGCTCCACCTCGTGCAAGGCGCTGTTCGAGTGCCGCGCGTGCCTCGAGCCCTTCGACCACTTCAAGGTGCACTGATGTCGCTGTTCGCCCCACCCGGTGCCGTCTCACCGGCATCCGTCCGTCCGTCCTCCGCATCGAGCACGAGGAAGCGCGCCCGCTTCCACACCCTCACCGTCGAAGAGGTGCGACCACTCACCGACGACTCCGTCGAGGTGAGCTTCACGGTTCCCGCTGAGCTCGCCGACGACTACGACCACCTGCCGGGCCAGTACGTGGCGCTGCGCACCACCCTCGAGGGCACCGAGGTGCGCCGGTCGTATTCGCTGTGCCGCGCGCCCGAGCATCGCACGGCGGAGCAGATCGCGGCGGGCATGCCCACCCGGCTCAGCGTCGCCGTGAAGCGCGACGAGGGCGGCCTCTTCTCCACCTGGGCGCAGACCGGGCTGCATGCCGGGTTCGAGATCGATGTGATGAGCCCGCAGGGCACGTTCACCTCCGGGCTCGACGATCTGGATCAGCGCCACATCGTCGGGATCGCCGCGGGCTCGGGCATCACGCCACTGATGGCTCTCGCCCACACCGTGCTGACGCGATCCGACACCTCGCGCTTCACCCTGCTCTACACGAACCGCTCGACACTCGACGTGATGTTCCTCGAAGATCTCGCCGACCTGAAGGACCGCTATCCGACGCGAGTGACACTGCACCACGTGCTCTCACGTGAGCAGCGCACGGCTCCCGTTCTGTCGGGACGCATCGACGAGGAGAAGCTGCGCACGATCCTCGCGATGCTCATCGACCCGAGCGACGTCGACGAGTGGTTCCTCTGCGGTCCGCTCTCGCTCGTCGATCTGTGCCGCGAGGTGCTCGCCGACGTCGGCGTGCCCCGCGAGCACATCCGGTTCGAGCTCTTCACGACCGGCGACGAACCTGTGCGCGCCGCACGGCCGGTCGAGGTGCGGGCGGGCGCGAAGACGATCCGCATCGAGGTGAACCTCGACGGCGTCTCGTCGACGGTCGAGAGCCCTGTCGATGCGCACGAGTCGGTGCTGAACGCGGCTCTGCGGGTGCGGCCCGACGCCCCGTTCGCGTGCGCAGGCGGCGTATGCGGCACGTGCCGCGCCAGGGTCATCGAGGGCAGCGTGACGATGACCGAGAACTATGCGCTCGAGCCCGACGAACTCGAACGCGGCTATGTGCTGACCTGCCAGTCGCACCCGACGAGCGACCGCGTCGTGGTCGACTACGACGTCTAAGGAGCATCCGATGATCGACCTGGCCATCGCCGACGACGTCGCGACGATAGTCCTGAACGCGCCGGCCAAGCTCAACTCGCTCGACGAGCAGGCGCTGCGCGATCTGGGCCGTGCATACGACGAGGCCGATGCGGCGGGCGTGCGCGCGCTCGTGATCCGGGGCGAGGGCCGCGCGTTCTGCGCCGGTCGTGACATCTCGGCCGTGGATCCTCGCGACGACGACGTGATGGGCTACCTCGGCGGGCTCGTGACTCCCCTGCTGCAGCGGATGGCGCGTTTTCCCGCTCCGACGTTCGCGGTCGCCCACGGTGCGTGCCTGGGCGTCGGACTCGGACTGCTGATCGCCACGGACGTCGTCTATGTCGCGGAGTCGGCGAAGGTCGGCTCGCCGTTCGCGGCGCTGGGCGCCACCCTCGACTCGGGCGGGCACGCCCTGTTCGTCGAGCGCCTCGGCGCCCACAAGACGCTCGACCTCATCTACACGGGGCGTCTGATGAGCGGCGCCGAAGCCGTGGCCTCGGGCCTCTTCTCACGCGTACTCCCCGACGACGAGGTGCTGCAGACGACGACGGATGCCGCCGCGACCGCCGCCCGCGGTGCCACCGCCGCGTTCCTGGCGAGCAAGCAGCTCGTCACGCGGATCCGCGACGAGCGGCTGGCGCTGTGGGAATCGATCGACCTCGAGAACGCCGCTCAGGCCGCGCTGTGCGACACCGACGACTACCGCGAGGGCTTCGCCGCGTTCCAGCAGAAGCGGAAGCCTGAGTTCCGCGGGCGCTGAGATCTCGCCGTTCTACTGTGACTGCGAGGGTGAAGGCAAGGGTTTCGCCGATGTCGGATGCCGGTGCCAGACTGCATCCATGTTGCTCTCGGAGCTGGTCTCCACCGCTGAAGAGGTCGCCGCCACCGCATCGCGCCTCGCCAAGATCGATGCACTCTCACGGTTGCTCGCGCGCGCGGACGCCGACGACGTCCCCACCCTCGTCGGGCTGCTCCTCGCGGCACCGCGTCAGGGGCGCCTGGGTGTGGGCTGGCGCGGGATCTCCGCCCTCGAGGTGACGCACGCCGACGAGCCGTCGCTGTCGATCAGTGACGTCGACGCGGCGTTCGAGGCTCTGTCCGGCGCTTCGGGCTCGGGGTCTGCAGCCGCCCGGACCGATCTGCTCTCCGCTCTCGCCAGCCGCGCCATGGCCGCCGAATGGGATTTCCTGTCGCGCGCGATGCTCGGCGAATTGCGCACCGGTGCGCTCGGCGGCGTGCTGCTCGACGCGATCGCTCGCGCCTCTGAGCGCCCTGCGGCATCCGTGCGACGAGCAGCGATGCTGTCGGGCGACCTGGGTGACACGGCGGTCATCGCCCTCACAGGCACGGCGGCCGAGCTCGACGCGGTCGGGCTCGTGGTCGGCCGTGCCGTGCTGCCGATGCTCGCCTCGACCGCAACCACGCCGACTGCGGCCCTCGAGGTCACGGGCACGGCGTCCGTCGAGTACAAGCTCGACGGTGCGCGCATCCAGGTGCACCGCAGCGGCGACGACGTGAGCGTGTACACCCGCAGCCTCGCCGACATCACGCACCGCGTGCCCGAGATCGTCGAGATCGTGCGACGTCTTCCGGCCCACGACCTGATTCTCGACGGCGAGACCCTCTCGCTCGATGAGGACGGCGGTCCGCGGCCGTTCCAGGAGACGATGTCACGGTTCGGCGCTGATGTGTCGCGAGAGCTCGTGCTGCGGCCCTGGTTCTTCGACGTGCTGCACGTCGACGGCCGCGATCTGCTCGACGAGCCGCTCTCGACCCGCCTGGCGGAGCTCGAACGTGTCGCCGGCGAGTGGCGGATGCCGGGCATCGTGACCGACGATCCCGCAGCCGCCGAGCAGCTGTCCCGTGACGCATTGAGTGCCGGGCACGAGGGTGTGCTCGTCAAGGGAATCGACGCTCCCTACTCGGCAGGGCGTCGCGGCAAGTCCTGGGTCAAGGTCAAGCCCGTGCTCACCTACGATCTGGTGGTGCTCGCAGCCGAGTGGGGCTCGGGCCGACGACAGGGGTGGCTTTCGAACCTCCATCTCGGCGCACTCGATCCGAGCGGAGAGTTCGGCGAGCCGGGTGGACTCGTGATGGTCGGCAAGACGTTCAAGGGTCTGACCGACGAGCTGCTGCGCTGGCAGACCGAGCATTTCCCGGAGTTCGAAACACGGCGCACGCAGTCGACGGTGTTTCTGCGCCCGGAGTTCGTGGTCGAGATCGCGATCGACGGCGTCCAGCGCTCTCCGCGCTACCCCGGGGGCATCGCGCTGCGCTTCGCGCGAGTCAAGGCCTACCGCCCCGACAAGACCGTCGCAGACGCCGACACGATCCAGACTCTGCGCTCACTGCAGCGAGGATGAGCGTGCGTCAGGCCGACGGCGCGAGACCGAGATCCTCTTCACGCACCGTGCCCTGGAACGACCACGGGAAGTTGATCCACAGATCGGTGTCCTTCCACGCGTAGTCGGGCTGGATGATCGTCGACGGCTTGGTGTAGATCGTGACCGACCGCACGTCTGCGCCCTTGTCCTTGAGCAGCTGCACCGCGAGTGCGAGCGTGCGGCCCGAGTCGGCGACGTCGTCGACGAGCAGCACGCGACGACCGTCGAGATAGGCCATGTCGAGTTCGGGCGGCAGCACCTCCGGGGCATCGAGCACGGTGCCGATGCCGGTGTAGAACTCGACGTTGATCGCGCCGCAGTTCTTGGCACCGAGACCGTAGGCGATGGCACCTGCGGGCAGCAGACCGCCGCGGGCGATGGCCACCACCGCCTCGGGCACGAAGCCGCTCTCGAGGATGCTGCGCGCGAGATCTCGCGTCGCGGATCCGAAGCCGTCCCAGGTGAGCGTCTCGCGCTCGATCGATGCATCCGTCATCGTCTCATTCTTCCCCACTGCCGCTCGTCGTCCGGCCATGTCGTCACCTCAGCCGAGGCGCGTGATCTCGACAGAGACGAACAGCTCCGACGCACTCGGCCCGGCGTACACGCCGCGGAGCGGAGCGACATCGGCATAGTCGCGGCCGTGGCCGACGTAGACGTGCGATTCGCCGATGTCGACGAGGTTGGTGGGGTCGTACCCGCGCCACTCACCGGAGTACCACTCGACCCAGGCATGCGATTCCCCCGTCACCGACTGCCCGATCGCGGCCGTCGGATCGGGGTGCAGGTACCCCGACACGTAACGCGCCGGGATCCCCGCCGCGCGCAGCACACCGAGAGCCACGTGAGCGATGTCCTGACAGACCCCGGATCGCGCAGGCCAGGCGTCGCGCGCCGTCGAGCTCACGCCCGTGACGCCGCTGCGGTATTCCATGGCCTCCCCGACCGCGCGGCAGATATCGAGGGCTGTCTCGTCCACCCCGCCGCCCTCCGCTTCGAAGTGCAGGGCGAGATCGCGCATCTCGTCATCCGGAGCGGTGGCAGGGGTCTGCGCGACGCATTCGGCCAACGCGAGCGACTGCGGGATCCGGGCTTCCAGTTCATCCCAGTCGATCCCGGCGGTCGCCGTCGGCAGCGGCCTGACGTCGACCACGCTCGTCGCCGTGACCGAGAGCATCTGGTGCGGGGTCAGCAGCTCGAACGTCGAGACCCGCGTGTCCCAATAGTCGGAGTACGAATGCTGGGTCGCGGTCGGCGAGATGTCGAGCGTCGCCTGCAGCACGAACTGGCCCTCGCGGGAGTGCGGCAGCATGCGCGCCTCGTTGTACGACGCCGTCGCCGGCTGCTCGTAGCGGAAACCCGTGCGGTGCACGATCTGGAGGCGGCTCACAGCGCTTCTCCGATCCACACCGGCATCGCGATCGACGGGAAATACCGCTCCCTGATCGCGTCACTCGCGACCGACATCCCCACCTGGACCTCCTCCATGCTCTCCGACAGCCGGTGCACGGTGTCACCGATCGGTCGGTACTCCAGCTCCGACCGCATGCGACCGAGCACGCGATGAGCCCGGTCGGGCACTCCGAACGCACCGGCCGGATCGATGCCGCGCAGGCACTCCTCGGCCTGCAGGATGCTCGAGAGCACCGATCGGGGGAACAGACGGTCGATCAGGAGGAACTCCACCGCGGACGCACCCGTCGGCACCGCTCGGTGGCTGCGCAGATGGGCTTCGTAGGCGCCGCAGCTGCGCAGCAGCGTCGTCCAACTCGGGCCCCCGGCCTCGGTCAGCGACCGCGTCGCCAGCAGACGCGCGGTCATGTCGGCGCGCTCGATCGAGCGTCCGAGCACGAAGAAGTGCCATGCCTCATCACGGCTCGTCGAGGAGTCGACGACGCCGAAGGCCAGCGCCGACCGGTCGCGCACCCATCGGAAGAACGGATGCGTCTTGTCTGAGGCGATGCGACGGGGCATCCGGGCGTTCGACTCGTTGAGCGTCTCCCACAGATCCGTCGAGATGATCTCCCGCGCACGGCGCGCGTTCTCCCTGGCGGAGGCGATCGAGTGGGCGATCGACGCGGAGTGCTCGCGGTCGAGCGCGAGAAGCCGCACCACGTCGTCACGACTCAGCACGGTGTCGGCATCCGCTGTCGTCCCCATCACCGAGAGCAGTGCACGGCAGGCTGTGTCCTCCTCGACCCACGGGTCTTCGAGCAGCAGCTGCAGGTGCACGTCGAGGATGCGCGCGGTGCCGTCGGCCCGCTCGACGTAGCGGCCGATCCAGAACAGCGCCTCTGCGATGCGGCTCAGCATCCTGCGCCTCCCTGCTGCTGTTGCTGTTGCTGTTGCTGGCGCAGCTCGAGGTCCTCGTCCTGCGGCGACGAGAGGAACGGCGGGTGCGGATCCTCGCGCGTCGGCGCCACGACGGCGATCGCCCCGGTGGCGAGCGACACCTCGTCCGCCGCGGCGTCCGGGTCGCCCTCCACGGTCGTCGTCGGCCCGGTGAACAGCGATGGATCCAGCACCCAGGTGTCCTTCGAGCCGCCACCCTGACTGGAGTTCACGACGAGCTGTCCCTCGGGCAGAGCGACCCTGGTGAGACCGCCGGGCAGCACCCAGATGTCGTGCCCGTCGTTCACGACGAAAGGACGCAGGTCGACGTGCCGAGGGCGGAATCCGTCCTCCACGAGTGTCGGAATCGTCGACAGCTGCACGACCGGTTGGGCGATCCACCCTCGGGGATCGGTCCGCAGTGACGTGCGCAGCTCGTCCAGCGTCTTGCGCGACGCATCGGGTCCGACGACCAGCCCCTTTCCCCCGGAGCCGTCGACCGGCTTCACCACCAGCTCGTCGAGCCTGTCGAGCACCTCCTCGAGCGCACCCGGATCCTCGAGCCGCCAGGTGTCGACGTTGGGGATCACGGGCTCCTCACCCAGGTAGTAGCGGATCAGGTCGGGGACATACGTGTAGACCAGCTTGTCGTCGGCCACGCCGTTGCCCACGGCGTTCGCGAGCGTGACGTTGCCGAGGCGAGCAGCGAGCATCAGCCCGGGGGCGCCCAGCACAGAATCGGGGCGGAAGTGCTGCGGATCGAGGAACTCGTCGTCGACCCGCCGGTAGATCACATCCACCCGCGTGGGGCCGGCGGTCGTGTGCATCCAGACCCGCCCACCCGAGCAGAACAGGTCGCGCCCCTCGACGAGCTCGATGCCCATCATGCGCGCGAGCAGCGTGTGCTCGTAGTAGGCCGAGTTGTGGACGCCGGGGGTCAGCACCACGACCGTCGGGTCGTCGACGCCGTCAGGAGCCGCGGCACGCAGCGCCTGCAGGAGGCGGCCCGGGTAGTCGACGACCGGGCGAACCCGGAGACTCGTGAACAGCTCAGGAAGCGTCTGCGCCATCACACGCCGATTCGCCAGCACGTAGCTCACGCCGCTCGGTACGCGCACGTTGTCTTCGAGCACGCGCCAGGCTCCGAGCTCGTCGCGGATGACGTCGATGCCGGCGACGTGGATGCGCACCCCGTTCGCTCCGACGATCCCGGCCGCTTGACGGTGGAAGTGCGCCGACGAGCTGATCAGCGACGCGGGGATCACACCGTCCTGCACCGCGAGCTGCGGCCCGTAGACATCGGCGAGGAAAGCCTCGAGTGCCCGCACTCGCTGCTTCACGCCCGACTCGACATAGCGCCAGTCATCGGCGGCGACCACACGAGGGACCACATCGAGCGGGAACGGACGCTCCTCCCCCGCGAAATCGAACGTGACGCCCTGTGCGAGATACGAGCTGGCGAGGGCGTCGGTGCGCGCTCTCAGCTCTGCGTCATCCATGGCCGCGAGCGCCGGGTACATGTCCTGATAGGGCAGGCGCACACCCTCACCGCCGGGCGGCGCGTCTGCGGGGAACATCTCGTCCCACGGTGCGGCGCCCGCCCGCTGCGGCGACCGTCGCGAGGTGTATCCGTCGAACAGTGACTCCATGGCCGCATGTTTCCTCGTCGCCGTTTCGGCGGTGTTACGCGCGCAAGTCGGCGCCGCGTCGGCGTGGGCGCGATAAGATCGACCGTCCGGCGCTCTCTGCCGCCGGTGCCTGAAAAAGAGGCACGAAGCTCCCCACGATGACGCGGGGGCGAGACACATACGGAATACGAATGTTCTCCGTCCCTGTCTCGAAAGGCTCTCGCATGCCCTCCGTCTCCGCGCACGTCGCACTCACTCTCGCCCAGCACATCGACGCCGTCTTCGGCGTGATGGGCAATGGCAACGCCTACTTCCTCGACGCGATCGAGACCCAGACGGATGCCGTCTTCACGGCCGTCCGTCACGAGCAGGGGGCGGTGGTCGCCGCCGATGCGCACTTCCGGGCATCCGGGCGGATCGCCGCGGGCACCTCGACCTATGGCGCAGGCTTCACCAACACCCTCACGGCCCTGGCAGAAGCTGTCCAGGCGCACGTGCCGCTCGTGCTGGTGGTGGGTGACGAGCCGACCTCCGGCCCTCGCCCGTGGGACGTCGACCAGATCGCGCTGGCCTCGGCCGTCGGCGCCCGCACCTATACCGTCGGGCACGCGGATGCCGCGGCGACCACCGTGATCGCGATCGAGCACGCCCTGAGCTACCGCGTGCCCGTCGTGCTCGCCATCCCGTATGACGTGGCATCGCTCGAGGCCGGTCCGGTGCCCGAGGCGCCGGCGCCCCGCATCCCCGCGCCGCTCGCTCCGCGCGGCGAGTTCGCCGAGGGCACGCTCGACGAGATCGCCGAGGCCCTGAGCGGCGCTTCCCGCCCGTTCATGCTCGCCGGCCGTGGTGCCTGGCTGGCCGGTGCGGGAGCCGCCCTGGGCGAGTTGGCAGCTCTGACCGGCGCACTCACCGCGTCGTCGGCGCTGGGCCGCGGCGTCTTTCCCGAGAGCCAGTACGACCTCGGCGTCACGGGAGGCTTCGGAGCCGACGGCGCCATGGAACTCGTGCGCACGGCCGACGTCGCCGTCGTCTTCGGCGCCTCGCTGAACCAGTTCACGATGCGGTTCGGTGAGCTCTTCGCACCCGGCACCAGGGTCTTCCAGATCGACATCGCCCCGGCGGCCAGCCACCCGCACGTCGGCGGCTTCGTCCGTGCCGACGCGCGAGTCGCGGCAGAGGCGCTGGTCACCCGGGTCCGCTCGCTCGGGTCTGCTCTCGCCCCCGCCTCCGCTCCCCCCTCCGCTTCCGCTTCCGGGCACGGCTTCGGAGCAGAGTCCCGCCCGGCCGGGACGCCGTGGGTCGCGCACGGCGCGTCGCACCGGGCATCCGAAGCCGTGCCCGGGCAGCCGTGGCGCGAGACCGTCGATGTCGCAGCCGCGCGAGCCTATGACGGGGGAGACGACCTCGCACCCGACGGTCGACTCGATCCCCGCTCGGCCGCACGCCGCATCGCCGAGTTGCTGCCGAACGACCGCGTGGTCGTCTCCGACGGCGGTCACTTCATCGGCTGGGCGAACATGTACTGGCCGGTCGAGGCACCCGACCGGATGATGATGGTCGGCACCGCTTTCCAGTCGATCGGTCAGGGCTGGCCGAGTGTCGTCGGTGCGGCCCTCGCCCGCCGCGATTCGACGGTCGTCCTCACCTCGGGTGACGGAGGCGGGCTCATGGCGATCGCCGACCTCGAGTCCGCCGTCCGAGCGGCGGCGGGCCGCGGCATCGCCGTGATCTGGAACGATGCCGCCTACGGTGCCGAGGTCAACCTCTACGGACTGAAGGGCCTCGCCGAAGGACCGATGCTCATTCCCGAAGTCGACTTCGCGGCGTTCGGCGCCGCGGTCGGCGCCGAGGGCGTCGTCGTCAAGACCCTCGCCGACCTCGATCGGCTCGGCACCTGGGCGCAGGAGCATCCCACGGCTCGGCGATTCCTGCTTCTGGATCTGCGCATCTCGGGCGACGTCATCGCGCCGTACCAGCAGGAGATCATCCGCGTGAATTCCTGATGATGCACGATCGCTAGGCTTCTCGTCATGACGGATGATCCCGGTGTCCTGCGGTACAGCGCCTTCGCGGCGAGCCCAGACGGCGGCAACCCCGCAGGTGTCGTGCTCGACGCCGACGGATTGACCGACGAGAGGATGCAGCGCATCGCTGCGGACGTCGGATTCTCAGAGACCGCCTTCCTCGTCGATCGCACGGACGACGCCGGTGTGCCGCGATATCGGGCACGCTACTTCTCTCCGGCGGCGGAGGTGCCGTTCTGCGGTCATGCGACCGTGGCGACGGCCGTCGCCCTCGCCGAGCGAGACGGCCCCGGCGAGGTCGTGTTCGACACGAACGCGGGTGCGGTGGCGCTGCGGTCGGTCGTGAAGGAGAACGCTGGGGTGACCGTATCGTTCACCAGCGTCGAACCGCAGGTGCGCGATCTCGATCCCGACGTGCTCGAGCGCCTGCTCGGATCGCTCGGCCTCGCCGGGTCGGATCTCGATGAGCGCTTCCCGGCGAAAGAGGCGTTCGCCGGCAACTGGCATCCGATCCTGGTCGTCGAAGACCGCGAGCTGTTCGACCAGTTCCGCTTCTCCCCTGCCGAGGTCGCCGCACTCATGCGCGAGAACGGCTGGCTCGGCACCGTCACCGTGCTGCACTCCGTCGGTCCAGCCGACTTCGACGCTCGCAACCTCTTCCCCGTCGGCCGCATCACCGAAGACCCGGCGACCGGCTCGGCCGCAGCATCCACCGGGGCGTACCTGCGCGCGCTCGTCCACCCGGAGACGACCGTGCGCATCCACCAGGGCGCGCACGTCCGGCGACCGAGCCTGCTCACGGTCAGGATCCCGCCGACCGGCGGGATCGAGGTCTCGGGCGGTGCGACGCTGCTCGACTGACACGAGCAGCGACACGGTGCGTTAGCCTTCCGGGATGCCTGCCATCCGCAACATCGCTGTCGGCCTGCCCGTGAAGGACGGGCACCTGCTCGCCCTGGAAGGGCACGACCGCACGCGCGGAATCGACTTCCTGCGCGCGATCGGCGGAGGCATCGAGTTCGGCGAGACGGCCGCAGACGCGCTGCGCCGTGAGTTCATGGAAGAGCTCGGCGTCACACTCGAGGATGCCGAGCCGCTCGGCGTCTTCGAGAGCATCTTCACGTACGAGGGCGCGCCCTGCCACGAGATCGCGCATGTGTTCGCGGTGTCTTCCGCAGCGCTCGATACCGTGCCTCTCGACGCCGAACTCCGCATCCTCGACGAGGGCAGTCCCGTGCGGTGGGTGTCGATCGACGACATCCGTTCCGGCGCACGCGTGCTGTTCCCCTCGGGTGCGCCCGAGGCGCTGTTCGCACTCACCCAGCGCTGAGCGCCTCGGCCGCACCGAGCACTCAGCCCTGAGCGCTGTAGTCCGGCAGCTCCTGCAACGTCCATGTGTTGCCGTCCGGGTCGTCGAAGGTGACGAACCGACCCCACCCCTGCTCATCGACACCCTGTGCCGCGACCCCGAGCCCTTGAAGATGGGCGAGCGCCTCATCGGCATTCGGGACGACGACCTGGATGGTGTTCTGCTGGCCGGGCTCGAGTGCGATCTCGAGCCCTGTGCCGAAGGCGATCGAGCAGGCTGAGCCGGGAGGCGTCATCTGCACGAACCGAAGGCCGTCATACGGCACCTGGTCGTGATCGGCGTGAAAGCCGATCTTCTCGTAGAACTCCTTCGACCGGTCGACATCCGAGACCGGGACGAAGATCAGCTCGATCTTCCAATCCATCACACGCTCCTCCTGTCGGGGCGACTTCGCCCATCGGCCCTCAGAGTACGCGTGGCCTCCGACACCCACCAGAGCTGCCTCGCGCGCGCAAGACGTCTCCGCGGTCTGGCATGCCGCATCCACCGACCCTCGGGACGGGCGCGCGACGGGCGCCCGACAGAGTCAGGATGCCGGCAGCAACGCCCCGTCGAAGAACGCACCCAGCTCGTCGGTCGCATCCAGAGGGAGGATCGCCGCGACGTACTGGTCGGGGCGCACCACGATCACGACGCCGTCCCGCGACAGCTCGCGCGCCTCGAAGATGTCGGTCTCGGTCCATTTCGACGGGCCTGCCGCGTAGACCTTCTCCCAGTCGGTGAGTCCGAGCGGACCGGTCTTCGGCTGGAAGAGAGCCGGCGCCGAGGTCACCTCGACCTCTTCGTGCGGCTGCTGGTAGATCGCCTTGACGTCGAAGACGGCGTCGATGTCGGCATCCGAGGGTGTGAACCGCTCGAAGACGGGCGCAGCCTCAGCCGCCCATGCGTCGAGCGTCGCCGCATCGCGGCCCGCGAAGGCGTAGACGCGCCAGCGACCGTCGGCCTTGGCATGGTGGCCGAGGTGGATCGCGTTGCCGTCGCCGACGCGCACGACCTCGGCGGACTTGAAGCGCTTGCCCAAGGGGAAGCCGCCCGCGAGCGCCTGGTGCGCGTCGGAGCCGGTGATCATCGATGACGTGTACTGGGTCATGAACCCGGACGGGAACTCGGCCGTCGCGAGATAGTACGTCGCGAGGTCAGTCGGGTCGGTGATCTCCGAGGGCTTGCGCGCCATGAGCGTCGACCACTCTCGATCGAAGTCGATGAGCTGCTGGGCGACGGGCCGACGCTCGGCGCCGTACGTCGCGAGCAGCGCCTCGGGCGCCCGGCCGGTCAGCACCGACCCGAGCTTCCATCCGAGGTTGAACCCGTCCTGCATCGACACATTCATGCCCTGGCCCGCTTTGGCGCTGTGCGTGTGGCAGGCATCACCCGTGAGGAACACTCGCGGCGTGCGGCCGGACCCGTCGATCACGTCGTCGAACCCGTCGGTGACCCGGTGCCCGACCTCGTAGACGCTGTGCCAGGCCACTTCTTTCACGTCGAGCGTGTAGGGGCTGAGGATCGCATTCGCCTTGGCGATGATGTCTTCGATCGGCGTCTGGCGCACGCGATGATCGTCGTCCTCTGCGACCTCGCCGAGGTCGATGTACATCCGGCTGAGGTAGCCGCCCTCGCGAGGGATGTGCAGGATGTTGCCCGCCTCCGAGTTGATCGCGCACTTGGTGCGCCAATCGGGGAAGTCGGTGTTGACGAGCACGTCCATGACGCCCCAGGCGTGAGCTGCGCTGCCCCCGACGTGCGTACGTCCGATCGACTGGCGCACGCCGCTGCGCGCACCATCGCATCCGGCCACGTACTTCGCGCGGATCGTGCGCTCCTCACCGGCCCGCTCCCCCGCGACGTGGCGCAGCGAGGCCTCTACCGGATACTCGCCCTCCTCGTGCACGGTGAGTCCTGCGAACTCGATGCCGTAGTCGGGGACGATGCGACCGGGACCGTTCGCCGCCGCCTCGGCGAAGTAGTCGAGCACTCGTGCCTGGTTGACGATCAGGTGCGGGAACTCGCAGATGTCGTAGGCGTAGTCGGCGGTCCGCGAGGTGCGCACGATCTCGTTCGAACGCTCGGGGTTCGGTCCCCAGAAGTTCATCCAGCCGATGTTGTAGGCCTCGGCGATGATGCGCTCGGCGAACCCGAAGGCCTGGAACGTCTCGACGCTGCGCGGTTGGATGCCGTCGGCCTGACCGAGCACCAGACGCCCCTCACGTTTCTCGATGATGCGCGTGGAGACATCGGGGTACTGCGACATCTGGGCGGCGAGCAGCATGCCGGCGGGACCGGAGCCGACGATCAGCACATCGATCTCGTCGGGAAGGTCTACGGGCCGCTCGGTGCCGATGCCCTCGGCATCCTTCACACGCGGGTCTCCAGAGACATAGCCGTGGTGGTGGAACTGCATCGTCGTCGATTCCTTCCGGACGTCACTGTCGGGTGTTGCCTTCGAACAAATCGTGTTCTATATTCGAACACAACGTTCTACTATTGAACACAGCTTAGGGACGGCCGTCCCGGAACGCAAGGGAGCGCACGCATGCCCGAAGGCACTCCGGCCTCGCAGACTCTGAGCCGCGGCATCCGGATCCTCGAGGTGCTCGCCGATGCGCGCATCCCGCTGACGATCGACGAGATCGCCTCGAGACTCGAGGTGCATCGCTCGGTGGCCTACCGACTGCTGCGTACGCTGGAAGACCACCGGCTCATCGGGAGAGACTCGGCGGGCGCCGTGACGCTGGGCCCGCGCATGGCGGCGTTGGCGGCCGGCGTCGCCCACGACCTTCAGGCCGAGGCGATCCCGGAACTGACCGCGATCGCGAACGAACTCGGCATGACCTGCTTCCTCGGCGTGCTCGACGGAGACGACTGCATCACGCTCGCGAGCATCGAGCCCCGTCATGCGATCGCGAGCGTCGCTCAGCGGCCGGGCGCCAGGCACTCCGTCACGGTCGGGGCCCCGGGCAAGGCGATCCTCACGCAGCTTCCGTTCTCCCAGTGGCCGGATGACCCGCGGGCAGCACTGCACGCAGAGGTCGACGAGGCCCGCGTACGCGGATATGCCACGAGCCACGACGAGGTCATCCCCACCGTGCAATCGGTCGCAGTGCCGCTCGCTCTGCGTGGTCAGCGCCCAGCGGCGATCGCGGTCGTGCACGTTGCCACCGACCTCGACGACGCCGAGATCGCAGCCCGGCTGTGGCGCTCCGCGTCGGCGATCCGAGAAGCCCTCGACGGCTGACGTCGTTCACAATTCAGCATGAACGGGAGACGGCAGATGCGTCGCCCCGGAAGAACCGGAGCGACGCATCGCCTGCACCATCGTCGATGCTGAATTGTGGACGGCTGATCGAGATCAGACCTTGGCCAGCCCACGGATCGGACTCACGGACTGCTCCTCCTCGTGATCCGGCCCCAGGGGGATCCCGGAGCGATCACGCAGCAGCAGGGTCGCCACGAGGCCGAGCAGCGTCATGCCGGCGAGGTACCAGGTGACGGCCTGCGTCGAACCGGTCGCCTGCACGATGGCGGTCGCGATGGTCGGGGCGAACGCGCCTCCGGCGATCGCGCCGATCGCGTACGAGATCGAGACGCCCGAGAAGCGGATGCTCGCGGGGAAGAGCTCCGCGTAGAGAGCCGCCTGCGGGCCGTAGGTGAACCCGAGACCGATCGTGAGGATCGCGAGGCCCGCGAAGAGCAGCCCGATCTCCCCCGAGTTGACCAGCGGGAACAGCGTGAACACGCCGACGAGCTGCATCACCCAACCCATGATGTACGTCGTGCGCCGACCGATGCGGTCCGACAGCCACCCTGCGAGGAGCGTCGTGATCAACCAGGTCACGGCAGAGCCGGCGACCGCCCACAGCACGGGTCCGCGCTCGAGGCCGATCGGCCCCTCGGGGTTGGTGGCGTATCCCTGGATGTACCCGCCGGTCGTCATGTATCCGACCGCGTTGTTGCCGGCGAAGACGAACGCAGCGACGATCACGAGCAGCAGGTGCTTGCGGAACAGCTGCACGATCGGCATGCTCGCCTTCTCCTTGCGCTCGGCGAGCTCGACGAAGACCGGGCTCTCCTCGACCTTGCGGCGCACGTAGTAGCCCACGAGGATCAGCACGACGCTGAGCAGGAACGGGATGCGCCAGCCCCACTCGAGGAACTGATCGCCCGGAGCGATCACCGTCATCAGCGCCATCACACCCGACGCGAGCAGCAGACCGAGCGGCACGCCGATCTGCGGCGAGGCACCGAAGATCCCGCGCTTCGCCTTCGGAGCGTGCTCGACGGCCATCAGCACCGCACCGCCCCACTCGCCGCCGGCTGAGATGCCCTGCAGGATGCGCAGCAGCACCAGCAGGATCGGTGCGGCGATTCCGATCGCCTCGTAGGTCGGCAGCACGCCGATGAGCGCGGTGGCCGCGCCCATCAGGATCAGCGTCCACATGAGCACGGTCTTGCGCCCGAGCTTGTCGCCGTAGTGGCCGGCGAGGAACGCCCCGAGCGGCCGGAAGAGGAAGCTGACGCCGACGGTGGCGAACGCGACGATGGCGCTGTTCGCTCCGAGCGGCTCGAAGAACAGCTGCCCGAAGACCAGGCCGACGGCCGTGGCGTAGATGAAGAAGTCGTACCACTCGACCGTGGTGCCGACGACTGTGGCGAACACGACCCGGCGCCGATCGGCCGGTGTCGCGATGGTTCCGGTGGGTGTGAACCCAGCCTGTGACTGCCCGCTCATAGGGGTGTCTCCTTTGATTGTGACCGCATTGTCACGGCTCGCGTACGAGGGGTGTCGAGTTGCTTGCCGAGGGGTGACACGATGATATATGATTTCGAATACGACGCACAAGGCGTCGATCCACAGCGCGAGGAGGCGCCCCCGTGACGGCATCCATGACCCGCCCCGGCAAGATCATCGCGATCCATCTGAGCTACGCCTCCCGTGCCGATCAGCGCGGCCGTCGGCCCGCAGCTCCCTCCTACTTCTTCAAGCCGGCCAGTTCGGTCGGCGTCTCTGGCGGCACGGTCGAACGCCCTGCCGGCACCGAACTGCTGGCCTTCGAAGGCGAGATCGCCCTCGTGATCGGCACCGCCGCTCGTCGTGTCTCGCTCGACGACGCCTGGAGCCACGTCGGCTGGGTCACCGCCTCGAACGACCTCGGGCTCTACGACCTGCGCGCCAACGACAAGGGCTCCAACGTCCGCTCCAAGGGCGGCGACGGCTACACGCCCCTGGGCCCCGAGCTCATCGACGCCCGCATCGTCGACCCCACCGCCCTGCGCGTGCGGGCCTGGGTCAACGGCGAGCTGCGTCAGGACGACACCACGGCCGGCCTCATCTTCCCGCTGGCGCAGCTCGTCGCGGATCTCTCTCAGCACTTCACCCTCGAACCCGGTGACGTCATCCTCACCGGCACGCCCGCCGGATCGTCCGTGATCGTTCCCGGCGACGTGGTCGAGGTCGAGGTCGACGCACCGGATGCCGAGGGCTCCCCCTCCTCCGGCCGGCTCGTCACCACCGTCACGCAGGGCGATGTTCCCTTCGATGAGGAGATCGGCTCGCTCCCCGCCGTCGACGACCTGCAGCGCACCGAGGCCTGGGGTTCGCGCGAAGAAGCGGGACTCCCCGCCGACGAGGCAGCGCCCGCCCTCTCCCCCGAGCTCCGCGCCAAGCTGCTCGAGGCCCCGACCGCGGGTCTCTCGGCACAGCTGCGCAGACGCGGCCACCACTCGTGCTTCATCGACGGCGTCTCCGCCAACATCCCCGGCAGCAAGATCGTCGGCACCGCCAAGACGCTGAGATTCGTCCCGTTCCGTGAGGACCTCTTCAAGACCCATGGCGGAGGCTACAACGCGCAGAAGCGCGCCTTCGACTCGGTCGACGAGGGCGAGATCATCGTGATCGAGGCCCGTGGCGACGCGACCACCGGCACCCTCGGCGACATCCTCGCTCTGCGTGCTCGTGCCCGTGGCGCGGCCGGCGTCGTCACCGACGGCGGCGTGCGCGACTTCGACGCCGTAGCGGAGATCGGGCTCCCCGTCTTCTCTCAGGGCGCCCACCCCTCGGTGCTCGGGCGCAAGCACGTGCCGTGGGATGCCGACATCACCATCTCGTGCGGCGGTGCCACCGTGCAGCCGGGAGACATCATCGTGGGCGACGGCGACGGTGTCGTCGTGATCCCACCGGCCCTGGCCGAGCAGGTCGCGGACGACACTCTCGCGCAGGAGATCGAGGACGCCTGGATCGCCGAGCAGGTCGCGGCCGGGCACCCCGTCGACGGACTGTTCCCACTCAATGCGGAATGGCGCGCGAAGTACGAGGCCGCGACGGGCCCTTCGACGGGCTCAGGCACCCAGAGTCCGGTCGCCGGGACTGCCCGATGACCACCGTGTCCAACGCGAGCAAGTCGGAGCAGGCCTATGCCTGGATCCGGTCGCGCATCTCCGGCCACATCTTCGGGCCCGGCTACCGCCTCGTGCTGGGATCGCTGGCGGAAGAGCTGGGCATGAGCGTCGTGCCGGTGCGCGAAGCCATCCGCCGCCTCGAAGCCGAGGGTCTCGTGACTTTCGAGCGCAACGTCGGCGCCCGTGTCACGCTCGTCGACGAGAGCGAGTACGCCCACACCATGGAGACGCTGGGGTTGGTCGAGGGCGCCGCCACGGCCCTGTCCGCGCCCCTGCTCGAGGATGCGACGCTCGACGCAGCGGAGGCGGTCAACAAGCGGATGACGCAGATGCTCGGTCACCTCGATGCGCACGCGTTCACCGAACTCAACAGGCAGTTCCACTCCCTGCTCTTCCAGCCCTGCCCGAACCCGCATCTGCTCGATCTCGTGCACAGAGGATGGGCGCGTCTCTCCGGCATCCGCGACTCGACGTTCGCGTATGTGCCCGGCCGTGCCCAGCACTCCGTCGAGGAGCACACACAGATCCTCGAGCTCATCCGAGCGGGTGCCGACCCGCTCGAGATCGAGCTCGCCGCCCGCAACCACCGCCTGCGCACGAGGGATGCCTTCCTCGACGCCCTGCACGCCCGTTCTCACCACAACTCAGGAGACGAGTCATGACCGATTCCCGCATCCCCGCCGACCTGCCCGAGCACATCCAGCACTACATCGACGGCGCGTTCGTCGACTCGGTCGACGGCGACACCTTCGACGTGCTCGACCCGGTGACGAACAAGACCTACACCACGGCGGCCGCCGGCAAGAAGGCCGACATCGAGCTCGCCGTCGCGGCAGCGAAGCGCGCGTTCGACGAGGGTCCCTGGCCGCGAATGCTCCCCCGCGAGCGCTCGCGCGTGCTGCACCGGATCGCCGACATCGTCGAATCGCGCGACGCCCGTCTCGCCGAGCTCGAGTCGTACGACTCGGGGCTGCCGATCACCCAGGCGCTCGGACAGGCCCGCCGAGCCGCCGAGAACTTCCGCTTCTTCGCCGACCTGATCGTCGCGCAGTCCGATGACGCCTTCAAGGTGCCCGGCAAGCAGATGAACTACGTCAACCGCAAGCCGATCGGCGTCGCCGGGCTCATCACGCCGTGGAACACGCCGTTCATGCTCGAGTCGTGGAAGCTCGGCCCCGCACTCGCGACCGGCAACACCGTGGTGCTCAAGCCCGCCGAGTTCACACCGCTCTCCGCCTCGCTCTGGGCCGGGATCTTCGAGGAGGCCGGGTTGCCTGCGGGCGTCTTCAACCTCGTCAACGGTCTCGGCGAGGACGCCGGAGACGCGCTCGTCAAACACCCCGACGTGCCGCTCATCTCGTTCACCGGCGAGAGCTCGACCGGGCAGCTGATCTTCGGCAACGCCGCCCCGTTCCTCAAGGGACTCTCGATGGAGCTCGGCGGCAAGTCGCCCGCCGTCGTGTTCGCCGACGCCGACCTCGAGGCCGCGGTCGACGCGACGATCTTCGGCGTCTTCTCCCTCAACGGCGAGCGCTGCACAGCGGGATCCCGCATCCTGGTCGAGCGCTCGATCTATGAGGAGTTCGTCGAGAAGTACGCCGCGCAGGCGAAGCGCGTCAAGGTCGGCTACCCGCACGACCCGGCGACCGAGGTCGGCGCCCTCGTGCACCCCGAGCACTACGACAAGGTCATGAGCTACGTCGAGATCGGCAAGACCGAGGGCCGCCTCGTCGCCGGCGGCGGCCGCCCCGAGGGTTTCGATACGGGCAACTTCGTCGCACCGACGGTGTTCGCCGATGTCTCCCCCGACGCCCGCATCTTCCAGGAGGAGATCTTCGGACCCGTCGTCGCGATCACGCCGTTCGACTCCGATGAGGAGGCGCTGGCACTCGCGAACAACACGAAGTACGGGCTCGCCGCGTACATCTGGACGAACGATCTGAAGCGCGCCCACAACTTCTCGCAGTCCGTCGAGGCCGGCATGGTGTGGCTGAACAGCAACAACGTGCGCGACCTGCGCACCCCGTTCGGTGGCGTCAAGGCCTCGGGTCTCGGTCACGAGGGCGGCTACCGCTCGATCGACTTCTACACCGACCAGCAGAGCGTGCACATCACGCTCGGCGGTGCCCACAACCCGACCTTCGGCAAGAACTGAGCAAGGACGCTGCAATGACCGACAAGACTGCGAAGACGCTGACCTCCTCGGGCTACTACGTGAGCCAGGAGGCTCCGATCCAGACCGACAACCCCGTTCCGACCCCCGAGAGTACTCCTCCTGACGTGCTGCGCTGCGCCTACATGGAGCTGGTGGTCACCGACCTGGCCGCGTCGCGGGTCTTCTACGTCGACGTGCTGGGCCTGTACGTCACGGAGGAGGACGACGAGGCGATCTACCTCCGCTCGACCGAGGAGTTCATCCACCACAACCTCGTGCTGCGCAAGGGGCCGATCGCCGCGGTGGCGGCCTTCTCGTACCGCGTGCGCTCGGCCGCCGACCTCGATCTCGCGGTGGCGTTCTACACCGAGCTTGGCTGCGACGTGCGTCGCAACCCCGAGGGCTTCGTCAAGGGCGTGGGTGAATCGGTGCGCGTGGTCGATCCGCTCGGCTTCCCGATCGAGTTCTTCCACCAGTCCGACCACGTCGAGCGGATGTCGTGGCGGTACGACCTGCACATCCCCGGCGAGCTCGTGCGTCTCGACCACTTCAACCAGGTCACCCCCGATGTGCCCCGCGCCGTGAAGTTCATGCAGGACCTGGGCTTCCGTGTGACGGAGGACATCCAGGACGACGAGGGCACGGTCTACGCGGCCTGGATGCGCCGCAAGCCGACCGTGCACGACACGGCCATGACCGGCGGAGACGGGCCGCGCATGCACCACGTGTGCTTCGCGACCCACGAGAAGCACAACATCCTCGCGATCTGCGACAAGCTCGGAGCACTGCGCCGCTCCGACGCGATCGAGCGCGGCCCCGGCCGCCACGGCGTCTCGAACGCCTTCTACCTGTACCTGCGCGACCCCGACGGCCATCGCGTAGAGGTGTACACGCAGGACTACTACACGGGCGACCCCGACAACCCCGTCATCACGTGGGACGTGCACGACAACCAGCGTCGCGACTGGTGGGGCAACCCGGTCGTCCCCTCCTGGTACACCGAGGCCTCGCTCGTGCTCGACCTCGACGGCAACCCCCAGCCGGTCGTCGCGCGCACCGACAGCTCGGAGATGGCCGTCACGATCGGCGCCGACGGTTTCTCGTACACACGTCCCGACGACGACGAGGCCATGCCCGAGTACAAGCAGGGCGAGTACAAGCTCGGCCACCAGCTCTGAGGAGGGCACGGATGCTGTCAGCAGACACCGTCACGCAGATCGCCGCAGAACTGGCCGAGGCCGACCGGACGCACTCGGTGATCCCGCGCATCACGGCGCGCTACCCCGACGCGACCGTCGAGGACTCCTACGCGATCCAGGGCGTGTGGCGTGACTCGCAGATCGCCGCCGGACGCCGCCTGGTCGGCCGCAAGATCGGCCTGACGTCCAAAGCGATGCAGCAGGCCACCGGCATCACCGAGCCCGACTACGGCGTGATGTTCGACGACACGGTCTACGAGTCGGGCGCCGAGATCCCGGTCGACCACTTCTCGAACGTGCGCATCGAGGTCGAGCTGGCGTTCGTGCTCAAGCATCCGCTCGAGGGTCCCGACTGCACGCTCGACGACGCCCTCGCGGCGATCGACTATGCGGTTCCGGCGCTCGAGGTGCTGAACTCGCACATCGAGCTCGAGGGCCGCACGATCGTCGACACGATCAGCGACAACGCCGCCTATGGCGCGATGGTGCTCGGCACCGTGCGCAGGCGGCCGGACGAGATCGACCTGCGCTGGGTGCCCGGCGTGCTGTCGCGCAACGGCGAGATCGAGGAGACCGGCGTCGCAGCCGGCGTGCTCGGCCATCCGGCAACCGGGGTCGCATGGCTCGCGAACAAGTTCCACCAGCACGGCGCGCGTCTCGAGGCTGGCGAGATCATCCTGGCAGGATCGTTCACACGCCCGATGTGGGTGTCGCGCGGCGACGAGGTGCTGTGCGATTACGGACCGATGGGAACGATCGCATGCCGCTTCATCTGAACCCCTCACCGTCGTTCCGCGATCGACTCGCTGCATCCGAACGACCGCTGATCGGCGCATGGATCTGCTCGGGGAGTCCGATCGTCGCCGAGATCGTCGCGGGCTCCGGTCTCGACTGGACGCTGATCGACGGCGAGCACAGCCCGATCGGACTGGAGTCGATCCTCTCGCTGCTGCAGGCCGTCGCGCCGTACCCGATCACCCCGGTGGTGCGGCTGGCTGCGAATGATCCGGTGCTCATCAAGCAGGTCCTCGATCTGGGAGCCCAGAATCTGCTGGTGCCGATGGTGAACACCGCAGAAGAGGCATCCAGGGCTGTCGCTGCCACGCGCTACCCGCCGCTCGGCACCCGAGGGGTCGGCAGCGCGCTGGCTCGCGCCGCGCAGTTCAATCGGATCGAGAACTACCTGCAGCGTGCACACGAGATCACCTCGCTCACGGTGCAGATCGAGACGGATGCCGCGGTGCGCAACTCCCGCGCGATCGCCGAGGTCGACGGGGTCGACGGGGTGTTCATCGGTCCGAGTGATCTGGCCGCATCCATGGGGCTGCTCGGGCAGCAGGAGCATCCGGATGTCATCGCCGCCGTCGAACAGACGATCACGACGGTGCGCGGTGCAGGAAAGCCCGTCGGCGTCAATGCATTCTCTCCGGCGACGGCTCGCCGCTACCTCGACGCCGGCGCGTCCTTCGTTCTGGTCGCAGCCGACGTGTCGATCCTGGCGCGTGCGACGGAGAAGCTCGCGGCGGAGTGGATCCCCGACCAGGACGCCACCGCGCACACGAGCTACTGACTCCGCCCCTCACACCGTGACCGACTCGGCCGCGGTGGCCACCCGACGGCGGTTGCGCATGTGCTGCACGACCGAGATCCCGGCGATGACCGCGAGGATCGCGTACAGGGTGATCGTGAAGGGGCTCGAGACGAGCACCATCGGGTCCCCGGCCGACACGGCGAGCGCTCGGCGCAGCTCGGTCTCCGCCAGCGGGCCGAGCACCACGGCGATCATCACCGGGGCGAGTGGGATGCGGAAGCGGCGCATCAGCACGCCGATCAGACCGATGGCGATGAGTGCCCAGACGTCGACGACGGACGAGCCCATCGCATACACGCCCAGCACCGCGAGGACGGTGATCGTCGCATACAGATAGTGCTTGGGGATCAGCAGCAGCTTGGCCCACAGCGACGCGAAGCCCATGTTGAGGATCAAGAGGGCGACCAGCCCGATGAACAGCGAGGCGATCAGGGTCCACACGAGTTCCGGGGTGCGTGTGAAGAGCAGCGGCCCCGGCTGCAGTCCGTACTGCTGGAAGGCGGCGAGCATGATCGCCGCCGTCGCCGAGGTCGGCAGGCCGAGTGCGAGCAGAGCGCCCATCGCGGTACCCGCCGTCGCGTTCGCGGCGGCCTCCGGGGCGGCGACGCCGCGAATGCTCCCCACCGTGCCGAAATCCGTGTCGTTCCCCGCCTTCGCCAGCCGCTTCTCCAGTCCGTAGGCCAGGAAGGTCGGCACCTCGGCACCGCCGGCAGGGATGATCCCGAACGGCAGCCCGAAGCCCGTGCCGCGCAGCCACGCCGGCAGCGCGCGACGGAAGTCCGACCAGCTCAGGCGCGCGCGGCCCTGTGCGATCGTCTGCGCCGACCCGTCTTCGGTGTGGATGCGGGAGGCCACGGCGAACACCTCACCGAGCGCGAGGAGCCCCACGGTGATCACCACGATCGACAGGCCGTCGAACAGCTGCGGGATGCCGAAGGTGAAGCGTTCCGTGCCGCTCGGACCGTCGATGCCGATGAGCACCAGCGCCAGGCCCACCCCGAGCGAGAGCAGGCCGCGGATGATGGACTCCGAGACCACCGAGCTGACGGCGAGGAACGCGAAGGCGGCGAGCGCGAAGTACTCCGCCGGGCCGAACATCGTCGCCATCGAGACGAGCAGCGGCATCGCGAACACGGTGACCAGTGTGGCGAGGATGCCGCCGAGGAACGCACCGATGGCGGCAGTCGCCAGCGCCTTGCCGGCGCGTCCACTGCGCGCCATGCGGTTGCCCTCGAAAGACGAGGCGATCGCCGAGGAGTTGCCCGGTGTGTTCAGCAGGATGCCCGCTGTCGAGTCGCCGAACAGACCGCCGAAGTAGATGCCTGCGAACATGATGAAGGCTGCGATGGGGTCGAGGCTGAACGTGATCGGCAGCAGCAGCGCCACGGCCATCGATGAACCGAGCCCGGGGAGCACCCCGACCGCGGTGCCGAGCACCGCTCCGACCAGCACCCAGAGGAGATTGATCGGTGTGAGGGCTCCGGCGAAGCCCTCCAGCAGAAGCGTGATCTGGTCCATGTCAGAAGATCCATCCGATGAAGCCCGACGGCAGGTTGAGGCCCAGGCCCGCGCCGAAGGCGAGCTGGACGAGAGAGCTCAGCAGCAGTCCGACGCCGATGTCGAACACCGGTCTCCTGCTGCCGAGCGCGTAGGCCACGATCCAGAACAGCAGCGTGGCGCTGAGGATCCACCCGACCGGTTCGAGCATCACCGCGAAGACGACCACGGCGCCCAGCACCAGACCGAAGGTACGCCAGTCGAAAGCCGGCGCCTGGTCTTCGGCAGCGACGGCATCCGTCGTCACCGGCGGAGCATCCGCCCGACCCCTGCGGAACCGCCGCCTCGACGCCTCGAGCTGGATGACCTCGGTGTTCGTACCGGAGAGATCGGCGAGCATGTCTTCGGAGATGTCGGGGCGGTGCCAGACCTCCGGCTCGCTGCGCCGAGGCAGCAGGGCGGCGATCGTGAGCCACCCGCCGGTGAGCACCAGCAGACCGATGACGATGACCGGGAAGAACTGCGGTCCGGGCTCCGATTCGCCGCGCACGTCCATCGTCACCGTGCCGAGCAGCAGCAGACCCGCAGCCACGAGGGTGGGGATGCCGACGGCGAGATCCCCTCGCCCGGTCCACCAGGAGTCGCGTCGCAGACGGAAGGTGACGGCAGGTCCGATGTCGCGATCGGAGAAGGTCTCGTCGGTCACAGTCACAGTCCCAGCTCCTCGATGATGATGTCGACCTCGTCCTGTTGCTCCTCGAGGTAGGTCGTGAAGTCCGCCCCCGGCAGGTACGAATCCGTCCGGTTGTTGCGCTCGAGCACTTCCTGCCAGGCGTCCGAGTCGCGCATCTCGTCGACGATCGCCGACAGCTCCTCGATCTGCGCCTCGTCGAGTCCTGGGGGTGCGACGAAACCCCGCCAGTTCGACATGCTCACGTCGATCCCCTGCTCGATGAACGTCGGCACATCGACGCCTTCCATCCGCTCCGCCGACGACACGGCCAGCACGCGGAGCTGGCCGGCCTCCACCTGACCGGCGATCTCGTTGTAGCCCGACATGCCACCCGTGGTGGTGTGGGACAGCATCGCCGAGAGCGCCTCCCCGCCTCCGGAGTACGCGATGTAGTTCACCTGCGTCGGCTCGATGCCGATCCTGCTGGCGAGTGTGCCCGTCATCAGATGATCGATCGAGCCGAGCGATCCGCCCGCGATCGACGTTCCCTGCGGATCGGCCTCCCAGACCTCGACGAAGTCGTCGAGAGTCTGGATCTCCGAATCCGCAGGCACCACCAGTGCGGCGTAGTCATCGTCCTTACCGCAGACACCGAGCGACTGACCCGCCAGGTGACCGCCGCCGGTCGCACCCTGATCGCCACCCGGTCGCCGGCGATCGCCGACGGCCGCGATGTGGGGGCGATGGTCGTCCTCCAAGATCGCAGCGAGTTGGACGCGATGCTGGAGACGCTCGAGCTGGAGCGCACCAGAACCGAGACGCTGCGCATCGAGACCCACGACTTCGAGAACCGGATGCACGTCGTCTCGGGCCTCCTCGGTCTCGGCGATCTCGACGATGCTCGCGCCTACCTCGCGGCGCTCCCTCGCGGCGAGCGTCCGGGTGACGCTCGACAATGGGCGCCGCTTCGGTCACCGCTGATGGCCGCATTGCTGGCATCACGTCAGGCGCAGGCGAAGACGCGCGGAATCGAACTCGCGCTCACGGACGACAGCCGGATAGACACCGGATTCGTCTGTGGCCCGGAGGAGATCACGGTGGTCGGCAATCTGGTCTCCAACGCGATCGAGGCAGCGCACGACAGCGTGGATGTGTTCCTGCGCGGAGATGCGGAGGGTCTGGACATCGTCGTCGATGACGACGGCGCGGGTCTCGCCGACGACGAGGCCGAAGCCGTCTTCGCCCCCGGAAACACCTCGAAGACCGCCGACGCCTGGCGCCACGGGATCGGGCTCGACGTCGTCCGAGCCTATGTTCAGGAGCGTGGCGGCTTCGTCAGCGTCGGCCGCGCCGACGCCGGCGGTGCCCGGTTCACCGCGCACCTGCCGTCAGCCACGCCCACCGACGACGACACCGCGAACAAGGAGCCGAACGCGTGAGCGATCCGATCAGAGTACTCATCGTCGAGGACGACTTCGCCGTCGCGCGCCTGCACCGCAGCTTCCTCGAGCAGCTCGACGGCTTCGAGGTCGTCGGTGCCGAGCTCACCGCCGAAGCGGCGGCGTCTCGTCTCGCAGCGGGTGACGTCGACCTGGCCCTGCTCGACATGTTCCTGCCCGATGCGTCCGGGCTGCAGCTGCTGCGCCGCATCAGAGCCGCATCCGCCAGCCCACTGGACGTGATCATGGTCACTGCGGCACCCGAACCGGAACTCGTTCGTCAGGCTCTCGAACTCGGAGCGATCGACTACGTCCTCAAGCCGTTCCAGCAGGAGGATTTCAGTGCACGGCTGCGCCGCTACGCCGCCCGCCGCGCGCAGGCGAGCGCGCTGCCGATGACGGCCCTCAGTCAGGAGCAGATCGACGCGCTGCAGGGACGACCGCCCGTACGGCGTCGGACGGCACTGCCGAAAGGGTTGTCGGAGAGCACCGCACGGGTCGTCGCCGACGATCTGCAGCGCCGCGACGAGCCCGCAGCGGCGGCCGAGATCGGCGAGACGCTCGGAATGTCACGGGTGAGCGCGCGTCGGTACCTGGAGTACTTCCTCGACCGGGGCGATGTGGAGGTGAAGCCCAAGTACGGCGACGCAGGGCGACCGCAGAACCTGTACCGCTGGGTGACCCCGGGATTATGAACACCTGCGGGCTCAATATGTTCAATATGTCCTAATCCGAAACCGTCTCACGAGCCGACGTACCCTCTCAGATATGTCTCGATGTCGAGATATATCTGTCAAGGAGGATGTTGTGCGCGAGATCGATGTCATCGTGGTCGGCGGCGGAAACGCCGGATTCACCGCGGCTCATGCGGCCGCCGCACGTGGCCGGCGGGTGGTTCTGCTCGAACGGGGAGCGCCCGACGAGGCCGGCGGCAACAGCTACTACACCGCCGGTGCGACGCGGGTTCCGCACGACGGACTCGACGATCTGCGCCCGTTCATCGAGCACGACGACCGCCACAGCCGCTCCACGGTCCCGGCGTACTCGGCAGAGGACTTCCGCGAAGACCTGATCAAGGTCACCGAGGGCCGCAATGACCCCCACCTCACCGAGGTACTGGTCACCGAAGCGCGCCCGACGGTCGAATGGCTCGCCTCGCTCGGCGTGAAGTACCGGCTCATGTACGAGAGGCAGGCCTACGATCGGCCGGACGGGTCGTTCCTGTTCTGGGGTGGACTGCACATCGGCAACGTCGGCGGCGGCGAGGGTCTCATCGCCGATCACACACGCGTCGCGATCGAGGAGGGCGTGGAGATCCGCTACGGCCAGCACGTCACCGACCTCGTCACGGACGGCGATCGAGTGGTCGGCGTTCGACTCGTCGACGGCGGCGAGCTGCGCGCAGACTCCGTCGTGATCGCCGCGGGAGGCTTCGAGTCCGATCCAGAGATGCGCGAAGCCGAGCTCGGCACCGGCTGGGCCAACGCGAAGGTGCGCGGCACGCCGTTCAACACCGGCGAGCTCCTCACGGCAGCCCTGCGCATCGGCGCGGCTCGCGGCGGCGACTGGTCGACGTGCCACTCCGTGCAGTGGGACGCGTTCACCGAGCACAACGAGTCGAATCGTGAACTCACCAACCGTCTCACGCGGCAGTCGTACCCGCTCGGGATCATCGTCAACCGCGACGGTGCGCGCTTCCTCGATGAAGGAGCGGACTTCCGCAACTACACCTACGCCAAGTACGGGCGCGAGATCCTCGCTCAACCCGGTTCGGTCGCGTGGCAGCTGTTCGATCAGACCCTCCGCCCGATGCTGCGGGCTGAGGAGTACGAGATGCCGGGCATCTCGGTGGAGACCGCCGACACGATCGGCGAGTTGGCGGTGCGAATCGGGGTGCCTGTCTCAGCTCTGGAGCGGACCGTGTCGGATTTCAACGGATCGATCGACCGGTCGATTACGTTCGACCCCACCGTGAAGGACGGGCGTCGCGCCGACGTCGTCCCTCCGAAGAGCAACTGGGCGTCGCCGCTGGAGACAGGCCCGTTCTACGCCTACGGCGTGACCTGTGGCATCACCTTCACCTTCGGAGGACTGAAGACCGATACCCACGGTCGCGTCGAACGTGAGGACGGCACGCTCATCGACGGCCTGTTCGCATGCGGTGAGGCGCTGGGCGGCCTGTTCTCGAAGAACTACCCCGGAGGCTCCGGTCTGACCGCCGGAATGGTGTTCGGGCGGCGTGCAGGCTCCGTGGCCTGATCGCTCAGGGGCGCGGCGCCGAGCCGGTGACGGCAGTCGAGGCTCTGGCGAATTCATAGCCGCCAGGGCGAGACTGTTGTCATGACCTTCGCCGCGCTCCAGCCGCTCGCAGACCGTGCTGCACTGTTCTCCGCCCTCCGCCAGGATTCCCTGGCCACCGCTCTCGAGGACCTCGGCGATAACCGCTGGGATGCCGACATGGCGGCGGGGACCCTCACGTTCACCTCGAACGCCGATGCCACCCGTCAGCTCGTCACCCGCGCCCACCTCGTCGCGACGATCGCCCCGGGTCCGCGTTCGCTGCTCTGGGCGTGGGCGCACCCACAGGGCGACCCGGCGGGGATCGCCGCACAGCTTCGCGACTACGGCACCCAGCACGGCATCGCCGAGCTGAGCGAGACCGAGATCCCCTTCCCCGCCGACGCCACCGGAGACGCCGAGTGGATCACCGCGGCCGGTCACACCGTCGGCGCCGTGGCCGTCGAGCTCACGGGCCGCGCTCCCTACTACCTCGCACCCGTCGGCGGAGGCACCTACGCGGTGTTCCTCCTCGATGCCCCTCTTCCTCCGCTCACCGTCGCATCCGCCGCGATCGTCCTCCCCCGCATCCTCGCGGGCCTGGCGCTGTCCGACGCCCGCACGGCCGTATGGGATGCCGCCCGGCTCGCCGGCTGGAACCTCACCTGGACCGACGAGTCCTTCTCGGGCGCCACGGTCGCCGATGCGACAGGCACCGCGACGTTCCGCTTCGACGAACAGGCACGCATCACCAACATCGAGAGCAGCCTGCACCCGCAGGGCTGATCTCCCACCGAGAACACGCCCCGCTGATGCCACGGCATCCGGGAGTGTGGAAGTCTGGTCGCATGAAGAACGGAATCGTCCGGTTCGCCGCGCTCTACGTGTTCAATGTCGCCGTCCTGCTGCTCATCGGTCTGCTGTCCGCCGGCGTCTCGGTCGGATTCAACGCCCTCTGGGCCGCGGTCGTCCTGACTCTCGCGGCGCTCTTCCTCAAGCCGCTGCTCACGGGCGCGTTCCGCAAGGCGGCAGCGAAGTCGGCATCCGATCGCACGAAGGCCGGCGAGAAGGTCGTCCAGTACGTCCTCGTCTACCTCGTCGAGCTGATCATCTGGGTGGCCGTCGTCTGGCTGAGCGGCGTCCGCGCCTCGGGGTTCTGGAGCTTCGCGCTCCCGCCGCTCTTCCTGCTCTTCGGCTGGATGATCTACGACCAGGTCGATGACCGGCTGAGAGCGAAGGCCGGCGAGCTGTACGACGTCGTGCAGGGCAAGGTCTCAGGTTCGAGGAGGAGGTCAGCGCCCGACTCCGCAGCCCCCTCCGCGGGGTCGCCTGCCACCGAAGAGGCCCGCGAGGAGCTCTCCGAAGGGCTCACCCCCGAGCAGCGTCGGATGCTGGACGAACTGGGCTGACGGCCCGGTGGCGGAACCTCGGCATCCGCACCGCCTCACAGAAACGCAGAGAGGTCGCAGGGGTCCGTGGACTCCCTGCGACCTCTCTGAGGTTCTTCCGCTCTACGACAGCTCGGCGGCTCAGACCAGCCGCTCAGCCGCCTCGACGACATTCGTCATGAGAAGCGCGACGGTCATCGGCCCCACTCCGCCGGGGTTCGGCGAGACCCAGCCCGCGACCTCTGCGACACCGGGATGCACGTCGCCGAAGACCAGGTTTTTGCCGGTCTCGGGGTCGGTCTCACGAGTCACGCCCACGTCGAGCACGGCAGCTCCCGGCTTGACGTCCTCGGCGCGGATCAGGTGCTTCACCCCGGCTGCAGCGACGATCACATCGGCCTCGCGCAGGTAGCGCGGCATGTCGACCGTGCCGGTGTGCGTCAGCGTGACCGTCGCATTGAGGTCACGACGGGTCAGCAGCAGGCCGATCGACCGACCGATGGTCACTCCGCGTCCGACGACCACCACGTGCTTGCCCTCGAGGTCGTAGTCGTTGCGCAGCAGCAGCTCGATCACACCGCGCGGCGTGCACGGCAGCGGCGTGTGGATCGGGCTGTTGACGTTGAGCACGAGCCGACCGAGGTTGGTCGGGTGCAGTCCGTCGGCATCCTTCGCCGGGTCGATCCGCTCGAGGATCGCATCCGTGTCGATGTGCTTCGGCAGCGGCAGCTGCACGATGTACCCGTGGCACTCCGGGTCGGCGTTGAGCTCGTCGATCAGCGCCTCGACGTCGGCCTGCGTGGCATCGGCCGGCAGCTCGCGCTGGATCGAGTTCATCCCGATCGCCTCGGACTGACGGTGCTTCATGCCGACGTACAGCTGGGATGCCGGATCGGCGCCGACGAGGACGGTCGCGATGCCGGGGACGATACCCTTCGCCTTGAGCGCGGCGACACGCTCGGTCAACTCGGCCTTGATCGCCGCAGACGCCGCCTTGCCGTCGAGGATCTTCGCGGTCACTGCTGCAGGTCCGGGTAGAGCGGGAAGACTGCGGCGAGCGCGTCGACGCGAGCGCGGAGCGCCTCGACGTCGGCGCCGGGCAGCAGCGCGAGGGCGATCACGTCGGCGACCTCGGTGAACTCCGCGTCGCCGAAACCGCGGGTCGCGAGCGCCGGGGTTCCGATGCGCAGACCCGAGGTGACCATCGGCGGACGCGGGTCGTTCGGCACTGCGTTGCGGTTCACGGTGATGTGGATGTCGTGCAGCAGGTCTTCGGCCTGCTTGCCGTCGATCTCGGCGTCGCGAAGATCCACCAGCACCAGGTGCACGTCGGTCCCGCCGGAGCGCACGCCGATGCCGGCATCCTTCACGTCCTGCTGCGAGAGACGCTCGGCGAGGATCGACGCTCCGCGCAGCGTGCGCTCCTGGCGTTCCTTGAACTCGGGCGTGCCTGCGAGCTTGAATGCTGTCGCCTTGGCGGCGATCACGTGCATGAGCGGGCCGCCCTGCTGTCCCGGGAACACGGCCGTGTTGATCTTCTTCGCGATCTCGGGGTCGTTCGTCAAAATGAAGCCCGAACGGGGGCCGCCGATGGTCTTGTGCACGGTCGACGAGACGACGTGTGCGTGCGGCACCGGGTTCGGGTGCAGGCCTGCGGCGACGAGGCCGGCGAAGTGCGCCATGTCGACCCAGAGCAGGGCGCCGACCTCGTCGGCGATCGCGCGGAAGGCGGCGAAGTCGAGCGTGCGCGGGTAGGCGGACCATCCGGCGATGATGACCTTGGGCTTGTGCTCGATGGCGAGGCGACGCACCTCGTCCATGTCGATCGTCGAAGTCTCGGGGTCCACGCCGTAGGCGACGATGTCGTAGAGACGGCCCGAGAAGTTGATCTTCATGCCGTGCGTCAGATGACCGCCCTGGTCGAGCGCGAGGCCGAGCAGGGTGTCGCCGGGGCGGGCGATCGCGTGCAGCACGGCGGCGTTGGCCGACGCTCCCGAGTGCGGCTGGACGTTGGCGAACTCCGAGCCGAAGAGGTCCTTGGCACGCTGGATGGCCAGCGATTCGGCGACGTCGACCTCTTCGCAGCCGCCGTAGTAGCGACGCCCGGGGTAGCCTTCGGCGTACTTGTTGGTGAGCACCGAGCCCTGAGCCTGCAGCACCGAGACGGGCACGAAGTTCTCGGATGCGATCATCTCGAGGAACGTCTGCTGACGCGCGAGTTCGCGGTCGAGAACCTGTGCGATCTCGGGGTCGACCTCGGCGAGCGGGGCGTTGAAGTAACGATCGGTCATGACTTGCTCCTCTGACGACGGATTCGAAGGGGTATACCTATCGGCCCAGGCGCGCGGTCGAATTCCGTGGTCAGTCGCTCCCCGGTGGTAGTCCACCCAGACGCCAGTCGCGACGTGAGAAAGCATAGCGGATTTCCCTGTGCTGCCGACTCCGCGCAGGGTAGGTTTTGTTCATGGTCCTTCCCCATTCCATGCCCCTTGTTCCTCTTCCCGCTTCTGCCATCGCCGGCGATGGTCGGTTGCCCGTCTCCGAGAGCACTCGAGTCATCGGCGACTCCCCGGCCGCACACCAGCTGATCGATGCCGCAGAGCGACGCAGCGGCATCCGCTTCTCTCAGTCCACTGACGCCGCCGACACTGCATCGGCGATCGTGCTGCGCGTCGATCCCGCCATCGCACCAGAGGGCTACACGCTCAGGGTCGCCGATTCCGTCGAGGTCGTCGGCGGCGACGAGGCAGGGCTCTTCTACGGGGTGCAGACTCTGCTGCAGCTGCTCCGCGACGGCGACGAGGGTTGGGCGCTGCTGCGCGTCGAGATCACCGACGCGCCGCGATTCGAGCGTCGCGGCGTGATGCTCGACGTCACGCGGCACTTCTTCGACGTCGACGAGGTCAAGAAGTTCATCGACAGCACCAGCGCCCTGAAGTTCAACCACCTGCACCTGCACCTCAGCGACGACCAGGGCTGGCGGATCCAGATCGATTCGTGGCCCAAGCTCACCGAACTCGCGTCGTCGACCGCATCGCTCGGCGACCCCGGAGGCTTCTACACCAAGGACGACTATCGCGAGATCGTGGCGTACGCGGCCGAGCGGCACATGCTCGTCATCCCCGAGATCGACCTTCCCGGACACACGCACGCCATCGGCGTCGCGTACCCCGAGCTCGTCGAGGATCCGGTCATGAACGACAGCCTGATCGCCGAATCGGCGCGTCTCGGCCAGCCGCTTCCCGTGGCCGGCGAGCCCTATCTCGGGTGGGGCGTCGGACACTCGAGCGTCCGCATCCACGAGGAGCGCACGTACGAGTTCGTGCGCGACGTCGTGCGAGAGCTCGCCGAGATGACGCCTGGTCCGTTCATCCACATCGGCGGGGACGAATCGCTGGGCACCCCGCAGGCGGATTTCGATCACTTCGTCGAGCGCGCGACCGCGATCGTGTTCGAGGAGGGAAAGATCCCCCTCGCGTGGCACGAGGTCGGCGCGGCGAAGGACATCGCCGAGGGCACGATCGGTCAGTACTGGGGCAAGACGACACCCGAGGGCTCGCATGCCGCAGAGGCCGCGCACTTCGTCGAGCGCGGCGGCGCGCTCATCATGTCGACCGCCGACGTCGCCTACCTCGACATGAAGTACACCGCCGACTTCCCGCTCGGGCTGACCTGGGCCGCGATCATCGACGTCCGCACGGCCTACGAATGGGAGCCGACCGCCGCGCTCGACGTTCCCGAGGCGGCGATCCTCGGCGTCGAGGCTCCACTGTGGAGCGAGACCACTCGCACCCTGGGCGAGGTCGAGCAGCTGGTGTTCCCTCGGGCTGCCGCTCACGCCGAGGTCGCCTGGTCGCCGCGCAGCGCTGCCGGTCGAGACTGGGAATCGTTCCGCGTGCGGCTCGGGCGGCTGGCCCCGCTGTGGAAGGCTGAAGGCATCGATTTCCACCCCGCAGCCGAGATCCCCTGGAGCGAACGATGACCACCGATTCCGCAGCGACAGGGTCGCTCGTCATCCACTCGGCCCGGCTGATCGACCACGGCGCCGAGGTCGCGGACGCCTGGGTGCGGATCGAAGACGGCCGGGTCGTCGCCCTCGGAACCGGGCAGACCTGGAGCGCTGCAGACGAGGTCGTCGATGCGACGGCCGTCGCCGGACCGGATGCCGTGCTCACACCCGGCTTCATCGACATCCACTGCCACGGAGGAGCCGGCGCCTCGTTCGACGACGGCGCGGAAGCGATCCGCGCGGCTCGCGCTCTGCACCGCTCTCACGGCACCACCCGATCGGTGATCTCACTCGTCACCGCGCCGGTCGACGCCCTCGCGCAGCGCGTGGCGCAGATCGCCGACCTGATGCAGACGGATGCCGACATCCTCGGCTCGCATCTGGAGGGGCCGTTCCTCGACCCCGCGCACCATGGAGCGCACGAGCCGACCCTGCTGCTGGCTCCGGGCAGCGAGGATGTCGCTCGGCTGCTCGATGCCGGCCGCGGCACGATCCGGCAGGTGACGATCGCGCCCGAGCTTCCGGGCGGACTCGACGCTATCCGACTCATCGTCGAGGCCGGAACTGTGGCGGCGGTGGGCCACACGAGCGCGGATGCCGCGATGGCTGTGGCGGCCTTCGACGCGGGTGCGACCGTGCTGACCCATGCGTTCAACGCCATGCCCGGCATCCACCATCGCGCGCCAGGGCCGGTGCTGGCCGCAGCCGCCGACCACCGTGTCGTGCTCGAGGTGATCGCCGACGACGTGCACCTCGATCCGCACGTGATCAAACTCGTGTTCGACTCGGCACCCGGCCGCGTGGCGCTCATCACCGACGCGATGGCTGCCGCGGGCAGTGCCGACGGGCGCTATGACCTGGGAACCGTGAGTGTGACGGTCGAAGACGGCATCGCGCGCGCGGACGACACCGGATCGATCGCGGGGTCAACCCTCACCCAGGACGACGCGCTGCGCCGGGCGACCGCTGCGGGAGCACCGCTGGCGGAGGCGGTGCGCGCACTCACCGAGACTCCGGCAGCCGCGATCGGATACGGCGATCGACTCGGCCGCCTCGCGGTCGGCTACGTCGCTGACGCCGTACTTCTCGATGCAGAGCTGCGGGTCGAGCGCGTGTGGGTGGGCGATCGCCCATGAACCCACTGACGCGCGGCGCGATGTCGCGAGCGCATCGGGGCGCGGGCGTGCTCGCTCCGGCCATGCCGTCCGAGTGGGTGAGGGGCCGCCGTTCCCCAGATCGGCGGCCCCGTCACATTTCCCTCCCATGTGCGAGAGCTGGCGGGCCGAGCGCTCCTCCCCCGAGGTGCCCGACCCGCCATGCCGGTGCACTTACCCCTTGCACCAGCGCCTGAGCTCCGCCCCCCGGTGGAGCCCCATGGCTGTCTCTAGTGATGAGACGACGTCGACGCCGATTCATTACGCGATTTCCCAGATCTTTTTTTCAGGATGCCCTCCAGAACCGATCGATCTGCCCGTGACCAGGCATTTATAGGAGTCCAGAAATTTGCGATCAGTTTCTCGGAAGGGGTGGCAAGCCTGAGAGATTGGAGAGAGAATGGAGATGGCGCGTGATGAAAATGGGGTTCACGCGTCTCTTCATGTGGAGGCGCACTCGCGCTCCACGACAGATGGATGACTGTGGATCAGGACAGCACTTCGCACGACGAAACGATCGCCGACGCCGATCTCGTCCTGCGCACCCGCTCGGGTGACGCAGCGGCCTTCGGTGAACTCTGGAGGCGGCACTACCCGTCCGGTATGTCCGTCGCTCGGTCGATCACGTCGTCGATCGACCCCGACGATCTGGTGCAGGAGTCCTACACCCGCATCTATCAGGCGATCATCAAGGGCGGCGGGCCCAACGGCTCCTTCCGCGCCTATCTGTTCACGAGCATCCGCAACACCGCCGCCGCCTGGGGGCGTTCTCGGCGCGAATCCGCGATCGACGAACTCGACAGCGTCGCCGACCCCGACAGCACAGACCAGGCGGCCAACGAGGCCCTCGACCGCAGCCTGACCGCGCAGGCGTTCCGCAGCCTTCCCTCCCGCTGGCAGGAGGTGCTCTGGTACACCGAGATCGAGCAGATGAAGCCTCAGGAGGCCGCAACGCTCCTCGGCATGAAGGCGGGCGCCGTCTCGCAGCTCGCATTCCGGGCGCGCGAAGGGCTTCGCGAGGCGTGGATCCAGGCTCACCTCCGCAGTGCGGCGGCCGGCTCCGACTGCCAATGGACCATCGAGCACCTGGGCGCGTACTCACGCGGCAATCTCAGCACGCGAGACCACAACCGTCTCGAGCAGCACCTCGACGAATGCGCACGCTGCATGATCGTCGCCGCCGAGGCGAAGGACGTGTCGACGCGACTCGCCCTCGTGCTGCTGCCGCTCGTCCTCGGCGTCACGGGTGCCGCAGGGTATCTCGCCACGCTCCAGGGCGGTGGCACGCCGATCGTCGCGCTCGCAGCCATGCCCTCAGGAATCACCGAGGGTGCGGTCGTCGTCACAGGAGCGGCAACGGGCGGCTCCTCGAGCAGCACGGCCGGAGGCGGCGCAGCCGGAGGCGGCGCAGCCGGAGGCGGCGCGGCTGGAGGCGGCGCAGCAGGAGGCGGCGCAGGCAGCGCTGCGAGCGGCGGCATCTTCAGCGGTGTCGGCGCGCTCGTCGGCGCCGGTTCAGCCGCCCTGGTGGTTGCGGGCGTCGTGGCGGCCGCGACCATCGTCCCGACCCTCGCCGGAGTGACACCGGTCGCATCGCTTCCCAGCGCCGGCGACAGGGACTCCTCGTCGATCAGTTCCGACGTCGGGCCCGACGAATCGATGTCCGACGAGAAGACACCGGTCGACGACGATGTGGAGCCCGAACCCGAGCCCGAGCCGGTCACGCCCCCCGTCGACGCACCCATCACCCCTCAGCCCTCAGAGGACATCGCGCCCGCTATCGTCGCAGCGCCCTCTCCGGTGGAGACATCGAAGCCGTCACCGGAAGAGGATGTCCCCGAGGAGGGAACTCCGGGAGAAGAGACTCCGGGCGAAGAGACCCCGGGCGAGGAAACCCCCGGAGAAGAGACCCCGGGCGAAGAAACCCCCGGAGAAGAGACCCCCGGCGAAGAAACCCCCGGGGAAGAGACCCCCGGCGAAGAGACCCCCGGGGAAGAGACCCCCGGCGAAGAGACCCCCGGAGAAGAGACCCCCGGAGAAGAGACCCCCGGAGAAGAGACCCCGGGCGAAGAAACCCCGGGCGAAGAAACCCCCGGAGAAGAGACCCCCGGAGAACCCGCGGCACCCACGACCCCGATCGTGGTGACCCTCGCCGATATCTGTCTCGACGGTCGAGCCATCACGTATGTGACTCTGAACGTGTCCGGTGACCCGGGCGCCGACATCGAGGCCCTGCTCGACGGTAGCCACGGCGGTGCGGACAGCACATCGCTGAGCGACGCCGGAACCGGAACTATCGAGCTGCGCCCGGGACTCGTGCAGATCATCCTCGGCGCGACCGTCGAGATCCACTATGTGACGGCGGCCGGTCCGCTCCTGCCGGTCACCACAAGCCTCTCGGCGCTCGGGGTGAACCCCAAATCCGTTCTACTCGCGCCCGCGTGCGGTGCACCTGCCGAAGATGCCGTCGAGACCACGCCCGTGCCGACGCCGGACGACACGGCCGTGCCCGTGCCGGAGCCGACGGACGTGGCGGCACCCGCTGGCCCGGACGAGACAGCGCCCGCGACCGTGGTCGAGACTCCGGATGCAGAGGTGGTTCCCGAGACCCCGGCTCCCGAACCGGCCGCTCCCGTCGAACCTTCCGCTCCGACAGAGACGGCTCCTCCGGTGGAGCCGACGGTCGAAGAAGAGACCGCCCCCGTCGACGAGACTTCGCCGGCAGTCGACGCGGTCGTCCCCGCTGCAGAAGAGGGCGTCCCCGCGCTCTGACCCGCCATCGGCGGCGAATAGACTGGATCCATGTCCCAGGATCCCGCCTCCGTCCCCGGCGTCGACCGCCCCAGCATCGCTCCCCTCGACATCATCCGATCGGTGGTCCTGATCGTCGCCGTGGGCACGCTCGCGCTGTGGGGATTCGCGATGTGGCCGTTCCCGTGGAACATCGTCATCGGCATCGGCGCTCCGATCGTCGTGATCCTGATCTGGGCTCTCTTCCTCTCCCCTCGGCCTGTGCTGCGTCTGCACCCGTTCCTGCGGGTCGTGGTCGAGCTGCTGATCTACGTCGGTGTCACGATCGCGTGGTGGCTGATGGACCAGCCGATCATCGGCACCGCATTCGCCGTGGTCGCTGTCGGAGCCGGCGTGGTGAGCGGTCGGCGTCGCATCCGATGAGCACTCTCGACCAGCTCGTCGCCGCGCTCGGCGACATCGTCGACATCGATGCCGCGACCCTCGAAGAGGCCCGCGCCGACCGGTCAGGGCACGCGGCGCCGGGTCAGCCGCTCGCGGTCGTGCATGCCGAGACCGTCGAACACGTCCAGACCGTGATGCGTATCGCCACCCGGACGGAGACCCCGGTCGTGGTGCGCGGGGCGGGCACCGGCCTCGCCGGAGCGGCGAACGGCGGCGAGGGTGAGATCGTCCTCTCCACCCGTCGGATGACCGCGATCCACGAGATCCGCGCAGATGACCTGCTCGCCGTCGTCGAACCCGGCATCCTCAACGCCGACCTCAACGACGTGCTGGCCGAGCACGGACTCTGGTGGGCGCCCGATCCCGCCAGCCGCGCGATCTCGACCGTCGGCGGCAACATCGCCACCGGGGCAGGCGGGCTGCTCTGCGCGAAGTACGGCGTCGTGAAGGACGCTGTCCTCGGGGTCGACCTGGTGCTCGCAGACGGCCGTCTGATGCGCCTCGGCCACCGCAGCGTCAAAGGCGTGACCGGACTCGACCTCACCTCTCTCGTGATCGGCTCGGAGGGCACTCTCGGCGTGGTCGTCGGCGCCACCCTGAAGCTGCGCCGACTCGTCGAGGGAACCACCTGCACGGTGACGGCGATCTTCCCCGACGTGCGCACAGCGGCATCCGCATCCGCCGCGGTCACCGCGTCTGGCGCGCAGCCGGCGATCATGGAGCTCATGGACTCCGCCAGCCTCGCCGCGGTCGCCGCCCTGCTCGAGCTGCCCTCCCCCGCAGCCGGGAGCGCGCAGCTGACGATTCAGACCGATGGCCCGGCCGCCGTCGCCGAAGCCACGACGATCGCCGAGATCCTGACGGCCCACCATGGTGTGACGCAGGTCTCGCACGACCGAGAGGAAGGCGAGCGTCTGCTGGCGATCCGCCGAGCGATGCACCCCGCCATGTCCGCTCTCGGCACGACCCTCATCGAAGACGTGTCGGTGCCGCGCAGCGCGATGCCCGCGATGTTCGACGAGATCGCTCGCATCGAGAAGGCCTACTCGATGACCATCCCCACGGTGGCGCATGCGGGCGACGGAAACCTGCACCCGAACTTCATCTTCGAGGGCACCGAACCCCCCGCTGAGGTCTGGGCCGCCGCAGACGAGCTGTTCCGAGCCGCGATCGCGCTCGGCGGCACACTGACCGGCGAGCACGGGATCGGAACGCTGAAGAGCCGCTGGCTGGCCGACGAGCTGGGAGACGACCAGTGGGAGCTGCAGCGTCAGATCACCCGCGTATTCGACCCGCTCGGCATCCTGAACCCCGGCAAGGTCTTCGCCCCCGATGCCTGACATCCACGTCAGCGCGGCGGTCATCGTCGACGACGCCGGCAGGGTGCTGGTGGTCCGCAAACAGGGCACGACGCGCTTCATGCAGCCCGGCGGCAAGCCCGAGCCCGGTGAGACGCCGTCGCAGACGCTGATCCGCGAGCTGCACGAAGAGCTCGGCCTGCGACTCGACGAGGCCGACCTGGAGCCCCTCGGAACGTTCGTCTCGGAGGCGGCGAACGAGCCGGGTCACCGGGTCGTGGCCGACGCGTTCTCGGTGTCGATCGCCGCCGCAGAGGTGGTGGTGCAGGCCGAACTCGCCGAGCTGCGGTGGATCACCCCCACCGACGCCGAGACGCTGCCGCTGGCGCCGCTCAGCCTCGAGCACCTGCTGCCGCTCGCGTGGCCTGTCACGCGCCCCTGAGCGCCGATCGGGTCAGATGCCCTGCCAGCTCGGCTTGTTGGCGTAGGTGTAGCGGTAGTAGTCGGCGAGCCTGAGACGCGACGCGGCGGCCTCGTCGACGACGACGGTGGCGTGCGGGTGCAGCTGGATGGCCGAACCGGGGAGGATGGCCGACAGCGGCCCTTCGACGGCATCCGCGACGGCCTGAGCCTTGCCCTCGCCGAAGGCGAGCAGCACGAGGTGACGTGCACGCAGGATCGTTCCCAGACCCTGGGTGATGCAGTGCTTCGGCACGTCGTCGATCGAGTCGAAGAAGCGCGCGTTGTCTTCCCGTGTCTGCACCGTGAGCGTCTTGACTCGTGTCCGCGAGGCGAACGACGACCCCGGCTCGTTGAAGCCGATGTGTCCGTCGGTGCCGATGCCGAGGATCTGCAGGTCCACTCCCCCGGCGGCCTCGATGGCCGTCTCGTAGTCGTCGCCCGCGTGCTGGATCGTGTCCTGAGCGCCGTTGGGCACGTGGATCCGGCGCGGGTCGAGCCCGAGGGGCTCCACGACCTCGCGGGTGATGACCGAGCGGTAGCTCTCGGGATGAGCCGGGTCGATCCCCACGTACTCGTCGAGCGCGAAGCCCCGCACCTGCGAGACGTCACGACCCGCGAGCTTCTCGCGCAGCGCTTTGTACACGGGAAGAGGCGTCGAGCCGGTGGCGAGGCCGAGCACGGCATCCGGACGCCCGTCGATCAATTCCACGATCTCGGCGGCGACCAGGGCGCCAGCTGCTTCTGCGTTCTCGACGATGACGACTTCAGCCATGGGAAACGATCTCCTTAGAGGGGGTGGTTGCGCCGACGACCGCTGCCCCGAAGGCCGCGGCGGGAGAGCCGGCAGGGAGCAGTTCGATCCTGTCGTCCAGGTGCAGTGAGCGCATGAAGGGCGAGGCCTCGGCGCCCGCCTGCAGTGCGCCGCGGACGCCCGCGAACAGTCTCTCTCCGAGCGAGGTGAGGCCGCCGCCGATGATCACGCGTTCCACGTCTGCGGAGAGCACGAGGGCCCGCACGGCAGCAGCCGCGCCGTGGAACAGGTCGGCGCGCAGACCGGCGGCGCGCTCGTCGCCCGCGTCGGCCGCGTCGAGGATGTCGCGCACCGGCAGAGCGCCCGGTCGATTCCACGCGCGAGCGAGCGCGCCACCGCCGCAGAAGGTCTCGATGCAGCCGCGCTGCCCGCAGCCGCAGAGCCGACCGTTCGGGTCGACCGAGAGGTGACCGACCTCACCGGCGGTACCTCGCGCGCCACGCCAGATCGTGCCGTCGATGACGATGCCGGCGGCGACGCCGGTGCCGAGGTTGAGGTAGGCCATGGAGCCGTCTATGCCGCGCAGCACTGCAGCACCGAGCGCGGCCGCCTTCACGTCGTTCTCGACGCGAACGGGGACTCCCAGCTGCCCACCGGCGAGACCGGCGAGATCCAGCGACTCGACGCCGAGGTTCACGGCATGGAGGACTCGACCCGTATCCGCGTCGACGAGCCCCGGGATGCCGACACCCACCGACTCGACGGCCGAGCGGGCGAATCCTCCTTCGAGGGCGAGCGCGTCGACGGCATCGAGAATGCTGACGACGACCGCATCCTCGCCCCATCCCGTCGGACGGCGCAGCCGCGCCAGGATGTCTCCGTCGGGCGACACGGCCACAGCATCGATCTTGGTTCCGCCGACGTCCAGGCCCACTCGAATGGGCCGACCGGACAGGCCGACGGTGATCGCATCCGTCATCGGATGGAGCTCCTGCTCGGCTTCGACTCGCGGACGCGGTCGCTTCCGCAGGCGCGGCTCACGAGACGCCCAGCTGACTGGAGAGCACCATCACGGCGGCGCCGCGCAGGACGATGTCGTCCTGATGGGTGCGCCGGATGAGCGCATCCTCGAAGACACCCTCGAGCGTGCGCGCGTGCAGGGTCTCGACCGCGGCGTCGATCAGCACGCCGTCGAGCAGGTCCTCGGGACCCGAGAGCACGACTTCGGACAGATCCAGGGCTGCCACGATCGGGGCTATCGCGATGCCCATGCGGGTGCCGGCGTCGCGGAGTATCTCGTCACGCGAGTCTGGAGCGGCTGCGATGGCTGGGCGCAGTCGCGTCTCGCTCAACCAGGCTTCGAGGCAGCCGTCTTTGCCGCACGCACAGCGGGGCCCGCCGTCTGTGCCGACCACGACGTGCCCGATCTCGCCCGCGGCGAAGCGGCTGCCGAGAAGCGGCTGGCTGCCGGTGATGACGCCTGCTCCGACTCCTCGACCGATCTTGATGAGCATGAAGTCGGCCTTCGCCTCGCCGAATGTGTATTCGGCGAGCACAGCGGCATTGGCGTCGTTGCGCACGAGCACCGGCAGATCGAGATCGATGCCGAGCTTCGCCTCGAGCGGCAGGTTGCTCCACCCCAGGTTCGGCGAGCTGAGCACGACCCCGTCTGGGCGCACGACGCCGGGGCTGCCGATTCCGACGCCGAGGATGGGCTGTGTGGCCGTCTCCGCGAGCGCGCGCGCCAGCTCGAGGGTGGCTGCGTAGGCGGCGTCGCCGTCTGCGTTCTCGGGTCGTGGCACTTCGCGCCGCTCGAGCACGTCGCCGTCGAGACTGAGCAGAGCGCCCACGAATGCGTGGGGGCCCGACAGGTCGAGCCCGATGATCTGATGACCGACACGGTCGATGTCGATGAGGATCGGCGGCTTGCCCGGTCCGATCGTCTCGCGCACTCCCATCTCGACGACGATGCCGTCGGCGATGAATTCGGCGACGAGGTCCGAGATGGTGACTCGCGTCAGGCCGGTCTCTCGCGAGAGGTCCGCCCGACTCATCGCACCCGAGTGGTAGAGAGTCTGCAGCACGAGTGCACGGTTGTGGCCGCGAGCGTGCTCCGGGAGCACCTTCGATCGCGAGCGCAGGTGGCGCCCCGGGCCGAAGGCGTGCGCGCTCGCGGCGACGTAATCTGGTGACGTCGAAGGACGCGATCCATCCGATACGGACATGTTTGTTAGTAGACCTTACGAACAAAAATTTCGCAACCCCTGCCTCTGGTAGCACAGGGAGGGTTACGGAAACGTTACATTATGCCGAGAGTACCCCGTCGGCGGTGTCTTGAGAGGCGGACAGACGCTCCACGAGTCCGGCCACGATCTCCTGCCTCGCCTCACGGGTGAGAGGCTTCCCCGGGACTCCAGGGCGCCTCTGCGCAGGCGTCGGACCGTCGAGAGGACGATACCGCACCCCCGACGCGGCGAGGCGTCTGAGGTGGGTCGGAAGCCTGCGGGCGAATCCCTCGTACGCGGGAGGTTCGCCGCCGTCCCACAGCCGCTCGGCGATCGCCGCGAGCCGGGGGAACATCGCGAAATCGACACGGTCCCGCGTCGGAAGGTGCTCGGTCCACACGTTGGCCTGCCCGCCGGCCGCGCCGTCCTCGATGCGGAGCGTGTACGCCTGCTCGATCGGCAGCGGTGGTCCGACCCTGATGGGCTCCTCCCCCGACTCCGACTGCGGATAGTCGAGATACACCTCGAGGTCGGGGCACGCGATCACGGGGATGCCACGTCGCAGCGCCTCCCGCATGGCGACAGGGCCCCGCCATGCGAGGACCTCCACCCCGTCGGGGACGTCGCCCTCGAGCACCTCGTCCCAGGCGAGGGCGGTGCGTCCGCGGCTGCGGACGTGCGCCACGAACTGAGCCGTGAACCACGGCTGCACGTCGTGCGGAGTCGCGAGACCGAGCTCGCGCATCCGCTCGCGCGCAGCAGCGCTCTGCGCCCACTCGGTCACGGGGACCTCGTCTCCGCCGATGCCGATCCACGGAGAATCGAAGAGATCGCACAGCGCGTCGATCGCCGCTCGCCCGAAGGCGAGAGCGCCGTCCGTCGGGGCGAGAGTGCGCGGGTTCACGCCGAAACGCGACCACGGCACCATTACAGGCTCGCCGACGTCCGTGTTGCCGAGCGCGGGATATGCGGCGAGGCCCGCCTGGATGTGCCCCGGCAGCTCGACCTCCGGCACGACCGTCACGAACCTCTCGGCGGCGTAGGAGACCAGGCCGCGCAGCTCGGCATCCGTGTAATACCCCTCATGCAGCCCCGGCTCGACGGTGGAGTGAGGCCCATGGCCCAGCTGCGTCTCCTCGCGGCGAGCGCCCACTTCGGTCAAACGCGGGAATCCGGGCACCTCGAAGCGCCACCCCTGGTCGTCGGTGAGGTGAAGGTGCAAGTGCGTGAGGTGGTGGTCGACCATCAGATCGACCAGACGCTCGAGATCCTCGACGGGGCGGAAGTGCCGCGCGACGTCGAGCATCACGCCCCGCCAGGCGTAGGCGGGCGCGGACTCCCAGATGCCTGCGGGGATCCGCGCACGGTCAGCGCCCGGTTCGCACAGTTGCCGCAGCAGGGTGACGCCCCGGAACACACCGGCCGGGGCGGCACCCCTGACCTCGATCCCGTGGGCGGCGACCGTGACGCGGAAGGCCTCGTGGCCCACACCCTCTCTGGCGAAAGGCTCCTCGGTGAGGGACTCGTCGACGAGCAGAGTGATCGCGGGGGTCGAGTCCGGAGCCTCGCGAGGGCCACCGATCCGGGATGCGCTCAGGGCGAGTGCGTCGGGGCCCATGACCGGAGTGCGAGCGGTCCAGTGGAAGGGCGCCGCGGCCGGGTCGATCACCGCGCGGATGTTCGGGACGGGCGCGCGATGAGCCGCGGGGGCCATCGTGAGAGCGCGACCCGGTGTCGCGCCGGATGTGCGGCCGGCCAGCACCACCGGCACGCCGCCGACGAGCACCTCGTCGATCCCGATCGGTGCCCGGTGCGGTGCGTCGAAGGTCGCCCCCGCCGAGATGGTCTCGGGATCGAACAGCACCAGATCGGCCGTCGCTCCCTCGCGGATCACGCCTCGCGGCGCGTCGCCCCGGTCGAGCCCCAGCCGCATCGCGGGTGTGCCGGACAGATGCCGCACGGCCTGCTCGAGCGAGAGCACTCCGAGCTCTCGGACGTAGTGCCCGAGATAGCGGGGGAAGGTTCCCCGGCCGCGCGGGTGCGGGCGCGCGCCGATCAGGATCCCGTCGCTGCCGCCGCAGTGCCGCGAGTGCCGCATGATCGCGCGGACGTTGTCCTCGTCGCCGATGTGCATCAGGATGCCGGTCGCGCCGCGGTCTTCGAGGATCGTGTCCAGCACGACGTCGACGGCGCGCATGCCCGACGACGAGGCGATCTCGTCGACGGTGCGCCCGACGAGGTCTGCGAGGTCGGGCGAGGAGGTGCCGGAGATCTGGATCGCCGACCAGTCGGCGCGTTCGCCGTGGAATCCGTCGCAGCCGATCTCCTCGAGCTCGACGCGAACGGACTCGCGTCCTGCCTCGTCGAGGGCGGCGATGGTCGCCAGCAGGTCTCCGCTCTCGGCGAGCCTGCTCGGCAGCAGGGCGGCCAGCGTCGTGGCGCCCGGAAGGTAGGGGTAGGTGTCGAGAGTGACGTCGACGCCGTCGTCGAGCGCCTCGTCCACGAGCGCCAGCAACTCCGCCGCACGGCCGCGGTTCGGTGCGAAGTTCATCGTCGCGTGCGTCAGATGGATCGGACACCCTGTGCGGCGGCCGATGTCGAGCGCCTCTCGATAGGCGTCGAGGGCTCCCCCACCGTAGCTTCGGGTGTGGGGTGCCCAGTACCCACCGCGTTCGGCGACGACACGACACAGCGCCTCCAGCTCGGCGGTGTCGGCGTACATGCCCGGGGTGTAGGTCAGCCCGCTCGACATCCCGAACGCTCCCGCGTCGAGCGCCTCGCCGAGGATCTCGGACATCGCCGCGATCTCCTCGGCTGTGGCCGGGCGGTTCTCGTGACCCACCACCATCATCCGCAGGTTGCCCTGTGGCACGAGGACGGCGGCGTTGCCCACCGACACATCGTCGATCGCGGTGAGCAGGTCACCCATCGAGCGCCAGGGGGCAGTGGACGGCATGCCGTTCCAGCCGGCGATCTGAGCGGGGATCACCTCTGCTGCGGCGTCGTCGAGAGGCGCGTAGCCGAGTCCGTCCTGGCCGAGCACCTCCGTCGTGACGCCCTGCAGGATCTTGGCGTCGTGCGCGGCTCCCTGCAGCACGGCCAGCTCGCTGTGGGCGTGCATGTCGATGAAGCCGGGAGACAGCACCAGCCCTGAGGCGACGATCTCGACCGCATCCGCCGGCAGCTCCAGAACGCTCTCGTCACCCTCGCGGATAACCGCCACGATGCGCGACCCCTCGACCGCGACATCGGCGACGAACCGCTCGGCGCCGGTGCCGTCGACCACCGTGGCACCTCGGTAGACCCGCACCGGCTTCTCCGCGCTCAGAAGCATGTCGCGACCGCTCCGATCACGCGCGGATCCGCCGCATCCGGGTCGTCGATCATCGCCACCACGCGCCACTTGTCGAAGGCCGTGCACGGGTGGGACAGGCCGAGGCGCACGACGTCGCCGACGGCGACACTCGCCCCGTCTGCGAGGTCGAGGAACGCGTGCTGGTCGTTGAGTGCCGTGATCCGCCCGTCGACCGACTGGGGAACGGGCAGGTCGAGGTCGAAGGGCACGTCGCGGCGCCCCGCATCCAGGAGCGCGAGCCCCTTCTCGGGATGGGAGACGACGCGCGACCAGGCGTGCATGGCAGATCGCAGAGGCGCCGTCGACGTCAGCGGGCCGAACGGCGACATGCGCGTGTAGAAGCCGTCGTCGTGGATCTGGAACGCCCCCGACCGCAGCACGATGTCGGCGTCGTCACGATGCGGGGCCAGTATCGCCGCGGCTCGGTCGGGAAAGGCGCTGCCCCCTGCGCTGAGCACCGGACGGACGTCGGGCGGGTACACGAGACGTCGATGAAGTTCGACCAGCGTCGAGAGATAGGCGTCGACCGCCGCGACCGACGCATCTGACCGATCGGGGCCGAACGGCCCCTCGTAGCCCGTGACACCGGCGAGCCGCAGACCCGGCGATGCGAGGATCGCCTGCGCGATGCGCTCGCCCTCCCCCACGCTGCGGGCACCGGTGCGGCCACCCCTGCCGCCGAGCTCGACGAGCACGTCGAGCGGGCGGTCAACATCCCTGAGGGCGTCAGCGAGGATGCCGACGGTGTCGACGGAGTCGGCCCAGCAGAGGATTCGGAGATCGCGATCCGCAGCCAGCAGTTCGCCCAGATGACGCGCGGCTGTGCGATCCGTGACCGAGTTCGCGATGAGCACCGTGGAGACCCCCGCCTCGACGGCGACCTCGGCCTGCCACGGCGTCGCGACCGAGATGCCCCAGGCCCCGGCATCGAGCAGCCGCTGCCAGAGCGCCGGCGCCATCGTCGTCTTGCCATGCGGCGCGAGGAGAACGCCCTGGCGCTCCGCCCACGCGAAGACGGTCGATTCGTTGTGGGCGATCGCGGCCTCGTGCACTGTCAGCACCGGAGTCACGAGGTCGGACAGGTGCAGGCCGGCCCCGGCGACCTCCGACAGCCGGAGCCCCGCGGATCGCGAAGGGAAACCCTTCGCCCAGGTGCCGAGAACAGGATCCGGGATTTGTAGAGGCATCTAACAAGGCTACTAGGCTGGCCTCATGACTGCGAAGATCCGAGTGTCGACCGACGCCGCGCCCGCCCCCGCCCACACCTTCTCGCAGGGCATCCGCAAGGGCCCGATCGTGCAGGTCTCCGGTCAGGGCCCCGTCGATCCCCAGACGAACGAGTATCTCTTCCCGGGCGATGTCGCGGCCCAGACCACGCGCACCCTCGAGAACGTCAAGGCGATCGTCGAGGCTTCGGGCGCGACGTTCGACGATGTCGTGATGCTGCGCGTGTACCTGACCAAGCGCGAGGACTTCGCGATCATGAACGACGCATACGGCGCCTTCGTGACCGCGCACACGACCAGCGGCATCCTGCCGTCGCGCACCACCGTCTTCACCGGCCTGCCGCGTGAGGAGATGCTCGTCGAGATCGACGGTCTCGCGGTCGTCACCGACTGACGCGATCGAGATCTCCACAGGTCCACGGACCGTTGTCTCCCCGTTATACGCGATCGCGTAGCATATCGGTAAGGACACGCGAGAAACCGGGGGGTGATGTTCGTGACCGATCTGATCTCAGCGCAGGATGCGAAGACCGAGAAGCTGACCGAGGCGACCGCCTCCGGTGACCAGCTGCAGACCGTCGCGCCCGGCGACTCCGGCAACGCGCCCACCGACTCCCAGCCGCCGAGCAGCGGCGACCAGGAGCTCGCCTGGGCGCCGATCGAGCCTGCCCCCAAGAAGAAGCGCCTCGGCCTGTGGATCGGTCTCGGCGTGGGAGTCCTGGCCCTCGGCGCAGGCGCCGCATCGATGATCCTGATCGCTCCGGGCACCACAGTCGCCGGAATCCCCGTCGGCTGGCTCACTCCCGGGGCCGCCGCAGAGACCATCCAGGCTCACGTCGCCGAGACCGAGGTCACTCTCACGGGAGCCGGTGACGACATCGTCCTGACCGGAGCCGACCTCGGCGCCGCGATCGACGCGAGTGCGCTCGCCGATGCGGCCTTCGCGGAGCGTCCGCTCTGGAACGTCACCGCGTGGATGGGCGACCCCGTCGCCGGCGACATCACTCTCGACCCCACCAAGGCGGAATCCGCGCTGCGCGAAGCAGTGCCGGCGAGCTTCGAAGACCCTGTCGACGCCGGCGTCGTCTTCGATGCCGCAGGCGGAGGCTATGCGATCACGCCTTCGGCACCGGGCACGGCCGTAGACGTCGACGGCCTCACCGCCGCCATCGTCGCGACGATCGCGGACGGCGGAAAGAGCCTCGAGTTCTCCGGCGGTCCGGCCGAAGCGGCCCCCGCCGTCACTGACGAAGATGCCACGACCTTTGCCACCTCACTGAACACGATGCTGGGTTCGATCGGCTTCTACATCGGCGAAGAGCGTGCGGTCCCCGTCGACCCGGCCACCGCCTCGACCTGGCTCTCGGTCGTCGACGACGAGGGCGAGCTGAGCATCGTCGCGGATGAGGCGGCGATCCAGGCGACGATCGACGCCCTTCCGGCATCCGTCAACCGGGAGCCCGTCAATGCGACGAACATCGTCGACTCCGGGGGCGAGATCCTTCGCACCGTCGCCGAGGGCACGAACGGCCGCGCGATCGGCGACACCTCGAACCTCGCATCCGATGTCGCGGCGAAGCTGGAGGCCGGCGAGGGCGTCTTCCCCATCGAGGTCACCGAGACTCCGTTCGAATCAGTCAACCTGGTTCGCAAGATCGATGTAGACCTGAGCTCTCAGACGGCGACCCTCATCGAGAACGGCGCCGTCGTCCGTTCGTGGGCGATCTCGTCGGGAAAGAGCGCGACGCCCACCGACACCGGCAACTTCAGGGTCTACGCGCATGTGCGTGAGCAGACGATGAAGAGCCGCGAGCCGGACGGATCGATCACCGAGACGCCGAACGTCCCCTGGGTCACGTACTTCAATGGAGACGAGGGTTTCCACGGCACCTACTGGCACAACGACTTCGGCAACCCGCGCAGTCACGGCTGCGTGAACATGCCGATCGACGTCGCCAAGTACGTCTACGAATGGTCGCCCGTCGGCCTCGAGGTGTCGGTCCACTACTGACCCTCGCTCCCCCGACCGAGCCGGCGCATCGCCGACTCGGAAGGACACGGCCTTCCGGGCTCGCGGAGAACGACGAAGGAGGGGCCGGATGCTCGCGCATCCGGCCCCTCCTTTCTTCGATCCGTGTCAGCTCAGTGCGTCGACGATGCCGTTCAGCGTCGTGGACGGGCGCATGACGGCTTCGACCAGTGCGTCGTCCGGGCGGTAGTATCCGCCGATCTCGACAGGCTTGCCCTGCACGGCGTTGAGCTCGGAGACGATCTTCTCCTCGTTCTCCGAGAGCGTGGCGGCGATCGGCGCGAACGACGCCGCGAGCTCGGGGTCCTTCGTCTGCGCCGCGAGCTCCTGCGCCCAGTACAGGCCCAGGTAGAAGTGGCTACCGCGGTTGTCGATCGTGCCGAGAGCGCGACCAGGAGAGCGGTCTTCTTCGAGGAAGGTCCCGGTCGCGGCATCCAGCGTCTCCGCGAGGACGCGGGCCTTCTCGTTGCCCGTGCGGTCGGCGAAGTGCTCGAGCGATGCGGCCAGCGCGAAGAATTCGCCCAGCGAATCCCAGCGCAGGTAGTTCTCCTCCACGAGCTGCTGCACGTGCTTGGGCGCAGAGCCGCCGGCACCGGTCTCGAACAGCCCGCCGCCGGCGAGCAGCGGGACGATCGACAGCATCTTGGCGCTGGTGCCGACCTCGAGGATCGGGAACAGGTCGGTGAGGTAGTCACGCAGCACGTTTCCGGTCACCGAGATGGTGTCGAGGCCGTGACGCATGCGCGCGAGCGTGTAGCGGGTGGCCTCTTCGGGGGCGAGGATCGTGATCGTGAGCCCCTTGGTGTCGAGCGTCGCGAGACCCTGGTGCACCTTGGCGATGATCTGCGCGTCATGCGAGCGGTTGGCATCGAGCCAGAACACCGCAGGCACTCCCGACGCACGAGCACGCGTGACCGCGAGCTTGACCCAGTCCATGACCGGGATGTGCTTGGTCTGCGTCGCGCGCCAGATGTCGCCGGCGCCGACCTCGTGCTCGATCAGCACGGTGCCCTCGCTGTCGAGCACCTGGACCGTGCCGGGAGCGGCGATCTCGAAGGTCTTGTCGTGGCTGCCGTACTCCTCGGCCGCCTGGGCCATGAGCCCCACGTTCGGCACGGTGCCGATCGTGGCGGGGTCGAGCGGGCCGTTCGCGATCACGTCGTCGATGACGGCCTGGTAGACGCTCGCGTACGACGAGTCGGGGATGACCGCGAGCGTGTCGGCCTCGCCGCCGTCCTCGCCCCACAGCTTGCCGCCGTTGCGGACGAGCGCGGGCATGGAGGCGTCGACGATCACGTCGCTGGGCACGTGCAGGTTCGTGATGCCCTTGTCGGAGTTCACGTACGAGACGCGCGGGCCCTCGGCGAGCGCGCGGTCGAAGGCTGCGGCGATCTCTTCGCCGCCGGCGATGGCGCCGAGACCCGAGAGGATCGACCCGAGACCGTCGTTCGGGTTGAGGCCCGCCTCGGCGAGCTTGTCACCGTACTGAGCGAACACGTCCTTGAAGAACACCCGCACGACGTGGCCGAAGATGATCGGGTCGCTGACCTTCATCATCGTGGCCTTGAGGTGCACCGAGTAGAGGATGTCGTCGTTCTTCGCCGTCTCCATCGTCTCGGCGAGGAATGCGTCGAGGTGCGCGGCCGAGAGGAACGTGGCGTCGATGATCTCGCGCGGGAGAACCTTCAGCCCCTCCTTGAGGATCGTCACCGTGCCGTCAGCGGCGGTGTGACGGAAGCTCAGGACGTCGTCATGGGCGGCGACCCAGGAGCGCTCGTTGTGCTTGAAGTCATCGTGACCGAGCGTCGCGACGCGGGTCTTCGAACCCTCCGCGAACGGCTTGTTGCGGTGCGGGTGCTTCTTGGCGTAGTTCTTGACGGCCAGAGGCGCTCGACGGTCGCTGTTTCCCTCGCGCAGCACGGGGTTGACCGCGGAGCCCTTGATGCGGTCGTAGCGTGCACGGACGTCCTTCTCCTCGAGGGAGGTCGGCTCGTCCGGGAAGTCGGGGATGTCGTACCCCTGGGACTGCAGCTCGGCGATCGCGCCCTTGAGCTGCGGGATCGAGGCCGAGATGTTCGGGAGCTTGATGATGTTCGCCTCAGGGAGCGTCGCGAGTCCGCCGAGTTCGGCGAGCGAGTCGCCGACCTGCTGCTCGGGCGCGAGCTTCTGCGGGAATGCGGCGAGGATGCGTCCGCCGAGCGAGATGTCGCGGGTCTCGACCTCGATGCCCGCCTGTCCCGTGTAGGCCTTGATGATCGGCAGGAAGGAGGCGGTGGCGAGAGCCGGAGCCTCGTCCGTGTAGGTGTAGATGATGGCGTCGTCGGTCACCAGGAGGTTCTCCGTTCGCGAGGGCATATTTGTCTCGATACCAAGATACCTGAGGCGCTCCCGGCGCACGTTCGCCGCGAGGAGGCGCTGACATCGACTTCCGGCATTCCGCGGTGGGGCACCCCTGACGAAAGTCGAGGTTTCTGCACGGGACCCTTGGGAGGGGCTAGCCTGTGACTATGTCCGAACTGCGCATGGTGGAACTCTCCGCTGCGACGATCGTCGCCGTGAACAACCTGTCGCTCAAGCCCGGACAGGAGCAGTTCCTCGCTCCGGTGTCCTACGGCATCGCGGCGACGGTCATCAACCCGCAGACCTCCTGGCAGCGGGTCGTCCTCGAGGACGACCAGGTCGTCGGGTTCGTCAGCGCGAACTTCGACGCCGAAGCTCCGGAGGAGCACTTCCGCTCGGTGCTGTGGCGCATCAACGTCGACGCCGAGGGCCAGGGCAAGGGCGTCGGCCGCTTCGCGGTCGAGAGCCTGATCGAAGAGGCCCGTGCCCGCGGCTTCGATCACGTCAACGTCATCTACGAGGCCGGAGAAGACGGCCCCGAGGCGTTCTTCCTGCGCGTCGGGTTCACCCCTGTCGGCGAGACCGAGTACTCAGAGGTCATCGCCCAGATCCGCATCACTTCGTAGACCGGCGGCGGGGTCTCGAATCCCCTCCCCCATCGAGGCCCCGTCGCCCTGTCCGGTGATGCGATGGGACCGCTCCCGGACTTTGGACACGAATTTGTTGCGGTTGGCCACAAAAGGGTTGCGCGCGGCGTCCGGCTCTGCCTATCATCGCTTTCGGAAGCACGAGCGAAACGCTTCGACGATGAACCGATAGCGACGATGGAGTCCTGATGACGACGATTCACGAGGTGGCCGAGGCTGCCGGAGTGTCGATCAGCACGGTCTCCTATGCGCTCAGCGGCAAGCGTCCGGTCTCGGAGAAGACACGTCGGCGCATCGAGGACGCGGTGCAGACGCTCGGCTACGAGCCCGACGCCGGAGCGCGGATGCTGGCCGGCCGCCGTACCCAGATCTTCGGACTCACCGAGCCCCTTCGCGCCGACACGCATGCCCCCACGCACATGGCCTTCGTGCTCGCGACAGCCGTCGCCGCCCGTCGCCGTGGCTACGACATCCTGCTGCTGACCGACGAGCAGGCATCCGAGGGGATGAACCGCGTCGCCGCGAGCAACCTGGTCGACGCCATCCTCGTGCTCGACGTCGCGCCGGACGACGAGCGAGCCGAGATCGCCCGATCCCTACGCTCCCCGACCGTCTTCATCGGGATCCCGGACGACGCGCACGGTCTGACCTGCGTCGACCTCGACTTCGAAGGCGCAGGGCACCTCGCCGTGGATCGCCTGGCCGATGCCGGGCACACCGCGGTCACGCTGCTCGGGCAGACCGAGGTCTCGTACCGCAAGTCGAACTTCCCCCGACGACTGCTCCTCGGCGTGCAGGACCGGGCCGCCCAGCGGCGAGTCGACCTCGACTGGGCGACGACCGGCGTCACGACGACCGATGCCTCGGCAGTACGCGCCGCAGCTGAGCTGGCGCTGAGCCGGGGCGTCCGTGCATTCATCGTGCATGCCGTCGGCGACGTGCATGAGACCCTCCTCGAGACGATCGCCGCCCACGGACTGACGGTGGGCGAGGACGTGTCGGTGATCTCGGCCGCAGCATCGTTCGACACCTCCTCACTAGCCGTTCCGATCGACACGATCCCGCTCGTGCCCCAGAAGTCGTGCGAGCTCGCCGTCGATCTCGCCGTGCGGCGCCTCGAAGATGCGGGCATGCCCGCCCAGATCCATCTCATCCCGCCCGAGTACCACCTCGCCGGATCGGTCGCTCCCGCTCGGGAGTGACCGCCCGCGGAGAACCTAGCCGCATCACCGTTGTCGAAACGCTTCGACGACTACCTCATCACAACTGAACACCCGACCCACTGAAGTGTCCGGCCCCAGGGCCACTGAGAAAGGAGTGCCGACGATGGCACGCACCACACGCAGGACGAAGACGCTGGCGGCTCTCGCCGCGCTCACCGCGACAGGCATCGCGCTGAGCGGCTGCACCGCCGGTTCGGCAGACGAGGGCGGCGACGGAGACACCCTCAAGCTCTGGCATTACGAAGGCGCGGACAGCGCCATGGGCAAGGCCTGGGCCGAGGCGATCGCGATCTTCGAAGAGGAGACCGGGGCCACGGTCGAGTTCGAGGAGAAGTCCTTCGAGCAGATCCAGAAGACGGCCAGCCAGGTGCTCGACACCGACGCCGCGCCCGACCTCATGGAATTCAACAAGGGCAACGCGACCGCCGGGTTCCTCGCCTCCACAGGGCTCATCTCGGACATCTCCGACGCCGTCGAGGAGTACGGATGGGACGAGAAGCTCGCTCCCTCGCTCCAGACCACCGCGAAGTACTCCGACGACGGCGTCATGGGCGGCGACACCTGGTTCGGTGTCCCGAACTACGGCGAGTTCGTGGGCGTCTACTACAACCAGGATGCGTTCGCCGCGGCGGGGCTCGAGATCCCCACCACGTACGACGAGTTCGTCGACGTCCTCGACGCGTTCGTCGCGCAGGGCGTCACCCCGCTCGCCGAGGCCGGCGCCGAGTATCCGCTCGGACAGCTCTGGTACCAGCTCGCGCTGCTCGAAGGCGACCGCGGCTTCGTCGACTCCTACCAGCTGTACGACGGCGAGGTCGACTGGCAGGGCCCGGAGGTCACCGCAGCGTCCGAGACGCTCAAGGACTACATCGACAAGGGCTACATCGCCTCGGACGTCTCCTCGGTCAAGGCTGAAGACGCCGGTGTCTCGTTCATCAACGGCACCTCGCCCATCTTCGTGTCGGGTTCCTGGTGGTTCGGTCGCTTCGTCTCCGAGGCGACCGGCTTCGACTGGACGATGACCGCGTTCCCGGGCGCCGACCTCTCGCTCGGCTCATCCGGCAACCTCTGGGTCGTCCCCGAGAACGCGGCGAACAAGGAGCTCGCCTACGAGTTCATCGACATCACGATGCGTCCGGAGATCCAGGCGATCATCGGCAACAACGGCGGCCTCCCGGTCGCGGCAGACACCGCCGACATCACCGACGAGAAGAGCGCGGCACTGATCGAGACGTTCAACGGCGTGCTCGACGCCGACGGGCTCGCGTTCTACCCGGACTGGCCCGCGCCCGGCTTCTACGACGTGATCGTGCAGGAGCTCCAGGGTCTGATCACCGGCACGCAGGATGCGGAGACCACCAACACGAACCTCGGCGAGCAGTACGACGAGGGCACGTCCGAATTCCGTTGATCCGCCCGCGGGGGCGACGACTGCACGGCGTCTCCCCCGCATCCTCCTGGAGATGAACATGTCACTCGTCACCCGACGCGAGGGCCGCACGAAACTGCCGCCCGAAGAGCCGTCGATCCCGCAGCGCAGCGGCGGGACCGGGGCCTACTGGTTGTATCTGCTCCCCGGCTTCGTGCTTCTGCTCGTCGTCGTCATCGTCCCGCTGATCTGGAACGTCTATCTGACCTTCACCAAGTGGAAGGGAGTGCGCGCGCCCGAGTTCATCGGCCTCGAGAACTGGCAGAAGATCCTCACCGACAGCGACTTCTGGACCTCGTTCACGAACTCGGTGTGGATGATCATCGCCATGGTCGTGGTGCCGACGATCGTCGGTCTGATCGTCGCCGCCCTGCTCTTCGACGTGGTCGGTCGAAAGTTCGGCGGCAAGGTCGGCAGCTTCCTGCGCGCGACCTACTACCTCCCGCAGATCCTGCCCATCGCCGTCGCCGGCATCGTGATCGGCTGGATCGTCCGGCCGGGTGGCGACGGCGCGCTCAACCAGATCCTCGGATGGTTCGGCATCCCCGCCTACGACTGGCTCGGCCAGATGCCGTCAGCCCTCATCGTGCTGATGGTCGTCATGGTGTGGGTGCAGCTCGGCTACCCCGTCGTCGTCTTCATGGCGGCGCTCCAGCGCGTCGATCCCGAACTGTACGAGGCCGCCGAGCTCGACGGCGCGAACTGGTTCCAGCGATTCACCGCGATCACGATGAGCATCATCCGCCCGGAGATCTTCGTCGTGACGCTCACCTGCACGATCGCCGCCCTCAAGGTCTTCGGCCCCGTGTACATCATCACGCGCGGCGGCCCCGCGGGTGCCACCCTGGTGCCCGCGTACTACGCCTATCAGGAGTTCTTCACGAAGCGGAACGTGGGCTACGGCGCGACGATCGCGACCGTGCTGACCATCGTCGTCGTGATCGTGTCGATCATCTTCATCCGCGTGCAGAACTCCCTCGAGCGCAAGGAAAGGGCGGGTCTCTGATGCACGCCACCACCGCCATCGTCACCGGCAAGCCCGCCCAGAGCCGCCCGCGCGGCGGCATGACCAAGAAGCGCCCCGTCGACTGGCTCATGCTCGCGCTCGTCGTGATCGGCGCGCTGCTGGTCATCGCGCCGTTCTACCTCGTGCTGGTCAACTCGTTCAAGTCACCGGTGGACTACGCGACGTCGGGCCCTCTCGCCTTCCCCGAGACCCTGGACTTCGGCGGGATCATCAAGTTCTGGGAGCGCGTGAACTTTCCCGAGAAAGTCTGGAACTCCATCTTCATCGCCGGCATCGTCTCGGTGCTCGCCGTCGGGATCTCGATGCTCAACGCCTTCGCGATCGGCATCGGCCGCGTCCGCGGGCGCAGTTGGATCGTGCTGCTCTTCCTGCTCGCCAACCTGCTGCCTCAGGAGGCGCTGCTCTACCCGCTGTACTACATGTTCAAGTCCGTCGGCCTGTACGACAACGTGTGGTCGGTGATCATCGTCTTCACGGTCATCCAGGCGGCTTTCGGCACGTATCTCCTGTCGTCGGTCTACGGCACGTTCCCCAAGGAGATCCTCGAAGCGGCGTCCATCGACGGTGCGAGTCGCTGGCAGATCCTCTGGCGGATCGTCTTCCCGATCAGCCGCCCGACCCTGTCGGTGCTGCTGATCTTCTTCTTCATCTGGACGTGGAACGAGTTCCTGATCCCGCTGACCTTCCTCGCATCCTACGCGAATCAGACGGTCCCCGTGGCGATCAGCGTGCTGCAGGGCGACCGGCTCATGGACGTCACGACCACGAGCGCGTCCGCGCTGCTCGGCATCATCCCCACTCTCATCTTCTTCCTCATCTTCCAACGCACCCTCACACGCGGCATCACGGCAGGAGCAGTCAAGTAATGAAGTTCACCGACGGGTTCTGGCAACTGCGTCCAGGGGTCACCGCGCTGTATGCGCAGGAGGCCTACGACATCGCCGAGACTCACGACACCCCCGACGGGCGGGGCATCGTCATCACAGCGCCCACCATGGTGATCGCCAAGCGCGGCGACACTCTGAACCGGCCCGTGCTGACGACCACGCTCTCGTCTCCCGCCGAAGGGATCGTGCGCGTGCGCATCGCGCACCACGAGGGCGGACGCTGGCATGGGGGGTTCGGCCTCCCCGGAGCAGGATCCGGGGAGGCATCCGTGTCGATCACCGAGGCGGGCGGCGTCATCGACGCCGGTTCGCTCGTCGCGCGGATCACGCCGGGTGCGCCATGGGGCCTCGCATTCGAGGTCGACGGCAGACGCGTGACCGGAAGCGGGCACAAGGCCCAGGGATACGTGCGACTCGCCCCGGACGCGCAGGTCGATGCCGGCATCGTCGACAATGCCCGACAGGGCGGATCGACCCCGAACGGATCCGTCTTCGTGCACGAGCAGCTCGACCTCGCAGTCGGCGAGCTGATCTACGGTCTCGGCGAGCGCTTCGGGCCGCTGGTGAAGAACGGTCAGTCGGTCGACATCTGGAACGCCGACGGCGGAACCTCCAGCGAGCAGGCGTACAAGAGCATCCCGTTCCACCTCTCGAATCGCGGCTACGGCGTGCTCGTGAACGACCCCGGCCACGTGTCGTACGAGATCGGTTCCGAATCGGTCGAGCGCGTGCAGTTCTCGGTCTCCGGTGAGGTGCTCGAGTACTTCGTCGTCGCGGGTCCGACGCCGAAGGATGTGCTGGGACGCTACACCGCGCTCACCGGGCGACCACCGGTTGTTCCTGCCTGGTCGTACGGGCTCTGGCTGTCGACGAGCTTCACGACCGACTACGACGAGCAGACCGTCAACTCGTTCATCGACGAGATGGCGGCGCGCGAGCTGCCGGTGTCGGTGTTCCACTTCGACTGCTTCTGGATGCGCGAGTTCAACTGGACCGACTTCGTCTGGGATTCCCGGGTTTTCCCCGACCCCGAGGGCATGCTGTCGAGACTGCACGACAAGGACCTGCGCGTCTGCGTCTGGATCAACCCGTACATCGCGCAGCGCTCCCCCCTCTTCCGTGAGGCGGCCGAGCAGGGCTACCTCGTAGTGCGCCCCGACGGATCGGTCTGGCAGTGGGATCTCTGGCAGGCGGGGATGGGACTCGTCGACTTCACCAACCCGGATGCGACCGCCTGGTACCAGGCGAAGCTCCGCGACCTGATCGCGCAGGGCGTGGACTGCTTCAAGACCGACTTCGGCGAGCGCATCCCCACCGAGGTGGTCTGGGCCGACGGCTCCGACCCCGAGCGCATGCACAACCTGTACACCGATCTCTACAACCGAGCGGTGCACGATGTGCTCGTCGAGGCGCGAGGCGCCGACGATGCCGTGCTGTTCGCGCGCTCGGCGACCGCCGGAGGGCAGAGCATGCCGGTGCACTGGGGTGGTGACTCCACATCGACCTACGCGTCGATGGCCGAGACTCTGCGCGGTGGGCTCTCGCTCGCGCTCAGCGGCTTCGCCTTCTGGAGCCACGACATCGGCGGGTTCGAGGGCACTCCGGATGCCGGTGTGTTCAAGCGCTGGACGGCCTTCGGCCTGCTCGGCTCGCACTCGCGCTTCCACGGATCGAGCTCGTACCGGGTGCCGTGGGCGTTCGACGAGGAGGCCGTCGAGGTGACGAGGCGATTCACGCACCTCAAGATGCAGCTGATGCCGTACCTGTATCAGCAGGGCATCATCGCATCACGGACAGGTCTGCCCGTGATGCGACCGATGCAGCTGGAGTTCCCCGACGACCCGGCCGTAGGCTACCTCGACCGGCAGTACATGCTCGGCACCGACCTGCTCGTCGCGCCCGTCTTCTCGGAGGACGGATCGGTGGACTTCTACCTGCCGGAGGGCGAGTGGACGTCGCTGCTGAGCGGCGAGACAGTCTCGGGCGGGGGCTGGCGCCGAGAGACCCACTCGTTCGACTCGCTTCCGCTGTATGTGCGACCGGGCACGGCGCTCCCCTGGGGCGCCCGCGCCGACAGGCCGGACTACGACTATCACGATGGCCTGCGACTGCGGGTGTTCCCCGGCGGATCGGGCTCGGCGTCCGTGACCGTGACGAGCCCGGACGGCCGTGAGAAGATCTACGAAGCCGACCTGACGGAGGTGACCCGGTGACTCTTTCCCCCGCCGACGACTACCGCGGATCCGGACTCGTGCTGCCCGAGGGCTTCACATTCGGATCGGCGACAGCCTCGTACCAGATCGAGGGTGCGGCCGACGAGGACGGCCGGACGCCGTCGATCTGGGACACGTTCAGCAGGACACCGGGCAAGGTGTGGAATGGCGACACCGGCGACGTGGCCTGCGATCACTACCACCGCGTCGACCAGGACCTCCATCTGATGTCGGACCTCGGACTCCAGGCGTACCGTTTCTCGATCGCCTGGCCGCGGATCGTGCCCACGGCAGATGGCGGCATCAACCAGGCGGGCATCGACTTCTACTCGCGTCTCGTCGATGGACTGCTCGAGCGCGGCATCAAGCCGGTGGCGACCCTCTATCACTGGGACCTCCCCCAGTACCTCGAAGACGCAGGCGGATGGACCTCCCGGTCGACGACCGACGCCTTCGAGCGATACGCGTCGATCATGGGCGCGGCGCTCGGCGACCGGGTGCACACGTGGACCACGCTCAACGAGCCCTGGTGCTCGGCCTATCTGGGATACGGGCAGGGCGGTCACGCGCCGGGCCGACACGAGCCGGCGTCCGCTCTGGCCGCCGTGCACCATCTGAACCTCGCGCACGGGCGTGCGATCCAGGCACTCCGCGCAACGTCGACCGGCGACCCCGACTACTCGGTGACGCTGAACTTCCATGTGCTGCGCGGCGTCGGCGATGGAGCCGACGAGGCCATGCGCCGGATCGACGCTCTGGCGAATCGCGCGTTCACGCATCCGATGCTGCGCGGCGAGTACCCCGCGGATCTCCTCGAGGACACGGCCTCGGTCACGGACTGGTCGTTCGTGCACGACGGCGATCTCGCCACCGTCCATCAGCCGATCGATGTGCTCGGAGTGAACTACTACTCCACCGCGACGGTGCGGCTCTGGGACGGGGTCTCGGAGAAGCAGCAGAACGACGGGCACAAGGGCACGGCCGGAGGCACCGCATGGCCGGGCAGCGATCAGCTGGTCGAGTTCGTCGAGCAGCCGGGGCCCTACACGGCGATGGGGTGGAACATCGCACCGGAAGGGCTCGAGGAGCTGCTCGTCTCACTGTCGGAGCAGTTCCCCGCCCAGCCGCTGATGGTCACCGAGAACGGTGCCGCGTTCGATGACGAGGTCGCTGACGACGGCTCGGTGCCGGATCCCGAGCGCACCGACTACCTCCGACGCCACTTCACCGCCGCGCATCGTGCGATCCAGCGGGGCGTCGATCTGCGCGGCTACTTCGTGTGGTCGCTGCTCGACAACTTCGAGTGGGGCTACGGCTATGCCAAGAGGTTCGGCATCGTGCGCGTGGACTTCGACACCCTCGAGCGCACCGTCAAGGACTCGGGGCACTGGTATCGCGAGCTCATCGCCTCACGCACGATCGGGGCCTGACCCTTCGGATGGAGCACCGGCCGCCGCTTCCTCATCGGAGGCGGCGGTCACTGCTTGCCCGGCCGCTTGCGCTCGTTCCACGCTGCGATGGCCGACGCGGCGGCACCAGCGGCACGATCGATCGCCTCCGCCGAGCGGCTGAACACGTCGTGCGCGGCGTCCTGCCAACTCGACGATGCTGACGTCGTCTCGCCCGCCTGCACTCTCGCGGCGTGCTCGGCAGCCTCGAAAGCGCGCTCGAGGTCGGCGACGGCGTCGCGGTACGCGGCGAAGTCCTCAGCACTGACCCGCCCGGTGGCGGCGCGGCGCATCTCAACGGCGCGCGCTGCCGCCCGGAGATACGCCGCTGTCGCGGGCTGTCTGACGTCGGTCATCGCCGGGTACGCGATCTGCAGGCCGGCATCGGTCTCGTAGTTCATCCAGCGCACCACGATGGCTTCATGCTGCGCCTGGAGGCGCTCGAGGGGGCGGGGTGCGGATGCTGCGGGGATGGCCGCGCGCGCGGCGTTGAGGCGCACCTGCTTCGCGCGGACGTCTGCGGCAGCGGCCTTGGCGTCGTTCTCCTTCGCGCGCAGCATCCGCTTGGCGCCGGCCACCTGTTCCTGGGTCGCGCGCCGAGCACTGCGTTCCGCGGAGATGCGGACGACATCGGCCCGAGCGAGCTTGACGGCCATCCGTCTTTCGACCGCCGCCTGCCGGGCAGCCTTGAGATCATGCCGAGCCGCGTCGTACTCGAGCCTGCGGCCGCTCCTCGTGCTGCGACGACGCAACCCGACCGCCCCGGCGGCGACCCCTCCGGCCGCGACGGGCGCGATCCACCACAACTCGACGGCGAGAAGCAACGGATCCATACTTCGATGCTACCCAGGCCTGCGCCTCACCGCTCCGCCGTCTCCACGGCGAACCACCGAGGCCACGACCGGTGATCGGTCGTGGCCTCGGTGTTCAGGAATCGCGCTCGTTCACACCAGCGTCTGCTGCCAGGCGGCGTGCAGCTGCGCGAACTTGCCCGTGCCGCTGATGAGCGCCTCGGGAGTGTCATCCTCGATGATCTTCCCGTGCTCCATCACCAGCACCCGGTCGGCGATCGCGACCGTCGAGAGACGGTGCGCGATGATGATCGCCGTGCGGTCCTTGAGCAGCGTCTGCAGCGCGTCCTGAATCAGACGCTCCGAGGGGATGTCGAGCGATGCGGTGGCCTCGTCGAGGATCAGCACCGCAGGGTCGGCGAGGAACGCGCGGGCGAACGAGATCAGCTGACGCTGACCTGCCGACACGCGACCACCGCGTTTGTTGACGTCGGTGCCGTAGCCGTCGGGCAGCGAGGAGATGAACTCGTCCGCCCCGACCGCGCGGGCAGCCGCACGGATCTCGTCGAGCGAGGCGTCGGGCTTGCCGAGCGCGATGTTGTCGGCGACGGTTCCGCTGAACAGATACGCCTCCTGCGTCACCATCACGATCGCGCGGCGGAGATCCTTCGGATGCAGCTTGCGCAGGTCGACCCCGTCGAGGGTCACCGTTCCGATCGACGGGTCGTAGAACCGGGAGATCAGCTTCGCGAGCGTGGACTTTCCCGCTCCGGTGGTGCCCACCAGCGCAATGGTCTGCCCCGCCGGGATGTCGAGCGAGAAGTTCGGCAGGATCGTCTTCTCTCCGTTGTAGCCGAACGTCACCTCATCGAACTCGATGTGTCCTCGCGACTCCCACAGATCCACCGGCTTCTCGGGATCCGGAACCGTCGGCACCTCCTCGAGCACGCCGGACACCTTCTCCAGCGCCGCCGTGGCGGACTGGTAGGAGTTCAGGAACATCGCGATCTCCTGCATCGGAGCAAAGAAGTTGCGCACGTAGAGCACAGCCGACAGCAGCACGCCGACGGTGAGTGCCCCCTCGGACACCCGGATGCCGCCCCAGAGCACGACGATGCCGAGCACCAGAGCCGCGACGCCCATCAGACCGGGCTCGAACGTGCCGAACAGCAGCATCGAGCGTCGGTTCACGTCGCGGTACTCCCCCGCGATCTTCTGGAACGCCTCGTCATTGCGCGGCTCCTTGCGGAACGCCTTGACGGCACGGATGCCCGTCATGGTCTCGACGAACTGCACGATCACCTTCGCGCTGATCACGCGCGACTCTCGGTAGACGAGCTGCGAGCGCGAGTAGAACCAGCGCATCAGGAAGAACAGCGGGATTCCACCGATCGCCAGGATGAGACCGGACTGCCAGTCCCAGATACACAGCGCGATGAAGGTGAACAGACCGAAGAGCACGCCGGATACGAGCTCGTTGAGCCCACCGTCGAGAAGCTCCTTGATCGAGTCCAGGTCGCTCGTCTGTCGCGAGATGATGCGACCTGACGTGTACGACTCGTGGAACTCCAGGCTGAGGCGCTGAGTGTGCAGGAAGATCCGCTTGCGGAGGTCGAGCAGCACCGCCTGAGTGAGCTTGGCCGCGATGATGACGTACCAGGCGATCATCGCCGCCGCGACAGCACCGGCGAGGAGGTAGATCCCGCCGATCATGAAGGTCGGCATCCAGTCGGCGCGCTCGATCACGGCGGGCAGGGCCCGGTCGAGCCCGATGCTGATCAGGATCGGGCCGGCGACCTGGAGCGCCGTCGAGATCACGAGCACCACTGCGGCGAGCAGGACCCGCCGCTTCAACGGGCGGACGAGTGAGCCGAGGAGGCGCAGCGACCGTCGCCGGATCGCGCGGCTCTCCTCCTTGGTGTAGCTGGAGCGGTCTTCGTCCTGGGTTCCGGTGATCGCGGAGCTCATCGCTGCACCTCCTTCTCGGTGATGATGTCTTTTTCGGCGGCATCCTCGCGGATCCCAGCCTGAACTGTGGCGTCGATCTCGGCCTGCTCATCGCGGATGATCGGGATCGCGCCGGTACGCGCCGCCTCCTCGGCCTCGAGGCTCGAGATGACATGCCGGTAGTGACGGCTCGTCTTCAGCAGTTCGCTGTGGGTTCCGACGGCGGTGACCCGGCCGGCTTCGAGCAGCGCCACGCGGTCGGCGAGTGCCACGGTCGAGGGCCGGTGCGCCACGATCATGGCCGTGGTGTCGGCCAGCACGTGTCGCAGGGCCTCTTCGACGAGCGCCTCGGTGTCGACGTCGAGCGCCGACAGCGGGTCGTCGAGCACGAGCACCTTCGGGTTGGCGGCGACGGCCCTGGCGAGCGCCAGACGCTGTCGCTGTCCGCCCGAGAGGCTCAGTCCCTCTTCGCCGATGACGGTCTCGACACCCTCGGGCAACGAGTCCACGAAGGCCGCCTGAGCGACGTCGAGCGCCTCGCGCAGCACACGCTCGGCCTCCTCACTGTGCACGTCGAGGTCGGCGCGCCCCAGCAGCACGTTCTCACGAACGGTCGCCGAGAACAGGGTGGCGTCTTCGAAGGCCATCGCGATGTGCTGGCGCAGTTCAGCGAGCGGCAGATCCCGCACGTCGACGCCGTCGAGCGTAACCCGCCCGCCGGTGACGTCGTAGAGACGCGTCGGCAGCGTGGTCAGCGTGGTCTTGCCGCTACCGGTCAGACCGACGAGCGCCATCGTCTCGCCGGGTCGCAGCACGAGGTCGATGCCGTCGAGCAGGTCGCGCTCATGCGCTCCTGCGTCCTGGTACCGGAAGTGCGCGGCCTCGAAGGCCAGCTCGCCGCGGGGCTCCGCGATGTGCACCGGGTTCTCGGGGTCGGTGATGGAGTTCGTCTCGGAGTAGATGTCGAACACGCGATCGGTCGCGGTGCGCGCATCGAGCATGAACGAGAACAGGAAGCCGATCGACTCGATGGGCCACCGGAGCACCACGGCCATGGCGAAGAACGCGAACAGCTGCGCCTCGTCGATCTCACCCTGCGAGATCAGCCAGATGCCCGACATCAGGCTGAGGCCGAAGGCGATCTGGGGCATGAGGTCGAGCCAGAACCAGATCGACGCGATCGCGCCTGCCTTGCTCATCTCGGTCTCGCGCAACGTCTCGGCCTGGCGGCTGAAGCGGCCGAGGGCGTGCTTGCCCCGGCCGAAGGCCTTGAGCACGCGGATGCCGTGCACACTCTCCTCGACGCTCGTCGCGAGGTCTCCTGCCTGGTCCTGGCTGCGGCGTGTGAGCGCGCCGTAACGCTTCTCGAAGAGGTAGCCGCGGATCCACAGCGGGATGGCGGTGACGATGAAGATGACGCCCAGCAACCAGTGCCAGCGGAAGAGCAGCACCGAGCCGATGATGATCGTCAGCACGTTGACCACGAGCAGCACGAGACCGAATGCCAGCCAGCGGCGGATCAGGCCGATATCCTGCATCATGCGGCTCAGCAGCTGACCCGACTGCCAGCGGTCGTGGAACGAGACCGGCAGCGTCTGGAGCCGCGAGTAGAGCTCGGTGCGCATCTTGTACTCGACCTGGGTCGCGGGGTTGAGCACGAACTGGCGACGCAGCCAGACCATCAGCGCCTCACCGAGGGCGAGACCGAAGACCGCGAGCGCGCCCCAGGCGATGGCGTCGAGCGCGCCGGTCTGCACCGGGCCGCGCATGATCTGCTCGAGCACGATCGGAATCATCAGGGCGATGATGGCGGCGACGAGCGCGCTGGCAGCGCCTCCGGCGAGCCGCCAGATGACGGGCTTCACGAAGGGCTTCAGGCGCCACAGTGCGGCCGGCGTGGAGAGGGAGGAAGAGGAGGAGGCGTTCTGCGATGAAGGCGAGGAAGACATGTCTCTCAGACGAGTTTCGTATGGGGAAGCGGTTGCTGAAGGGGGCGGACGCAGCAAGGGACTCTCGGAGTCCGGCATCCGGTGAGGTCGTGCGTGTCGGAAAGTGGCTCTAGCGGAGCGGGCGCACCGGGGTCGAGCCGAGAGCGGCGATCTGCACAGCGGCGATCGATGTCATGGTGTCCTCCTCAGGGCTCGGCTATGTCGTCCCGGTCGGTGCGACAGCCCACCAGCCTATTCCTGTGAACAAGCTGAGCGCAAGAGAGATTCCCGATTCCTCGACGTCGTCCTCCCTCAGACGGCGTCGCATGCCGGGATACCGGTCTTGGCGACGGACGACAGCACTCCTGCGCCGGCCGACGCTTCAGTTGCGACTCACCCTCGCGCGGCTTCTCTCTCCAACAGGCTCGCCTTGACGTCGAGGCCCCAGGCGAATCCACCGAGTGTGCCATCGGAGCGCAGCACGCGATGGCACGGCACGAACAGCGCCGGAGCATTGCGGGCGCAGATCGACGCAGCGGCCCGCACCGCACGGGGGTTGCCGAGCCGCGCCGCGAACGAGGTGTAGGTCAACGGCTCCCCCGGCTCGATCTCACGCAGCGCCGCCCATCCGGCGCGCTGCAGCTCCGTGCCCGTCTGCTTCACCGCGACCGCGTCGATCGCCGAGAGGTCTCCGGCATAGAACGCGAGCGCCGCGGCTGCCGCATCGGTGTCGCGCTCGTGCACCTGGGTCGGTCGGCCCTGGCTCGAGAGTCGGGCGACGATCGTCGCCTGATCGGCCGTCCATCCCGAGGAGAGCACTCGCTGGCGCTCGTCGCTGAGGATGGTGAACGGCCCGTCAGGGGTCTCGATGGTCTGGATGATGGCGTTCATGGGGTCTCCTTCACAAGGGTGGCGGTCTGGGACGCGCGCGTCCGGCGCACAGGCCGCGCCGGTGCCGCGCGCCAGAGGTGAGCACTGAGATAGCTGCGCCACGGAGCGGCACGCTCCGCCCACGCGACGAGCGGCCGCGGATCGCCCGGGAGCCCGGATGAGGCAGCCCCTGCACGCAGTGCGACGTCACCGGGGAGCAGCACGTCGGGGTCGCCGAGCACGCGCATCCGCACGTAGTCGGCGGTCCAGGGCCCGATTCCCGGCATCGCGAGCAGCGCGGCTCGCTGCTCGAGGCCGTCGTCTCCGACCGTGAGCGGGAGCGAGCCGTCGGCGAGCGCAGCAGCAGCACCGATGATCGCCCTGATGCGAGCCCCCGGCCCGCGCAGCACCTCGGCCCCTCGCTCGGCGATCGCCGACATCGTGGGGAACAGGAGCCCCTGCTCGGTGCGCTCCCCCAGCGCCTCGGTCAGGGCCGTGAGCGCGGTGCGAGCGGCGACGACCGTGATCTGCTGACCGATCATCGCGCGGATCAGCATCTCATGCGGATCCGCCGAACCGGGCACGCGGATGCCGGGCGTACGCGCGACGAGCGGAGCGATCTCGGGGTGGGTGCTCAGCGCCTGATCGACGGCAAGCGGGTCGGCGTCGAGATCGAAGATCCGCCGCACGGTCGACACCAGCGGAGCGAGGTCGCCGAGCTGCGCGACGCGGGCACGCAGGTGCAGTCGCTCCGTCGCATCCTGAGTCACCTCGAACCACGCGGGCCCGCCCGCCATGCGCAGATGACGCGAGAACGACGTCGCTGTGGCGTCTTCGACCCCCGACACCGCACGGGCCGCCATCCAGTGGAAGATGCCGGACGCATCGAGGGGTCCGCGGTACGGAAGGACGAGGTCGATCGCGCCGGGAGAGGCCGATGCCTGCATCTTCCGGCGGGCTCTGAGCTCGCCCGGCGTCAGGTCGAACACCTCGCGGATCGTGTCGTTGCACTGCCGGATGCTCGCGAAGCCCGCAGAGAAGGCAACATCGGAGATCTGCATGTCCGTGCCGACGAGCAGCATCCGCGCTGTATGAGCCCGATGCGCCCTGGCGAGGGCGAGCGGCCCGGCACCCAGCTCGGTCGAGAGCAGCCGAGTGAGGTGTCGCGTCGAATAGCCGAGGCGCACGGCGAGGCCCGACACCCCCTCTCGCTCGACCACGCCTGAGGCGATCAGACGCATGGCGCGCGCCGCGACGTCGCTGCGCAGATCCCACGCGGGTGAGCCGGGGGCCGCCTCAGGGAGGCAGCGCTTGCAGGCGCGGAACCCCGCTTCGTGGGCCGCGGCGCTGGTCGGATAGAAGGTGACGTTCTGCGGCTTTGGCGTGCGCGCGGGGCAGCTCGGTCGACAGTAGATTCCGGTGGAGCTGACGGCCGTCACGAACTGACCGTCAAAGCGCGTGTCACGTGCGCTGATCGCGCGATATCGCTCGTCGAAGTCGGTCACGGGGAAGCTCATGGCTCCACTCTGTCATGCACCGCCGACACCGGCTGGCGGAAATCGGACATCACTGTGGAGCCCAGCTCCCGCCCTCTGCACACAGCGCGAAACCCCTCGCGCCGGCGTCGGTGCGAGGGGTTTCGGAAGCTCTTCGGCCCTGAGGCCGGCGTCCTCAGTGGAAGAAGTGACGCTCTCCGGTGAAGAACATCGTGACGCCCGCCTTGCGTGCGGCGTCGACGACCTCTTCGTCGCGCACCGAGCCACCGGGCTGCACGATCGCTTTCACGCCCGCGTCGATGAGCACCTGCGCGCCGTCGGCGAAGGGGAAGAACGCATCGGATGCCGCGACCGAGCCGGCCGCACGGTCACCGGCACGCTCGACGGCGAGCCGGCACGAGTCGACGCGGTTGACCTGACCCATGCCGACGCCGACCGTGGCGTTGTCCTTCGCGAGGACGATCGCGTTCGACTTGACGGCGCGGCACGCCTTCCACGCGAAGATCAGGTTCTCCATCTCCTCGTCGCTGGGGCGCTCGCCCGAGACGAGCTCCCAGTTCTTCGCCACAGACACGATGTCGTCGGGGAAGCGGTCTGCATCCTGCAGCAGAAGACCTCCCGAGACCAGGCGCACGTCCATGCGCTCCTGCTGCCAGTCCTGCGGCAGCTGCAGCAGACGCAGGTTCTTCTTCGCCTTGAACACCTCGAGCGCTGCGGGCTCGAACGACGGAGCGACGATGACCTCGGTGAAGATGTCCTTGAGGTTCTCGGCCATCTTGAGCGTCACGGTGCCGTTCGCGGCGATCACGCCGCCGTACGCCGACACGGGATCGCACTCGTGCGCGCGGATGTGGGCGCTCGCGATCGGGTCGAGGGCGTTGGGCGCGGTGGTCGCGATGCCGCACGGGTTCGCGTGCTTGATGATCGCGACCGCCGGCTTCACCATGTCGTACGCGGCGCGCAGCGCGGCATCCGCATCGACGTAGTTGTTGTACGACATCTCCTTGCCCTGCAGCTGCGTCGCCTGCGCGATGCCGTGGCCGCCGACGCGCGTGTAGATCGCGCCGCGCTGGTGCGAGTTCTCGCCGTAGCGCAGCGTGTTGAGAAGCTCGGCCTGGATCGTGAGGTGGGTGGGCAGGTCCTCGCCCTCACCGAGTGTGCCCTCGGCGAACCAGGAGGCGACCGCCGTGTCGTACGCGGCGGTGTGTGCGAAGGCGCGGGCCGCGAGCTCACGACGCTGCGTCAGAGTGGTGCCGCCGTTCTCGATGGCGCTGATGATGCCCGGGTACGACTGCGGCGAGACGACGATCGCGACGTTCGCATGATTCTTGGCGGCGGCGCGCACCATGGCGGGCCCGCCGATGTCGATCTGCTCGACGACGTCGTCGCCCTCGGCGCCGGAGGCGACCGTCTCGACGAAGGGGTAGAGGTTCACCACGACGAGCTCGAACGGCGCGATGTCGAGGTCGGCGAGCTGACGCTCGTGGTCCTCGAGGCGGAGGTCTGCGAGCAGACCGCCGTGGATCTTCGGGTGCAGGGTCTTCACGCGACCGTCGAGCATCTCGGCGACACCGGTGACGGCGGCGACATCGGTCACCTCGAACCCGGCCTCACGGATGGTCGACGCGGTCGAGCCGGTCGAGACGATCTGCACACCTGCGCCCGCGAGCGCCTCGGCGAGCACGAGCAGATCGGTCTTGTCGCTCACCGAGACGAGCGCTCGGCGCACCGGGACGGTGTCGCGGTCGCGGTACAGCGAATGGTCGTGGCGGGGTCCGGCCATGATGGGCTCCTTCGTGCGAGGGGGTGCGTGCGTGGATCGGTTCAGGGTGCGGGGGTCAGCGAGAGCTCGCCGGTCGCGATGCGGCGCACCACGTCGATGAGCAGTCGGCGTTCGACGGGCTTGATGCGCTCGTGCAGGCTGTGCTCGGTGTCGCCTGCGACGACCGGCACCCTCTCCTGCGCGAGGATCGGCCCGGTGTCGACGCCGTCGTCGACGACGATCACACTCGCGCCGGTCTCCGAGACGCCCGCGGCGAGCGCGTCGCGCACTCCGTGTGCGCCGGGGAACTCCGGCAGGTAGGCGGGATGCGTGTTGATCAGCCGGGGCGCGAGGTCAGCGACGAGCCCTGCGGGAAGCAGACGCATCAGGCCGCTGAGCACGACGAGATCGGCGTTCCAGACGGCGAGCTGGCGGCCGAGCTCTTCGCCCCATGCTTCGCGAGACTCGTGCTCGTGCCACGGAACCGTGAAGCTCGGGATGCCGAACTCCTCGGCGTGGGCGAGGCCGTCGGCTTCGCGGTCGGCGCCGACGACCACCACCCGCGCAGGGAAATCGGGGTGGCGAGCAGCCTCGAGGAGGGCGCGAAGGTTCGAGCCGGTGCCCGAGATGAGAACGGCGACCGTGAGCACGCACCCAGTCTATCGGGGCCGAAGTCGGGGCCCGACCCGCATGTCAGCCGACGGGATCCCCCGGGTCGCGCTTCGGCAGCCGGAATCCCCCCGCGCCATCGAGCGGCGCGGTGTCGTGGTCGGGCGATGCGTCGTGGTCGCGCGATGCGTCGGGCCAGCCGACCATCGCATCGTCGCGCTCGCTCGAGACGGTGTCGGACGCCGTCATCTCGGCGACCCACCGATCGGTGCGCTCTTCTGCGAGCTCGTCCCGGTTCCGAGGCGACAGCAGCAGGATCGCCGCGCCGAGCAGGACCTCGCCGCCCAGAGCGAGGGCGAAAGGCAGCGCCCCAGGTCCGGCTTCGGCGAGCCGCCCAGGGCCCATAGATCCTCCGGCGAGCAGGGCGGCGACCGCGGCGACCGCGGCGGTCAGCACGCCGATGCCCGCGGCGATCGCCGCCCTGGGAGCCAATCCGAGAGGCGTGCCCTCCCAGACGAGGCGCGAGCGGACGGCCCATCCTGCGAACGCTCCGGCTCCGATCGGGAGGATGATCACGATGAGCATCCAGATCGAGGTGCTCTCGGGAAGAAGGCCGAGCACGGGAATGCCCGGGACCACTCCGAGCTGGGTGCCCGCGGGAGACACAGCAGTGCCGACGCCTACCGCGAATCCGGGGCCGGCGAGCCAGGAGGCCGCCCAGACGATGATCGTGGGCAGATAGGCGAGATGCCCGAGCGTGATGATCCCGGCACCGAGCGCATCGACTCGAGCCGCCTGGAACAGCGCCACCATCTCCCCACCTCGTGCCGCGACGAGAACAGCGACGGCCAGCGCCGAGACCGCGGTGACCCCCACCACCGCGAAGGCCGCACCGCGCACCGCTGCGCTCGGCACCGGCCCCCAGTCGCCCCACGAGTCGGCGACATCGTGGATGCGGTCGAGGATGCCGCCGTCGCCGTCTTCCCAGGCGATGCGCACCGCCCCGCATACGGCGCCCACGAGATAGACGGAGGTCGGAAGCAGGATGCCCTCCGCGACGGACGTCTCGACCGCGGCGTGATGGGAGGTCAGCGCGACGCCGGTTGCGATCGCCGCGAACGCGAGAGACCCCGAGAGCGTGCCGAGCAGCCACGCGCCGGCACGGGCGGCACGGGCGCCGGAGCGAGCCGCGAACAGCAGAGTGAAGATGAGGAACGCGAGCGGGGCCACCGAGAGCGTGAAGGCGGCGGCGTCAGGCGCGATGCCTGTGGTGCGCAGCACCTCGGTCGAGACCTCGATGCTCAGCGGCACGCCGTGGCCGAACTGCCACAGTGAGCCGGTGAGCGGCCAGAGGGCTCCCCAGTCGGCCGTGACTCCGAACGAGAGCGTCCAGAGCAGGGTGAGCGGCGCCAGCAGAACCACGAGACCGACCGCCGCAGCGATAGCGGCATCGAAGGCGGCGAGGAGCGCGACGAGGAGGCGTTGCATATCGAATCGAGACTACGACGAGAACCCTGTCGTCGCCTGGGGGCGCGCGCGACTCGCGCGACACGATATCGTCGCCTGCGGAGGTTTCCCGATGACAACTGCCCCGTCCCCCACCCGCTCCACGGCCGAACCCACGAACGCCCTGGACCGCTTCTTCGAGATCAGCAAGCGCGGATCCACGATCGGCACCGAGATCCGAGGGGGTCTGGTGACGTTCGTCACGATGGCCTACATCGTGATCCTCAACCCGATCATCCTGTCCGGCTCGGCCGATGTCGCAGGCGACACCCTCGACTTCAGCGCCGTCGGCGCCGCGACCGCGCTGACCGCCGGCGTGATGACGATCCTCTTCGGTCTCATCACCCGCCTGCCCTTCGGCTTCGCAGCCGGCCTCGGCATCAACGCCTTCGTCGCGTTCTCGGTCGTCGGCCAGGTCACCTGGCCCGAGGCCATGGCGCTCGTCATGATCAACGGTCTCGTGATCGTGCTCCTCGCGGCCACCGGCCTTCGGAAGATGATCTTCGACGCTGTGCCGTTCCAGCTCAAGATCGCGATCACGGTCGGAATCGGCCTGTTCATCGCCTTCATCGGCTTCGTCAACTCGGGCTTCGTCACCGCCACCGGCAGTGCCTCCCCGCCGGTCGGCCTGGGAGTCGGCGGCTCCGTCGCGACCGTCCCGACCGTTCTCTTCATCGTCACGCTCATCGTCACCGGCATCCTGGTCGCCCGCAAGGTCAAGGGCGGGCTGCTCATCGGCCTCGTCTCGGGCACGGTGCTCGCGGTGATCGTCGAGGCGATCTGGCACCTCGGCGCCGCAGCAGACGGCAACGCCGGAGGCTGGGGCCTCACGGTCCCCACGCTCACCGGCTCGCCGTTCGGCCTGCCCGACCTGAGCCTGGTCGGCGCGGTCGACTTCGGCTTCGACTTCAGCAAGGTCAGCCTCGTCGCGATCGTGATGATCGTCTTCACCCTGGTCTTCTCGAACTTCTTCGACGCCATGGGCACCATGACCGGTCTCGCCAAAGAAGCCGGTCTCGCGAACGAGAACGGCGACTTCCCGCGCATCAAGTCGGCACTGGTCGTCGAAGGTGTCGGCGCGATCGTCGGTGGTGGTACCTCGTCGTCGTCGAGCACCGTCTTCATCGAGTCCGGAGCGGGTATCGGAGAGGGTGCGCGCACCGGCTTCGCGAACCTGATCACCGGAGGCATGTTCCTGCTCGCGATGTTCCTCACACCGCTCACGTCGATCGTGCCGACCGAGATCGCCGCCGCGGCGCTGGTGATCGTCGGAGCGATGATGATGGCGCAGATCAAGTACATCGATCTGACCGAGTTCAACGTGCTGCTGCCGGTGTTCCTGACCGTGACCGTGATGCCGTTGACCTACTCGATCGCCAACGGAATCGGCGCCGGCTTCGTCAGCTGGGTGCTCATCCAGGCGCTCTCGGGCAAGGCCAGGAAGATCAGCCCACTGCTGTGGGTGGTCGCCGCCGGTTTCGTGGTGTTCTTCGCACGAGGCCCCATCGAGGCACTGTTCGGCGTCGCCTGAGCGACACAGGAACGACGAGGGGCGGATGCGAGCAGCATCCGCCCCTCCGTCGTTCTCAGGATCAGCGGATCGGGCTCAGGTCGCCCCGGCCGCATCGGACGTGCTTATTCCGCCCGCACTCGATTCGGACTCATTGTGTGAGCTCGGCCGCGACGGGCACTTCGCGAAGCCGACGTCGCACCAGAACGACCACCACGACTGCCCCGATCGCGAAGGCGACCGCGGGCAGACCCATGGATGTGAGAAGGACTATGTTCCAGCCCCACATGACGCCGAAGACGATGAAGACGACGGCGTACATGATCGCGAGCGCGGGCCACACGATCATCATCGTCAGGAGCATCCGTCGATAGGATCCCGCGTCGAACACCCCGGACGGTCGAGCCATGTGATCCGTCCATCGGGTACCGTCCCACCACCGGGAGAGCCCAGGCGAACCCGTCGGATACCATCCCGGCGGTGCGAACGCTGTCGTGGCACCGGCAATCGGAGAACCGGGCGTCGGTGATGCGGACATCGCGCCTCCTGGGATGTGTGTCGCCGTTCCGTTGATCTTGCCATGCTGAGCGGGAACAAAGAAAGGCCCCGGAGTGGAGTCCGGGGCCTTCCTGTCCAGTCTAGCTCTTAGAGCGACTCGACGATCTCACGCATGAGAGCGGCGGTCTCGGACGGCGTTTTGCCGACCTTGACACCGGCGGCCTCGAGGGCCTCCTTCTTCGCCTGAGCGGTGCCTGCCGAGCCGGAGACGATGGCGCCCGCGTGGCCCATGGTCTTGCCCTCGGGAGCAGTGAAGCCCGCGACGTAGCCGACGACCGGCTTGGTGACGTGCGCCTTGATGTACTCGGCCGCACGCTCTTCGGCGTCGCCGCCGATCTCGCCGATCATCACGATCGCCTTGGTCTCGGGGTCGGCTTCGAACGCAGCCAGCGCGTCGATGTGCGTCGTGCCGATGACCGGGTCGCCGCCGATGCCGATGGCGGTCGAGAAGCCCAGGTCGCGCAGCTCGAACATCATCTGGTAGGTCAGGGTGCCCGACTTCGACACGAGACCGATCGGGCCCTTGCCGGTGATGTTCGCGGGCGTGATGCCGACGAGCGCCTCACCAGGGGTGATGATGCCGGGGCAGTTCGGTCCGATGATGCGGGTCGTGTTGCCCTTGCTCTGCGCGTAGGCCCAGGCCTCGGCCGAGTCGCCCACGGGGACGCCCTCGGTGATCACGACGAGCAGCGGGATCTCGGCATCGATGGCCTCGATCATCGCGTCCTTCGTGAACGCACCCGGCACGAAGGCGATCGACACGTCCGCGCCGGTCTCCTTCATGGCCTCGGCCACGGAGGCGAAGACGGGGAGCTCGACGGCGTTGCCGTCCTTGTCGGTGTGCGAGACCGTGGTGCCGGCCTTGCGGGCGTTCACGCCACCGACGACCTGGGTGCCGGCCTTCAGCATGAGCGCCGTGTGCTTGGTGCCCTCGCCGCCGGTGATGCCCTGGACGATGACCTTGGAATCCTTGTTGAGGTAGATCGACATTTCTTTAGTCCTTGTGTCTCTCTGCGATCAGGCGTTGGCGAGTGCGGCGGCCTTGTCGGCGCCCTCGTCCATGGTGCTGGCGAGTGTGACGAGCGGGTGCGCGTACTCGGCGAGGATCGCGCGACCCTCGTCGACGCGGTTGCCGTCGAGGCGCACGACGAGCGGCTTGGAGGCTGCGCTGCCGAGGGTCTCGAGAGCGCCCTTGATGCCGTTCGCGACGGCGTCGCACGCCGTGATGCCGCCGAAGACGTTCACGAACACGCTCTTGACCTGCGGGTCGCCGAGGATGACGTCGAGGCCTGCGGCCATGACCTCAGCCGACGCTCCGCCGCCGATGTCGAGGAAGTTGGCGGGCTTGACGCCGTTGTGGTTCTCACCGGCGTAGGCGACGACGTCGAGCGTCGACATGACGAGCCCTGCACCGTTGCCGATGATTCCGACCTCGCCGTCGAGCTTCACGTAGTTCAGACCGCTCTTCTTGGCCTTGGCCTCGAGCGGGTCGGCTGCGTCCTTGTCTTCGAGCGCTTCATGCTCGGGGTGACGGATCTCGGAGGCGTTGTCGTCGAGCGTGACCTTGCCGTCGAGAGCGATGATGTCGCCCTCTTCGGTGCGGACCAGCGGGTTGACCTCGACGAGCGTCGCGTCCTCACCCTTGTAGACGTCGAAGAGCTTGACGAAGACGTCGGAGACCTTCTCGATGAGGTCTTCGGGGAAGTTGGCGGCGCGGGCGATCTCGACGGCCTTCGCCTTGTCGATGCCGGTCAGCGGGTTGACCTCGACGCGAGCGAGTGCCTCGGGACGCTCGACCGCGAGCTCCTCGATCTCCATGCCGCCCTCGACCGAGCAGAGGCTCAGGTAGGAGCGGTTGGCACGGTCGAGCAGCACGGAGAAGTAGAACTCCTCGGCGATGCGCGCACCCTGCGCGACCATGACGCGCTTGACGACGTGGCCCTTGATGTCGAGACCGAGGATGGCTTTGGCCGCCTCGTATGCCTCTTCGGGGGTCTTCGCGACCTTGACGCCGCCGGCCTTGCCACGACCACCGGTCTTGACCTGGGCCTTGACGACGACGACTCCGCCGATCTTCTCAGCGGCTGCCTTCACCTCCTCAGGGGTGTCGGCGACGATGCCGGCGAGAACCGGCACTCCGTACTTTTCGAAAACGTCTCGTGCCTGGTACTCGTACAGATCCACTGTGGTTCCTTCACTGGGCTGCTGTCTGGTAATTCTCTCGATGTCGAGACATCGACCAGTTGCCCAGCCTACTACCTCGAACTGAACGCTCCCGGCGGCCAAAGGGCCGCCGGGAGCGCATACCGGTATGGAGATCGGGTTCAGCGAAGCGTGTCGCGACTGCCCGCCTGGGCGGAACGCGAGCGGGGCCCTGTCTCCTCGTCGTCTTCGAGCTTGGGGGCGATCGGTCCGCCGAGACCGGAGCGTTCGCGCCGCTTATCGTCGTCGCCGGATGCTCCGCCCATCATGCCGGGGGCCATCGAACGGCCACCCGCGCCGGCGGCCGATCCACCGGCAGCGCCGGACGCCGAGCCGGAAGCGGACCCTGCCGCCCCGAAGCCTCCTGGGACGGTCGAGCCGTTCATGCCGAGCAGTCCACGTCCGGCAGTCGCCGCACCTGCACCTGCACCGCTTCCACCGCCGCCGAACAGACTCGCGCCGCTCGTGCCGCTGAGAGACGCCGAGCGTGCGCCCATCAGAGCCGCGGCTCCCGCACCGCCCACGACCGCTGCGCCGAGCGTGCCCGAGCCACCGGATCCACCGCTGAGCAGACCTCCGCCACCGCCGCTGCCGCCGCCGGGGTATCCGGGCAGGGTGCCGCCGATCGGCGAGTCGACGCTGGGGTCACCTGCGCCGCCGCTTCCGGATCCGCCTGTGCCGCCGTTGCCCCAGCCGGTGTCACCACCGTTGCCGCCGTTGCCCCATTCGTTGTCACCCACTGAGCCGCCGTTGCCGCCGTTGCCGAAGTCGTTGTCACCCACTGAGCCGTCGTTGCCACCGCCTGAGCCGCCATTGCCGCCGCCCGAGCCGCCATCGCCTCCGGGCACCCACCCGCCGCCAGGCTGCGGGGTCCAGGTACCGACGCCGGTGCCGCCCTGCGGCGCGCTGCCGCCCGCCGACGGTCCATTGCTGCCGACCGGAGGGACGCGCGAGTCGATGCCGTCGACGTCGATCACGGGGAGCGGGACCGAGGTGGTGTCGGCGTTGTCACGCGCGGGCTCGTCCCTGAACTGGGTCGCCGCGTGACCTGAGAGCGTGGACCGAATCCTCGTCAGCTCCTTCATCGCCGCGTTTTCGCGCTCGGCGGCAAGCTTCGCTTCCTCCTGAGCCACCAGCTCACCCGTGTCGAGGCCGCCCCACCCGTCTGTTATTCCAGAGAGGCTTCGGCCGGCGTCGGCCAGGATGCCCTCGGCAGATGCGGAGGGCAATGCCGAGAGAGCATCGGATGCTGCATTCCTGGTCAGGGACGAAGCACCGCCGAGCTTGATCTGCATCGCCGCTAGTTCTGCCTGGATGCGGTTGGCGTTGCCTTCCATGCGATCGAGGAGATTCTGCGCGTCGCCCTCCGAGTCACCACTCCAGCCCGGAATCTCGCGAACCGCCTTGATCGCCTTACGGAGTTCGATGACAGCGCTCACACGATCGCTCAATCGCGGATCGGAGAATGAGGGCATGCTCGTCAGAGCACGCAGCTCGTCCTCGAACATCGTCGGTGTACACACGTTTGGGTTATACATCTTCGCGCCCTCCACTCTTTCTGCGACTTACTGCCACGATCACGATCGCGGCCACGACGACTGCTCCGCCGCCCACGAGAATCCAGGGGAGCACAGCCGGCGCTCCGTCTCCATCCGGCTCCGGGCCATCAGTAGATGAAGGGTCCGTCGGTGCGTAGACCTCGTCGAACGTCGGGACCTGCCCGTCTGTGAACAGCGGGTTCTCGTCCGCGTACTGCGATGGATCCTCCTCCACCAGGCGAGTCGCGTTGACGATCCCATGGCCGAACCTGTTCGACCACTCGAGCTCGTGCGGAGTCGACCCGGTGTTGCGAATCAGCGACTGCAGCAGCTGCGAGGCTGTGGCGTCGGGCCACTTCTGCACTCCGAGGGCGAGCACCCCAGCGACGATCGGGGTGGCGGCGGAACTGCCCGACCACGCGGACATACCCCACGTGCCGTCCCAGCCTAGGCCCGCGACATCGACGCCGGGAGCGACCACATCGACATCGTCGTTGGCCATGTCAGATCCATCGCGCTTTTTGGCCGCCTGGGCCATGGCGTCGACCGCTGCCACATTCACGACGCCATTGATGTCGCCGAGCTCGTTCTCCCACACGGAATCGGCGTTCGGAAGGCTGGCCACGACCAGAACTCCCGCTCGGAGCGCGTCCGCGACTGCGGCGGCAGCGGGCTGCGAAAGCTCGTCGTCCAGACGCCGGTATCCCCCCGACATCGACACGATGTCGGCGCCCTGCGCGACCGCGTCCGCGAGGGCAACGGGGAAGGCATCGACATCACAGTCGGTCTGCAGTGCACCGTAGTAGAGGATCCTCGCATCCGGAGCGATCCCCACCGGGCCGGAGCCGTTGTCCGACGTCCCGTTACCCACGATCAATGAAGTGACCGACGTGCCGTGCTGCAGCGCCGCGAACGCCGTTGGGGCAGGAGCTGTCGGGTCTGGGCACTGCGCGAGATCGCGCACTTCGATGTCCGCACCCTGCAGGTTCGAGATCTCTGGGTACATCCCCCCATCGAACACCGCGATAGTCACACCTTCTCCGGTGGTTCCTGCGTCGTGGATCGCGGAGATCTTCGTCGCGTCGACGTACCACAGCGGACCTCCCGACGAGAAGTCTTGAGCCACAGCCGTTCCAGGCGCAACAGCACCCGCGACGACGAACGCCATCACGAGGGCGGCTGCACTCCACCGACGCCGCAGCATCAGTAGCTGACCGAACCGCTGTCGTCGTCCTCCGCGGTTCCCGTCGAGGACGACGAGCCGCTCGCTACCGGCGATTCCGTGGCGCTCTGGAGCTGAGCCGATGAGACGAGCGTCGGGTCGTCCACCACCTGCGCGATCTGAGCCAGGGCAGCCGAGAGGCTCTCCTCGGACTCCTGCTTCTGATCGACCACAGCCTTGAGTGCGTCGCGGAAAGCCGCCGTGTCTGCGCTGAGCTCGGCGATCATCCTCTCCAGACCCGCTGTGTAGTCCGATGCGGAGTTGAGGTACGTCGAGGTCGTATTCGTCCGCAGGCCGTCGATCTCCGTGCCACGCGACCCCACTCCGGCCGCTTCGATACTCTTGACGAGCGTGTGGATGTTCTCGAGCATCTGCTCGAAGTCAGCACCGATCTGCGCTGCCATGATCTTCCCCTCCGTCAGGGACGCCAACGCGCCCCGCCCTCCGACGACCCATGGTAGTCGACGCTGTCGACAGCGCTCAGAAACGCGTTGCCGCGATCGGAGTGTGCTCTTCTCCCGGCGGCGACAACCGGCGTCGCCGCGGAGCTTCCCGACCAGGCAGACATGCCCGATGTCCCGTCCCAGCCCCGGCCTGCGAGTTCGATGCCGGGCGCGACGACATCGACGTCATCGTTGATCATTTCGCCCCCGGCCTTGTTCTTCGCCGGCTGGGCCGACGCATCGACCGACGCGACGTTCACCACGCCGTTGGTGGTCATCAGCTCCGGGATGGTCGACGAGTCGCCGTTCGGGAGGGCAGTGACGAGAAGCACACCGGCCCGCAGAGCTGCGGTCACACTCTCGACCGTGGGCTCCGACAGCTCATCGGCCAGTCTGGACACAGCGCCGGACATCGTGACGACGCCGGCGCGCGCATCCATAGCCGAGGTCTAGGCTCGTCCCATGCACGAATCCGCAGAACTGCGCACCGGCGTCGTGGCCGCTGCACTCGAGCTCTTCGCATCACAGGGTTTCGATCAGACCTCCGTCGAGCAGATCGCGAAGGCCGCAGGAGTCTCGCGTTCGACGTTCTTCCGCCAGTTCGGCGGCAAAGAGGATGTCGTCTTCGCAGACCACGAGGTGCTGCTCGAGCAGCTGCGGACGTTCCTCGCCGAGGGACACGACGACCCCTGGGGCGCAGTGTGCGCGGCATCCGAGTCGGTCTTCGCCCACTTCGCGCACGACCCGGAACTCGCGCGTCGGCGCTACCAGATCGTGCGTCAGGTGCCGGTGCTCCGTGAGCGCGAGATCATCACGGTGTTCCGCTACGAGCGGCTGTTCGACGACTACCTGCGCAGCTCGCTTCCCGGCATCGACCCTCTGGATGCCGTCGGGTTCTCGGCCCTCGTCACCGCGGTGCACAACCATGTGCTGCGGCAGCTGCTGCGCGGCAAGAAGAAGGTGCCGCTCTCGACACTGCAGACGGCCCTCGCCGACGTGCGCCGCCGTTACGGCGTGCCCTCGGAAGCGGTCGCCGAGGCGCCGGACGACGTCGTCGTCGCGGTGTTCCCCCGTTCGATGCCGATCGCCGAGGTCACCCGGCGCCTGCGCACGCAGCTCGACTGAGTAGCGGGGCATCGCTCCACTGAGCCGTTCTCCGATACTCCGGTGAACACATGCGTTCTCCTCCGTGCAGCGGCTACGCTGGCGTCATGACACCCGTCAGAGCGTACGATCCGAGCCGGATATCGACCGCCGGTATGGTCATCGCCCAGGCCCACGACGACATCGCCGAAGCCCTAGCGCATCTCGATGCCGAGGTGAGCACGTTGCGATCGGGATGGAACGGTGAGGCGACCGATGCCTATTCCCGCGCGCAGGCCCTGTGGACGACGCGGCTGGCGGAGATGAACCGCATCCTCGAGCTCGCGAGCACCGCCGCGGGCAACAGCGCCGCGCGATACTCTCGCGGCCGCGCGAAGATTGCGGCCCGCTGGTCATGACCATGCCCGAGAGGGAACCGGTGATCGACCGGCTGGGTGGGCTGCTGAAACGTACTGCAGCTCTGCAGGGCGATATACGCCGACGAACCCGGATGATCTCAGAGGAATTTTCCGATTTCGATACGCACGGGTCATCGCATGCGGCAGTCGAACTGGATGCGCGAGGCTTCGTCACGGGGTTCCAGTTCTCAGGCGCGAAAAGTGAGCGCTCACCGGAAGAGTATTTGGGCGCCATCAACGCAGCTTTCCAGCTCGCGCACGCGCGGGTCGAGTTACCGCCCCAGGCCGTGAGCGCGAGTCTCTCCGCCCTCGTCGCGGGTGGCGAACCGCCGTCCGTGACGATCGAAGACGACCTGCGGCAGCTCTCGGTCACGGCGTCGTTCGGGACTGTGCGCCAGATCACTGCGACCGATCGGTGGCTGAAATCGCTCTCCGATGATGCGATCGCTGCGGAGATCCTTCGCCTTGCACAGCACGCCGCCGTGGCTTCCGACACGTACGAACGCTTCACCTGATCGATCGACTTGGGGGGGCCCAATGCCTGAATACGATGAACAAGCGCTTCGCGGCGACGCGAACAACTCATGGCAACCCTGGAGCCTGAGGCTCCAGGGTTGGGTGCAAGAGATCGACGCCCTCGAGCTCGACCTGCCGACGTTCTCCATCGTCTCCGGTGCGGACAGGCTCCACGCCGCGGTCACGTCTCAATTGAGCAGTATTCGTGACTACGTGCACGACGGCGAGGAAGTCTTCGAAGGTATCGCTCGCGCGCTGCTCGACAACGCAATTGAATACATGGAGATGGAAGACTACTCACAAGAGGAGATCCGCCGGGTTGAGACCGAGATGGACTCGCTGTGAGCTACGTCGATGATCTGCGAGAGACGATGCTCGATCAGTTGGACGAGGCAGAGGAGTGCGTGCGGCAGGCGATGCGGGTCGCCCCTGATCTAATCCGCGTTGCCGTCGAGGTTTTCATCAACACCCGATTGGGTACCGTCGCACCAGCGATTCCCGACGTATTGATCGATTGGCTGGTCGAGCAGCTCACAACAATGGTGCTCGCCGTCCTTGAGCAGTGTCTCGAGTACATCGACGTTCTCCGCGAGATGACGCAGTTTCTCGGCAGCCCCGATGAGCTTCGCTCGGCCGCCGCCGCGCTCGATGGGATCGGTGACGCGGTTGCCCATCTGAAGATCAGCGCCGACGACCTCGAAGGTTATATGACCTGGGATGATCTGCCGGCGAGTCGCGCGTACGAAGTCGCGATCAGCGAGCAACCAGACAATCTCGCACGCGTGGAGTCAGCCATGACGGTTTTCGAGGATGTGCTGAGAACCCATGCCGACGACATCGAGAACTACTACGTACAGCTCACACTCCTATGCGGGGGAGCCACAGCAGCGATCTTCGGTGTCGTTGGAGCGATCTTCAGCTTGGTCGCGGCGGTGGCCGCATCGGGCCCCGCTGCGATCGCTGGGGTGTGGGGAGCCGTCATCTCGTTCCTCATCACTCTCGGCGGCGTCGCTACTGCTGCGATCAGCACAATGCAGATCTTGATCACCTCGACTCAAAGCACCGAGAACAAGATCAATGCAGTCGACTTTACGGTTATTCGTTGGGAAGGACCGAGGTTTGCGCAGATCCAGTAGGCACCTCAGCGCAGGAATCGTGCTCATCACTTTGGTGATGGCAGCGACAAGCTGTTCGGCGCCGACCCCTGATCGACGCGACCCCACTGGGGTTGTGAAGGACTATCTCACGGCGATCTCGGAGGGTGACGCCACCAGGGCGTCTGAGCTCGATCAGCACGCGATCGAGGTGGAGACGACGAACAAGCCGATTGCGGAGTACGGGGACTTCCACACGCTTCGCACGGACGCGGTGCTCCTCGCCGCAGAGCGCATCGAGGACGTCGTCATCGACAGTAAAACGCGAACGATCGATGGCGATGAGAATCATCGATCAGTCGCCTTCACATACGACCTCGATGAACAGCCCAACGAAGCCAGCCTCGAGGTCATGTGGAACGAGCAGACCTCGGAATGGGAACTGGAGACATCCTTCACCCTGCTGCTGTTCATCGACGCCAAAGCGTCCACCACCCGCATCGAGGCGGCCCCGTTCCGCATCGGCGGTGACGTGCACGTCGAAGCGACGGATCCCGAGCTCGCACCGCTCGCCTATCTCGTTTATCCGGGGGGCTACACGATCGTCGGCGCGTTCCCCGAAGAGCTCCTCTCCCCCGGGGAGGATCTCACCCGGACACTCGTCGCTGACTATCCTGGCGACGCGTCGACGACGTTCGCCGTGACGCGACTCCCTTCCGAATAGCACTGGCGTGCGCTTCCGGACTCAGATCGCCGCATCCGGAGTCGTGGAACCGAGTATCGAGGAGTACGATACTTGGTGTCACGAAGGAGTCACCATGAGCACCGCAGCCTCCCCCCTGCCCGGCGAGCGCGTCTCGTCGTACGACATCACCGGGCGACAGGACAGCGACTACTACGCCGTCTTCGCCGGCATCCCCGACGCCGATCGTGCCGCCTGGGATCGCGCGAAGGCGTACATCGACGAGGTCGGACCGCAGATGGCGGATGCCTGGGACCGCGCCGAGTACCCGCTCGACGCCGCCCGCCGCATGGGCGAGATGGACCTGGTCGTCGACGGCATCGAGCATCCGTCGCTCACTCACCTCTCCCCTCTCGCGGCGGGGCTCGTCAACATGGAGATCTCCCGCGGCGATGGGTCTCTCGGCACCGTGCTCGCCGTGCAGGGCGGGCTCGCACTGCGCACTCTCGCGCTCTTCGGTTCACCCGAGCAGCAGGAGAAGTGGCTGACGGCGCTCGCCGACAGCTCAGTCTTCGGCTCCTTCGCCCTCACCGAACCCGACCACGGGTCGGACTCCGTCTCGCTCGAGACCGTCGCACGCCGCGATGGCGACGAATGGGTCATCCGCGGAACGAAGAAGTGGATCGGCAACGGCGCCTCGGGCGGCATCACGTTCGTGTGGGCCCGTGTCGATGACGAGACCGCGGCCGAGCACGGTGCCGTGCGGTGCTTCCTCGTCGAACAGGACACCCCCGGATACACCGGGACCCCGATCCGCGGCAAGGCATCGCTCCGAGCCATCCACCAGGCGCACATCGTGCTCGACGACGTGCGGGTGCCGCTGGACTCCGTGCTGCCGGGGACGAAGAGCTTCAAGGACGCCTCGATCGTGCTCTACGCGACCCGTTCGGGCGTCGCCTGGTCGGCGCTCGGTCATGCGACCGCCTGCTACGAGGCCGCGCTCGCCTACTCGACGCAGCGCATCCAATTCGGCAAGCCGCTGGCCAAGTTCCAGATGGTGCAGGAGCGACTCACCCACATGCTCGAGGACCTCACCGCGATGCAGCTCTACTGCCGCCGCCTGGCCGACCTCGAGACGGCCGGCGAACTCCGCCCCACGCAGGCGTCACTGGCGAAGTTCCACAACACGCGCGCGGCACGGCGCGTGGCGTCCATCGCCCGCGATCTGCTCGGCGGCAACGGCATCCTGCTCGAGAACGGCGTGATGCAGCACATGGCCGACATCGAGGCGATCCACACCTACGAGGGCACCGAGAGCGTGCAGGCCCTGCTGCTCGGCCGTGACATCACCGGGATGAGCGCCTTCGCCTGATCCGGCGGTCGGCGCCTGTCGCGGGTCAGCCGTCGGTCTTGCCGCCTGAAGTGGTCGGCGCGGGATCGCCGACGAATCTCTGACCACCGATCACCGAGAGAAGCCGCAGCTTCTCGTGGCTCTCGCTGCCCGGCGCCGCGGTGTAGACCAGCAGGGAGTGCGACTGCTCAGGATCGACGAGCGTCTGGCACGTGAGCTCGAGACGCCCGAGCTCGGGATGTATGAAGCGCTTGGTCGCGCCGGGGCGAAGGCCTACCTCGTGCTTCTTCCAGATGCGTCGGAACTCCTCGCTCCGGTCCGTCAGGAGCTCGACATAACGCGCCGCCCGAGACCCAGGGCCCCGACGAGCGGCGATCTCACGCAGCCCCGACACCCACAGCCGGGAGAGGAACGGATGATCCTCCGGGTCGTAGATCAGCCGGGCGGAGGGGTCGGTGAACCATCGATATCCGATGCTGCGCGAAGGGCCACGGAGACCGACGAGATCCCCCACCAGGGCACTGCCCAACGGGCTCTGACGCAGAGTCTCGCCGAGTTCGGTGACCACCTCGGCGGGAGTGTCATACAGTCGATCGAAGATCCGCAGCATTCCCGGACTCACATGGTCGCTCTCGGCGCCCCGCGCCGGTGGCGTGTGACCGGCGAGGGCGAAGAGATGGTCTCGCTCTGCCAGCGAGAGGTGCAGTCCCTGGGCGATCGCCGCCACCATCTGGTCGGAGGGCTGGGGCCCGCGTTCCTGTTCGAGCCGCGCGTAGTAGTCGGTCGACATGTGGCACAGCGAAGCCGCTTCCTCTCTTCGCAGGCCGTCGGTGCGTCGCCGCTCTCCGCGGGCGAGCCCGACATCCTCGGGTTGCAGCGCCTCGCGCCTCGTTCTCAAGAACTCCGCGAGCCCCCGTCGGTCCACCGCCATGCGCTTCTCCCGCCGTCGTCTCTGTTCTACCAGCCGACTCCCGCGCGATCCACGGATCGACGATCCCTGGTTCGCGCGGCGGACACGGGAGAGCATCGGAGCCGACGAGGAAGAAGAGAGAACATGCCGCGGAAGAACGCAGAACAGACCATCCCGCCGTTCCACGGTGCGCGCGCCGTTATCACCGGAGCAAGCGACGGAATCGGGATGGGCATCGCCACGCGTCTCGCCGCCGCGGGCGCGGAGGTCGTCATGCCCGTCCGCAATCGGACCAAGGGCGAGGCGGCGATCGCTCGCATCCGTGAGACGACTCCGCAGGCACGCATCTCGCTGCGGGATCTCGATCTCTCGTCGCTCGACTCGGTCGCCGCATTCGCATCGACGCTGCAAGACGACGGAGAGCCGATCAGCATCCTCATCAACAACGCCGGAGTGATGACGCCGCCCGACCGCAGCACCACGGCGGACGACTTCGAGCTGCAGTTCGGTGCCAACCATCTGGGGCACTTCGCACTCGTCGGACGGCTGCTCCCCCTGCTCGTGGCCGGTGAAGCCAGGGTCGTGTCGCAGATCAGCGTCGCGGCCGACAGCGGAGGCATCAACTGGGACGACCTGCAGTGGGAGCGCTCGTACAACGGGATGCGCGCCTACAGCCAGTCCAAGATCGCGTTCGGAATGTTCGCGCTCGAACTTCAGCGACGCAGCGAGGCCGAGGGATGGGGCATCACCAGCCTGCTCTCGCACCCGGGGGTCGCACCGACGAACCTGCTGGCCGCGCAGCCGGATCTCGGCCGCGCGACGCAGACGCCAGCGCGCCGCGTCATCGACGCGCTCTCACGCCGAGGTCTGATCGTCGGCACCGCCGAGTCCGCAGGACTTCCCGCGCTCTACGCGGCGACCTCAGCGGATGCCGTCGGCGGAGGGTTCTACGGGCCGTCGGGGATCGGTCACCTCGGCGGCCCGCCCGCGCCCCAGAAGCTCTACTCGCGTCTGCGGGACGATGCGTCGGCCCGGAGGATCTGGGACGTGTCCGAGAAGCTCACCGGGGTGCCTTTCGAGACGCGGTGACCGCGGGCGTCAGTCGCAGCCGCAACCGCCGGCGGGCGTCTTCACCATGAAGCACACGTCGCACACGCCGTAGTCGCGCTCGCTCGTCTTCGTCGCACGCTCGGCCTTCGGCGCCGCCGCGACTCGAGGAGTCGTGGTGCGCTTCGCCTTGACCGGAGCGATGGGTCGGAACTCGCTCGGGTGCGTCACGAAGAAGTACGGAGCACGGCCCTCGCTGGGTCGCAGACGCAGGGGTGTGGAGCCGACGACGACGACCTCATCTTCGGCGAAGCCGTTGGTGTAGGTCTTGCCGATGTGCAGCGAGGCGCCCTCACCGCGGCGGATCGCCTCGATGTAGCGGCCTCGGTCGATGTAGGACGAGATGCCGACGGCATCCGTGATCGCCGCGATGAACTCATGGTTCTCTTCGGCGATGCGGTGCGCTCGGAGCGCCTCCGCGAGGGTTCGGTACGGACGGGAGTTGCCTGTGGGGGTCGGGCCCTGAACTTCATTCATTTCCTCAAGGATCTCACGCCCGGGCATGGAAGACTGGCCGAATGGCACGCGCGACGATCATCGGCTCCGGACCGAACGGCCTGGCGGCGGCCGTGACCCTCGCCCGAGCGGGCTACGAGGTGCGCGTCCTCGAGGCGGCGGACACCATCGGCGGCGGAGTCCGCACCGCCGAGTCGACCCTCTCCGGCTTCCGCCATGATGTCTGTGCCGCGGTGCATCCGGCCGCGCTCTCGTCGTCGTTCTTCCAGGCGTTCGGCCTCGCCGACCGGATCGACTGGATTCTGCCCGACGTCTCCTACGCGCACCCGCTCGACGGAGGCAGAGCCGGCATCGCCTGGCGCGACATCGAGCGCACCGCAGCGGGGCTCGGCGCCGACGAGCGCGCCTGGCTGTCGCTTCTGCGCCCGCTCAGCACCCATGTCGAGGGTGTCGTCGACTTCACCGGAAATCAGATGCTCCGGATTCCCCGCGAGCCGATCACAGCTCTCCGGTTCGCGCTGCGGATGCTCGAGCAGGGCACGCCCCTGGCCCGGCGCACCTTCCGCACCGAAGAGGCCGCGGGCCTGGTCGCGGGCGTTCTGGCGCACGCGAACACTCCCCTCCCCTCCCTCGCCGGCGCCGCCGCCGGGCTGCTGCTGGCCGCGCAGGCGCACGCCGGAGGGTGGATGTACCCGCGCGGCGGTGCGCAGAACATCGCCGACAGCATGGTCGCCGACATCGAGGCCCATGGCGGATCCGTCGAATCGGGCGCCCACATCACCGACCTGGCATCGCTCGACTGGGGCGACCCCGCCCGCGGTGATCTGCTGATGCTGAACACGTCGCCCCGGCTCACCCTCACCCACCCCGACATCCCCGCGTCGTACGCGCGGGCGATCCGTGGCTATCGCTACGGGCCTGCTGCCGCGAAGGTCGACTTCGCGCTCGACGGCCCCATCCCGTGGACCAACGCCGAGGTCGGGCAGTCGCCCACCGTGCACATCGGCGGATCGGCGGCCGAGATCTGGGAGAGCGAGAACGCCGTCGCCCGCGGCCGCATCAGCGATCGCCCCTACGTGCTGTCCGTGCAGCCATCGGTCTTCGATCCGAGCCGAGCTCCCGAGGGCAAGGCGGTGCTGTGGGCGTACATCCATGTGCCGCAGGGCTCCGACCTCGACGCCACCGAGCTCATCACCCGTCAGGTCGAACGGTTCGCGCCCGGATTCCGCGACCTCATCCTCGCCCACCACTCCGTGCCCGCGTCGTCGCGCGAGGCGATCAACCCGTCGGAGATCGGCGGCGACATCCTGGGCGGCGCCTTCACCATTCCGCAGGCGCTTCGCAGACCCGTGCTCGGCACCGCCCCCTGGCGCACGCCGATGCACGGCGTGTATCTCGCTTCGGCCTCGACCCCGCCGGGGCCCGGAGTCAACGGCATGGCCGGATGGCACGCCGCCCGGACGGCGCTGAAGGATGCGGGCACCCGCGTCTCGCTCGACGACCTGTTCGGCTGACAGCCCCGAAGTCGCCCTTCTGCCGCGGCGCCGCCGCCGCCAGGATGGACCCATGCGCTACGAGATCCCCTCCCCGATGCTGGCGAAGGCGGCAGCATCCGTCCCTGACCCCGCGAAGTCCACCGGCGGGCTGCTGTTCGAGCCCAAGTGGGACGGATTCCGTGGGCTGATCGCCTGGGATGGCGACAGCGTCGAGATCGGCTCCCGCGGGGCGAAGCCGCTGACCAGGTACTTTCCCGAGCTCGTCGAAGCGATCCCCCGTCTGCTGCCTGGCCCGTGCCTGCTCGACGGCGAGATCGTCGTCGCCACGGGGCCGGCGGGGGCGCAGCGGCTCGACTGGGAGGCTCTGAGCCAGCGCATCCACCCCGCAGCCTCACGAGTCACCAGGCTGGCGGCAGAGACACCGGCGATGTTCATCGCGTTCGACCTGCTGGCGGTCGACGACGAAGACCTGTTGAGCACTCCGTTCGCCGAGCGTCGCGAGCGCCTGGAGACGCTGATGGCCGAGGTCGAGCATCCCCTGCACATCACGCGCACCACCCGCGATCGTGACGCGGCAGTGCGCTGGCTCGCCGAGTTCGAGGGCGCGGGCCTCGACGGGGTGGTCGCCAAGCCGCTCGATCAGCCGTACGCGCCGGGCAAGCGCACCCTCGTCAAGATTAAGCACGCGCGCACGGCCGACGTGGTCGCGCTCGGATACCGCGTGCACAAATCGGGATCGGGGGTCGGGTCGCTGCTCGTCGGCCTCTACGATGCCGATGGCACGCTGCGGCAGGTCGGCGGCGTAGCCGCATGGAGCGATGCACGCCGAAGGGAACTCGTCGAGGAGCTCGCCCCGCTGGTGGAGCGCGACGATGCGGGCGATGCCGTCACCGGAGAGGGTGAGCGCTCGCGCTTCAGCGGATCGAAGGACGTGTCGTTCGTGCGTCTGCGACCCGAGCTCGTGCTCGAGGTCCGCTACGACCAGCTCGAAGGCTCGCGATTCCGGCACACAGTGCAGTTCGAGCGCTGGCGTCCCGACCGGGATGCCCGCTCGTGCACCTACGACCAGCTCGACACGGTGGCCGGATACGACCTGGCCGCCGTCATCGGCTGAGGCTCACCCGTCGATCGGGTCGCCGTTCGCGTCCCAGTTGCCCTCGACTTTTTTGCTCGGCTGCACACGCGGGGGCTCGCCCGGCATCTTCGGGAACTCGGGCGGGAACGACAGCTCCCCCAGACCCGCCCCGAGGTCACGCTGCCACCACTCCAGCAGCGTGTCGATGCGACCGGGCTTGTCTTGCTTGCCCGCCCAGGGATCTCCGACCTCATCGAGTCGTTTCGGAATGCTGCGCACCGTGAACCCGGCGGGGTCGAGGTCGTCGAGTTCGTCCCAGTGCACCGGAGTCGAGACAGTGGCGCCGGGGAGAGCCCGAGGGCTGTAGGCACCGGCCATCGTGCGGTCGCGGTTGGCCTGGTTGAAGTCGATGAAGACCCGCTCCCCTCGTTCCTCCTTCCACCAGCTCATCGTGACCCGCTCGGGCATCCGTCGCTCCAGCTCTCGGCCGGCCGCTATCACGGCGTGCCGCACGTCGAGGAACTCGTGCGTCGCCTCGATCGGTGCGAACACGTGCAGCCCGCGGTTGCCACTGGTCTTCACGAACGCGTCGAGCCCGACCTCGCCGAGCACCTCTCGCAGCGCGTGTGCGGCGGGAATGGCATCGGCGAACCCGGTTCCCGGTTGTGGATCGAGGTCGATCCGCAACTCGACCGGGTTGTCGGGGTCGGAGGCGAGCGACGCCCACGGGTGGAACACGATCGTGTTCATCTGCGCCGCCCAGACGATCGCGCTGGGTCGGTTGAGCACGATCTGCGGATGGCGACGCCCGCTGTTGTAAGTCACCGTGACCGCGTCGACGTAGTCGGGCGTGCCCTTGGGCGGGTTCTTCGAGAAGAAGCCGTCACTGCCGAGCCCGTCACGGAAGCGCTCGAGCGAGACGGGACGGTTGCCGTTCGCCTCGAGGAACGGAGCGCTGACGAGCTGGAAGTACTCCGCGAGCTCGGCCTTCGTGATGCCGTCCTTCGGCCACACCACCCTGTTCGGGCTGGAGAGCACGACCTCGCGCTCCCCATCAGGATCGATGACGGTCAGGGGCACGCGTTCTGAGGCCATGCTCCGACCCTAGGGGGCGGGTGCGACGCGCGGAAGCCCGTCAGTCGTCGATGTCGATCGCCAGGATCAGCACAGAGGTGAGCGCATCGCGCTCGACCACGATGCTCGGCCCGGCCGGGTCGATGATGACACCGGCCATGTCGATGTGGCTCGACAGGATCTTCGCCAGCTGCAGGGGCTCGAACGGCAGCGGTCGGTCGCCGCGACCGAGCGCGAGCACCTCGAGCGGGTGCGAGAACAGCTGCAGGAACCGCTTGCCGTCAGGAGTCTGCGCCTCGGCGATGCCGACCTGTCCTCCGGGGTTGCCCTCGTTGACGGCGACCCACATGCGCTTCGTCGCGAGCGCCTCACCGACCTTCGAGGCGGTGTCCTGCTCCCGCGGGGCGGCGATGAGCGACTTGACGGTCATGTCGACATCCGCCTGCTCGAGGGCCTTCTGCAGCAGTTCGGTCGGGAACACCACCCGGTGCGGGGCCGAGGCGTTGTCGACGATGAGGCCGGCGAAATCACCGGAGACCACCTGCTGCAGAACCGACGTGACGGGTTGGGCGACGGCCGAGGTCGCCGTCGGGTCCTTCTCGAGCTGCACGGAGTCGCGCACGGCGGCCGCCGAGCTGAACGCCAGCATGAACTGCCGCTCGCCATCGCGCACCACCGCGACAGCGAGGGGCTTGCCCTCACTGATCTGCGCACGAGCATCGCCGTTCACCCGGATGTACATGTGGCCCTGCAGCGCCTGGCGGAGAACTCCGAGAAGCTGCTCGTTGGTCGCACCCTGCTCGACCTCTTTGAGCGATTCGCGCAGCAGGACGTTGTCCTTCATGCCCGCGACGGTCTCGGTCTGCTCGGGTGGCAGCGCGGGTGCCAGGGGCAGCTTGCGCTCGGGCTCGACCACGGGCGCAGGTGCCGCGGCCGGTGCCGCGGGAGCCTGTGCGGCGGTCGGTGCGGATGCCGCGGGAGCCGCGTCTGGGTCGGGCAGTTCGACCTCGGGTCCGGCCTGCGCGCCCACACCGCGGAACGCCTGCACGGAGATCCCGATCGTGGGCGTGACCTCGGCGGCTTCGGAGGCTGCCTCCGCCTCCGGAGCGTCGACGGCAGACTCCTCGGTCTCGGTCTCAGTCTCGGTCTGGTCGGCGACGGCGTCGTCAGCGGACTTCTTGCGGCGGGAGAACAGGGCCATATCAGCCAGCCTAACCCGCCACAGGGCTAGATCTTCTCGATCGGCGCGACCTTGATCAACAGCTTCTTCTGGCCGGCGGAATCGAAACGCACGTGCGCGATGCGCTTGGCCCCCTCGCCCGTCACCGCATCGACTCGTCCCTCGCCGAAGTCCGAGTGGCGGATGCGATCACCGGCGACGAGCTCGAGGTCGCCGTTGTCGCGCATCTTCGCCGTCACCCGGTTGGGGAACTTGTCCATCGCTGTCGACAGGGGCTTGAGCGAGTCGCGCCCTGGCAACTGCTTCACGCCGAATCGGTCGCCCGAACCGGAGCCACCGAATCCGCCGCCTCGGCGCGCATTGAGCGCGCGGGACTGCATGCCACCGCGAGAGTTGACGTCACCCGGCGACTGGCGCCAGTCGATGAGCCCAGCGGGGATCTCCTGCAGGAAACGGCTGGGCATGGCGACCGAGACCTCTCCGAACTGGGCCCTGGTCATCGCGAGCGACAGGTGCAGACGCTTGCGTGCGCGGGTGATGCCGACGTAGAAGAGCCGACGTTCCTCCTGCGGGCCGCCCGGCTCTCCGGCCGAGATGCGGTGCGGGATGAGATCCTCTTCGACGCCGGTCACGAACACCGCGTCGTACTCGAGTCCCTTCGCGGTGTGCATAGTCATCAGGGACACCGAACCCGACTCGTCGTCGAGATCGTCTGCGTCCGAGACGAGGGCGACCTCCGTGAGGAAGTCGACGATCGTCCCGTCGGGATTGTTGCGTGCGAAGTCGCGGGCGACGGCGACGAACTCGTCGAGGTTCTCGACACGCGCCTCGTCCTGCGGGTCGCGGCTCGCGCGCAGCGCATCGAGGTAGCCGCTCTTCGACAGCAGCACGCTGAGCCCGTCGGCGACGGTGGTGGGTGCGGGCACCTCGCCGGAGGCGGGGAGCATGATCTCGGTCGCTTCGGCCAGCACGGCATCGAGCTGGGCGATGCCGGCCTGGATCTTCGGGCCGAAGCCCAGCTGCTCGGGCACGGACAGCGCCTGGCGGAACGTGATGTCGTGCTCTTCGGCGAAGCGGGCGATCGCCGTCTCGGTGACATCGCCGATGCCGCGGCGGGGCTTGTTGAGGATGCGTCGCACCGCCATCTCGTCGGCGGGGTTCGCGACGGCGACCAGATAGGCGAGAGCGTCTTTGATCTCGGCACGTTCGTAGAACTTCGTGCCGCCCATGATCTTGTAGGGCACGGCCGAGCGGATGAAGATCTCTTCCAGTGCGCGCGACTGCGAGTTCGTGCGATAGAAGACAGCCACCTCGGAGTACGGCATCCCGGCACGGTGCAGCGCCTCGACCTCGTCGGCCACGAACTGCGCCTCATCGTGCTGCGAGTACCCGGTGAAGCCGACGATCATGTCGCCGTCGCCCTTGTCGCTCCAGAGCTTCTTGTCTTTGCGGTCGAAGTTGTTGCCGATCACGGCGTTCGCCGCGGAGAGGATGTTCTGGGTCGACCGGTAGTTCTGCTCGAGCAGCACGACGCGCGCACCGGGGAAGTCGCGCTCGAACTCGCTGATGTTGCGGATGTCGGCGCCGCGGAAGGCGTAGATCGACTGGTCGGAGTCACCCACCACGGTGAGCGAGGCGCCCTCGAGCTCGGGAGTGGTCTCGGGCTCGAAGATCATCATGCCGTTGGAGGCATACGGATCTGGGCTCTCGCCGGTCACCGGCCGCGTGAGCTCGTGGATGAGCGCGTACTGGGCGTGGTTCGTGTCCTGATACTCGTCGACGAGGACGTGACGGAAACGACGGCGGTAGGTGTCTGCGACCTGCGGGAACGCACGGAACAGGTGCACCGTCTGCCCGATCAGGTCGTCGAAGTCGAACGCGTTCGCCTTCTGCAGCTGACGCTGGTAGTCGGCGAACAGCTCGACGAAGATCCGCTCGGCCGGGTCGCTCATGTTCGCCTGACGCGCGTAGGCGTCGGCGTCCGACAGCTCGTTCTTGAGCTTCGAGATGCGCGACTGCACGGCACCGGGGGTGAGCCCGTAGGCGTCGGCCTCGTGCTGCTTGACCAGACGCTTGATCAGCGCGCGCGAGTCGCCCGAGTCGTAGATCGTGAACGACTTGGTGAACCCGAACTGCTGGGCCTCGCGCCGGAGGATCCGCACACAGGCGGAGTGGAACGTCGAGATCCACATGCCCCGAGCGGCCTCGCCGACGATCGCCTCGACTCGCTCGCGCATCTCACCGGCTGCCTTGTTGGTGAAGGTGATCGCGAGGATCTGGCTGGGCCAGGCCTCTCGCGCCCTCAGCAGCGAGGCGATGCGGCGGGTGAGCACGCTGGTCTTGCCCGAACCTGCGCCAGCCACGATCAGCAGCGCGGGGCCGCGATAGGTCACCGCCTCGAGCTGCTGCGGGTTGAGGCCGGCGAGGAGGTCGTCCTGCCCCTGCGCTCCGGTGGAGCGGGGGCCGACGGATCCGGGGACGATGAGGGGGGCTTCGGTCATGGCTCTACGAGTCTAGGCCGCGCCACCGACACTGCCGGCGGGAAGGATCCACCCGCCGTGGTGGGAGCTTGGCATCCGCATGATGCCGACATATCGTGGAATCCGTCTGCTCGCCGATCCGGCGGTCCGGCACGCACTTCACGGGGGAGCTCGAACAGATGGCGCAGATCGAAGTCAGCAGCGAGGCCTACGATGCCGTGCGCACTGCCCTGACAGAGGCGGCATCGCAACTCGCGGCGTCGCGGAACAGCATCTCCTCCGCGGTGCCTGGCATGGCATTCGGCCCGATCGGAGCGTTCATCCCGCCTGTGCTGAACTCGATCGGCAGTGTCGTCGAGGGTGCCGCGGGCTTCGTCGGCACCGTCTCGCAGCGCACCGCCGACGGCGTGCAGAAGGCCGTCGAGGGATTCCACACCGTCGACGACACCGGCCGCGCCGACCTCGATCGCATCGCGTCGGAGGGTTGAGGTGAGCACCGCCGTACTCCCCGAGGCCGACGCAGCAGCCGCCTCTCTGGCCTCCGGCAGCTGGAGCAGTCAGCTTCCGGCCGGCGGCGGTGCCGGCGACGACTGCGGCGGCGGGCTCAGCGGCTTCGCATCCGAGATCATGCAGTTCGTCCGCCCGCTGGAGCAGCTGCTCGAGCAGGTGACCGGCGACCCCGCCGGCCTCTACCAGGCGTCCCACGCATGGGAGACATACGCAGGCGATGTGCAATCGACCTCTGCGCTCTACCAACAGGCTCTCACCCAGATCAGCGGTCATGTGCAGGGCATCACGGCTCTCGTGGTCGAGGGTTCGCTGCGCGTGCTCACCGCGGCGACGCACTCGATCGCCGACTGGTCGAAGGTCATGAGCCAGGCCCTCCAGCTGTGTGTGCGTGCGGTGGAGATCATGCGCTCGCTCGTGTGCGCCGGCTTCGAGCTGCTGTCGACCGTCGGCGGCAGCATCAAGGACTTCCTGTTCGGCAGCTGGCCATGGGAGCTCGACAAGAAGGCGCAGGTGATTCAGGAGTTCGCCGACAACTGCGCGCAGGTCGTGTCCGAGGTCACGTCGAACATCGACCGCGCTCTGCAGGCCCTGCGCGAGATGCTGCGTCTCGCCACGGATCTCTACCGCGCGATCATCCCCTTCCACCAGCGGCTGGAAGACCTGCTCGGCGAGCTGCTCGCGCAGTTCCCCCCTGGCACGCTCCTCGGCCCGCTGGGCGGCCTGCCCGGCGCGATCCCGCCGGGAAGCCTGGGCGACACCTACAACCCCGGACCCACTCCGTATCCCGGCTCTGATCACGAGATCCGCGGCGACTATGACCTGGGCTACTCGCACCAGTTCGATCTCGGCGCCACGGACATGACCACCGAGCAGCTGAACCAGATGCTCCAGCAGGAGTTCGGCCATGTGTTCCTCCCCTCTCGCGAGGGCGACAACTCGCAGCTCAACATGCAGCTCACCGGCGAGGGGCAGACGATCAAGACGTCGCTGTTCGGGATGGGCATCCCCGGGGTCACCGCAGGTGACATCGTCGTGCAGCAGGTCACGGCCGACGGCTTCGTGATCGCCGCCCAGCCGGGGCACCCGGAGTATCCGGGCGAGGTCGCGTTCCGACTTCGCAACGTCGACGGCCACGGCGTCTTCGAAGTCACCGGCGCGTACGACGAGACGATCCTGACGGGAATGGGATTCCCCGGCAACACCAATCCGGCCTACGCCGGCATCTCGGATGTCAGCATCTGGGCCGACATGCAGTACCGACTCGAGGACATGATGAGATATGGCCGCTAAGCGCTGGTTCGCCCTCTCCGCGGTCGCCATGAGCGTGCTCGCGCTCACCGGCTGCGCCTTCGGCGGCGGCGGTGGCGGTGGCGGTGCCCAGAATGACATCCCGCACGATGCCGCGTCAGGTGGACAGACTCTGGCCGAGATGCGCGAGTCCCTCGAGTCGATCCCCGGCATCGTCGTCTCCGACATCGCCGGCGGCGACAAGCCGAACGTGAAGGGCAACACCGGGTACGCGGTCGGTCTCGAAGTCGAGCCGGGCTTCGCGATCGCCGACGGGGCCGCGCTGGTCGACTTCGTCGTGGCATCGGTCTGGTCCGTGCGCGAGGGCTATATGCCGAATGCGCGCATCGACGTCAGGGTGCGCACATCCTCGAGCGGGGGCTTCGACGTGGCCGCCGCCGCCGCACAGGCAGGCTGGGCGCGCGACTCCACGTCGTCACCGAGCCCGTACAGCACTGCCGCCATCGACCTCATGGAAGACAAGGATCAGGGCGCGCAGAACCGCGAGCGGCTCGGATCGTGGCCCGGAGACGTGCCCGAGGTTCCGACCGGCGTGACAGTGCAGGAATGAAAGAGGACCACATGGACGACAGCACGTTCGGCATCGATGAGGGATTCGCCGCCGCCCGCAAGCAGCTCGATGACATCAATCGGCAGGCGCAGCAGAACCAGGCGCGCGCGCAGGCCCTCGCGGCCGACGTCGACACGCTCGTCGAGTCGGCCCGCAGCCCTCGCGGAGAGGTCACCGTGAGCTCGAAGGTCGGCGGCAAGCTCGCCGGGCTCGAGTTCGGCCCCGCGGCCGAAGCGCTCACGCTGCCCGCCCTGGCGCAGGTGACGCTCGAGACCATCGCGATGGCCCAGCACAAGGCGATGTCGGCACTGGCCGAGCGAAGTGCCGAGCTGTTCGGCGAGGACTCCGACATCGCGACGAGCCTGAAATCCGATGCGCGACGCGGCTACCCGTCGCCCGGGCTGGAGAGCTGACCGGCCATGGATCTCAAGGTCGATCCGGATCTCCTCGCCGAGGCCGCCGCGAGCACAGCGGCGTCGGCCGCGTCGATCGTCGAGACCCTCGACTCCCTGTCGGGCTCGGCGCGAGACCTGCAGAGTCGTTGGGACGGCGAGGCGCAGAATGCGTTCACCCGGCGCTCGTCCGCGCTCGACGCGCAGTGGCGACTGCACGCCGGCACCCTGCGTCTCGCGGCCGAACGAGCCGCGCGTCTCGCCGACGAGTACCGCCAGGCGGACTCAGACGGCGCGCGTGCCGTGCTGGGGCTCTGACCGCTCGCACATCGGCGACAGCGCACGAGAGGACGGGCTGGTGCACGAGTCATCGTGCACCAGCCCGTCTTCGTGTCGATGCGTCGTATCAGGCCGAGTGACGACGTCGGCGGGCGACCAGCGCGCCGGCGATGACGAGCATCAGCGCCAGGGCGATCATCGCGACCGGAACCTCCGCCCCGGTCGCTGCGAGCCCGCTCGGGGCGGGGACGCCGTTTTCGCCACCCGGGTTCCCACCCGGGTTCTCGACCGGGTTCGCGCCCGGGTTCTCGCCCGGGATCTCTCCGGGGTTCTCTCCCGGGTTCTCTCCGGTCACGCCGGGGAGGGTGCCGACGCGCAACGCCTCCGATGCGAAGCCGTCGGCGAACCACCAGACCGGGCGCTCACCGTCGACCGACAGCGAGGCAGGAGCCGTCGCGAATCCCTCGTTGTTGATGTCCGGCATTCCGGCGGGGCGAGCGAAGTGAGCGAGGCCGGGCTGAGCCGTGCCGTTCAGGGTGATCTGCGCCGACTGGCCCTGGCAGCCGTCATCGCAGACCGTCCACAGCACATCGAGCACGCTGTCGTAGTCGAGTGCCATGACCCCGGTCAGGCCCGGTGCGATCTCCGAGACCAGGGTCGCCTGGCCGTCGGCGGCGAGCGCGAACGCGTACACGTGACCGTTGTCCTCGACAGCCACGAAGAAGAGACCGCCACCGTGACCGGGATAGTCGGCGGCGTCGTACGCCGTGCCGCTGTTGATGTCGAACAGCGCGCCCTCTAGTGCGCTGTCAGGCACCCACTGCACCGCCTCCATGCCGAGGTTGGCTCCCACGTCCGGCAGCAGCGCGGTCAGATCCCACTCCTGCTCGGCGACGAGATCACCGGCGGACGCCTCGGGATCGACCTTCAGGACGGTGTTCCGGTTCACGCCCTTCGCACTGTTGTCGCGCTCAGAGGCGACGTAGACCGCCCCGTCGCCGTCGACGGTGATGCCCTCGGTGTCGGGGCCGGCGGCGCCCGGGTCCGCAGCATCCTTCTGGAATCGCACGCGCTTGCCTGATTCCCAGCCGGGGATCTGCGAGAAGGAGCCGTCGGCGTGGGCCTCGAGCTTCCAGATGCGACCGTCGCCGTTGTCGACGGCCCAGAGGAACGATCCGTCGGCGGTCTCCTGCACGTCGAGCCCCGAGCTGTCCTCGAGGAAGGTCGGCGCGGTGTCGAGCACTCGGACCTCGGCAGAGCCGGGCCACGGCGCGATCTCGATCTCTCCGGCACAGATGTTGGCCGCGCCCCTGGTGCTCTCCGCGGTGACGGCGAATGCTCCGGTCACGTCGGGGCACCGCCCCCAGGTGGTCGCGGCGTGGCCTTCGCCCCACGTGGTCGAGTCGACCAGCAGACCGTCGTCGAACAGGCGCACGGTGTCACCGCCGCCCAGCCCGAAGCCGAGGTCGGCGCCCTCGACGACGAGGTATCCGCCCGCACCGATCGTGGTACCGGCCGGGATCGCGTATGAGTGCGTGTCGTCGTCGTCTTTCACGATGATGCCGGAGACGTCGAGGACGGATGCCGTCGGGTTGACGAGCTCGACCCAGTCGCCCGGCGAGCCGCCGTCGGACTCGACCTCGTTGATCCGCACCGCGTTGCCGCACGCGTTGGATTGCCCCTTGGTCGAGACCGCGAGGTCGATGAAGTCTCCGCTGCCGTCTGCGCAGCGGGCGAGGACGCCGGCCGCGTGCACATCGTAGACGTGCTCATCCACGACGTTGAGGTTCGCGTCTCGCACCGTGACCGTGTCGCCGTTGCCCAGGCCGAAGACGAAGTCCGTCGGCTGATCGAAGACGAAATGTGCACCCGGTTCGAGGACGGTTCCCGCAGGCAGCGGAGTCGTCTCAGCTGCGTGGCCGACCGGATCGCCGTCCATGAGCGTCCAGCCGGAGAGGTCGACCGCCGTGCTGCCGGAGTTCACCACCTCGACCCAGTCTGTCGCGTCGCCGTTGGACTCGATCTCGTTGATGACCACGTCGGGCATCACGCACGAGTTCGCGGCGCCCATGGTCGGGTGGGCAAGCACGAAGGCGCCCTCGCCGTCAGGGCAGCGCGCGAGAGTCGCGGCGGCGGAGTCGCCGTCGATCTCGGCGTGGCCCTCCCACGGCAGAGTGTCGTCGATCTGCGCGCCACCGGCGTCGAACAGCCGGATGCGGTCGGCGCTGCCGATCCCGATCGGATCGCGGAACGCGGTCTCGGCGCCGTCGACGAGGCCGATCGTGCCCTCCTCGACCACGAGGAATCCGCCGGCGGCGATCTGTGTCCCCGGAAGGAACTGCCAGCGGTGATCGTCGGAGTTGTCGCGGATCTCGTAGCCCGAGATGTCGAGTGCCGCGTCTCCGGAGTTGTGGAACTCGACCCAGTCCGCCGGTTGCGAATCGACCTCGTTGATGACGATCGAACCGCCGAGAGGGGCATCCGGGGCGAACACGTTGGCCGCGCCCTTCGTGGACTCGGTGGTCTCCGCCCACTCGACCGTGCCTGCGACCTCGCGGGCACCCCACGTGACAGCGGCGTGAGCCGTCCAGGCGGTCTCATCGACGAGGATCGCGCTCGGGTCGAACAGACGAACCTGGTCGTCCTTTCCGAGACCGAAGGTGAAGCCGTCGACTCCGGCGCCTGCCTCATCGAGCACGAGGTGGGCTCCGGGTTCGACGAACGATCCTTCGGGGAACACATACGACTCGTCGTCGCCGTTGTCCCTGACGACGAAGCCGCTCAGATCGACGACGGCGTCGGAGGTGTTGACGAACTCGATCCAGTCTCCGGGAACGCCCCCGCTGGATTCGACTTCGTTGATCCGGATGCCGAGTTCGGCTCCGGTGGCGGCGAGGGGCACGGCGAGCAGAGCGGCTGCGCTGAGCGCGCAGACCGTCGTGACCGCAGCCGCGGATTGCAGGCGGGACATGGGGCTCCTGGGGGAATCAGACGGGTATGACTCCACATCAGCGACGCCGCGTGGCCACCCGACGACCCCCAGGTGCACGGATGGTGAACGATCGGTGGCGGTTCGCCATCGACCCGAGACGCGGCCGGGAGAGGGCGGATGCTCAGGCTGCGGTGCGAGAATCAGGCGGTGCGCACGATCCTCAACATCATCTGGCTGATCTTCGCCGGATTCGGACTCTTCCTCGGCTACATGCTGGCGGGCATCCTGCTGTGCATCCCGATCGTGACGATCCCCTGGGCCATCGCCTCGTTCCGCATCGCTCGCTACGCGATCTGGCCGTTCGGGCGCGAGATCGTCAGCAAGCCGACCTCCGGGGTCGGCTCGTTCCTCGGGAATGTGCTCTGGGTGATCCTTGCGGGCTGGTGGCTGGCGATCGGCCACATCGTCTCGGGCCTTCTGCTCTGCGTCACGATCATCGGCATCCCGATGGGCATCGCCGACTTCAAGATGGTGCCCGTCTCGCTGATGCCGCTCGGCAAGGAGATCGTGTCGCGCAAGGGCGCGTTCGACCGCACCCTCTGACACCGACGCCGGTCCTAGACTGGCCGGGATGGATGCCGATCGCCTGATCGCCTGGGATGAAGAACTCCGCCGGGCTCACACCCGACTCCGCGCGGCCCTCGAGGCCACCCGGACAGCGCTCGAGCAGGAGTCGGCGTCGCCGGATGCCGCACGCGAGCTCGCGCTGTTCTGCATCGGCTTCTGCTCCGCCCTCGACGGGCATCACCTGAGCGAGGACCGCGCGCTGTTCCCCGCACTGAGAGAAGAGCATCCGGAGCTCGGCGACGTCATCGACAAGCTCATGCAGGATCATTCGATGCTCGCTCACCTGCTCGGCGGCATGCGTGCAGCGGTGGACAGCGGTGAGAGCGCCGACGCGATCGAGCGACACCTCGACGGGATCGGGGCGATCATGGAGTCGCACTTCCGCTTCGAGGAGCGGGAGATCCTCACGCCCCTGCGAGCGCTGCATCTCGAGCGACCGGTGCAGGACGTGCTCGGTCCGCTCTGAGCCGACCGCACCCTCTGAGCGAGGCCTCAGCCGCGGAAGAAGCTGACGCCGAGATCGGGGTGGTCGACGAAGACCCCGTCGACGCCGGAGCGCTTGATCACGTCCCACTCCGCCTCGTAGTCGCCGTAGGCGCTCTTGCCACCCGCGCCGCGGAACTCCGCCGAGAGGAACGCATTCTCGGGTCGGCACGTCCACGTGAAGACCGTGAGTCCCCGGGCATGCGCGTCGGCGACGATCGAGTTGCCCGGCGTCAGCAGCATCCGCTTGTTCACGCTGATGCCGTCGACCTGACCGACCAGCCCGTCGAGGCCCTGCGGGGTGACTGTGGCCTTGTAGGTCAGCGCCTGCCTGCCCCGCGCGACCAGAAGGTCGAAGGGGCGCCCCGAGGCCTCGATCAGGTAGATGTAGGCGGCGGCGATCCCCCGCGCCTTGAGCTCGCCGAGGATCGTCGACTCGAAGCACTCGATGATGAGCGGAAGCTCGCCGTCGGCCCACCCGGCGGCGCGAAGGTCGCGCTCGATCAGTGGCGCGAGATCGAGGCCGATGCTCGCGAAGTAGGTGGCGTGCTTGACCTCGAGCACGACGCCGATCTCGCGCCCGTGCTCGATCGACCCGTCGCGCACGATGTCGAGCACATCGGTGAGCCGCAGGATGGCCTGCGAGTCGTTGAAGCTCGCGCTCGAGAGCCGCACTTCGGGCAGCCGTTCACGGCTACGCAGCGTCGACAGCTCATCCCACGTGAAGTCCTCGGAGAACCACCCTGTCAGCGCCTGGCCGTCGACGCGCTTGGTCGTCTTGCGGTCGGCGAACTCGGGATGCTCCGCGACGTCGGTGGTGCCCGAGATCTCGTTCTCGTGCCGCACGATGAGCACGCCGTCCTTCGTGGCGACGACGTCGGGTTCGACCGCATCCACCCCCATCGCGAGTGCCAGTTCGTACGACGAACGGCTGTGTTCCGGACGGTAGCCGGGCGCACCGCGATGCCCGATCACGAGAGGCGATTTCCTGGGCACGCTCTCAGCGTAGGACACCCTGATGACCCCGCATTCCGGGTATCGTGGAGGAAAGCGACCTACAACCCACTTTGGAGTGAGGCCCACATGAGCAACTTCGCCTTCAACAACCCGGCGTTCCAGCAGCAGGACCCGCGTAACGTCGCGACCTACCCGGGTGCGCCGCAGGGCGCTCAGGGTGCGCAGGCCGCGTCGTTCCAGCACGGCACGATGGACGCCGCCGCGAACGCGCAGCTGGAGGGCATGTACGCCGCTCCCCCGGCCGGCGCGATCGAGACCGACCGCATGTCCGTCGAGGACACCGTCTGGAAGACCGCCGGACTCTTCGCCATCCTGCTCGTCACCGCAGCCGTCGGCTGGTTCGTGACGCTCGGCGGCGTCGCGGCCCCCGAGCAGAACCCGTATGACCAGTTCCAGCCGAACATGCTGCCCTGGATCGTCGGCGCGCTCGGTGGCTTCGTGCTCGCCATGGTGATCTCGTTCACCTCGCGAAAGAAGGTTCGTCCCGCGCTGATCTTCGCGTACGCGGCTTTCGAGGGACTCTTCATCGGTGGTATCTCGGCATTCTTCGAGGTCATCTGGCCCGGCATCGTCATGCAGGCGACGCTCGCGACCGTCTCGGTCGTCGGTGTGACGCTGGCGCTCTTCGCGAGCGGCAAGATCCGCGCCTCGAAGAAGGCGACCAAGATCTTCATGATCGCGATGGTCGGCTACCTCGTCTTCTCGCTCCTCAACCTCGTCCTGATGTGGACCGGCGTCCTGCCCCAGGGCCAGGCCTTCGGTCTGTACAGCGCTGAGATCATGGGCATCCCGCTCGGACTGATCATCGGCGTCCTGGTCGTCATCATGGCCGCGTACTCGCTGGTGCTTGACTTCGACCAGATCCAGCAGGGCGTGCGCAACGGCGCTCCCCGCAAGTACGGCTGGCTCGGCGCCTTCGGCATCATGGTCACGGTCGTCTGGCTCTACGTCGAGATCCTGCGGATGATCGCGATCATCCGCGGCAACAACTGACGCGAATCACTTCGATGAGGCCCGTCTCCCTTGGGGGAGGCGGGCCTCTTCGCATACCCGGGGGCCTCAGCGCAAGGGGTTGGCTGATAATCAGCTGAGAGGGCACCATGGATCACACGAGCCCTGGCACCCCGGGGCTCACGAAACAAAGGAGCTGAACATGAGCTTTCTCGGATTCCTTCTTCTCGGCCTCATCGCCGGAGCAATCGCCAAGCTGATCCTGCCCGGAAAGCAGGGCGGCGGATGGCTCATCACGCTGCTGCTCGGCGTCGTCGGCGCCTTCCTCGGCGGATGGCTCGGAAGCCTGATCCTGAACCGTCCTCTGACCGAGTTCTGGGACCTCGGTACCTGGCTCCTCGCCATCGGCGGCTCGATCATCGTGCTGCTGATCTACGGTCTGATCGTCGGTCGCGGCAGCAAGGCCCGCAGCTGACACACCGCACTACCGGAACCGCCCTCCTCTCCAGCGTCGCTGGCGAAGAGGGCGGTTCTCTGTGTGTGGGTCGTGCTCAGCGCTCCTCGGCGTTGGCCCGCAGCAGAGCACGTTCTCGATCGTTGCCCGCGAGCGACGCTGCCACGGCGAACTCGCTGCGAGCCTCGTCGTCACGCCCGAGCCTCAGCAGCAGCTCCGCCCGTGTCGCGGGAAGAAGGTGGTATCCGGCGAGTGCGCCCGAAGACGCGAGCCCGTCGATGATGTGCAGGGCGGACGCCGGTCCCGTCGCCATCGCGACGGCCGCCGCACGATTGAGCTCGACCACGGGCGACGGCGCGATGCGGCCGAGCGCCTCGTAGAGCACGACGATGCGATCCCAGTCGGTCTCGTCGATCGATGCGGCGACCGCATGGCATTCGGCGATGGCGGCCTGCAGACCGTAGGGTCCACGACCTGTGCCGATGGCATCCGCAGCGCCCAAGGCCGCACGCCCGCGAGCGATGCGGCCCCTGTCCCAGCGACGACGGTCCTGATCCGCGAGCAGCACGGGGTCGCCGTGCGCATCGACTCGGGCGGGGAACCGTGCGGCGGTCAGCTCCATGAGGGCGATGAGGCTGTGCGCGTCACGCTCGCGCGGCATCAGCGCCGCCAGCACGCGTGCGAGCCGGATGGCCTCGAGACTCAGCTCAGGGCGCATCCAGTCGGGGCCGCTGCTGGCTGCGTGCCCCTCGTTGAAGATCAGATACAGCACGCCCAGGACCGCCCCCAGCCGTGCCGTGTGCTCTTCGCGAGGAGGCATCTCGAAGGGGACGTTCGCCGCGGCGAGGGTCTTCTTGGCCCGCACGATGCGCTGCTGCACGGTCGCCGTCGGCACGAGAAAAGCCCGGGCGATCTCCTCACTCGACAGTCCGCCCACGACGCGCAGAGTCAGCGCCACCTGAGCTTCGCGCGAGAGCACCGGGTGGCACGAGATGAAGATCAGTCGGAGCACGTCATCGTCGACGGCATCCGGGTCCCAGGGGGGCGCGTCCACCGCCTCTGCCTGCTCACGCTCGAGGTCGTGGGCGAGCACGGCCATGCGATCGTCCAGCCGTTCCCGACGGCGCCAGCCGTCGATCGCCTTGCGCTTCGCCACTGCCGTGAGCCACGCCGCCCCGTTGCGTGGCACGCCGTCGGCGGGCCACTGCTGCAGAGCATCGAGCAGCGCCTCCTGCGCGAGGTCCTCGGCCAGGCCGAAGTCACCGACCACGCGCGTGAGCGTCGCGACGATCTTCGCGGACTCGATGCGCCACACGGCGGCGACGGCTCGCCGCGCGCCCTCGTCGGGTGCGGAGCGAGCCGCCTCGCGGTGCGGAGAGTCGCTCATCTCACTGCTGGGCGCGCTGCGCCTGCTCCTCGCGCCAGCCGGCTTCCTTCTCGATCCACTCGTTGTCGGCCGGGAAGTCCGACTCGTCGGTCACGCGTCGCACCTCGAGGAACGAACCCGGTCCGAGCGGCGCCCGGCTCGCCCACTCCGCTGCCTCTTCACGGCTCGACACCTCGAGGATCCAGAAGCCGTTGAACAGCTCCTTCGTCTCTCCGTAGGGGCCGTCGGTGATGAGCGGGGTCTCTGCGCTGAAGTCGACGACGAATCCCTCGGCGGCGTCGCTGAGGCCCTCACCGGCAGCCAGCACGCCGGCCTTGATCATCGACTCGTTGTACTTGCCCATGGCCTCGATGACCTGCTCGAACGGCATCTCCTTGTAAGCCTCGACCGCGTCGTCGTTCGAGCGCATGATCAGCATGTACTTCATGGTGTTCTCCTTGTGGTGGGGCCGCCTGTCGACCCTCTCATTGAAGACGTCGAACGCGGACGCCTCAGATCGACATCCATGCCGAAAAAAGTTCTGAGTCTGTCTCGAGGCGATCAGCCGAGTTGCTCGATCGCCACGCGGATCGCATCGGCCGAGGCCTGCAGAAGGGCTTCCTCGTGGTCGCTCATCGGCGTCTCGGCGAGCGGAACAGCGCCGGCCGCACCCACGACCGACGGCACCGAGAGTGCCACGCCATGGATGCCGTACTCCCCGTCGAGCACCGTCGAGACCGGAAGCACGGCGCGCTCGTCGTGCAGCACGGCCTCGGCGATGCGGGCGCAGCTGACGCCGATCGCGAGGTTCGTCGCCCCCTTGCCGCGGATGACGGCATAGGCGGCGTCGCGCACCTCGATCGCGATGCGGTCGAGCTCCTCGGTGGTGAACGGCTCGTCGGCGGGCCAGTCGAGGATCGGCACCGATCCGATCGTCGCGTTCGACCAGAGCGGGAACTCGGTGTCGCCGTGCTCGCCCACGATGTCGGCGTGCACGCTCGCCGTGCTCACGTTCGCGCGATGCGCGAGACGCCAGCGCAGACGTGAGGTGTCGAGCACTGTGCCCGACCCGAACACCCGATGCGGCGGAAGCCCCGACACGCGCTGCGCGACGACGGTCATCACATCGGCGGGGTTCGTGACGATGATGAACACCGCGTCCGGAGCGCGCTCGACGAGCCGCGGCATCAGCGTCTCGAGCAGCCGTGCGTTGATGCCCGAGAGCTCCATGCGGGTCTGCCCTGGCTGCTGCTTCGCCCCCGCGGTCACCACGATCACGTCGCTGCCCTCGACGACGGCGAGATCGGAGCCGCCGCTCACCGCCGCCGACGTGAACTGCGTGCCGTGCGCGAGGTCGAGCACCTCGGCATCCACCTTGTCGGTCGCGATGTCGTAGAGCGCGACCTCGGCAGCACTCCCCCGGATCAGCGCGGCATACGCCACGCTCACCCCCACGCTGCCCGCACCGATAACCGTGATCTTCGTCCGCGCCTTGGTCATACGCTCATCCTGCCCGAAATACCGCGAACGGGCACGGACCGTGATGGTCCGTGCCCGTTCATCTCATCTGCGCGGGAGAGAAAGATTCACTCCCACTCGCCCGCTGGCGCGGTCGAGTGCCACGCAGTGCCTACGCGAGTGGGAGCTCCTTCGTCACTCCCACTCGATGGTTCCCGGCGGCTTCGACGTCACATCGAGCACGACGCGGTTGACATCGCGGACGCCGTTGGTGATGCGGTTCGAGATCTTCGACAGCACGTCGTAGGGAAGACGCGTCCAGTCGGCGGTCATGGCGTCTTCGCTCGACACCGGACGCAGCACGATCGGGTGCCCGTAGGTGCGGCCGTCGCCCTGCACGCCCACCGAGCGGACATCAGCGAGCAGCACGACGGGGCACTGCCAGATGTCCTGGTCGAGTCCCGCCTTCGTGAGCTCCTCGCGCGCGATCGCGTCGGCCTCACGCAGGATCTCGAGGCGATCCTGCGTGACCTCGCCGATGATGCGGATGCCGAGGCCGGGGCCGGGGAACGGCTGGCGGCCGACGATCGCCTCGGGGATGCCGAGCTCGCGGCCGATCGCGCGGACCTCGTCCTTGAACAGGGCGCGCAGCGGCTCGATGAGCTCGAAGTCGAGGTCATCGGGGAGCCCGCCGACGTTGTGGTGCGACTTGATGTTGGCCGTTCCTGCGCCGCCGCCGGACTCGACGACGTCGGGGTAGAGCGTGCCCTGCACGAGGAACTTGACCGGGGCGCCGCCCGAGGCCTTCGCCTCGGCGACGAGGTCGAGCTGCACCTTCTCGAAGGCGCGGATGAACTCGCGACCGATGATCTTGCGCTTCTCTTCGGGGTCGGTGACGCCCGCGAGGTGACCGAGGAAGACGTCTGCCGCGTCGACCGTGATCAGACGGACGCCGGTGGACTCGACATAATCCTTCTCGACCTGCTCGCGCTCGCCCTTGCGGAGGAGTCCGTGGTCTACGAACACCGCGGTGAGCTGGTCGCCGATCGCCCTGTGCACGAGAGCGGTCGAGACGGCCGAGTCGACGCCGCCCGAGAGCGCCGAGATGACGCGTGCGTCACCCACCTGCTCGCGGATGCGCTCGACCTGCTCGGCGATCACGTTGTCGCTGTTCCAGTCGGAGGCGAGTCCCGCACCCTTGTGCAGGAAGTTCTCGATCACGCGCTGGCCGTGGTCGGAGTGCTTCACCTCGGGGTGCCACTGCACGCCGTAGAAGCCGCGCTCCTCGTTCGCGAACGCCGCGACCTTGGTGGCGTCGGTCGTGGCGAGCACATCGAAGCCCTCCGGCGCCTTGGCGACCTGGTCGCCGTGGCTCATCCAGACGTTCTGCTCGGCGGGCTGGCCGGCGAGCAGCGTGCCGCCGTCACCCGAGATGACGGCATCCGTCGCGCCGTACTCGCGGAGGCCGGTGTTCGCCACCTCGCCACCCAGGGTCTGCGCCATGTACTGGAAGCCGTAGCAGATGCCGAGCGTGGGCACGCCGAGATCGAAGACGGCGGGGTCGAGGCGGGGAGCGCCCTCCTCGTAGACCGAGGACGGACCACCCGAGAGGATGATCGCGACCGGGTTCTTCTCGGCGATCTCTGCGGCCGTGGCGGTATGCGGCACGATCTCGCTGTAGACACCGGCCTCACGCACTCGACGGGCGATCAGCTGAGCGTACTGCGCGCCGAAATCGACGACGAGTGCGGGGCGCTGCTGGGTCTCGGACTGCTCGGTCAACGGGCACCTTCCGTAACGGGGGTGGAGGCCTCAGCGGCCTCACGGGTGGCGAGGTAGGTCTTGACTTCACGGGCGACGATGGCCTCCATGAAGAAGGACAGCAGCGGGATGACACCGCCGAGCGCGAGCAGGATGAACCGCGGGAACGGCCAGCGCATCAGGCTCCACATGCGGAAGCACGCGAACAGGTACACGACGTAGAACCAGCCGTGGGCGACGAGGATGAACAGCGACACGTTGAATCCGTCGCCGAGAGAGGTCATCTCGCAGGAGTTCGTCCAGGGTGCGAAGAGCGACCACCATTGGCAGTCCGCCCCGGCGAGGACGCCGGCGAACCACACGGGCCCACCGGACCCGCCGACGAACAGTTCGAGATGGATCGGCGTGTACTTCAGCACCATCTCGGTGACCAGCAGGAGCAGCATGACTCCGGTGATGATCGACGCGATCTGGTAGAACTTCAGCGCACCACGGATCGCCGGAAAGCTGGCGACTTTCGGTTCGGGCATGGCTCCAGTCTAGCCGGGGAGCATCCGCGCCGATTCCGGCTCAGGGAGCGGGCGGGCGCGCTACGAGCAGCTCGCCCGCGCCGGTCGCATCGAGCGCACCGGCCGCGTCCGGCACGAGCAGCGCTGAGCCGGCAGGGAGTCGCCGTCCATCGATCGTGACCTCCCCCCGGCTCACGATCACGATCGCGAAACCGCGTCCGATCACCGCCGAGCCGTCGACGGGGATCCGCTCGAGTCGGAAGTACTCGTCGGCAGCCACGGGAAATGCGGATCCGGACCCCGGCGCCGTGCGCACGAGCATCCCGAGCTCGTCGCGGGATCGCGCCGCCCTGTTCACCGCGGCGAGCGCGAGTGCGAAGCCGAGGCCGAGGTGCCCGACAGCTGCGCCGTCGATCGCGAAGTCTCCCCACTCGAGCAGGATCGACAGATCCTCCGGCTGCTGCAGCTCGAGCAGCAGCACACCGGCCCCGATCGCGTGCAGCTCACCCGGCGGCACCCAGACCACGTCACCCGCTGAGACCTCGACCTCGTGCAGCAGACCGAGCAGCGTCGTCGCGTCCTGCCGATCGATCAGGACGGCGAGATCAGCCGCCTCGACGTCCTGACGCAGGCCGACGTGCACCGTCCCTCCCTGCAGGATGTACCAGGCCTCGGCCTTTCCATGCGCGCGACCGAGATGCGTCGCCGCGAAGTCGTCATGCGGGTGCGCATGCACGGGCAGCCGCTGTCCGGCATCGAGCAGCTTCACCAGCAGTCGGGTGTCGGCACCCCACCGCGCGACGTGGTCGTCGCCCAGCCAGGCGACCGGATCCTGCTCGACGGCGTCACGCAGCACGCGCCCGTCCGGGAGCGTGCTGAGACCGAGTTCGGGCTCGCCGCGGACGGTGGTCGTCGAGCCGATCCAGTCCTCCGGCTCCCGAGGCGCGTCACCGTCCTCTCCTCGGAAGGCGCTGATGCGCGCGCCGCCGCGGTAGAAGCGCTCGGCCGGCCTGTTCGACGGCAGCAGGATGGGGTTCATACGTGCTCCGTCGATCGCACGGCTCCGGCGAGGAAACCGCCCACGAACGTGTCTCCGAGACCGACGGTCGTGGGCGATGCGACATCGAGCGAGAACGCCGCGACGCCCACGGCATCCGGCAGAGCGGCCTCGACCGCAGCGATCAGAGACTCTCCTCCCCCGTGGCGGGGCATCGCGGCCGTGTCATCGACGTCGTCGGCCCGCAGTGCGTCGCCGACGCGGTAGCGGGTGGCGGCGACCCGCACGGCACTGTCGAGCGCGGCTCGGTGTCGAACGGCATCCGGCCCTGTCGCGATCGCCCAGTACCGGGTGTGCACGACCAGCGCCCGCGCCGGGATGATCATGTGCGCCTCGCGGAGGGCGCGGATGACGTCGGCCGGGTCGAGGAGGTTCACCGATCGCCCCAGATACTCCTGCAGCTCGTCCTCGTTCATGCCGTAGACGTCGATCTGCGGCAGCAGTCGCGCACGCACCGTCTCGGCGAAGTCGCGGGTGTAGAAGCCCGCGTCCTCGTAGTAGACGAGGGAGTCGTGCGGAAGACTCCGCATCGCCCGCTGCACCTCGGCCAGTCGGAGTTCGAGCAGGTCGTGATCCTGCATGGTGTTGAACCCGGAGACCAGGAAGACTCCGGCATCGGCGAGAGCGGACGCGAGGTCGCCAGAGAGCAGCATCCGCCTGTTCGGCGGATCATTGGCGAAGATCAGTCGGTTGGGCGCGGGCGACAGCACATCGCCGTCCGTCAGCCGCACGTGCGCACCGACCGGGTACTGCACGATGAGGTGCGGATCGAGGGTGTCCTCGGTCGCCGACGAGATGTAAGAGATCGACTCCGGCAGCAGCCGGCGCACGTTGTCGTCGATGCTCACGAGGTGCTGGACGCTCGGGATGCCGAGTGCGTCGAGCACGAGGCCCGCCCGCACACCCGTGCCCCCGAGCGTGATCGAGTACACGAAGTGCGACACGAAGTCTTCGATCACCTGCGACGATGCGACGAACCTCTCCGCACCGGTTCCCGAGGCGACGCACGCCAGCACTGCCACCAGCAGGGAGCGTTCGTCGGTGATCGGCGCCGTGGTGGTCAGTTCGTGCCGCCGCACACCGTGTGCGTGTGCCAGCCTGTCGAACACCGACGAATCCCACGTGAGCTCGTAGTCGACGGTGCCGCCGAGTCCGAGTACGAGCGTTCTGTCCACGTCGCCGATCATCCTTCCGAGGTCGAGGTTCAGTACAGCGAGGCCTTGCCGTCCGCACCGAACAGGTCGATCTTCTCAGCAGCCGTGGCCTTCATGGCTTCAAGCGCCATCGGCTGGATCGCGTTCGGCTCGCGCAGACGCTGATCGGTGCCGAGGATCTCGCGCATGCGGTTGTGGTACGACACCTTGATGTCGCTGGAGATGTTGATCTTGTTGACGCCCAGCTCGACCGCGCGTCGGAGCTCGGCATCCGGGTTCGAGGAACCGCCGTGCAGCACCAGGGGGATGCCGATCGCCGCCTTGATCTCTTCGAGCAGATCGTGGCGCAGCTCGGGGTTCTTGTCGCTCGGGTACAGGCCGTGCGAGGTGCCGATCGCGATGGCGAGGCTGTCGACACCGGTCTCCTCGACGAAGCGCACCGCGTCGACCGGGTTCGTGTAGATGATCTCGGCCGCGCCCGACTCGCCGTAGCTGTCGTTCGCCCCGATGGTGCCGAGCTCGCCCTCGACCTGGATGCCCACGGCGTGCGCGGCGTCGACGACCTTGCGGGTCAGCGCGACGTTCTCGTCGAACGGCAGCAGCGAGGCGTCGATCATGACCGAGGTGAAACCGGCCTTGATCGCGGTGATGATCTGCTCGTAGCTGCCGCCGTGGTCCCAGTGGATCGCGACGGGCACGCTCGAGCGGTGCGCACGGGAGTGCATCGCCGCGATCAGATCGGTCGTGATGTGAGACACCTCGTCGGGGTGGATGGCGATGATGACCGGGGCGGTCTTCTCCTCGCTGATGTCCATGACGCCGTTGAACATCGCCCAGTCGCTGATGTTGAACGCCGGGATGGCGAAGTTGTTCTCGTTGGCGACATCGAGGATGGATTTGCCGGTGTAGAGCACGTGTTTCTCCTGTTTCGTGGTGGTGGTGAATCCGTCGGACGACGTCAGCTCTTCACGGACCCCGCCGTGAGACCGCTGATGAAGTACCGCTGGAAGATGAGGAAGAGAATGAGCACGGGGATCGACCCGAGCACGCTCATCGCCATGATCTGGTTCCACTCGTATGAGTGCTGGCCCATGAGCAGCTGGATGCCGATGGGCACGGTGCGCATGTCGATGGTGCGCGTCAGCGTGAGGGCGAACAGATACTCGTTCCACGCGATCATGAACGTGTAGATGCCGACCGAGACGATGCCGGGCACCGAGATCGGCACCAGGATGCGCCAGAGGGCGGTCATCGACCCGGCGCCGTCGACGCGGACGGCCTCGTCGAGCTCCTTCGGCAGGGTGTTGAAGTAGCCGGTCATCATGATGATCGCGTAGGGAAGCGTGAACACCATGTAGGTGAGGATCAGCCCGAGGTAGGAGTTGTACAGGCCGAGCGCGACCATGAGTCCGAAGTACGGGATCAGGAGCGTGATGGGCGGAACAGCCTGCACACTGACGATCACGACGTTCAGGATGCGCTTGCCGCGGAACTCGAACCGGCTGAACGCGTAGGCCGCCTGGATCGCCACCATCAGGGTGAGGATCGTGACCGACCCGGCCACGATGTAGCTGTTCAGGAAGAACCGCATGGTCTCGGGGTTCGTGAAGATCGCGATGTAGGCGTCGAACGAGAACGTGTCGGTGATCAGCCGCGGAGGCAGCTCGAAGATCTGGGTGTTCGACTTGAACGAGCTCGACAGCATCCACAGCACGGGGCCGGCGGCGAAGACCGCGCCGATGAGGAGACCGATGGTCAGGCCGGTCTTCGCGACACGGCGCTGGTTGACTGCGGTGAGAGCCATGATCAGTCCCTCGCTTTCTGGTGACGGACGTAGAACACGGCGAGCACCATCGACATCAGCAGGACCAGCACGGCGGAGGTCGCCGCGAGCGAGAAGTCGTACTTGGCGAAGGCGAGCTTGTAGGTGAAGGTGCTGAGCACCTCCGTGACATCGATCGGTCCGCCACCCGTGGTCATCCAGATGAGGGCGAACTGCTGCGAGGTCCAGATCAGGTCGAGCAGCACCAGGCTGATGATGATGGGGCGCAGCTGCGGGATGGTCACGTTCCAGAACCGTTGCACACTGCTCGCGCCGTCGACGGTCGCTGCCTCGTGCAGTTCGGCGGGGACCCCCTGGAGACCTGCGAGCAGGCTCACCATGAAGAACGGGTAGCCGGCCCAGATGTTGATGAAGATGATGGTGCCCAGCGCGAGCTGCGGAGAGGCGAGCCACTCGATGTCGGTGTTGAGCAGGAAGTTCACCACGCCGTTCGGAGCGAGGAGCATGCGCCACAGCACCGCGATCACCGCGACCGTGAAGAGCCACGGCAGCACGTAGAGAGCCCGGAAGAGGGAGCGCGAGAACCGGCCGAGCAGCGGGCTGTTGAGCATCATCGCGAACGCGAGACCGAGCACGAGGTGAGCGGCGACGCTCACCACCGTGAACAGGATGGTGTTGCCCGTCGCCTTCCAGAAGCCGGGATCCGAGAGGATCTCGACGTAGTTCCGGATTCCGACGAACTCGGGCGACTTGTTCAGGATCACGTTGTCCTGGAACGAGTAGCCGATCACCATCACGATCGGGATGATCATCAGCACGAACAGCAGGATGATCGTCGGCGAGAGGAATCCGTACGACTCCGTGGTCTTGCGCAGCTGTCGGCGTCGCCGCGACAGCGATACCCCTGTGACGATCACCTCGGTGTCGTCGGACATCTTCAGGCTCATGAGAACCGGTGCTCCTTGGTTGGTCGGGTGCCGCACCGCACTCGTCGCGATGCGGCACCCCGTTCAGGTGGGGAGGCGGAGGATCAGAACTCGCCGACCCACTCCTCCTGTGCCTTCTGGAGCGCGTCGTCGATCGACTGCTGCCCGTCGAAGGCCGACTGCAGCTGCTCTCCGAGCTGACGCATCAGCTCTTCGGCGACCGGGAGCCCGGTGAACTCGTTGGCGGGGTAACCGGCCTGGTAGATCTCGAATGCCTGCGCGAACAGCTCATCGTCTTCCACGAATCCGGGAACCGACGTCGAGTTGCCGGGGAAGGCGTTGGCCATCGTCGACAGCTCGGAGTTGGTCTGCTCGCTCATCAGGAACTCGACCAGCTTGAACGCCGCCTCCTTGTGCTCCGAGTTCTCGGCCACGCCGATTCCCCAGGATGCGTAAGGGATGCCCCGCTCGCCGTCGTAGCCGTCCTCAGCCGGCAGCGCCGAGATCGAGAACTGCAGGTCGGGGTTCGTCTCGCGGATCAGGTTGATGTGCGCCAGCGAGTCGATCATCATGCCGACCCGACCGTTGGTGAACTCCTCGACCTTGTCCTGCTCCTTCATCGTGAAGGAGCCCGAGGCGATCGAGCCGTCGTCCCACATGCCGCCGATGAAATCGACCGCCGAGGTCACGTCGTCGTTCGTCAGGTCGGGCTGGCCGTCCTTCAGCATCGAGCCGCCAGAGGCCCATACCCACGACATGACGTCGTTCTGCACGCCGTTGGGAGCCTCGAGCGAGAGCGGGAGGACCCAGCCCGAGACATCGCCGCCGAGCGCCGAGACCTTCGAGGCTGCATCCGCGAACTCCGTGCGGGTGGTGGGCGGGGCGGTGACGCCCGCCTCTGCCAGCAGGCTGTCGTTCGTGAACATCGGGTAGACGAAGTTCACGACCGGGATCATGTAGGTGCTGCCATCGACCTGGATCTGGCTGGCCAGCTCGCTGTCGTCGTAGTCGTATTCCTCCATCAGAGCACTCAGGTCGGAGATGACGCCCTGAGAGGCGAAGTCGTTCACCCACGCGCCGTCGAGACCGACGACGTCGGGCATGGTGCCGGATGCTGCTCCGGCGAAGAGCTGCTCTTTGGTCGATGCGTACGGTCCGCTCACGAGCTCGACCGTGATGCCCGGGTTCGCGTCTTCGAACTCGTCGATGAGCGCCCGGAACTCGCCGTCGGGGAGTTCGGGCTCCCACCACTGCGCGAATTCGATCGTGACGTCTCCGCCGTCCCCGCCGTCGGTTCCGCTGTCGCCTGCCGCGCACCCAGCCACGGCCAGGACTGTCACGGCTGCTGTCGCGGCGCCGGCGAGCTTGAGAATGCGTCGCCCTCGTCCCACTGTGATCATCACTTCTCCTCTTCGAGATCGTGCCGCACACGCGCTTCGATGCTTGTTCATGCGGTTTTGAGCAATGTTATGCCGTCATTTGCGAGAACGTCAAGCACTTCTTTGCGCTATTCGATGGATGTACTCACAGATTCATCCCACTTCCCCGCCACGGCGGGCGCTGCAGACCCAACCTCCACCGCATCCGATCTGCAGTTTTCTGCTGAAGTCTGCCGACTTCCTCGCTCTTATGTGCTAGAGATGTGTGCATGGAAGCAACCGCACCGTCACCCAAGCGCCGCCTCCCGGCGGGCCGGAAGGCGGATCTCGCCTCGTACGTCGAGCAGGTGGGAGAAGTGACCGTCGGCGGCCTCGCCGAACACTTCCACGTCTCGATCGACACGATCCGTCGCGATCTCGATCAGCTCGACCGCGAAGGCGTCGTGATCCGCACGCACGGAGGAGCCGTCAGTGCGGAGGGGCAGCTCAAGGACCGAGCGCTCGACGTCCGCCTGCGGATGCAGACCGAGGAGAAGGAGACGATCGCTCGCCTCGCCGCGGGGCTCATCGACGACGGCGCGGTCGTGATGCTCAACGCCGGAACGACCACCCTGGCCCTCGCGCGGGCCCTTCGCAATCACCGCGACCTCACGATCGCCACGAACAATCTGCGGATCCCCGCCGAGATCTCCCCCTCGGCCTTCCGCGACCTCTACGTGTTCGGTGGCGCCGTGCGCGCGATCACCCAGGCCACCACCGGACCCGTGACGTTCATGATGACCCCGGGCGGACCGGAGGTCGACATCCGCTGCGATCTGGCGCTGATCGCCGTGGGCGCGATCGATGAGGCGGGCTTCTCGACGTCGAACATGGGCGACGCGAACATGATGGCCGAGATGATCCAGCGCGCCGACCGCACCGCCATCCTGGCCGACTCGTCGAAGTTCGGCCGACGGCTGTTCGCCCAGGTCACGACCCTCGATCGGGCCGACTACCTGGTCACGGATGCCTCCCCTGCACCCGACTTCGCCGCAGCGCTCACCCAGGCCGAGGTCGAGATCGTCAGCCCCTGACCCCGTGAGGTCAGGGGCTGACGGCCCGAGAGGAAGGGCGACCTCAGACGGCGTCGAGATCCGTCTCGAGCAGCGCTGCCAGCTCGTCGAGGGCCTGCTCCGCCCCCTCAGCATCGGAGCGCAGAGTGACGGTCGTCCCCTTCGATGCCCCGAGGCCCATGAGCGCGAGGATGCTGCCGGCGTTGAGCTCGGCACCACCGCCCGTCGAGATCGTCACGGGTATGCCCTTCTCCTGCACGGCCGCCACGAACAGCTTGGCCGGACGAGCGTGCAGGCCGGAGCCGCTCGCGATGATCGCCTGTCGTTCTGTCATGTCGATCTCTCTCCTTCGTTTCGTGTCCCGACGCGAGTTCCGCGCCGGTGGTCAGGCCGCCGCAGCGGCGAGGGGTACTTCGCTCGATGTCTTCGACCTCGCGAAGCGCTTGAGGCCGACCACGGCGAACGCGCTGACAAGCGTTCCCGCCACCAGCGCGAGAAGGAAGCCCCAGATGGGATCGATCGCGAAGAAGACGAAGATCCCCCCGTGCGGTGCGAGGGACTGCACCGACAGTGCCATGCTCAGCGCACCCGTCACCGCTCCTCCGAGCATCGACGCGGGAATCACCCGCAGCGGGTCCGCAGCAGCGAACGGGATGGCCCCTTCGCTGATGAAGGACGCACCCAGGAGCCACGCCGCGACGCCGTTCTCGCGCTCCACCGGAGTGAACAGCCGGCGGTCGAGCACGGTGGACGCGAGCGCCATGGCGAGCGGAGGCACCATCCCTGCGCACATCACCGCGGCCATGATCAGGTACGGAGTGGGGTTGTCGGTGGAGGCTGAGGCGAGTCCGGCGGTCGCGAAGGCGTAGGCCACCTTGTTGACGGGGCCGCCGAGGTCGAAGCACATCATCAGCCCCAGGATCACCCCCACCAGGATGATTCCCGATGTGCCGGCGAGTCCCGTCAGCCAGTCGTTGAGCACGAGCATCAGCCAGGCGATCGGTCGACCGAGGAAGAGGAGCATGAGACCGGATGCCGCAAGCGACGCCAGGAGCGGGATGATCACGACGGGCATCAGGCCGCGGAGCCAGCGCGGGGCGTCGATGCGGCCGATGGCCCAGGCGACCACACCGGCGAGCAGACCGCCGACGATGCCGCCGATGAAGCCGGCGTTCATGAGCACCGCGACGGCACCGGCGACAAACCCGGGGGCGATGCCGGGTCGGTCCGCGATGGCGAAGGCGATGTACCCGGAGAGTGCCGAGACCAGGAAGCCCATCGAGGTCGCGCCGATCACGAACAGCACCGATCCGATGTACTGCCCTAGCCCGCCCGCGGGAAGATCCCACAGCGCGTTCTCGAGGATCACGGTGAACGCCTGGTTGTCGGCGTTCACTTCGTAACCGCCGAACAGGAATCCGAGTGCGATGAGCAGACCACCACCCGCGACGAACGGGATCATGTAGCTCACACCCGTGAGCAGGATGCGCTGGATCCGCCGACCGATCGACTGCGGGGCGGCAGCGGACGAGGCACCGGATGCGACAGAGGCCGTGGTTCCGGAGACCCGCGCCGCTGAGGGATCGCCCGCCGCGGCGATCGCCTCGGCGATGAGCTGCTTCGGTTCCTCGATGCCGCGCTTGACGCCCGAGCGGATGACCGGCTTGCCCGCGAAGCGTTCCTGCTCGCGCACATCGACGTCGACCGCGAAGATCACCGCGTCCGCCTCATCGATGACGCTCTGCGGCAGCGCCTTGTACCCGCTGGAACCCTGCGGCTCCACGACGAGGTCGATGCCCTCTTCGCGGCCGGCGGCGGTCAGTGCGTCGGCGGCCATGAACGTGTGCGCGATTCCTGTGGCGCAGGCGGTGACCGCGACGATCCTCGCTGTCGGGGCTCCTCCTGCCGCAGAGGATACGGCAGGAGTCACCGGCTGCGCCTTGTCGTGTGCATCGGCGGGCTCACCGGCGACCGGCTCATCTGCGATCGCGGCGTCGACGATCCGGACCACCTCGTCGGCAGAACCCGCAGCCCGCAGCGCACCCGTGAACTCGTCCTGCATCAGACTGCGGGCGAGCTTGGACAGGATCGCGAGGTGAGCCTCGGCGGCGGTGTCCGGTGCAGCGATGAGGAAGACGAGGTCGGCGGGACCGTCAGGCGCGCCGAAGTCGACGCCGGGCTCGAGCCGGGCGAACGCCAGAGTGGCCGTCGTGACCGACGCGCTCTTCGCATGGGGAATCGCAATACCGCCGGGAAGGCCCGTCTCGTCTATCTGCTCGCGGGCCCAGGCGTCGGCGAAGAGCGCCTCGCCGCTGCGGGCGCGCCCCTGCTCGGCGACCCGCTCTGCGAGGGCGCGGATGACAGCCGCCTTGTCGGTGCCGAGCGGCACGTCGATGCTGACGAGCTCGGCGGTGATGGTGTCGGACATGATGACCTCCAGTGGTCGTCAGTGATCAGATCGATCGGACAGAGATGTCGTGGTGCCCCAGGTCGGCCGGTGTCGGCACCTGAGACCCGGGGAGTGACGCCGCGGCGGCGCCGTAGCGAACAGCTGCGGTGAGTCGGGCCGCAGGATCCGCTCCCGCGAGGTCGGCGAGCAGGTATCCCGCGAGCGAGCTGTCTCCGGCACCGACGGTGCTCACCAGGCGGATCCGCGGCGCGGCGGCGAACCATGCGCCCCGAGCCGTCACCAGTGCCGCACCGGCTCCGCCGAGGGTGACGAGCGCGGCTGCGACGCGGTCGGGAACGACGGCGCGTACGGTGTCGACGAGATCCTCGGGGCTCGCCCCATCCACGGCCGTTCCGAGAAGCTCGGCGAGCTCTTCGTCATTCGGCTTGATCAGGTCGACCGCTCCGTGCGCGACGACCTCGCGGAGGGCGGGGCCCGAGGCGTCGACGGCGATTCTCGGCGCGCGATCCCCCCACCGTTCGCGCACGGCACGGACGACGTCGACGTAGAACGAGGCGACGGCTGACTCGGGAAGCGACCCCGCGAGCACCAGCCATCCGGCATCCGCGCTCGCCTCGACGACGGCCTCGACGACGGCTTTCGAATCCGCGGGACTCAACGGGCTCCCGGCGAGATTCACCTTGGTGGTGACCCCGTCGGGATCCGTGATCGCGAGGTTCGTCCGTATCGTCCGCGAAACGGGAACCGGGATCGTCGCGACGCATGCTGCGGCGAGTGGGGTGCGGTATGGGTCATCGACCGCGAGCGGCAGCACAGCCACGGTGTCGGCGCCGGCCGCTGCGATCACGCGCGCGACGTTGACGCCTTTGCCCCCGGCCTCTTCCCGCGACGATAGAGCGGCCTGCACCTCGCCGGGTCGCAGAGGTGCCTCGAGCGCGATCGTCCGGTCGAGTGCGGGATTGACGGTCAGGGTGACGATCATGCGATCCACACCTCGACGTCCGCGTCGGCGAGCGCTGTCGCGAGGTCTGCCGGCGGCTCCGCATCCGTCACGAGCACGTCGATGTCACTCAGAGACGCGAACGAGACGAGCAGCTCCCTGTCGTGCTTGCTCGAGTCCGCCACCACGATCACCCGACGTGCCGCGCGGACGATGGCGGCCTTGACGGACGCCTCTTCAGGATCCGGAGTGCTGAGACCGAAACCGGCGGAGATTCCGTTGGTCCCGATGAATGCGACATCAGGTCGCAGACGACCGATCACCGCGACCGTCTCGGCGCCGACCGCCGCGGCCGTGACTCCGCGGATCCGGCCGCCGATGACGGTGAGCGAGATGTCCTGCGCGACCGCGAGCACCGGAGCGATCGTCAGGGAGTGCGTCACAGCCTCGACGCGTGCACGCGAGCCGTTCGTAGAAGGGTATCCCTGCGGCGCGGTGGCGGCGCGAGCGGACAGCCCCTCGGCCACGGCCGCAGCGGTCGTGCCCGCGTCGATGAACACGGAGCCGTGGAACTCAGGGCCCAGCGCCGCCAGAGCGCGGTCGGCGATGGCCCGCTTCGCGGGGCCGTGCTGCTGGATGCGCTCGAGAACCGAGGACTCATTCGTGCTGTCGTCTTTCGCGACTGCTCCCCCGTGCACGCGGACGAGCGAACCCGTCTCCTCGAGCGCTGCGAGGTCGCGGCGGATCGTCTCCGTCGTCACGTCGAAGCGGTGCGCCAGGTCTACGACCGAGACTCGTCCGTCGTCGGCCAGGATCCGTTCGATGCCCTGCTGTCGCTCCATCGCGTACATCGCTGCTCCGTTGCTCCGTTGCGGGTGGGAAACTTTCCCACACGATACAACAGAAAACAAACTAAAAACAAGTAGCGATGTGGTTATTCCTTCGGTGCGTGCACGAAGGCTCCGGACGACGAAGCGGGCCGGGGGATCCCTCCCCCGGCCCGCTCGTCATTGCATCAGATCAGAACCAACCGTTGAGGAGATCCCACAGCCAGTCGATGATGCCGCCGATGATCCCGCCGATGCCGCCTGCGCGGTTGACGGTGACCGTGGCGGTCGCCTCGTCTCCGTCTGCCTGCGACACCGCGACCGTATACTTACCGGGCTGAGTGCTCTTCGGCACCGTCACCGAGGTCGAGAAGGTGCCGTCGGTCTTGACCTGGACGGTGCCGACCTCGACGGCCGATCCCTTCTTCGGTCGCAGCTCGACGGTCACGGTCTCATCCGGCAGGTAGCCCTCGCCCGTGACCGTGAGCTTCTTGCCCGCGGCCACCTTCGACGAGCCGAGGTCGATCGAGCCGGCGAACTCGGCCGGTTCCTCACCCGCGATCGTGAACGGCACCTGCACGGTCGTGCCCGTCCCGGCGACGGCGACGGTGAGCACCTGCTCTCCGAAGACGCCCGACGGAACCGTGAAGCCGAGCGACGAGCGCCCGCCCTCATCGGTCGCGTCGACGATCGTCGGGTCGACTGCACCGGCGGCGAGCTGCGTGCCGCCGAGCGACAGCGTCACCTCACCCGGCGCCTGCTCCCCCGCGCTGAACGCCAGCGACGAAAGCGCGACGGTCACCTGGTCACCGGCGCTGTAGCCGTCGGCATCCGGGGCGCTGACCGAGACACCCACCGCGCGCTGCGCGAGGTCGGGAGTGGCCGTCTGGTTCGCGTCGAACCAGTCGACCATCGACTGCAGATCGATCTTGCCGGTGTCGCGCTTGCCCGCCCCCTCGCGGAAGGTGAAGAAGTTGTCTCCACCCGCTGCCAGGAACGAGTTCGCTGCGACCGTGTAGTTCGCCGTCGGGTCGATTTGCGTGCCGTCGAGCGTGATCGAGGTGATCCTCGAACCCTGAGCCGCGGCGGGGTCGTAGGTGTAGACGAGCCCTTCCGAGACGCCGAGCTTGAGGAACGGTCGCGCCGAACCGGCCGGCTGCCACTGTTCCTCGAGCACTCCCTTGAGCTGCGCGCCTGTGAGCGACAGCGTCACCAGCGTGTTGGCGAACGGCTGCACCGTCGCCGCCTCGCGGTAGGTGACGTTGCCGTTCGGGTCGTTCGCGTTCGACGAGGCGTATGTCAGGTTGGCACGGATGCCGCCCGGGTTTATCAGCGCGATGTCGGCACCGGTCGACCACTTCTGCACGTCGGCGACGAAGTTGCCGATGGTGGACTCGCCACCGCGGTTCTCCGAGCCGTTCGCCTGGCGAGCGCGGTTGAAGTCGGCGGTGATGTCTCCGACCTTGACCGCGCCGAGCACGTCTGCCTCGGCCTTCGCCTTCGCGACGATGTCGGCGACCTCGGGAACCGCCGGGTACAGGGCGGTTCCGCCGGAGGTGAGGGGCTTGATCTCGTTGGTGATCGAGATCAGGTCCTTCGTCTTCGGGTCGACCTGGAGGTTCATGAGACCGAGGTTCTCGCCGTACTGCCCTGCCGAGATGACCGGGCGGCCGTCGATGACGTGGTTGTACGCGAGGTGAGTGTGAGCCGACACGATCGCGTCGACGTCTTCATCGACCCCGTAGACGATCTCGCCCAGAGGCGAGTCCGGAGTGATGCTCGACAGCTCGGCACTGGAAGCGCCCTCGTGGACGAGGAGGATGACGACATCCGCCTCTCCGTTGGCTGCGTCTCCGTCGCGGAGGTCGTCGGCCACGGCGTTCACCGAATCGACGATGCTGCGCACCTCGAGATCCGCGATGCCCTCAGGGGACACGAGCGAGTCGAGGTCTTCGGTGACTGCGCCGACGAAACCGACGCGCACGCCGTCGAGTTCCTTCACCCATGCCGGTGCGAGCGCGGGCTCGCCGGTCTCGGTGACGAACACGTTCGACGAGATGTACTCCCAGTCCGCGCGGTCCTGCACGCGGTCTCGCAGGTCTTCCCAGCCCTGGTCGAACTCATGGTTGCCCGCAGCGCTGACGTCGAGACCGGCCGCGTTGAGCGCGTCGATCGTGGGGTTGTCGTCGTTGATGAACGAGGTGAACGTCGAGGCCCCGATCAGGTCGCCGACGCCGGCGAAGATCGTGTTCGGGTTCTCCGAGCGGAACTGCTGCACCGCTCCCGCGACGACCGCCGCGCCCGCGGCAGCCCCGTCGGCTTCGATGCGCCCGTGGAAATCGTTCATCGTGACGACGTCGATGCTCACCGGCGGGATCTCAGAAGAGACTCCGACGACGATCGGGTCGTGGTCGCTGGAGCGGAACGGCGTGCCCGCCTCGGTGGCGCCGAACGCGTATCCGCGATCGCTCCACTCCGGAGAGTTGATGCTCCACACGCCTGCGCCCGTGATCGACTCGGCCAGCGACGGTGACGCGAGCACGTGATCGAGCGAGCCGAGCTCGCCGTCGAACGTGTACGTGTGCTGGCCCGGCGCCTTCTCGCCTGCGACGTCGCTCCACCCCTCACTCGTGAAGACCTCGATCGGGTCTTCCTTCGCGTAGGCGTTGAAGTCGCCGATGAGCAGGATGTCGCTGCTCCCCGTGACCTCTTCGATCTCCTCGGTGAAGCTCTTGAGCGAGTTGGCCTGCTTCACACGATCGGCGTTGAAGAAGCCCTGACCGTCAGCCGGCTCGGTGCCGCCGCCCTCGGGCGCCGACTTCGACTTGAAGTGGTTCGCCACCACGGTGACGACGCGCCCGTCGATGTCGAACGCCTGCGCGATCGGCTCGCGCGCGTTGTTCCACACCGTCTCATCCGTGACCGTGAGGCTCTCACCGACGGTGCCGACGGCATCCTTCTTGTAGATGATCGCGTTGGTGATGAAGTCGGTCGTCGCCGAGTCGTTCAGCTCGTCGGGGGTGCGGACGTAGTCCCACTCCTCGCTGCCGAGCGCGTCGTTGAGTCCGTCGACCAGGTCGGCGAGCGCCTCATCGAGGGTGCCGCCCAGCTTGATCGAGTTCTCGATCTCCATCAGCGACACGATCTCAGCGTCCAGTCCGTTGATCGCCGCGACGATCTTCGACTTCTGGATCTCGAACTGGGCCGCGTTCGCCGCGCCCCGGGCGTTCGAGTTCTCGCTCTTCAGCGTCGTGAAGTAGTTGAAGACGTTGAACGATGCCACCTGCACATCGCCGCCCACCGCCGGAGCCGAGTCAGCGCGAGGGTTCGTCGCCTCGAATCCCACCTTCAGCTCGGCGGACGAGGTGCTGTCGATCGGCACGACCGGCTGCAGACGCCAGTCGTCGAAGCCGTACTGGAGCACGTATCCGCTGTCGCTGAAGTCGACGGTGTCGCCGTTGCGGACGATGAGGTCCTTGGTGAAGTACGGCTGGTCGTTCGGGTGGCCGCTGTTCGAGACCTGGATCGACCATCCGTCATCGAGCAGGATGCGGTTGGCCCGGTTGGCCGCCGCGATCGCCGAGGCCTCGGCGCCCGGACGCGTGGTCTCGGTGCTCTTGACGTTCAGGTCGGCGCCGGCGTTCAACCAGAGCGTTCCGAAGTTGAAGAGCTGGTGGCTGGACGCGAGGCGGTATGTGCCCGCGGGAGCCACGTACATGTTCTCGTACTGCTCGCGGTCGACGCCGACTGCGGCGTCAGGAAGAGGCGTGACCTCAGGAACGCCCACGCCTGCCTGCACCACGGAGATGCCGTTCAGCGACGCCGGGTTGAGCTGGGTCTGGCCGAAGTACTCGCTGACCGAGCCGGTGATCGAGACGAGGTCTCCGATCGCGAGCGTGGGAGCGAGCGCGTTCAGGAAGACGAAGACACCGTCTGATGCTCCCGGCGTCGCGTCGTTCGACCCGCCGGAGCCCTCGGTCTGGATGACGATGCCCTTGTAGCCGCCGGTCCGGTAGTCGGCCGTGACGACGCCCTCGACCGTGACGGTCTGGCCGTTCAGCGGCGAGACGTCCGTCGTGCCCTGCACCTCGGCGATGGACACCTCGGTCGGCTCGGGCTCGGGCTCTGGGTCCGGGTCCGGATCGGGAACGGTGCCGGCGTTCTGCGGCGTGATGGTCGGCGACAGGCTGAAGTCGGCCTTGTTGTCGTCGGTGTCCTTGCCGCCGGTGCGGTTGAGCGACTTGACGTCGGTGTTCCCTGCGGGCGGCGTCGCCGCGGCGGTCTCGAACGTGTTCGAGGTGCCGTAGCCGAGCACGTCGATGACACCGTCGACACCTGTGACCGAGCCGGGGGTCAGCGTGATCGCCGCCGTGCCCTCGACGAGTGCGAGTGTGCCGTTCGTGCCGCTGGGGTTGAGGGTGCTCACGGCGTCGGCCGTGGGCAGTGCGGCGCCGTTGGCTCCGTTGCTGCCTGCCTGAACGAGATAGTGGCCGCCCGCGGGGATGACGCCGGTCAGCGGTGCGACGCCGTTGGAGGCTGCGGTGCCCGTCGCGGATCGGTACTGCAGTGAGAGCCCGTCGAGGGTGACGGGTGCCGCCGTGGGGTTGTAGAGCTCGACGAACTTGTTCGTGAACGCGGCACCGGCGCTGCCTCCGGAGAGGTACGCCTCGTTGATCACCACCCCGGTTCCCGAGACATCTGCGGAGGCTGGCGCGACGATCAGGGCGCTGGCGCCCAGTGCGGCGACGCAGGTGGCGGCGAGAACGCCGAGACGCCCCCGACTTCTGCGATCTGACCCGGGAACCTGGCGGTTCGCGGCGTCGGGAGCGGACATCATCTGTGTTGTCTCCTCGGGTGTGGTCTGGCGACGGATCTCGTGAAACCGCGGCTGTGCGAGCTCTCAGCTGACGCACATGTGAGCGAGCATACGGAGGCCCTCGGACAACCTCAACGGAGTTTTCCGATTGGTAACCAAGCCCTCACCGAACGTCCGAAGGCGCCCCTGACGAAGGTGGAACATCGTGCGAGCAAGCGCTCAGATGCGCGCAGGCCTCCGCGCGAATGCGGGTCGAGTCAGGCGGGATCGCCGGCTGTGGCCACGGCGTCTTCGAACTCCTCGACCTCTCGCTCCCACTGGTCCTTCGCGAGTCGGTACCAGAGATAGAAGGCGAACCCGGCGAAGATCGCCCACTCGGCGGCATAGAAGATGTTGAGCCAGTTCACCGGCGACTGCTCGTCGGGCGCGGGCGAAGAGATGTCGGTGAGACCTGCGGTCGCGGTGACCGAGGCCAGGTACGGCCGATAGACATCGAGGTCGTCGATGTCATGCCAGTGGCTCAGGAGCGCGGCTGTCGACATCCGGTCCATGCGCTGCGGATCGTCCTTCGGCGGCAGGGAGGGCCCCTCGTCCGAAATGACCCGCCCGACGATCGACACCTCCGCGTCGCCCTCGTTCAGCTCCGCAACCGCCGCATCGGCGACCGCACGGTCGGCCGTCCAGCCGATGGCCACCGCGATCGACGTGCGCTCAGCGACCCGCAGCTGACCGGTCACCCAGTAGCCTTCGACGTCGTCGTTGAAGCGGCTCGCCACGATGAGGAAGTCATCGGGGATCCAGGTCCCCGTCGTCTCGACCTTCTGCCCGACGAGCGGTTCGGGCAGATACTGCCCCGGCTCGACGACGTCGGCCAACGGGCGCACCTGCTCGGTCGCGCCGGCAGGAGGTGGATCCGTCTCTATCGCACGCTCGAGCTGCCATTGGCCGAGCCACGCGAACACACCGGCGACCACCAGGCACAGCACGAGCATCCCGATCCAGCGTCCCCGGAGCATGACCTCGCGAAGCGTGGGCGGGAACAGAGCAGCAGAAGTCACAGCGTCGTGCGTGCCTCAGGCCTCGTAGGGCGCGAGGACGACCTCGACCCGCTGGAACTCCTTGAGGTCGGAGTATCCGGTGGTGGCCATCGACTTGCGGAGCGCCCCGATCAGGTTCGACGTGCCGTCGGCGACGGGGGCAGGACCGTAGAGGATCTCCTCGAGCGTGCCGATGCCGCCGACCTCGACGCGGCGGCCGCGGGGGAGCTTCGGGTGGTGCGCTTCGGGACCCCAGTGGAAGCCGCGACCGGGTGCGTCCGTGGCGCGGGCGAGCGCGACGCCGAGCATGACCGCATCTGCCCCCATCGCGAGCGCCTTGACGATGTCGCCCGACGTTCCGACGCCGCCGTCTGCGATCACGTGCACGTAGCGTCCGCCCGACTCGTCGAGGTAATCACGACGGGCGGCGGCGACGTCCGAGACGGCCGTGGCCATCGGAGCATGGATGCCGAGAGTGGCGCGGGTGGTCGATGCCGCTCCCCCGCCGAATCCGACGAGGACGCCGGCCGCCCCCGTGCGCATCAGGTGCAGTGCCGCGGTGTAGGTGGCGGCTCCGCCGACGATGACGGGGACGTCGAGGTCGTAGATGAACTTCTTGAGGTTGAGCGGTTCGTCGACGCTCGAGACGTGCTCGGCCGACACCGTGGTGCCGCGGATGACGAACAGGTCGACGCCTGCCGCGGCGACGGTGTCGTAGAACTCCTGCGTGCGCTGCGGGGTCAGGGATCCGGCGACGGTCACGCCTGCCTCGCGGATCTCGGCGAGGCGCTGCGTGATGAGCGCCGGCTTGATCGGCTCGGAGTAGAGCTGCTGCATGCGCGCAGTGGCCTCACCCTCGTCGAGCGCGGCGATCTCGGCCAGAAGCGGCTCCGGGTTCTCGTAGCGGGTCCAGAGGCCCTCGAGGTCGAGGACGCCGAGTCCGCCGAGCTGTCCGAGCATGATCGCCGTCTGAGGGCTCACGACGGAGTCCATCGGGGCGCCGAGCACCGGGATGCCGAAGCCGAAGGCGTCGATGGTCCAGGCCGTCGACACATCCTCCGGGTTGCGGGTGCGCCTCGAAGGCACCACCGCGATGTCATCGAACGTGTACGCGCGACGCGCACGCTTGCCTCGGCCGAGCTCGATCTCCATGGTCACCACCCCAGACTACCGGGCGCACGCGATGACGCCGACGGCTGGGAGACTGAGAAGGAGCTCGGGAGGCAATATGTCGGAGGCGATGGAGGTCGCCGTCATCGGCGGAGGCGTGATGGGCCTCGCGACCGCGTGGGAACTCACGCGGCGGGGGCTGAAGCCGGTCGTCTTCGAGCGTTTCGCCCGTGGACACCACCAGGGCGCATCGCACGGCGCGACGCGCAACTTCAACAACGCCTACGACGAAGAGCACTACCTCGACCTGCTCGTGCGCGCGCGCGAGGGGTGGGATGCCCTCGGGCAGGCCGACGGCGAGCCGCTGCTGCGCCTGCACGGCCTGCTCACGTACGGCGATGTCGACCTCATGGCGATCGAGCAGCGCCTGATCGAGCGCGGCATCCACGCCGAGATCCTGACGGCCGGCGAGGCATCATCGCGCTGGTCGGGCATGCGCTTCGGCGATGACGTGCTGTTCTCCCGCGACGCGGGCGTCGCCCGGGCGTCCGCCGCACTGGGCGAGCTCGAGCGCCGCATCGTCGCGGCGGGAGGCGAGGTGCGCTGGGAGACCCCCGTGGCGCGCATCGAGGAGACCGACGAGGGCGTCGACATCGTGCTGGCCGAGGGTCGGGTGCGGGCGGACGTCGCCGTCGTCACGGTCGGTGCCTGGACCGAGCGGATGCTGCCGGGCATCCGCCTGCCTCGTCTGGAGGTCACCGAGGAGTTCCCCGCGCACTTCATGCCCCAGGCCGGATCGACCTGGCCGTCCTTCAACCACTACGTCGACACCGACCGCTATCCCGCCACGGTGTACGGCATGCCGACACCGGGCGAAGGCGTCAAGGTCGGGTTCCATCGGGCGGGCGATGTCGTCGATCCGGACGCCCGTCCGCACGCCGTCACGCACGCGCACGCTCTCGCGGACTACGTGCGCGAATGGCTGCCCGGTCTCGATCCGGCATCCGCGGTGCCGATCAGCTGCACCTACACCTCGACGGACGACAGTGCCTTCGTGCTCGACCGGCGGGGACGGATCGTGGTGGGCGCGGGCTTCTCGGGGCACGGGTTCAAGTTCGCACCGGGCGTGGGTGCGACGCTTGCAGACCTGGCACTCGATCCCTCCGCTCTCGCGGCCGCGCCTTTCCGCCTGCCCTGACTCAGCGCGCCCGTGTCACTCGACGCTCGTCCCACACCGGAGCGTCGGACTCGTAGACCTCGCCGTCCGATCCGAACACGAGGAACCGATCGAACGAGCGCGCGAACCAGCGGTCGTGAGTGACCGCGAGCACGGTTCCCTCGAAGCGCTGCAGCGCGTCTTCGAGCGCCTCGGCCGATTCGATGTCGAGGTTGTCGGTCGGCTCATCGAGCAGCAGCAGCGTCGCGCCCGAGAGCTCGAGCAGCAGCACCTGAAAGCGCGCCTGCTGCCCACCGGAGAGCGATTCGAAGGTCTGCTGCGCCTGGCGCACGAGGCCGTATCGGTCGAGTGCCGAGCTGGCCGCGTCCCTCGGCATCCCTGCCCGCCGTTCGTCGCCTCGGTGCAGGATCTCGAGCAGCGTGCGTCCGACGAACTCCGGATGCGCGTGGGTCTGGGCGAACAGCCCCGGCACGACGCGCGCGCCGAGCGTGGCCCGCCCGCTGTGCTCGACCGGCGAGAGCTGCTCGCCCGTCGAGGTCACGTGACCCAGCGTCGCGTCCGGGTCACTGCCGCCGCGGGCCAGCAGCCGGAGGAAGTGCGACTTGCCCGAGCCGTTCGACCCGAGCACGGCCACCCGATCGCCGTACCAGACCTCGGCATCGAAGGGCCGCATCAGCCCGCTCAGCTCGAGCGCCTGCGCGACCACCGCGCGCTTGCCCGTGCGCGCGCCGCGCAGTCGCATGTCGAAGTCCTGAGCCGGGGGCCGCTCCTCGGGCGGGCCCACCTCCTCGAACTTGCGCAGACGGGTCTGCGCCGCCTGATATCGCGACGCGAATCCGTCGTTCGCCGATGCCTTCACCTTGAGGTTCGCGACGATCGTGCGCAGCTTCTCGTGCTGCTCATCCCACCGGCGGCGGAGCTCGTCGAGCCTGTCCATGCGGTCACTGCGTGCCTGGTGGTACGTCGCGAAGCCGCCGCCGTGCACCCAGGCAGAGGCGCCCGCGCCGCCCGGCTCGAGCGTGATCAGCCGGTCGACCGCCCACGCCAGCAGCTCGCGGTCGTGCGACACCAGAAGAACGGTCTTCGGCGTCTGTCGAAGCTGCTCCTCGAGCCAGCGCTTCGTGGGCACGTCGAGGTAGTTGTCGGGCTCGTCGAGCAGCAGCACCTCGTCGGGCCCGCGCAGCAGCGCCTCCAGGGCGAGCCGCTTCTGCTCGCCACCCGACAGCGTCGTGAGCTCGCGGAAGCGGGCGCGCTCGTACGGCACGCCCAGAGCTGCGACCGTGCACTGGTCCCAGACGGTCTCGTGCTCGTACCCGCCGGCATCCGCGTACTCGGCGATGGCCGTCGCGTAGGCCATCTGGGTGTCGTGCTCGTCTCGTTCGATCAGCGCGTCCTCCGCCGCCTCGAGCGCCTGCGCGGCCTGGCGGATGCGCCGGGGTGCCACCCGCACGAGCAGCTCGTGAACGGTCTGCCCCGGCTCGCCGTGACCGACGAACTGATCCATCACACCGAGTCCGCCGTCGATCGTCACGACACCGGCATCCGCGGCCTGATCACCGCGGATGATGCGGAGCAGCGTCGTCTTGCCCGCGCCGTTGGGCCCGATGAGCGCGCTCGTCGAACCGGCTCCGACCCGGAAGGTCGTCTCGTCCAGCAGCGGCCTGCCGTCAGGAAGGCTCAGCGAGACCCCTGCAACATCTATGTATCCCACCGTGCGTGGCCGTCCTTCCGCCCGCATGGCGAGCCGACCAGGCTATCAGGATCAGGCGCGCGCGGTGATCACGTTCGGCGGCCGACGACCTGGATCGCCTCGGTCCGCGGCGCCGCCGGCAGAACCATCCGGAACTCTGTGCCGACGCCCTCCCTGCTCGTCACGTCCATGCTGCCGCCGTGCGCGAGCACGATGGCACGGGTGATGGTCAGGCCGAGACCGACTCCCGGCACCGCGTTGCGGGTCGCGGTCGACGCGCGGAAGAACCGCGTGAAGAGCATTCCCTGCTCGTCTTCGGGGATGCCCACGCCGGTGTCTCGCACGGCGATCTCGATGCCGCCGTCCACCGAGCGGACACTCGCCGTGACGCGTCCGCGGGCGGCGGTGAACTTGATCGCGTTCGAGAGCAGGTTGTCGAGCGCCTGGCCGATCCGGCCGGCGTCCACCGACAGTCGCACAGGGCCATCCGGCACCTCTGCGATGAGCTCGATCCCCTCGCGCTGGGCATGCGGTCCCGACGAGGCGACGGCGCTGCGCGTGAGCTCGGCGATGTCGACCTCACGGCGCTCGAGCGGGAATCTGCCGGACTCGACTTGAGCCGTGAACAGCAGGTCGCCCACCAGGTTCAGGAGTCTCTGCGCGTTGCGCTCGATGATGTCGACGAACTCCTGCTGATCCGCCGTGAGGGGCTGGGCCGGATCGTTCTGCAGGAGGTCGAGGAATCCGATGATCGCGCTCAACGGTGTCCGCAGCTCGTGCGAGATCATCCCGACGAACTCGTCCTTCATGCGGGCGACCTCGACCGCCCGTGTCTCATCCGTGATCACCAGCAGGTAGCCGTGCCGCGAACCGTCCGAGTCCTGATACGGGGTGACCGTGATGCGGGCGGGAACCGTGGACCCACCCACGGTCGCCACCTCGATGTTCGAGTCCACCGGCAATCCCGCATCCGCGTCGGCGAACAGAGCCCGAATCCCCGGATGCACTTCACCGGCCGTGTGCTCCGCGCCCTCCGGCGCGAACTGCGCGAGCACGGTGGCCTCGAAGAACCGATCGACTCGGACGTCGTCCAGCGCCTCCGGCACCGGCATGCCCAGCAGGCGCACCGCCCCCGGATTCCACGCGGTGATCGTGCCGTCGTTGTCCGTGGCGATCACGGCCTGGCCGGTGATCGAGTTCCACAGGGCGGTGAAGGACTCCGACAGCGCGCGGTACTGCTGCTCACTCGACTTCAGCTGCTCGAGGATCTCCTCGTTGGCCGCGAGAGCCGCCGTGCGCTCGACGACGTGGGCCTCGGCCTGGCTCGTGCGAAGACGCTGTTGGCGCGACAGCTCGTTGACGATGGCCCCCACCGTCGCGAAGACCAACGGACCGATCACACCGCGCAGCCAGTCGGCCGGGTCGTCGGGTGGATCGGCGATGTTCGGCATCACGAGCGCGACAGACGAGAGCACCGCCACGATGACGACCTGCCTGCGCCCCGGTGCCGCCGCGATCCAGATCACGGGCAGGAGGACGAAAGACGAGAAGAGCGACGCCGGCCCGCCGGTGCCGGTCCTGATGGCACCCAACGCGACGATGTCGATCATCGGGATGAGCATCACGACCCAGCCCTCGTACACCCCCCGAGCCGAGAGCGCGGCGGCGAGTGCCGTCACTGCGGCGATGGTGACGAGACCGAAGACCGCGAAGGCCGTATCGGTCACGGGGATCCCCGGAACCGCCCACATGAGCACCGCCGCGACGGCGACCGCGATCGCCGTCGGCCCCTGCTTCATCAGCGGCGTCGGGTTGTCGAGGTAGCGGCGCCATCCTCGTTCCATCGACTGCTGCACGGTGCTGGTCGGCGTCATCGTGTCACATCTCGTAGGAGCGCTCGCAGATCCGCACCGATGATCGGCTTGGGCAGCGCGGCGTCGGCGTCGGGGTAGTCGGCGACGTCGAGCACCGAGCTCACGATGAGGAAGCAGTCCGGGAAGCGAACCCTGATGAGACGCGCCAACTCGGTGCCGCTGATGCCGGGGAGCAGCAGGTCGAGCACGGCGACGGCGGGAGAGATCGTCTCGAACGCGGCGATCGCCGATTCGCCGTCCGCCGCCGCGAAGACGTCGAACCCCTCGCGATCGAGATAGCGCTTCAGCAGAGCCGCCTGATCTGCGCTGTCCTCGACCACGAGGGCCAGCGGCCTCCCGGTCATCGCAGGAACAGCTCTCGCACGATCACGATGACGACGACGACGCCCAGAGCGAGAAGCGCCTGCGGGATCAGGAGCTTCTCGCGACGCGCGTCGGCGGCGATCTCCTCCTCCTCGGTGCTTCTCGAAGGTGCTTCGGTCATGAGTCGACCCGTCCGATCTTCTCGGTCTTGATCCATGCGGCGTCGGCGTGGCGCCACTCCTTGATGTACGAATCCACGGTGATGGCGCACAGCAGCGAGCCGTACCCGCAGACGTAGAGCAGGAGGCCGGCGAAGAAGCGTCCTCCCGGCAGGCGCTCCACCGCGCGGGCGAGCCAGATGCCGAGCATCGAGATCGGCCCCCACAGATAGAAGACGACGGCCCAGGCGAACCGGGTCTCGTCAGTGACGGCGAGGCCGAGATTGTTCAGCCCCTCCTCGAACAGCCACGGGAACAGGGCGATCGCCATGAGGATCAGCGCGCCGAGCCCCGGGAACATCAGCGCCTCGCGCCAGGATTGCCGACCGATGCGCCCGTCGAGCTGCACCGCGTACAGCATCGAGAACAGATAGATGCAGGCCGCGGAGATCCACATGAAACGGAAGACGAACTCCGCGATCTCGCTGTGCAGGATGAGCAGCACGAGCAGAGCGGTGGCGGCGAGGAGCATGAAGGCCGGCAGCAGCAGGATGGTGAACCATGCGAGACCGAATGCGAAGCTGCCCAGGTTGTGCGCCCGGCTGGGGCGGAACCACAGATGGCGGTAGATCGAGGTCAGCTGCACGTTGCCGCGGGCCCACCGCAGGCGCTGCTTCCACAGACTGTCGATCGTGCGGGGCTCCTCCGCCAGCACGACCGCGTGGGGTTCGAAGACCATGCGGCGTCCTGCCAGCTGGCCCTCGAACGTCGTCATCGTGTCCTCGGCGAGCGTGCCCGTCGGGATACGACCGCCGATGGCCTCGAGGTTCGCGCGCGAATGCAGCTGGGCACCCCCGGCCAGGCATGCGATCGCTCCCCCGACGTTCTGGGTGCGACGGGCCGAGAGCTGCCCGATCACGTACTCGATCGCGATGAACCGGGTGAGGTAGTTGCGGTCGCGACTGCCCTCGGCGATGTAGGCGGTGACGGCCCCGACCTTCTCGTCGGCCAGGTGTCGGCTCATCTTGCGCAGCGAATCCCGCGCGAAGATCACATCGGCGTCCATGATCAGCACCGCTTCGGTCCACTCGTCAGCGAGCACGATGTCGAGTCCGTGGTTGAGTGTGTGCGCTTTGCCCTCGCCGCCCTTGTCGCGTCGCAGGTGCGTCACGCGCCCGGGGAACGCGGCAGCCTTCGATGCGACCACCTCGGGTGTGTCGTCGGTCGATGCGTCGTCGATCACGAAGATCCGCAGGCGGTCGGCCGGGTACTCGAGCTGCATCAGACGCTCGATCGCCTGCCCCAGGACCAGTCCCTCATTCCAGGCCGGGATCAGCACGGCGACGCGCGGATGGTGGGGCGCGGCCCGGCCGTAGTGGTTCCGGAAGGAGTGGATCGGCAGAACGAGGAACTGCAGCCCCGTGTTGATCACCGGAAGGGTCCCGACGAGCACGCACACGAGGAGGATCACGACGACGACGGTCTCGAGCCAGCTCAGATCGACCATCAGTGAGACCTCCATCCGTCGAGGATCTCGGCCACGCGCGAATAGCGTCCGACGTCGGAGGCCACATGACTGTCGGTCGACGCGACGATCTCGGCGCCGGCGCGGTGCAGCGCGTCGAGAAGCGGGATGCCGGGGCACCCCCACTTCTCGTTCACCTCGACGATCGTGTCGGTCTCGGCCGCCGTCGTCGCCCAGGCCGAGACGCGCTCGGCACCGAGGTCGTCCTCCGAGAGCCCGATCTTCGGCAGGATCGAGAAGCAGTGCGCCAGCTGGTTCCCAGGGTGACGTCGCATGGCCGCGATCAGCGCGGAGACCAGCTGATCCAGCGCGTCCTCCGGTGCCCAGCCGCCCTCGATCCGCTCTCGCACGACGCTCGGACCGAGCGGCCCGTCGATGCCGGGGAACTGATGGTCGGCGATCAGGATGCGGTCGATCCCGGTGGGCAGCTCGGGGATGTCGAGATCGCCCGAGGCAGTGAGGACCTTCGCCTCGACACCGGTCAGCACGGTGAGGCCGTCGGGCACGCGCAGCGCGCGCACCGCGGCGAGGTAGTCGGGCACCCACGGCGTCGACTGCCGAACGTGGTCGACCAGGCGCACGGTCGTGAGCCCCGCTGCCGAGGCCGCTGCGACGTTCTCGGCGAGAGTCGACACCGCGTCATCCGAGAACGTCGAATGCACGTGGTGATCGCCTCGGAGCAGCGCGTGGATCACAGTTCCTCCTGATGCCCCGCGTGCGCCGAGACGAGGACCTCGTCGACCTCGAGGATCACGTCTTCGAGGAACCGAACCGTCGCGACCTCGCGGAAGGGGATCTTCGACGGGATCTCCCGGCCGAGGAACAGATCGGCGACGAGTGAGGGGATGTCGACCCCTGCGGCGATCGTGAGCGGAAGAGCACCGGGGAACCGGGGATTCACCTCGAGGAGAACGGCCCGCCCGGCTCGATCGCGCCGCAGCTGCACGTTGGCGACGCCCACGAGACCGATGGCCCGAGCGATCGACGCCGCGGCGCTCTCGAGCTCGTCGTCGTGCACCGTGCGTCCGGCGATCGCGACACCCGAGTCGACCCTGGCACGGGTCCGGGGCACGGCAGCCACCACCGAGCCAGAGGCGTCTGCGATCACATCGACCGAGTACTCCTCGCCGGGGAGGAAGTCCTGCACGATGAGGCCCTCATCCTCGGGCAGCGCTTCGAGCGCCGCCCGGTCGGGAACGAGGCGCACGCCACGGCTGCCCGCGCCCTGGCGGGGCTTGGCGAAGGCCGGGAACTCCCAGTCGACTGCCAGAGCGTCGGGGCCCGCGAGCACGGTGCGCGGCGTGAGTCCCGTCGCCTCGCAGCGCTCGGCGAGCAGCAGCTTGTCGAGTGCCACGGACAGCGTGTCCTGCGAGGGCGCGGCGAGCACTGCCGGGGCCAGCTCGTCGCGTCGGCCGGCGAGTGCCGCGAGCTCGACATCGACCGTGGAGATCACGAGGTCGAGGCGATCATCCTCGACCATGCGGGCGATCGTCGAGACGAAGTCCTCGTCGCGCCCAGGTGGCACGAGTCGCCGGTGCGTCGGCGGCACGAGGTAGATCCCGCTGGCCCAGCCGTCCATGTCGGCTGCGAAGACCTCGAGGTCGGATCGGCCCAGGAGAGAGCGGATCACCGCCACACCGGCAGGGCCCCCTGCACCGGTCACCAGCACGCGCGCGGTCATCAGCTCTCCTTTCGAGTGAGTTCGTGGGCGCCGATGAACTCGGCGGTCTCGCGCACGACCTCGAGCGGCTCGACGGCCGCTCCCCCGCCGAAACGCGACCAGTATCGAGCGGTGGCCGTCACGAAGTCGGGTTCGAGGTAATCGCGGGTAGCCGTCTGCGAACCGAAGCACTCGAGCAGTCTCAGCTTCTGGTCGAGGTACTGGTCGATGCGCACGAACCGCGTCGGCCGGAAGTCGATCGTTGCCGAGGGGCTCTGGTAGCAGGCGACTGTGCCCACCCGGCGGGTCGCGGCGATGGTCGCCTCGCTCACCGCGCGGTGGTCCTGATGGCGATCGTTCGACGAGTGCGTGTACACGATGGTCGGCTGCACCTCCTGGACGACCTCCTCGATCAGCCGCACCGTGGTGCCGCCGCCCGAGATCTCGGTGTCGATGAGGTCTTTGACGAACAGCCGCGCGCCGAGGATCTCGGCCGACGCGAGCGACTCGTGCTGTCGGCTGTCGGCGTCTCCGCCCCGAGCACCGCGCGAGAGGGTGAGGATGGTGATCGAATCGCCGGCCTGGGCGTGCGCCGCGAGGATTCCGCCGACGCCGATCTCGACGTCGTCGGGGTGCGCGCCGATCGCGAGCACGACCTCCTTGGTGCGGCCCGCTTCACGTCGCACTCGACCCTCGGTCGCGAGCCGCAGCACTGCCTCGACGAGCTTCCCGTTGTCGAGCGGCTTCGTGAGGAACTCGTCGGCCTGCGCGCGCAGGGCCGACACCGCGTACTCGACCGAGACATGCGCGGTCATCACGATCACGGGCAGCAGCGGATCATCGCGACGCAGCGCTGCCAGCAGCTCGAGGCCGTCGAGACCTGGCATCTCGATGTCGGTGACGACCACGTCGGGGGTGAAGGTCTCGAGTGCCGCGACGGCGGCGTGGCCGTCGTGCGCGACCGAGACCTCGCACCCGGCCCGCCTCTCCAGCACGGTCTTCACGAGCAGGGCGACGTCAGGGTCGTCATCGACGACGAGGACGCGGGGAGCATCCTGGGGCATATCTGCGGCTCTCATTGGGGAAGTCCCCTGCCGATCAGCGTCCGGCATGTCACTCCCTGCGCCCTTCGCGCGGAGAGCTCGAGGGGAAGTCGAGCGGGTGTCTCTAAATACTGGCATACCAATAGACCGCATCGACCGCGCAGCACGACAGAGGGCCGGATGCTGTCGCATCCGGCCCTCTGTCTGTCTCTGTCTCAGCGCTTGTAGTTCGGCGCTTCAACCACGATCTGCACATCGTGCGGGTGCGACTCCTTGAGCCCGGCCGCGGTGATGCGCACGAACTTGCCGCGCTGCTTGAGCTCCTCGATGGTGCGAGCGCCGACGTAGAACATCGACTGGCGCAGTCCGCCGACGAGCTGGTAGGCGACGGCGCCGACCGGGCCGCGATACGGCACCTGACCCTCGATGCCCTCGGGGATCAGCTTGTCGTCGCTCGGCACGTCGGCCTGGAAGTAGCGGTCCTTCGAGTACGAGGTCTGCTTGCCACGGGTCTGCATGGCTCCGAGGGAGCCCATGCCGCGGTACTGCTTGAACTGCTTGCCCGACTGGAACACGATCTCGCCCGGCGACTCGTCGGTGCCGGCGAGCAGCGAGCCGAGCATCACGGCGTCGGCACCGGCGACGAGCGCCTTGGCGATGTCGCCCGAGTACTGCAGCCCGCCGTCGGCGATCACCGGCACACCGGCGGGGCGCGCGGCAAGCGAAGCCTCGTACACGGCGGTGACCTGGGGCACTCCGACGCCCGCCACGACGCGAGTGGTGCAGATCGAGCCGGGACCCACGCCGACCTTGACGGCGTCGACTCCCGCGTCGACGAGCGCCTGAGCGCCCTCGCGAGTCGCGACGTTGCCGCCGATCACGTCGATGTGCGCGAAGCTCTCGTCGGCCTTGAGCCGCTTGACGAGGTCGATCACACCCTGAGACTGGCCGTTGGCCGTGTCGACCACGAGCACGTCGACGCCGGCGTCGCGCAGCGCTTCGGCGCGCTCCCAGGCGTCTCCGAAGAAGCCGATGGCCGCACCGACGCGCAGGCGACCCTGGTCGTCCTTCGTGGCCAGCGGATACTTCTCGCTCTTGTCGAAGTCCTTGATGGTGATGAGGCCCGCGAGCTTGCCGTCTTCATCGATGAGCGGCAGCTTCTCGACACGGTGATGCGCGAAGAGGGCGATGACCTCGCCTGCGGCGACGCCCACCGGTGCGGTGACGAGTCCCTCCGACGTCATGACGTCCTTCACGAAGGTGGTCTGACGCTCGAAGCCCGAGACGAAGCGCATGTCGCGGTTCGTGATGATGCCCACGAGGCGTCCGTCGGCGTCGACGACCGGAAGGCCGGAGATGCGGTACTTGGCGCAGAGCGCGTCGACCTCTTCGACGGTCGCGTCCGGCGTCGTCGTGATCGGATCGGTGATCATGCCCGACTCGCTGCGCTTGACGCGGTCGACGTGCGCGGCCTGGTCGGCGATCGAGAGGTTGCGGTGCAGGATGCCGATGCCGCCCTCTCGTGCCATCGCGATGGCCATCCGAGACTCGGTGACGGTGTCCATCGCGCTGGACAGCAGCGGTGTCGCGACCGAGATCCGGCGAGTGATCCGCGACGAGGTGTCGGCCTCGCTCGGGATGACGTCGGTGTGCCCCGGGAGGAGCAGCACATCGTCGTACGTGAGTCCGACGAAGCCGAAGGGGTCGTGCTGGTCCATGGATTGTCCTCCTGCGGGGGCGATCTGGGGGCGAGGGTGTACCAATTCTAAGCGCCGGACCCGCGATTTCATTCCGCAGGCGATAGGGTGGCGACGCGAGCGGCGACGGCGACGGCGACTCAAGACCCGCATAGTTATCGACCCGAGACCTGCCGGTGTGGTGGTTGAAACAGAACCGACACATTACGCTCGTACCGTCTACATCAATGCTGATGCATGACCTATGGAATGGACTGGAGGCTCTGTGAGTCCGACCTTCTCGACCACGAGACGCGTGGCCCCTTGGGCGGCGACTCTCGTCGGTCTTCTCCTCGCAGCCGTGATGGTGCTGTTCGGTGCGCCGAGCGGAGCGCATGCTTCCGCACCGGACGTTCCTGGCAGCGACCAGGAACAGACGGACTTCTACTTCTCGGGCGTGATCACGCTCGACGACGCTCCCATACCGGACGTCACCGTGACGATCGAAGGCAACGGTTTCGACGCCGAGACCGTGACCGACGCCGACGGGCGCTGGCGTCTCTACGTGCCTGAGAAGGAGGCATACACCCTCACTGTGGACGAGTCCACACTGCCGGACGGCGTGATCGTCGAAGGCGAGTCCGCGTCTCAGGAGGTCGAGTTCGGACTCACCGGGTCGAAGGTGATCAACCTCTTCCTCGGAGAGGGAGTCCGTGAGACGACGTCGTTCGCCGACCAGGTGGTCGAACGCATCATCAACGGGCTGAACTTCGGTCTGCTCCTCGCTCTGGCCGCGATCGGCGTCTCGCTCATCTACGGAACGACAGGTCTCACGAACTTCGCACACGCCGAGATGGTCACCTTCGGCGCGATCATGGCCGTACTGGTGGGTGTCACCTTCGCCGTGCCGATGTGGCTGACGATTCCGGTGGTCGTCGTGGTCGGCGCGGCATTCGGATGGGCGTTGGACGCCGGTCTCTGGCGTCCACTCCGTCGCAAGGGCATCGGCCTCGTTCCGCTGATGATCGTGAGCATCGGGCTCTCCCTCGCCATCCGCTACACGTTCCAGTTCTTCCTCGGCGGATCCACCACGCAGCTCCCCGGAGCGGATTCCCCGAAGATCCAGATCCTCGGGGCCATCCGGCTCTCCCCTGTCAGCATGATGTCGATGGGAATCAGCATCGTCGTCCTCGTCGGTGTCGCCTTCTGGCTGGTGAAGACCCGAGTGGGCAAGGCGACCAGAGCGATCTCGGACAACCCCGGTCTCGCGGCGGCGTCGGGCATCGACGTCGATCGCGTCGTGCGGATCGTCTGGATGCTGTCCGCGTCGCTCGCTGCACTCGGTGGCATCCTCTGGGGCTACTTCCGACCGGGAGTGCGCTGGGACATGGGCGTGCATATCCTGCTGCTCATCTTCGCGGCGGTGACGCTCGGTGGTCTCGGCACGGCGTTCGGAGCGCTGGTCGGTGCGATCATCGTCGGACTCCTCGTCGAGGTCTCCACTCTGTGGCTACCGTCCGACCTCAAGTACGTGGGTGCCCTCGCGGTGCTCATCCTCATTCTGCTCGTGAGGCCTCAGGGAATCCTGGGCCGTAAAGAGAGACTCGGTTAGGGAGCGACATGGATTGGGGAGGAATTCTCAACAACACCGCCGGCTGGCTCTTCAGCCCGACGACGATCGCCTACGCGCTCGCGGCGACGGGACTCGCGGTGCACTTCGGCTACGCGGGCCTGCTGAACTTCGGCATGGCGGGCTTCATGGCGATCGGCGCATACAGCTACGCGATCTCGATCATCTCGTTCGGGCTGCCCTGGTGGCTCGGAATCATCATCGGCATGGTCATGGCGATGGTCTTCGCCGTGATCCTCGGAATACCCACACTGCGACTCCGCGCCGACTATCTCGCCATCGTGACGATCGCGGCGGCCGAGATCGTGCGGCTCCTGTTCACCACCACGGTGTTCGACGAGTACACCAACTCCGCGGACGGCCTCGGCGGGTACCACGCGGGGTTCCGCGCGGCGAACCCCTTCCCCGAGGGCACATACGGCTTCGGTCCGTGGACGTACACCGCGAATGATCTCTGGGTGCGCGTCTTCGGCCTGATCCTGCTGGCGATCGCGGTGTTCATGGTGTGGTCACTGATGCGAAGCCCCTGGGGTCGCGTGCTGAAGAGCATCCGAGAGGACGAGGATGCCGTGCGCTCGCTCGGCAAGAACGTCTTCGGATACAAGATGCAGGCACTCACGCTCGGCGGGATCTTCGGGGCTCTCGGCGGCGTCGTCTTCGCGCTTCCCTCGGCGGTCGTCCCGGCGACGTACACGACGAGCCTCACGTTCTTCGTGTGGACCATCCTTCTGCTCGGAGGCGCGGCGACCGTGTTCGGTCCCGTTCTCGGATCCATTCTCTTCTGGGTCATCATGGCCTTCCTCGACAGTGTCCTTCCCGCGCTCGCCGAGCAGGGCATTCTGCCGATCTCGCCGATCCAGGCGGGGACGCTGCGATTCGTGTTCGTCGGCGTCGCACTGATGCTGTTGGTCATCTTCCGACCGCAGGGCATTCTCGGAAACAAGAGGGAGCTGACCTTTGTCAAGTAACAGCGCATCTCCTGCAGGGGATTCCGACTCCGTCGGCGTGCCCCCGGCGACGGGGAGCATCTCGCGACCGAAGACCACGGGCCTCGCCACGGGCGACAACGTCCCCGGCGTCCCCAAGAACGATCCGATCATGATCGCCGATAACGTGACTCGACGCTTCGGCGGCCTCACCGCCGTCGACGTCGAGCACCTCGAGATACCCCGCGGAGCCATCACGGCTCTGATCGGACCCAACGGAGCAGGCAAGACCACTCTCTTCAACCTGCTCTGCGGATTCGACAAGCCCAACTCGGGGACGTGGAGCTTCGACGGACGTCAGCTCAGCGGCATCCCCTCGTTCAAGGTCGCGCAGATGGGGCAGGTCCGGACCTTCCAACTCACCAAGGCGCTGTCGCTTCTGACCGTGCTGGAGAACATGAAGCTCGGGTCGACCGGCCAGAAGGGCGAGAAGTTCTGGGCGAGCATGCTGCCGTTCATCTGGCGTGGCCAGGAGACGGAGATCGAGGCGAAGGCACGCGACCTTCTCGTGCGCTTCAAGCTCGACGCGAAGGCTGATGACTATGCCGCATCGCTCTCCGGAGGTCAGCGGAAGCTGCTCGAGATGGCCCGCGCTCTCATGAGCGATCCGACGCTGGTGATGCTGGACGAGCCGATGGCCGGAGTGAACCCTGCGCTCACCCAGTCGCTTCTCGATCACATCCTCGATCTCAAAGAACTCGGCATGACTGTGCTGTTCGTGGAGCACGACATGCACATGGTTCGCCACATCGCGGACTGGGTGGTCGTCATGGCTGAGGGACGGATCGTCGCCGAAGGTCCCCCCGACACCGTCATGCAGGACCAGTCGGTCATCGACGCGTACCTGGGGGCCCATCAGGACGTCGATCTCGGCGTCGTCACGGGTCGGGTCGACGGCGAGCTGGATGCGTCAGCGGCCGAACTCCTGGAAGAGATCAAGATCGAGGAGGCGGCCGCGGCCGCTCCCGAGGAGGAGGAGAAGAAGTGACCCCGAGCTCCCTCACCGGCGCTGTCGAAGACGAAGCAGCGCGCACCGATCGGGTCGTCGTCCAGGTGACCGACCTCGACGCCGGGTACCTGCCCGGCATCAACATCATCAACGGCTCAAACCTCACCGCCCACAAAGGCGAGTTGATCGGCATCATCGGGCCCAACGGTGCCGGCAAATCGACCCTTCTGAAGTCGATCTTCGGCATGGTCAAGGTTCGCGCCGGCAGCATCTCGGTGAACGGAGAGAGCATCGTCGGGCTGAAGTCCGACAAGCTCGTGCAGCGCGGAGTGGGATTCGTCCCGCAGACGAACAACGTCTTCCCCTCGCTCACGATCGAGGAGAACCTGCAGATGGGGCTCTTCCAGAGGCCGAAAGCGTACAACGAGCGCCTCGAGTTCGTGACCGGCATCTTCGCCGAGCTCGGCAAGCGGCTCAAGCAGCGTGCGGGATCGCTCTCCGGAGGTGAGCGCCAGATGGTGGCGATGAGTCGCGCATTGATGATGGATCCGGCCGTGCTGCTGCTCGACGAGCCCAGCGCCGGCCTCTCCCCCGTCCGTCAGGACGACGCCTTCATCCGCGTCTCCGACATCAACAAGGCCGGCGTCACGACCATCATGGTCGAGCAGAACGCTCGCCGTTGCCTTCAGATCTGCGACCGCGGCTACGTGCTCGACCAGGGGCGCGTGGCGTACGAGGGAACGGGACGCGATCTGCTGAATGACCCCAAGGTGATCGGCCTTTACCTCGGCACACTCGGCCAGGACTGACAGCGCACTCGAACAGGGGGCGGATGCTTCGGCATCCGCCCCCTTCGTCCTGTCTTCTTGCGTCTTGGTCTCTGGGTGTCTTCGTATCCACGTCACGGACGAAGAAGGGACCCCCGGCGATGCCGGGGGTCCCTCGTTTCACAGTTCGCTCAGTCGAGGCGGCTGTGCATGTTGTCTGCACCGTACTGGAAGACGCCGATGGTCGCTTCGGTCGGGTCGCCTGCGTCGTCGAACGCGACGCCACCGGAGTAGCCGTCGTAGTCGGCCACTCCGCCGTCGAGGATGATGTCTGCGCAGTCCGTGAAGGACTCGCACTTCTCGCCATCACCCGAACCGCCGGAGACCTCCTGCAGGCTTGCTGCGATGTCTGCGGGTTCGTTGGAGTTCGCAGCGAGAGACGCGAGTGCCAGCAGCACGACGGCGTCATACGACTCGCCGGCGTAGTTGAAGTCGGCGAGTTCAGCGCCGTCGCCCTGCTCGAGCCACTGCGCCTTCAGGCGGTCCTGGAAGTCGTCCGCGAGAACCGGTCCGGGCTGCGTGCCCTTCGAGCCTTCGATGGAGACCGGCATCGTGTCACCCCACTGGGAGGTGTTGCCGTCGACGAAGTAGAAGTTCGCGCCGTCGAAGCCGCTGTTCACGAACGACGGAACGATGGTCGACGTCTCCTCGAAGCCGATCACCGCGATGGCGTCAGGGTTCTGCGCCATGATCGTCGACACCTGAGCGCTGAAGTTGGTGTCTCCCGCGTTGTACGACTCGGATGCGACGACCTCGCCGCCCGTACCCTCGAAGGTCTCCGTGAGCGCCGACTCGAGGCCGTTGCCGTAGGCGTCGTTCAGGTAGATGATGCCGATCGACTGATGGCCGTCCTCGGCGATCAGGTTGCCGAGCACCTCGCCCTGGAGCAGGTCGCTCGGGGCGGTGCGCCAGTACAGGCCGTTGTCATCCCAGTCGGTGAAGTCCGGCGAGGTGTTCGCAGGCGAGAAGGTGATCACGCCGGCTCCGACCGCCTGGTCGAGGAAGAGCTTGGTCACACCGGAGGATGCCGCACCGATCAGTGCCTGGACGTCATTGCCCAGCAGACGAGGGACCGTGGTCTCGTACGCCTTGTTGTCGGGGTCGCCGGAGTCGCCGTATTCGACGTCGATGGTGATGCCCTTCGCGGCCTCGTTGATCTCCGCTGCAGCGAGACCCACTCCGGCCTCCTCGGGCGGGCCGAGGAACGCGAGTGCTCCGGTCTGCGGCAGAACCGTGCCGATGTTGAGGGTGAGCTCCTGTCGCTCTTCGGACGAAGGGGCCTCCGACTCTGAGTCGGTCGCAGCCCCCGTGCATCCGGCGAGAACGATGGCGCTGATGCTGGCGACGGCGATGCCGCCGAGGACCTTGACGGCACGCGAGCTGGTGAAGACGCTCATGTTGCTCCTTGCTTTCGATGAAGCGGAACGACTCGAGCGCCGTCCCAGTGCAACAAACGTATACGCGGCGATGTCACTCAATTGTTGCGATGCGTTAACGGTGTGATACAGAACGGTCTCGGATGGATAACGCGCCGAGCGGGTCAGGTCGTACGAACCACGTTCACGCGTCCACCGCGCCGCATCGCGAGCAGGAGGTCGACGACGAAGACGCCGATCGCGATCCAGACGATGATGAACCCCGCCCAGCGCTCGGGCGGCATCGGCTCGCCGAGCACCACCGCGCCGATGATGAACTGCATGACGGGCGTGACGAACTGGATCATCCCGATGACGGTCAGGTTGACGCGTCTGGTGCCGGCGGCGAAGAGCAGCAGCGGCACCGCCGTCGCCACTCCCGCGAAGCCGAGCAGCACCGCATGCCAGACGCCGTGGGAGCCCATCGTGAGTCCTTCAGGGGTGGCGGCGACGAGCATCAGCTGCACGACGGCGATCGGGATCAGCCAGAACGACTCGAGGGTGAGACCGCTGATCGCATCGACCGCGGGGCCGATCTTCTTCTTGATGAGCCCGTAGACGCCGAACGAGGCAGTCAGCGACAGGGCGATCCACGGGAACGAGCCGTAGAAGAGGACGATCACGATCACGGCGACCGCGGCGATGCCGATCGCAGCCCACTGCAGCCTGCGGATGCGCTCCTTGAGCACGAACACTCCGAGCAGCACCGTGGTGATCGGGTTGATGAAGTACCCGAGGCTGGTCTCGACGATGTGCCCCGAGAGGGTGCCGATGAGGAACACCTGCCAGTTGACGTAGATCAGGACGCCGGCCAGAGCGGTCCATGCCAGCAGCCCCGGCTGCCGGATGATCGCACCGAACGCCGCCCAGCCGCGCGTCACGGTGAGAAGCAGCAGACAGAAGACGAGCGACAGCAGCACCCGCCACGCGACCACCTCCCACGGCCCCGTCGGCGTGAGCAGCAGGAAGTAGAGGGGCAGCACGCCCCAGAGCAGGTACGCGCCCCCGGCGTACGCGACTCCCGCTGTCCGAGTGGCTCGGGATGCGGCGTTCGTCGGGGTCACCGCACAACCCTACGCCCGTCGCCGAGCGGCATCCGACCAGCAGCAGCCGCCGGTCGGACATTGGCGGGAATCGATGCAAAGGTGGCGCATCCCCGGCCGTTCAGCGGCTTCGCGGACTTCTGAGGACGACGGCGACGAGGAGCGCGGTCGAGAGCGCCATCACCGCGTTGAGGCCGATCGCCGCCTGCAGCCCGGCGAGAAGGCCGGCACCGGCGAATGCCGCGACCACTGCTGCCATCACCGGTGTGCCCAGTGCGATGCCCACCTGCTGGCTCATCGTGACGAGACCGGTCGCCAGCCCCTGCTGTTCCGAGGGAACCGACCCCGTCGCCGTCACGACGTAGCCGACGATCGCGACGAGATTCGCCACGCCGCCGAGGAAAGTCAGAATCAGCAGCGGAATCGCCCAGGCCTGCTCTTCGGAAGCGAAGGCCAGCGGGAAGGTGGCGGCGGCCTGGACGATCAATCCGACGACGATCGCACGCGACGATCCGACCCTGCCGATGACGCGGGGCGCGAGGAGGCCGCCGAGCACGGTGCCGAGACCGAGCACTCCCAGCATCAGCCCGGCCGCTATCGGGGTGTACCCGAGGATCTCCTGCAGATAGATGGTCAGCAGGAAAACGAGCGACGTCTCGGTCGCGAACGCGAGGAGGCCGGCGAGGTTGCCCCACGCGATCTGCGTGCTCCTCAGCAGCGACGGGGCGATGAGCGGTTCGGTCGCCCGCCTCTCGGCGAGCGCGAACACCACGAAGAACGCCGCGGAGACACCGAGCGGCGCCCAGGTGCCCGGGTCGCCCCAGCCGACGCGCCCCGCGGAGTCGATGCCGAAGACGAGCGCGACGAGAGCGGCTGTCACGGTGACGGCGCCGACGACATCGAGGCGAGCCCGTGCGACGCGCCTCGGCTCGTGAAGCACGAAGGCCCCGACGAGCAGGGCTGCAGCGGCCACCGCGACGTTGATGAAGAACGCCCAGCGCCACGAGACGCCTCCGGTGAGCAGCCCTCCGAGCACCGCTCCCGACGTGAACCCCGCTGCCATGAGTGCCCCGTTGAGCCCGAGCGCCCGCGAGCGTGCCCGTCCCTCGGGGAACATGGTGGTCATCAGCGCGAGAGCCGCCGGGGTGACCATCGCCGTGGCGATCCCCTGACCGACACGAGCGGCCAGCAGCACGCCCGGTGTGGTGGCGAGTCCGCCGACGACCGACGCCGCACCGAGCAGCACGAGCCCGGCCAGGAACAGCCGCTTCCGCCCGAGCGGGTCGGCCACCCGCCCGAAGAACAGGGTGAACGACGCGGCGCAGATCGCGAAAGCGGTCACGATCCACTGCAGCGACGCCGTGTCGAAGCCGAGCTCTCGCCCGATCGGCGGCAGCGCGACATTGAGGATAGAGAAGTCGACGGCGAGAGTGAAGTTCGCCGTCAGAAGGACGCCCATGGCGAGCGTCTGCGCCGGGGTGAAGCGATCAGTCGTCTGCGGCGTCGTGGCGGAGAGAGTCGAGTCGGTATGAGTCACGGTCCTCAGCCTCCGCCCCGCGGTATGGGGCAGCCAGTCCCCTCTCGCGACTAGCACTGCCAGGGACAGGCTGCGCGTGCGAGGGCCGTGGAGAATGGCACCATGGACCCGCACACCGCGCTCACCAGGCCGATCGCCTCAGAACGGCCGGTGACCGAGCTCGGCGAGTTCCTGCGCTCTCGGCGGGATCGCGTCACGCCCGACGACGTCGGAGTGGTGAGCTTCGGTGGGCGCAGGGTTCCGGGCCTCAGCCGCGAAGAGCTCGCGCGACTGGCCGGGGTCTCGGTGACCTACCTGACCCGCTTGGAGCAGGGCCAGTCGCAGAACGCATCCGACGCGGTCGTCGACAGCCTGGCCCGGGCACTGCAGCTCGACGCCGACGAGCATGCGCATCTCCGAGCGCTGGCGCGCCCGAGATCAGCCGCTGCCCGCAGACCCCGGAGGCCCGAGCAGCCGCATCGGGGCGCCTCGCAGCTGTTGCACGCCATGGGAGTTCCGGCTGTGCTGCTGGGGCGTTTCACCGACATCCTCGACTGGAACAGCGCCGGGCACCTTCTGATGGCGGGCCATGTCGAGGTCGACGCGCCGTCGCGGCCGGCAGCCCGACCCAACAACCTCCGGATGCTGTTCCTCGATCCGCACACGCGTGATCTGTACGCCGACTGGCAGGAAGAGGCTGCATTGGCGGTGGCATCGCTGCGATACGTCGCCGCGCGATTCGTCGACGACCGCCAGCTGGCCGAGCTCATCGGCGAGCTGAGCCTGAGCAGCCCGGACTTCGCGAAGCTCTGGGCAGGGCACATGGTCAAGCTCTGCACGAGCGGCAGCAAGCGCTTCCGGCATCCGGTCGTCGGGGAGCTCACGCTCGGCTACGAGGTCCTTCACCTGCCCGAGGGAGACGGCCAGCGCATCCTCGCGTACAGTGCGCCTGCCGGCAGCGCTGCCGCAGCGGCCCTCGAACTGCTCCAGACGCGCTGAACGGGTTCCCGCCCGCCTGACAACGTGCGGAAACGCAGGAAGGCCCGGATGCATGATGCATCCGGGCCTTCCGAAGACGTTGTCTCAGCGGACGACGACTGCGAGCACGTCGCGAGCCGACAGGACGAGATACTCGTCTGCGCCGAACTTCACCTCGGTGCCGCCGTACTTGCTGTAGAGCACACGGTCGCCCACGGCGACGTCGAGCGGAACGCGGTTGCCGTTGTCATCGATGCGGCCGGGGCCCACGGCCACGACCTCGCCCTCCTGGGGCTTCTCCTTGGCGGTGTCGGGGATGACCAGGCCACTCGCGGTGGTCTGCTCTGCCTCGACCTGCTTGATGACGATGCGATCCTCGAGCGGCTTGATGGAAACCGACACGGTCTACCTCTTCTTTCTTGACGCTGACAGGAAGACTTTTCGCACTCTCAACCCGAGAGTGCTAATTCAGTCTAGGCGCTCCGCTGGCACTCACGCAATGCGAGTGCCAATGGGGCGAACATGCCGCCGCCTAAGCTGGAGGCGTGGAGATCTCCGAGCTGCGCGCCCTGCTCACCCCCGAAGGCCTGCAGGCGCTCGACCAACTCGGCCCTGTCGAACAGGTCGCCGATGTCGCCCGCATCGTCTCTCGGCTGCGCGCCGCCGGGCACTCCCCCGAACTGGTCTCGGCTGTGGTCGGCCAGGCGCGTCTGCGGGCCAAGGCGAAGGGCAAGTTCGGCGACTTCGCATCGCGGATGCTGTTCACCCGCGCCGGGCTCGAGCAGGCCACCCGGCTGGGCGTCGCCGCGCGGCATGCGCAGCGACTGCGCCGGGCAGGGATCACCCGCGTATCCGATCTCGGCTGCGGCATCGGCGGCGACTCGCTCGCCTTCGCCGGCGCCGGACTCGACGTGATCGCCGTCGATGCCGACGAGGTGACCGCGGCGATCGCCGCCTACAACCTCGCACCCTTCGGCGACAGCGCGGTCGTGACGCACGGCACCGCCGAAGCCCACGTGCCGGTCGACAACGACGAGACACAGGCGATCTGGATGGACCCGGCCCGTCGCACCGCGGGCCACAGCGAGACGCGGCGCGTGTCGTCCGGTGACTACTCTCCCCCACTCGACTGGGCATTCGACGTGGCGTCCCGCATTTCGACCGGCATCAAGCTCGGCCCGGGCCACGACCGGGATTCTCTTCCTGTCGACGCCGAGGCGCAGTGGGTGAGCGCAGAGGGCAGCGTCGTCGAGCTGGTGCTGTGGACGAGAGCGCTGGCTCGCGACGGCATCCGCCGGTCCGCTCTCGTGATCCGCGGCGAGCGCTCGCACGAGCTCACCGCGGGAGCGGATGCGGAGGATGCACCCGTGCGTGGTCTCGGCGCCTTCCTGCACGAGCCGGACGGCGCGGTGATCCGGGCGCGTCTGATCGGCGACGTCGCACGCAGTCTCGACGCGGGGATGCTCGATGAGCGCATCGCCTACCTCAGCTCCGACACGGCGCTCACGAGTCCGTTCGTGCAGTCGTTCCGGGTACGCGAGACGATGCCCGCCAATCCCAAGGCGATCAACGCCGTGCTCAAGGCGAACGATGTCGGCTCGCTCGAGATCAAGAAGCGCGGCATGGACATCGACCCCGCAGCCTTCCGCAAGAAGCTGACGCTGCGGGGCGATCGGGCGGCGACGCTCATCCTCACCCGCGTGGGCGATCAGCGCCGCGCGATCCTCGTCGATCGGGTGCCAGCACCCGAGTAGCGTCGGGCGGACCTGCGGCGCTAGCCGTCGGAGTCGTCGGACGGGATGTCGACCTGGATCGGATCCTGCTTCTCGCCGCCGAGTTCGAGCGTCTCGCCCGGGCTCACCGTCTGCTCCGCGGCGGCCGCTGCGCTGTCGCCGGAGACGACGAGGTACGGCGTGCCGTTCAGTGTGTACGCGAGGCGCACGCTCCACTCCGCAGCGACGGCCCCCGTCTCGTCGACGGTGACTCCTCGGGTTTCGATGCCGTCGCCGGAGTACCCCTCGTCTCCCGACGCGCGACAGTCGACGCTCTCGACGGCGTCGACGATCAGGCAGTCCTGGACGTCATCGTTCTCGAGGCGCTGTGCGCGCCACACGGGGGCATCGCGGAAGTAGCCGACGACCGAGAACGAGTACTCCTCGAAGCCCTCGTCGATCAGCAGCTCGGCCCGCTCCCGCTCGTCCCCCTGGAACTGCGACAGCCAGGAGTTCTGGTCCGAGCGCCAGCGCTGGATGATCCCGACGACCTCACCGTTCATCGCGCGTGCAGCAGATGCCCAGATCTCCTCCGGACTCTCCTCACCCTCGCCGGGCGCGGTGACACTCGCACTGACCCCGATCCCGTTCCCGTTCGCGAGATCCGCGGCCGACTGACACTGATCCGCCGACTTGCCTGCGGCGTCGAGCGTGATGCAGACCGTCTCGCCCTCCTGTTTCGTGGCGTACCAGACGAGGGCGTCCTCGTCCTGGCCGATCGCCCGCAGGCTGCCCGGGTCGAATCCGCCCTCCGCCTGCAGCTCGGCGCGTCGCTGCTGCTGCTCGGAGCTCAGCGCCACGGCGTCACCCGTGTGCCCGAAGACTGCCCATCCGACGCCGAGACCGATCACCAGCATCGCTGCGGATGCGGTGACAGCAGCCTTCCAGTGCTGTCGGATCGCCGCGCGAAGGCCTCGGGCCTCGAGGGGCTGCTGCCCGACGGCTTCCTCGTCGGCGGGATCCTCGGAGGAATCCTCGGAGGGGTTTCCGTTCGTCGGGACGGAAACGGGTGCCCCGGCATGCGGCGGCCTCGAGTCCTCAGGCGAACGCAGCACGTCGACCGCATCGATGCCTGGGCCCGCCGCAGCCGCGGCGCGGACCGTCAAGTCTGGCTCGACGCGCATGGACTCGAGTTCGCGCAGCCTGGCCGCATCATTCTCGGTCAGGCCGCCGCCGCGCCCGTATGCTCTGGCCTGCAGGGCGCGCAGCTCGGCGGACTCACTCTCCTGCAGCATCGTCGCTCTCCCAGCCCCTCGTCACGGTGAGGTACTGCTGACCGTAGCCGAACTGATACTCGTAGCGGGTCGTCTCACCATCGTCTACGACGTCGAGCGCGAGCGTCCGGTCCGCATCGGCGAGCATCTGGCCGTCGTCGCACGCCATCGGAGGATCCGGCATGGACCCGTCATAGACGAGACAGTATCGCTGGGTGGAGGCGTCGATCCCTGTCCAGATCGGCACCTGGTCGTCGTAGCCCACGACCTGGATCGTGCGCCGGTCCAGGCCGGTCTGTTCGGCGAGCGTCGTCGCCGCCTCCGCCTCCTCCGGGCTCGCGAACATGGAAGAGGACTGCGGCGAGGTGATGTAGCTGCGGGTGATCACGGCAGGCTCCCCGTCCTGGGTGAGGAACATCTGCGCCTGCACATCGTAGTTCTGGTTCTGCTCCACGGGCTTCGTGAGCGTCGCATTCACGCCCAGGATCCTCGCCTGCTCGCGCGTCGTGCACGCGGGAGCAGTCACGTCTTCGTGACCGAGCACGAGGCACACGTCCGCGCTCTCGTTCTTCGTCGCGAACCAGATCACGACGCCCTCTTCCTGCGTCATGGCGCGCACAGAACCGGGGTCGAAGCCGCCCGACGCGACGATCGCACTCTGCCACTCCTCCTGCTGAGCGGTGAGCTGCATCGGTGCAGGACCACGATCGGCGAAGATCAGCCACCCCAGCACGACGCCGACGACGGCGAACGCCGCGGCGATCGCGACGGCAAGGCGCCAGTGCTGTCGCAGAGCAGCGAGAGCGGAGTCGACGCGGGTCGTCCCGGTGGCGATGGCCTCCTCAGACACCGAGGCGCCGTCTCCTTCGACGACGCTCGACGCGGCGGGGTCCGTGTGTGCGGATCGCGGCTCCGCAGCCGTCGGCGCGGGTGGCTCTGCCCTGCGCGTCCTCCCGGCCTCCAGCTCGCGCAACCGCGCGGCCTCCGCCTCACTCAGCGCACCGGCACGACCGTAGGCCCGCGCCTGGAGAGCCTGGAGCTCGACGGATTCTTCCGCGTCGAGCATCCGCTATCCGAGTCTCTCGAACTGCATCCCGGCCCAGACGAGCCAGCCGAGGCTGTAGACGGTCGCGCACAGACCGAGCACGAGCGCCCAGCGCGCGATGGCGCGACTCTCGACGGGCCGACGCAGCGACATGATCGACGCGATCACGGAGATGATGGCTATCGGTATGCCCCATCCGACGAAGAACGACGAGGCCAGGGCGACGATGGCGGCCATCAGCGCCCAGGGGGCGAGGCGGGTGTCGTCGACGGCCGACGCGTCTGTCGACGGCGCCCACTCGGTGCGGCGCCCGATGTCGTCGGCCACAGGACCGCTGACGACCACCGGTTCGACGCCGACCGGCCCCGTCGGCAGCTTCGTGTATCCCTCGCGGCGCGACCCCGGGATTCGCGCCGAACCCGCCGGATTCTCGACCTCGCCGCTCGGACGCTCGATGCGGGTCGGAGGCAGTGCGGCGCCGGACGCTGGTTCTGCACCCACCGGATCGGGCGTGCGTGGCACGTCGCTCATCACATCACCGCGACGCGCTCGTCGACCTGGATCTCGGTGACCGGAAGGGTGGAGTCGGCTCCGAACGCGAGCGTCGACGGGCGTCGACCCGAGGAGATCAGCTCCGCGGCGAGCGCGGCGATCATCGCCCCGTTGTCTGTGCAGAGCGACAGGGGCGGGATGCGCACGGTCACGCCCGCCTTCTCAGCCCTGGCGAGCGCGACCTCGCGGAGACGTCGGTTGGCGATGACCCCGCCGCCCAGCAGGAGGCGCGGCACGCCGAGGTCCGCGCACGCGGCGAGCGCCTTCGTCACCAGCACGTCGACCACAGCCTCACGGAAGCTCGCGGCCACATCGGCGACAGGGACAGGCACGCCCTCGGCCTCGCAGCGCTCGATCCAGCGTGCGACCGCCGTCTTGAGCCCGGAGAACGAGAAGTCGTAGCGGTGCTTCGCGAGGTCGGATGCCCGCGACAACCCGCGCGGGAAGCGGATCGCATTCGGGTCGCCGTCAAGTGCGGCCCGATCGATCTCGGGGCCGCCGGGGTACGGCAGCGACAGCAGACGTGCGACCTTGTCGAACGCCTCGCCCGCGGCGTCGTCCATGGTCTCGCCCAGCATCTCGACGTCGGTCGTGAGGTCGCGCACGTGCAGCAGCGACGTGTGCCCTCCCGACACGAGCAGCGCGATCGTCGGGTACTCGAGAGGCTCGGAGTCGGGGGTCAGGATGTCGGCGGCGATGTGGCCCACCAGGTGATTGACCGCGTACAGCGGCTTGTCGAGCGACACGGCGAGACCCTTCGCGGCGCCGACGCCGACCATGAGCGCCCCTGCGAGACCCGGTCCGCTGGTCACGGCGACGGCGTCGAGGTCGTCGAGCCGCACCCCGGCCTCGGCCAGCGCGACATCGATCGACGGCTGCAGGGCTTCGAGATGGGCCCGGGCGGCGACCTCGGGCACGACACCGCCGTAGCGGGCGTGCTCGTCCATGCTCGACGCGATCGTGTTCGACAGCAGGGTGCGCCCGCGGACGATCCCGATGCCCGTCTCGTCGCAGCTCGTCTCGATGCCCAGCACCAGAGGCTCGGTCATGCGGTGGCCTCCTTCGCGGCATCCACAGTGGATTCGTCAGGATGCGAGGAACGCGGATGCTGCAGCACGAGGCGCATCACGATCGCATCGACATCGTCGGGCTGGTAGTAGCGAGGGCGCCGGCCGATCTCCTCGAACCCCTCGGAGAGGTACAGACCCTCTGCGCCCGGGTTGTCGGCGCGCACCTCGAGGAAGACTTCTCGGGCTCCGCGTTCGGCCGCGGCAGCGAGAAGCGACCGCAGCAACGCACGACCGCGACCGGCACCCCTGTGCTCTGCATCGAGGGCGATGGTCTGGATGTCGGCATCGCGCGACCCCTGCAGAGCGCGCACTCCCCCGTAGCCGATGATGACACCGTCATGCTCGTCGACCAGATAGCGGCCGTGCGGGCTCGCGAGCTCCAGCGCCATGGCCTGAGGGCTCCATGCGTCGGTCGGGAACGAACGATGCTCTATGGCCATGATGGCGTCGAGGTCGTCGGGCGTCGCTGCGCGCAGAGTCATAGCCCCACCTTCTTCGGCGCTCCGGGCACGGTGACATCGGGCTGCCGCAGGTAGAGCGGCTCAGACCCCGCGAGCGTGCGCCCTGCGACCACCGCTCGGGCGCCCACGCGGGCGAGATCGACGGCCGACAGCGTCTCGACATCGATGCGACGGACGCCGTCGAGGTGCTCGTCTGCGTCGGCCCGCGCGACCAGCACCGTGTCGGCGACCATGTTCGGGATGCCATCGGCATCCGTCCCCTCGAAGACGGTGATCGCGACCTCCCGCCGACGGGCGTCGGTGACGATGGCGAACGGGCCGGTGATGGCTTCTCGCTCGATCGCGGTGAGCGCCGCGGCGAAGTGGCTGGGCACGGGAACGACCGGGATTCCCCGGCCCATCGCGAAGGTGCGCGCGGTCGCGATGCCGATGCGGAGGCCGGTGAAGGGGCCGGGACCCATGCCCGCCACCACCTGATCGATCGATCCGCTTCCGGTCTCGTCGAGGGCTCGCACGAGCAGCTCGCCGATGACCTCCGCGTGACCGAGAGGGTCGGCGGCCGATGCATCGGACAGACGTGTGCCGTCGTCGTCGATGAGGGCGACGGCGGTGCCCAGGGAGGTGTCGACGGCGAGGATCACCTCTCCAGGGTAGTCGCCGTTCAGCCGGTGATCGCTGAGCGCCCGCCGCGCGTGATCGTCACGTGCCGCGGGGCATCCGCGTCGAGCTCGGACGGGTCGAGATCGTCGTCGCCCCCGACCGGACGCTCGAGCTCGATGTCCCACCAGGTCTCGGTCAGGTCTTCGGCCATTCCGCGTCCCCACTCGATCACGACGACCGATCGCGCGAGGTCGAGATCGAGGTCGTCGAGTTCGGCGCCCGAGCCGAGACGGTAGGCGTCGACGTGCACCAGCGGGGCGCGTCCGACGAGCGAGGGGTGAGTGCGCGCGATCACGAACGTGGGGCTCTGCACGGGCCCGCGCACTCCGAGCCCCTCAGCGAGCCCTCGCGTGAACGTCGTCTTCCCCGCGCCGAGGGGCCCGGTGAGGATCAGCAGATCTCCGGCTTCGAGTTGCTCGCCGATGCGGAAGCCGAGCTGCTCCATGGCATCCGACGTCTCGATCTCGCGGCGTCCGAGGAAGGCCGGGTCGACGCTCATGCCGACCGCCGGGGCACGCGCGGGCCGATGCGCGTGACGATCTCGTAGTCGATGGTCGAGGCGGCGTTGGCCCACTCGGCCGCCGAGGGAACCCCGAGGGTCGGGTCGCCGAACAGCACGACCTCATCTCCGATCGACACCGGGGCATCGCCGACGTCGACGACGAACTGGTCCATGGCGATCCGGCCCACGTTGGTGTACCGACGCCCGCCGATCGACACCGGCAGGCGTCCGGAGGCGTGGCGCGGCACTCCGTCGGCGTAGCCCAGAGGCACGAGCACCAGCGTCGTGTCGCGCGAGGTGCGGTGGTCGTATCCGTACGACACCCCGGCTCCCGCCGGCACGCGGCGGACGGCGGCGATCGCACCGCGCAAGGTCATGGCAGGGCGAAGCCCGAGCTCTGCCGAGGAGCGGTCGCCGAAAGGCGAGAGGCCGTAGATGCCGATGCCGATGCGCACGGCATCCAGTCGCATCTCCGGCAGGTCGATCGCGGCCGCGGTCGCTGCGATATGCCGGATCTCGGGGTGGATGCCGAACGAGGCCGCCGCGGCGACCGCCTCCTCGAACTTCGCCAGGGCCTCGCGGTCGTCCTGAGGCGAAGTGTTCGAGAGGTGGCTGAAGAGCCCGATGATGCGCAGCCGTCCGATGCGTTCGAGACGCGCAGCCTCGGCGAGCACGCGCCGCCAGTCCGCCGGTGCGATGCCGTTGCGCGAGAGACCCGTCTCGAACTTCAGGTGCACGCCGACCGGACGATCGACCGAGGCGACGGCACCGGCGGCCTCTAGCTGGTCGAACGACGAGATGCCCACCTCGATGTCGTGCGCTGCCGCCTGGTCGAACCGCTCACCCGGCGCGTGCAGCCACGCGACGATCGGAGCCGTGATGCCCTGACGACGCAGCTCGAGAGCCTCGGGGATCTCGGCGACGCCCAGGCGGGTCGCACCGCCGGCGAGGGCCGCGACGGCCACGGCTGCGGCGCCGTGACCGTAGGCGTTCGCCTTGACCACGGCAATGACCTGCACGCCGGTGAGAAGACGGAAGTGTCGGACGTTGTCGCTGATCGCATCGAGCTCGATGCGGGCCTCGCGGAACGGAACGGTCACAGGGGCTCTCCTTCTGCCACCACGAATGCGGCGGCGAGGCCTGCATCGTGGGTGAGGGTCAGGTGCAGTCGGGTGATGCCGCGCTCGGCGACGACGTCGGCGGTCGACCCCGAGAGCACGAAGTGCGGGCGACCCGACGCCTCGGAGGCGATCTCGATCTCGATCCAGTGCACCCCGTCGGAGCCGCCGAGGGTCTTGATCAGGGCTTCCTTCGCGGCATACCTCGCGGCCAGGGAGGGAAGGCGCAGCGCCCGCTCCCCCGGCGCGAACAGCCGCTCCAGCAGCCGCGGCGTGCGCTCCATCGTGCGCTCGAACCGCGGGATGTCCACGAGGTCGATGCCGGTCCCGATGATCACCCGTTCAGCCTAGTCGCGGCATCCGCCTCCTTTGCTCCCGCCCCGTCCTGCCCCTCCCGTCCCGTCTCTCCCGTCCGTCCTTGCCACCCCACCCCGGATGGCTGGCCGTTCCCCGCCTGGCTGCCCCATCACGCTCATGCCTCCCGCCAGGCGGGGAACCCTCAGCCATGCGGCCGGGCTGACCATTCCTGCACAACCCGCATCGCGACGAGATCGATCCCCATGGTGCGGTGACCGCGACCGCGCCACGCGTGCTCGCGAGAGGATCGACCGATGCCCACGCCACTCGCCCTCGTCCAACTGCACGGCGGAATCACCCGCGGATCACGATTCGCCTCGTTCGGGTGCACGCGCAAGGACCTCTCGATCGCGGTGCGTCGCGGTGAACTGATCCGCATCCGCGCCGGAGTGTTCGCCGCGCCGGAGTGCGCGTCGAATGTGCGCACAGCGGCCCTCCATGGGGGCGCACTGACATGTTCCGGTGCGCTCCGACTGCACGGCGTCTGGGTGCTCGACGACGAGGAGCACCCCCACGTGTGGCTGGGTCAGGCGGGGCGCACGCACCCTCACCACGATTGCCTCTGCGTCGAGCACTACCGCGCAGGACGGATGCATCTGGGGCTGGCTCCGGTCGAGGCGGCGCTGGTGCATTCGTACGGATGCCATGGCGACGAGTTCTTCTTCGCCGCCTTCGAGTCCGCATGGGCGCAACGCCTGATCGGAGCAGCCGCACGGCGTCGCATCCGCGCTGCACTCCCCGCGCGCGCCCGATGGCTCGTCGACGTCGCCCGCCACGATGCAGACAGCGGGCTCGAGTCGATCGTCAGGCTGCGGCTGCATCTCCTGGGCATCCAGGTCTCGACGCAGGTCGTCATCGACGGGGTAGGTCGGGTCGACTTCGTGCTTGAGGGGCGCGTCATCCTCGAGGCGGACGGCAAGGGCAATCACGATGGCCACTCGGAGCGTCACCGGGACCTGAGACGGGAAGCCGAGGCATCCCGTCTGGGGTACGAGACGCTCCGCTTCGACTACGCCATGATCATCCATGACTGGGAGGTCGTGGCCGGCGCCATCACGAGCGCACTGGCGCGTGGACGTTCCTGAGCCGGATGGCTGAGGATCCCCCGGTTGGCTGGCACAGCATCCTGCGTCCGCCAGCCAGTCGAGATATCTCCAGCCATCCGTCCCAGAAACGGAAGAGCGGCCTACTCGACGGTGACGGACTTGGCGAGGTTGCGCGGCTGGTCGACGTCGAGGCCCTTGGCCGTGGCGAGGGCCATGGCGAAGATCTGCAGCGGGACGACCGCGAGCAGCGGCTCGAACATCGCTCCGGCGAGCGGGATGCGGATGACCTCGTCGGCGAACGGCAGGACCGCCGCGTCTCCTTCTTCGGCCACGACGATCACGCGGGCACCGCGGGCACGGATCTCCTGGATGTTGGAGACGACCTTGGAGTGGACCACGGCCGAGTGACGGGGCGACGGCACCAGGACGAAGACCGGCTGCCCGGGCTCGATCAGGGCGATCGGACCGTGCTTGAGCTCGCCGGCGGCGAAGCCCTCTGCATGGATGTACGAGATCTCCTTGAGCTTGAGCGCGCCCTCGAGCGCGATCGGGAAGCCGACGTGGCGACCGAGGAAGAGCACCGAGCGGGTGTCGGCCATCCAGCCGGCGAGCTGAGTGACGTGCTCCTGCTCGCTCTCGAGGACCTTGGCGATCTTCTCGGGGAGGGCAGTGAGCTCGGCGACGTCGACGGATGCATCCTGCACCGATCCGCGCACGCGCCCCATGTGCAGACCGAGCAGCAGCAGAGCGGTGATCTGCGCCGAGAACGCCTTGGTCGACGCGACCGCGACCTCGGGGCCGGCGTGCGTGTAGACCACGGCATCGGACTCACGCGGGATGGTGGCGCCCTGCGTGTTGCAGATCGAAAGAGTGCGTGCTCCACGCTCTCTCGCGTACTTGACCGCCATCAGCGTGTCCATGGTCTCGCCGGACTGGCTGATCGAGATGACGAGGGTGTCATCGCCGATCACCGGGTCGCGGTAGCGGAACTCGTGCGCCAGCTCGACATCGACGGGTATCCGCGCCCACTGCTCGATCGCATACTTGCCGACGAGCGCCGAGTAGGCGGCCGTGCCGCACGCGGTGATGATGATGCGGTTGATGCCGAGGAACAGCTCGTCGAGGCCGTCGAGCTCGGGGATGACGACCTGATCGCCCTGGATGCGACCGCGGATCGTGTTGGCGACCGCCTCGGGCTGCTCGGCGACCTCCTTGGCCATGAAGCTGGACCATCCGCCCTTCTCCGCAGCGGCGGCATCCCACGACACGTCGAACGGCTCGGCTTCGACCGGCGTGCCGGAGAAGTCGGTGACCGCGACGGCATCCGGGGTGATCGAGACGATCTGGTCCTGGCCGATCGCGAGCGCCTTGCGGGTGTGCTCGATGAACGCGGCGACGTCGGACCCGAGGAAGTTCTCGCCCTCGCCGAGGCCGATCACCAGAGGCGAGTTGCGTCGTGCGCCGACGACGAGGCCCGGGTGGTCCTGGTGCATCGCGAGCAGGGTGAACGCGCCCTCGAGGCGGTTGACCACGGCGCGGAACGCCCCCTGCAGGTCGCCGCCGTTGTTGCGGTACTCACGACCGAGCAGCGCGGCCGCGACCTCGGTGTCGGTCTCGCTGCGGAATGCCACACCGTCGGCGAGCAGTTCGTCGCGCAGCGAGGCGAAGTTCTCGATGATGCCGTTGTGGATCACGGCGAGCTTGTCGTCATCGGCGAGATGCGGGTGCGCGTTCTCGTCGGTGGGGCCACCGTGAGTGGCCCAGCGGGTGTGCCCGATGCCCGTGTTGCCGTCGGCGAGGGCCGCATCCTTGAGCGAGTCGCGCAGCATGGCGAGCTTTCCCGCCTTCTTGCGCATGCCCAGCGAGCCGTCGCCGTCGATGACCGCGACGCCTGCCGAGTCATAGCCGCGGTACTCGAGACGGGCAAGCCCTGCGAGCAGGATGTCCTGGCTGGGGCGCGGGCCCACGTATCCGACGATTCCACACATGTGGTCAAGAGTAAGGCGGGGTTTTTGCGAAGGTTCCGAACGAACCCCCGAACCTGCTCAGAGCTTGCGAAGAAGCACGCTCTCGACGCTGTGGTCGACGCCCTTGTTGAGCACGAGCCGGGCTCGGTGCTTGGTCGGCATCACGTTCTCGACCAGGTTCGGCATGTTGATCTCGTTCCAGTAGCCGAGCGCGGTCGTGATCGCCTCCTCGTCGGTGAGATGGGCGAAGACGTTGAAGTACGACGAAGGGTTCGAGAAGGCTCCCTGGCGCAGAGCGAGGAACCGGTCGACGTACCACTTCTCGATGTGCGAGGTGTCGGCGTCGACGAAGATCGAGAAGTCGAAGAGGTCGCTGACGGCCACGTCGTTGGGTGCCGGCGGTGGCTGCAGGACGTTCAGTCCTTCGACGATCACGACGTCGGGACGCCGGACGACCACATGAGCGTCGGGCACGATGTCGTAGCGCATGTGCGAGTAGAACGGCGCCCGCACCTCTGCAGCCCCGCTCTTCACCTCGGTGAGGAACTCGAGCAGCGCCCGCCGATCGTAGGACTCGGGAAAGCCTTTGCGCTCCATCAGGCCTCTGCGCTCGAGCTCGGCGTTCGAGTGCAGGAACCCGTCTGTCGTGACGAGTTCGACCCGAGGAGTGCCCGGCCACCGACTCATCAGCTCGCGCAGCAGGCGGGCGATGGTCGACTTGCCGACGGCGACGGATCCTGCCACTCCCACCACGAACGGGGTCGTCGAGTCGTCTTCCTGCAGGAACGAGCTCGTGGCGGCTCCCAGTCGCTTCGTGGCCGTCGCGTAGAGGCTGAGCAGCCGGCTCAGGGGCAGGTAGACCTCCCGAACCTCGGCGAGATCCAGGCGGTCTCCGATGCCGCGGAGTTCGACGACCTCAGTCTCGGTGAGCGGCTGGTCGAGTCCCGCCGCCAATCGTGCCCATTCGTCACGACCGATCTCGCGATACGGAGACAGCGGCAGCGTGGGGTCGGCGGTGGTCACGGATACATCGTAACGGCGCACGAGTAGTCTCTATCCGTGCGCCTGGGAGTACTCGACATCGGTTCCAACACCGTCCACATGCTCGCCGCCGATGTTCGCCCCGGTGGTCGGCCGCTGGCGACCACCAGCGACCGCACCGTCCTGCGGTTGATGCGGTACCTCACCGACGACGGGGCGATCTCGGAAGAGGGCGTGCTCGCGCTCGAGTCGGCAGTCGCCAGAGCGCGCACGGTCGCCGAAGAAGAGAACGTGGATGAGCTGCTCGCCACCGCGACGAGCGCGGTGCGAGACGCCCGGAACGGTGCCGACGTGATCGCGCGCATCGAGGCGGCCCTCGGCCAGCCGCTGCAGGTACTCGACGGAGAGACTGAAGCCGAGCTCACCTTCCTCGCCGTACGGCGCTGGTTCGGCTGGTCGGCGGGACAGCTGCTGCTGCTCGACATCGGCGGCGGCTCGCTCGAGGTCGCGGCGGGCGGGGATGAGCTGCCGGATGCCGCGGCATCCGTCCCGCTCGGAGCCGGACGCATGACCGTGCAGTTCCTGCCCCACGACCCTCCCGGCGAAGACGACGTCGAACGACTCCGCGAGCACGCGACGGCCACGCTCGCCGAGGTGCTCCCCCGGTTCACGGCACTGCCGCGGCCCGATCACGTGGTCGGGTCGTCGAAGGCGATCCGGTCGCTGGCCAGACTCGCCGGCTATCCGGTGCCGGGGTGGTCGGGGATCCAGCGCATGGTGCTGCCCCGCGCCTCACTGGGGTCGTGGATCCCTCGACTGGCCCGCCTGCCCGCGTCCGCGCGGCAGGAGCTCCCCGGCATCACCGCGGATCGTACGTTCCAGATCGTCGCCGCCGCAGTCTCGCTGCACACCGCCATGACCGCGCTCGACGTCGATGAACTCGAGGTGTCTCCGTGGGCACTGCGCGAGGGCGTGCTGCTGCGGTACATCGAGCAGCTGAACTGGAGCGCGCCGCGCGGCTGACCCGAGGTCGGTGCCGCACGGCGCGCTCGACGGTTCAGAGCGAGAGTCGCTCGCGCACGACGGCGACCAGCCGGTCGGCGTACGCCTGAGCGGATTCGGCATCCGCCGCCTCGACCATGACCCTGACGAGGGCCTCGGTTCCTGACTTGCGGAGCAGCACGCGACCGGTGTCGCCGAGTTCGGCGGCGACCTCGCGCACGGCCTCCTTCACGACGGCGTCGGACTCGAGCGCGTCCTTGTCGACGTCGCGCACGTTGATGAGCACCTGCGGGTACACGGTCATCACGCTCGCGAGTTCGGCGATCGTCTTGTTCTGGCGCGCCATCTCAGCGACCAGGTGCAGCCCCGTGAGCAGTCCATCGCCGGTGGTGGCGAACTCGCTCATGATGACGTGGCCCGACTGCTCGCCGCCGAGGGCGTAGCCGCCTCGGTCCATGTCCTCGAGGACATAGCGGTCACCGACCGCGGTCTGGCGCACGGTGATGCCGTGCTCGCGCATGGCGACGTGCAGGCCGAGGTTGCTCATCACGGTGGCGACGAGCGTGTCATCGGTCAGGTGACCGCGCTGCTTCATCGACACTGCGAGGATCGCCATGATCTGGTCACCGTCGATGACATTGCCCTGCGCATCGACAGCCAGGCAGCGATCGGCGTCGCCGTCGTGGGCGATTCCGATGTCGGCGCCGAGACGGACGACAGCCTCGGCGAGCTGGTCGAGGTGGGTCGATCCCACGCCGTCGTTGATGTTCCAGCCGTCCGGGTCGGCACCGATCACGGTGACGTCGGCACCCGCATCGCGGAAGGTCTCGGGAGACACACCCGATGCGGCGCCGTGGGCGCAGTCGAGCACGACCTTGATGCCGTTCAGCCGGTTCGGCAGCGAGCCGAGCAGGTGCACGACGTAGCGGTCTTCAGCGTCGGAGAATCGGTCGATCCTGCCCACGCCGGCACCGGTGGGTCGCAGCTTCTCGCCCGCCATCGCCTCTTCGATACGCTGCTCGACGACGTCGGGCAGCTTGACACCGCCGCGGGCGAAGATCTTGATCCCGTTGTCGGGTGCCGCGTTGTGCGAGGCGGAGATCATCACACCGAAGTCGGCGTCACGATCGGCGACGAGGAATGCGAGCGCAGGGGTCGGAATGACCCCGGCTTCGAGCACGTCGACGCCGGAGGAGGCGAGCCCTGCGGCGACCGCTGCAGTGAGGAAGTGACCGGAGACGCGCGGATCGCGAGCCACCACTGCGGTGAGTCGCTTGCCTTCGGCTTTGCGAGCCTCCGCAGTACGGCCCTGGCCCAGGACGACAGCAGTCGCCTGGGCCAGGGTGAGCGCGAGGTCGGCGGTGAGGATGCCATTGGCGAGTCCTCGCACACCGTCCGTGCCAAAGATCGGCATCGGAGCGGTTGACCTTAACGCTTCGAGTACTGAGGCGCCTTACGGGCCTTCTTGAGTCCAGCCTTCTTGCGCTCCTTGACGCGAGCGTCGCGCGAGAGGAAGCCGGCCTTCTTCAGGGTCGGACGGTTGTTCTCCTCGTCGATGCCGTTGAGCGAACGAGCGATGCCGAGACGCAGCGCGCCGGCCTGACCCGAGGGGCCACCACCGGAGATGCGCGCGATGACGTCGTAGCCGCCGGCGAGGTTGAGGATCGTGAACGGGTCGTTGATCAGCTGCTGGTGCAGCTTGTTCGGGAAGTAGTCCTCGAGCGTGCGGCCGTTGACCGTGATCGTTCCCGAGCCGGGGACGAGACGCACGCGGGCGATGGCCTGCTTGCGACGGCCGACAGCGGCACCCGGGACGCTGAGCACGGGGCGGGGAGCCGCCTCGACTGCGTCGGTCTCGGGAGTCGAGGTCGAGAAGTTCTGGGGGTTTTCGGTGGTGTCCTGGATGTCAGCCACGAGTATGTCCTTAAGTCTTTACGGCGCTTACTGGGCGACCTGGTCGAGGGTGTACGTCTGCGGCTGCTGTGCGGCGTGCGGGTGCTCGGCACCGACGTACACCTTGAGCTTCGACAGCTGCTGACGGCCCAGGCTGTTCTTGGGGAGCATGCCACGGATGGCCTTCTCGACAGCGCGGATCGGGTTCTTCTCGAGGAGCTCGGCGTAGGTGACCGACTTCAGTCCGCCCGGGTAACCCGAGTGGCGGTAGGCCAGCTTCTTCTGGAGCTTCTGACCGGTGAGCGCGACCTTGTCGGCGTTCACGATGATGACGAAGTCACCCGAGTCGATGTGGTTGGCGAAGGTGGGCTTGTGCTTGCCACGCAGGAGCGTAGCGGCGTGCGAGGCCAGGCGGCCGAGAACGACGTCAGTGGCGTCGATGACGACCCAGTCGCGCTGGACTTCGCCAGCCTTCGGGGAGTAAGTGCGCGTCACGATAGTGCTGCTTTCTTGTTCGAACGGAGAAGTTCGTGAATCCCACTCCGGGGTGGTTCTTCCCTACAGGGATGAACACGCCAGTGGAGGGCTCACGTTCGTTAGTGCTCGGCAGTCGAGTACCAAAGTGACAGCTTACGTCATTCCCGACGTTCTCCCAAACCGAGCCGCTCGGCGATCAGTCGAACTGCGTCGTCACCAGGATCGGACGATGGTCGCTCATCCCCTGCGGAAGAGTGGTGACCCGCTGAATCTCGAAGCCGACCGAGGTGGCGAAATCATAGTGACCACGGAACACGCGATAGCGGGTGTAGGTGTGGTCGTCGCTCAGCGTCAGCGCGTATCCGTGCTCGCGGATCGTCTGACCCAGGTTCTCCTTGAAGACCGGGTAGTTGTAGTCGCCGACCATCAGCTGAGGCAGCCCTTCGCCGAGGGTCGCGAGCTCGGTGAGGGCAGCCCTGATCTGATGGCGACGCAGCGAGTTCAACGCGGTGAGCGGGGCTGCGTGGAACGACGCCGCGATGAACTCGCGCCCCGCATCGATGTCTCTGAGCCGTGCGCCCAGAACCCGCTCATGTGCCGGCTTGGCGATGCGGTCGTGCAACGACTTCTTGAGCTCGATCGTCTTGATCGCCTGAAGGTGGAACTCGCTGGCTCGGTAGAACATGGCGAGTCCCAGACGGTTCCCCTGCGTCGCGTCGGCGAGCGTGAGGTCGCCGATCGTCTCTGGCAGATCTGCGACATCGCACTCCTGCAGGCACAGGATGTCAGGATCGTGCGCCGACACCAGTGCCGCTAGTTCGCCTGCGGCGCGGTGCTTCTGCAGGTTGTAGGAGATGACCTTCATCGCACTTCACGGTAGTGCGTCAGTCTTGGATTCCGGTGGAAATCGCCCGTCCGTTCGGTAAACGCATGTCCTCGAGGCGTCCGCGACTCTCGGGCGTCACTCGTCGTATCCCCACCTGATGCCCATGATGCCGGGGCCGAAGCCGTGCCGAGCGAGATGCACGGAGCCACTGCGCACCGAGCGCATCGTCGAGACGTACTCGTCGTCCGTCTCCACGTATTCCTCGCACCAGGTGGGCAGGGCATCCGGATGGAAGCGCACCCAGACGAGGCTCTCCCGAGCCTGCCGCGAGGTGGCATGCCACGCGGACTGCCTCGGCGGGTATCCGGGCGGAAAGGTCTCAGCGAACTCGAACAGGGTCGTGCCACCCGGGGCGATCGGCTCATCGAGCGCGATCACCACCCCCGACAGCAGCCGCCCCGGGTGCAGATACTCGCGGTCGACATGGCCGCCCACGACGTCCGAGATCACCGACATCACATCGGTCTCCATCGGGGCGACGTCGATGAGCGGGACCTCGGCGATCGTGCCCCTCGTCGACTGCACGAGCGAGCGCATGACGGTCTTCTCCGCCGCACCGTCCGCGCCCACGAACACCGTCACGTGCGTCGACAGGTCTCGCAGCGCGTCCTGCGGTGCCGCACGAAGCGCCTGCAGCGTCTCTTCGGTCTCGCGCTGCTCGCGTTCCTCATCGAAGGGCAGGCGCGGCGGCGCGATGGGTCCGAGGCGCGCAGAAGGAAGCAGCAGACTGGCGAGGTGTCCCCTGTGCAGACCGAGGCGATCTTCGATTCCCTCGACGACGCTCAGCGACTGCGCACCTTCGGGCTGGCGATCGCCCGAGCGCCAATAGCTCAACGTCGCCATGGAGACCGGGTTGCCGTCGTCCTTCAGCTGACTCTGCAGACGCGCGAGAGTGACCCCGCGCTCAGAGATCGCTGCTCGCAGAGCAGCGGCGAACGCACCACTGCGGTCGTCCGGGCGATTCGTCACAGTTCCCCCGCGGGTCCGATATCGCCCGGGAAGAGCGCGTCTCTGGCGAGTTGTCGTTGGCGACGGCTGCGCGGGGCGTCGGACCAGCCGATGATGAGCCCGAGCACGATCAGGATCGCCGCGGCCCCGAGCACGGATGACGCATCCATCGCACTCCACTCGGCCCACAGAGCACCCACACCGACGACGACGGCTCCCGCGCCGAGCGCGGAGAGTCCCAGCTGCAACCGGACCGCAGCCCGGTTGCCTGAGAGCAGAGACTCGACGAGACCCACGTCGATGCGACGGGCGGCGCCGTCAGCCACCCATCGACTCAGCGCGCTCTCCCTCGCGAACTGCAGGACGACGCCTCCGACCCAGGCGAGGATGCCGAGCGCCGCGCACACGGCGATCGCCACACCGCTGCTCAGGCTCAACAGGTCGATGCCGTTCTCGATCGGCTCGTCCCAGTAGACCGGGTCGCAGGTGCGGCACTGCTGGCGCATGAAGACCGAGAGCATGAACGCGGCCAGCGAGATGAACGTCGCCGCGAGCAGCACCGTCGCGATCCGATGGAGGAGCCGAGCGCTGGGGGCCGTGAGCCAACGCGGCACGACCGCTGCGACAGCGGCCGCCCGACGCTCGGCATCGGCCTGCTGCGCGCGAGGAACGCCTCTCTTCCAGCGCCCCCACTGCGTGCCCATGCGTGCGGAGTCGCGCTCGACGGCCCGGCGCCCGATGCGACGGAGCATCTCGGCACCGAAGGCGAGCACCGCGAAGACGAGGAGCGCGACCCAGCTCACGGCATCCTCACGCAGGTCTTCCGTGAAGAGAACGCCCAGCGCGAAGATGCCTCCGAGGCCCGCGAGGCAGCAGAACAGCACCAGGCCGGTGGTCTGCAGGTGAGAGGCGGGCGCCGCCTTGAGTTCGAGTCGCAGCGACCGCTGCGGGACGGCGCTCGGATCGGCACCCGCACTCGATTCCACGGCACGCAGGGCGGCGTAGCGCTCGGCGACGAAGACGAAGGGCACACCGATCGCGAGCACTGCGGCGACGAGCAGGATCACGCCCATGCTCGCGCGGAACAGCGGATCGAGGTCGACCTGCCAATACAGCGATGACAGCGCCTCCTCCCCCACGATGCCGATCACGACGATGCCGAGGAAGGTGTAGAGCGAGCCGACGATCAGGCCGACGCAGGTGTCGAGGAGCGCCCGCCAGAACGCCCAGCCTGCAGACGAGACCTCGACGAACGCCGCATCGCGCCCCGTCATGCTGTCGTGGAGTCGCGGCGAGCGCGTGTCTGCTCCGCCCGGATCGAGAGCAGCTCGTCGGCCGGATACCCCACCTCGGTGAGCGTCAGCCCGCGGGCCGCCAGCACTTTGAACTCGCTGGTGCGGGTGAGCGCGTCGCGCAGCACGACCAGGTCGTCGACGTCGAGCCGCCCCTCTCCCACCGCGACGCACGCACCCACCAGTGCGCGCACCATGCTGTGGCAGAACGCGTCGGCCTTGACCTCGGCGACGAGCACGCCATCGGCGTCGCGCGACCAGCGATAGTCGAGGAGGGTCCGGATGGTCGTCGCTTCTTCACGAGGCTTGCAGTATGCCGCGAAGTCGTGCAGGCCGATGAGCGTCCGCGCAGCGGCATCCATCGCCTGTGCGTCCAGAACACCCCGGTGCGCGGTCGTGTCGTGGCGTCGAAGAGGGTCGTACCCTGCGGTCGAGTCGGCAAGCCGATACCGGTAGCGTCGCCAGACCGCCGAGAAACGGGCGTCGAATCCGTCGGGGGCGATCGAGCTACGGGTCACCGTCGCGTCGGGATACGCGCTGAGCACACCGCGCATGCGCCGTGCGATCGACGCTGCGGGGTCTTGCGGCGCCCGACCCTGACGCGATTCGATGCGCGACCACTGCGCCTCGTCGAGGTCGACGTGCGCCACCTGGCCCAGGGCGTGCACTCCGGCATCCGTCCGTCCGGCGACCACGAACTGCACGTCGGAGCCGACGATGCGCGCGAGCGCGGCTTCGAGAGTCCCCTGCACTGTGCGCAGGGTCGGCTGCTTCGCCCACCCGCGGAAGTGGGTGCCGTCATAGGCGATGTCGAGCCGGATGCGCACGGATAAAGCCTAGGGCGTACCCGCGCGCGATCCGGCTCGGACAGGATGCCGCAGCTCAGATGCCGCCATCGATCGAACGGATCAGGCCAGGCTCGTCGGGCACCATCACCTGGGTGTCGCGGTTGAGGCTCTCGCCGCGGAAGAACCTCTTCGACCGCGGGAACAGGTACCAGACGAACATGAGCACGAGGCCGAAGGCGAGCGCTCCGATGCCGATCACGAAGGTGCCGCCGATGCCGAAGAGGACTGTGTAGCCATAGTCCACATCCCACATGTCGATCGCCGACTGCACGAACGCCCAGGTGAGCATGGCCGCACCCAGCACCGGGAACAGCCCTTTGAAGAGGAAATCACGCGTCGAGCGGGTGAGGTCCTTGCGGAAGTACCAGGCACAGGCGAATCCGGTGATGGCGTAGTAGAACGCGATCGCCAGACCGAGCGACAGGATCGAGTCCTGGAGGATGTCGTCGCTGATCAGGGTCATCCCGATGTAGTAGGCGATGGCCACGACTCCCATGACGATGGTCGAGAACGACGGCGTCTTGTAGGTCGGGTGCACCTCCTTGAACTTCGCCGGCAGAGCACGGTACACGCCCATCGCGAGGGTGCCGCGGGCAGTGGGGAGGATCGTGGTCTGCGTCGACGAGATGGCCGAGAGCACGACTGCGACCACGAGCACCCAGCCGAACGGACCGAGCAGGCCGTCCTTGATCGCCAGGAAGAAGTCGTCGGCGTTGGCCTCGTTGCCGAGCCCGGTTCCCTCCGAACCGAGACCGGCGTACATCATCGCGGCGACCGTGACGCCGACGTAGGTGACGAGCAGGATGACGGTCGTCAGCAACGCTGCGCGGCCGGGGATCTTCTTGGGATCCTTCGTCTCCTCGTTGAGTGCGAGGCAAGTGTCCCAGCCCCAGTAGATGAAGAGAGCGAGCAGGATCGACTCGGTGAAGCCTGGCCAGCTGGTGAACGCGAACGGGTTCAACCACTCCATCTCGAACGGCGTCGGGTTCGGCGCGGTGCCGGCGAAGAACTGCCAGAGGGCCGCGACGACGAAGATCGCGAGAGCCAGGTACTGAATGCCGAGCAGGACGTTCTGGATACGCTCGCCGATCTCGACGCCGCGCCAGCTGACCCAGGTCATCGCGGCGATGAAGAGCACAGCGACGAGGACGATCCGCCAGTCGTTGTTCTCCAGGTCGAACCCGATCAGCGACCAGAAGTAGACCGAGGCGATCTGGGCGAGATTCGCGAGCACGACCATGCCGGCGACCGCGACGCCCCATCCGCCCATCCAGCCCACCCATGGTCCGAACGCCTTGGTGCCCCACGTGAACGTGGTGCCGCAGTCGGGAACGGCATTGTTCAGCTCGCGGTAGGCGAAGGCGATCAGCAGCATCGGCACGAAGGCGATGATGAAGGCGATCGGCGCCTGTGCGCCGACGGCCAACACCACGTAGCCCAGCGTGGCGACGAGCGAGTACACGGGGGCCGTGGAGGCCAGCCCGATGACGGTCGAGCCCCACAGACCGAGAGTGCCTGCGGCGAGGCCCTTGCCGTCGGGGCGTTCAAGATGGATCGGCGTCGTAGCTGACATGTTCAGAACATAGGGCTACTGCGGTTATCGCGTCAATCGTTTTCTTTGACCAACGGATTTCGTGGCTACCTGCAGTGACTTGCGACGGAATCCGTCGACCTAATCGCGATCGATCATTCCGTCGGCGTGGTCGGCGACCCACTCGACGAGCGGCAGCATCCGCTCCATGAGATCGCGGCCGAGCGGAGTCAGGCTGTACTCGACGTGCGGCGGCACTGTCGGGAAGGACTCCCGGTGCACGAGCCCATCGTCAGCCAGGGTGCGCAGGGTGGAGGCGAGCATCTTCTCGCTGATGCCGCCGACCTCGCGGCGCAGTTCGCCCCAGCGACGTGTGCCGTCGGAGAGCGACGAGAGAACCAGCACCCCCCACTTGCTCATCACGTGGTCGAGGATCACTCGCGTGCTGCATCCGGGCTCGAAGATCTGCGGAGTTGCCTCCCGGATCTGCGCATAACTAACCGTCATGTACGTACCTTACTTCAAAGTGTGTACCCAAAGTTTGGAATGTTCATCACCGGTGGTGAGGTTGTCGCTCCTGTCACCTACGAAAGGACACCCCATGACCATCCTCGTCACCGGCGCGACCGGTAACCTCGGACGCCTCGTCATCGCCAGCCTCCTCGAGCGCGGCGCCGACCCGCAGTCGATCATCGCCGGAGCGCGCGACGTCACCAAGGCCGCGGATCTCGGCGTGCGGGTCGCACGGCTGGACTACACCGACCCCTCCTCCGTCGCGGCGGCGCTCGAGGGCGTCGACAGCGTGCTGCTGGTCTCGGGCTCTGAAGTGGGCCAGCGGGTCGCCCAGCACCAGGCCGTCATCGACGCCGCCAAAGCCGCGGGGGTCACGAAGTTCGTCTACACCAGCGCTCCGAAGGCGACGACGAGCGATCTCGTGCTCGCACCCGAGCACAAGGCCACGGAAGAGCTCATCGCCGCATCCGGTCTCCCCTCGGTGATCCTGCGCAACAACTGGTACACCGAGAACTACGCCGCCGACGTCGCCCGCGCAGCCGAGACCGGTGTGCTCGCCTCCGGAGCCGGTGACGGACGTGTCGCCTCCGCGAGCCGCAAGGACTTCGCCGAAGCCGCAGCCGTCGTGCTGCTCGAAGACGGTCACCTCGGCCAGGTGTACGAGCTCGGCGGAGACGTCGCATGGGGCTACACCGATCTCGCCGCTGCGATCGCCGAGGTCACGGGTCGCGACGTCGAGTATCAGCCGCTGACCGCCGACGAGCAGCTCGCCGCCCTCCAGGCAGCCGGTCTCGATGAGGGCACGGCAGGATTCGTCGTCGCTCTCGACGCCGGCATCGCCGCAGGCGCCCTCGCCGATACCGACGGCACCCTCGCCCGGCTCATCGGTCGGCCGACCACGCCCCTCGTCGACGGCCTCCGCACGATCGCCTGATCACCCGTCGACTGCCGAGAGGCGCCGATCCTCACCCAGGATCGGCGCCTCCGTGTGCTCACGCGCTCAGTCCGACGATGCCTCTCGCGGATGGACGTACGCGATCGTGAGCACGATTCCGACGGTCCCCCGCCCGTCTTCCGCGAGGACCTTCCCGATGGCCGCGCGGACGTCTCGGAGCAGATCGAGAGCACTGGCGGAATACTCGATGCCGAGCGATGCCTCGACCTCGACCCCGCCGTCGACCACTCGGACGGCCACGAGAGGCTCATCGATCCTGCTGATGCCGACCGCCACGGCCCCCGCTCCGACGAGGTTCGACACCAGCGAACCCGCTCGATAGACGCTGCGCACGCCGGGCGTCGCCAGCACCGCCGCCTCTATCCGCTCGGCGAGTCCCGGTAGGGCTGTCGTGCTCATGAGGCCTCCTCCGCCGCACTGCTGATCCTCTGGACATCCCGCACCGTGACGTCGATCGCGGTCACGGTGAGGTCAGTCTGCCGGCGCAGACGCTCGGCGACCTCTTCACGAAGCCGCTCGACCGCCGTCGGGATCGACTCCCCGTAGACGGCATTGACCTCGATCGCGATCCGGATCGGCTCGCCCACGACAGTGACGTCTCCGTCGAGAGTCGATCGACCGACCAGAATGCCCGGTACGGCGTTCTCGGCCGAGCGGATGAGTCCTCGGACCGCCCCCTCCGTGATGCCGAAGTCGACGGACGGGTCGGGGTCGGCGAACGGGACACGGCGTCCGGCACGGGCATCCATCGCTATCCCCGAGAGGATGCGGTCGACCCAGCTGTCGTCGACCTCCGGACTCGCCGCGGCATCCGCTTCGATCAGCTGTCCGCCCAGACCCTGCAGGCGTTCGAGCGCGTCGAGTGCGAGCTGGCACCCGGGTGAGCCCTCGATCGACGCATCGACCGGAAGCCTGCCGGCCTCGAGATAGTCGCTCAGCTCTTCGAGCGTGTGTCCGTCGAGATCACCCGGCTCGAGTCCGAGCTGACGCACGTCGGGAGCTTCCTGCTCTTCAGTCATCGCCAGGCCTCCATTCGCACGATCATGAACTTTCGGGCTCGAGCGAGAAGACCACGTGCCGTCGACACCGAGATGTCGAGCTCCGTGGCGATCTCGTCGTACGAGTAGCCGCCCATCTCCCTCAGCACCCAGCATTCGCGCTGAGCAGCGGGCAGTTCCTGCAGCGCCGTACCGAGCGCCTCGATCCCTGCGCGCGCCTCCACCACACGCGCGGGCGCGTCGTGCGAGGGAGCCGCCTGCTCCATGTCATCGACATCGAGCGTCGGTCGCAGCGCGCGGATACGGTCCACCGCCTTGCGGCTCACGATGCGCATCAGCCAGCTCTTGACCTTCGCCGGGTCGTCAAGCTCGGAGAAGCGCTGCCACGCGGTCACGAACGTCTCCTGGACGATGTCGTCGACATCGGCCGAGGCGTTCAGCATCCGCTGCGTGTACGCACGCATCATCGGCGTGTACCTGCGCACCAGCACCGCGAACGCTGCCACGTCGCCGTCCATCGCCCGACCGGCGACGATCCGGTCGTCGGCCTGCTCGAGAGCAGAGCGAAATCGTTCCCCACCCATGCGTCGACTCCCTCTTCCGTACCCCGTGAGATGTTCGGAGCAGACGCGCCGACGGATCGGATCGACGATCCGACGACGCGGTCACGAGATGCTGATCCGATGGTTGATACGCACCTCGCGGGGCTACAGGACACGTGTCTCCGCGCCGGCGTCGGTGGCGACCGTGTCGTCGCTCGTGTCGTCGTCTGAGGGGATGTGCACGTCGTTGATCGTGACGTTGACCTCGACAGCCTGCTTGCCGACGAACTCGCTCATCGCGACGGAGATCGCTTCGCGCACGTCATCGGCGACCTTCTGCAGCGACACCGGGTACTCGGCGACGATCGTCACATCGATGGCGACCTGGGTCTCGCCGACCTCGACGCTGACGCCCTGGGTGAGGTCGGTGGAGTTGAGGGCGTCACGGATGGCTCCGACCGCGCGCGCTGCTCCGCCACCGAGGGCGTAGACGCCGGGAACCTCACGAGCCGCGATGCCGGCGATCTTGGCGACGACGCCGTTCTCGATGATCGTCTGGCCGGTCGAGGCGACGGTCGAACCTGCCGGGGCGACCTGGACCTTGGGCTGCTGCGCGTTCGAGACGTTCGCCATCATGTGCTCCTTCATCAGTGTGTGGGATCCCCAGCGGGGAGGGCCGCAGTGCAGCGACACCACTAAGACGGATGCTACGAACGATTCGTCACAAATCGTCGGGGAATTTCTTCACAGTGCACTCTTAGGTTGAGAGTGCAATATTGCACTCTATGAGCGAGAGTGCAGATTCTTTGCGAGAGCAGCGCAGGCGTGAGACGACCCGCGCCCTCACCGATGCGGCGCGCCGCCTGACCACCGAACGCGGCTTCGCCGGCTTCACGGTCGAGGAGCTCTGCGCAGAGGTGGGCGTCTCGCGGCGCACGTTCTTCAACTATTTCGAGAGCAAGGAGAACGCCGTCTTCGGGTTCGCCGCGATCGACTCCCGACAGGAGGCCCTCGAAGCCGAGTTCGTCGCCCAGAGCGGCGAGCTGCTCGACGACTTCCTCCGACTGACGATCGCCCGATTCGAGCTCTTCAATCCGCTCGACGACGCGCCCGCCATGTTCGCCGTGATCGAGCAGGAGCCTCGCCTGCTCAAGGCCGCGTTCGAACAGCTGGCGAAGAACGAGCGTCGCGACATGGAGCTCGTCGTGCGACGAAGCGGCAAGGGCGCCGATGCCGAGTTGCACGCCGAGGTCATGGTCCACACTGTCGGCGCGCTGGTGCGCCTGTGCATGGATCAGCTGCTGCACCATCACTCGACCGATTCCTTCAGCGATCTCGTCGGGCGACGCCTCGAGATCGCACGCGCCGTGTTCGCACCATCACAGAAAGCCGACTGAATGTCCGCCACAGCCACCAAGGATGCGCCCTTCCTGCTCACGAAGCGGCGCATCTGGATCATCTTCAGCGCCCTGATCGCCGGGATGCTGCTCTCGAGTCTCGACCAGACGATCGTGTCGACCGCGATGCCGACGATCGTCGGGCAGCTCGGCGGCGTCGATCACCAGGTGTGGATCACCACCGCATACCTGCTCGCGACCACGATCGTCATGCCGATCTACGGCAAGTTCGGCGACGTCCTCGGTCGTCGAAACCTCTTCCTGGTCGCGATCGCCCTCTTCACGCTCGCCTCGGTCGGCTGCGCGTTCGCCACCGATTTCTGGATGTTCGTCACCTTCCGCGCGCTGCAGGGTCTCGGCGGCGGCGGACTGATGATCCTGTCGCAGGCGATCATCGCCGACATCGTGCCCGCCAACGAGCGCGGCAAGTACATGGGGCCGCTCGGCGCCGTCTTCGGCCTGTCGGCTGTCGCCGGTCCTCTGCTCGGCGGGTTCTTCGTCGACCACATGACGTGGCAGTGGGCGTTCTACATCAACATCCCGGTCGGCATCGCCGCCTTCATCATCGCGCTGGTCGCCCTCAAGCTGCCGAGCAAGAAGGCCGAGAAGCCGATCGACATCTTCGGCGTGATCTTCCTGTCGATCGCGACGACCTGCCTGATCTTCTTCACAGACTTCGGCGGCGACAAGGAGTTCGGCTGGGATTCCCTCGCGACCTGGGCCTGGGGTGCCGGTCTCGTCGTGGCAGCGACCGCCTTCGTCATCACCGAGGCGAAGGTGCAGGACCCGATCATCCCGCTGAGCCTCTTCCGCAACCCGATCTTCGTCAACGCCACCGCGATCGGGCTCGTGCTCGGCATCGGTATGTTCGCCGCGATCGGCTTCGTGCCTACATTCCTGCAGATGTCGTCCGGCGCCTCCGCCGCGGCATCCGGTCTGCTGATGATCCCGATGATGGTGGGTCTGATCGGAACCTCGATCTTCTCGGGCATCGCGATCTCGAAGACCGGCAAGTACAAGGTCTACCCGATCGTCGGAACGATCCTCACCGGCATCGCGATGGTGGCGATGACGACTCTCTCGGCCGAGACGCCGATCTGGCTGATCTGCGCGTTCCTGTTCGTGTTCGGCGCCGGACTCGGCCTGATCATGCAGGTCGTCGTCCTGGTCGTGCAGAATGCCGTCCCCGCCGGCGAGATCGGCACCGCGACCAGCACGAACAACTATTTCCGCGAGGTCGGCGCCTCGCTCGGCACCGCAGTGTTCGGCACGATCTTCACGACTCGCCTGACCGAGAACCTGCTCGGCGTCTTCGCCGACGCCGGAGCCTCACCTGAGGATGCATCTCAGGCGGCGTCGACCATCGACCCCGCCACGCTCAATGCACTGCCAGACGAAGTCCGAGACGGAATCGTCACGGCGTACGCGGATGCTCTCGCGCCGGTGTTCTGGTTCCTCGTGCCGTTCATCGTGCTGGCCCTCGTGCTGTCGCTGTTCCTCAAGCAGATCCCGCTGTCGGACCAGGCCGGGCTCGTCGCCCGAGGTGAAGCCATCAGCGGCGAGGAGGCCGAGCGCCTCGAAGCCGAGCAGCGAGGCACGATCGTTCGGCCCGCCGCCGGTTCAGATGGCGCTGCCCGCGTCGTCGTCGACAACGACGCGCCCCCGACCGCTCGCTGACGCTCCGCGCACAGCCCACGGGCCCGCTCCTCACGTCGAGGAGCGGGCCCGTGGTATCTGCAGCGTCAGGGAAGGTCGCCGACCTCGAGCTCGTCAGGGTGATCCGCGTTGTCGCCGTCGGCCTTCTGATCCTCACCCGGCGTAGCGGGATCGATCTCGGGATCAGGGTCGTTCGTCACGAAGTCGGCATCCACGCCGGTCGCGTCGATCTCGGCGCCTTCATCGGGGCCCGCCTGGGGGTCTGACATGATCGCTCCTATCGTCGGGGGTATTGGACGATCAGTGTGACCGCCGAGAGCCCCGAGACGGCATCCCCTTGACATCGTCGTGCCGTGCCACATGCGTTCGGACGGGCGCCATGCGACCATCGGATCGACCCTGAGCCCGATACGACAAAACCCCCGGTTTCCCGGGGGTTTCAGTCTGTAGCAGGAGCGGGGCTTGAACCCGCGACCTCACGATTATGAGTCGTGCGCTCTGACCAGCTGAGCTACCCTGCCACACCGCATCCGCATCGCAGATACGAACGCTGTGAGCCCCGAGTCAGGATTGAACTGACGACCCCTTCCTTACCATGGAAGTGCTCTGCCACTGAGCTATCGGGGCGTGCTGCCCCTCGCGGGGCAACCACACGAGAATACCATCACTGTGGCGTCCTCATGAAATCGAGGTGTCAATACGAGGTGCGGCCCGCGTTCTCGCGCAACCACGGCAGCGGGTCGATGGTGCCTCCGTTGATGATGATCTCGAAGTGCAGGTGCGCGCCGTAGGAACGGCCCGTGTTGCCCGTGTGCCCGACGATGTCGCCGACCTTCACGGTCTGACCGGCCTTGACCTGCAGCGAGCCGTACTGCATGTGCGAGTAGTGGCTCGTGACGATCTGTCCGTCGATCACGTGATCGATGTAGACGGTCACGCCGTAGGCGCCACCCTGCTCGGTGGCGGTGCGCACGACGCCGTCGGCGATCGCCTGGATGGGCGCCCCCTCGCCGGGGACGAAGTCGATGCCCTCGTGCAGACGACCCCAGCGCATGCCGTAGCCCGAGCTCATGCCCACGCCGACCTTGAAGGGCCACTGGATCGCGGCCTCGGCGTCGTTGGTGAAGACCTCGTTGGAGTAGTTGATGCCCTCTTCGGATGCCACCTGGATCAGGGAGACGGTCGAGAAGCTGTCGGATCTTGCGAGCGACTCGTTCTGCACATCGGAGGAGGTGACGAAGGCCTGGATCTCGTCGCCGGCTTTGTCCGCCGACTTGGAGCCCGACGCGGCCACGAGAGATGTCGCCGTGATCGCCTGCGTGCCCTGCACTGCGGCCACAGCCTCAGCAGGAAGCGTCATTCCGACCGCGAGGAGTCCGGCGAGGCTCATCACGCCGACGGTTGCGCCGACTGTGAGGAACTTGCGGGCCGACGGGCGACGACGGGCGACGTGCTCGACAGGCGTCTCTTCAGCCGCAGCGGCTTCGGGCTCGACGGTCGGCATGGACGCACTCTTGGGCGCGGCGCGGCGGAACGCGCGGGCCGCGGTCTCGAAAGCATCGTCGGAGCTCGAGCGGTGCCCGGCATCGCCCGAATCGGCCTGCTGAGGCTCCGGGTGAGCGTCATCAGCCATCTCGGGCATCGCCGCGGGCTCGACGGCAGGTTCCGCAACCGGCTCGATGACGACCTCGGGAGCCTCCGTCGGCTCGACCGCGACGACATCTGCCAAGTCGGATGCTGCAGACGCTGCGGCGACCGCGCTCGCGGCGATGAACACCTCTGCGGTGTTCAGACGCTGGCGCGCGGCGCGGCGCGAAGTCGGAGTCTCGAAGGCGACGGACGCGGGTTCGGAAACGGGTGCAGCTTCGGGGACGGCTTCTGTCACTCCTGCCGCAGAGGCCTCGAAGGCCGCAGTGCGGAGACGGCTGGACCGGCGCGTGGGCGCAGAGGCAGCCTGGGGATTCTCGAAGGGCAAGTCAGATTCTCTCGGGTTTAAAACGTCAAGCTCGGGGGCGCTTAGGACCTTCACCGATTCGGGCCGATGAAAGTAACGATCGGATAAACCCTAGCCTGATCCACCTGTGAATGCCATGAATCGTTCACGTTTCATCTCGAAGAATATCGAGCACCCGTCGGTGGACCTCGATTCCACCTGCGATGAGCATGGGTCTCGTCGAGTCTCGATCGATCAGCGAGACGCTGCCTCCCGCCTCGGTGACGAGCAGCGCGCCTGCCGCATGATCCCAGGGCTTCAGGCCGCGCTCGAAGTAGCCGTCCAGTCGCCCGGCGGCCACGAACGCGAGGTCCAGCGAGGCCGCACCGGCACGACGGAGATCCCTGGCGATTGACATGATCCTGCGCACGGTGGCGAGGTCGCCGTCGTGCGTCGCCGGGTCATACCCGAAGCCGGTGGCCAGCAGCGCACCAGCCGATGTCTCGGTCGTGACCGAGAGTCGCGCGTCTCCCAGAAACGCGCCGTGGCCCCTCGCAGCGGTGAACATCTCTGCGGATGCCGGGGCATAGACGGCTGCGGAGAGGGCCTCCCACTCCCCCGCAACGGCGCTGCCGCGCACCGCCGCAATACTCACGGCATAGGAGGGGATCCCGTAGGCGTAGTTCACCGTGCCGTCGATGGGATCGACGACCCAGGTGATTCCGCTCTCGCCCCGCTCGGCCTCCGATTCCTCACCGAGGAAGCCGTCGCCCGGTCGAGCGACCCGCAGGCGCTCACGGATGAGCAGCTCGACCTCGCGGTCGGCGTCCGTCACGATGTCTGCGATCGTCGACTTCGTCGCGGCGAGGTGCACGCCTTCGGCGCGACGCGTGCGTGCCAGGTCGCCGGCCTCGCGCGCGATCCGAGAGGCGAGGTCGGCGAGCTCGAGTTCGAGGCTCACTGCGGCGGGAACGGCGGAGCCGGCGGAGCTGCGGGGTAAGCAGCGGGGGCATCTGGCGCCGGCGGCACAGGAGGCGCCGGCTGTGCCTGCGAGTACGGGTCCGGGGAGGCCGGGAAGGGTGCGACCGGGAACGGCTGCGGGGCCGGAGCGGCCGGCAGCGCCTGCTGCGGGGCCTGAAGAGGCTGAGCGGACGGGTGACCCGTGTAGTAGGCGTTCCAGTCCGGCGAACCGTCGGGCAGCACCGGCAGTGGAGTGCGACCGTCTGCGTACGTCGGCCATGCGGGAGCGGCAGCGACGCCGTGAGCGACGGCGGCACGAGCGCTTGCAGGCTTGCGAGGAGCGAACAGAGCGTTCAGCAGGGGGATCAACGTGGTTCCCACCGCCGCGAGGATCGTGAGCGCCACGACGATGCGCCAGTAGAGCTCGCCGTAGTCGAAGGTGTTCGGGAACGTGAGGAAGAAGATCAGCATGGCCACGAGACCGCCGAGGAACACGATCGTCGCGATGTAGATGATGCGGGTGAACGTCGTCACGTGGCGCTGCGCGGCCGGCGTGAACAGCCGAACATGCAACAGGGCGAGCTGGAGGATTCCGACGACCAGGAGCAGCTGGAAGAAGCGCTCGGCGCCGGTGAAGAACTGATCGTCCTCGGGCAGCCAGATCTTGACGGCTCCGACCAGCAGAGCGACGATCCAGCTGACCATGCTCGACAGGGCGAGCCAGTCGGGACGGTTCGGTGCGAGTCCGGCCTCGAGGATCGCGATGCCTGCGAACGCCGCGAGCAGCAGGATGGTGAGGAAGGCCCGGCCGATCAACCCGTCCTGATCGCCGACCAGTACCCACACGACGCAGACGAGCGCGGCGGCGATGAGCGCGCCGATGGCGATCCAGATCGCCCCTCTGATGAGAAGTGACATGTTCGTCTTCTCGACCAGCGCAGGGGGCTGCTGGGCGATCTCCGGCTGCGTCATCGCGTTCCTCTCGTTGGGCGGCGTTGCGTTCATCCTTGCACGCGACGCCGCGAAGGCAGCCAGCGGCGGCGCGATCCGTGGATACATCGGAGCGAATCGGCTCCGGTGCAGCGGTCAGCGTTTGTGCGCGGAGGAGGCGGCGAAGGCGGCGATCCGAGCCTGGGCATCCGGCGTCGCCATGGCGGCGCCGATCGACCGCGCCTCCTCGCTCAGCTGCTCTGCGAACGTTCGCTCGGGCTGCGAGCGAACGAGTCGCTTGGCGTTTCCATAGGCCTCTGCGGCACCGGCCAGCCAGAAGCGGGCGACCTCTTCGGCGCGGGCTCGCACCAGGTCGGCTTCGTCCGCCGAGTCCGACCCTTCGACAGCCTCGGCGACGAGGCCCCATTCCACGGCCTCGGCGGCGGACAGCAGGCGGTCCTGCAGCACCAGCTGCAACGCCCGACGCTGTCCGACCGCCCGAGCGAGCTGGGCCGATACCGAGAGGTCGGGGGTGAGCCCGATGTTCGCGTAAAGACTGCCGAGGCGAGACCGCGAACCGACGACGGCGTAGTCACTGCTGAGCAGAATCCCGAGCCCACCGCCTGCCGTCGTGCCATGTGCTGCGGCGACGACCGGCACCGCCGACTCGGTGAGCGAGCGGATGCCGGTGTTGATCACCTCGGCGAGCGCGGTGATGTCGTCTGCGGACCCCATGGCCGTCGCCATGTCGATCACGTCGCCGCCGGCGCAGAACGCCGGGCCGGCGGCGTCGATCAGGATCGCCTTGACGTCTGACCGCGACGTGGCCTCTGCGGTCGCATCGCGCCAGGCGTGCGCCAGATCGGCATTGAAGGCGTTGAGCCTCGCGGGGCGGTTCAGCGTGAGCCGGGCCAGTCCCCCGTCGACGGCGAACAGGATGGCATCGTTCATGGCTTCTCCTTCGAGCACAGGACGTTGGCCACCAGGCTAACTGCGATCAGCTCTCGTCCCGCACCCGCTTGGCGAAAGCCTCCATACGCCGTCGGGTGCCGTCGAGGCGCATATCCACCTGTCCGGGTGCCAGCACCTCGTTGGGCGCGAGGGGGTGCGCAAGCCTCACGTTCTCGTGGCACGAGAGATCTGCGCAGATGTAGGTTCCCACCGAATCTCCGCGCAGCCCTGCCTCGCCGGCACGTCGGGCCGAGAAGAGCGCCACCTGGTTGCCTGGCTGCATTGTGTGGCAGATGTTGCACATCCCCGAACGCCCGCGGCCGGGGTCGGAGACTCGGAGGACGACTCCGGAGATCTCCCCCTCATGCTGGGTCAGGACATAGCCGCGACGCCCGGCGCTCGGATCGCGCCATGCGAAGAAGTCCAGGTAGTCCCAGTCGACGAGGACGAAGTCGTGCGGCATCTCCATGACTCGCAGCTCGTCCGCATCCGCGTTGACGAAGGACGAACGGATGTCTGCCTCGGTGAGCGCTCGCATCCGACCAGTCTATGAAGCTCGAGTCGGTGCGGAGGCCGAGTCCGCGGGCTCCGAGCGATCGCGGATGAGGAACCCGAAGCCGAACGCGACGAAGAACATCAGCACCCCGTAGACCGCCGCCGGCAGACTCAGCTCGACGGATCCGAGCACGGACTGGGCGATGACGATCGCGAGAGTCGCGTTGTGGATGCCGATCTCGAACGAGGTCGCGATCGCCTGACGTCGGCCGACGCGGAGCAGACGCGGCACGAGGAAGCCGATCGCGAGGCTGATCACGCAGAACAGCACGGTGATCAGTGCGAGCTGCGTGAAGTTCGCCACCAGCAGGGACCAGTTCGAGGCCACGGCCCCGCCGATCACGACGACGAGGATCACGACCGAGGCGATGCGCACCGGTTTGTCCATCCCCTCGGCGAACTTCGGTGCGAGTCGGCGGATGAGCATGCCGAGGGCGACGGGGAGCAGGACGATCGCGAACACCTCGAGAGCCTTCGCCCACTGCAGACCGAGCTGGTCGTCGAAGGGCTGGAAGTACGCGATCGCGAAGTTCGTGATGAGCGGCAGGGTGATCACGGCGATCACGGAATTGACGGCCGTGAGCGAGATGTTCAACGCGATGTCGCCACGGAACAGATGGCTGTACAGATTCGCGGTGGTGCCTCCCGGAGAGGCTGCGAGCATCATCATGCCGACGGCGAGCACAGGCGGCAACTCGAAGAGGAGCACGAGACCGAAGCAGATCGCCGGCAGGAGGATGAGCTGACAGAGCAGCGCGATGATCACCGCCTTCGGCTGCTTCAGCACTCGAGCGAAGTCGGCGAGCGTGAGGCTGAGACCGAGCCCCAGCATGATGATGCCGAGGGCGACGGGGAGTCCTATGGTGGTCAACGCTGATCCCATGGCACTCAGTGTGACGGATGCAGGGCCTCGGTGTCACCCGCTTCGCGCCGCAGACGCATGGGCGCGGCGCTACTCGGCGGCGCGCTGCATGGCCTCGTCAGCCTCCGAGACGATGTTGCGCATGGCGGTCGCCGCGGCATCCGCGTCGCCGCTCGCCACCGCGAACGCGACATCGCGATGCCACTGCACCGCGTTCTGGTTGGCCACGTGAGGCATGAGGGAGTGGGCGGTGCGCCCGCGGAGCACCGCCTCCACCGTGCCGCCGAGCGCGGCGAGCATCCCGTTGCCGGATGCGTCGAGGAGGAGCCGGTGGAATCGGATGTCGGCCATGAGGTATCGCTCGCGATCGGCCTCGTGGTCCTCCTGCCCCATCGCCACGACGAGCGAGACGAGGTCGACCCTCTGCTCCGAGGTGGCCGCGCCGGCCGCGAGACGCGCTGCGAGCGGCTCGATGACGGATCGCAGCTGGCTGAGTTCTCGCAGCTGCTCGTCACGGCCCGGGCCGGCGAGACGCCACGCGATGACCTCGGGGGCGTAGACGTTCCAGTCGGCCCTGGGCCGCACCTCGACGCCGGACTTGCGGCGGACCCAGACGAGTCCGAAGGACTCCAGAACGCGAACGGCCTCACGCGCGGCCGAGCGGGACACGCCTCTCTCGCTAGCCAGCTCGACAGTGAGCATCCGCGAGCCCGGCGGGTGCTCACCGTCGACGATCGCCCTACCGAGCTCGGCGACGAGCGAGTCGTGCACAGGGCTTCCGGCGCCGGAGACGGTCATATGTCGAGTATGCCCGTCTCCGGCTCCTCAGACGGTGCATCTCACACTCATGTTTCGATTATGTTGCGCATGACGTGGTATGCGTGCTTATTATGTACGGCATAAGGTCGTAAACCACGCCCGGATCAAGGAAGCTCATGGCACTCTTCACCCCCGCCACCGACGCGATCATGGCGGCAGTCACCGACACTGCCACGCCGGACCGCCCCGCTGGTCAGCTGATCACCGCAGCAGTACTGGGGATCGCGATCATCATCGTCCTCATCACCTGGGTGAAGCTGCACCCCTTCCTCTCGCTCACGATCGGCGCACTCGCCACCGGCGCAATCGCGGGCATGGACATCAGCGCATCCGTCACCAGCTTCTCGACCGGCTTCGGCACGACCATGGGTGGCGTCGGCATCCTGATCGCGCTCGGCGCGATCTACGGCAAGCTCCTCGCCGACTCGGGCGGCGCCGATCGCATCGTCGACACTCTCGTCAGCCGGGCCAGCGCCCGCTCGCTGCCCTGGGTCATGGGACTCATCGGCGCCGTGATCGGCCTTCCGATGTTCTTCGAGGTCGGCCTCGTGCTCCTCGTGCCTGTCATCATCCTCGTCGCCCGCCGCTCGGGTGCGCCGCTCATGCGCATCGCGATCCCGACGCTCGCCGGCCTCTCGGCCATGCACGGCCTCGTGCCCCCGCACCCCGGCCCTCTCGCGGCTATCGATGCCCTCGGAGCGAACCTCGGCCTCACTCTCGCCTTCGGTGTGATCGTCGCGATCCCCGCCGTGATCATCTCGGGTCCCCTCTTCGCGCGTTTCGCCGAGCGCTGGGTCGATGTGCCAGTGCCCGAGCTGTTCGTCACCGAAGAGGACGAGGGCGTCGAACAGCGTCGTCGCCCCTCGTTCGGCGCCACGCTCTTCAGCATCCTGCTGCCCGTGTTCCTCATGCTCGCGAAGGCCGTCGCCGACATCTCGGCCGCAGGGTCGGACGCCCCTTGGAAGCTCGCTCTCGACTTCCTCGGCACCCCGGTCATCGCGCTGCTCATCGCCGTGCTCGCCGGCTTCTTCATCCTCGGACGCGGCGCCGGCTTCGACCGCACCAAGATCAACGACATCGTCGGATCGTCGCTCGGCCCGATCGCCGGCATCCTGCTGATCGTCGGTGCCGGCGGCGGTTTCAAGCAGGTGCTGGTCGACACCGGCATCGGAGACGTGATCGCCCAGTTCGTCTCCGGCTCCTCGGTCTCGGTGCTGATCCTCGCCTGGTTGGTGGCCGTGGTCATCCGCATCGCCACCGGATCGGCGACCGTCGCAACGATCACCGCCGCCGGCATCCTGCAGCCGCTCACCGAGACTCTCGACTCCCCCATGGTCGCGCTGCTCGTGCTCGCGATCGGCTCGGGATCGGTGTTCCTGTCGCACGTCAACGACGCGGGCTTCTGGCTCATCAAGGAGTACTTCGGCCTCAGCATCCCGCAGACTCTGAAGTCATGGACAGTACTCGAATGCCTCATCTCGGTCACCGGCCTCGCCGGAGTCCTCGTCCTGAGCCTCTTCGTCTGAGCGCGCCATGATGTCCGTCAACGCACCCGTCCTCGTCTTCATGGGCGTCGCCAGTACCGGAAAATCGACAGTCGCGGCCATGCTCGCCGGCCGGCTCGGCTGGGCCTTCGAAGAGGGCGACGACCTGCACCCCGAGGCGAACGTCGCCAAGATGGCGGCCGGCCATGCGCTCAACGACGACGACCGCTGGCCCTGGCTCGACCGCATCGCCGAGTGGATCGACGAACGCGTCGAGGCGGGCGAGCCCGGCATCGTCACGTGCTCGGCGCTGCGCCGCAGCTACCGCGACGTGCTTCGCCGGGATGCGGTCACGTTCGTGCACTTCACCGGCTCGCGCGAACTGATCCTCGATCGGATGCTGCGCCGTCAGGGTCACTTCATGCCGGCCACGCTGCTCGACTCGCAGTTCGCCACGCTCGAGCCGCTGGAAGACGACGAGAGGGCGATCGAGATCGACATCGCGCTGACGCCCGCCGAGCAGGCAGCACAGATCGCCTCACGGCTGCGCCTGCACCCCGACTACTGAGACGATTCCTGGGCTCGAGACACTGAAGAGTCATGAGGAACTCGATGCGGAACCCTTTGCGGACACTGCTCGTGGCGCTGTTGCGCGAGCAGAGCGCTCGGTGCTTCACCCGGCGAGCAGCTCCAACGCCGTGATCCCCTCGACGACGAGGTCGTGATCATCCGCTGACGGAAGCCCCGACACGGTCGCGACGGCGACGACGCCCACACCTTCGACACGGATGGGCACCGCGCCTCCGGCGACCGCATACGTGACGGGGTCGAGCCATCCAGGCTCGAACATGTCGCGCCCGCCGCTGGCGACACGTGCTTCGAGCAGCGCGGTGCTGGTCTCGAACCGCAGGGCGGTCGCGGCCTTCTTCTGCACCCAGGCGTCGTTGTCGGCCGTCGCACCAGGCAGCGATGCGTGGAACAGGATGCCGGAGGCGGTGCGCACATCGACCGCAACCGGAGCTCCCTGCGCCAGCGCCCGCTCTGCGATGGACCTCCCGAGCTGCCATGCGTCCGCGCGGTCGAACCGACGCAGGACCAGGTCGACGTGCTCTTTCTCCAGCTGCGCGAGCCTCGTCTGGTCAGTCATCAGCAGTGCCTCTTTCGTAGATGGTTCGCCTGAGACTGTAGCCGCCGCACATCGCTGCTCACGAAACGCGCGCCGCGCCCTGAGCACCCCGAGCTCGATGGGGCTCCCCTCCTTTGGGCGGAAGCGGTCAGCCGAGCTCGCCCGAGCCGTACGGTCGCACCGGTTGCTGCTTCTGGAACTCGTACTCGCCTCCCTGGCGTCCACCGAAGGGACGCCCGTGGTCGGCGAACTCCTCCCGGTAGTACGCCAGGCGCCATGGCCCGATCTCGATGCGAGATCCGGTCCGCAGGATCCTGGCGTTCTCCGTGCTGTGCGGGAGATTCGGTCGACCACCGCCGGTCGCCGCGTACGAATAGAGGACGTACTCGTCGTCGTCGTTATGACGGACTTCGGCATGGCGGGCTTCGAGCCCCTCCAACCGCAGGTCGGCGTCTGGTCCGGAACCGATGACCGTGCGCCCCGGGAGCAGGTCGAACTCTCGAGGCCTGCTGAGGTTCCAGTCGCCCGAGCCGACCGCGAAGATCAACCGAGGACGACCGGAGCCGGGAAGGTAGTGGGTCGTCGTGACTCGCCGCCGCACTCTCCGGGCCACCGTGGGGACGAGGGGGAACGGCGTCGAGGGAGGGACGGGAAGCCGGAAGCCGCTGCCGTGCTCCCGGTGCTGGGCCTCAGACAGAAGCGTCGAGAGATGCCCCAGTTTGATGTGCGAGGAGCCGGCGATCGCCCGGCCCACGGGCCCCGATTTCACATCCCCGAACTGAACGAGAGTCCCCCGCGGCCCTTCCACACGCACACGGATTCCGCGCCGCGCGAGTCCATCGGCGAGCGGTACGAGCTGAGTCAGGTCACGACGGCTCATGCTGCCGAGCCCCGGGGTGGATTCAAGCGTGACGACGACCTCCTGACCCTCAGCTCTGACGCTGAACCGCGTCGGAGGGCCGTCGTCCGGGCTGGCCTGCTCGACCTGCAGGTCGATATCGAGGCGGATCATCGGAGAAGCTCGTTCTCAGACCGAGCCCGTGCCACCGGACGCGCTGTCGCTGGTCGTCACCCGTAGGGTGCCGTTGAACTTCCACGTCGCCCGCGGCGCGTCAGGTCCGATGTCGCGAGGCACCTCGACGGTCATGTCGTCGAACGTATAGTTGACGGCGGCGCCACGACCGGTGAGGTAGGCCCACATCTCCCGTCCGAGATCTGTCCAATCGGTGATCGACGCGCCGGTCGGCCCCGAGGCCGAGTCGAACAGCTCCGTCGGTTCATTCGGATCGCTCATGGCGTGCTCCTTTGCTGAGACCATGTCCTGTGGATCAGATTATGCGCCCGCTGCACCGAGGTGTCCAGGGATTTCTGAACACCGTCTAGAAATCCCTGGACACGGCGGGCGTCGGAGATCGCTGCAAGCCGCGCCATCCGCGACTCGTTTCTCAGTCCGGGGCCGAGATCCCGATGCTGGCGTGTACGCGCAGTGACTCGGTGACCTGTCGGAGGTACCTGGTGATCACGTCCTGTTCCTGTGGTGTGAAGGAGTCCAGCTCCGCATCGACACCCATGATCATCGGGATCAGACGCCCCATCGCCTTGTCGCGGGACTCGGGCCGCGGAGCGACGAGGATGCCTCGACGGTCGTTCGGGCGAGGCTCTCGCGAGACATGCCCGAGCGCGACGAGGCGATCGACGGAAGTGGTGGTCGCCCCCGCAGAGAGCCCCACTCTCCGAGCGAGCTCGGTCGGAGCCAGCGGTCCGCTCATGATCAGGTGCTCCATGACCTGGAGGTCGGTGGGGTTGACACCCAGCTCGTCGGCGAGGGAGGACTCGAACAGCTCGCTGAGTTCGAGGAAGTCTCGCAGCAGCGCCGTCGCCGGTCGGGCAGGCGCGAACGCTGCTCTCTCGATCTCTGGTGATGGCCCCTCGCTCGCTTGCATACCCTCCACGATATCGCTACTCTCTTTCGATAGTCATATAATTCGATCATCGAACTACTATCCAAGGTGGGGAATTCTCGTGAGTGCTCTGACCCGTTTCCTGACGTCCGCCAAGACGTCATGGATCATCCTCGTCGTGACCGCGGTCGCAGCCGCCGCGCTCTTCGCGCTCGCGGGGAGCGAGGAGTCCGAAACCGCCCCTTCCGTGGGGCTCCCCTCGTCGGCGGAATCGGTCAAGGTCGACGAGCTTCTGGAGGAGTTCACGAGTGCGGAGGCGACCTCTGCGCTCGTCGTGTTCGCCGCCGAAGATGGCGAGCTGGACGCTGACGCCCTCGCTCTGATCAATGAGAAGGCCTTCGGCGATCTGGCGGATCTCTCACGCGACGGTGCCGTCCCACCCGCGCAGATCTCAGACGACGGAACGGTCGCACTGGCGATCGTGCCCCTCGAGCCGGAGCCCGACGTCGCAGCACAGTCCGCCCGCGCACAGGAGATCCGCGACATCTCCGCCGCGGATCTCGATGGGGTACGCGTCTATCTCACCGGCGCCGAGGGTTTCGAAGTCGACATCGCCGCTGTCTTCGACGGAGCGGACTTCACCCTGCTGCTCACCACCGTCATCGTCGTCGCGGTACTTCTTCTGATCACGTACCGCAGCCCCTGGCTGTGGATCGTCCCACTGGTCGTCATCGGCCTGGCAGACGCCCTCGCCGGGATCGTCGCGCGACAGGTGGCGAGTGCCGTGGGCATCCAGCTCGACGCGTCGATCACCGGCATCCTGTCGGTGCTCGTCTTCGGCGCGGGAACGAACTATGCGCTCCTGCTGATCGCCCGATACCGAGACGAACTGCGGTTGCACGAGGATCGCAGGGAAGCGATGCAACGGGCTCTTCGCGGAGCGGGTCCGGCCATCATCGCCAGCGGATCGACCGTCGCTCTCGCGCTCCTCACTCTGCTTCTCGCCGAGATCGCCGGCAACCGTGCGCTGGGACTGGCGTGCGCCGTGGGGATCCTCGTCGCCATGTTCTTCGCGCTCTTCGTGCTCCCCGCTGCCCTCGTGCTGTTCGGTCGCGGTCTGTTCTGGCCCTACATCCCCCGGTTCAACTCGCCCGACGCCATCTCGCGCAGCGTCTGGGGCAAGCTCGGTCGCGGGGTGTCCAAGCGGCCGGTCCTGGTGGCGTCCGTCGGCTTCGTGGTGCTCGGCGCCATGGCCAGCGGCCTGCTTTTCGTGCAGACCGGACTGTCGCAGAATGACCGTTTCCTGCAGAAGCCTGAGGCGGTGCAGGGCCAGGAGGTTCTCGCCGATGCATTCTCGGCCGGGACCACCTCCCCCGCGATCGTCGTCGTCCCTCTCGATGACGCCGACGCGGCCGTTGCCACCCTCGGAGATCTCGACGGCGTCGATTCGGCGACCATGGGAGAGACGACGGATGAGCTGGCGAGGATCGATGTCACCCTCGATGCCAGCGCCGAGACCGAGGCGGCGTTCGCGACAGTGGAGCGCATGCGCGCGGCTCTCGATGACGTCGGATCCGGCGAGGGGCTCGTCGGCGGCCTCGACTCCCAGGCGCTCGATGTGGCCGATGCGCAGGCTCGGGATCAGGCTCTCCTCATCCCGCTCATCCTTGCGCTGGTCTTCGTCGTCCTCGTCCTTCTCCTTCGGGCGTTCGTCGCGCCGTTGCTGCTCCTGATCGCCGTCGTGGCCAGCTTCTTCTCGGCCATCGGGCTGAGCTGGTGGCTCTTCCAGTCCCCGCTCTTCGGCTTCCCCGCCATCGACACGAACGTGCTGCTGTTCAGCTTCCTGTTCCTTGTCGCGCTCGGCGTCGACTACAGCATCTTCCTCGTCACTCGAGCGAAAGAGGAGGCCGAACACCTCGGGACCACGCAGGGAATGATCCGCGCTCTCGCCGCGACAGGCGCCGTGATCACCAGCGCCGGCATCCTGCTCGCCGCGGTGTTCGCCGTGCTCGGAGTCCTGCCACTCATCACGCTGACGCAGATCGGCATCATCGTCTGCATCGGTGTGCTGATCGACACGCTCCTCGTGCGCACCGTCATCGTCCCGGCGCTCGCCTTCATCACCAAAGACGCCTTCTGGTGGCCCCGCCGTCCCCCGCTCTCCGACGCCGAGGCCGCCCGGCAGGGAACTGATGCGCTTTCCACCGAACAGAGGCCCGAAGTCGTGAGCGTCGGCTAGGAGAGCAGATCCTCGCCACGACAGGACAACAGGCTCAGAGTCCGAGAACACAGAAATGAGAAACGCCCCCGCAGTACGGGGGCGTTTCTCATCGTGTGGTGGCGAGTGAGGGATTCGAACCCCCGAATGCTGAGCAGTCTGATTTACAGTCAGATCCCTTTGGCCGCTTGGGTAACTCGCCAGAGCGCACCCGTCCGACTTCGACAGCCAACCGGGGGCACGATAGATAATCATACCTGCCGAGGGCAGGCGTGAGAAATCGAGCGGTCAGCTCCCGAAGACGCCCTGGTCGGGGTCGGCCAGTGACTCCGGAGTCCGCAGCAGGCCGCCCTCGGCGCGACAGGTCGCGGCGGCCACATCCATCGCTCGAACGAGCAGCTGCCGCCACCCGTCGGCATCGGAGGGCGTGCCGTGCGCCAATCCCGCGGCCACAGCGGCGAGGGTCGCATCGCCGGCTCCGACGGTGTCGACGACGCGACCGGGCAGCGTCGAGATCGGCGCCGTGACGATTCCGGCATCCGACTCGAGCGCCGCGCCATCCGCACCCGCGGTCGCGAGGACCGCGCTGACACCGAGGGCACGCAACCGTGCCCTGAGGGCGTCGAGATCGCCGTCATAGAGAAGCGACGCATCATCGGCGCCGACCTTGACGATCGATGCCCCGGCAGCCGCACGCTCGAAACCGCGCACGAACTCGGCACGGTCACTCAGCATCCCCGAACGCGGGTTCGGGTCTACGGCGAGACGAGCATCGCCGACAGCCTCGAGCAGCGCATCGACCTCGGCAGGCACGTCGAAGGGGAAGCAGCTGACGGCCACGAGACCCGAATCGGCGATCGCGTCGACTGCCTCATCGGAATAGCGGATGCTGCGCCTCTGCGCCGCCTCATTGAAGACGTAGACGGGCTCGCCGTCCGGCCCGCGCTGGACGATCGCACGGGACGAGCCCAGCGGCGCCTCGCTCGCGATCAGCCGCACGTCGTGATCGTCGAGGTACTCGCGGATGTGCGCACCCGCTTCGTCTTCTCCGACCATCGCGATCAGTGTCGTCGGCACACCCAGCCGGCGAAGGCCTACGGCGACGTTCAGCGCCGCGCCGCCGACCAGCTCTCGCACCCCGCCGCCGTCGTGGATCTCGTCGATCAGCGCATCTCCGACGACGACAGCACCGGATGCTCGGGAGGATTCATCACTCATTCTGCCGACACTACCGCGCGAGCGGCTTCTGCGACGGTTCGCGCGGCTTCCCTGCGCCAGACCCCTTCAGCGCTACGGTGAGCGCATGAACGCGCGAATCGCCGCCGGAGCTGCGGCTCTCCTGCTCGTCGCAGTGCTCGCCGGCTGCGGTTCCTCCGGCTCGGGATCCGCCGCGCCGAGCGAATCCGGGGAGCCGTCGTCGAGTTCGACGCCCGATGAGTCGGCGGGCCCGAAGGCGTCCCCCACTCCGACAGCGACGCCGATCGCGCTGCCGACGGACTGCCGTGCCATCTTGTCGGACGACGTACTCGCACAGCTCGACGGCATCCCCCTCAACGATGCGAGCGCCGGCCCCTCCGGCGTCGGCGACGACGGGATCCTCACCTGCATCTGGCGCGATCCCCGCGCCGACACCACCAGCCTCGTCACGACCATCTCTCTCATGAACCGCGGCCCCGCGCTCGACATGCTCAACGCGCTCGTCACGACCGAGGGGTTCAGCTGCTTCACCCCCGACGGCGGAACCCGGTGCGAGAAGACCTGGCCGAACGAGCAGTACCCCGTGACGGACGGCCGCACCCTGTTCTGGCGCGACGACATCCTCATCGACACCCGGTACTCGAACCTGGCCCCCGACGGCTACACCTCGAGCATCGTGGCGTATCTCTTCGACTGACCGGTTCGTCTGGCTGCCGCCGACAGCCCGGCACCTCCGAACCCGGGCACCGTTTCGGATGCCGGGCACGACACGCCGGGCTGACGGCCCCCGTGACGGCGCGTCGCCACCCAACTCCGAAGTTGTGCCCGCGAAACACAAGACAGGTCGCCGTGCCGACGGCATCCGGGCACGAAGAAGGCCCCGGGCGAATCGCCCGGGGCCTTCTCACTCACTCAGTACGTCAATTGTACGTACCCGGCGTGATGTCGTCCGTCGAGAACGCGTCGAAGTCGACGTAGCCGAAGTCGCCGTCAGCGTACGCGCCGTCGGATGCGAAGATCCGGTTCGGGTAGCGCTCGCTCTTGGCTTCCTCGGTGGCCTCGACCGTGACGTCGCGGTACTTCGAGAGACCGGTTCCGGCGGGGATGAGCTTACCGATGATGACGTTCTCCTTGAGACCGACCAGCGGGTCGCGCTTGCCCTGCATCGCAGCCTCGGTGAGCACGCGGGTCGTCTCCTGGAAGGAGGCGGCCGACAGCCACGACTCCGTCGCGAGCGACGCCTTCGTGATACCCATCAGCTCCGAACGACCGGACGCGGGGCGCTTGCCCTCTGCCACAGCCTCGCGGTTGATCGCCTGGTAGCGCTTGAGGTCGACCATCTCACCCGGAAGCAGGGTCGTGTCGGCGTGATCGACGACGGTGACCTTGCGGAGCATCTGACGGACGATGACCTCGATGTGCTTGTCGTGGATCGGCACACCCTGCGAGCGGTACACGCCCTGGACGCCACCGACGAGGTAACGCTGCACCTCGCGGGCACCCATGACACGCATGACCTCCTTGGGGTCGAGCGTTCCGACCAGGAGCGGCTGACCGACGCTGACGTGCTGACCGTCCTCGACCAGAAGCGTCGCACGCTTCAGGACCGGGTAGATCACTTCCTCGTCGCCGTTGTCGGGCGTCAGGATGAGCCTCTTGGCCTTGTCCGTCTCGTCGATCGTGATGCGACCGTCGGCCTCTGCGATCGGCGACGCAGCCTTGGGGGTACGCGCCTCGAAGAGCTCCTGCACGCGGGGCAGACCCTGCGTGATGTCATCGGCCGAAGCCGAACCACCGGTGTGGAAGGTACGCATCGTCAGCTGGGTACCGGGCTCACCGATCGACTGGGCCGCGATGATGCCGACGGCCTCTCCGATGTCGACGGTCTTACCCGTCGCGAGCGAACGGCCGTAGCACTGTGCGCAGACACCGACAGCCGAGTCACAGGTGAGGACGGAGCGCACCTTGATGCTCTCGACCCCCAGTGCGACCAGCTTGTCGATGAGCACGTCACCCACGTCGTCACCGGCAGAAGCGAGAACCTCGCCCTTGCTGTCGACCACGTCGGAGGCCAGCGTACGAGCGAACACCGAGTTCTCGACGTTCGCGTCGCGCACCAGCTCGCCCTGCGAGTTCGGAGCGGCGATCGGGAGCTCGAGGCCCTTCGACGTGCCACAGTCCTCTTCGCGGATGATGACGTCCTGCGAGACATCCACCAGACGACGGGTCAGGTAACCCGAGTCGGCGGTACGCAGAGCGGTGTCAGCCAGACCCTTACGGGTACCGTGCGTCGCGATGAAGTACTCCGCCACCGACAGTCCCTCGCGGTACGAGGAGATGATCGGACGCGGGATGATCTCACCCTTGGGGTTGTTGACGAGACCACGCATACCGGCGATGTTCCGGATCTGCAGCCAGTTACCACGAGCACCCGACGACACCATGCGGTTGATGGTGTTGTCTTCGGGGAAGTTCGCCCGCATCGCGGCCTGAACCTCGTCCGTGGCCTCGGTCCAGATCTTGATGAGCTCCTGGCGACGCTCGGTGTCGGTCGTCAGGCCCTTCTCGTACTGGGACTGGACCTTCGCGGCCTGCTTCTCGTAGCCGGCGACGATCTCAGCCTTGTTCGGCGGCGTCAGGATGTCGCTCAGAGCGACGGTCACACCCGAGCGCGTGGCCCAGTAGAAACCGGCGTCCTTGATGCGGTCCAGCGACGCAGCCGTCTCGACCTTGGGGTACTCCTCAGCCAGCTTGTTGACGATCTGCGACAGCTTGTTCTTGTCAGCCTGCTCGCGGACGAAGGGGTATCCCTTGGGCAGCGTGTCGTTGAAGATCGCCTGGCCGAGCGATGCGTCGACGAGACCGTGACGCTCGTAGCCCTCGGGAGCTTCGCCCTCGAGGAACGTCAGACCCGGGATGCGGATGCGGACCTTGGCCTGCAGGTCGAGGGTTCCCTCGTCCTTGGCCAGGATCGCCTCGCCCACCGAACCGAATGCGCGGCCCTCACCGGCTGCGCCCGCCTTGACCGTGGTCAGGTGGTGCAGACCGATGATCATGTCCTGCGAAGGCAGGGTCACCGGGCGGCCGTCGGACGGCTTCAGGATGTTGTTCGACGCGAGCATCAGCACGCGGGCCTCGGCCTGAGCCTCGACCGACAGCGGCAGGTGGACAGCCATCTGGTCACCGTCGAAGTCGGCGTTGAACGCCGCGCAGACGAGCGGGTGCAGCTGGATGGCCTTGCCCTCGACGAGCTGAGGCTCGAAGGCCTGGATGCCCAGACGGTGCAGGGTGGGTGCACGGTTGAGCAGCACGGGACGCTCGCGGATGATCTCCTCGAGCACGTCCCAGACCTCGGGACGGGTGCGCTCGACAGCGCGCTTGGCTGCCTTGATGTTCTGCGAGTGACCGAGGTCGATCAGGCGCTTGATCACGAACGGCTTGAAGAGCTCCAGAGCCATCTGCTTGGGCAGACCGCACTGGTGCAGCTTCAGCTGCGGTCCGACGATGATGACCGAACGGCCGGAGTAGTCGACACGCTTTCCGAGCAGGTTCTGACGGAAGCGACCCTGCTTGCCCTTCAGCATGTCGCTGAGGGACTTCAGGGCGCGGTTGCCGGTACCGGTGACGGGACGACCACGGCGACCGTTGTCGAACAGTGCGTCGACGGCCTCCTGCAGCATCCGCTTCTCGTTGTTGACGATGATCTCGGGGGCACCGAGGTCGATCAGGCGACGAAGACGGTTGTTGCGGTTGATCACACGACGGTAGAGGTCGTTGAGGTCGGAGGTCGCGAAGCGGCCACCGTCGAGCTGCACCATCGGGCGCAGCTCCGGCGGGATCACCGGGACGACGTCGAGAACCATGGCGGCCGGGCTCATGCCGGTCTCCAGGAACGAGTTGACGACCTTCAGACGCTTGATCGCGCGGATCTTGCGCTGACCCTTGCCCTCGGAAATCTGCAGGTGCAGGCTCTCGGCCTCTGCTGCCAGGTCGAACGCCGCGAGGCGACGCTGGATCGACTCGGCACCCATGTAGGCCTCGAAGTACTGACCGAAGCGGTCCTGGAGCTCGTGGAAGACGTCGTCTTCCGGACGCAGTGCGCCGACCTCGAGGGTGCGGAAGTCTTCCCACACGCGCTCGAGCTTGGCGATCGCCTCGTCGGCACCCTTGCGGATGAGCGACATCTCCTTCTCGGCGGCGTCCTTGACCTTCTTCTTCGCGTCGGCCTTGGCGCCCTCGGCCTCGAGGGAAGCGAGCTCCTCCTCCAGGCGTGCCAGGCGCTCGGCGATCTTCGCGTCGCGACGGTCTCCGAGCGTCTTCAGCTCGAGACGGATGTTGTTCTCCTGCGTGCCCAGGTCGCGGTGACGAGCATCCTCGTCGACCGAGATGACCATGTAGGCGGCGAAGTAGATGACCTTCTCGAGGTCCTTCGGCGCCATGTCGAGCAGGTAGCCCAGACGCGACGGAACACCCTTGAAGTACCAGATGTGGGTGACGGGTGCGGCGAGCTCGATGTGACCCATGCGCTCACGACGGACCGAGGACTTGGTGACCTCGACGCCGCAGCGCTCGCAGACGATGCCCTTGAAGCGGACACGCTTGTACTTTCCGCAGGCGCACTCCCAGTCACGGGACGGGCCGAAGATCTGCTCTCCGAAGAGACCGTCCTTCTCCGGCTTCAGGGTGCGGTAGTTGATGGTTTCAGGCTTCTTGACCTCGCCGTAGGACCAGGCGCGGATGTGGTCCGCGGTGGCCAGACCGATGCGAAGCTCATCGAAAGTGTTTGACTCGAGCACAAATTCTCCTGTGTAGGAATTCTTTTTGAAGAAATCGGGGAGGTGGGCCGCCGACCGAGCATGCTGCTCAGTCGGCGGCCTGAACCTTAGATCTCGTCGATCGAGGCGGCCTCGAAGCGGCTGGAGATGTTGATGCCGAGCTCTTCCGCAGCGCGGAAGGCCTCGTCGTCCGTGTCACGCAGGTTGACGAGCGTGCCGTCTGCCGAGAGGACCTCGACGTTCAGGCAGAGCGACTGCATCTCCTTCATGAGCACCTTGAAGGACTCGGGGATGCCGGGCTCCTGGATGTTCTCGCCCTTGACGATCGCCTCGTACACCTTGACGCGGCCGAGGATGTCGTCGGACTTGATCGTGAGGAGCTCCTGGAGCGCGTATGCGGCACCGTAGGCCTCGAGGGCCCACACCTCCATCTCACCGAATCGCTGGCCACCGAACTGCGCCTTACCACCGAGCGGCTGCTGGGTGATCATCGAGTACGGACCGGTCGAACGCGCGTGGATCTTGTCGTCGACCAGGTGGTGGAGCTTCAGGATGTACATGTAGCCCACCGAGATCGGCGCCGGGAACGGCTCGCCGGAGCGGCCGTCGAACATCTGGGCCTTTCCGGTGGAGTCGATCAGGCGGACACCGTCGCGAGTCGGGATGGTCGCGTCGAGGAGACCTGCGATCTCCTCCTCGCTCGCACCGTCGAACACCGGGGTGGCGACCTTGGTGCCGGGGGCGGCCTCGAAGGCATCCTTCGGGAGCTTCGCAGCCCACTCGGGGGTTCCCTCGACCTTCCAGCCCTGCTTCGCGATCCACCCGAGGTGGGTCTCGAGCACCTGGCCGAAGTTCATTCGACCCGGGATACCCAGCGGGTTCAGCACGATGTCGACCGGGGTTCCGTCCGCGAGGAACGGCATGTCCTCGATCGGGAGGATCTTCGCGATGACACCCTTGTTGCCGTGACGACCGGCGAGCTTGTCACCCTCGGTGATCTTGCGCTTCTGGGCGATGTAGACCACGACGCGGCGGTTGACGCCGGAGCCGAGCTCGTCGTCGCCGTCCTCGGCGTTGAACTCCTTGACGGCGATGATCGTGCCCTGCTCACCGTGGGGCACCTTCAGAGAGGTGTCACGGACCTCGCGGCTCTTCTCGTTGAAGATCGCGCGGAGCAGACGCTCCTCAGCCGACAGCTCGGTCTCGCCCTTCGGCGTGACCTTGCCGACGAGGATGTCGCCGGGGCGGACCTCGGCACCGATGCGGATGATGCCGCGCTCGTCGAGATCCTTCAGCAGCTCAGGGCTGACGTTGGGGAGATCACGGGTGATCTCCTCCTTGCCGAGCTTCGTGTCGCGGGCGTCGACCTCGTATTCCTCGATGTGGATCGAGGAGAGGGTGTCGTCCTTCACGAGGTCCTGGCTGAGGATGATCGCGTCCTCGAAGTTGTAACCTTCCCACGTCATGAACGCGACGAGGAGGTTCTTTCCGAGTGCCAGCTCGCCGTTCTCGGTGGCGGGGCCATCAGCGATGACCTCTCCGACCTCGACGCGGTCGCCCTCGTTGACGACGACCTTCTGGTTGTACGACGTGCCCTGGTTCGAGCGGTCGAACTTGCGCAGGTGGTAGTCCTGCGTTCCACCCTCGTCGAGCATGACGGTGACGCGGTCTGCGGAGACCTCGGTGACGACACCCGGCTTCTCAGCCGTGAGCACGTCGCCGGCGTCGATGGCGGTGTAGCCCTCCATACCGGTTCCGACGAGCGGCGAGTCGCTGCGCAGCAGCGGCACAGCCTGACGCTGCATGTTGGCGCCCATGAGCGCGCGCTGAGCATCGTCGTGCTCGAGGAACGGCACGAGCGAGGTCGCGACCGACACCATCTGGCGCGGCGAGACATCGATGTAGCCGATCTCCTCGGGGAGGAAGAGATCCACCTCACCGCTACCGCCCTTGGGACGTGCGAGGACGTGGCTCTCGCGGAAGCGACCGTTCTTGTCGAGCGGGGCGTTCGCCTGCGCGATGTTGAAGTCGACCTCTTCGGAAGCGGTCAGGTAATCGATGTGCTCGGTGACGATGCCACCCTCGACCTTGCGGTACGGGGTCTCGATGAAGCCGAACGAGTTGATGCGCGCGAAGGTCGCGAGAGCACCGATCAGACCGATGTTCGGGCCTTCAGGGGTCTCGATGGGGCACATGCGTCCGTAGTGCGACGGGTGGACGTCACGGACCTCGACACCTGCGCGGTCACGGCTCAGACCACCGGGGCCGAGAGCCGAGAGACGGCGCTTGTTGGTCAGACCCGCGAGCGGGTTGTTCTGATCCATGAACTGCGAGAGCTGCGAGGTTCCGAAGAACTCCTTGATCGCGGCGACGACGGGGCGCACGTTGATCAGGGTCTGCGGCGTGATCGCCTCGATGTCCTGCGTGGTCATGCGCTCGCGGACGACGCGCTCCATGCGGGAGAGACCGGTGCGGACCTGGTTCTGGATCAGCTCGCCGACCGCGCGGATGCGACGGTTGCCGAAGTTGTCGATGTCGTCGGTCGCGATGCGGATGTCGGCCTTCTTGCCCGAGCGGATGCCGGGGAAGGTCTCTTCCGTGCCTGCGTGCAGACGCACGAGGTACTTGATCGTCGCGACGATGTCCTGAACCGTGAGGACCGAGTCGGTCAGCGGGGCGTCGAGACCGAGCTTGTGGTTGATCTTGTAGCGACCCACCTTCGCCAGGTCGTAGCGCTTCGGGTTGAAGTAGAAGTTGTCGAGCAGCGCACGCGCAGCCTCGGCAGCGACCTGCTCGCCCGGACGCAGCTTGCGGTAGATGTCGCGGAGCGCGTCTTCCTTCGTGACGATGGTGTCCTTCGCGAGCGTCTCCTCGATCGAGGTGTAGCCGGCGAACTCCGTGAGGATCTCCTCGCTGGTCATGCCCAGCGCCTTGAGGAACACGGTGACCGACTGCTTGCGCTTGCGGTCGACGCGCACGCCGACCTGGTCGCGCTTGTCGATCTCGAACTCGAGCCATGCACCACGGCTCGGGATGACGCGCGCCGACACGATGTCCTTGTCGGACGTCTTGTCGGGGGTCTTGTCGAAGTAGACACCGGGCGAACGCACGAGCTGCGAGACGACGACGCGCTCGGAGCCGTTGATGATGAACGTTCCCTTGTCGGTCTGCAGCGGGAAGTCGCCCATGAAGACCGTCTGGGTCTTGATCTCACCCGTGAGGTGGTTCATGAACTCGGCCTCGACGTACAGCGGAGCGGCGTAGGTCTTGCCACGCTCCTTGCACTCCTCGATCGAGTACTTCTCCGGCTCGAGGTACGGGTTCGTGAACGACAGCTGCATCGTCTCGCCGAGGTCCTCGATCGGGGAGATCTCCTCGAAGATCTCGCCGAGGCCGCTGTTCTCGTTCACGTCTGTGCGGCCGGCCTTCTTGGCCTCTGCGACACGAGCCTTCCAGGCGTCGTTGCCGACGAGCCAGCCGAAGGATTCGGTCTGCAGAGCGAGAAGGTCAGGGACCGTCAGCGTATCGGAGATCTTGGCGAACGAAAGACGGGATGCTCCGCGTCCGTTCTTAGTGGTGGTGGTGGTGGATGCGTTGCGAGCAGCAGCCAAGGGAATAACCTCCGTGAGCCCCGCAGGGCTTCTCGATTCCTTTGTCGTCAGGTGAGTGTGCGCCCGGATGCTCAACGGAATGCCGACCACCATATGAGGGCAGGGAGAAGCGAGCGCAACTACCAACTATACGCAGGAACTTGCGACATGGCAAGCTCAATCCTTGACCTTCTTCGGATGCTGCGGTATTGGCACCCGAAGAAGGCCGAGAGGATCTTCCGCGGATCGCCTCAGGAGGCGATGTTGAGTTCGTTCCCCGGGATCGACGCCAGCAGACGCCGCGTGTACGGATCGCGAGGGTTCGTGAAGATCTCCTCCGACGAAGCCGCCTCGACGAGCGCTCCGTCCTTCATCACGCACACGTAGTCGCTGATCAGACGCACGACGGCGAGGTCGTGCGAGATGAACAGATAGCTGAGCCCGTATTCGGTCTGCAGGTCGCCGAGCAGCTTCAGGATCTGGTCCTGTACGAGCACGTCCAGCGCCGACACCGGCTCATCGCACACGATCAGATCGGGCGAGAGGGCGAGCGCTCGGGCGATCGCGACGCGCTGCCGTTGTCCGCCGGACAGCTCCGACGGATACCGCCGCAGCATGGACTGCGGCAGCGCCACGTCGTCGAGCAGCTGGCGGACGCGCTTGCGCCGGTCTGCACCACTCCCCCGCTTGTAGAAGTCGAGCGGCTCGGAGATCAGGCGCTCGATCGTGAACATCGGATTCAGGCTCGAGTACGGATCCTGGAAGATCGGCTGCACCCGCTGACGGAAGTCCTTCGTCTCCGCGCGGTCGAGGGAGGCGATGTCCTTCCCGCCGTATCGGATGAGGCCGCTCGTCGGCTCGATGATCTTCAGCAGCATCCGCGCCGTGGTGGTCTTGCCCGACCCGGACTCGCCCACGATCGCGACAGTCTCGCCCCGAGGGATCGCGAGGGAGACATCGTTGACGGCGACGAAGTCCTCCTTCTGCCCTCGAACCGGATACACCTTGGTGAGATGCTCGAACTCGACGATGTTGTCGGCCGCCGACACCCCGGGGGTGACAGCATCCGCCGTCGCCGGAGCATCCGCCTCGTCGGCGGGCCGTTGCTCGACGCGGAACGCCTCCGGCCGCAGGCGTGCCGCCGCGACCGAGGGGGCCGCTGCCACCAGCGACTGGGTGTACGGATGCTGCGGCGCCTCGAGGATCTGCTTCGCAGGCCCCTGCTCGACGACCTTGCCTCGGTGCATCACGACGACGCGCTCGGCCCGCTCGGCGGCGAGACCCAGGTCGTGCGTGATGAGCAGCACCGCGGTGCCGAGCTCGCGCGTCATCTGACCGATCTGGTCGAGGATCGTGTGCTGCACGGTGACGTCGAGCGCGCTGGTCGGCTCGTCCGCGATCAGCAGACGAGGCTTGCACGCCAGACCGATCGCGATCAGCGCCCGCTGCCGCATGCCGCCCGAGAACTCGTGCGGATACTGCTTCGCGCGGCGTTCGGGGTCGGGCAGGCCTGCGGCCGTGAGCGCCTCGACGACCTTCTCCTTCACGTTCTGCCGAGTGGCGAGACCGTGCGCGAGGAGAGTCTCGGCGACCTGGGTGCCGATCTTGGCGACCGGATTCAGGTTGGACATCGGGTCCTGCGGAACGAGGCCGATGTCACGCCCTCTGATCGTGCGCAGTTCGTTCTCGGAGGCACGCGTGATGTCACGGCCGTCGAGACGGATGCTGCCCGCGGCGACGCGACCGCCCCCGGCGAGCAGTCCGATGATGGCCATCGCGGTCGTCGACTTGCCCGACCCCGACTCCCCCACGATCGCGACGGTCTCGCCAGGGGCGATCTCGAGGTCGACGCCCTCGACGGCGTGCACGACGCCGTCCATGGTGGCGAAGTCGACGGCGAGGCCCTCGACCGACAGCAGGGGCGCGTCCGGCGCCCGGTTCTCTTTCGCAGCGTTCATCGTGCTCTCGTCCTCGGGTCCATGGCCTCGCGCAGAGCTTCACCGAACAGGGTGAAGCCGAGTGCGGTGACCGCGATGCAGATACCAGGTAGGAATGCCAGCCATGGCGCGATGGCGAGCTCTGCCTGCGCGTAGGTGAGCATGCGCCCCCACTCGGCCGTCTCGGGGCGACCGCCGCCGAGACCGAGGAACGACAGTGCAGCCGCATCGATGACAGCCGTCGCGAGCGTGAGCGTGCCCTGCACGATGACCGGGCCGATCGCGTTGGGCAGCACGTGCGACATCGTGATCTGCCCACGGCCGAGACCCAGTGTCTGGGCCGAGAGCACATAGTCGCTCGATCGCTGCTGCAGCATCGACGCGCGCAGCAGGCGCGCGAAGATCGGAACCTGCGATGCACCGATCGCGATCATCACCGCGAAGGGCGTCTGGCCCAGGATCGCGGCGATCGAGACGGCAAGCAGCAGGTTCGGCACCGAGAGGATGATGTCGACGATGCGCATGATGAGCGTATCGACCCATCCGCCGAAGGTGCCGGCGAGAAGCCCGAGGATCATTCCGCCGACCAGACCCAGTGCGGTGGAGATGACACCGATCAGCAGCGATGCCTGCGCACCCCAGATGAGCTTGGAGAGCACGTCGCCGCCGAAGCGGTCGAGGCCGAGAGGGAACTCGGGCAGCTCCCCTGGTCCTGGAATGTTCGTCGGAGTGATGTACTTCGCTCCGGGGAGCGCGGTCTCGGGGTACGGCGCGAGAATCGGAGCGAGCACGGACACCAGGATGAACACCAGGACGATGCCGGCGCCGATCCAGGCGGTGGGGTTGCGACGGAGGCGGCGGAACACGTCGCGCCAGAACCCGCCCGGCCCCTCCTTGAGGCCGGCCTGATTGACGGCGACGGTGTCGACGACCGAGCCGCTCGCTGCCGAGGGGCCTTGTGCGGGTGGGAGCGAGATGGTCATGACGCCACCCCCTTTCGGAGAACGAGACGGGCCATCACTGCACCCGCACTCTCGGATCGATGAAGCTGTATGACACGTCGACCGCCAGGTTGATCAGCGCGTAGGCGATCGCGATGAAGATGATGAATCCCTGGAGCACCGGGAAGTCCCGAGTGAAGATCGCCCTCGCGAGGAAGGAGCCGATGCCGGGGAAAGCGAACACCGTCTCGGTGAGCACCGCCCCCGAGATCAGGAGCCCGGTCTGCAGGCCGATGGTCGTGATCACCGGCAGCATCGCGTTGCGCAGGATGAAGCGACTGCGCAGCGTCGACGACCCGACGCCCTTCGCCCGACCGGTGCGCACATAGTCGGCGTTCTGAACCTCCAGAACGCTCGCCCTGGTGATGCGGACGATGATCGCGAGCGGGATCGTTCCGAGCGCGAGTGCCGGGAGCACCAGGTGCACGAGCGCATCCCACGAGGCGTCGAACTCCCCGGTGATGATGCCGTCCCAGACGTAGAACCCCGTCGGGTGGGTGGCATCTATCCGCGGATCCTGACGCCCGTCCGACGGCAGCCACCCGAGCTGCACCGCGAACACGTATTTCAGGATGAAGGCCAGGAAGAACACCGGGATGGTGATGCCGATGAGGCTCAGAACCACCGATGCATGGTCGGTGAACTTGCCGTGACGACGCGCGGCCCAGTACCCGAGCGGGATGCCGACGCCGATGGCGAAGATGAGCGCGACGACGCTCAGCTCGATCGTGGCCGGGAAGCGACGGAAGAACTCCTCCGTCACGGGCCGGTTGGTCTGGATCGATGTGCCGAAGTCGCCCTGCAGCAGGCGTCCGATCCAGATGAAGTACTGCTCGATGATCGGCTTGTTGAAGCCGTAGAGTTCGTTGACTCTGGCGATGGCGTCCGGAGTCGCCTTCTCGCCGAGAAGAGCGACGGCCGGGCCGCCTGGCAGGGCCCTGACCCAGGCGAACAGCAGGATGCTGAGGCCGATCAGTGTGGGAATGAGGAAAAGCAGTCGCCTGCCGATGGTGCGCAGCAAGAGGTCTCCGTTGATCAGAAGGTACGCCGGTCCCGGGCCTCCGCGGCGAGCGCGGAGACCCGGGTGGGCATCTCAGTCGGTCAGACCTACTCGGTGAGGACGATGTCCGTGAAGACCTCGTCGTTCACCGGGCTGGCGGGGTAGCTCTCGACGCGCGGGTCGAACGCCAGAGTCGGCGCCGGGTGCGCGAGCGGGACGCCGGGGATGAACTGCGCGACCATCTCGTTGATCTCCTCGTAGAGGGCCGTCTGGTCCTCGAGGTTGGAGACGCCACGGGCCTCGTTCAGCTTCTGGAACAGTTCGGGGTTGTCGAAGCCCCACTCAGAGCTCTGCTGTCCGAAGAAGACTCCGACGAAGTTGTCGGTGTCGTTGTAGTCGCCGGTCCAGCCGAGCAGGTGGATTCCGTGGTCGGCCGTGCCCGTCGTGCGGTCGAGGTACTCGACCCACTCCTCCGAGACCGGGGTGGTCTCGACGCCGACCTCGGCGAGCTGCGACGAGAGAACCGTGAAGATCTGCTCGGGGTCCGGCATGTACGGACGCGAGACGTTGACCGGGTAGTTGAAGGTGAGCTTCAGCGGGTTGGCCTCGTCGTAGCCGGCCTCTGCGAGCAGCGACTTGGCCTTCTCGGGGTCGTAGTCGTACGTCGTGACATCGGGGTTGTAGCCGTTGACGGTGTCGGGCACGAACTCGATCGCCTTCTCGGTGCCCTCGGGCAGGACCTGGCTGATCAGCGCGTCCTTGTCGACCGCGTACGAGAGCGCCTCACGGACCTTCGGGTCCTGCAGCTCGGGGATCGCCTGGTTGAACGCGAGGTACAGGATCGTGAACGGAGGACGCGACACCATGGTGAATCCGTCGTCCTCGAGCGCCTGAGTGTCGGCGGGGCCGACGAGGTCGTAGCCGTCGATCGAACCGGACTCGAGCGCCTGACGACGAGCCGTGGGGTCGTCGATGGTGCGGAAGATGATCTCGTCGATCTGGCCGGGCTCGCCCCAGTAGTCGCCGTACGCCTTGAGCGTGACCTGCTCGCCCGGTGCCCACTCGTCGAACTGGAAGGGGCCGGTGCCGACGGGGTGACCCATCGCGTACTCCGAAAGCACAGGAGCCTCGGCGGAGCCGCTCACGTCGTCGGCGCCGAACTCCTGCAGCGCCGAAGGGCTCTGCATCGAGAACGACGGCAGCGACAGCGACGCGACGAAGCCGGCGAACGGCTTGTTCAGGTCGATGGTGACGGAGTAGTCGCCGTCAGGGGTGCAGGACTTGTAGACGGCGTCCGACGGGCTGTCGGCGTAGCCCTTGAAGAGCTTGTTGTAGTAGTAGCCGAACGCCTCTGATGCGGCGAGGCCGGTCCAGTTGTACCAGCGGTCGAAGTTCGCGCACACTGCCTCGGCGTTGAACGGGGTGCCGTCGTGGAACGTGACGTCTTCCTTCAGGGTGAAGGTGTGACTCATGCCGTCTTCGGACGACTCCCACGACTCGGCGAGCAGCGGCGCCGGGTCGGCCGTGCCCGGCTCGGTGCCCACGAGGCCCTCGAACATCTGCCGCGAGACACGGAAGCTCTCGCCGTCCTGGGCGAATGCCGGGTCGAGGCTGGCCGGGTCGGAGGATGCGGCGAACACGAAAGTGCCGTCGACATCTCCGGCAGCCTCTCCGCTGTCGTCGCCGCGCTCGCTGGCGACGCATCCGGAGAGGACCAGTGCCGCGAGTGCGGCTCCGGTGACGGCGAGGAGTCCTCGCCGACGCATGACTGTGTGGTGCATTGTGTGACCTTCCTGTCGAGCGCTGCTGTGCGCATCCCGGAGACATCGTCGAATCCGGAACGGTGATGACTCGACGCTACCCAGTGCGCATACCGATGCAAACACCTCCAGGTTGCATTCCTGTTACGGATGTCCGGTGCCGGGGTCGATCCGGTAGCCTCCAGAACGTGCCCGACACATATCCCCTCGCCGTCTGCGTCGGCGAGGGTCTCGTCTCTTTCGTCCCCGCCACCGCCGCGCCCCTCGAAGACGTGCGCACCTTCCATCGGTCCCTCGCCGGTGCGGAGTGGAACACCGCGATCGCGCTGGCATCGGCGGGCATCCGCACCGCTGTCGTCTCTCGCGTGGGTGACGACGGCTTCGGGCGGTTCCTCACGTCCGAGCTGCGCAGGCACGAGGTCGACGATTCGGCCGTGGACGTCGACGTAGAGGCCCCCACCGGTCTCTACGTCAAAGAGCTGTCACCTCGCCCGGACGGCTCCATCGACGGGACGATGCACTACTACCGCTCGGGTTCGGCGGCCGCGGCACTGTCGCCCGCGACCTTCGAGTCTCCCGCAGCATCCGCTCTTCTGGCTCAGGCAGCTCTGGTGCACACCTCGGGAATCACGCCCGCCCTCTCGGATTCCGCTCGCGCAGCGCAGGATGCCCTGTTCGATGCGCCCCGCGACGGTCGACTGCTCAGCTTCGACGTGAACTGGCGCCCCGCACTCTGGCGCGGACGCGAAGATGAGGGGCGCGCACTGATCTCGGACTACGTCCGTCGCGCCGACATCGCGTTCTGCACTCGACCCGACGCGGAGTCGGTGTTCGGCACCGCCGAGCCGGATCGTCTGCGCGAGCTGTTCCCCGAGCCGAGGTATCTGATCGCCACGAGCCCCGACGGCGCCGTGGCGTTCGACGGAGCGGAGCGCACCGACAGCAGGTCGCTCGACGTCCCCGTCGTGGAATCCATCGGCGCGGGAGACGCGTTCGCCGCGGGGTTCCTCGCCGGCGTGCTGACCGGGCTCTCCCTCACGGGCAGCCTCGCCCGCGCGCACAGGATCGCAACGAGAGCGCTGGCCAGCACCCGCGATCACATCGACTGATCGCCGCTGGCGCCGCTCCCCCTGACATCGCAGTCACCCGCTGACGATCGCACGAGCGCCTCGGCGGCAGCTTCTAGCGATGGCGGCGGGACGCCGCAGCGTCGTGCGTGAGCTGCAGCGGGATGACCACGGGTTCGCCCCGGTGCTGCACGACGCGCACGAAGAGGATGTCGACCAGTGCCAGCTGCGCGATGCGGCTCGACATCGCCGCCATGCGGAACGGCGACTCCTGCGCATGTGTGATCAGCGCGATATCGGCCGCGAGCGCGAGCGTCGAGTCGGGGGCGCTCGTGATCGCCACGGACAGCGCGCCGGCGTCTCGGGCGATCTCGACGGCGCGGACGACCTCCTGAGTCTCTCCTCCATGAGAGAAGGCGATGACGACGTCGTCCGAGGTGCGCAGCGACGCCGTCGTGAGGGCGAGATGCGGATCGGCGGAGTGCGCGACCGAGCAGCCGATGCGCGCGAGCTTCTGCTGAAGGTCCTGGGCGGTCAACGACGAGGCCGCCTGGCCGAACAGATCGACGTGGCGGGCCGCCACGACGGCTCTCGCGACTCGGTCGAGTGCGTCGGCATCGAGCCCGAGCGCCGTCTTCTCGATCGCGTCGATCTCCTGAGCAGCGAGCTTCGCGGCGATCGCCGACGGCTCGTCGTCAGGGTCGATCGCCGTGGTGTCGAGACCGAAACGCGCCCGCTGCGCCTGGGCGAGCGTGACCGTGCGAGCGACCGCGACCCGCAGCTCGCGGTATCCGCTGAAACCGAGCGACTGCGCGAATCGGGCCACGGTCGACAGGGACGTGTGACAGAGCTGCGCGAGGTCGTTGATGGCGAGATCGACGACGAGCGTGGGGTCGCCGAGGATCGTCTCCGCGACCCGTGCTTCTGCAGCACTCAGTCGAGGAACGGATCGGCGCACCAGCGCGAGAACATCGTCGTCCACGGTGTCATCCTGCCTCAGTCGGCCCCACCTGCGCTGCCGGGCGTCTGATCGGCGCGGCGCGAGGGCCCGCCGGTCAGTCGATCTCTGGCGGCCTGGGCACCGATCCTGCTCGCGGACGCGACCTCCACGACGGCAAGCGGCAGCGGTCGCCGAGCCGCGAGCCCGACGTTGACCACGACCGCCTCGGGATCACGCACAGCGACGCGCTCGACCAGCGAGCGCTGCGCGTCGTCGGCGTCAGGCCGATCCAGGAGGATGACAGTCAAGCCCTCGGCCAGAACTGCTTGCTCGAGGACCGCGTCCTGCTCGTCGATCGACGTGCGCGCGACGTCGAGACGAACGCGGTGGCCGTCGGCGGCGAGCGTCTCAGCCACATACGCGGAGGCGCTGTCGACGGCGAGAGTCGAACGACGGCGGGCGTCGACGACCGCGAGCGCCTCGGCATCCGCTGTCGCACCGGTGATCGCTCGTCGGACGATCTCGGGTCCGTCGTAGTCGATGGGAGGCGCGGTCGCGGCACGGGCGTGGAGGGTCTCCACCAGACGTGTGACCCGCTGGGCTGCAGCGGCGAGTCGTTCTCTCGGCAGCGAGCCGTCGCTCACGGCCGCGAGGATCCCGTCGCGGGCGGCGAGGAAGTCTCGTCTGTCCTGATCGGGGACTGTCGCTTCGCCCCGGTTCGTGGGGTTGCCGATGCACAGCAGATCGGCGCCGGCCGCGAGGGCACGTGCGGCGCCCTGGCCGATGCCGACGGTCTCGCGGATGGCCGCCATGTCGAGGGCGTCCGTGATGATGACACCGTCGAAGCCCCAGTCGCGCAGCATCCCGAGCACGCGCGGATTCAGCGTCGCCGGCTCGTGCCCCCATGCGGGAACGACGATGTGCGCGGTCATGATGGCATCGACCCCCGCGGCGATCGCAGCACGGAACGGCGCGAGGTGCACGCGCTCGAACTCCTCGATGCCGAGCGAGATCTCGGGCAGCGCGTGGTGCGAATCCAGATGCGTGTCGCCGTGTCCGGGGAAGTGCTTGACGCACGCAGCGACCGCATTGCTCTGCAGACCGTCGACCGCCGCCTGCACGTGTCGGGCCACGAGTTCTTCGTCGCTGCCGAAGGACCGGACGCCGATCACGGGGTTTCGCGGATCCGTGTTCACATCGGCGACGGGCCCGAGCACCACGTTGGCTCCGATCGCCGCGACTCGTCGAGCAAGCTCGGCACCGGAATCCCTCGTCGCCTCGACATCGTCGACGATCCCGAGCTGGGCCGCCCCTGGGAGAGTGGACCCCGCCGTGGACTCGAGGCGCGTGACGTTGCCGCCCTCCTCGTCGATCCCGATCAGGGCGTCGGGATTCGCGCGAAGGATCTCGTCGCTCAGGGCAGACAGCCCGTCGCCGACGTTCTGGCTGAAGTACACCACGCCCGCCAGGCCGTCGTGCAGCTCGGCGAGAAGCCAGTCGGGTGCCTCGGTGCCGAGGAAGCCCGGCCAGAGCACCGCATTCGCGAGGCGCCTGAGCTCGTCGGTCATCCCTTCACCGCTCCGGCGACCATGCCGGCCGAGAGGCGACGCTGCACGATCACGAAGAAGATCATGACGGGGATGGTGATGATCGTCGACGCGGCCATGATGCTGCCCCAGTCGTTGGAGTGCAGGCCGAAGAACGACTTCAGACCGATCGACACCGTGTACTGGTCGGTCGCGCTGCCGAGGATCGTCATGGCGAAGATGAACTCGTTCCACGCCGTGATGAAGCTGAAGATGCTCGTGGCCACGAGGCCGGGCATCACGAGCGGCAGCAGGATCGAGCGGAACATCCGCCACCAGCTGGCGCCGTCGATGTACGCGGCCTCTTCGAGCTCGACCGGAACCGCGGCGACGAATCCGCGCAGCATCCAGATTCCGAAGGCGAGTGAGAGCGCGACGTACACGACCATCAGACCGAGGATGCTGTTGAGCAGCCCCAGACTCTTCACCTGCAGGAACAGCGGGATGACGAGGGCCTCGAGCGGAACCATCTGCACGATGAGGATCATCATGAGGATGGTGGTGCGGAACTTGAAGCGGAAGCGCGCGACGGCGACCGCCGCGAGCAGGCATACGAGCGCACTGACGAGCACCGTGACGAGGGCCACGATCGCGGAGTTGCGCAGATAGGTGCCGAAGCCGCCGTCGGTGAGCACGTACGCGAAGTTGTCGAACGTGAACTCCTGCGGGAGCAACGACTGCCCACCGCTGGAGGCCTTGCCGTCGAGGGCGCTGGAGACCATCCAGTACACGGGGAACAGCGTGAAGATCAGGACGGCGGCGATCGCGATGCCGGTGCCGAGGCGCGACATGGCGGACGGGCGGGGATTCACAGCTCGTCCTCCTTCATGAGGGAACGGATGTACACGATCGTGATGCCGATCAGCACGAGGGTGAGCAGCACGGCGAGGGCGGCTCCGAAGCCGTAGCGGTTCTGGCCGAAGGATTCGACATACGACCAGACGCCGAGGTTGAGCACCGATCGGTTGCCTCCCCCACCGCCGGGCATCAGATAGACCTGCGCGAAGACCTTGAAGTCCCAGATCGTCGACAGGATGATGACGACCGAGAAGACGGGCTTGAGCGTCGGGAAGATGATCTTCCAGAAGCGCATCCAGGCGTTGGCCCCGTCGAGTGCTGCGGCCTCGAGCATCTCCTTCGAGACGCCGAGGAGACCGGCGAGCACCGTGATCGCCACGAACGGGAAGCCGTGGTGCACGACGTTGAGCAGCACGATCGCGTAGAACGACCACTGGTTGGTGAACCAGTTGACCGGCTCGTCCATCAGGCCGAGGTTCTGCAGGGTGGTGTTGAAGATGCCTCGGTCGGCATCGAAGATGAACGTCCAGACGTAGGTGCCGGTCACGGCGGGCATGGCCCACGCGACCATGATGCAGCTCGAGACGATGGTGCGCCAGACCGTGCCCAGCTTCGCGAGCAGCAGCGCGACCAGCGTGCCGACCGCCACGGTGACGAACACGGCGACGGCTGCGAATCCGACGGTGTTGGGCAGGACGACGGCCCAGAGTGTCGGGTTGGTGAGCGCCTCGACGTAGTTGTCGACGCCGATCCAGTTGTTCTCGCCGGTGTTGATCTCGCGCAGACCGTAGTCCTGCAGCGAGAAGATGAACACCTGGATGAGCGGCCAGAGCATGAGCACCGCGAGGATGACCAGCCCGGGAGCGAGAAGAAGCCAGGGACGGGCCGTGAGCAGCGAGAGTCCTCGCCGCCGGGGCTGGCCGCCGGCCACGGAGGCGGAGGTGGACTCCGCCTTCGTGGCCGGCAGTGGCGCTTGCACCATCGACATGAAGGGATACAGCCTTACTTGTTGAGCAGCTCGGTCATCTCGACTGCGGCATCCTTCGTCGCCGTGGCGACGTCCTTCTGCCCGCCGAGGATCGCCTGGATCATCGAGTTGGTGGTCTTCTTCGCCTGGACGGCTCCGAAGTTCGGGGTGACGGGCACGGATGCGCCGCCCTCGACCATCTGCTGCGCGAACGGGGCGACGAGCGGGTCGGTCGAGGCGAGAGCCTCTTCCATCGCCGACTGGACACCGGGGAAGTAGCCGGTCTCGTCAGCCCACTGCTCGGCGAACTCTCCGGTGGTCATCAGCTTGACGAACTCCCACGCGAGGTCGGCGTTCTCCGTCGTGTTGAAGACCGACAGGTGCGAGCCTCCGAGCACGGACGGAGCGATTCCGCCGTCCTCACCGGGGATCACGGCTGCGCCGATCTTGCCCTCGAGCTCGGGGTTCGCCTCGATCAGCGCCTTCGGGGTCCACGATCCCGAGAGCATCATGGCGACGTTCCCCTGAGTGAACGAGTCACGGAGATCGGTCTCCTTCCACGTCGTGGCACCGGCGGAGGAGAAGCCGTGCTCGGTCGCGAGTCCGGTGTAGAACTCGATGCCGGCCTGCGACTCGTCGCTGTCGAGCTCGCTCGTCCAGGTCTCGCCGTCGAGGGTGGCGACCTCGCCGCCCGCGCCCCAGACCCAGGGGTACACCTGGAACTCGGCGTCGCCCGCGACGGGGAACGGCAGCATGTCGGGCTTTGCGGCCTTGATCGCCTCACCGGCGGTGACGATGTCGTCCCACGTCTTCGGAGCCTCGAGACCGAGCTCCTCGAAGACATCGGTGCGGTAGACGATCGAGCGGACACCGGCGTACCACGGCATGCCGTACAGCTCTTCGTCATAGGTGCCGGCGACCGCGAGGCCCTCGACGAGGTCGTCGCGCAGGCCGTCTTCCGCGTCGACGTACTCATCGAGCGGCTCGAGCGCGCCTGCGTCCGCGAACTCCGCCGTCCAGGTGGTGCCCGTCTCGGCGATGTCGGGCGTCGTGCCGCCCGCGATCGACGTGACGAAGCGGTCATGAGCATCCGCCCACTGGATCTCTTCGATCTTGACCGTGGCTCCGGTCTCGTCTTCGAAGGCGCTCGACACCTCGTCGTAGAACGCGGTCGCGTCGGGGTTCGTGCCCTTCATGATCCAGACGGTGAGCTCCTGGCCCTCTCCGTCGACGGCTCCGCCGGTGGCTGCTCCGTCACCGGCACAGGCCGCCAGGCCCAGTGTGGCCGCGGCGCCCAGCGCCACGACCGGAAGAATGCGCTTGTGCATCAGGGATCTCCTCTTTGAACGTCCTGGCGGCATCGGGTGCCTACCACGTAGGAAAAAGTATTCATCACTAACTAATTCCCTGCAAGTTATTCTCGGAAACGTCATCCGGCCGTAACATCGGCCTCGGCGAGCAGGCTCGCGGCGCCTCCGGGGCTCTTGCCCGGAGGTCTCAGAGCGCGGTGAGCGCGTAGTCTCGGAGCATGGGCAGGACGCGAGCGAAGGACACCGAGCACCCGCAGGCCCGTCTCGACCACGGAGGCACCGCCCGCATCGTGCCGTCGGAGTTCACCACCGGCTTCGAGCTCATCGTCGACGACACCCCTCAGTCGCACGTCGACCTCGATGACCCCACGCACCTGCACTTCGAGTACATCGTGCGCATGGGCGCCGTGATCGACCAGCTCGCGGAAGGGCCTCTCACCGCGGTGCACCTCGGAGCGGGAGCGCTGACGATCCCCCGCTACATCGAGGCCACACGGCCGGGTTCGCGGCAGCAGGTGATCGAGCTCGAGGCCCCGCTGGCCGCACTCGTGCGCGAGCACCTTCCGCTGCCGAGAGGCGCGTCGATCAGGGTGCGCATCGGTGACGCCCGCGAGGGTGTCCGCCGTCTTCCGTCGGCCATCGTCGGCAATTGCGATCTGGTGGTGTCCGACGTGTACTCGGGTGCCCAGACGCCCGCCCACCTCACCAGCATCGAGTTCTACAGCGAACTCGCCGAGCTTCTCGCACCCGGAGGCGTGCTGCTCGTGAACGTCGCCGACGGCCCCGGCCTCGCCTTCGCGCGGCGTCAGGTCGCGACGATCGCCGAGGTGCTGCCCGAGATCGGCGTCCTCGCCGATACGCAGGTGCTGAAGGGCCGCAGGTTCGGCAACCTCGTGATCGCGGCCTCGGCCGCTCCCCTGCCGAGCGAATGGCTGCCACGGATACTGGCCGCCGGACCCCATCCTGCGAAGATCGCCCAGGGCGCCGAGGCGACCGCCTTCGTGCAGGGCGCACGCGTGGTCACGGACGCGGATGCCGTGGCCTCCCCCCGCCCGGATGCCTCGCTGTTCCTTCGCTGAGCGTTCTGATCTCGCGGATCACGATCCGGATGCGGCGCCGTGGGGCGTGCCGCCCCGACGACGGCGCCGTCGCGAGGCACACTTGACGGGGGACGCTGCGGAAGGAGAGCAATGAGTTTCATCCAGGGATACGACCAGGAGAGCCTTCGCGAGCTGGTCGACCTCGGTGAATGTGCCGCGCGGCTGGAGGAGATCGAGAGTCAGCGGAGCCTTCCGGCTCTGCTGGAGCGGGTCTGGCTGCTGAAGGTCCTCGACCGTCTCGACGAAGCGCTCCCCCTCGCCGACGAAGCCGTGCGCCAGTCGCGCATGGCAGGTACGCGCAAGGACGTCCTGCGTGCCCGAGTGCTGCACGCCACGATCCTGCAGTACCGCGGCGCACACGCCGCCGCCGCACAGGAGCTCGCCACGTGCGCCGCGGAGGCGGAAGGGCAGCGCTGGGTCTCGATCGCGGCGTTCGCGCATCACCACCACGGCAAGAACGCCTACGAAGCCGGTGACTACGAGACTGCCCGCGAGAGCTTCAAGCAGTCTCTGTTCCTGCGCCGTGAAGCGGGAGCCCAGGACCGGGAGCTCGAGACGGTGCTGCTCGCGATCGAAGCGGCCGAACGGCGCCGTACGACGCAGCTCGTCGCCGGCTGACATCCTGTTGAGCGGCGATGTCGGCGGTATGGCCTAGCCTGATCGCATGGCGGAACTTGACCGGGTGCGCGTCTGGGGCGAGGCACTGATCACGATGCACCTCGACGACAGCTGGTCGTTCGGCTTCGACCATGCCAAGCGTCGAGCGGGGCAGTGCGACTACACGAAGAAGCGCATCACCGTGTCCCGATATCTGGCGGCTCGGTTCGAGGACGACGAGATCCATCAGGTGCTGCTGCACGAGGTGGCGCATGCGCTCGCCGGTCACGAGGCTGCCCATGGCGCGACCTGGAAGCGCGTGGCCCGCGACCTGGGCTATGTCGGTGGAACGACACATCATGGCGAGACGGCGGTCGAGCTCGCGCCGTGGGTCGGTCGGTGCCCCGCCGGTCACGTCACCTACCGTCACCGGCGCCCGTCGCGCGCGACGTCGTGCGCGCGATGCTCTCGCTCGTACGACGCCCGCTACCTCTTCGACTGGACACGTCGCGAGATCACGGCCGACACGAGGCTCGCCGCCCAGATGTCGCGCTGACAGCCCACCGGCGCGCTGCGAGGTCAAGAACGCTCGGCACGCGACCGGTACGGATGCGAAATCGACCCCGCACCCGCCCGCCGCGGTCAGCGCGGTTGCGGGCCCGTTTCGGGATCAGTCTCAGGAGCCGACTCCGCCTGTGACCGCTCCTCGTCGGGAACCGCATCGTCGGCGCTCTCGTCGTCTGCCACGTCGGCAGATCCCTCGTGTACCGGACTGTTGTCGCTCGGACGTCCCGCGCGCCTGCGCAGGACTGCTGCCACGGCTCGCCAGCCGACGAGGAAGACTCCGAGCACGAGTGTCGTGACGATGATGAACGCGATCTGAGCGGTATCCCCCGCTGCGACCCGCAACAGGAGTCCGCCGGCGACCGTGACCGCCCAGACGACGGCGCCCCAGACCAGCGACCACGGACGACGCGGCCTCGCCGGCAGCAGCGCGGCCACGACGTGACCCACCAGCAGCGCGACGAGGAAAGGCCAGGCGGTGACCAGGAACCCACCCGGGCTCTCACCGTGCGAGGCACGGCCGATCACGGCGAAGACGAGCACCAGGACGGCATCGACGATGAAAGCGGGGACGAACCTCATGCCACGACCCTACGTCGCGAGTGCCGAAACCCGCGCCGAGTGCACGGCCTGTTGCCGACCGCGCTGCGAGTCGACGTCGGCGAGACGCTCCATCGCGGGGTTCCGGCGATTCCGTCGCTGCGAGCCTGGCCGAACGGGTCAGTCGAACGCGACGAAGACGCCGTCGCGCAGCACGGGCACGACATCGAGGGCATCGAGCTCGGCGGCGCTCGACGGCGTCGTCGGGACGACGCCGGATGCCCGCATCCGATCGGTCGCTGCGACCCCCTCGGCGAGCTCGCGTGCCGACCCGCTGGCGCTGACCATGTGGCGCAGCGCCCGCTTCAGCGCTCGGAACCCCTCGGCCGCCACGGCCGCATCGGGCGCGGTGTGGTCGATGCCGAGATCGGTCAATGCGGCGACGATCGCTCCGGCCCCCAGGTGGTCTTCGACTGCGAACCGCACCGCGCCGTCGGCGTCGGCTTCGCCCGCCGCGATCACGTTCACCGAGGTGCGCGCCTGATTGCGATCCTGCAGTGTCGCGATCGCTCGCGCCACCGCCGAGGCGTTGCGGAGACTTCCGACCAGCACCACGGCCTCACCGGCGCGGGCGGCGACCGCTGCGCCGTTGCGAGACCACACCCGTGCGTCGTCGAGCGAGACCGCGGACCCGGATGCGACGGCGTCTGCCACGGTCGATGAGAAACGGAGCACGTCGACGACCACGACGACATCGGCGGGTGCGAGGCGGTCGAGTCCATCGACACCCCACTCGAGGCGCACCTGATAAGTGGACTGGTCGAACGGAGACGGCATCCGTCCAGCCTAGAACGACCGGATGCGCCAGAACGCCCCGATGACCGATTGGGTCACGGGGCGTTCTGGGCGCACGGCCGCCGTCAGTTTGCGGCGAGTGCGTCGACCGGAGCGACCCGGGTGGCGAGACGGGTCGGCGTCGCAGCGGCGACCAGGGTCAGCACAGCGGTCGCCGCGACGATGATGACGACGGGCAGCCACGGCACGTGAGGCGCCACGAGCCCTGCGGGCTCGAAGTCGGGCAGGGTCGGCACGGATCCGAGCAGAGACTGCGCCGCGATCCATCCGTAAGCAATGCCCAGGATCAACCCGGTCAGCGTCGCGGCCACCGTGATGTGCGCGGCCTCCAGCAGCACCATGCGACGCACCTGCCCGTTGGACAGTCCGATCGAGCGGAGGAGCCCGAGCTCGCGGCGACGCTGCACGACGCCGATGGTCAGCAGGTTGACCAGGCCGACCGCGGCGATCACCGCCGTCACGGCGACGAGCACCATCATCACCGACGCGAAGGCGTCGAACGGTGTGAAGAACTCGGCGGGCGTCTCGCCCTCTACCTGACCGATCAGCATCTGCTTGACCGATTCGAGCGCGACGGCGAACATCGTGACGAGCGTGACCCCCATCACCACACCGATCGCCATGCGCGACGAGCGCTCCGGATAGCGCAGAGCATTCTCGGCCGCGAGCCGTGCGGTGGCGCTCGATCCGAACATCCGCCCGACCAGTCGCAGCACGGGTGGCATGAAGAGCACCGATCCGAGCGCGAGTCCCGTGAACGACAGCAGCCCGCCGAAGAAGGCCACGACCACCCCGAGCGGATGCGCGAGACCCACGGCGACGCCTGCCGCCAGCAGGGCGGTGCCGGCGACCAGCAGCACCCATGCGCCGATGTGACGCCCGGGGCGCGACATCTCTTCGTGGCTGCGCTCGACCGAGCCGCCGATCGCCTGCAGCGGTGTGACGGTGAGCACGCGTCTGGATCCCGCCCAGGCTGCAGCCCAGGTGGTGAGAGCGACGCCGATCACGGGCAGGGCGATGAACGGCTGGGCGAGGGTGAACCCGGTCGGCAGGTTCTCGATCAGTCCGGATCCGATCTGTACGCCGACAGCCGCGATCGCGAGACCCGCGAGTAGGCCCAGTGCCGCACCGATCGCGCCGACAACGAGGCCCTGCCTGCCGACCTCCGCGCGCTGCGACCGTGCGGTCGCGCCGATGAGGCGCATCAGTGCGATCTGACGCGTGCGCCCGGCGATGATCGTCGAGAAGGTGTTGGCGGTGACGATCGCCGCGACGTACATCGCGACGCCCGTGAGGAGTACCGAGAGCAGCCCGACCACGAATGCGAGGGTCTCGCTGTCGCCGATGAACGGGTCGGCCTGCAGCACCGCTCCGAGGTAGGCCGCGGTCTCGACCAGCACCACTCCGAAGGCCGCCGAGAGCGTCGCGACGAGGACGCTGGCACCCATCCCTCGGTCGCGCAGCCAGGCCAGGCGCGGACCGGTCGCGGAGGTCTGCGCGACGACCGTGCGGGTCGGGGAGTCGATGACGGCGCTCATGCCGCGACCTCGGCGGCGAGCATGTAGGCCGAGATCTGCTCAGCGCTCTGACGCGGGTGATCGGCGACGATCCGCCCGTCGCCGAGGAACAGCACCCGGTCGGCGTAGCTCGCCGCGATCGCGTCGTGCGTGACCATCGCGATCGACTGCCCGTGCTCGCGGCTCGCGGTCGCGAGCAGCTGCAGCACCTCGCGTCCGGTCTTCGAGTCGAGGTTTCCGGTCGGCTCATCGGCGAAGACCAGGTCGGGTGCCGTGGCGAGCGCACGGGCGATCGCGACGCGCTGCTGCTGGCCGCCCGACAGCTGATGCGGTCGGTGCTGCAGCCGTGAGCCGAGCCCGAGGGTCTCGATCAATCCATCGATGCGCGCCTTCTCGATCGCGCTCGGTCGGCGTCCGTCGAGCTCGAACGGCAACATGATGTTGCCGAGGGCAGTGAGCGTCGGCACGAGGTTGAACGCCTGGAAGATGAATCCGACTCGACGCCGGCGAAGGATAGTCAGGTCGAGATCTCCGAGTTCCGTGATCTCGGTGTCGCCGATCCAGCTCCTCCCCTGCGTCGGGGTGTCGAGGCCGGCCATGATGTGCATGAGCGTGGACTTTCCCGAACCGGACGGACCCATGATGGCGGTGAACTGCCCGCGGCGGATGCCGACGCTGACGTCGTCCAGCGCGTGGACGGTGCCCTCGCCGGCGCCGTAGGTCTTCGTGAGGTGCTGGACGCGGGCTGCGAGCCCGAGGTCGGTGGTCGTGATCTCCATGCCTTCGACGCTACGGACGGCGGGTGTGCCACCGCGTCGCCCTGACGGCGCATCCGTCTACATCGCAAGGATGATCCCGCGGCGCGCAGTGAGGTCAGGCGAGCCCGTGTTCGAAGGCGAAGACCACGAGCTGCACGCGGTCGCGCAGGGAGAGCTTCGTCAGAATGCGGCTGATGTGGGTCTTCACGGTCGCCTCGCTGAGGTATTCGCGAGCGGCGATCTCGGAGTTCGACAGCCCCCTGGCTGCGAGCGCGAAGATCTCGCGCTCACGGTCGGTCAGCGCCGAGAACTGCACGGGCACCGGTTTCGGCGCCTCGGCGAAGTGCTCGAACAGCTCACGCGTGGCCGAGGCGGCGATCACGCTCGAACCGGAGTGGACGGTGCGGATCGCCGCGAGGAGGAACTCGGGGTCGGCGTCCTTGAGAAGGAACCCGCTGGCCCCCTGGCGGATGGCGCGAGCGGCTGCCTCGTCGAGGTCGAAGGTGGTCAGCATCACGATGCGGGGAGGGTCGGGCTGAGCGAGGATCTCGGCGGTCGCGGCCAAGCCGTCCATGACCGGCATCCTGATGTCCATCAGCACCACATCCGGTCGGGTCGCGTGCACGAGGGAGACGCCCTCTCGGCCGTCGCCCGCTTCGCCGACCACGTCGAGGTCGGGTTGCGAGGCGAGCAGCATGCGGACCCCGGCGCGGAACAGCGCCTGATCATCGACGAGGACGACCCTGATCATGCGACTTCTCCGATCGGGAGCGAGGCGGCGACGACGAACTGTGCGCCCTGACGCTCCGCCTGAAGGCTACCGCCCACGAGCTGCGCGCGTTCGCGCATGCCGATCACTCCGTGGCCGGCGCCGATCTGCGGCTGCTCGCCGCCCACGGTGTTGCGCACCTGGATGTCGACGCGATCAGGAAGCCAGGCGAGGTGCACATCGACCGCCCCGTCGCCGTGTCGGATGGCATTGGTGAGCGCCTCCTGCAGGATCCGGTACACCGCGAGCTGGATCGCCCCCGGCGGCTCCCCCGGTGGCATCGGATCGACGGTGATGCGGGGCTCGACGCCCGCCTGACGAACCTGCGCGAACAGCGCTTCGAGGTCTGCCAGCGTCGGCTGGGGGCCGTCACCCTGTCGGTGGCGCAGCTGGGTGAGCAGCAGGCGCACGTCGCTCAGGGCACTGCGAGCGGTCTGGGCGATGGTGCCCAGCGCCTCGGTGGCCATCTCGGGCTTCGCGGCGGCTGCATACCTGGCGCCGTCGGCCTGGGCGATCACCACGGCGAGCGAGTGCGCGACGATGTCGTGCATGTCGCGGGCGATTCGCACGCGCTCCTGCTCCTCAGCCGCGAGCGACTCCGCCTCCAACTGCGCGGATCGTGTGCGCCGAGCGCGGAGGATGACGCGCCACAGCAGGCCGCAGACCCACGCGAAGCCGAGAGCGAGCACCGAGACGACGAGAAGCAGAGTGCCGGTGGTCAGCTGATCCCAGCCGCTGGTTCCGGAGGTCACACCGGTGACGACCACCAGGTAGACCGCCGATACCAAAGCCCCGAATAGCGCCGAGCCGAATCCCCACCACAACACGACCCGCGACCCCCAGGCGGCAGTCGCATAGAGCACGAGGAGGATGGCGACGTCGATCGGCAGCGGCCCGAATCCGGAGAGCATCTGCACGATCGCCCCCGCCCAGGCCGCGGCGAGCGCGAGCCCGGGAGCGAGCCTGCCGATCGCGACGCCGCCGAACATCAGGATGCCCGCGATCACGACCGCCGCGACCGCAGCACCGTCGACTCCCTGGCCGATCGTCCCCGGACCGTAGAACACGACCGAGAAAGGCGTGAGGATGACGAAGAGCAGCGCCGCCCCGACGATGTCGAGCACGAGCGCCGTACGGGAGAGCGGGCGGATCACTCCCCCACGCTACGCGGCACGGCATCCGCCTCGCATCCGCCTGCAGATGTATCCGCGGCGCGTGTCAGGCGCGGGCGATGATCTCGCCGTGCGGCACGAGGTACCACCCGTCACCGTCGTCGGCCCAGCGCTTCCAGGCATCGCTGATCGCCTGGAGGTCGCTCGACGTCGCCATGTCGCTGTCGACCAACTGCCGGGCGAGCGCCGACTCGAGGATGCGGTCTGCCCACATGCCACCCCACCATGCGCGATCCTCGGGAGTCGCGTAGGTCCAGTTGGAGGTCGTCGCGGTCACGTCGTCGAACCCGGCCGCGCGTGCCCAGGCGAGCAGACGTCGTCCGGCGTCGGGCTCTCCACCGTTGGCTCGTGCCGCCCGCCGGTAGAGATCGAGCCATCGGTCGAGCTCGGGCAGCATGGGGAACCAGATGAAGCCCGCGTAGTCGGCGTCGCGTGCCGCCACCACACCCCCCGGCGCCGTCACACGGCGCATCTCGCGAAGCGCCTGCACGGGATCACCGACGTGCTGCAGCACCTGGTGCGCGTGCACGACATCGAAGGTGTCGTCGGCGAAGCTCAGCGCATGCACGTCTTCAACCGCGAAGTCGAGGTTGTGCAGCCCCTTGCTCGACGCGAGATCGCGCGACAGTGAGAGCGCGTTCTCATCGATCTCGGTCGCCGTCACGTGGGCGACGATCACTGCGAAGTCGACCGTGATGCTGCCGGGCCCGGCTCCGACGTCGAGAAGCCTGGTGGTCTCGGCCAGGTGCGGGCGGAGGTACTCGGCGGAGTTCGAGATGTCGCGGCTGCTGTGCGACCGGAGAACGGTCTCGTGATGTCCGTGCGTGTAGGTGGCCATGACTCAGTCTGGCAAGAAACCTCTTGCAGAACGGAATCGACCGTCAGTGCAGCTCGAGGACGGCCCGCCGGATCGTCTCGCGATCCGGCTTGCCGGAGGCCAGCACGGCGAGCTCGTCGACCATGATCAGCCGCACGGGGCGCGCATGCTTGCCGAGCTCGTCGGCGACCATCTCCCGCGCGTGCGCGAGCTGCTCGGCCTCGCTGCGCCGCAGCGCCTCGCCCCGGGGCGCGACGATGACCGAGGCCTCGCCCCATCGTTCGTCCGGCACACCGACGACCACGGCACCCGTGAGTCCTGGTACGCCGCGAACCACACGCTCGACGCGGTCGAGAGAGATGTTGATGCCGCCCGAGACGATCACGTTGTCGGCACGACCGTGCACCCGCACCACGCCGTCGTCCAAGAGCCCGAGATCGCCTGTGTGATACCAGCGGATGCCGTGTTCGTCACGCGAGAAGTTCTTCGCCGTCAGCTCCCCGTCACCGAGGTAGCCGTCAGCGAGCATCGGCCCGGCGATACGCAGCTCGCCGTCCACCATGCGCACGGCGACCGTGTCGAGGGGAACGCCGTCGTACACGCACCCTCCGCTGGTCTCGGTGGAACCGTACGTGCGGACGAGCCGGACGCCGAGATCGGCGGCACGCTCCCGCAGCGGCACCGGCAGCGCCTGCCCCCCGACCAGGATCGCGCGGTACGCCCGCAGCGCGGCCCGGACGGGCGCGTCATCCGCGGCATCGAGCAGCGTCGACAGCTGTGCCGGCACGAGGGATGTGTACAGCTCGGGGATCGATAGGGATGTCCCGGGAGAGGGTCGGAGCATCGACAGCGTCGCATCGGCGAAGGACTCCGGTGAGAAGCGACCGCTCAACGCGACCGGGTGCGTGCCGGCGATCAGAGACCTCACGACCACCTGGAGCCCGGCCACGTATCCGGCCGGGAGGGCGAGCAGCCAGCGTCCGCCGCCGACCCTCGCCGCCGTGGCTTCGACACTCGCGCGCAGCGCCTCGCCGCTCAGAGCGACGCGTTTGGGAACGCCGCTCGAGCCGGAGGTGGCGATCACCACGGCTGTGCCGTCCGGCACCCACGTCGGTGCATCACCGAGCATCCCGAACCCGAGTGCCGGCCCGCCGTCGAGCGCCCGCGCCAGGGCGTCGCGCAGTTCGGCCGGATCCTCGGCATCCGTCGGCGTCAGCGCGACCATGTCCGTCTCGATCCGCTCAGTAGTGCCAGGGGAACGACGACCAGTCGGCGTCGCGCTTCTCGAGGAACGAATCTCGGCCCTCGACCGCCTCGTCGGTGCCGTAGGCGAGACGCGTGGCCTCGCCCGCGAAAACCTGCTGCCCGACGAGCCCGTCGTCGACCGCGTTGAACGCGAACTTCAGCATGCGGATCGCCGTGGGCGACTTGGTGAGCACGGTGCGCGCCATCTTCAACGCCTCGCGCTCGAGCTCGGCGTGGGGAACGACCCGGTTCACGGCCCCCGCCTCGTAGGCACGCTGGGCCGAGTACTCTTCCGCGAGGAAGAACACCTCGCGCGCGAACTTCTGACCGGTCTGCCTCGCCATGTATGCCGAGCCGTAGCCGGCGTCGAAGCTGCCGACGTCGGCATCGGTCTGCTTGAACCGCGCCTCCTCGGCCGAGGCGATCGTGAGGTCGCAGACCACGTGCAGCGAGTGCCCGCCACCGGCCGCCCACCCGGGGACGACGGCGATGACGACCTTGGGCATGAAGCGGATGAGGCGCTGGACCTCGAGGATGTGCAGGCGACCGGCCCGCGCGGGGTCGTGCACGGTCTTCTCGTCGTCGGAGTACTTGTAGCCGTCGCGGCCGCGGATGCGCTGGTCTCCGCCCGAGCAGAACGCCCAGCCCCCGTCCTTCGGACTCGGCCCGTTGCCCGTGAGCAGCACAGCACCGATGCGAGGGTTCTGCCGTGCGTCGTCGAGTGCACGATAGAGCTCATCGACCGTGTGCGGACGGAAGGCGTTGCGCACCTCTGGGCGATTGAACGCGATGCGGGCGACGCCGCCGTCCGTGCTGACGTGGGCGGTGATGTCGGTGTAGTCCTCGGCGCCGGGCGCAAGCACCCATTCGTCCGGGTCGAACAGGTCTGAGACGAATGCGCTGGTCACAGCATCCAGCCTATTCCCGCGGGGGTTGCACACGCAGACGGCGTCGCCCCGAAGAGGCGACGCCGTCTGGGTACTGCGGTCAGCTGCGGCGAGCGCGAGCGGTCTTGATCCATCCGTCGACGATGTCCCACAGGGGGAAAGCGACGAGAGCGAAGCCTGTGATCACGGTCAGGATGCGCATCGTCTCATCGGTCACTCCGTTGTCGGTGAAGACGAAGCTCAGGAACTCTGGGTTGATCAGCGCTCCGTGCAGCAGCAGCGTGAGCGACCAGGCGGCGAAGACCACGGCGAGCGCAGTGTTGACCACCGCGGTGCCGATCGTCCAGCGACGCTGGGCGTAGACGACCACGGCCAACAACGCCTCTGCGACGAAGAGCGCGAGGAGGAACGTGATGCCCCACGGCCACAGCGCCGGGTTCAGCAGGGCGATCGGAGCGCCCTCGGTCGGGAAGAAGCCGACGAACGCGTCCCAGAACACCGCCCCCGCGCCGAGCACGAGGAAGACGATCGAGGCGATGGCGTCGGCGCGACCGGCACCGTTCTGCGTGGGTTCGGGCAGCTGGTCGACGCTCCACCTCACTCCGGTGTCGGCGCCGGTGCGCTCGAGGACGAAGAACACGAGCGTCACCCAGAACCCGACGTGGACGATGGAACCGAGAGCCGCCACCACGGCCGTGCCGATGATCTCGCCCGTCGGGGCGCCGTCGATGAGCTGCCCGAGCATGACACCGCCGAATGCACAGATCGGAACGATGATCAGCAGAAGCTTCAACAGCCGCCACCAGACGAGGTAGTACTTCGGCCCGATGAGGTGCAGCGGGCGGTCGGCATAGCCCGCTGCGAGGATGCCGGGGTCGCCGAGTTCGGTGAGGACGGAGCGTTCGGCGGCGGAGGGCGTCTCCCCCTGCTCGAGTCTCGCGTCGATCGCATCCGCGATCGACGCTTCGAGCTCTGCGCGAACGTCGTCCTGCACCTCGGGCCTGAGGCTGCGGATCGTGGCGCTGATGTAGCGCTCGGTGAGCGTGGCTGTCGTGGTCATGTCAGTGCTCCTCAGCTGTGAGGGTCGCGATCGCCGCGGTCAGCGATCGCCATTCTTCGGTGAGAGTGTCGGCGAGCCGGATGCCGGCTTCCGAGGTGCGATAGAACTTGCGAGGCCGCGCCTCGTCGGTGTTCCACTCGCTCGTGAGGTACTCCTGCTTCTCGAGCCTGCGAAGCAGCGGGTACAGCGTGTTCGCGTCGGTGGCGAAGCCGCGGCGCTCGAGGTCTTCGAGCAGTCCGTAGCCGTACCCCGCAGTGCGCAGCAGCTGCAGGCAGGCCAGCACCACGGTGCCGCGGCGCAGTTCCTGCAGATGCGTGTCGAGGGTCTCGTTCATGTCGATCACATTACTGTGTGTCACACACCATTGTCAATCACACATTTATGTGACGGGCCATCAGCCGCGAGGCATGCCCTCGGCCCCTCCGGTCGAGCAACTACCGTGGGGGGAATGACGATCGAGATCTCCCGGATAGATCCGTTCGACGACGCCGAGGTGCGTGCGTGGTGGGAGTGCTACGCCTCCGCCGAACGAGCAGACCGCGGCACGGATGCCGTCGTCTGGTCTCGGGCGGAGAGCCGCAGCGAGCTGCAGCAGCAATCGGCCGTCGTCGACCGGCGCGCCTATCTGCTCCGCGACGGCGCGGACGTCGTCGGATCCGCGAGCCTCGGACTGCCACTCAAGGACAACACGCACGTCGCACACCTCGCGATCAGCGTGCCGCCGCGCCACAGACGACGGGGCATCGGCACGGAGGCACTCGCCTTCCTCGAGCGCGAAGCCGTGGCATCCGACCGCACGACAGCGCAGGGTTCGGCGTCGTGGCCCTTCGAGCTCGGTTCGGAGGGAGCGGGGTCCCCCGGCCGCGAGTTCGCGAGGCGACACGGATACAGCCTCGCTCTCGGCGACGTGCAGAGCAGGCTGCCCCTGCCTGTGGACCCCGCACTGCTCGACCGGATCGAGAGCGATATCGCAGCTGCAATCGCGCAGTACGAGATCCGCAGCTGGGTCGGCCGCATCCCCGACGACGTCGTCGAGCGCTGGACGATCCTCGACGCGACGCTCGAGACCGAGGCGCCGACCGGCGAGCTCGACATCGAACCGCAGAAGCCCGACGTCGACAGCATCCGCGAGAGCGAGGAGCTGCTCGAGCTGCAGGGGCGCATCTCGTTCGGGACGATCGCGCTCGCGCCGGACGGCGACGCCGCCGCCTATTCGCAGCTCGTCGTGTCGACCGACGACGGCAACGCGTATCAGTGGGGAACCCTCGTCCGTGCGGCCGACCGAGGTCACCGGCTCGGCATCGCGGTCAAGGTCGCCAACCTGCGGATGCTGCACCGCGAGGCGCCTCAGGCGCGCGCCGTCTACACCTATAACGCGGAATCGAATGCGCACATGCTCGCCGTGAACACGCTGCTCGGCTTCCGCCCGAGCGAACGACTGGGCGAACTGCAGAAGCGTCTGATCTGAGGAGACTCCGTCGGCACGGCGGATCCCCGGAGGCGGCTCGGACAGAGCAGAATGAGCACATGCTCCCACCGCTCGCAGATCTGCTCGCCTCGGCCAGGGTCGTCTCGCTTCCGATGCACACCCGCTTCCGCGGAGTGGACACCCGAGAGGCGCTGCTCTTCGAAGGCCCCGAGGGCTGGGCGGAGTTCTCCCCGTTCCTGGAGTACGAGGATGCCGAAGCAGCGACCTGGCTCGCCGCGGCGATCGACTTCGCGTGGCGGTCGCAGCCGGCGCCCCTGCGCGAGCGCATCGGCGTGAACGCCACGATCCCCGCCATCGAGGCGGCGCGGGTCGCCGAGGTGCTGGCCCGCTTCGCCGGGTGCCGCACCGCGAAGGTCAAGGTCGCTGAGCCGGGCCAGACGCTGGCGGACGACGTCGCTCGCGTGCGAGCCGTGCGAGAGGCGATGGGTCCGGAAGGCCGCATCCGCGTGGATGCGAACGGGGCCTGGAACGTCGACGAGGCCGAGCATGCGGTGCACGCCCTCAACGAGTTCGATCTCGAGTACGTCGAGCAGCCCTGCGCGACGGTGCCCGAGCTCGCCGAACTGCGCACCCGTGTGAAGTACATGGGCATCCCGGTCGCGGCCGACGAGAGCATCCGCAAGTCGTCCGACCCGCTCGCGGTCGCTCGGGAGAAGGCAGCCGACCTGCTCGTGATCAAGGCGCAGCCGCTGGGGGGAATCACCCACGCGCTGCAGATCATCACCGCCGCCGGCCTTCCCGTGGTCGTCTCCAGTGCGCTCGACACCGCGATCGGGCTCTCGCAGGGGGCGGCGCTCGCCGCCGCCCTGCCGACGCTCGACTACGACTGCGGGCTCGGCACCGCATCCCTGTTCCTCGACGACGTCGCCGACCTGCGGCCGGTCGAGGGCTCGATCCCCGCCGGACGTGTGACGCCGGATGCGGCCGCACTGACTCGACTCGCCGCTGACGACGACCGTCGCGACTGGTGGCTCGATCGCCTCAGCCGCTGCTACGAAACGCTCACCGCGCGCTGAGCCGCGCTCATCTGCAGGCCGAGCAGGTCCGTCACTCGGCGAGCAGCAGCTGCACGAGCCTGCCCAGCTCTTCGCTGCCGGAGCGCCGCAACTGATCGGAGTCCTGGCCGGCCATCGCACCGCGAACGGTCATGCCCTCCCAGAGGATCATGAGCATGCGGGCGGCATCCTCGGCCGGAACCTTCATCTCGAGTGAGCTCACCGAGACGATGTCGGTGATGATCACCGCGATGCTCGAGACCATCTCGCGCTCCTGCACGAGGTAGGCCGCGCCGAACTGATGATCGCGCAGGGCGCGGATCCGGATCTCGCTCATCAGCATCACGCCGAGCCGGTCATCGCCGCCGGCATCCATGATGCGCTGAACGAGCTCGACCGGATCGCACCCCTCTGACAGGCCGCCCTCTGCGGCGATCTCCGCGACTCGGGCGCGCACACCGTTGACGCGTTGCTCGCCGACGCTGCCGGCGAGCATCAGGAACAGCTCGTCCTTGGACTCGAAGTTCGAATAGAAGGCTCCACGAGTGAACCCGGCGCGGTCGCAGACCGCTTCGACCGAGGCGCCGTCGAGGCCGACCTCTGCGAAGACCTGCGCAGCTGCGTCGAGAAGCCTGGCTCGCGTGTTCTCCCGGCTGCGAGTGGCGGGTGTCGTCATCGAATCCTCCTGCCTCACATTCTCACACCCCGTACACAGACTCCGGGGCTCGGACCACCTTACGATACAGGTATGTATTGGATACACCTGTGTATCCGGCCCGTATTTCCTGAGGAGCCTCGTGTCCACACTCCTGTCCTCGCTCGGCCGCTGGTCATACCGGCACCCGTGGCGCGTCCTCGTCTCCTGGCTCCTCGCGCTCGGCATCGCCGGCGCCGGCGCGCTCGTGCTCGGGGCAGGAACGGACAACTCGTTCTCGATCCCGGGGACCGAATCCCAGGCGGGTCTCGAGCAGCTCAACCGCTCCTTCCCCCAGGTCAGCGGAACCAGCGCGCAGATCATCGTGGTCGCCGCGGACGGCGACTCGATCGCCGATGATGCGTATCGGACCGACATCGAGGATGCTGTCGACCGGCTCGCCGATCTCGATGACTCCGTGCTCTCTGCGACGTCCCCGTTCGACGAGATGGTCAGCGGCATGGTCAACGACGACGAGACCGCGGGCATCATCAGCCTGCAGTTCGACGGTCAGGCGTCCGACGTCTCGGACGAGACCCAGGACGACCTGCGCGCCGTCGTGGCCGAACTCGCCGACGAGCTCCCCGACGGCTCCCAGACCGCTCTCGGCGGCGAACTGTTCGCCACTTCCATCCCCGGTGTCACACTGACCGAGGCGGTGGGCCTGCTCATCGCCCTGCTCGTGCTGATCGTGACCTTCCGATCGTTCGTCGTCGCAGGGCTCCCGCTGCTCACCGCGGTGCTCGGCGTGGGCATCTCGATGGCGGGGATCTTCGCCGCGACCGCCTTCGCCACGGTCTCGTCGACCACTCCTCTCCTCGCCCTCATGCTCGGCCTCGCGGTCGGCATCGACTACGCGCTGTTCATCATGGCCAGGCACCAGGACCAGGTGCGCGAGGGGGTCGACCCCGAGGAGTCCACTGCTCGCGCCGTCGGCACGGCCGGCTCCGCAGTGGTGTTCGCCGGTGTGACCGTGCTGATCGCACTGATCGGACTCGGCTTCGCCGGCATCCCGTTCCTGACGACCATGGGCATCGCGGCATCCGCCGCCGTCGCGGTCGCCGTCGCGATCGCGGTGACGCTCACCCCCGCATTCCTGGGCTTCATGAAGGGCCGGGTGGCGGGCCGGCCGCGCAAGGCTCCGAAGGCGAAGAAGGGCAAGCCTGCTCCCGCTCCGCGTGTGCGATTCAGCGAGCGCTGGGTGACCGGCGTGACCAAGCGCCCGATTCTCGTGTCGCTCGCCGTCGTGATCGGCCTCGGCATCGTCGCGGTGCCTGCTCTGAGCCTGAACCTCGCGCTGCCGAACGCCGGCGTGCTGCCGAAGGACTCGGAGGCGCGGCAGAGCTACGACCTCGTGGCCGAGGAGTTCGGCCCCGGCTTCAACGGACCCATGATCCTCACGGGCACGATCGTCACCTCGACCGACCCCCTCACGTTGATGGAAGACCTCGGCGACGAGGTCGCCAAGATCGACGGAGTGAAGGAGGTCGCCCTCGCGACCCCGAACGAGACCGCCGACACCGGCATCGTGCAGATCGTCCCCGAGACGGCACCCGACGACCCCGCGACGGCCGACCTGGTGCGCGAGCTGCGATCGCATCATGACGAATGGCTCGACGAGTTCGGGATCGACCTCAAGGTCACCGGCTTCACCGCCGTCGGCATCGACATCTCCGACCAACTGGGCAACGCGCTGCTGCCCTTCGGCATCTTCGTGATCGGTCTCTCGCTGATCCTGCTCACGATCGTGTTCCGCTCGCTCTGGGTGCCGATCACCGCCGCCGCAGGCTACCTGCTCTCGATCGTGGCCGCCTTCGGCATCGTCGGCGCGGTGTTCGAGTGGGGCTGGTTCGCCGATGCCCTGCACGTCGCCAAGGTGGGCCCGATCATCAGCTTCATGCCGATCATCCTCATGGGTGTGCTGTTCGGGCTGGCGATGGACTACCAGGTCTTCCTGGTGTCGCGCATGCGCGAGGACTTCGTGCACGACCCCGACGGGAAGCGCCCCGACCGAGCCACGCGTCGCGCCGCGGCGCTGCGAGCCGTGCGCAGCGGCTTCACGGGGTCTGCGAAGGTCGTCACGGCTGCAGGACTCATCATGTTCGCCGTGTTCGTGGCGTTCGTACCCGAAGGCGACTCCTCGCTCAAGCCCATCGCGCTGGGCCTCGCGGCCGGCATCGCGATCGACGCGTTCCTGGTGCGGATGACGCTGATCCCCGCTCTCATGGCCATTCTCGGCGAGCGTGCATGGGAGATCCCCGCGTGGCTGGAGAAGATCCTTCCGAGCGTCGACATCGAGGGCGAGGCGGTCGAACGCGAGCGTCACCTGGCGGAATGGCCAGGTGACGACTCGGTCGTGGCCGCCGACGATCTCTCAGTGACGGATGCCGGCATCTCGGGCCTCCACCTGCGCCTCTCCCCCGGCGGGTCCGCTGTGCTCACCGGCTCGTCCCCCGGCGCGCTGCGTGCCCTGGCGCTGTTGATCGCCGGCCGTGCGACTCCCGACGACGGACGTCTCCGCGTCGCCGGCCATCTGCTTCCAGGACGCGCGGCATGGGTGCGCGCGCATGTCGGAGCGGTCATGACCGCGGATGCCGGAAGCCTGTCGGCAGACCTTTCCGAGGCGCTTCGCGGACGGCCCGCGCTCGTGGTGATCGACGCAGCCGACCGGCTCTCGCGCCCCGAACGCGATCAGCTCGCCGCACGACTGCGGGACTCCCGCAGCACGACCGCGATCCTGCTCACTGCGCTTGACGCCGAGATCGGCCTCGAGATCCTCGCAGACGCCGGCCGCACGCCCGCCGACGTGATCGATATCGACGCACCCGCAGCACAGACACGACCCGAGTCCTCGGTGCCCCGCACCGTGGACGGCACCACCGAATCGACCGAGGTGAACGCATGACCCTCCCCATCGAACGCGCCCGCTCGCGCAAGCCCATCACGTGGCTGACCATCCTCGGCGTCGTGCTGCTGCCCGCGGCCGTGGGCGGCATCCTGGTCGCCGCACTGCAGAACCCGACCGAGCGCCTCGACTCGATGACCGCCGCGATCGTCAACCTCGACGAGCCCGTGGAGATCGACGGACAGCTGACGCCGCTGGGTCGACAGCTCGCGTCAGGACTCGTCGAAGGATCGGACGACCTCGACTCCAACCTCACCTGGGTGATCTCGAACGAGGATGACGCGGCAGACGGGCTCGCTGACGGGTCATATCAGGCCGTCATCACGATCCCCGAGGAGTTCTCGGCCGCCGCGACCTCGGCAGGGCAGGCGATCTCAGACGGCGGAGGTGACGCCGAGCAGGCGACCATCCAGGTCACCACGCCGGACGACGGGCTCGTCGCCGACGACCTCATCACGAGTCAGATCGCGAATGTCGCCGCCTCGAGCATGGGCACGCTGCTGTCGGAGGCCACCACCGAGAACATCCTCGTCGGCTTCACCACGATCGGCGATCAGATCGGAGAGGCCGCCGACGGCGCCGCCCAGCTGGCCACCGGTGCACGCGATGCAGCGACGGGCGCGGCCGCGATCCCCGACGGGGCGACACAGCTCGCCTCTGGCGCCACCGAACTCGGAAACGGCGCCTCGTCGCTCGCCTCCGGGCTCGACACGCTCGCGACGAAGACCCGCGAGGCTGCGGGCGGCGCGAGTCAGATCGGCACCGGACTGACCGCAGGGGCGACGGAGCTGAACACCCAGGCAGGGCAGATGCCCGCGCTCGTGGGGGCCGTCGCGACCGGAACCGATGCCGCGACCGACGCCGCGACGAAGACCGCGAGCCTCGCGCAGACGCTTGGCACGATGGCAGCGAGCTGCGATCCTGCCGTCTCGGGAGAGCTGTGTGCTCAGCTCGCGACCGAGGCCGCGAACGCAGGAGCAGCCGCCAAAGCAGCGGGAACCGCATCGGGGTATCTCACGGCCGTCGAACCGCAGATCGCGACTCTTCCCGGCGCGTTCACGACCCTCGCGACCCAGCTCGGTGACGCAGGCGCCGGCGCGACGAGCCTCGCGGACGGCCTGAACCAGCTGGCGTCCCAAGGTCTCGACGAGTCCGCTGCCGGTGCCCGAGCACTGTCGACCGGAGCCGTTCAGCTGTCCGACGGGACGACCGAGCTCGCGACCGGCGCCTCCGAGCTCGCGACCGGCCTCGACACCCTCGCCACCGGAACGGGTGATCTCGCCGGGGGCCTGCGCACGGCATCCGAGTCCCTCCCCTCGTTCAGCGACTCCGAGTCGACCTCGCTCGCCTCGGTGATCGCCGACCCTGTGGCGTCGAAGGGCGCCGATGGTGCCACGATCTTCGGTCCGACCGCGATCCCGCTGCTCACGGCAGTGGTGCTGTGGTTCGGCGCTCTCGCCTCGTTCCTCGTGATGCGCGCGCACACCGCGCGCACTCTCACGTCGCGACGCTCATCTGCGGGACTCGCGCTGCGCGCCTTCGCTCCGGTCGCCGCCATCGGCGCCGCTCAGGGCCTGCTGGTCTCCCTGATCGTGCAGTTCGTCGCGAGCTACGATGCCGCGACCTGGTGGGCGTTCGCCGGTATCGCCGTGCTCGCCGGCGTCGTCTTCGCCGCTGTGAACCAGGCGCTCGTCGCCGTCTTCGGCGGCATCGGTCGCTGGATCAGCACGCTCGTCGGGGTGCTGGCGATCGCGACCGGGCTGATCTCGACGGTGCCCGGCTGGCTCGCGGATCTCGGTGCCTCCCTGCCCACCGCCCCCGCGTTCGACGGACTGATCGCCGCGAACGGAGGCGCAGCCGCCGGCCTCATCGTGTGGGCGGTGCTCTCACTCGTCGCGACGACCGTCGCGGTCGCCCTGCGTCGCACGACGTCGGTGAGAGCGGCTCTGGCGACCGCCTGAGCGTCTCTCCGGCACCGCGCGCGGGCACGGCTTCGGACCACACCCGCCTACGCGCCGCGACTCGTTCTCGATTCGCGGCGCGTCGTCGTCCACGTCCGAAGTCGTGCCCGCCGGGGCACAGGCGGTATTCGCACACGGCCCCACGCACGTACGATCAGAAGATGCGTCGCCCGTTCATGACCTCTCCCGCCCAGCTCGAGTCACTCGAGGGGCAGCAGTATCTCGTGCTGCGCCCGACGAGAGCGGTGTCGGACGTCTACCGGGCAGAGCAGAGGTCGGCCCTCGGCCGGATGGACGCTCCGCACCCGCACACCGAGCACGTCACGCTCCGCGCATTCCACGAGCCCGAGCGTCGGGAAGACCTGCTCGCCCTGATCCGCGAATGGGCGGTGGCGCAGCGCCCGATCGAGGTCGTCGCCGAGGCCGTCGACGTGTTCCCGGCTCCGTGGCAGGTCGTCATCCTGCGCCTGAGACGAACCCCGTCGCTCGTGTCGGCCTACGCGAATCTCAGTGAGGCTCTCGAGGCAACCGACTTCCGTCGATTGGACGAGCGCAGCACGGAGGACTGGACGTTCCACCTGTCGGTGATCTACGCGAAGACGCTCGCACCCGCGGCGTGGACCGAGCTGTCGCACAAATCCCGTCGCTCGCTCAGCTCGCGCCCCGCCGAGACCATCAGCGAGGCCGAGCTCGTCTGGTACGAAGACGGCGTCGAGCACTCCGAAGTGATCCCGTTCGGACTGCGCTCGTTCAGATGAGGTCCGCTCGGGCGCTCAGCTGAGGCCCGAATACGCGTGCAGACCCTTGAAGAACACGTTGACGATCGTGAAGTTGAACAGCACGGCCGAGAAGCCCACGATCGCCAGCCAGGCCGACGGGTTGCCGCGCCAACCGCGCGTCGCACGAGCGTGGATGTACCCCGCGTAGAGCACCCAGATCACGAAGGTCCACGTCTCCTTGACGTCGAAGCCCCAGAAGCGGCTCCACGCGTAATAGGCCCAGATCGAACCGGCGATGAGGGTGAACGTCCAGAGGATGAACCCGATGATCGTGAAGCGGTAGGCCATGCTCTCGAGGCGCTCCGACCCGGGGAAGGTGCGCAGGAAGCCTGGACCGGTCTTCTCGGCTCCCTCGGAGATCAGCCGCTCGCGGCGGGACTGCATCAGCTGGATCACCGACAGCGCGAACGCCAGGGCGAAGAACGCGGTGCCGAGGGATGCCACGAAGACGTGGATCACCAGCCACACGCTCTTGAGCGGGTCCATCAGAGGCGACACCTCGACGTAGAAGTTCGTGGCTGAGAGCCCCAGCAGCACGACGACGAGACCGGTGATGAACGTGCCGAGGAAGCGCAGATCGATGCGCGTCAGAACCGCGAGGAACACCGCGACGATCAGCAGCGTGCCCATCATCGCGAACTCGTAGAGGTTGGCCCAGGGCACCCGCCCGGCCGCGAAACCGCGCGTGAGCGTGGCGGCGAGGTGGAAGATGAAGGCGAGCACGGTGAGCGAGGTGCCGATGCGAGCCATCACGAAACGCTGCGGGGCGACCACGGAGTCGGATGCCGAGGCACCCTTCGCTCCCTTGGCACCGCGCGCACTCGCTCCGGCACCGACGAGTTCGAACTCCCGCACGCTCGCCGCATCGGCGGACAGCTGCGACCGGCGGGCGAGGTCGAAGGCGTAGGCCACGAAGGCCGCAGCGTAGATCGCGATCGCCGTCCACAGCAGGATCGGCGAGATCACTTCGAGATCGAACATGGTGTCAGTCTACTTTCGGGGTGTCGGATGCGGGGCGTTCGGGGTCACCCTCGCGGACGTTCTCGGACGCCGTCTCAGCCTGGTCGGAGTCGATGTCGGTCGGCTCCGGCGCCTCGACCGCTGTCGTCACTCCCGCCGCGTCCATCAGACGCGCGTGACCGGCGACGAGGTCGTCGACAGCCGTGGCGAGAGTCGGATCCTCGCCGCGTGCGAGACCCGCATACTCGAGGGAGACGACGCCACCATCTGCCGTCGCCTTGACCCACACTCGGCGCCGAGGGATGAACAGGGCGAGCATGAGTCCGCCGAGCGCGAGGAGCGCGAAGCCGAGAACCCACGGCCCCGACGCGTCGCGGTGGATCTGCAGCGAGGCGAAGCGCTTGACCGACTGCGAGGCGTCGGTGGCCCCTGCCGGCGACTCGTCTTCGAAGGTCACGGTTCCGAGTCCGTTCGGCAGGTCGGCCGTGTCCCCGGGGGCCAGCTCGATCGACTCGAGATCGGTCGTGCGTCCGGTCACCTTCGTCATGTCCGAGGTGTCGAGCACGTAGACCGAACGCGGCACGCCCTCGTTGATGCCCAGATCGCCCGTGTACACGTCGAGCGTGAGGGTCGGGTTGGTCAGATCGCCGAAGCCCGAGAAGAACGCACCGGTGTCGAGCACACCCGTTGTCGGATAGAAGAAGCCGACGAGGCCGATCTGCTCGCTGAGCCCGTCGGGGATCTTGATGACACCGAGAGAGGTCATGTTGTTGTCCTGCGGCAGGAACGGCGTGCTGTTCGTGAACACGACCTCCCCGTCGGGGTCGCGCACCGTGATCGTCGGGGCATACCCGTTGCCGAGCAGGAAGACGTTGTCGTCGGCGACGCCGAGAGGCTCGTTGACCTTGACCGAGCCGGTGCGCTCCTCGCCGTTCTCCTGCACTGTGACGTTGGCCGAGAAGTCGCCCGCCTGACCGGAGCCGGGCTCGCCGAAGGGCTGGTAGGTGACGTCGAAGCTGTCGAGGCGCATCGAGTACGGCGCGAGGGCGCCGTCGCTGACGAACCGGCCGCGGTTCATCGAGTCGTAGTCGAGCAGCGTGTTGGCGAACGTCTCACCCTCGACCAGCACTCGCTGGCCGGTGTAGGCGAACCCGCCCCCGACGCCCACGGTGATCAGCACGCCGACGAGGGCCAGGTGGAAGAGAAGGTTGCCGGTCTCGCGCCAGTAGCCGCGCTCGGCCGACACCGACGAGGTGCGCCCCGAGTCGTAGCGCTCCACGCGGTATCCGAGAGCCTTGAGCTGTTTCGTCGCGATGTCGATCGTCGTCGCAGCGTCGGCGGGCGCGTCCGTCGAGGCGCGCTCGACAGCGCGGAAGTCGGCGAGCCGCTTCAGTCGTGCGGGAGTGCGGGGCGGCCTCGCCTGCAGCGCCTTGGCGTGGTGCCGGATGCGCGGGATCACGCAGCCGACCAGCGAGGCGAACAGCAGCAGGTAGATCGCCGAGAACCACGGCGACAGATAGACGTCGAACAGCTTCAGCGAGTCGAGCACCGGGAACAGATCGGGGTTGTTGCGCTCCCACTCCGTGACGCCGTTGGGGTCGGCCATCCGCTGAGGGAAGATCGAGCCGGGGATCGCGGCGATCGCGAGCACGAGCAGCAGGATCAGCGCGGTGCGCATCGAGGTCAGCTGACGCCAGCCCCAGCGCAGCCAGCCCACGAAGCCGAGGCGCGGCTGGGTGATCGACTCCTCGCCGTCGACGTGGTCTGACGGCCGCAGCGGATCGCTGGACCTCTCGGTTGTGCTGCTCACGTCATCCTTCCGATGCGTCGTGTTCTCATCAGAACGGGAGGGGGACACTGCCGATCACCACCGTGAGTCGCGACATGATGTCGGTCCAGAGCCCGGTCACCATCAGCACGCCGAGGACGATCAGCAGCACGCCGCCGATGATGTTCACGATGCGGATGTGGCGACGGAGGAACCCGACCGTCTTCGTGGCCCACCCGAAACCGAGGGCGACGAGCAGGAACGGGATGCCGAGGCCCAGCGAGTAGGCGAGGCCGAGGAATCCGGCGCGCACCGGATCGCCGGCGTTGAACGAGAGAGCGATGATCGCGCCGAGCGTCGGCCCCATGCACGGAGCCCAGCCGATTCCGAGCGCGATTCCCAGCAGCGGTGCGCCGATGATGCCCACCTTGGAGTCGACGTGGAATCGGATCTCGCGCTGCGCGAACCCGAAGGCGCCCAGGAAGATCAGGCCCATGACGATGATGAAGACTCCGAGGATGCGAGTGATCAGGTCACCCCAGCGGATGAAGAAGACGCCGAACGTGCCGCTGAGCACCGTGTAGAGGATGAAGACGAGGGTGAAACCCAGGATGAAGAGCAGCACACCGAGGACGAGTCGACTGCGGGCGGGAGCCTCGACCGTCGAGACGGCGGTGCCGTCCGTGGTGTTCGCCGCGCGGCGAGGGGCGACGGCTCCCCCGAGGAACCCGAGGTAGCCGGGCACCAACGGCAGCACGCACGGCGACAGGAAGGAGACGAGGCCGGCGAGCATCGCGACGGGGATCGCGAGCCAGAGGGCTCCCGATCCGATGATGGCTTCGGGGTTCACGCCGCTCCCGAGAGACTCACGAGTCCTCCGCGAGCGCGTCCTTGACGAGCGTCGAAAGGATCGAGGTGCCGTCGATCGGCCCGATGATCCGGGCGGCGACCCGGCCCTGCTTGTCGAGCACGAGAGTGGTCGGGGTCGCCTGGATCGGCACCGACGATGCGAAGGCGAGCTTCGCCTCAGCGGTGTCGACATCGATGAGACTCGGGTAGGTCACGCCGAACTCCGCCGAGAACGCCTTGGCGGTGTCGGCCTGATCACGGGTGTTGATCCCCAGGAAGGCGACGTCGTCTCCGCCGTGCTCCTGCCACACGCTCTCGAGGTCTTCCGCCTCGAGGCGACACGGTGCGCAGCCGGCGTACCAGAAGTTGACGACCGTCACCTTGCCCGCAAGCTCGGAGCTGCTGAAGTCGTCGCCGTTCTCGGTCACGCCGCCGAAGTCGACGACGGGTTCACCGCGCTCGGCGACCGGGATCTCGACGATCGCTCCGTCGGCCGCGACATAACCGGGGTTGTCACCGCTCAGGAACGAATCGTTCACGGGATCGGGAGCGCAGGCGCTCAGACCGATGGCTAGTACCGCGGCGAGCGCGACACCGACCGCGCGGCGAGAAGGCCGGATGCGGGAGGAGCGGCCGCTGCGGATCGGACGAACCGTCGAGGCGAGTGGCACGATTCCCAGTTTACGCGGGGGTTCCTATGCATGGGCCGGACGCGAGATCTGTCTAGACGCTGGACCCGGCGGTGCGGGCACGGAGGTGGATGCGCTTCCCGTCCTTGCTGAAGATCGACAGGAACTCCGTCGGTCCGGCCCCGGCGACCCCCAGCCAGTGGGGGATGCGCGTATCGAAATCGGCGGCTTCGCCGGGGCCGAGGACGACATCCTGCTCACCGAGCACGAGTCGCAGGCGACCCGACAGCACGTACAGCCACTCCTGCCCGTCGTGGACCTGCGGCTGAGGTGTCACCACGACACCTGCGGGATTCGCGGGAAGCGTCACCTTGTAGGTCTGGACCGGGCTCATCTCGGGCGAGAGAGACTCGTACCAGACCTCTCCGGCGCGCTTCGTCTTGCGCGCGACACGCGGATCGGGAGCCGATCGCGGCACCAGGTCGTCGAGCTCCAGGCGCAGGGCGCGGGCGACCGGGATCACCAGCTCGAGGTTCGGAGCGCGTTTGCCGGCCTCCAGACGAGACAGCGTGCTCGAGGAGATGCCCGTCACCCGCGACAGCTCTGCGAGAGTCATGCTGCGCTTCTCCCGCCACCCTTTCAGCCTGGGGCCGATGAGCGCGAGGGTGCCGTCTGGCATACGATCTCCTTCTTGCTGTTTCAGCATCGATTGTTGCTGATCCGATCAGGCTAGCGGACTCTGGGACCATGACAAGCGATTCCCCGACCACCTCAGCAACCGGCACCGAACCCAGCACCCCGACCCCGCTTCAGTCGGGCGACCGATGGGACGTCATCATCATCGGAGGAGGTGCCGCCGGCCTGAGTGCAGCACTGATCCTCGCGCGTGCACGCCGCCGGGTGCTGGTCCTCGACGGTGGCCAGCCCCGCAATCGTTTCGCGCCGCACATGCACGGCGTGCTGAGTCGCGACGGATACTCTCCGATCGATCTCGTGAACGACGGGTACCGCGAGGTGCGGGCCGCCGACGGAGTCATCCGCCGCACACACGTCGTCGAGACCCGTGCGGTCGACGGCGCTTTCGAGATCGTCACCGAATCCGGCGCGGTCGAGAGCGCTCGTCGCCTCATCGTGGCGACCGGCTCTCGCGACGTGCTCCCCGACATCCCGGGTCTCGCCGAGCAGTGGGGGCGCGGGGTCGTCGCCTGCCCGTACTGCGACGGCTACGAGGCGACCGGCCGCGCGATAGGCGTCCTCCTCGGGTCTGCGGGCGGAGTGCACAAGGTGCACATGATCCTCCCCTACTCCCCCGACGTCACCGTCTTCACCGCTCTCGCCGGCCCTCTGTCCGCTGACGACCGTCGCCTGCTCGAGCACCGGGGCGTGCGACTCGAAGATCGAGCCGTCTCGCGGGTGACCGTCGACGGGGACCGTCTCACCGGACTCGCCCTGGAGGACGGCACCGTCGTGCCGCTCGACGTGGTGTTCGCCGAGCCCGCACTCGTGCCCCTCGACGACCCCCTGCGCCAGCTGGGCGCCGACCGCGTCGACTCACCGATGGGGCAGTGGACCGAGGTCGATGCCTTCGGCCGCACGAGCGTCGCGGGAGTGTGGGCCGTCGGCAACTCCGCCAATCCGGGGGCACTGGTGCCGATCGCAATGGGATCCGGTGCCACTGCGGCACTGACCGTCAACGGTGAGCTCATCGCCGAAGAGGTCGCCGCCGCCGCCGCGACGCTGGCTGAAGCCCGGAAAGCATGACGGCGATGCCACACGAACCAGCGGGCACTGACGTCGACGCGTCCGAGTTCTGGGAGAACCGCTATCGCACCGGCCGCGGTGAGGACGGACGCATGTGGAGCGGTCGAGTCAATGCGACCGTCGAGGCTCAGGTGGCCGGACTGACGCCGGGCAGCGCACTCGAGCTCGGGTGCGGCGAGGGCGCCGACGCGCTCTGGCTCGCGGGACACGGGTGGACGGTCACGGCCGTCGATCTCTCCGCCGCTGCTCTCGAGGTCGCCGCGCTTCACGCGACGCGCGAGGGGCTCGCCGACCGCGTGACCTGGCAGCAGGCCGACCTCGCCACGTGGCATCCGACGCAGGAGTACGACCTCGTGACGTCGGCGTTCCTGCACTCCCCCTTCGAGTTCCCCCGCGAGGCCATCCTGCGTCGGGCGGCTTCGGCGGTGGCACCCGGCGGCCGATTGCTGGTCGTCGGCCATGCGGCATCCCCTCCGGGTTCCGGCCATGACCACGATCCGGACGCTCCGCCGCTCCCCACTCCCGCCGAGGTCGTCGCATCCCTCGACCTCAGCGCCGACTGGGTCATCGAGTCGAACACCACCGTCGAGCGTGCCGTCACCTGGCGCGGTCACGACGTCACTCTGGTCGACGCGGTCGTGCGGGTGCGCCGCCCGATGCACTGATACGGCCCCGGGCGCCGAAGTCACTCACGGCGCCCTGAGCGCGGCTGCGCGACGCGGCAAACGACCCGAGGGTCAGACCGCCCCGACGTCGACCGCACCGCCTGTGGCTGCGGGTTCGGCGTACGCGACCTCTCGCCACACGTCGCCGACGAGTTCGAAAGAGGTGACGCTCGACAGTGCGCAGCGCCGGGTGCGGGGATCGTGCTGCAGCGGCAGACCCGCGACCCGCAGGTGGGTGATCCAGATCGGCGCCTGGTGCGACACCATCACGAGGTCACCGCCGTCGACCGATCGCCAGGCCTCGCCCATCATGCCCAGCATCCGCTCGGCGATCGACGCGTAGGGCTCGCCCCAGCTCGGCAGCGACGGCTGACGCAGGTGCCACCAGTTGAGTGGGTTCATCAGCGAACGGCGCATCTGCGTGCCCTCGAACACGTTGGTCGGCTCGATGATGCGGATGTCGATCTCGGGCACCAGGTCGAACCGCGTCGCGAAAGGCTCGGCCGACTCCTGCGCACGCTCCAGAGGCGAGGAGTACAGCGCTACCACCGGTCTGTCGAGCGAGGCGACATGATCGGCGGCCGCCTGGGCCATCTCCCGCCCCGCCTTGCTCAGGTGGTAGTCGGGCAGCCGGCCGTAGAGCACGCGCTTCGGATTGTGCACCTCACCGTGTCGGACGAGGTGCAGTCGAGACGCCACCATGTCAGACCGCGCGGTAGCGGGACTCGCCGAAGCCGATGACCAGATACCCGATGTAGGGGAAGACGAAGAGCAGGAAGAACGAGAAGAGCCCGCCCTTGCCGAACCGCTCGCCGAGCTTGATCGCGACGATGATCCCGAAGATGAAACCGACGATGGGGATCAGATAGAGCAGCGCGAGCCAGCCGGACATCCCGGCGATCTTGACGAGGAAGACGACGTTCACGATGGGGATGATCGCGAGGATGCCGGGGTAGCCGGCCTTCGTGAACACCTTCCACAGGCCGATGACGACGAGGACGTAGAAGACGAGGGCGATCAGGCCCGTCGTGCCGGAGAAGATCGATGCGTAGAGATCCGAGATGCCGTTGGAGTCCATGATGACCCTTTCGCTGGTCGAGCGGCTGTCGTGGCGATCCTACTGACCGATATGCCACCGGCGGAGGAGGCGACACCGCCCCCGTAGAATGGGCGGGTTCATCATTTCCCAGATCAGGAGGAATCCTCCGTGCTTCGCACCCACTCGGCAGGCTCACTGCGAGCCGAGCAAATCGGTCAGACCGTCACCCTCTCGGGTTGGGTCGATCGCCGTCGTGATCACGGAGGAGTCGCGTTCATCGATCTTCGGGATGCATCGGGCATCGCCCAGGTCGTCATCCGCGACGAAGAGGTGGCGCACCCGCTGCGCAACGAGTTCGTCCTCAAGGTCACCGGCGAGGTCTCGCGTCGCCCCGACGGCAACGCGAACCCGAACCTGCCGACCGGCGAGATCGAGCTGATCGCGACCGACGTCGAGGTGCTGAACGAGTCCGCTCCGCTGCCGTTCCAGGTGTCGACGGCCGTCGCCGACACCGAGACGGTCGGCGAGGAGGCGCGCCTCAAGTACCGCTATCTCGACCTTCGTCGCCCCGCGGCGGCATCCGCTCTGCGTCTGCGCTCGAACGTCTACAAGGCCGTCCGCGACGTGCTGCACGGCGAGGACTTCACCGAGGTCGAGACGCCGACGCTCACCCGCTCGACTCCGGAGGGTGCTCGCGACTTCGTCGTGCCTGCGCGCCTGCACCCCGGCAGCTGGTACGCCCTGCCGCAGTCGCCGCAGCTGTTCAAGCAGCTGCTCATGGTCGGCGGCGTCGAGAAGTACTACCAGATCGCTCGCTGCTACCGCGATGAGGACTTCCGGGCGGACCGTCAGCCGGAGTTCACGCAGCTCGACATCGAGATGAGCTTCGTAGACCAGGAAGACGTCATCACGCTGATGGAGACGCTCATCCAAGCGATGTGGAAGACGATCGGCGTCGAGGTGCAGACCCCGCTGCCGCGCCTGACCTATGCCGACGCCATGGCGAAGTACGGCTCCGACAAGCCCGACCTGCGCTTCGGACTCGAGCTCGTCGAAGCGACCGAGTACTTCGCGAACACCCCGTTCCGGGTCTTCCAGGCCGAGTACGTCGGTGCCGTCGTCATGCCCGGCGGCGCGAGCCAGCCGCGCAAGCAGCTCGACGCCTGGCAGGACTGGGCCAAGCAGCGCGGCGCCCGCGGCCTCGCGTACGTGCTCTTCAACGAGGACGGCTCGCTCGGCGGCCCCGCTGCCAAGAACCTCTCCGAGGCCGAACAGGCCGGGCTCGCAGAGTTCGTCGGAGCCTCCGCCGGCGACTGCGTGTTCTTCGCCGCCGGATCGACCAAGGAGAGCCGCGCTCTTCTCGGCGCCGCCCGTGTCGAGATCGGCCGCCGTCTCGGCTACCTGAACCCCGACGAGTTCGCGTTCACGTGGGTCGTCGACGCCCCGATGTTCGAGCCGGCCGCGGATGCCGTGGCATCCGGTGACGTCGCCGTCGGCGCCGGAGCGTGGACCGCCGTGCACCACGCGTTCACGGGGCCCAAGCCCGAGTTCCAGGACACGTTCGACACCGACCCCGGTTCGGCTCTCGCCTACGCCTACGACATCGTGTGCAACGGCTCGGAGCTCGGCGGCGGATCGATCCGCATCCACCGCGAAGACGTGCAGAAGCGCGTGTTCGAGGTCATGGGCATCAGCGACCAGGTCGCGCAGGAGCAGTTCGGATTCCTCCTCGACGCGTTCAAGTTCGGCGCACCGCCGCACGGTGGAATCGCGCTCGGCATGGACCGCGTGCTGCAGCACCTGGCGAAGACCGAGTCGATCCGCGACGTCATCGCGTTCCCGAAGTCGGGCAACGGCTTCGACCCGCTGACTGCTGCTCCGGCTCCGATCACGCCCGAGCAGCGTGCCGAGGCCGGCGTCGACTTCGAGCCCGAGGACGACGAGGCCTGACCCTCGCACAAAGAGGCCCTCTCCCGCTCACGCAGGAGGGGGCCTCTTCGCATGCTCAGCGCAGCGGGGGGCTTGGCCGCGGCCCTGGTCGTGGGCGTGGGGTGGGCGCGGCCGCGGGCCTGGCAAGTCACAGTGCGCCTCAGAAGTCCGAATCCCCTCGAACCGGCCTTACCAAGCGCAATCGGACTCACGACGCGTACGCGCGGACGGACGGATGCTCAGCGCCGCCGCGGCCGCACGCCACACAAGTCACAGTGCGCCCCAGAAGTCCGAATCCCCTCGAACCGGCCTTACCAAGAGCAATCGGACTCACGACGCGCACGCGCGGGACGGACGGATGCTCAGCGCAGGGCGGCGAGCGCGGGCGCGATGTTCTCGTTCCACACGTCGACGCCGAGCTTGGCGATCAGGGCGACCACCACGACGAGGAACACGACGCGGATGAAGGTCGTGCCGCGTGAGATCGCCATGCGCGAGCCGAGATAGCTGCCGGCGACATTCGCCACCGCGAGGATCCCGCCCAGCAGCCACAGCACGGCACCGTGTGGGATGAAGAGGAGCAGCGCGCCGGTGTTCGTGGCGAGGTTCACGATCTTCGCCTTCGCACTCGCCTGCAGGAAGTCGTACCCCAGCAGTGCGACGAGCGAGATCACCAGGAAGGTCCCGGTTCCCGGTCCGATCAGCCCGTCGTAGAACCCGATCACGAGTCCGGCGAGCCCTGCCATGATGTGGTGCTTGTGGCCGCTGAACCGCAGGCGCGTCGCCGCGCCCATCTGTGGGCGGAACGCCGTGAAGAGGGCGACGGCGAGCAGCGCGACGACGATGATCGGCTTGAATGCCGCGGCCGGCAGGATCGTCGCGACGGCTGCCCCGCCGAACGATCCGGCCAGGGCGATCACGGCCATCGGCAGCGCCGTGCGAATGTCGGGCTTCGCTCGACGGTAGTACGTGACGCTGCTCGTGGCCGTGCCGAACACGGAGGCGAGCTTGTTGGTGGCGAGGGCCTGGATCGGCGAGATCCCGGGGATCAGCAGCAGCGCAGGCAGCTGCAGCAACCCGCCGCCACCCACGACCGCGTCGATCCACCCAGCGGCGAACGCCGCGATGACGATGAGGATCAGCGTGCCCCAGGTGAGCTGCTCGAGCCCGAGCACACTGCCGATGTCCATCCGTCCAGGATGTCAGACCGCACGTCACCCCGACGACCGGCGTCAAGCCGAGCGTGGGCGACCCGCCACGACCCGGACACCTCGCGTTCACCGAGGCCGCGATGATCGGCAACCCGCGGCTCATAGTGTCCTCTCGCAACCCGAATCCGGCGCGCAACGCCGGGCACCGAGAGGACCCTGATGACAAACTTCCACCGCCGCGCGCGCATCGGCGCCGGCATCGCCCTGTTCACCACCGCAGCGCTCGGCCTGACCGCCTGCGCGACGGGCGCTGAGGCCCCGGCCGCCGGCAGCGACGAGGTCGACGCCGCAGCAGCCACCTCGGTCGAGGACTTCGGCTCCTTCGCCGAGCTCGAAGAGGCCGCCAAGGCCGAGGGCCAGCTCAACGTCATCGCCCTTCCGCGCGACTGGGCCAACTACGGCGAGATCCTCGACCTCTTCGCCGAGAAGTACCCCGAGATCACGATCAACGAGGCATCACCCGACGTCTCGAGCGCGGAAGAGATCCAGGCCGCGAAGACGAACGAGGGCCTCGACACCGCACCCGACGTGTTCGACCTCGGCCTCACGGTCGCCCTGCAGAACACCGATGTGTTCGCCCCGTACCAGGTGCAGACGTGGGACGACATCCCCGACGCGCTCAAGGAGCCGACCGGACTCTTCGTCGGCGACTACGGCGGATACATGTCGATCGGTTACGACTCCTCGAAGTTCGACGCTCCCGAATCGCTCGACGACCTGAAGGATGCCGCGTACAAGGGCGCCGTCGCCATCAACGGCGACCCGACGCAGGCCGGTGCGGCCTTCGCCGCCGTGGGCCTCGCCACCGTGCAGTCCGACGGCACGCTCGATGACTTCCAGCCGGGCATCGACTTCTTCTCCGACCTGCAGAAGGCCGGCAACCTGCTCAAGGTCGACGTCACCACCGCGACCGTCGCGAGCGGCGAGACCCCCGTCGTCTTCGACTGGGACTACCTGAACGCCTCGCACAAGGCTGACAACGAGAACTGGGAGGTCGTCGTCTTCGACGGCACCGGTTACGCCGGCTACTACAACCAGGCGATCAACAAGGATGCCCCGAACCCGGCGGCCGCACGCCTGTGGCAGGAGTTCCTCTACAGCGACGAGGTGCAGAACCTGTGGCTCAAGGGCGGCGCTCGTCCGGCTCGCATGGAGGCCATGACCGAGGCCGGCACGATCGACGCCGACCTGGCCGCGGCGCTTCCCGAGGTCCCGAGCGAGACGGTCGTCCCGACCGAGGAGCAGTCGACGAACGCCGGCACGCTGCTCGGCGAGAAGTGGGCAGCGGCGGTCCAGTGACCACTGCCACCACGACGGGGGCGGATGCCACGGCATCCGCCCCCGTCCCCCTCACTCCGGCCGGCGCCGGGCCCGTCAGCTCGGGGCCCCGGCGCTCGGCGCCGTCAGCGGCCTGGCTCGGTCTCGTGCCCTTCGCCGCCTACGTGCTGCTCTTCCTCGCCGTGCCGACGATCCTCGCGATCGGCTCGGGCTTCTTCACGAAGGACGGCTCGTTCACGTGGGCGAACGTCTCGGCCCTCGGCGACCCCGTCGTGCTCGCCACGTTCGCGAACTCGGCCGGGCTGTCGCTGCTGACCGCCGTCGTCGGCGCGATCGTGGGCGCACTGGTCTGCTATGCCCTCCTCGGAATGAACCCCGACGGGGCCGTCCGCTCAACGGTGGATGCCGCGGCCGGCGTGCTCGCGCAGTTCGGTGGCGTGATGCTCGCGTTCGCCTTCATCGCCACGATCGGCATCCAGGGCGTGCTCAAGCTGTTCCTGCAGGACACCTTCGGCTTCGACATCTTCGAGAACGGCACCTGGCTCTACGAGCTGCCCGGCCTGATCCTGCCGTACATCTACTTCCAGATCCCTCTCATGGTGATCACGTTCATGCCCGCCCTCGCCGCGCTGAAGCCGCAGTGGGCCGAGGCGAACCTCACGCTCGGCGGCACCAGCTCGAGTTTCTGGCTGCGCATCGGCATCCCGGTGCTGGCCCCCTCGTTTCTCGCGAGCCTGCTGCTGCTGTTCGCGAACGCGTTCTCGTCGTACGCCACGGCCGCGGCCCTCGCGAGCCAGGGCGCGCAGATCGTCCCGCTGCAGATCCGCGCAGCGCTCACCAGCGAGACCGTGCTCGGCCGTGAGAACCTGGCCGGCGCACTCGCGCTGGGCATGATCGTGATCGTCGGAGTCGTCATGGCCCTGTACTCGCTCATCCAACGACGGGCCGCGAGGTGGCAGTCATGAACCGTCTCGGCCCTTCTCTCGCGACCCGCTGGATCATCGGTATCGTCGTCGGCGCGTTCTTCGCCATCCCGCTGGTCTCGACCTTCCTCTATACGCTGCGCCAGACCGACGGGACCCTCGGCCTCGAGCGGTGGGCCGCCCTGTTCGACCCCGAGAAGTCGGCAGCGATCAAGCCCATCTGGATGGGCCTCGGCAACTCGCTGATCCTGGCCGTGGTGACGCTCGCGATCGTGCTCCTCCTGCTCGCGCCGACGATGATCCTGGTCAACCTGCGCTTCGCGAAGCTCAAGCCGGTGTTCGAGTTCGCGGTGCTGCTGCCGATCTCGATTCCCGCGATCGTGCTCGTCGTCGGTCTCGCGCCGATCTACCTGCAGATCGGCCGTTCGCTCGGCACCGGCACCTGGACGCTGGCCTTCGCCTACGGCATCACCGTGCTGCCCTTCGCGTACCGGTCGATCCAGGCGTCCATCGATGCGGCCGACCTGCGCACCCTCGCTGAGGCCGCGCGCTCACTCGGCGCGAGCTGGCCGACGGTGGTGCTGAAGGTGCTCGCCCCAAACCTCCGCCAGGGTCTGCTCGCGGCCTCATTGATCTCGATCGCCGTCGTGCTCGGCGAGTTCACGATCGCGTCGCTCCTCAACCGCCAGGTGTTCCAGACGGCCATGGTCGTCGTCCAGAAGCAGGACCCGTACGCACCGGCCATCTTCACCCTGCTGGCGCTGCTGTTCGTCTTCCTCCTGCTCCTCCTCATCGGCCGCGTCGCGCGCGGCAACGGAAAGGCCCGCTCATGACCCTCCCCCAGACCGCCGACAACATGCTCCTCGCCGAGGCCGGCGAGGGCACGCGTGTGCAGCTGCAGAGCATCGTGAAGAGCTACTCGGGCAACACGGTGCTGCACGGAGTCGACCTCGACATCGCGCCGGGTGAGTTCGTCTCTCTGCTCGGCCCCTCCGGCTGCGGCAAGACCACTCTGCTGCGGGTGCTCGCCGGGCTCGAGGGTCTCGACAGCGGAGCCGTGCTGCTCGACGGCGGAGACGTCTCGCGGGTTCCGACCAACAAGCGCGACATCGGCATGGTCTTCCAGTCCTATTCGCTGTTCCCGCACCTGCGCGTGGCGGAGAACACCGCGTTCGGGCTGCGGCGCCGCGGGGTGGGCAAGGCCGAGGCAGCCAAGCGGGCTCTCGACGCCCTGGCTTTGGTGGGGCTCGCCGACTTCGCCGACCGCTTCCCGCATCAGCTCTCGGGCGGTCAGCAGCAGCGAGTGGCGCTCGCCCGCGCTCTGGTCACCGAGCCGAAGGTGCTGCTGCTCGACGAGCCGCTCTCAGCCCTCGACGCCAAGGTGCGCGTGCAGCTGCGTGACGAGATCCGTCGCATCCAGCTTCGCCTCGGCATCACCACCGTGTTCGTCACGCACGATCAGGAGGAGGCCCTGGCCGTCTCAGACCGGATCGCCGTGATGAACGCAGGCACCGTCGAGCAGATCGGCACTCCCGAGCAGCTCTACACGACACCCTCGACGGCGGGTGTCGCCGCGTTCGTCGGTCTCTCGAGCGTCGTGTCGGGCGTCGCCGAGGGCGACCACGTCGTGGTGTGGGGCCAGAAGCTCCCCCTGCAGTCACCGGCCGACGGCCCCGTCGACGTCTACCTGCGCCCGGAGAACGTGCACTTCGCGTCCGAGGCGGATGCCGCGACCGACGCCCTCGTGCAGGAGAGCACGTTCCTGGGCAGCATGCGCCGCACCCTCGTGCGCACGGAGTCGGGTGAGTTGGTGCGCCTCCAGCATGCTCCCGGCATCCACCCGGCCTTCGGAGATCGGGTGCGCATCGCGGTCGCGCCCGAGCCTGTGACCGTGCATCCGCGCGGCTGACTCGCCGCCGACGCGCATACAGAGACCCCCTCCTGCTGGATCAGCGGGAGGGGGTCTCTGTCTGCGCGGGTGATCCGAGGATCAGAGCACTCGCGCCAGGAAGTCCTGCGTACGCGGATGCTGCGGGTTGGCGAGCACCTCGCGGGGGTCGCCCTCTTCGACGATGTATCCGCCGTCCATGAAGATCAGTCGCGACCCGACCTCGCGGGCGAAGCCCATCTCGTGCGTGACGACCAGCATGGTCATCCCCTCATCGGCGAGCGAGCGCATGACCTGCAGCACCTCGCCGACGAGCTCGGGGTCGAGCGCCGAGGTCGGCTCGTCGAACAGCATCATGTCGGGGTTCATGCACAGCGCACGCGCGATCGCGACGCGCTGCTGCTGACCGCCCGACAGGTGCCCGGGAAAGGCGTCTGCCTTCTCGGAGAGTCCGACGCGACCGAGCATCTCTTTCGCGACTCTCTCGGCCTCGGCCTTCGACCTCTTCTTCACGCGCTGCTGCGCGATCATGAGGTTGCCCATCACATCGAGGTGCGGGAACAGGTTGAAGCTCTGGAACACCATTCCGATGCGCGTGCGCACCCGGTCGATGTCGACATCGGGGTCGGTGATGTCGATGCCCTCGATGAGCACCTTGCCGCCGGTGGGCTCTTCGAGCAGGTTCACCGAGCGCAGCAGGGTCGACTTGCCGGAGCCCGACGGGCCGATGATGCACACCACCTCGCCCTTCGTGACGGTGAGGTCGATGCCTTTGAGCACCTCGTTGTCGCCGAAGCTCTTCACGAGCCCCTGCAGGTCGATCGCCGGCGCGTGGACGTCAATCAGATCGGTGATCATCGCTGCCTCGACATCCTTCGTTCCAGGTACGCGCTGAAGCGCGTGAGGGGGATCGTCACGATCAGGTAGAGGGCCGCCGCCATGATCAGCGGCGTTCCGTTCGCGTTCTGCGTGCTCGCGTCACGCGCGAAGTTCGTGAGCTCCTTCGACCAGATGAAGGATCCCGCGACGAAGAGCAGCGAGGTGTCCTTCAGCAGGAGCACGAACTCGTTGGTCAGCGGCGGGATGATGATGCGGAAGCCCTGCGGCACGACGATCCAGAAGGTCGTCTTCATGGGCGACATGCCGAGGGAGCGCGCGGCTTCGGTCTGCCCCTTCGGAACCGCCTGGATACCCGCGCGGATCGTCTCGGCCATGTAGGCCGACGCCACCAGGATCAGACCGATCAGTCCGAGCACGACCGGGCCACCGAGCTTGGTCCCAGGCACGCCGAGTCCGATCGGCAGGATGAAGGCGATGGCGAAGATCGTGAGGATCGCGGGAAGCCCGCGGAACAGCTCGATCCATGCCGTCGCGATCCAGCGGAAGGGCCCGATGCTCGACAGCTTCATGAGCGCCAGCAGGATGCCGAGCAGCAGACCTCCCGCGAACGCGACCGCCGTGAACCACAGTGTGTTCACGAGCGCCGTCGTGATGATGCCCGGGAGCATCTTGGCGGCGATCTCCGGGTTGAAGTAGAGCTGCGCGATCCTCGCCCAGTCGGTGCTGACGATCAGCCAGACGACGACCGCGATCAGGATCGCATAGACGGTGTACCGATACAGCTTGCTCTTCGTGGTGCGCCTCAACGCCATTGTCAAGGTCTCCCTGTCCTACGTCGCTCGCCGATTACTTCGCGGTGAAGTAGGTGTCGTAGATCGTCTGGTAGTCGCCGCTGTCGCGGAGATCCTGCAGCGCACCGTCGACCGCCTCGCGCAGCGCATCCTTCTCGCCCTTCGCGTAGGCGAAGCCGTAGGACTCGCCGGTCTCGTACTCCTCGACGATCTTGTAGGCGCTGTCAGCCTTCTCGTGCTCGAGGTTCACCGGCTGGTCCTGCAGGATCGCGTCGATCTGGCCGGCCTGCATCGCGGGCCACAGCTCGCCGTCGGAGGGGTACTGCACGAGCTGGGCGCCCTCGGCGTTCTCGGTCGCGTACGCCTCGCCGGTGGTGCCCTGCTGCACGCCGACATTCTTGCCGGAGAGGTCGTCGATCGACTCGATGCCCGAGTCGGTGCGCACCAGCAGCGACTGCAGCGACTCGTAGTACGGCTCGGAGAAGTCGATGTTGGCCTTGCGCTCGTCAGTGATCGTCATCGCCGAGGCGCCGACGTCGCACTGGCCGGCCGCGAGCGTCGTGCCCGACTGCAGCGCGTCGAATCCGACGTCCTGCACCGCGAGCTTGAGGTCGAGCTCCTTGGCGATCGCGTCGAGCAGGTCGATGTCGAAGCCGGTGTAGCCGGTGCCGTTGTCGCCGCCCTCGAACTCGAACGGAGCGTAGGGGATGTCGGAGCAGACAGTCAGGGTGCCCGCCTCGATGAGGCCGTACTCGTCACCGGCCGCGGGCTCGCCCGAGCCTGCGTCTCCACTGCCCGTCGCACAGCCGGCGAGGGCGAGAGTGGCGGTCGCGGCGAGCGCGATCCCGGCGATGATGTTGCGACGGCGCATGTCAGCTCCTGAACGACGAGGGTGTGGTTGCCCACGGAGGGGTAGGAGAACATCTAAACATGCACCGCCCGGCCCGACCGGTCGCCAGCCGCCTTCAGCGGATCACATTTGTGTTGCAAGTGTGACGGGATATGACATGGCGCACCGCCGACGCGGCACCGATTGTTCACCTTGCCTGAGTATCCTCTCTGCCAACACCCGGCGGACGCGCTCGGGTCGCACAGGAGGATCGATCATGGCCAAGAAGACCCCCGCCCACCGGAACGCCGAGGCAGCACTCGATGCCGCCAAGGATGCCGCGAAGGACGCCAAGAAGCTGATCAAGACCCTTCCGAAGAAGGCGGCGAAGAAGCTCAAGCCTCTCGTCGAGGACGCGAAGGACGCGGCGAGCGCATCGAAGAAGAAGATCGCCGACCGTCCGAAGAAGGTCGCGAAGGCGGCCACCGCCGCCACCGAGCGCCTCCACGAGGCCGCCGCGCGTCTGCAGGCTCCGAACAAGGCCGACAAGAAGGCCGAGGCGAAGAAGGCCGACAAGAAGTCCGACACGAAGAAGTCCGAGGCGAAGAAGCCAGGCGCGAAGAAGTCCGAGGCGAAGGAGTCGGGCGCGAAGAAGTCCGCCACCAAGCCGTCCACCGAGGCCCCATCGGCGTCGAAGAAGGCTACGACCACGCCCGACGGTTCCACGTCTCCCGCCGCGAAGACCACCGAGCCGGCGGCGCCCGCGGTCGCACCGAAGGCACCGACGACGCCTGCCGCCCCTGCTGCGAAGAAGGCGACGACCACGAAGAGGGCGACGCCGAAGAAGACCGCACCGGCGGAAGCCTCTGCGTCCGAGCTGAGCGATCTCACTGTCGTCGAGCTCCGGGCCCGTGCCCGCGCCGAGGGCCGCACCGGATACTCGCGGCTGTCGAAGGCCGCACTGCTCGACCTCCTTGCGAACTGACGTGCAGGAGGCGCTCGACCGCGCTGCCGAGGCGCCACTCCCCCGCACGCTGATCGACATCCTCCGGGACACCACCGAGCGGCATCCCGATGCATCGGCAGTCGAAGACGCCGACGGCGCGCTGAGCTACGCGGAGCTGCTGGCGCAGGTGTGGCGCACCGCCGCCGTTCTGCGAGAGCAGGGCGTGAGTCAGGGCGATCGCGTCGGCATCAGGATGACCTCCGGCCGCCGTGATCTCTACATCGCGATCCTCGGCACGATGGCCGCCGGCGCGGCATACGTCCCGGTCGATGCGGACGACCCCCAGGAGCGGGCCGATCTCGTCTTCCGCGAGGCACGCATCGTCGGCATGATCACCGACGCGGGCTACCGCCCCGCCGACACCTCTGACGCGAGGGAGCTGTTCTCCAGCGCGACGCCGCACCCGAGCACCTCGGCGGTGCCCGTCGTCGCACCGCCGACCGTCGACGACGACGCGTGGATCATCTTCACCTCCGGTTCGACCGGGGTGCCCAAGGGCGTCGCCGTCTCGCATCGCTCCGCGGCCGCCTTCGTCGACGCCGAGGCGCGCCTGTTCCTGCAGGATGCTCCGCTGGGCCCCGGCGACCGCGTGCTCGCGGGCCTCTCGGTCGCGTTCGACGCATCGTGCGAGGAGATGTGGCTCGCCTGGGGCCACGGCGCGTGTCTCGTTCCGGCGCCGAGGGCTCTGGTCCGGTCGGGCGAGGATCTGGGTCCCTGGCTGCTCGGGCACGGCATCACGGTCGTCTCGACGGTGCCCACGCTCGCAGCCCTGTGGCCCCAGGATGCGATCGAGAACGTGCGCCTGCTGATCTTCGGCGGCGAAGCCTGCCCTCCGGAGCTGGTCGCGCGGCTGGCATCCGACGGACGCGAGGTCTGGAACACGTACGGCCCGACCGAGGCCACGGTCGTCGCGTGTGCCTCGCTCATGGACGGCACGGGTCCGGTGCGCATCGGCCTGCCCCTGGACGGCTGGTCGCTGGCCGTGGTCGATGCAGAAGGTCAGCGCGTCGCCGACGGCGAAGCGGGAGAGCTCATCATCGGCGGCGTGGGCCTCGCCCGCTATCTCGACCCCGCCAAGGATGCCGAGAAGTACGCGCCGATGCCGACGCTCGGCTGGGACCGCGCCTATCGTTCCGGCGATGTCGTGCGCGTCGAGCCCGAGGGCCTGATCTTCCAGGGCCGTGCCGACGACCAGGTCAAGATCGGCGGGCGCCGCATCGAGCTCGGCGAGGTCGAGACGGCGCTGCAGGGACTGAGCTCCGTCTCGGCGGCGACCGTGGTCGTGCAGAAGACCGAGGCCGGAATGCCGATCCTCGTCGGCTATGTGGTCCCCGACGAGGGCTTCGACAGGCAGGTGGCGCGCGGCGAGCTCGCCGAGATGCTGCCCGCTCCCCTGATTCCGCTGCTCGCGACCGTCGATGACCTGCCCGTCCGCACCTCCGGCAAGGTCGACAAGGCGGCGCTCCCGTGGCCTCTCGATTCCGGCGATGAGGGCGAATCGTCGCTCTCCGGCACCGCCGCCTGGCTCGCCGAGCAGTGGTTCGCCGTGCTCGGCGTCCGCCCGAGCGATGAGGACGCCGACTTCTTCCAGCTCGGTGGCGGCTCACTCGCTGCCGCGCAGCTGGTCTCGCGCCTGCGCACCCGCGCACCAGAGTTCACGATGACCGACGTCTACGATCTGCCGAGGCTTCGTCAGATGGCCGATGCCGTCGACGACGAAGCCGACGACGAAGACACCGCTGAGCGGGTCTTCAGCCAGCAGGCACCGACACCGCGGCGGATGCAGTGGGTGCAGACGATCGCGGGGCTGCCGCTGTTCGTGTTCACCGGCATCCGCTGGCTGCTCTTCGTGCTCACCGCGAGCTGGCTCCTGCGCCTGACCCCCGGATTCGAGTTTCTTCCCGCCGTTCCGGTGTGGACGATCGTCGTCGGCCTGGTGATCTTCGTGACCCCGCTGGGCAAGATGACCATCGCCGCGGTCGCTGCCCGCCTTCTGCTCGCCGGTCTCCGGCCCGGCGACTACCCGCGGGGCGGCGGCGTGCACCTGCGTCTCTGGCTCGCCGAGCAGATCGCGCAGCAGGTCGACCCGGTGGGCCTCGCGGGTGCGCCCTGGGTCGTCTACTACGCCAGGGCGCTCGGCGCACGGATCCACAAGGACGTCGATCTGCACACGGTGCCCCCGATCACGGGCATGCTCGACATCGGGGCCGGGGCCTCGATCGAGCCCGAGGTCGACCTCACCGGGTACTGGATCGACGGCGACACCGTGCGCATCGGCGGCATCCGGATCGGCGCCGACTCGACGATCGGCGCACGCAGCACCCTCGCTCCCGGCACGAAGATCGGCCGCGGCGCCGAGATCGCACCCGGTTCCGCCGTGTTCGGGCGCGTGCGCTCAGGGCAGCGCTGGGCCGGATCCCCGGCAGCACGCATCGGCGGTGTCTCGAAGCCGTTCGCGGCCGGTCGTCCGCCGAGCCGCACCCGCTGGCTGTGGGCGTACGCCGCATCGTCTGCGTTCCTCGGCCTGCTGCCCGTCGTCTCGCTGGCCGCAGGCGCATGGGTGGTGGCACTCAACATCCGAGGAGCCGACTCCCTCGCAGCCGCGATCCCCGGCGTCCTGGCGCTGCTCGTTCCCGCCGTGCTGCTCGCGGGTGTGGTGTTCGCCGCCCTCGTGCTGCTTCTCGTGCGCGTGCTCGGGGTCGGCCTGGGCGAGGGCGTGTACCCGGTGCGCTCCCGCGTCGCGTGGCAGGCGTGGACGACCGAACGCCTGCTCGACTCTGCGCGCACCTTCCTCTTCCCCCTGTACTCCAGCAGCTTCACGCCGTTCTGGCTACGCGCCCTCGGTGCCGACGTCGGTCGCGATGTCGAGGCGTCGACGGTGCTGCTCATCCCGAAGCTCACCACGATCGCGGACGGCGCATTCCTCGCCGACGACACGATGGTCGCCACCTACGAACTGCAGGGTGGGTGGATGCGACTGGGCACGGCGCGGATCGGCAAGCGCGCGTTCCTCGGCAACTCCGGCATGGCGGCCGGCGGGCACAACGTGCCCCGCGACGGCCTCGTGGCCGTGCTGTCTGTCGCGCCGCCCAAGGCGAAGGCCGGGTCGTCGTGGTTGGGCTCGCCCGCCGCGCGACTGCGTCGGGTGGTCAACGACTCCGACCTCGAGCGCACCTATCGCCCCCGCACCGGTCTGCGCGTCGCGCGAGCGCTCTGGGAGCTGGGGCGCATCATCCCGGTGTTCGTGACCTGCGCGATCGGACTCGCCGTGATGCTCACGCTCGCCGCGGTGGTCGAGACATGGGGGCTCGGCTGGGCGGTCGTGCTCTCGAGCGCCGTCATGCTCGCCGCCGGCGCGATCGCCGCCCTCGTCACGACAGCGGCGAAGTGGATCATCGTCGGGCCGATCCGTGCCGGAGAGCATCCGCTCTGGTCGAGCTTCGTCTGGCGCACCGAGGTGTCCGACACGTTCACTGAGATGGTCGCCGCCCTCTGGTTCGCGAACGCGGCTTCCGGTACGCCCGCCCTCGCCATCTGGCTGCGCACACTCGGAGCCAAGATCGGTCGAGGCGTCTGGACCGACAGCTACTGGCTGCCCGAGCCCGATCTCGTGACGCTCGGCGACGGCGCCACGGTGAACCGCGGATGTGTGGTTCAGACGCATCTGTTCCATGATCGAGTGATGAGCATCGACGCAGTGACCCTCGAGAACGGTGCGACCCTCGGGCCGCACAGCGTGATCCTCCCCGCGGCGACGATCGGAGCGGATGCGACGGTCGGCCCTGCGTCGCTCGTGATGCGCGGCGAGTTCGTGCCCGTCGGCAGCAGGTGGAGCGGCAACCCGATCGGCCCGTGGCGTGCCGTCAAGGTGCGTTCCTACCAGGCCTCCGACGCATGAACGTCGACCCGTACACCCCGCACAGCGGTGATCGGCGCTACGGGGTGCTGCACTACGACCTCGCCATCGACTACCGCGTGACGACGAACCGCCTCACGGGCATCGCGACGATCCGGTTGCGGATGCAGGAGTCGGCCAAGCACGTGTCCTTCGACCTCGTCGGACTCAAGGCCACGAAGGTGCGGGTGAGCGGCGACCGAGCCGCCTCGTTCCGGCAGGACGACCGGCGGCTCAAGGTGACGTTCGGCGGCGAGCGAGCGAGCGGTCAGGAACTCACCGTCACCGTCGAGTACTCGGGTGCCCCGTCGCCTCGCCGCACACGGTGGGGACTCCTCGGCTGGGAAGAGCTCGAGGACGGCGTGCTGGTCGCGTCGCAGCCGACCGGCGCTCCGACCTGGTTCCCGTGCAATGACATCCCCTCCGACAAGGCGACGTATCGCCTGCAGTTCACCGCCGACCCCGAATACACCGTCGTGAGCGGCGGCGCCGCCACCCGGTCTACGCAGCGGGGCCGCACTCGCTGGACCTTCGACCAGCCGGTGCCGACGGCCACGTATCTGATGACGGTGCAGCTCGGTCAGTACGACGACGACAGGGTCGAGCTCGGCGCGACGCCGGGGCGGCTGTTCCACCCCCGAGCGCTTGCGCCGAGGGTGCGCTCCGACTTCGCCGCACTGCCGCAGATGATGGAGACGTTCGTCGAGGCCTTCGGCCCGTACCCCTACGAGTCGTACAAGATCGTCGTCACCCCCGACGTGCTCGAGATCCCGCTCGAAGCTCAGGGCATGGCGATCTTCGGTGCCAACCACGTCGACGGCCTGGGTGGAAGCGAGCGGCTGATCGCGCACGAGCTCGCACACCAGTGGTTCGGCAACAGCGTCGGCGTCGCCCGCTGGCAGGACATCTGGCTGAACGAGGGATACGCGTGCTACTCGGAGTGGCTGTGGTCCGAGGCCGCGGGAGGGCCCACCGCCCACGCGAAGGCCCTGATGCATCACGCCGCTCTCCGCACACTCCCCCAAGACCTCGTGCTCTCGGATCCCGGCCCGAACGACATGTTCGACGACCGCGTGTACAAGCGCGGCGCCCTCGCCCTGCATGCCCTGCGTCTCACGATCGGCGACGAGCGGTTCTTCGCTCTGACGCGCGAGTGGACGTCGCGCTTCGCTCGGCTCGCGGTGACGAGCGACGACTTCCTCGGGCTGGTCGACGAGGTCGCCGGCGGCCAGGCGCGCGCCCTCGTGCGGACCTGGATCGACGAGCTCCCGCTTCCCGCGCTCCCCGCTGCCCGGCGCCAGCGCTGACGGCAGCGCTGACGGCAGCGCTGACGGCAGAGAATCAGCCGACCGCGACGCTCAGCACGTATCCGGGCGGCCCGATGAGCGTCGTGACCTCGAGGGGCTCCCGGCGCCCGGGGAGCGTCGCCGACCACACGCGCGGTTCCACGCCATCGGAGCGCGGCTGCAGGAGTACCTCAGGCGGCTCGATCTCGAAGCCGCGACCATCCGCCTTGACGGCCGCTTCGATGCGCGTCCACGCCGCGAGATCCGGAGCGCTGCCGTCGGGGAACAGCGGCCCCAACCCGTCGAGGCGGCCATCGGCTGTCGCCTGCTCGACGTCGACGCCCAGCAGGGTCGACCCCGCTGTCGCCGCCACCACGACCAGATCCTCGGCATGGCTCACGCTGAGCGAGACGCCGGCGGAGCGCGGCCGGCCGTGATCCGCGCCGCATCGCGCGCAGCGGCTGGAGAGCCGAACCTCGTCGGAGCCGTGCAATCTGCGCACGAGTTCGCGGATCAGTGCCCTCCCCGCCAGAAACCCCTGGGCCCGCCTGCCGGTCAGCTCGCGGAAGCGGTCGATCTGCCCCTGCCCCATCGCGGCGGCGTCGGATTCGGTGAACCCCTGAAGGTCGGGGGGCCGCGCCCACACGACGGTCACGTCGCGCCAGGTGATCTCGCCCATGACTCCACCTGCTCCCGTCGGATCGACAGCTGCAGACCGGCGGCTCAGACCTCGAAGTCGACGGCCACGCGCGACGCGACCACCGAGCGCACGTACGCCACGACCTCTTCGTGAGCCGGGTGCACCTGGTATTCCTCGAGGGCATCGATCGAATCGACGTCCGCAACGAGGGTGACGTCCCAGTTCGCGTCGGGATATGCGATGTTCGCGCCCGCAGAGATCGAGCGAAGCTGCGGCACGACGCCGTCTAGTTCATTCAGCCTGCGAGCGACCTCGGCGGCCTGCTCGGAGCGCGTCGCTGCATCGTCTGCGGCGAGCTTCCAGGTGACGACGTGACGGATCATCGCGCTTCCTTCTCCAGTGCGTCGTGCTGCACGGCGGATTCGAGCGCATCGCGCAGCCGATCGGCCGACAGGCGCCAGTGCGCATGCAGCTCCCCGTCGATGAGGACGACCGGGATCTTCTCCCACCACAGCTCGTAGAGTGCGGGATCGTCCTTGATCGACGCCTCGACGATCTCGATGCGCTCGGCAGCCGCGTCAGGGAGTTCGGCGACCACGGAGTCGATGATCTCGGACGCGACGTCGCACAGGTGGCAGTCGGGCTTGCCGATGAGGGTCAGCGTGGTCACGCCGACGGCACCTCGACATCGCGGCCCTGAGCGATCCACTCGCCCGTTCCACCCTCGACGTTGGTCGCGTCGTAACCGCGGGCTTCGAGCGCCTCGACCACGCGTGCCGAGCGTCCGCCGGCCTGGCAGATCACGTCGAACGACTCTGCAGGAAGCTCTTCGAGACGGTTGCCGATCTCGGACATCGGGATGTTGACCGCGCCGGGAACGTGTCCGGCGGCGAACTCATCGACCTCGCGGACATCGATGAGCGGAGTGTTCGAACGCTCGGCGAGCTCGGTGACGGTGATCGACTTCATGGCATGCTCCTGCGACGAGTGGGAAACCGGGGGCAGAGACACAAAGCGCCCGTCCGGAGACAGGCGCTCGTGTCTGGTCGCTTACTTCTTGTTGCGACGCTGGTGGCGAGTCTTACGAAGCAGCTTGCGGTGCTTCTTCTTCGCCATGCGCTTGCGGCGCTTCTTGATGACAGAACCCACGGAAACCTCACTAAGTCAGTGGCTGGGTGTCGTCGGTGACGGACACCCGGGTACGGGCACGGAAAAATGCCTCGGATCAGTCTAGCAAACAGTGGAGCTCTCGCCGCACGCGCTCTCGAGACCGAGACGAGAGCGTCAGCCGACGTCGGCTATCGGTCGTTGCAGAGCATCGGCCACCGCGGATTCCGGAACCCGGAAACTGCGACCGAAGCGAATGGCAGGCAGCTCCCCAGCGTGCACCATTCGATAGACGGTCATCTTCGACACGCGCATGAGTTCGGCGACCTCAGCCACCGTAAGGAACCGGACATCTGGAACCTCGGGCATCCCACGTACCCCTTTCTCGATTTGTGCACACTCTAGGGGGAATCTGGGACGCGTGTAAACCCATGTGGCGTGTGTGATCAGTGAGGATCACCTGATCAGCGGGACTTGGCCGCTCTCGCCACTCGCTCGCGAGCCTCGCGGAGCGCCTGACGCTCGGCCTTGTGCGCGAGCCGGAGCGCCTTCTCGGCCTCCCGCACAGCCTTCTGCGCCTCCTTGAGGCGTCGATCACCCGTGAGCTCGACCGGGTCGAGGGCGATCCAGTCGGTCACCGGCTGAGCCGGCGCTCCGCGGTCGAGGGAGTCGATGTAGGCGGCGACACCGTCGAACACGCGCTCGATGCCGAATCGGAACGGATCGGAGGGCGAGGTGAACACCCCGTCGTCGATCGCACGGCGCAGCGCGGGGAACTCGTCTGCCGTGATGACGCGGTCGTAGAGCTCGGACTCGCGGCGTGCCACCTCATCCGGCCCGAGTCCGCTGCCTCGGGCCTGCTCCGTGTAGCCGGCCTGCACGATTCCGCACCACCGCGCGTTCCCGGTGACCGCCAGCGCCACGGCCATGCGCTCATCTGCCGAGAGCGGCGTCGTCTCCAGCGCCTCGAGACTCGCGTCCAGCCACGCAGAGCTGTGGGGCGTGATCGGCGAGCCGTTGATCGGCAGAGACAGCATCCAGGGGTGGCGCTGATACAGCAGCACCTGCTCGGCGTACAGCGCAAGGAGCCTCGCGCGCCAGCCGTCGAGCTCTCGCACCGTCTCCGGCGGCAACCCCGTGGCCTGCTCCTGCATGAGCAGCAGCAGGTCGTCCTTCGCGCTCACGTATCGATACAGCGACATGGGTGTGAATCCGAGCGCCGCCGCGACGGCAGCCATCGACACGGCGCCGATCCCGTCGGCATCCGCCAACTCGACGGCGGCGTCGACGATGCGCTCTACGCTCATCTCGCGCTTGGGTCCCCGCTGAGGGTTCGTCGCGACCCCCCAGGCGAGTGCGATTCCGCGCGGCAGCTCCGGAGGCTCGATCTCGGTCATGCGGCCATCCTACTTCTGTATATTTCGTAAACAGTGTGTTACTGTCATACACAATTGAGTATCACGCACACAGTTTTGCCCGTACACAGTTCCAGTATGGAAGGGAAGCACCGATGAATCAGGCGATCGAAGTCCGCGGGCTGAGCAAGGCCTTCGGAAAGAAACGAGTGGTCGACGACCTCGAGTTCACCGTGTCACGCGGCGAGGTCTTCGCACTGCTGGGGCCGAACGGCGCGGGCAAGACGACCACGATCAACATCCTCACGACGCTGACGACCGCAGACGCCGGCCGTGCTCTCGTCGCCGGGTTCGACACGCGCACCGAAGCTCGAGAGGTCCAGCGACGAATCAGCCTGACCGGACAGTCCGCCGCCGTCGACGACGGTCTGACCGCGATCGACAACGTCGTGATGTTCGCCCGGCTTGCAGGCATGACCCGGATCGAGTCGGCACGCCGGGCGGCCGAGCTCATCTCACGCTTCGACCTCACGGATGCGGCCACGCGATCCGTGCGGACCTTCTCAGGGGGCATGAGGCGGCGTCTCGACCTCGCTCTGAGCTTCGTCGTCACTCCCGAGGTGCTCTTCCTCGACGAGCCCACTACGGGCCTCGACACCCGAAGCAGGCGCGATCTCTGGGAGCTCATCCGCACAGTCGCGGCCGCGGGGACGACTGTGCTGCTCACGACGCAGTACCTCGAGGAGGCCGATCAGCTCGCCGATCGCATCGCGGTGCTGCACGAGGGTCGGATCGCCGCACTCGGCACCGCCGACGAGCTCAAGGCGCGCATCGGCGGCGACACGGTCGAGCTGCACGACGCGCAGGGTGACCTGGTGCGAGAGATCGCGACCGACGGCACGGTCGCCGACCTGCGGCGAGCGCTCGATCGCCTCGACGAAGAGGGCCTCGACGGCGTCGTCTCGCTTCGCCGGCCGACCCTCGACGACGTCTTCCTCGCGGTCACGACGACCGAGCCCGTCGCCGAGCTCACGAAGGAGCACTCATGAACGCCACGACAGCGGTCACCCTCACACCGCCCTCCACATTCCGGCCGCGCCCACGTCTGGGGGGCCTGACCGCCGAGGCCGTCTTCGTGGGCCGGAGCCTGCGTCACTCGCTGCGCGACGGCGAATCGCTGCTGATGGCGATCCTGCTGCCCGTGATGCTCATGCTGATGTTCACGTGGGTGTTCGGCGGCGCGATCGACCCCTCCGGTGCATACGTCGACTACGTCGTGCCCGGCATCATCCTCACGTGCGCCGGCTTCGGAGCGTCCTCCACCGCCGTGTACGTCGCAAACGACATGCGCACGGGGATCATCGACCGCTTCCGCACCATGCCGTTGCGCGCGGGGGCGGTGCTCACGGGTCATGTCGTGGCGAGCCTGCTGCGCAACCTGGTGGCCACCGCCATCGTGATCGTCGTGGGCATTCTCGTCGGCTTCCGCCCCGATGCGTCGTTCATCGAATGGCTGGCGCTGGCCGGACTCATCGCCCTGTACATCCTGGCGATCACCTACCTGTTCGCCGCGATCGGTCTGGCGGCGAGGTCACCGGAGGGCGCGAACGGATACGGGTTCGTGCTGTTGTTCCTCCCCTATCTCTCCAGCGCGTTCGTGCCCGTGGCGAGCATGCCGGAGTGGCTTCAGCCCGTCGCGACCTACCAGCCGATCACGCCGATCGTCGACACGATCCGGGGCCTGCTCACCGATGCTCCGCTGGCGACTGAGCCGCTGTGGGCGATCGGGTGGTGCGTCCTGATCCTGGCCAGCTCGGTCGTGTGGGGTGCGTGGCTGTTCCGACGCAGAGCCGCGCGGCGCTGAGGAACGACTCCCCCGGACGGCTCACGCTCGTCACAGCGCAGACATAGGACGTATGCCGGAACCGCTCAGGCTGCGCTGGGATGCTGAATCCACGACTCACGATGGCACCGTCCGAGTCACGCGGGCTGGGGCCCGCGGCCACGCCCCCGATGACAGGCCCCCCGTTGTCGTCGGGGGCGACGTGCGTCCGGGGCGACGTGCGTCGGGGCGTCAGCCGCCGAAGCGCTTGAACGCGTTGGCGACGACGTGCTTCGCAGATGCCGCCGCACGACCGACCACCTCTGCGGCGTGTGCCGCAGAGTCGGGCAGTGGCTGCCCGGGGTAGGCGATGTCCGGCGCGTCATCGCCGTAGGCGTCCATGAGGAACGGGACGAGCCAGTCGTCGACGACCTCGAGAGGCTCGACGGCGAGGCTGTAGAAGCGGCGCTGGCCGTCTTCGCGCACGCTGACCAGTTCGGCCTCGCGGAGCACCTTCAGATGCTTCGACACTGTGGGCTGGCTGATGCCGAGGTCGGCGACGATATGGCTCACGCTCGTGCCGGCGTCCCCTTCGGTGGTGCGTCGCAGGAGGAGCTGGAGGATGTCTCGCCTCGTACCGTCTGCGATCACGTCGAAGATGTCCGTCATGTGATCAGGGTAGTCGTCCCTGGCACGGAGTACCATGACGAAGGCTCGGCGATCGACGTCGAGCAGCCGCGGTGCGTGGCGAGGTGAAGCGAAGGGGGACTCGATGTCGGGCATCGCTTCGGCGTCGTCACCTCGACAGCGTCTTCAGAACGTCGCATCGTGGGGCAAGCACCTCATCACCTCGTCGCCCTCACGCTTCGCGATCGTCATCTTCGCGCTGCTCATCCTCGTGTTCACCGTGCTGCTGTCACTGCCGATCGCGTCGGCATCGCGCACAGTCACGCCGCTGGCGGATGCGCTGTTCACCGCTGTGTCGACCATCTGCGTCACGGGCCTCGCCACCGTCGACATGGCGAATCACTGGTCTCCGTTTGGGCACGTGCTGATCTTCATCGGCGTGAACATCGGTGGCCTCGGCGTGCTCACGCTCGCCTCTCTGATGGGCCTGGTCATCTCGAAGCGACTCGGTCTGCGTGCGAAGCTCATGGCCGCCGGAGACACGAACCCGCTGCGCGCGCACGGCGGTGTCGTGAACGAGAGCCAGACCGTTCGACTGGGCGAGGTCGGCCAGCTTCTGCGCACCGTCGCGGTGTCGGCGCTGATCATCGAGGGCGCTCTCGCGATCCTCCTCTACCCCGCACTGGTCCTGGCCGAGGTCGACCCGATCGCCGCGCTGTGGGAGGCGCCGTACTTCGCCGCGATGGCGTTCACGAACACCGGGTTCGCTCCCAACGACGGCGGCGTGGCCGTCTTCGCCGACGACTATCTCGTGCTGTCGCTGCTGATGGTGGGCGTCTTCCTCGGGAGCATCGGCTTTCCCGTGATCTACACACTGGCCAAGCATGTGTGGCATGTGAAGAAGTGGTCACTGCACACCAAGCTCACCCTCGTCACCACTGTTCTCCTGTTCGTGCTCGGCGCAGCCGTCTTCCTGATCCTCGAGTACAACAACCCGAAGACCTTCGGGTCGATGGATGCCGCAGACACCACATTCCAGGCGTTCTTCCTCTCGGCGATGACCCGTTCGGGCGGCTTCAACGTGATCGAGATGGACGACCTGAACGGCTCGTCGCTGCTGGCCGCGAGCATGCTGATGTTCGTCGGCGGCGGTTCCGCATCCACCGCCGGCGGAATCAAGGTCACGACTCTCGCAGTACTCGCCATCGCCGTGTGGTCCGAGGCCAAGGGTCGCCAGTCGGTCGAGGTCTTCGGCCGCCGCATCCCCAGCGACGTGCAGCGGGTGGCACTCAGCGTCGTCGCGTGGGGTGCCACGATCGTCGCGTTGTCGACGATCATCATCGCCCAGATCACCAAGGCCGACATCAGTCATGTGCTGTTCGACGTGATCTCCGCGTTCGGCACCGTCGGCCTCTCGACCGGCCTCACCGCGGAACTCCCCGATTCCGCCAAGTACGTGCTCGCGACCACCGTCTTCATGGGGCGCGTTGGTACAGTGACTCTCGCCGCGGCAGTCGCCGCGACATCGCGATCGCAGTATTACTCGCTGCCCGTCGAAAGGCCGATCGTTGGTTGAAGTACTCCGGAGCGATGCTCCCGTCCTCGTCATCGGTCTCGGCCGGTTCGGTGCCGCGTGTGCCGGCGAGCTCGATCGCCTCGACCGCGAAGTGCTGGCCATCGACGCGAACCTCGAGCTCGTGCAGAAGTGGTCGGACCGCGTCACCCACACCGTGCAGTCCGATGCGAAGAACATCGACGCCCTGCGTCAGATCGGCGCTCAGGACTTCCAGGTCGCCGTCGTCGCCGTCGGCTCGTCGATCGAGGCATCCGTGCTGATCACCGCGAACCTCGTCGACCTCAAGGTGCCCCAGATCTGGGCCAAGGCCGTCTCGCAGTCACACGGCAAGATCCTCGCCCGCGTCGGCGCCAACCACGTCATCTACCCCGAGCGTGAGGCCGGCGAGCGCGTCGCCCACCTCGTCTCCGGTCGCATGCTCGACTTCATCCGCTTCGACGACGACTTCGTCCTGGCGAAGATGTACCCGCCGAAGTTCATCCGCGGCGTGGGTCTGAACGAGTCCGGCGTGCGCAGCAAGTACAAGGTCACCGTCGTCGGGGTGAAGAGCCCCGGCAAGCCGTTCCGCTACGCCGAGGCCAACACGATCGTCACGAACCACGACCTCATCATCGTCTCGGGAACCAACAGCGACATCGAGCGATTCGCCGCACTCGACCGCTGAGCGGCTGGTGCCCTCGCGAGTTCAGGCGTCGATGTCGAGCATGATCTCGACGACGTCGTCGATCCCGACGCCCTCACGATCCTGCAGCGCCTTCTTGATCGGCACGATGTAGCCGCCGTCTTTCGGCCACAGTGCCGTGGTCACGCTCGTGCGCCCGATCGTCACGGATGCGGGGATCATCCCCCACCCGTACGTGACGACGCTCGCGACCTCGCCGATCCTCTCGCTCTCGGCGGGTGGCACGGTCACGAAGTGGAACGGCGCCGGTCCGCGCCAGAACCAGATCTGACCCGTGAACCGCAGCTGCATGTCAGCCGCCGGCCGCCAGCTCTTTCGCCCGGGCCAGCGCCGCATCCGCGGCCTCCGCGAACGTCCGGTCCAGGTGAGCATCCTGCAGCACCGCGACGGCTCGCTCGGTGGTGCCCTTGGGACTCGTGACCCGGCGGCGGAGCTCGGACGGCTCCTCGCCCGAGGCGTCGAGCAGTGCGGTCGCTCCGATGAAGGTCTGCTCCACCATGACTCGCGCGTCGCCCTCGCTGAAGCCCATGCCGACGGCGGCTTTCGTGAGCTCCTCGATGAGCAGGTAGACGTAAGCGGGGCCCGACCCCGAGATCGTCGACAGGGCGTCGATCTGCGACTCCGGAACCTCGACGACTGCACCCACAGTCGCGAAGAGACGGTGCACGAGAGCGAGGTCGTCGGTGGATGCGGCTGCTCCCGCCGCGAGACCCGTGACGCCCTTGCCGACCGTCGACGGGGTGTTCGGCATCGAGCGGATGACACGGACGTCGGCGCCGAGGTTGTCGGCGAAGGTCTGCAGGGTCACCCCGGCCGCCAGACTCACCACGATCGCGTCGTCGGGCAGAGAGGGCGCGATCTCGCGCAGCAGATCGGGGACCATCGCCGGCTTCACGCCCACCAGGACGATCCGAGCCGACTGTGCCGCCTGCGCGTTGCCGTCCGGTGTCTCGGAGAGCGCGATGCTCGTGACGCCGTCGAGGTCGGCGAAGGCCGCCGCCTTCTCGGCTGAGCGGTTCGTCGCGGTGATGCCTCCGTCGACGGGGATCCCGGATGCGACGACCCCTCGGAGGATCGCGCCGCCCATCGAACCGGCACCGAGGAACGCGAGAGCGGGAAGAGAATCAGCCATGTCGTCATCCTACGGCGGGCGCTCCGGGCGACCACGGACGAGCGGATCTAGACTCGACGCATGAGTGCATCCGGCGGCGGCAAGGCCATTCTCGCGGCGTTCCTGGCGAATCTGGGCATCGCCCTGGCGAAGTTCGTCGCCTGGGCGCTCTCAGGATCCGCGTCGATGCTCGCGGAGGCGATCCACTCGGTCGCCGACTCCGGCAACCAGCTGCTGCTCATGGTGGGTGGGCGCAAGGCGAAGCGCGGGGCCGACCGAGCGCACCCGTTCGGCTACGGCCGGGAGCGCTACGTCTACGCCTTCGTCGTGTCGATCATCCTGTTCTCCGTCGGTGGCCTGTTCGCGATCTACGAGGCGATCGACAAGCTCACCAACCCGCACGAGCTCGACAAAACCTGGTGGTGGCTGCCGCTCGTCGTGCTCGTCGTCGCGATCGGTCTCGAGTCGTTCTCGCTGCGCACGGCCGTCAAGGAGAGCAACCTCGTGCGCGACGAGGGCCAGTCGTGGGTGTCGTTCGTCCGCCGCGCGAAGGCACCGGAGCTGCCCGTCGTGCTGCTAGAAGACGTCGGAGCACTGACCGGGCTCACCTTCGCGCTGCTCGGCGTCGGCCTCACCGTGATCACCGGCAACCCGCTGTTCGACGCTCTCGGCACCCTGATGATCGGCATCCTGCTCGTGGTCATCGCGATCGTGCTCGGAGTCGAGACCAAGAGCCTCCTCGTGGGTGAGGGAGCCACGCAGGCCGATCACGATCGCATCGTCGACGCGATCAACGCGGGCGACGAGATCGAGAAGATCATCCACATGAAGACCCTCTACCTCGGCCCCGACGAGCTGATGGTGGCCGCGAAGATCGCGCTCAATTCCGACAAGCCGCTGCGCGAGGCCGCCGTCGACATCGACGCGATCGAGGCCCGCATCCGCGAGGCCGTGCCGACGGCCAGGGTCATCTACATCGAGCCCGACGTGTATCGGCCGTCGCTCGATCCGGAGCCGTCGACCGACGTGTTCGTGCTCAAGTCCTCGGACTGACTCGCACCACGTCGGCGACCGTCAGCGGCGCTGCTCGAAGAAGTCCCGCAGCAGAGCCGCGGCGTCGTCTGCCTGGATTCCGCCGATGACCTCGGCACGATACGGCAGCCGACGGTCGCGCAGCACGTCGTACATCGACCCGGCGGCCCCCGCCTTGTCGTCCCAGGCGCCGAAGACGACTCGGCTGATTCGCGCCTGCAGGATCGCCCCTGCGCACATGAGGCAGGGCTCGAGCGTGACGACGAGGGTATTGCCCTCGAGATTCCACGAGCCGGCGGATGCCGCGGCAGCACGCAGTGCCTCGACCTCGGCGTGACCGGTCGGATCGCCGGTCGCCTCGCGATTGTTGCGACCCTCCGCGAAGATCCGCCCCTCGGCGTCGAGCACCACCGCGCCGACGGGGATCTCCGACGCTGCCGCGGCGTCGGCCGCGAGCTCGAGCGCGCGGCGCATCGCGATGATGTCGGCGGCGGTCATGGGTCGAGCCTACGACAGCCGCAGAAGCCGCCCCGCGCATCCGATGTCGTACGGGGGCGTCCGGCGCATTAGCCTGTAAGCATGCGTGTCCACGTCGCCGACCACCCTCTCGTCACTCACAAGCTCTCGGTGCTGCGCGACCATCGCACACCGTCGCCGGTCTTCCGCCAGCTGACCGAAGAGCTCGTGACGCTGCTCGCGTACGAGGCGACCCGCAACGTGAAGGTCAGTCCGGTCGAGATCACCACTCCGGTGACCACGACGATGGGCGTCAAGATCTCCGAGCCGCGTCCGATCGTCGTCCCGATCCTGCGTGCAGGTCTCGGCATGCTCGAAGGTCTCGTCAAGCTGCTGCCGACCGCCGAGGTCGGGTTCCTCGGGATGGTCCGCGACGAAGAGACGTTCGAGCCGACCACCTACGCCGAGCGTCTCCCCGATGACCTCAGCGACCGCCAGTGCTTCGCCATCGACCCGATGCTCGCAACCGGTGGCTCGCTGGCTGCGGCCATCCAGTTCCTGTTCGACCGCGGGGCCAAGGACGTCACGGCCATCTGCCTGCTGGGAACGCCGGAGGGTCTCGCCGCGATCGAGGCGCTCGTCGGCGACCGCGATGTGACCATCGTGCTCGGCGCGCTCGACGAGCGTCTGAACGAGAAGGGCTACATCGTCCCCGGGCTCGGCGACGCCGGAGACCGCCTCTACGGCACCGTCTGAGGCATCGCCGACTCGCCCTCGTCGAGCAGCGCCACGCCGAAGCCCGCGACGACGTCGCGCACCTCGACGAGATACCGCTTCGCCTGCTCGGTGAGGGGGATCGCCGTGCGCCCGACCCATCCGATCTCGATGTGATCGTCGACGTCGAGGGGCACAGCGACGATCTCGGGATCGAGATCGTCACTGATGATGCCCGTCGAGATCGTGTAGCCGTCGAGCCCGATCATGAGGTTGAAGATCGTCGCTCGGTCGGAGACCCTGATCTCCCGCGAGCTCGAGAGGGTCGACAGGATCTCCTCGGCGAAGTAGAACGAGTTGTTCGCCCCCTGGTCGAAGGTGAGCCGCGGCAGACCGACGAGATCGTCGAGCGTCGCCCGCTCTCGAGAGGCGAGCGCGTTCCGTCGCGAGACGAAGATGTGCGGCTCGGCGATGAAGAGCGGATGGAACGCGAGACCAGAGTCTCGCAGCAGCTTGTCGATGACGTTCCGGTTGAAGTCGTTGCGGAAGAGGATGCCGAGTTCGCTGCGCAGCGTCCGCACGTCTTCGATGATGTCCCACGTGCGGGTCTCGCGCAGTGAGAACTCGTACTCGGCCGCGCTCGAGCCCTTGACCATCCGCACGAACGCATCGACGGCGAAGGAATAGTGCTGCGTCGACACCCCGAGAAGGCGGCGTGACGGCGGCCGCCCCAGATAGCGCTGCTCGAGCAGCTCGGCCTGCTCGACGATCTGTCTGGCGTATCCGAGGAACTCCGACCCGTCGCTGGTGAGCGTGACGCCCCTGGCCGAGCGGGTCAGAAGAGCACGGCCGACCCGGTTCTCGAGGTCCTTCATCGCCGCCGACATGGTGGGCTGAGCGACATAGAGCACGTCGGCCGCGGCGGTGATCGAACCTTCCGCGGCGACCTCGATGAAGTACTGGAGCTGTTGCAGCGTGATACCGCTCGATCGCCTGGGCATAGGAGAAGGCTATATCACCGCATAGTGGAGCCGAATTACCCGATGGCCTCGCTGCGGCCGCACCATGAGAACACAGCTTTCGCGAGGCCGAGCCGGCCTCTCTTCTCCCGGATTGGCCCCTCATGGCGAACGAGATCACGTTCAGCATCACCACCACGCGCTTCGACGAGGACTACGCCCCGTCGGACAGTTCGCGGATCACCACCAACTTCGCCAACCTCGCCCGCGGTGAGCGGCGCCAGCAGAACCTCCGCAATGCCCTCACGATGATCGACCGTCGGTTCAACGATCTCGCACGCGGTGACAGCCCTGACGGCGACCGCTACTCGGTCGAGCTCGACATCGTCTCCGTGCAGCTGCGATTCGCCGACGGCGAAGATCGGGAGTTCCCGGTCCTCGAAGTCCTCGACATCCACATCGTCGACCGATTGACCGGAGAGCGTCACCAAGGGATCGTGGGGAACAACTTCTCCTCCTACCTTCGCGACTACGACTTCAGCGTCGTCCTGCCCGCGGCGAGCGCAGCCGCCGGCGGATTCGCGACTCCCGATGACTTCGGCGTGCTGCACGGCAAGCTCTTCCAGCACTTCCTCGAGTCCGACGCGTATCAGGAGCGGTTCCCGACGCTGCCGGTCATCTGCATCAGCGTCTCGACCAGCAGGACGTACCGCCGCAACGGCAATCACCACCCCGTGCTCGGCGCCGAGTACGTCCAGGACTCCTTCTCGCTCACCGACGAGTACTTCGGGAAGATGGGATTGCAGGTGCGGTACTTCATGCCGCGCGGCAGCGTCGCCCCGCTCGCCTTCTACTTCCGTGGCGATCTTCTGAGCGACTACTCCGATCTGCAGCTCATCGGCACGATCAGCACGATGGAGACCTTCCAGAAGATCTACCGGCCCGAGATCTACAACGCGAACACGCCCGCAGAGAGCGTGTACCGTCCGAGCCTGGCGCATGAAGACTTCCAGCAGACGGAGATCACGTACGACCGCGAAGAGCGCAGCCAGCTCGCAGTCGTGCAGGGACGCTACGCGGACGAGCACTTCGTGACGCCCCACCGGCGCGTGCTGGATCAGTGGGCCGCCGCCTACCCGGCTCCCGTCCGATGACCGGCGCTGGCTCGACGACCGGGCGAGCTCTCCTCCCCACCTCGATCGTCGGGAGCCTGCCCAAGCCGGCATGGCTCGCAAGACCGGAGGTGCTCTGGTCGCCCTGGGAGCTCGAGGGCGATGCACTCGCCGAGGGCAAGCATGATGCGCTGCGAGCCGCGGTGCACGAGCAGCGTCGACGCGGCATCGACATCGTCAGCGACGGCGAGCAGACTCGCCAGCACTTCGTCACCACGTTCATCGAACACCTCGACGGCGTCGACTTCGAGAAGCGCGAGACCGTCCGCATCCGCGACCGCTACGACGCGAGCGTGCCCTCTGTCGTGGGTGCAGTGAGCCGCCGCAAGCCCGTCTTCGTGGAGGACGCGGCGTTTCTGCGCCGGCAGACCGATCAGCCGATCAAGTGGGCGCTGCCGGGCCCGATGACGATGATCGACACCCTGGCTGACCGCCACTATCGCAGCCGCGAGAAGCTGGCGTGGGAGTTCGCGACGATCCTCAATCAGGAGGCGAGAGAGCTCGAGGCCGCGGGAGTCGACATCATCCAGTTCGACGAGCCCGCGTTCAACGTCTTCTTCGATGAGATGAAGGACTGGGGCATCGCGGCCCTGGAGCGCGCCGTCGAAGGGCTGAACGCCGAGACGGCTGTGCACATCTGTTACGGCTATGGGATCAAGGCGAACAACGACTGGAAGGCGACCCTCGGGGCGGAGTGGAGGCAGTACGAGGAGTCGTTCCCGCTTCTGCAGGGGTCGTCCATCGACATCATCTCGCTCGAGAGCCACCACTCGCACGTGCCGATGGACCTCATCGAGCTCATCCGCGGCAAGAAGGTCATGCTCGGGGCGATCGATGTGTCGAGCGAGAAGATCGAGACTCCGGAAGAAGTCGCCGACACCCTGCGCCGCGCGCTCGAGTTCGTCGACGCAGAGCTGCTGATTCCCAGCTCGAACTGCGGTATGGCACCACTGCCGAGGCGGGTCGCACTCGACAAGCTGAGCGCGCTGGCGGCAGGAGCACGGATTCTGCGTGAGGAGCTCGGCGACAGCGTGGCCTGATCACCGCATCTCCCCGGGCGAAGCGGAGTCTGCACACCGGTGCAGCACGGTCGGCGGGGTATTCGCTGTCGCCGACGATTCCGATGACGTGACTCACACGGTGAGTCGGTAGCCGCGCTCGTCTCCGTGGTGCGTGAATCCGGCTCCCGCGAGGATCGGCGCCGACGTCGCCGTGCGACCCTTCACGAGGGCGGTCGTGGCTCCGAGTGCGGCGCTCACTCTCAGCCGTTCGGCGAGGACGGCGCGATAGGCACCTCTCCCCCGCGCGTGCTCGAGCGTGGCCGCGCCCCACAGCCGGGCGAACCCGTCGGCGATCGTGCAGCCACCCGTGCTCACCGCCTCGCCGTCCGCGTCGAATCGCGCGAGCACGCGGAAGATCTTTCCCGCGTCGAGATTCGATGTGATCTCATCGAATTCGACGCGGAGCCCTTCTTCGTCGAGTGGCTGCTGCTGCCAGACGGGCACGTTGATCTGGTCGACCTCGCGAACCTGGTCGAGCGTCCGCACGACCTCTGCGCTGATCCCGAGGGGGACGTCGACGATCGATCCCTCGATCGGGCGAGCGAACACGGCGACCGTGTCGACATGTTCCGCTCCTCGCCGCCGCAGTTCCTCCTCGAGATCGGGGCGATCGGACGCGTTGGTCCAGAACCGCAACTCCGTCTCGCGCCAGGCCCTCGTGTGCTCGATCGCATGGTCGAGCACGGTGACGGGGTCGGCATCAGAGTCGACCTGGGAGCCCCGCACTCCGCCGCCGAAGCGCGCAGGGTAACGGACCAGCTGCAGGTGATTCTTCTGCTGATCGCTGTCGCGGGGGAACCAGACCCACGCCGCCGACGCGCGCAGGATCTCATCGATCGTGTGGGTCATCGCTCTACCTCGCTGTTCACGGTGCTGCCTCAGCTCGCCGCACCGACCAGCCGCGCGAAGGCGCTCATGCGAGCGACCCCCTCGGGTGTGCGGGGCAGGTCGTCGAGCAGGGCCGGTGAGTGGATGAGGTATGCCGCGACCTGCGCTCTCGAGATCGCCACGTTCAGTCGGTTCTGCAGCAGCAGGAACTCCGGACCGCGTGGGGCATCGCGTCCGCTGGATGCCGCGAGGGACGTGATGGACACCACCGCCTCCTTGCCCTGGAAGTTGTCGACCGTGCCGACCGGGACGTCGGGGAAGCCCGCCGCGGCGAGCGCGTCGTGCACGGTCTGACGCTGTGCGTTGTAGGGCGCGACCACGATGATGTCCGTCTGCGCGAGCGGACGGACCGTGGCGTCGGCATCGTTGTCTGTGAAGGCTCGCCCGACGAGGTCGCGCACGAGTGCCACCACCGCGTCGGCCTCCTCCGGCGACTGCGTCGCGTTGCCGCGGTGGCGGAGCGGGACGATGTGCAGACCGGGATCGATGCCCTCGAGCGCACGCCGCTCGGTGCCGGGAGCCGACGCGAGCTGCCCGGCGTACGCGAGCTTCGACACCGGCGCGGCGAGGCGGGGATGCATACGCCATGAGCGTGCCAGGAAGTAGCCGTAGTCGGGTCGCACCACCGCATCGCCGTCCATGACCCAGCCGAGCGCCGATGTGTCGACGGGCTCGGGGTGCGCGCCCTGGCTGACCTGGGGAAGCTGCTGCGGGTCTCCGAGCAGCAGCAGCCGCTTGGCGCCTGCCGCGACGGCGATCGTGGAGGCGAGCGAGAACTGCCCCGCCTCATCGACCACGAGCAGGTCGAGGCCTGCCCGCTCCACCCGAGCGGTGTTGCTGAAGTCCCAGGCGGTGCCGCCCACCACGGCGCCGTGCTCGGCGTGCTCGCCGAGGAACGCGGCCATACCGTTCTTGGGGATCACCGTGTACGACGGGTCTTTCGACGGGTCTTTCGGGGACTTGGCGACCTGCGCCGCGGGAACACCGTCGGCCACCACTCGCTCGAGCAGATTCTCGATGATCGCGTGCGACTGCGCGACGACGCCGATCGTGAAGCCGTGCTCCTTCACCAGTCGCGCGATCACCTGCGAGCCCGTGTAGGTCTTGCCCGTGCCCGGAGGGCCCTGCACGGCGAGGTAGCTGCGGTCGAGATCGAGGACGGCGCGCACGATCGCATCGATCGTGTCACCGCCGCTCTCCGGCAGCAGGCTGCCCGAGAGCGTCCGCGGAGGGATCCGGCGCAGGATGTCGGTGGCCGCATCAGAAGGGAACCCGGGCGCTGCCGCATGGACCGTGTCGGCCCATTCGTCGATCGCGCCCTGCAGCGAGACGACGCGCGGCGGCGCCGCCGGGGTGAGAGCGAGAGGCAGCTCGTCCCAGGTCTGTCCTTGGATCGCCGTCTCGGTGATCAGATAGCCGTCGTCGAGCGCCTCGGCGACCGTGACCGTGTGCGGGACGTGCACCGCGCGGGACGGGGCATCGGTGTCGAAAGGCGCGGGCACCGGGTACAGGGCGAACGGCTGTGATCCGGCGCCGAGGGTCGTTCCCGGCGACACCTCGCCGCGGATCTCGATGGCACGCGACATCACCCGGCGCCCCTCACCGACGCTCCAGTCTCGCTGCACCGTCGACGACATGCGATCGACTCGCACGACATCGCGAGTGCCGTCCCACATCGTGACGGGCTCGCGCAGTCGCTGGAAGTGCGACACCCAGAAGCTCTTGGCCTCTCGGGGGAAGTAGTCGATCGCTGCCGCCGCGATGCGATGCACCTGCCCGTCGCCGCCGGCCTCTACGGCCCGTTCCGCGTCGGCGAGGAGCGCGACCGACCGGGGGGACGGCTCGTAGATGACCTCGTCGGCCTCATCGGGCGGGGCGGGGGTCACCCCCTCCTTCCGGGCGATGTCGATCAGCCAGTTGCGAAGGCGCCTCGTCGACACGCAGTCGTAGCGGTTGTAGTCGGCGAGATCGGCGAACACCGCGTCCGCCTCTTCCTGCTCCCCTGCCGCCGCGAGTTCGCGGGCCGCCACGTACTGGACGATCGAGTCGTCGCCCTTCTGCACGTCGCTCGTGCGCACGTCTTCGCCCATGTAGAGCGGCTCGAGCTTCTTGATCGAGTACGACCTCGTGCCGACCCTCACGGTGCGCAGAACCAGCGGATAGAGGTCGACGAACACTCCTTCACGCAGCAGCCGATCGATCTCGCCCTCGCGCACGCCGTGCCTCGCGGCCATCGCCACGAGGTGCGAGGTCTCGTAGGGGGCGTAGTGGTAGATGTGCATGCCGGGGTGCGCGGCTCTGCGCACCTTCACGAAGTCGAGGAAGCGCTCGAACGCCTCTCGCTCCGCCGCGAAGTCGTGGGCCCACAGCGCCGTGTACTGGTCGGTGTTGTCGACCCATCCGAAGAGATAGTCAATCCCCCAGTGGGCCTCCCCGTCAGGCGCCGGCTCGGTGTAGAGCGGGTCGCCCTCGAAGTCGAAGAAGATGTCGCCGTGGCTCGGCACGGGCAGGGTGTGGATCGCCGCGGCATAGTGCACGTCATAGGTCGGCGCGCCCTCGGCATCCGCGCGGATCTGCAGCCTCGCCTGCGCCCGCAGCGTTTCGAACGTGTCGGTGTTCATGCCGTCAGGAGGCGTGGCTGCGTCGGCCAGGGCATCGATGGTCTCGATCCCGGCCGCCCGCAGCCGTGCCCGCTGGACGGGCCGCATGCGCGCGACCATCAGCAGATCGCGATGCGCGATCACCTGCTCCTCGCACGTCGCGCATCGCCCGCAGGCCACGACCTCGAGGTCGCCGCGGTCATCGCCCCACGCCAGCGCGGCACCGGCGGAGCCCTCGTCGACTCGACGATCGGCGATGAGCGCACGCAGGCGCGCTCTGCGCACCTGGAACAGCGGAAGGAGGTCGTCGACTGCGTGGGTGCTCAGTGTTCCGTCGCCGAGGATGAGATCGACCTCGTCGGATCGGGGAATGCCCAGCCGATCGAGCTGATCGACATATGCCGCCAGCTGCATGAGTGCGGTGACCCGCGCCTTGCGGGCGAGCTTGGAATCCTGCACCCGCCAGCGCCCGTCGTCGTCGCGCTTCAGGAAGTCGGCGAACCCGACGAATTCGGGTGTCGCGAAGGCGGCTTGGAAGACGACGACGGCGTCGGAGCCGAGCGCTCCCACGGTCTCGTCGACAGCCGCCGCGAGGGCCTCGGCGTCGACGGACGAGACCTTCTCGACGAGATGCACGCGATCGGCACCGAGCTCGTCGAGGTACCGCGCCAGGACGTTCTGCTCATGGACGTCTCCGAGCAGCGCGGCCCTGGCGAGAGTCGCGTCCTCAGGCTCTTCGACGGCGGGAACGCGGCCCAGCTTCGCATCGATCGCTCGACACCAGGCGAATTCGCATTCGGCGGCCGCCTTGAGGTCGCTCGCGCTCCAGATGACGCGCTGCGCCTGAGTGTCGATCCGCACGATTCTCCCGTTCCCTCGGATGCTTCGACACTAGCCGCGGCATCCGACACGGGATCACGAGGCGACGCGTGTCAGCGCCACCAGGTGTCTTCTGGCGTCACCGGAAGGTTGCGCTTGTGCTGGGTCGCGAGGTAGCGGGCTTCGATGCGACCCGCGACGTCGGGGTCGACCTCACGCCCTTCGAGGAAGTCGTCGATCTGCTCATACGTGAGCCCCAGCTCGTCTTCGTCGGCCCGACCGGGCTGACCGTCGAGCAGGTCGGCCGTCGGCACCTTGTAGGCGAGACGATCCGGTGCTCCGAGCAGCAGCAGCAGAGACCGGCCCTGACGCTTGCTGAGACCGGAGAGCGGAAGGATGTCGGCCGCGCCGTCGCCGAACTTCGTGTAGAAACCCGTGACGGCCTCAGCCGCGTGGTCGGTGCCGATCACGAGCAGTCCATCGTGCCCCGCCAGCGCGTACTGGGTCACCATGCGCACGCGCGCCTTGATGTTGCCGCGGTTGAAGTCGCTGATGTCGCTCGTGACGGCGAACTCGATGTCCTCCTCGACGCCGTCGACACCGTTCTGGATGTTCACCTCGACCGAGGAGTCGGGCGCGATGAACTCGAGGGCAGCCTCGGCATCCGCGGCATCCTTCTGCACCCGATACGGCAGGCGGACGGCGAGGAACTTCGCCTCTCCGCCCTCGGCGCGGACACGCTCGACCGCGAGCTGTGCGAGTCGTCCGGCGAGTGTCGAGTCCTGACCGCCCGAGATCCCGAGCACGAAGCCCTTCGCGCCCGTCGTGCGCAGGTAGTCGACGAGGAAGCCGACGCGGCTCTCCACCTCGGCTGCCGGATCGATCTCAGGCTTCACGCCGAGTGCTTCAGAGATCTGCTGCTGCAGGGTCATGTGTTCCTCCGGTCTGCCCGACGCCAGTATCCTCCCCCAGTGTTACATCGAGATGACGTCGGCCGCACGCGCAGGGCTTCGCGGCGGCCGATCGACCTGGCAGGATGGCGGAGTGAAACTTCTCGTCGCAGCCATGGCCTCCGAACTCGCAGCGTTCCCGGAGGAGCTCGAGGGATTCGACCAGCTCGTCACCGGCGAGGGCAAGATGCAGGCCGTGTTCGGCCTCACCCGTGCGCTCGACGCCAAGGAGTACTCCGAGGTGGTGGTCGTCGGCACGGCCGGCGGCATCGACACTGACCTCGAAGCGACCGTGCATGAGATCGGCAGCGCGCTGCAGCACGACGTGTTCGACCTCGACGGTGTCGCAGGTCAGCATGTGTCGCTGCCCGCGCGCGTGTCGACCGGCCGCGAGGGCGTGCTGATCGCGACCGGCGACAGCTTCGTCGGCGATGCCGGCATCACTGCCGTCATCCGCCCTTCCGGTGCCGGTCTGGTCGACATGGAGACCTACGCGTACATCTGGGTCGCCGAGCAGTTCGGCGTGCCGATCCGCGCGTTCCGCGCGATCTCCGACCGAGCTGAGGACGGCGCGCTCGTCGACTTCCGCGAGGCGATCGCGCGGTGCAGCGTGCAGCTGCGTGACGTGATCCGCCGGGAGTACGGCGTCTGACGAACAGGCGTCCACGGAAACCTGCTCCCTCCGGCGAGGGGACGCCCAGTCTCAGCGCGCTTCGATGACGCTCGGGCCGCTCGACGTCGCACGCACCCTGAGCTGCGCGGGGATCTGCTCCTGCATCGCCTCGACGTGACTGATGACACCGACGGTGCGGCCGCCCTGGCGCAGTTCGTCGAGCGTGCGCATGGCGACGTCAAGAGTGTCGCCGTCGAGCGAGCCGAACCCCTCGTCGATGAACAGGGTGTCGAGACGGATGCCGCCGGCTCGCGCCGTGACCACCTCGGCGAGTCCGAGAGCGAGGGCGAGGGAGCTCAGGAAGGTCTCGCCACCCGACAGCGACTGCGCGGGCCGGGTCTGGCCGGTGAATGCGTCGAACACGACGATGCCGAGCCCTGACGCAGCCCCGCGGGCGGCCAGCGCATCCGAGTGGCGCAGCTGATACCGCCCCGTCGACATGTCGCTGAGTCGGCGGTTCGCGGCGTCGACGATCTCTTCGAGTTCAGCGGCGAGGACGAATGTCTCGAGCGTCATCTTGCGGACGTTCGCCCCTCGCCCGGCGATCGTGTCGGCGAGTCCTCGCAGAACCTCGTAGTCGGTTGCGTCGTCTGCGATGCGGGCGTGTTCTGATGCCGTGGCCTCGATCACCGCAGTGAGCTGCTCCGACACGCCTGCCGCCCGCCCTGCCTCGTCGACCGCGGCGGACCAACGCTGCCGCGCGGTGAGGGACAGCAGCTCGGCAGGCCCCAGGTCGATCGTCTCCTCCGGAAGTGTGCGGAGCTCGAGGTCGAGAAGGATCGCGCGCTCCTTCTCTCGCTGGACGGAGTGCTGAGTGACTCGGCTCTCGAGAGCCGCCTGCGCGGCGGCGGTGCGGAGTGCCAGCTCGACCGCAGCGACGCCGTCGAACTCCGATGCTTCCAGCGCCGCGTCCTGTTCGGCGTTCGCAACAGTCGCCGCCTCGGCCCTGCGCGTCCGTTCTGCGACCGCCTCGACGAGCGCGAGAGCGGCCTGCACCTCGGCGCGCATGGCCGTGAGCCTCTCGGCCACGGACTCGTAGGATCCTCTCGCCTCGGCGATCGCCTCCCGCGTATCGGCGACGCGTTGCGCCACGAGCGCGTGCGCTTCGCGCGCCGCAGCCAGCGCCGTGGAATCACGTTCGCGGTCGCTGTCGAGACGGCGGATGCGCTCGAGCAGAACCTCACGCTGCTGCTCGAGAGCGGTCTGCTGTTCGGAGGCATCCGCGCTCTGTGCGTGCGCTGCTGTGGCCGCGTCGAGCTCTGCGCGGGCCTCATCGACCTCTCGAGCGTCTGCGCGCGTGATCGCCGCGGCGAGGTCGGCACGCAGTGTCGATGTCAGTTCCGCCGCATCTCGCTCGCGCTGCGCGATGGCGTCACGTGCGGCTTCGGCCTCGTCGACGTCGTCGGCAGAGACAGGATCGGCATGCACGGCGGGAGCCGGGTGCTCGTGCGACCCGCATACCGGGCACGCCTCACCCTCGTGCAGCGACGTCGCCAACTCCCCCGCGAATCCGTCGAGTCGACGCTGCCTGAGCTGAGCCAGCGCTGCCTGAGCAGCAGCGAGCGCCACACTCGCGTCGGCGAGCTCCCGCTCGGCGTCGGCATGGGTGGCTCTGAGACGGACTGCCTCGAGCGCCGCCGCATGCCGCACTGCAGCAGCATCCCGCGCTGCGGCCAGGTCTCCGACGCGACCGGCGAGTTGCCTCGCCGCGTCGCGCGCGAGTGTGAGCTCGTCGAGCTGTGCGGGAAGAGCGACACGATCGGCCTCTGTTGCTTCGATGCGCGCGGTCGCCGCCGCGACTGCATCGGAGGCCGCAGCCAACTCGGCGTCGAGGGCTGACGCAGAGCGTTCCAGCTCCGCCGCCCGCTGCCAGGCACCGATCTGCGCGGTGCGGTCGGCAGCCCATTCGGCGAGATCGTCCGCGACGATGTCGTGCGCCTCCCAGGCCGCTCGCGCTCGCTCCTCGGCCTCGAGTGCCGTCTCGTGCGCCGCCGCCGCTGTTGCCGCGGTCGCGATCGGGCCGCGCAGCAACTCCGCAGCTCTGGCGTTCTGCAGCTCGCTGCGCGCAGCGGCGATGTGCGGCTCGTCGGCCTCGAGGCGTGCGAGCGCGGCCCTGGCCCGATCTCGCTCGATCTGTGCCCGCTGCTCCTCGCGCGCGATCGCGAGCGCGGCGTCGGCGGCATCCGACTGCTTCTCCGCCTCGAGGCGCTCAGCCGCTCGACGTTCCGCGCGGTAATCGGCACGAGCCTTCGCACGGCGCAGACCGTCGAGGCGCTCCTCGTTCGTCACCGCGACAGGCTCTGACTCGATCGCGCCCCTGTCTTCTCCCTGCCCCTCGCTGTCGTGGCCGAGGTCGGCGTTGCTGACGAGCCGCTCGCCTTCTTCGAGGCGGGCGGACACCGTTGCGAGGCGTGCCCCGAGGGCCTGCTCAGCCGCCTTGCGTCGTTCGTCGAACCGCGCCTGCACGTCTTCGAACCGCTCGGTGCCGAACAGCCGCCGCAACAACGACTGTCTCTCTTTGCTCCCCGCGAGGAGGAACTCCGAGAAGCGATTCTGCGCGAGCAGGATCACCTGCAGGAACTGCTCGCGGCTGAGCTGCAGGATCTCGTCGAGCTCGTAGGCGGCCTCGCGCTCTTTCGCGGCGAGACCGATCCATTCGCCGCCGACCATCGTGTGGAGTTGCACGGCTGCGGGTTGCACCGTCATGCCCCCGCCGCGCTTCTTGGGGCGCTCGTATTCGGGCGAACGCATGACGCGGTATCGGCCTGCCGGAGTGCTGAACTCCACCACGACCTCGGTGACGTCGTCGGGCTCGCAGTGATCGCTGCGAAGCCGCTTCTCGCCACCCTCGTACCGCGGGACTCCGCCGTAGAGGCCGAAGCAGACGGCGTCGAGGATGCTGGACTTGCCGGCACCTGTGCGCCCGGCGATCAGGAAGATCCCGTCGTCGGCGAACGCATCGAAGTCGACGGTCTGCCGCTCGCGGAACGGGCCGAATCCTTCGACCTCCAGTCGGTGCAGCTGCATCAGAGCACCTTCTTCACTCTCGGAGCATGATCGCGGTGACGCATCGCCGGACTGCATCGGGTCGCCACCGGACTAGATCGAGTCGTCATCGGATGAGATCGAGTCGCCACCGGACTAGATGAGGGCTTCGGCGCGGACGCGGTCATCGAGGACCTCGCGGATCAGCTCGCCCTCGCGCTCGGTGGCACCATGGCCCGCGCGGACGTGCTCGAGGAAGGCCTCGATGCGCACGGGGTCGCTGACAGCACCGCGCAGCCGATCGACATAGGAGCGCTCGACCTCCGCGGATGTCTCAGCCGGCTGGTGCTGAACCATGGCACAGTGCGGATACCGCTCGCGGAGGCGACGCATCGGCTCGGTCTGGGCGAGCGCATCGGTGTACACCGCGCAGACCCAGTCGTCGGAGTGCGCCGCGATGTTCTCGGGAGACAGGATCTCGTCGAGGGTGCCCGTGAGGGTCACCAGGCGACGAGGGACGGGCAGATCGAGCCACTCGACCGCTGACAGGCCCGAGGCATCGAGGTCGACCAGCCACGAACCGCGCGGCTTGCTCTGCTCGCCGAAGCTGTAGTGCAGTGGAGCGCCCGAATAGCGCACCCGCTCGCTGATCTGCTGGCGCCCGTGGATGTGCCCGAGGGCGACATAGTCTGGGCCGTCGAAGACCGAGAGCGGCACGACGTCGAGACCCCCCTGGCGCACCTCGCGCTCGAGACCGACCGTGGCGTCGACGCCCGCGGAGAAGCAGTGCGCGATCGCGACGGATCGCCCCGGGTGCGCCTGCATCCCCACGCGGACGAGATCCATCGCATGCGCGAGCGTCTGCGCCTGCGTGCGCAGATCTGCTCCGATCCAGTGCTGTCTCACGATGGCCGGCTCGAGGTACGGGATGCCGTAGAAGTGCACAGGGCCATCGGCGTCGCTCAGCGTGACCGGCGTGCCGATCGCGAGCGGATCGGTCAGCACGTGGATGCCGTCGCGGAGCAGCCGCGCCTGGAACCCGAGACGAGCGGCGGAGTCGTGGTTGCCGCTCGTGACGATCACGCGGGCGCCCGTCTCGTGCAGCGCGACGAGCGCGTCGCCGAGAAGCGTGTACGCCGGGCCGGCCGGCGTCGCCGAATCGAAGACGTCACCGGCGACGATGACGACGTCGACCGCATTCTCCCGAACCTGCACCGTGAGCGCTCCGAGCACCTCGGCCAGCGCGTCCATGGTCGAGTTGCCATGGAAGGTGCGGCCGATGTGCCAGTCGGAGGTGTGCAGGATTCGCATACTCACACGCTACGAACCCCCACCGACATTCGGCCCCAGGCGTGCCGCGGCATCCGTTCCTGGCCCCCGAAATGACGGGAATCAGAGCGGAACGGATGCCGTGGACGTCTCAGTGCGCGCCGACGGCGAGCCCCGGCTGCGACGGCATCAGCTCGTCCCTCGTGCCGCGCACCATGACGGCGGCGATCACGGCGGCGACGACCATCAGGATCGACGCGACGATGAAGACCCACCCGTAGGCGTCGGTCAGCTGCGACGGGGAGAGCTCGGTCTGCGCATGCCCGCCCACCGACGCCGCGTACACGGCCGTGAACACGGAAAGTCCGATCGATCCGCCGATCTGCATGGCCGAGTTGGCGACGGCCGAGGCGATGCCCGCGTCGTGCGGCGCGACTCCGGTGAGAGCCAGGTTCTGCAGCGGGATGAACACGAAGCCCATTCCGATGCCGAGGAGCACGAGCCCCGGCGCGATCTGCACGAGATACGCCCCATCGGGGGTGATCCCGGAGAGGAGGAACAGACCGGCTGCCGCGATGAGCGGCCCGACGATCATCATCGGACGCGGCCCGATCACCGTGAGGAGCTTCGTCGCGATGGGAGCGATGATCATCGTCGCGATCGGGAGCGGAAGGGTCGCCGCTCCCGCCTGGAGTGCGCCCATGCCGAGCACGAACTGGAGGTGGAAGGTCAGATAGAGGGTGGCGCCGATCATGATCGCGCCGGCGACCCCCTGGATCAGGAAGGCACCGCCCCTGACCCGGTCGGCCACCACACGCAGCGGAAGGAGCGGCTGCGACACACGGCTCTCGACCCATACGAACACGGCGAGCAGAACGACACCGAGAACGAGGAACGCGATGGTCAGCGGGTCGCCCCAGCCGTTCTCGGCGAGGCTGAAGCCGTAGACGAGCGATCCGAGACCGAGGGTCACGGTGATCGCACCCCAGACGTCGTATCGGTTGTCGCCCTCCGCCTTGCTCTCGGTGAGGAAGAGCGCTCCGCCGACGAGGCCGATCGCGACGAAGAAGAGGTTGACCAGCAGGCACCATCGCCAGTCGGTGAACTCGGTGAGGAATCCGCCCAGCAGCAGGCCGACGGCAGCGCCGGTTCCCGCGACGGTCCCGAAGACCGCGAACGCCGTGTTGCGCTCACGCCCCGAGGGGAAGGTCACGGTGAGCAGCGCGAGAGCCGCCGGAGCGAGAAGTGCGGCGAAGACGCCCTGCAGGCCGCGGGCGAGGATGAGCTCCCACCCCGACTGCGCGAGGCCGCCGTAGAGGGATGCGGCGCCGAAGCCCACCATGCCGATCATGAAGACACGTTTGCGGCCGACGTAGTCGGCGATGCGGCCGCCGAGCAGGAGCAGTGCGCCGAAGGCCAGGGCGTATGCCGTGACGACCCACTGACGCTGGCCGTCGCTCATACCGAGAGACGCCTGGGCTTGCGGCAGGGCGATGCTGACGATGGTGCCGTCGAGAACGACGATCAGCTGCGTGAGAGAGATGACGACGAGCGCCCACCACCGGGTCTGGGGGCGGGCGCGCAAGGACGATGACATGGAAGAACCTCCGGTGTCGGGAACGATGCCGGAGGTTTCGAGCCTCGGACCAGCGCGCGTCAGCGCCTGACCACCTCAGCCGACGGGGCTGAGCAGGGTATCCATAATACCGGACGAACGTCGTCGTGTAACACAGCGTCACACGACGATGCGTCAGCGCGAGCGCAGCAGAGCCGCGTGCTCGGGGTGCGCCTCGAACCAGTCGGAGACGTACCAGCACACCGCGTCGACCTTTCGATCTCCGCGCGCCTCGATGTCGGCGACTGCCCCCTCGACGACAGTCCCCGCGTAGCCGTGGCCGCGGAAAGTGGGGATCGTGAAGGCCCTCGTCAGGGCTATCGTGCGTCCGTCGTCGCGGTAGTCGAGCACGCTCACCAGCTGCCCGTCGCGCGTCAGCGTGTACCGCGAGGCGTCCTTCTCGTCGGTGAGGATGAAACCGGATGCGAGCGTCGAAATGGTCACCCTCACCACGTTACGCCCGCCCCCACCACGGTCGGCCGTTTTGACACGCACGGACTTCTTCCGACATAATCCCCCCATGACTACCAACGCAAGCCCTTTGTCCGCCCAGGAGGCGAACAGGACTGCCGGGATGATGATGCCCGGTCGCGTTGGCATGTGTTGCCGAATGTGTCGCTGAACGAACAGCCACTCCGTCTGACCTGACTTCTCGCGATCTGCGAGGTATGGGTCATCGAGCATCCACCCTTTGCTCGCTCTTCCGGCTCGCCCGGTCATTCATGCAACGCATCAGAGCCCCTTCCCGGCTCACGTCCTGAGGACTTCATCATCATGTCGAACACCGCACTTCTCGAGCGTCCCGCCGCCACCGCAACCGTCCGCACCGCCGCATCGGCACCCGCGGCCGCCCCGCTCGACGCAGATCTTCCCGCCGTCCGCTCGCCCCGCGGCTTCGCCCTCTACGTCGGTCTCGACGAGATCAAGGCAGCCGAAGCCGGAGTCAGCCTTCCCCTCCTGGTCGACGCCCTGCGCCGCACTCTCGCCGAGCTCGCGCCCGGCGCCGAGACGCACGCGACCGTCGCACTCGCCCCACACGGATCTGGGGGCCGCGACCTCGACGTCGTCCGCCTGGCGCTGCACGAGCCCGGTGCGATCGCGCGCACCAAGGCCGCCGCAGAAGAGGAGACCACCGACGAAGAGGGTGGCGTCGTCGTCGACATCTCGCGCAAGCGCGTGCTGATCGACGGAGAGTCCGCGGCGTTCACCTACAAGGAGTTCGAGCTGCTGCAGTACCTCGTGCTCCGCGAGGGGCGCACGATCGAGCGCAGCGAACTCGTCTCGGCACTGTGGCAGGCGCAGGACGACGAGACCCCCGGCGAGCGCACGATCGACGTGCACGTGCGGCGTCTGCGCGCGAAACTCGGCCGCTACGAGGACATCGTCCGCACCGTGCGCGGCATCGGCTACCGCTTCGACCGTCACGCCGACGTCGTCATCCGCTACGGCCACGGCACCCCCTCGCCCGACCGCTTCTGATCCGAGTGTCAGGCCCGCCACGTATGGTGGGGCGCATGACCCTGACCGCGGATGCCGGAGCCGCCGACGCGGCTCCTTCCGGCGCACCGCGAGAGACCGTGTATCGGCCCGCGGCACCCGTCGATCTCCGCTCGACGGTCGGGATGCTGCGGCGAGGCCCCGGCGACCCGACCATGGTCTTCGACGGTCCGGTGATCTGGCGCACCCTCCGGACTCCGCTCGGCGCCGCGACGTTGGCGCTGCGCGCGCAGAGCGGAGAGATCCGGGCCACCGCGTGGGGCGGCGGCGCCGATCACGCGCTCGACACCGTGCCCGACCTGTGCGGCGCAGGCGACGACCCCTCGGGCTTCGATCCCTCGCACCATCCGCTGATCTCCGAGGTCGCCCGTCGTTCGCCAGGCATCCGCCTGGCCCGCACCGGCGTGGTGTTCGACGCCCTCGCGTGCGCCGTCATCGAGCAGAAGGTCACCGGTCTCGAGGCCTTCCGCACCTGGAGGCTGCTCGTCACGAAGTTCGGCGAACGCGCACCCGGCCCGACCCCGCGCCCGATGTACACCGCGCCGACCGCGGCGGAGTGGCGTCGCATCCCCTCATGGGACTGGCATCGGGTCGCGGTGCAGCCACCGCAGTCGAAGACCATCGTGCGAGTCGCCGAGCGGGCCGACAGCATCTCCCGCGCGCTGCTGGCCGCATCCACCGGCGACGAGCGCGACCGTGTGCTGACGAGCTTCCCCGGCATCGGTGTGTGGACCTCGGCCGAGACGCGCATCCGGGCACTCGGTGATCCGGACGCGGTGAGCGTCGGCGACTACCACCTGGCCCATGAGGTCGGGTACGCGCTCACCGGGCATCGCACCGATGACGACGGGATGCTCGATCTGCTCGCCCCGTGGGCAGGCCACCGCCAGCGCGTCATCCGGCTCATCTTCGCGAGCGGAGTGAGCGAGCCCCGTCGAGGACCACGGCTCTCTCCCGAAGACCACCGCAGTCGCTGACCTCCCCCGACGAGAGGATCGCCCCTAGGCTGAGCCCATGTCGCGCAACGTACTCCGCTTCTCCGTCACCGCAGGGCTTCTCATCCTCGGTGTCGTGATCGGCCTGATCTTCCAGAACGTCTGGCTCGGCATCCTCCTGGCCGCGATCGTCTGGCTCGGCTGGTTCATCGGCTACGAATCCCGCCGCGGCCGCAACGCCGGCGTCAACGACGAAGACCACGGCGTCGAGCTCTGAGCCGTCAGTAGTACACGGCCAGGGGACCGGAGGGACCCTCGACCACCTGCACCGATGTGTCGAACACTCGAGTGAGCACCTCACCGGTCATGATCTCGGAGGGTGGTCCGAACTCCACCACCTCACCGTCCTTCATGGCGCAGATGTGATCGGCGTAGTGTCCCGCGAAATTGATGTCGTGCAGCACGATCACGATCGTCCGCCCGAGCTCCTCAGCCGCCCGACGCAGGTGCTTCATCATCTGCACGGCATGCTTCATGTCGAGGTTGTTGAGCGGCTCGTCGAGCAGCACGAACGCAGTGTCCTGCGCCAGCACCATCGCGACGTAGGCCCGCTGTCGCTGGCCTCCGGAGAGCTCGTCGAGATAGCGCCCTTCCAGGTCGCCGAGGTCGAGGAAGTCGATCGCTCTGCTGATGATCTCCTCATCGTCGCGGGTCAGCCGGCCCTGCGAATGCGGGAAGCGCCCGAATCCGACGAGCTGGCGCACGGTGAGCCGCGTCACGAAGTGGTTCTCCTGGCGGAGCACCGAGACGATCTTCGCGAGGTCCTTCGACTTCGTGGTCGCGACGTCGTAGCCGGCGATTTCGATCGCCCCGGCGTCCATGCCGCCGAGCCGTCCGATCATGGTGAGCAGCGTCGACTTGCCCGCGCCGTTGGGACCGATCAGCGCGGTGATCCCGCCGGCGGGGATCTCGAGGTCCACGGGGCCGATCGCGACCTCGTCGCTGTAGTCGCGGCGGACGCCGTCGAGTGTGATCACAGCCTGCCCTTTCTGAGGATGACGATGAGGAAGACGGTTCCGCCGACGAGCTCGATGAGGATCGAGACCATGCCCTGCGCATAGAAGACGTTCTTCATGACGAAGTACGCCCCGGCGAGGATCGTGAAGGCCGTGAGCACGGCCACGGGGAAGATGAGTCGATGGTCGTACGTGTCGGCGAACTGGTAGGCGAGGGTCGCGACGAGGAAGCCCAGGAACGTCATGGGCCCGACCAGCGCGGTCGATGTCGCCATGAGGACGGCGACGAGGAAGAGCACGATGTAGAGCTCGCGCTTGTGGTCGAGTCCGAGCGAACGCGACACGTCAGGGCCGAGCGCGAGCAGGTTCAGTCTCCTGGACCTCATCCAGAGCAGCGCCGAGGCCGCGACGCACAGAGGGATCGCGAGAGGCAGATACGACGCGTCGGCGTTGGAGACGTTGCCGAACAGTCGCGCCGCGAGCACGTCGAACTCGCTGGGCGTGAGCAGCCGCTGCATGAAGGTCGAGATCGCTCCGAGGCCCCCTCCGATGATGATCCCGATGAGCAGCATGATCTGCAGGTTGCCGTAGCGCCCCGACAGCAGCCATCCGTACAGCGCCATCGCCAGCCCCACCATGATCACGACCTGCAGACCGAACTGCCAGACACCCTGGATCGCCACGAGACCGGCGACGCCGAACAGGTACACCGTGGTCGTCTGCACGACGCGATAGAGCGACTCGAATCCCATGATCGACGGCGTGATGATGCGGTTGTTGGTGACCGTCTGAAAGCTCACGGTAGCGATCGCCTGCGCCACTGCGACCACGGCCATCACGGTCACGTTCGTCACCCGGAGCTTCGCGATGCGCCAGAACCCGGGCGATCCGATCGGCATCGGGTTCTCCCATGCGAGCAGAGCGAAGGCGAAGGCCACGGAGAGGACGACGAGGATGCCGAGCACGATGATGTACCGACGCCGCGCGCGCGGCGTCGTGAAGGATCCGGAGGTGCGGGTGCCGACCGCTGTCGCGCTAGCCACGACGACGCTGCCTCAGCAGGAGCAGGATGAAGACGATCGCCCCGACGACGCCGAGGATCAGCGACACCGGCACCTCGAACGGCATGATGATCGTCCGTCCGATGATGTCGCAGACTGTGACGATCGCGATGCCGAGCAGGCATACCCATGGCAGGTTGCTGCGCAGATCGTCGCCGCGGACCATCGAGACGACGTTGGGCACGATCAGCCCGAGGAAGGGAAGGTTGCCGACGACCACCGTGACGACGCCCGTGGTGACGGCGATGAGCGCTGTGCCCAGCAGGATCACCCGGTTGTAGTCGACCCCGACGTTCGTCGCGATCTCCTCCCCCAGCCCTGCGATCGTGAGACGGTCGGCGACGATGAAGACGACCACTCCGACGATCGCGACGATCCAGAGCATCTCGTACTGTCCGCGGAGCACCGAGGTGAAGCTGCCTGCGAACCAGACCCCGAGAGCCTGCAGCGAGTCGGTCGCGAGCGCGAAGTAGGTCGATACCGACCCGACGACGGCCCCCAGCATGATGCCGACGATCGGGACGATGAGAGACGACTTCAGCGAGACCCGCCGCAGGAAGGCGAAGAACACCATGGTGCCGATGAAGGCCGCGATGATCGCGCCTGCCATCCTCAGCGGGATCGAGGGGTTCGGCACGAGCACCATCACGGTGAGCAGACCGAGCCCTGCCCATTCGGTGGTGCCGGTGGTCGTGGGTTCGACGAAGCGGTTCTGGGTGAGGAGTTGCATCACCAGTCCGGCCATCGCCATCGCGGCCCCCGCGAGAACGAGGGCGATCGTGCGCGGGACGCGAGTGATCTGGAACATCTCGGCACCGTCAGCGGCCCCGGCGATGTCGTAGACCCCGGTGAACAGGGACACGACGAGAAGGGCGACGACGACGAGGATGCCGACGAGGAGCCTGACGTCGAAGAGCCGCCCGGCAGACCGGGGCGGCTCGGTGGAGAACGCGGTGCGGGTCATCGTGAGACGCCGACCGGCGGCATCCGCCCTCGAGCGGATGCCGCCGAGCGACCTACTTCTGTGCGGCCTCGAGGGCGTCGGCGAAGTCGTTCAGGAACGTCGTGTATGTCTGGATGCCCTCGTTCAGATAGGTGTCGGTGGGCATGTAGACGATCTGCTCGTCAGCGACGGCCGTGACGCCGGCGAGTGCCTCGGAGTTCTCGAGGATCTCCGATGCCTGCACGTAGTCGGGGGTCTCTGCGGCGAAGACGGCGTCGCGGTCGAGCACGAGGAGCCAGTCGGGGTTCGAGGCGGCGATCACCTCGACCGAGATGTCGTCTCCCTGGTGGTCGTCCGAGGCATCGGCGACCTCGAGTGCCGGGGTCAGCCCGAGGATGTCGTAGATCGGCCCGAGGGAGCGACCCACGGTCGGGGCGAGATAGCCGATCTCGCCACCCGAGGTGTTCACGGCCATGACCGTGTCGGCGTCGTCGTAGGCGGCCTTCGCCCGCTCGACCGCCGCGTCGAAGTCGTCGACCAGTGCCCGCGCGTCATCCTGCGTGCCGAAGATCTCGCCGAGCACGGTCACCTGCCGCTTGAGCTCCTCGTCGAAGGGTTCGCCCTCGCGAGGCTCGAGATCGATGATCGTGGCGTCGGGCACGAGCTCGGCGATGGCCTCGTTGTGCTGAGTGAAGCGCTGTCCGCTGATGATGAGGTCGGGTTCGACGGCGACGATCGCCTCGAGGTCGGGCTCGCTGTGCAGGCCGATGTCGACGATCGAGTCGTCGTCGAGGTATGACACGGTGTCGGGCATGAGCGCGACCGCGCCGGCGGAGAGCTCGACACCCCAGTCGGAGAGGGTCTGGAAGGTCCGGTTGTCCAGTGCGACGACGGAGGCGGGAGGAGTGGCGATCTCGTGCGATCCGGTGTTGTCCTCGATCGTGACCGAGTCGGCGGCGGCCGCGGTCTCCGCCGGCTCGGCTTCGGCTCCGGAGGCGCAGCCGGCGAGGGCGAGGAGACCGACGAGACCGACGCTCGTGGCGCTGAGGATTCTGGGCATGGACATGGAGAGACTCCTGTTCTGCGGTGATTGGTGCGCGCGGGCGGCGCAGGACAGGCGGACTTAGGTTCCCCTAACTCCGCCTCGAAGATAGGTTAGCCTTACTTTATGAGCGATACGAAATCCGGTTTCTCCATCGAGCGCCGAGGCCTCGATCTGCGCTTCCGCACCGTCACGCTGAGCGCCCGGGAATGGCTGGCACCCGACTTCGTGCGCGTGCGCCTCACGGGCAGCGATCTCGAGGGCTTCGACTCCCCGGGTTCCGACGACCACATGCGTCTGTTCTTCCCTGCAGGCCCGGTGGGATCGGTCGAGGAGATGCGGGCTGCGCCGAGTCGCGAGTACACACCGCTCGCGTGGGGCGAGGACTGGCTCGACGTCGAATTCGCCGTGCATGGCGACTCGGGTGTCGCGGCGCCCTGGGCGGCGACTGCTCCTCTGGGGTCATCGATCGGTGTGGGCGGTCCGCGCGGGTCGGCCGTGCTGAACGGCAGCCCCGACTCCTGGCTGCTCGTCGGAGACGAGACGGCCATCCCCGCGATCCGGCGCTTCGCGGCGCTCATCCCCGCGGGCATTCCGGCCCGGATCGTGATCGAGACGGTCTCGGCCGGCCGAGAGGTCGACATCGAAGCGCCCGTCGACATCGAGTGGCTGCATCGGAGTGCCGAGCCTTCGGGGTCCGCGCTCATCGCGTTCCTCGACGACCTGGTGGCGGAGGATGCGATCGGTGACGACCCGTTCGTGTTCATCGCGGCCGAGCAGTCGATCGTCAAGCCCGGCCGCGCGTTGCTCGACCGTTGGGGCATCGACCCCGGGCGTGCCGTGGTGAAGGGCTACTGGAAGCGCGGCGAAGCCGAGTACCACGCGCCGCACTGAGCCTCCCGAGGCGTCGGATGCCAGCCTGCAAGACTGGTCGCATGGCACTTCTCGATCACCTGGGCATCACCGTCGACGACGTCGAGCGCGGGCGCGCGCAGTTCCACCCCGTGCTCACCGCCCTCGGGTATGAGTTCGGGGCCGAAGCCGAGAACGGGATCTCCTGGCATCACGGCGAGGAGACCGAGATCATCATCTTCGCCCCGCGCGAGGAGGGCAGCGGCCCGCACGTGCACGGACGCGTCGGATGGCAGCATCTCGCATTCGCCGTCGATTCCCGCGATGAGGTCGACCGTCTGCACGCGGTCGCCGTCGCCGCAGGGTGGACCGTTGTCCGTGAACCCAAGATCTACGAGCGGTTCAGCGAGGACTACTACGCCTCGTTCGTCGAGGATGCCAGCGGCATCCGGGTCGAATTCATGCACAACCCCCCTCGCGCGCAGGGCGACTGACCAGGGGTGGGCAGTGACGAGGAGTCACCGCCCACCCCTCCTGCACACGCGGCCCTGCGATCGAGTTGCTCCCACCGCTCGGGATGACGGTATACAGCGACCTCGATTCCGATCATCGGAGTGGAACGATGCGAGGATGACAGGGTGCACCTCATGAACAACGCTCAGATCTGGACGATGATCGGGTGTTTCACCGCGCTCATGCTCGGCATGCTGACGGTCGTCTCGACCCTGTTCATCCGCGTCGTACGCACCGAGATCAGCGGACTCCGCGGCGAGATGAACGCTCAGATCGGCGGACTCCGCCACGAGATGAACGCCCGTTTCGACACGGTGAACACGCGCATCGACGGGCTCGACCGTGACATGCAGGCCGTGGTCAAGCGCACCTTCGGTCTCGACCGCGACTGACGTCAGGCACAACACGTGACTTCACCCATCGCCCCGGACGACATCCACGACGCCACCCCCGAGCGCCCCTGCGGGACTGCAGTACTGCTGCTCGCCGGTTCGAGTGGGCGCCTCGAATCCGCTCGCGCCGATCTCCTGAGCCGTCGCGGCGCCCGGGTGCGCGCGATCCGCTGGTTCGGCGGCATCGGCCAGCGACCCGCGCCCCACGAGGTTCCGATAGAACTGTTCATCGACCAGATCGAGCTGCTGCGACGAGACCACGATCGCGTGGCGATCTTCGGAACGTCCTTCGGCGCCGAGGCGGCCCTCGTCACCGCGACCACCGTCGAGGTCGACGCGACCATCGCCGTCTCCCCCTCGTCCGTCGTCTGGTCGGGGCTGGCAGAGGGGCGGTGGTCGTCGCACTGGACTCTGCGAGGTTCTCCGCTGCCGGCGGTCGAATTCGACCCGGCATGGACGCCGACCACCGATCCGCCGGAGTATCTTCCGCTGTACTCGTCGAGCCTGAACCTCGATCCGGCGCTCACTGAGGCGGCGACGATTCCCGTCGAGCGGATCTCCGGAGACCTTCTGCTGATCGCCGGTGGCGACGACCGCGTATGGCCGAGCGCCGCATTCGTAAAGGCGATCGCGCAGCGTCGTCAGGCCCATGGCAGGCCGACGACGGTCGTGCAGCATCCGGATGCGGGGCATCGGCTGCTCCTCCCCGGCGAGTCTCCCTCCACCGGCGGCGTGCACATGGCTCGGGGCGGCACGCCGTCTGCCGATGCAGCCCTCGGCGTGCAGGCCTGGCCCGAGATCGCCCGGATCCTCGACCTCGACCCCGGCTGACGTCAGACGATCGGCGTGGCGACGGCCTCGGCATCCGTCCGGTCGGTGAAGGCCTCTTTCGGAACGAAGACCAGGATCGCGGCGGCGACGAGGGCCGTCACACCGCAGACCACCCACACCGTGACGTACCCGGCGAACGACCCGGCGGTGCCTTCGACAGCTCCGCTCACGCCGTTGAGCAGCGCGATCCCGAATATGCACGAGGCGATCGCTCCACCGACCGTCTTGACCGAGTTCGTGAGCCCGGTCGCGACACCCGTCTGCGTCGCGGGGGCCGCCGATGCCGCCGCCGCGGGGAGCGCCGCCACCAGCGCTCCGGAGCCGAGGCCGACGACGACCATGTTGGTCACCACCTGCAGATACGAATCATGGAACGGCAGGAACAGCAGGAAACCGATGCCGACGAGGAGAGACGCGCCCATCAGGGTGATCCGCGGAGTCAGCGCCCGAGCGACGAGAGGGAAGAGCAGTGCACCCGCGATCATCGCGATCAGGTACAGCCCGATGATCAGCGATGTCGCGAAGCCCGTGGTTCCGAGGCCATAGCCGTAGACGCCCGGATCGGTGCGGGCGAATGTCGAGAGCGGGGCCTGGGCTCCCAGCACGCTCACCCCGAAGAGTCCGGCTGTGAGGAACACGGGACCGAGGGCCGGTGAGCGGAACATGCGCACGTCGATGAGCGGGTCGTCGCAGCGCAGTTCCCAGAGCACGAACGGGATGACCAGCAGGATGCCGAGCACGACGACCGCCCATGACCAGGGATTGGCGAGCCCGCCCTCGAGGCGGAGCAGGCTCAGACCACCGGTGAAGCAGATCAGGGCGAGCGAGATCAGCACGACGCCGACCGTGTCGAACACACCACCGGTCGGATCGGGCGACTCCTGCACCCCGAACAGGATCACGAAGAAGCAGACGACGACGAGCAGTGCAGGGATGAGCAGCACGACCGTCAACGGCAGGACGTCGATCAGCGCACCGCCGACGAGAGCACCGATGATCGCACCGCCTTCGAGCGCCGCGACCAGCAGCCCTGCGGCTTTCGCCGTGATCGACGATCGCCCCTCCATCCGGCGGGAGCGTGACCAGATGAGAGCGATCTCGAGCGGCAGCCAGACGACATAGAAGCCCATCAGCGTCCAGCCGATCAGGAACACGGGGAATGAGTCCGTGAACGGCAGGACGAGCGCCGCCGCGGCGGTCAGCGCCGTCGAGATCAGCAGCATCCGCTTGTGACCGACCATGTCGCCGAGCTTCGCGAACGCCGGCACGACGAGCGCCGAGAGCATGAGCTGCGTGCCTTCCAACCAGTTGACGTCGGCGTCGTGGATGCCCAGATGCCGCGCGATGTCGGTGAGCATGGGCGTGTAGTACCCCTGCAGCACGCCGCTGGTGAACTCGACGAAGGCGAGGAAGCCGACGACCGTGGCGAGGGTTCCCAGAGTACGGGTGCGCGTCATCGCGGCTCCTCGGTGAAAGGGCTGGGTCGGGCGGCGAGACGCCCGTCAGGGGGTGAGATCACCCTAGCTTCTCGAGGAGAGACCGATGGAACCGCTCCCCTCGCTCGAGCGCAGCGATCTCGACGCTCTCATCCACGCCATGGATCGACGCCCGCTGCGCGTTCGACATGTCGAGCGGCGCGAAGCGGTAGACAGCGGGCGCGAAGCGGTGGAAGTGACGGGAGTCCGTAGCCGCCATCATCACATACGGCACGGCGGGGACTCCAGGATGCGAGACCGCGAGCGCATCGGCGAGCAGCGCGAACTGGGCGTTGTCGGTCGCCGACTCGGGCGACGGCTCGCTCGCCTCCTCGACGGTGACCGTGATGAGCGGATCCCGGATGCGCCGACGCACCCGCAGCACGGTCTGCTGTGTCGTCTCGCCCAGAGCGATACGGATGTTCACGGTCGCCGACGCCTGCGAGGGCAGGACGTTGGCCGCCGTGCCGCCCGACTGCATCGTCGGAGCCACCGTCGTGCGCACGAGAGCTGCGGGCTCGCCCCCGAGCGCGGCGAACAGCCGGCCGGTCAGAAGCGGGGCGGAGCCGAGCAGGCGCAGCAGATGCCGCGCGGGGCCGGGGGTCTGAGCGCCGAGCTGCGACAGCATCCGCCCGATCGCCTTCGACGGACGAGGTCGGAACGTCCGCGGACCGAGCCGATCCACAGCCCTCGCCACCCGCCGGACCGCCGTGAGAGAGGGTGGTGCCGATGCGTGGCCGCCCTCGCCGCGCGCCGAGAGAGTGAGCGTCATGATGCCCTTCTCACCGACGCCGATCATCGCCGCTCGCCCTGGGACGAAGGGCAGCGGCGCCTCGACGACCGCACCGCCTTCGTCGACCACGAGCCACGGGACGATGCCTCGCTCGCGGAGCACCCGCGCGATCTCCTCGGCTGCTCTGCCGAAGGTCTCCTCGTTGCCGCCGAACGAGAGATAGACGTCCCGTGCGGGGATTAACCCCTCGGCGAGCAGATTCTCGACCGCCTCGAGCACGACGATCAGCGGCCCCTTGTCGTCGAGAGCCCCGCGGCCGTAGACCACCCCGTCGGCGATGACGCCCGCGAACGGAGGATGCGTCCACGGATCGCTCTCATCCACCGGGACCACGTCGTAGTGCGCCATCAGCACGACCGGCCCGTCGGCTCCGGCACCTCTGCCCGACCAGTGGAAGAGCAGTCCGAAATCGGTATGCCGCTCGAGCGTCAGGTGCTCGTGGACGAGCGGATAGAGGTCGGCGATCAGTCCGACGAAGGCCTCGAACGGCTCGGTTCCGCGCTCGTCCAGCTCGGCCGACACGGTCGGGAGCTGGATCATCTGCGAGAGCCGTTCGGCGATTCCCGGTCGAGGTTCTGTCACGTCGGCCATCGTAGCGCCGGGCCGATCATCGGCTTCCAGCCGCGCTCCGGGCGCAGTTCGTGCCGCGTGGCACGGAGCGGAGCGGCACGAACCGCGACCGGAACGGCTCACGGCCGTCACTCGGGGCGACGACACCGCGAGACAATGGAGGGATGAGCCTGTTCGCCCTGGCACCCAAGCGCGGTCCGCGCTGGCACCTCGCGACCCAGGCGGCTCTGGGCATCGCGGTGCCGATCGCCGTCATGACTCTGCTCGGCCAGCCGTCGCTCGGCTACGTCGCGGCGTCAGGCGCGTTCACGGTGCTCTTCGCGGGCACCGCCCCGGTGATCGATCGCGCGAGGATCCTGCCCTTCGTCGCCGCGGGCCTGATCGCCAGCGCCGCGCTCGGAGTCGCTGCCTCTGCGAACGCATGGCTCGTGAGCATCGGCGTCGTGGTGGTCGCGGTCGTCAGCGCGGCTCTGTCGTTCGGCTTCCGGCTCGGCCCACCGGGGCCCCTCTTCTTCGTGCTGGTCTTCGGACTCTCGGCCCATGTGATCGTCAGCTCGCCGATCGCACCGATGGTCTACCTCGCCGCGCTCGCGGCCGGATGCGTGTTCTCCTATCTGATCGCGATGACGCCACTTCTGCGCCCTCGCGCACGGTCGATCTCGGCCCGGCCGCTGCGTGAGCTCCTGCCCGGGCCCGCCTTCACGGCCGATTCGCGCATGCTGGTGGTCCGAGTCGCCCTCGTCGCCGTCGTCGGCGTTCTGCTGGGGCTGGTGATCGACCCAACGCGGACGTACTGGATCGTCGGATCGGCCGTCGCGGTCATCGGGGTCGCGGCAGCCCGCCGCGCCGCGGTGCAGCGCGGACTGCACCGCATGCTCGGGACCGTCGTCGGCGCGGGAGTCTACGCGCTGCTCGCCCTGCTGCATCCGTCGGGTCTCTGGCTGGCGCTGCTTCTGGGCGCCCTGCAGTTCACGATCGAGCTCGTGGTGGTGCGCCACTACGCTCTCGCTCTCGTCTTCATCACGCCGCTCGTGCTCCTGCTGACGGGTGCGGCAACCGGCGAGATCGGTTCGATGGATGTCGCGTGGGAGCGTATCGTCGACACCCTCGTGGGTGCTGCGCTCGGCGCCCTCTCGGGCATGCTGCACCCTCGGGCCACGACGCCTCGCACCTGACTCTCGACGCAAGTGCGTGCGCGGGGCATACTCGCACCATGACCCGTGCGCCGGAGATCGACGACTACCACCAGAGGCTCGCACACGAAGATCGTGAGATCTGCGAGCGGCTGGCCGACGAGATCGACCGAGGACTCCCCGAGGCGACCGCCAAGGTCTGGCACGCGCACCCCGTCTGGTTCCTCGACGGCAATCCGATCGTGGGATACGACCGGTTGAAGGATGCCGTGCGGCTGATGTTCTGGAGCGGCCAGTCGTTCGCCGAGCCCGGGCTCGTCGCCTCCGGCTCGTTCGAGGCGGCCGAGGCGAGATTCGTCGACGCGTCAGAGATCGACACCGACCGTCTCGCCGTCTGGCTGTCGGAGTCCCGGGTCGTGCAGTGGGACTACGAGCACATCCGCACGAATCGGGGCCTCGTCAAACGCACCGAGTTCTGACCTCGTTCCGGGAACACGGCGGGCCGGTGCCGGGTTGCACATCGAGAACCGAGAGGAGAGCGATGGAACTCACGCTGGTCACCTCCGCGTTCTGCGGAGCCTGCTCTCGAACCCGCGCGGTCGTGGCGGATGCGGTGCGCTACCTTCCCGACGCGACCGTCACCGAGATCGACGTCGCCTCGGAGCCGGATGCTGCCGAGGCGCTCGAGATCCGCTTCACCCCCACGGTCATCATCCGCGATGCCTCGGGCGCAGAGGTCTTCCGGGCAGAAGGCGTGCCGACGGTCCCTCAGGTGCTGACGGCCGCTGTGAAGGCGCTCCCCGACTGAGCGAGGAGTCGCTCTTGCGGATGTCCGACCCCCGGCGCAGAATGAGCCGCAGCAGGGCCGACGGCGGCCCCGCCTGACATCTCTGGGGGCAGTCATGGCCACACTCAATCCGTATCTCTCGTTCCGCACCGAAGCGCGACAGGCGATGGAGTTCTATCAGGGCATCCTCGGCGGTGACCTCGAGATCAACGTGTTCGGCGAGTTCCCCGACATGGTGCAGAACCCCGATCAGCACGATCTCGTGATGCACGCGCAGCTCACGACGCCAGACGGCCTGGTGCTCATGGCGTCAGACACCCCCGACGGCATCCCGTTCGAGCCGCCGCAGGGATTCTCGGTCTCGCTCAGCGGAAACTCGCAGGAGAAGACGCAGCAGGTGTGGGACGCCCTGTCTGACGGCGCGGCGATCACCATGCCGCTCGACACTCCCCCGTGGGGCGGCAGTTTCGGGATGCTCGTCGACCGGTTCGGAGTGCCGTGGATGCTGCACGGCGACCCCGAGTGAGTCGCCCCTCGACCTAGCAGGTCCGGCTCAGCGCAGGGCCTTCGCCTCGACGAAGGCGCGGAGCTCCTGCTCATCGTCGGCCATCTCGGTGCGGAGCTGAGGAGCATCGAGCATGGCGCGCAGCTCTGACGAGTACTCGAGCTCGACACCGATCGCCTCGCGGATCGTCTCGGCGAACTTCTGCGGCTTCGCGGTCTCGAGAACGAGCATCGGCACACCCGGTTCGATGTTCTCGCGGGCGACCTTGACCCCGTCGGCGGTGTGAGGGTCGATGATGTCGCCCGTCGCCTCGTAGACCGCCTTGATCGTCGCGAGCCTGTCGGCGTGCGTCGAGGTGCCGCTGACGATACCGAACTCGTCGACGAAACGAGCGAGATCGGCGGTGAAATCGAAGAAGCCCTGGGTGTCGAGATCCTGCCACGCCTTCACCACGCGGGTGGCATCGCGCCCGACGAGCTCGAAGATGAAGCGCTCGAGGTTCGAGGCCTTCGAGATGTCCATCGACGGGCTCGAGGTCGCGAGCGTCTGGGCCGCGCTCCGCGGCCGGTAGACGCCGGTGCGGAAGAACTCGTCGAGCACGTTGTTCTCGTTGGCGGCGAGCACGAGGCGACGGATCGGCAGCCCCATCTCCTTCGCGAAGAAGCCCGAGAGGATGTTGCCGAAGTTGCCGGACGGCACCGTGAAGGACACCTCGGTCCATCCGCCGGCATCCGTCGCGCGCAGCCATGCCCAGAAGTAGTAGACGACCTGGGCGGTGATGCGGGCGAGGTTGATCGAGTTGACCGCACCGAGGTTCTGAGCGCGCTTGAAGTCGAGATCGCCCGCAAGCGACTTGACGAGGTTCTGGCAGTCGTCGAACACACCGTCGACCACGATGTTGTGGATGTTCTCGTCATCGAGCGAGAACATCTGCGCCCGCTGGAATGCGCTCATGCGCCCCTTCGGGGACAGCATGAAGACCGAGATGCGGTCCTTGCCGCGAAGAGCGTGCTCGGCGGCTGATCCGGTGTCTCCGGAGGTCGCGCCGAGGATGTTGAGGACCGACCCCTTGCGCTCGAGCGCGTACTCGACCACCTGGCCGAGGAACTGCATGGCCATGTCCTTGAAGGCCAGCGTCGGCCCTTCGGAGAGACCTACGAGAGTGAGGTCGTCATCGATCGAGCGCAGCGGCACGACCTCTTCGGGGAACGGCTCGTACGCGGCCTCGGTCATGCGTGCGAGGTCGGCGCGGGGGATGTCCGTGGCGAAGAGCCCGAGCACCTCCGTGGCGAGCTGCGGGTATGTCAGGGCGCGCCAGCGCTCGAGCGTCTCACCGTCGACCGTGGGCATCGTCTCGGGCACGGCCAGTCCACCGTCGGGAGCGAGCCCCTCGAGCAGGGTCTCGCAGTACGGCAGCGGCTGCATGCCGCCTCGGGTGGAGATGTACTGCACGGGAGCTCCTCGGTTCGGGATCGGCACGGGGCTTCCATTCTCGCAGGTGGCCGCGGGGTGATTGCACTGCCCCGACCCGCTCTCACGACATAGCGCGTTCGTCCCGCGGAGGCAATGGTGTTCCCCTGAGAACTCGGATCTCTTAGCGTGGAGCCCATCAACAGAACAGGAGCCCTCATGACTGCGAAGACCCATACCGCGCATGACCACAAGCCCGCGGACGGCCAGGCTCCCATGAAAGCCTCCACGCCGGCCGAGCCCCTCTACGAACGTGTCGACCTCGATCGGTACGTCGTGCTCCACGAAGGTCCGGTCGGATACGTCGAGCACGTGCATCCGGTCTTCGTCTGCTACGTGGGCCACCCTTATCATCACGCAGACGAGATCGCTCAGGTGCACGACTTCCACGACGCGGTGCGGACTGTCCTGCACCGCGCCGTCTCGAAGCGGCGCGCTCAGTGAGCCGCGAGATCTGGCCTGGTTCCCCGTACCCTCTCGGTGCGACCTTCGACGGTCAGGGCGCGAACTTCGCCCTGTTCAGCGAGGGTGCCGAGAAGGTCGAGCTGTGCCTCTTCGATGACGACGGCAATGAAGAGCGGATTCCGCTCGAAGAGGTCGACGCGTTCGTGTGGCACGGCTATCTGCCCTCCGTGCAGCCGGGACAGCTGTACGGGTACCGCGTGCACGGCGCCTACGACCCCGCCCAGGGCAAGCGATTCAATCCGAACAAGCTCCTTCTCGACCCCTACGCGAAGTCGGTCGCGGGTCGGGTGGAGTGGGGGCAGCCCCTGTTCGGCTACGACTTCGGCGACCCCGACTCGCGCAACGACGAGGACTCCGGCGCGACGATGGTGAAGGGCGTGGTCGTGAACCCGTTCTTCGAGTGGGCGGGCGACCGCCTCCCGAAGATCCCCTATGCGCAGACCGTGATCTACGAGGCGCACGTCAAGGGGCTCACCCAGCTGCACCCCGATGTCCCCGAGGAGCTGCGCGGCACGTATGCGGCGATCGGTCACCCGTCGGTCATCGCGCATCTCGTGCACCTCGGCGTCACCGCGATCGAGCTGATGCCGGTGCATCAGTTCATCTACGACTCGACCCTCGAGGAGAAGGGCCTCACGAACTACTGGGGCTACAACACTCTCGCCTTCTTCGCGCCGCACAACGACTACTCCTCCAGCGGGCAGCACGGTCAGCAGGTGCAGGAGTTCAAGGCCATGGTGCGTGCGCTCCACGCGGCGGGCATCGAGGTCATCCTCGACGTGGTCTACAACCACACCGCCGAGGGCAACCACATGGGGCCCATGCTCTCGATGCGGGGCATCGACAACGAGGCCTACTACCGCCTCGAAGAGGACCGCCGCTACTACACCGACTACACCGGCACGGGCAACAGTCTCAACGCCGGCAACCCGCACGCGTTGCAGCTGATCATGGACTCGCTGCGGTACTGGGTCACGGAAATGCACGTCGACGGCTTCCGGTTCGACCTCGCCTCGACCCTCGCGCGCGAGTTCTACGACGTCGACCGACTCGCGGCCTTCTTCGAGCTCGTGCAGCAGGATCCGATCGTCTCGCAGGTGAAGCTCATCGCCGAGCCCTGGGATGTCGGCCCGGGCGGATACCAGGTCGGCAACTTCCCTCCACAGTGGACGGAGTGGAACGGCAAGTACCGCGACACGGTGCGCGACTTCTGGCGCGGTGAGCCCCAGGCGCTCGGTGAGTTCGCCTCGCGTCTCACCGGCTCGGCGGACCTGTACGAGCACTCCGGTCGCCGCCCGGTGGCATCGATCAACTTCGTGACGGCTCACGACGGCTTCACGCTTCGCGACCTCGTCTCGTACAACGAGAAGCACAACGAGGCGAACGGCGAGAACAACGCCGACGGGGAATCCCACAACCGCTCCGACAACAACGGCGCGGAGGGTCCCACCGACGACGAGGGCATCAACCGCATCCGCGCCCGGCAGCAGCGCAACTTCCTCGCAACTCTGCTGCTGTCGCAGGGTGTGCCGATGATCGCGCACGGCGACGAGCTCGGGCGCACCCAGGACGGCAACAACAACGGCTACGCACAGGACAACGAGCTCACCTGGGTGGACTGGGAGTCGGCCGACCTGCCGCTCGTGGAATTCACCGCAGCGGTGGCCCGGCTTCGCCGCGACCACCCGACGTTCCGGCGCAGCCGCTTCTTCGACGGCCGTCCGGTGAGGTCGGAAGACGGCGAGCGCGTACCCGACGTCGTCTGGCTGCGTCCGGATGGCCGACGTATGCAACCGGAGGACTGGGATTCCGGCTTCGGTCTCGCGATCGGAGTCTTCCTGAACGGTCAGGGGATCCGCGAGAAGGACCGGCGCGGTCGGCCTGTCACCGACCAGAACTTCCTCGTCTACTTCAACAGCGGGACGGATCCCGTCGAGGTCGCGCTTCCGGATGAGCGGCACGGCCACGCATGGGAGGTCATGATCGACACCGCCGGCGAGCGAGCAGACGGCGCATCGCTGGATCCCGGTGCGACGGTCTCGCTCGAGGCACACTCGCTTCTCGTACTGCGAGACGCCGACCGCACGGTGGTGTCGACGGACAACTCGGTCGAAGCGTCGCTGCGCATCCAGACCGAGCAGGCCGAGGCCCCGGCGCCGGCGCCCACCCCGGAGCTGCCTCGATGACTCATCGCCCGCTCTCGACCTATCGTCTGCAGATCCGCTCGGGCTTCACACTCGGCGATGCGGCTTCGGTCACGACCTACCTGGCCGACCTCGGTGCGTCGTGGGCCTACCTGTCGCCGCTCCTGGCCGCCGTGCCGGGATCGGACCACGGGTACGACGTCGTCGACCACTCCCGGGTGGATGACGACCGCGGCGGCCGCGAGGGACTGCAGCGATTCGCCGCCGCCGCGCGCGCAGCCGGGCTCGGCATCCTCGTCGACATCGTGCCGAACCACGTCGGCGTGGCGATCCCCCGCGCCAACATCTGGTGGTGGGATCTGCTGAGGCTCGGACGCTCGTCACGTCATGCGGTGGCGTTCGACGTCGACCGACGGCTGTCCGAAGGGCGCGTGCGTCTGCCGATCCTGGGCTCGTCGCTCACAGAGGTCCTCGAGGCCGGCGACATCGTCGTCGACACCACTCCCGCCGACGACGCCCCCGACGGAACGCTGTCGTACTTCGACCACGTACTGCCGTTGGCACCGGGCTCCGGAGAGTTCGCGGACGACCTGCCGGCACTCCTGGACGCCCAGCACTACGAGCTGCGGTTCTGGGAGGACCAGAACACCGACCTCGACTATCGCCGCTTCTTCGCCGTCTCGGAGCTCGCCGGCATCCGCGTCGAGATGCCCGATGTGTTCGACGAGTCGCACGAGGAGATCGCGCGGTGGATCACCGACGGGCTGGTCGACGGGCTGCGGGTCGACCACCCCGACGGGCTGACCGACCCCGGCGGCTACCTCGAGCGACTCGCAGACATCACCGGCGGCGCGTACACGGTCGTCGAGAAGATCCTCGAACCGGGCGAGCAGCTGCCCTCGTGGTGGCGCACCGACGGTACGACCGGCTACGACGCGATGGGCGAGATCGACCGCGTCCTGATCGACGGCGACGGAGTGGCGGCCCTCGACCGACTCGACGAGCGGCTGCGATCCGAGACCGGTCTGCCCGCGGCGCAGTCGTGGCACGACCTGATCCACTCGACCAAGCGGATGATCGCAGATGAGCTGCTGCAGTCCGAGGTGCGCCGCCTGGTGAGGGCCCTGCCGTTCGGTGTGGTCGGCGCGGAGGACGCGCTGGCCGAGATCGTCGCGAGCTTCCCCGTCTACAGGGCGTACCTGCCCGCGGGGCGCGAGCACCTGCAGCACGCGCTCGACGACGCCGCGCGCCGACGCCCCGACCTCGCGGCGTCGATCGCCGAGCTGGAGCCGCTGCTGCTCGACACGACGCTCGAGGTGTCTGAGCGCTTTCCGCAGGTGACGGGCGCCGTCATGGCGAAGGGTGTCGAGGACACCGCGTTCTATCGCCACACCCGCCTCGGAACCCTGACAGAGGTCGGCGGCGACCCGTCGATCGCCTCCGTCTCGGTCGACGGGTTCCATGATGCGCAGCGAGCACGGCTCGCGTCGTGGCCGCACTCGCTCACGGCGCTGTCGACGCACGACACGAAGCGATCCGAAGACGTTCGCGCGCGCCTCTCGGTGCTCGCTGAGATTCCGGATCGCTGGGCCGAGGTGCTGGCCGAGCTCCGGGCCGTCGCCTCGACCGGACACGGCCCCCTCGATTCGCTGCTCTGGCAGGCTGCGGTCGGAGCCTGGCCGATCTCATCCGAGCGACTGCTCGCCTACGGTCTGAAGGCGGCGCGCGAGGCCGCGGAGTCGACCGGATGGCAGCATCCGGACCTCGAGTTCGAGAAGGGCATCGAGTCGATCGCACACGCGGCGAACGGAGATGCCCGCTCGATCGTCGACGGGTTCGTGCACGAGATCATCGACCACGGCCGGGTGAACTCGCTGTCTGCGAAGCTCCTGCAGCTCTCCGCCCCCGGCGTGCCCGACGTCTATCAGGGCACAGAGCTGTGGGATCACTCTCTCGTCGACCCCGACAATCGGCGGCCCGTGGACTTCGCTGAACGATCGGCGATGCTCCGGCGGCTCGACGACGATGTCGCCCGCGGCATCCTCCCCCCTGTCGACGACTCGGGTCTCGCGAAGATGCTCGTCACCTCTCGCGCACTGCGTCTGCGCCGGGACAACCGCGAGCTGTTCTACCGATATCGCCCGGGCGGCGTCGCCGGGGAGGCATCGGATCATGCGGTCGCCATGGACCGGGGCGGCGTGCTCGCGGTCGCGACGCGTCTGCCTTGGGGACTCGCCCGCCGCGGCGGCTGGGGCGACACCGTGCTGCTGCGCCGCGAGCTGCCCGCGACCGACGCGATCACGGGCCGTCGGTTCGGGAGGGGGCCGATCCTTCTCTCCGACCTCCTCGACACGTATCCGGTCGCGCTCCTGGTGGATGAGCGATGATCTCGGTCTGGGCTCCACGCGTCGACAGGGTGCGGCTGCGGCGTCTCACCCCCGCCTGCACGACGATCTCGGAACACGATCTCGATCGGGCGGATGATGGGTCGGGATGGTGGAGCACGGATGTGCCGATGGCCGAGGGCGAGCGCTATGGCTTCCTCCTCGGCGACGGCTCCGAGCTGCGCCCCGACCCCCGCTCCCGCCGACAGCCTCGAGGCGTGCACGGCCCCTCTGCACTGTTCGACCCCACGCGCTTCGAGTGGAGCGACGCCGACTGGAGCGGCCGGCCGCTCGACGGCGGAGTGATCTACGAGCTGCACGTCGGCACCTTCACGCCGGAGGGCACGCTCGACTCGCTCGCGGGACATCTCGATCACCTCGTCGAGCTCGGCATCACCCATGTCGAGCTTCTTCCGGTCAACGCGTTCAGCGGCGAGTGGAACTGGGGATACGACGGCGTGCTCTGGTACGCCGTGCACGAGGGATACGGCGGCCCGGCCGCGTACCAGCGGTTCGTCGACGCCGCTCATTCCCGCGGTATCGCCGTGATCCAGGACGTGGTCTACAACCACCTCGGCCCGAGCGGCAACTACCTGCCCGAGTTCGGCCCCTACCTGCGCGAAGGCGAGCACACGGCGTGGGGCGACTCGGTGAACCTCGACGAATCGGCCGTGCGCGAGTACATCATCGAGAACGCCCTGATGTGGCTGCGCGACTTCCACGTCGACGGTCTGCGCCTCGACGCCGTGCACGCCCTGCACGACGAGAGCACACCGCATCTCCTGCACGAGCTGTCGGAGCGGGTCGATGCGCTGTCGCGCGAGATCGATCGCCCGCTGAGCCTGATCGCCGAGTCCGATCTCAACGACCCCGTCATGGTCCTCCCCCGTGCGGCCGGAGGATACGGTCTCACCGCGCAGTGGTCGGATGACTGGCACCACGCGGTGCACGTCGCGCTCACCGGCGAGACCGACGGGTACTACGCCGATTTCGCCGCGCCTGATGCGGTCGCGAAGGTGACGCAGGGCGGGTTCTTCCACGACGGCACATATTCGTCGTTCCGCGGGCGAGCGCACGGCGCTCCGCTGCCGTCGAGCGTTCCCGCCTGGCGTCTGGTCACGTTCGCGCAGGATCACGACCAGATCGGCAACCGCGCAGCCGGCGACCGGCTCACCGCGTCGCTGTCGTCCGATCGGCTCGCCGTCGCCGCGGTGCTGACCCTGACCGCTCCCGGAACCCCGATGCTGTTCATGGGCGAGGAATGGGGAGCCTCGACTCCCTGGCAGTTCTTCACCTCTCATCAGGAACCCGAGCTCGCGCGAGCCACGGCCGAGGGGCGGATCGCGGAGTTCGCGCGGATGGGATGGGACCCCGCCGCAGTGCCCGACCCTCAGGACCCTGCGACCTTCGAGCGATCGCGGCTGGACTGGAGCGAGGTCGGCACGCCGGAGCACGCTCGGATGCTCGATCTGTATCGACGCCTGATCGCGCTGCGGCGCGAGGTGCCCGAACTCACCGACCCCGAGATGTCACACAACGTCGTCTCGGTCTCGCATCTCGATGGCGCGCCCGAGCATCGGGCCTACCGCATCGAGCGCGGCGAGCTCGCCGTGCTGGTGAACCTCACCGCAGACGAGGTGGAGTTCGACCTGCGCCCCGATTCGCGGATCCTGCTCGAGACGGTGCCGGGCCGGATGATGGCGCGGACCGTCGCGCTGCCGCCTGAGTCTGCAGTGATCGTCGCGCCGCCGCGCTGAACCGTCTCAGGCGGCGTCGAGCACCTTCGCGAAACACAGTGACAGGTCGCTGCCGACGTAGTGTCCGAAGAGCGGAATCGGCACGTACCCTTCGCGCTCGTAGAAGCGCACGGCATCCGGCTGAGCGGTGCCGGTCTCGAGCACCAGAGACCGGATGCCGAGCTGCCGCGCCTCCGCCTCGAGCGCGCGCAGCAGGGCGACGGCCGCGCCCGTTCCGCGCGCAGAGGGCGCGGCGTACATCCGTTTGATCTCCGCCGTATCCGATCCGAGCACCTCCGGATGGAGGGGCCGGAGACCGCCGCACACGACCGCGTGACCGCTGCCGTCCCGAGCTACGAGGAAGACCGGCACGTCATCGGCCGAGGGGATCACGCCCGGCTCGTGATCATCACTGCCGTACCGCGCATCGAGTTCGCTGCGCTGCGCAGCTCTGAGCCGCTCGCCATACGGATGCGACCATGCCACCCGTTCGACCGTCACGTTCATGTCTTCCTCTCGATTCGGGTCCACCGCCGATCACGATATCGAGGTGAGATTTCACGGATGTTGCCGAAGCAGCATGAGTACACAATTTTCTGAATTCAGCATTCTGTGTACTGTTACATCGTGACCCTCACCGCCTCGCCCACGCATACCGCCGCCGTCGCTCGCCTCGGCCACGCACTGTCGGATGCGACGCGGGCAGCCATCCTTCTTGCTCTTCGCGAGTCGCCGGCGTACCCCTCGGATCTCGCGGACGAGCTCGGGGTCAGCCGTCAGCTCCTGTCGAACCACCTCGCGTGTCTGCGTGAATGCGGACTCGTCGAGAGCGTGCCCGACGGACGCCGCATCCGCTATGCGCTCGCAGACCCGCACCTCGCCACGGCCCTCGACGAGCTGATGCGCGTCACGCTGATCGTCGAACCCGACTGCTGCGACGGAGACGGGTGCAGCTGCTGATGTCGGCGACCACTCTCACCCCCGATCGGCGCGCGACGCTCCATCGCCGCATCCGCCTCATCGTGGCGTTCACGATCGTCTACAACGTGATCGAGGCCGTCGTCGCGATCGCCGCGGGGTCGGCCGCGTCGTCTGCCGCGCTGATCGGCTTCGGACTCGACTCGAGCATCGAGGTGCTGTCGGCCGCTGCCGTCGCCTGGCAGTTCACGCGGCATGATCCCGAGCGCTGGGAGAAGCCCACACTGCGAGTGATCGCCGTGGCGTTCTTCGCGCTCGCGATCTACGTCACGACGTCGTCCGTGCTGTCGCTGTTCGGCGGCGATCGCCCCGAGCACAGCGCGGTCGGTCTCGTGCTGACCGCACTCAGTGTGGTGATCATGCCGCTGGTGTCGTTCGCCGAGCGACGAGCGGGATTCGAGGTGGGATCAGCCACGGCCGTCGCCGACTCGAAACAGACGCTGATCTGCACCTACCTGTCAGCTGCGGTACTCATCGGTCTGGCGCTCAACAGCCTGCTCGGCTGGTGGTGGGCCGATGCCGTCGCCGGGCTCGTCATCGCGATCTTCGCTGTGCGAGAGGGCCTCGAAGCGTGGAAGGGCGACGCCTGCGCGACCTCGGTCGGCATGATCCTGGAAGACGAGCACGGCGGTCATCATCATGACGACGAGTCGCGTCATGAGCACTGAACTCGAAGGGGCTTCAGCGAGATTCTGACCCCGGCGTCACTTTCGGTGAGCTTTCGGGTCTTGCACATGAGACCAGAAGTCGGCCAGGGGGAACAAGAGCCCGCTTCCGGTCTGAGCCGCACTCTCCCCTTTGAGCGGCTCGCGGGTGGGGCACCTCCCACGGCCCCACCCGCCCTCCTGGTCTTCGCGGGATCGTCGCCCCGGCGTCAGATCCAGCCGCGCTCCTCAGCCATCAGCACCGCCTGCTGCCGGGTGCCGACCGACAGCTTCGCGAGCACTGCGGAGATGTGATTGCGCACCGTCCCGGGAGCGAGCGACAGCGCCCTCGCGATCTGAGTCGTGGTCTCACCGCGGCGCCCCGCACGCAGCACGTCCAGCTCACGATCGGTGAGGGGCGACCGCTCATCGCTCAGCGCGTCTGCCGCGATCTCGGGGTCGACGTAGCGAGCTCCCGCCGCGACCCTGCGGATCACATCGGCGACCTGATCGGCGCCTCGGGACTTCGGCAGGAAGCCCGCGACGCCTGATGCGAGAGCCCGCCGCAGCACCCCCGGGCGGGCGTGACGGGTGACCACGACGCAGCGCGTGACGATTGCTCGGTTCAGCCTCTCGGCGACCTCTACGCCGTCGAGCCCCGGCATCTCGAGGTCGAGCAGGCAGACGTCGGGGGTCAGAGCCAGCGCGGCAGCGAGTGCCTGCTCTCCGTCGGCGCACTCGGCCACCACCTCGATGTCGCCCTCGAGGCGCAGCAGCGCGGCGAGGGCCGAACGGATCATGCCCTCATCGTCGGCGAGAAGCACCCGGATCATCGCTGTCCCTCTCCGTCGACGGGCTGCGTCTCAGAGTCGGGCACCGTCACCGAGACGATGAACTCGCCGGCGTCCTCCCTGACCTCCAGGGTCCCGCCGGCCTCCGAGATGCGTCGCCGCACACCGTCGAGCCCCGACCCCACGGGCTCGTCTCCGGCGCGGGGTGCCACATCGTTCGCGACTTCGTAGCGCCATCCGTCGGCGACCCGGCGGAGCGAGAGACGGGCGCGCCTGCCGGCGCCGTGCCGCAGGACGTTGGTCGTGGTCTCCCTGATCACGGGCGCGAGCGCCGATGACGGCGCATCGTCGGCGTCGGGCGCGATGTCGGCCTCGACGTCGAGTCCGGCCGCCGTGAGAAGGTCTCGCGCATTCGCGACCTCGTCTCCCAGCGGCACCGAGCGGAAGCGCGTCGCAAGGTCGCGGGTGCCCTGGCGAGCCTCGTCGACGCTCACCCTGGCCGCTTGCAGCTGTTCCAGAGCCGCGTCGGGATCGATCCCCATGAGTCGCTCGGCGAGTTCGAGCTGCAGGGCGATCACCTGCAGGTGATGTCCCTGCAGATCGTGCACATCTGTGGCCACGCGCAGACGCTCCTGTGTCGCTGCGAGGCGGGACTCCGAGGCCCTGGCGCGATCGACCGTGACCAGCACGTCCCACCACCAGAGGGAACTCACCGACATCGCCGGGATGAGGATCGCATACAACGCGGGGATCCACCCGGGGAGGCCGATGTCGGCCGCTCCCCTTGCCGCATCGACGAAGGCGACGAGCACGAGCAGCAGAGTGGTCAAGACGACGACCCGCAGGCGGATGCCCTTGGGCCAGTTGAGCAGCACGACCGACTGAGCGACGGGCATGAGTGCGAGCAGCCAGCTGTCGATCATCAGTCCGGCCACGAGTCCGTACCCGATCGCCACCAGCAGCGGCAGCCCGATGCGCGTCCAGGCGATGCCGGGCTCCGCATCCAACCGATGCCGGTAGTCGACGAGCAGCACCATCGTCGAGGCCCACCAGACGAGGCCCCCCAGACCCACGACGAACGGCGCCACCGCGCCAGCCGGATCGGCGAGCGCCTGCAGCGTCCAGACCAGCACCAGGAACAGCTCGAGGAACACCACGGCCGAGAAGGTGTACCACCAGGTCGCGGTGATGCCCCGCGCGAGCTGACGCGCGCCGGGTGGCGGGTCACCGGAGTGGTCGGCGACCGGAGAAGTGCTGCTCATGCCCCCAGAATACGGGCGTGACACATGTCACGGATGCCGCGGGCGAACCACCCGGAAAGCAGTGACGCTCCGACACTGCCGCGGCCGGGCGAGAAGCGATGGACTGGGTGCATCACGACGGAGACACCGTCACTCAGACCGGCAGGAGCCACCCCATGAATCTCATCGAGACCTTCCAGGGCTTCGTCGCCCAGGTGCCCGAACTCGTTCAGCCACTCATCGTCGCCCTCGCAGGGGCGATCCCCTTCATCGAGGGCGAGGGTGCCGTGTCGATCGGCATCATCGGCGGCATCAATCCTTTCGTCGCGGCGATCGCGGCGATCATCGGCAACTTCCTCTGCGTCGCCGTGCTCGTCATCGCGAGCTCGGGGGCGCGAACGGCGATCGTGAACCGGTCGCGCAGCCGGCAGGCTGTGGTCGCCGGCGGCGGAGCCGTCGAGTCGGTGCCTGCGGACTCCGCGGGTTCTGACCGTGGCAGCGCCCGCCGTGAGAAGTTCCAGCGGGCCTTCGAGCGCTACGGCGTGCCGGGCGTCAGCTTGCTCGGTCCGCTCCTGCTGCCCACGCATTTCACGGCCACGATGCTCGCCGCGTCGGGCGTCGGCAAGGTCCGCATCCTCATCTGGCAGGCAGTCGCGATCGTCGGATGGACCACGATCGTGGCTGTGATCGTCGGCAGCGCCGTCTACGCGATCCGCTGAGACACCGCGCCGCACGCACCGAAGCCCACCCGCGCAGAGCGGGTGGGCTTCGGTGCGTGACGAACGTCAGCGACGCGCGGCGCTCGACCGGCGCTTCGCGGCGATGCCCGTGGCCAGTCCGCCGCCGACGACCAGCACGAATGCGAGGGACAGGAATGCTGCACCGGATTCGCCTCCCGTCAGAGCCAGTCCACCGGCGACCGGGGTCGGAGTCGGGGACGGCGTCGTGACGGGAGTCGGGGTCGGAGACGGCGTGGTCACCGGAGTCGGAGTCGCGGTGGGGATCGGAGTCGGAGTCGGAGTCGGAGTCGGCGTCGGAGTGGGCGTCGGGGTCACGACCGGCACCAGGTTGGCGATGTTGGTGAGCGTGAGCTCGACGCCGGCAGTCGTTCCCGGAGTCACCTCGTAGGTGCCATCACTGCCGTCGACGACGCCCTCACCGGCGATCGTCCATTCACCCCATGTCACTCCCTCGATCTCCGGCAGGTCGATCTCCTCGATCACGAAGGTCGATCCGAGCGGCGCACGGGCGCTGATCACCGGCTCCCCCACGGGAACCGACATCGTGGCTGCGGGGGCATCCGAGCCCTTGACCGAGTACTGCACCGTGTAGGTCGCGTCGCGAGCGGCGTCCGCCTGCGCGCCCGTGATCTCCTTGGTGATCGAGAACGTCGTGTAGGCGACGCCGCTGCCGTCGCCCCCTCCGGACTCGACGACCGTGTGGGTCGCAGATGTCTCGAAGGTGTCGACGATCGCGCGGTTGCCGAAGATGTCGCCCTCGGACACCGGCGCGTCCGCCTGGGTGAAGTAGACCAGTTCGTAGGCGAACCCTCCGGCCGGCAGACCGGATGCTGCGAACTCGAACGAACGCCCGTCTTCTGCCAGATCGATCACGTAGGCAGAGGGATCGACCTCCCTCGCGTCTCCGACCAGTGCGCCGTTCACGACCGCGCGCTGAATCAGCTTCACGTCGCCGGTGTAGTGATGTCCCGTGAGGCCCGAATCGAGCGTGTCCCTGATCGTGAAGGAGCCGTCGTCGACATAGCCGCTCGGAATCCCGATGACCCACTTCAACAGCCCATCGGTCGCAGTCAGCCCACCGTACTTGTACGGCTCTTCCTCCTCAGCAGGATCTTCGGGAACCACTCCGCCATCACCCGGGAGGTCTACGATCTCGACCGTGTCGCCCAGGTCGAATTCGACCGTCTCGCTGGTCGTCGTCTGCGAGGCTCTCGCCTTCATCCAGAAGGAGCCGCCCACCTCCTCAAGACCTTCGACCGCCTCGGTGAGAGTGCACACGATGTCCGGCCCGGCACCCGCAGCCACGACGCAGTCGGCCATGACCAGGCCCGTCACCGGATCCGAGATCGTGAAGTCTCCCGCCGACTGCCGGCTGAACTCGGCGGGGAGCGTCATCCCGAAGGTCTCTCCCGCCTGTGCTCCGGCCGGCACCGCCCACGCACCCGAGATCCGGACGGTCTGCCACTGCACCAGCGGCCCGCCGCCGTTCGCATTCTCGAGCGACACGCTGCCGATCGCTCCGGGATAAGTCACGCTCGGAGCCGCGGCGGCCGGCACGACAGACCCCAGAAGGCCCGCCAGTGCCATGACCATCCCCACGATTATCGCCGCGATGCCTCGCCCTCGGTTCCTCGCTCCGCCGGCTGCCTTCGCCTCGCCTATCGTCCTTCTGCGCGCACGCACGAAACCACGCTCCCCAGTCATCGTCTTCCCCATCCGATTCGAGTCGCTCCCAGTCGCGACCCATCTAAGAGATCAGGAAAATGCCCCGGGATTACGCGGCAACCGGTATACAACGCCGATATACCGGCATGGGTTGCTTGAGGTGCACGGTCCCCGCCTCAGCGCACGGCCCCGGCGGTCAGCCCTCCCACGAGCCAGCGCTGGAAGAACACCGCGGCGGCGAAGACCGGAATCACACCGATGAAGGACGCGGCCGCGATCTTGCCGAAGTGCGGCGTGCGGTCTCCGTAGAAGAGCGACAGCGCGACCGGGAAGGTCTGCGAGTCCACGCTCTGCGTGAGGAAGGTCGCGAGGAGGAACTCGTTGTAGTTGAGGATGGCGACGATGATCCCGATAGCGACGAGGCTCGGCAGCAGCAGCGGCACGACGACCGACCACAGCATCCGCAAGGTCCCCGCACCGTCGATCCGCGCCGCCTCCTCGATCTCCACCGGGAGCCTGCGGATGAAGCCCTCCAGCAGCCAGACGGCGACGGGGACGTTGACGAGGGCGTAGACGAGCGTGAGTCCGAGGAGCGTGTTGTTCAGCCCCACCGTTCGCAGGAGCGTCAGCAGCGGGACCACCGCGACGATCGGCGGAAGCAGCCACGGGCTCATCAGAGTCGCGGCGAGCGTGCGACCGCCGGCGTTGCGGCGCACGATGACCCAGGCGCCGGGGACGGCGATGATCAGTGAGACGGCAGCGCCGCCGAGAGCTGCGGCCAGAGAGTTCAGGATCGAACGCGGGATGTCGGTGGCCATCACCTCGCCCCAGTTCGACCAGTGCGGATCAGCGCTCCACAGCACTCCCGAGACCGTCTCATCCCGACCCATCAGCGACACTGAGAACAGATAGGCGAGCGGAACCAGGGTCGCGACGAGCGCCACGAAGAGCACGCTGCTCGCGACCGGACGCAGGCGGCTTGTTCGATCAGTCATGTCGGGCCTTTCGAGCGAACACCGCCACCACGAGGGTCACCACGGTCACGATGACGGCGAACACGAGAGTGATCGCGGATGCCCGGCCGATGTCGAACTCCTTGAGAGCGACCTGCTGGATGAGATACGTGGTCACGGTCGAGGCCTGACCGGGTCCGCCCGACGTCATCACGACGACGAGGTCGAAGACCTTCAGCGCGATGACGAGCCGGATGAAGAGGGCGGCGATCACGGTGCCTGCGATCGCGGGCCACGTGATGTGCCGGAACAGGCCTGTTCCGTGGGCGCCGTCGAGAGAGGCGGCCTCGCGCACCGACGGATCCTGCGTGAGCAGGGCGGCGTAGACGAGGATCACGATGAGCGGCGTCCACTGCCACACGTCGGCGAGTCCGACCGCGGGCAGTGCCCAGGCGGTGGTCGACAGCGGCGCGAGCGAGAGGCCCGGGAGAAGCGTCGCGAGCAGCCCACCGCCGGGGTTGAACACGAGCTTCCACAGCGTGCCTACCACGACCGGCGGCGTGATCAACGGGAGCAGGAGAAGAGTGCGCACGACGGCACCCGAGCGGGTCGCCCGCTCCAACGCGACCGCGATGGCGACCCCCAGCACGACACTCGTTACGGCCACGATGACCGCGTAGACGACCGTCCGCACGAAGGAGGCGACAACGTCGGCATCCGAGAGGATCGTCTCCAGGTTCGCCGTCCCGACCCACTCCTGGAAGGGGCGCCCGAGCGTCGAGTCGGTGAACGCCGCGGCGAGGACGAACACGAGCGGGTACGCCCCGAGCACGACGATCGACAGGATGGTCGGCGCCGTGAGCAGCAGCGCGGCACCGCCCGCCCGTCTCGGCACTCGGCCGGACGTGCGGGCGGCACGCACGCGGATCGCGGCGGCGTCAGCCAAGGATCTCTTCCCACTCGGCCTGCACGCGGTCGAGCGTCTCCTGGGCGGTGCCGCCTTCCCCCGCGATGAGCTTCGCCAGCTCGTCGGTGAGGATCTGCGCCGCCTGAGAGGCGTTCTCCCCGGTGGGCCATGCGAGCGAACCGCTGAGCGTCGTGCGGTTGACCCGCTGCAGGTCGGGGTAGGTCTCGCCGTAGGCCTCGCTCTCGAGCGATGACTCCCGGTTCGGGTCGATGCCGGTCTGCGGGTCGGCCACGATCAGCTCCGAGTTGACCTCGCTGGACGAGGCGTACTCGATGAAGGCCTTGGCGAGGTCGGTCTTCTCGGTGTTCGCCGCGATGACCCACGTGAAGCCCGCCACCAGCGAGGCCCGCGCCTCGGTGTTCTCGCCGCCGACGGGCAACGTGGTCACGCCCCACTTGCCCGCGACCTTCGAATCGGGATTCGTCTCCGAACCCACCCCCAAGTCGGTCCAGTTCTCGATGAAGCCGACCTTGCCGTCGTACCACGCGCCGTTGCCGACGCCGAAGTCGGTCTCGGCTGCTGTCGGGAAGGCGTAGGGCACCGCATCCACCAGCGCCTCGGCAGCGGCCACCGCCTCCCGGGAGTTGATCGTGGGCTTGCCGTCGTCATCGACGAACTCGCCGCCGAAGCCGGCCAGCCGGTTCGCGTAGGCCGCACCGAGGATCAGCGGCGACTTCTGGCCGAAGATCGCCGACCCGTAGACGCCCTCATCGCCCTCGTTCTCGGTGATGGTCTTCACATCGGCGAGGTACTCGTCCCAGGTCGCGGGAGGCTCGGTGATGCCGTTCCGCTCGAGGATCTCCTCGTTGTAGAAGAGCACGTGGGTGTCACCGTCGAAGGGCAGACCGTAACGGCGGTCGCCCACCAGCGTGTACGGGTCGTTGATCGACGGGATGAAGTCGTCGGTGTCGAGCGACGGGGTCTCGTCGATCCACTCGGTGAGATCCTGGATGGAACCGCCTTCGGCGAGGTCGCCGATCGACACGTACCAGGGAGCCGCGACGTCGAAGGTGTTGGCGCCCGACTGCTGGTCGAGGGCGAGGGTCGAGCCGATCTCGTCGTAGGGCACGATCGTGAGGTTGACCTCTGCGCCGGTCTCCTCTTCGAAGTGCTCCTTGAGCCAGTTGCCGGCCCCCTCGTGCGATGTGATCAGCAGTGCGTTCAGCGTCTGGCCGGAGAAGTCCCCGTCGGCGCCTGCCCCTCCCGGCTCGGGGGCCTGAGTCGCGCAGCCGGCGACGGCGATGGTCGCGGCCGTCAGAGCGGCGGCACCGAGAAGGATGCGGCTTCGGCTGCGGCTCGGAAGGAATGGCATGGGGGCTCCTCAGGCGTCGGGTCGGGGAAGCAGATCGGCGCTCACGCTAGGAGCCGCGCCGGGACCACCGCATCGCGGACGTAACAGTTCGTCGTGGAGCGACGCGAGGAGTCATCGGGCGGGTCGCAGCACTGCTCGAGTGGCTATGGTCGCGAAGTCCCCGATCTCCTGAGGAGCACCATGTCACGCCGCATCATCCTGAACGCCTTCGACATGACCTGCGTGACTCACCAGGCCCCTGGACTCTGGCGGCACCCCGACAACCAGGCCGACCGCTACCACGACCTCGACTACTGGGTGGATCTCGCGAAGACCCTCGAGCGCGGCAGGTTCGATGCGATCTTCATCGCCGACGTGCTCGGGACCTACGACGTCTACCGCGACTCCGCCGCCACCGCGCTCGGGGACGCGACGCAGGTTCCGCTCGGGGATCCCGTCGTGCAGATCTCCGCGATGGCGCACGCCACCGAGCACCTCGGGTTCGGTGTGACCGTCGCCACCACCTACGAGCAGCCGTACGCACTCGCCCGCCGTTTCTCGACCCTCGACCACTTCACGCGCGGACGTGTGGGATGGAACGTCGTCACCAGCTACCTCGACTCCGCGGCCCGCAACCTCGGACTCGACGCGCTGATCGCCCACGACGACCGCTACCAGATCGCCGAGGAGTTCCTCGATGTCACCTACAAGCTGTGGGAGGGGTCGTGGGAAGACGATGCGGTGCTGCGTGACCGCGAATCGGGCGTCTTCGCGGATGCGGCACGGGTGCACCCGATCGGCCACGAGGGGCGGCACTACCGGGTTCCCGGCATCCACCTCGCCGAACCCAGCCCACAGCGGACCCCGGTGATCTTCCAGGCGGGCGCGTCACCCCGCGGACGCCAGTTCGCCGCGAAGCACGGCGAGGCGATCTTCATCAACGGGCTGCGTCCGGAGGCGACGCGTCCGGTGACGGATGACATCCGCGATCGCGCCGAGGCTCTCGGACGCCCGCGGGATTCGGTCAAGATCCTCACCCTGGTCACTGTCGTCGTCGCGGCGACCGACGAAGAGGCCCAGGCGAAGCTGGATGACTACCGCCGCTACGTCTCGGTCGAGGGCGCATTGGCGCTCTATGCCGGGTGGACGGGACTCGACCTGTCGCAGTACGACCCCGATGTGCCGCTGGAGTACGTCGACACGGATGCCGGACGATCCGCTCTCTCGGTCTTCACCAAAGCCGATCCGGATCGCAAGTGGACGCCTCGCGACATCGCCCACTACGTCGGGATCGGCGGCATCGGTCCCGTCATCGTGGGCAGCCCGCAGACCGTGGCCGACGAGCTCGAACGATGGATCGAAGTCGGAGGCGTCGACGGCTTCAACATCGCCTACGTCGTGACGCCAGCATCGTTCGAGGACATTGTCGATCACCTCGTCCCCGAACTCCGCCTCCGCGGGCGCACCTGGGACGACTACCCCGAGGGCACGCTGCGCGGGCGACTCAGCGGCGATGGCTCCGCCGTGGTGCCGGAGTGGCATCCCGCGCACGCCTACCGCGGCGCCTACGAGGGCGCCGCGTCGGCCCTCGACGGCACGCTCGGCGGGCCGCTGGTGGATGCCGCGGCCGGGGTCACTGACCCTGCAGCCGCCGATTCCGCCGAACCCGACGACCTGACAGAACTCACCGAGAAGGAGGGCGCACGATGAGCGTCATCGCAGAGACCACGAAGCGCAGCCGCTGGACTGGAACGGCGGATGCCGCGGAGCGCGCACACTGGCGCAGCGTCGCCGAGCGCGTCGCCGCCGAGCTCGAGAGCGATGCGCTGCAGCGCGACCGAGCGAATCAGGACCCGACGGTCGAGCTCGACCTGCTCCGCGATGCGGGGCTGGTGACGATGCTGCAGCCCGCCGAGTTCGGGGGTGGCGGCGCGCACTGGGAGACGGCCTTCCTCGTCATCCGCATCCTGTCCCGCGCCGACGCCTCGGTCGCCCAGGTCCTCGCCTACCACTACATCAACTCGGGCAACATCGGCTTCGCGGCCGAACCGTCGGTGCAGGAGGAATGGCACCGCAAGACCACCGAGGGCCGATGGGTGTGGGGCGACTCCGTGAACCCGACCGACCCCGACCTCGAGCTGACCGTCGACGGAGAGGGGTATCGACTCAACGGCCTCAAGCGTTTCTCGACCGGCGCCTCGGCCGGCGACGTCGTGCTGGCGGCCGCGCTCGTCCGCGGCGGCCAGCGCGACGGCCAGGTGCTGTTCGTCGTGCTCGACCACGACCGTGACGGCATCCGGTATCTCGGTGACTGGGACGCGCTGGGACAGCGACTGTCGGCGAGCGGTTCCGTCCGGTTCGAAGACGTGCGCGTCTCGGTCGACGATGTGCTCGGCGAGCTCGGCGACGAGCCGTTCTCCACTCTCATCACGCCAGGCATCCAGCTCGCCTTCGGGAACCTCTACCTCGGCATCGCCGAGGGTGCGCTCGCCCGAGGGCTCGACATCGTCCGCGCGCGTCCGCGCGCCTGGTTCCTCAGCCAGGCCGACTCGTACCGGGACGACCCGTTCGTGCAGCGCGTCGTCGGCGAGTTCTCGTCGCGGATCGCGGCGGTCGAGGCGCTGGCGGACCGCGCCGGACGTCTCTTCGACGAGGTCGTGGCCGAGGGTGACGGCGTGACAGCCGAGCGCCGCGGGGAGCTCGCCATCGAGATCGCCAAGGTCAAGGTCGTCTCTACCGAGGTCGGCATCGAGGTCGCGAACAGGATTTTCGAGATCACCGGATCGAGCTCCGCCCGCGCGGACGTGGGCCTGGACCTGTTCTGGAGGAACATCCGCACGCACTCGCTGCATGACCCCATCGACTACAAAAAGCTCGAGGTCGGCGCCTGGACGCTGAACGGCGAGCTCCAGCCGATCTCGCTGTACACCTGATGGTCGAGCAGACACGACGGCTCGACGCCATCCGGGAGCGCTTGCGCCCCGTGTTCGCCGAGATCGGGGCGGGCACGGTCTCGAGGGAGCAGGATCGCGAGCTGCCGTTCGCCGAGGTCGCCGCCCTTCGCGAAGCGGGCTTCGGCCGGCTCAGGCTGCCGATCGAGCACGGCGGTTTCGGGCTCGACTGGGAGTCCTTCGCCGAGGTGCTGATCGAGCTCGCCGCGGCCGACTCGAACCTGCCGCAGATCTTCCGTGGCCATATCGCGTACGTCGAGCACATCCTGGCTGCGACGCCGAGCGAGCGGCGCTCCCGCTGGCTCGAGCGCATCGCCGACGGGGAGTTGGTCGGCAACGCGTGGTCGGAGAACGGTGCAGCCGCAGTGGGCACGAACGCGACGCGTTTGGCCCGGCGCCCCGATGGCAGCTGGCGCGTCGACGGACGCAAGTTCTACACGACGGGCAGCATCTTCGCGGAGTGGATCGACGCGACCGTCGATCTCGACGGCACGACCGTGACCGCCCTCATCCGCAGGCATCAGAACGGAGTGGAGGTCTCCGACGACTGGGACGGCTTCGGGCAGCCGCTGACGGGCACCGGCACGGCCGTGTTCACGGACGCCTCGGTCGACGATGACGACGTCGAGCCGTTCACGTCACGCTTCCCCTTCCAGACGGCGGTGTATCAGCTGACGCTGCTGTCGGTGCTGGCCGGGATCGCCGCCGCGATCGAGCGCGACACGGTCGCTCAGGTGCGGGCACGCACTCGCACCTACAGCCACGGCAGCGCCGAACGAGTGGCCGACGACCCTCAGATCCTGCAGATCGTCGGAGAGCTGACGGCGACGAGTACGACGGCCAGAGCGCTCGTGCTCGACGTCGCTCGAGCGGTGCAACATGCAGCAGACGTAGTAGGCACGCCGGAGACAGAGGCTGCCGTGATCGCGGCCGAACTCCGCTCCGCGCAGGCGCAGATCGTGCTCACCGACCTGGTGCCCCGCGCCGCCTCGCGGCTGTTCGACACGCTCGGCGCCTCTGCCGTGCGGTCGGGTATCGCTCTCGATCGCCACTGGCGGAACGCCCGCACGGTGTCATCGCACAACCCGTGGATCTTCAAGGCCCGACAGCTCGGCGACCACGCCGTGAACGGCCGGACGCCCGAGTTCGTCTGGTCGGTCGGGCAGGCGAAGGTGCGGGAGGCGAGTGCGGCCGAGCGCTGAGACCGCATCCGCCGTCATCGGCCCTGTGGTTCCTCGCCCGCGGTTCGAGCGCGCATGCGCCCCGTCTGATGCGCCCAGATGGCGATCTCTACCCGGTTGCGGGCATCGAGCTTGGTCATGAGGCTCGCGACATGCGTCTTCACCGTGCTGAGGGTGATGAACAGCTCGCGCGCGATCTCGCCGTTGCTCAGACCAGCCGAGACCTTCGCGAGCACCTGCTCCTCGCGCTCGGTGAGCGGCTCGACCGGTTGCAGGGGTGGCGCGGCTGGGCGTGACCCGGCGAAGGCCTCGAGCAGTCGCACCGTGACGTTGGGCGCGATCAGGGCATCCCCGCTCGCAGCAGCGCGGATCGCCTGGGCGAGCAGCTCCGACCCTGCGTCCTTGAGCAGAAAGCCCTTGGCACCGGCGCGCAGTGCCGCGAAGACGTACTCGTCGAGGTCGAAGGTCGTGATGATGACGACCGCCATCGGGTCATCCACCCCGGGGCCGGCGAGCACGCGGGTCGCCTCTATGCCATCGAGGTGGGGCATCCGGATGTCGAACAGACACACGTCGGGTCGCAGGCTGCGGGCAAGGGCGACCGCTTCGTTGCCGTCGGCCGCCTGACCGACGACCTCGATGTCGGGCTGGGCGCCGAGGATCATGCTCAGCCCGGTGCGCACGAGCTCCTGGTCGTCGGCGACGAGCACTCGGATCGTCATGGCGCCCACCCGACACGGGGCAGCACCGCGGTGACGACCCATCCGCCGCCGGATGCCGGGCCCGCCTGACAGGTGCCGCCGAGCAGTGCGGCGCGCTCCATCATGCCGATGATGCCGAAGCCGGGCGTCGGCGACGCGGCGACGTCTCCGTCATTCGTCACGCTCAGCCGCACCCCGCCTGCGTCTGCCTGCACTCGCACGTCGACACGGGTGACCTGCCGTGCGTGACGGAGGGCGTTGGTCACCGACTCCTGCGCGAGACGGAAGACCGCGGCGGCGACGGGCGGCGGGATGCTGTCACCATCGTCTGCGACCTCCACGACGACTGCCGCACCTCCCGGCCTCGTTCCGGCGAGCTGCTCGATGTCGTCCAGCCGCGGACTCGGCCCGAGCTCGGCTGTCTCGCCCTGCCGCAGCACCCGCACCATCGATCTCAGGTCGCTCAGCGTCTTGGCTGCCTCCGCCTCGATCACGCCGAGCGCGTCCTGCGCTGCGCGAGGGTCTCGCTCCGCCACTGCGATGCCAGCCTGGGCGCGGATCGCGATGGCCGAGACGTGGTGGGCGACCGTGTCGTGCAGGTCGCGGGCCAGGTGCTCGCGCTCGAGCATCCGGATGCGGTCGAGGCTGCGCTGCCGCGCCCCCGCCCGGTAGCGGAAGGCGATGCCGAGCAGGGCCACCGACAACAGCAGCGCGAATCCACCGATGAGTTCATCGACGCCTTCCCCACGAGCGAAGGTGAGGGCGAGGCTTGCGAGAAGCACGCCCGACCCGAGCACGAGGTCGCGACCCGACCCCCAGCGGTAGAGGGAGTACACGATCACCGTGATGAAGAGGCTCGAATACAGCGCCGAGTCGGGCAGCAGAAGATCGAGCGGCACCATCACGATGACGAGCATGAGGAGCGGTTTCGTGCGGCGCCACAGCACGGTCGGCAGCACGGCGAGCAGCGCGATCACGGCGAGGAGCGGCTGCGACAGGTCGGTTCTGAGAGAGCCCTCGACCACGGCCGACACGGCGACGAGGACCAGGAGGGCCCAATCCCGCCAGACCCGGAGAGGAGGAGGGGGCACAGCGCTCGGCGCACCCCACGCGGAACGCACGAGCCCGGTCACGGTGTCATGATACAAGCGCACCACGGCGCGACACCCCGCCCGGCTGGCGGACTGACCGTCGTCGGATGAGCAGTTCCGCCACGGCGCTGTTGATCAGGAAGCCCACCGCGACGAGCCAGGCCTCTCCGAACGCGTCGACGTCGCCGAGAGGGATCGTCCACACCGCGAAGACGAGTGCCTGGGTTCCACCCGAGACGGCGGTCGCGTACGCCCGGGTCATCCAGGCTCCGTGCGCCACGAAGTCGCGGCGCCTGATCGCGATGACGCCCCTCACGAGGAACAGTGTCATCGCCACGGCGAAGACGAGGCGGACCATCGCGAGCGCGAGCTCATCGGAAGGGCCACCGAAGAAGACCGCGAGCCAGAGGGCTGAGAGCGCCGCGATGAATCCGGCGGGGATCAGTGCACGGCCGGCCGTGCGGTGCCAACCGCGCCGCGTGCGCAGAGCCGGCGAGAACTGGAAGGCCCCGAGAATGCAGTACGCGGTCATCGCCACGATGTGCGCGACGATCGTGACCGTCGATGCCAAGAGAAGTGTCTCTGCGGGTTCCCCGCTCACCTCCTGCAGGCGAAGCACGCCGCCGAGCACGGGGAGGGCGCTGAGCAGCAGAAGGCCGGTGATCGCCAGCCAGCCGCTCTTCGATCGCCGACGCTGCTCCTTCTGTTCGGCGGTCGGGCGGGTGGCCTTGATCTGTTGCGACATGTCTCGATGCTCGCCTGATCGAGCGCCCAGGGCATCGGCCGTCGGCACGGACTCGGAGCCGTACTTTCGGCCGACCGGTTCGGGTCTCCCGGCCGATGACGCGCATCGCCGAGACGACGAGCATCGAGTCATGACAACTGACACGACCATGACCGCGGCCGTCTATAGCCGCTTCGGCGCCCCCGAGGAGGTCCACCTCGATCAGCGTGCGATCCCCTCTCCCAAGCCCGGCGAGGTGCTCATCCGGGTGCACGCGAGCACGGTGAGCGTCGGCGACCACCGAGCCCGCGCTCGCGACATCCCTGCCGGCCTCGGGGTGCTCGCCGCCATCGGGCTCGGCGTGCTCCGCCCCAGCCGGCCGATCCTGGGCATGGACGCCGCGGGAGTCATCGCGGCGGTCGGCGCGGGCGTCACCGCCTTCGCGCCCGGCGACCGGGTCATCGCCTCGACGGGCGGAGCGTTCGGCGGTCACGCCGAGTACGTGCGCCTGCCCGCCGACGGCCCGATCACCAGGGCTCCCGACACCATGACCTTCGAGGAGGCGGTGACGCTGGTGTTCGGCGGCATCACCGCGCAGTGCTTCTTCACGCAGGTCGCGATCGGCCCTGGCACCTCGGTACTCGTCAACGGTGCCTCCGGTGCGGTCGGCACCGCCGCGATCCAGCTCGCGAAGCAACTCGGAGCCGACGTCACCGCCGTGACGAGCGGCGGCAACGCCCCGCTGGTCACATCACTCGGCGCCGACCGGGTCATCGACTACACGCGAGAGGACTTCACCGCGGGAGGCGACACGTTTGACGTGATCGTCGACTGCGTCGGCAACGCCCCCTTCAGCCGGGTGGGGAGACTCATCAACCCCGGAGGAGCGCTGCTGCTCGTCATCAGCGATCTGCGGTCGATGGTGAGCAGCCGCTGGCACACCCGCCGCTCGGGCAAGTTCGTCACCTGGAACGTCGGCAGACCAGGAGCAGACGACCTCGCGTACCTCGTCAGCCTCGCGGATTCCGGTCGCTTCCGGCCCGTCATCGACCGGACCTTCGATCTGGCCGACATCGTCGAGGCGCATCGCTACGTCGACACCGGACGCAAGCGGGGCAACGTCGTGCTGCGCATCACTCATCTCGAATCAGACGCCATCCGCCCCGGCGCAGCAGGAACGAAAAAATGAAGCAGCCCTCGAAAGCGGTCTTCTCGCGACCTCCGCCACGTGTCACACCGTGTCGGACAGGGTGAGGATGTGATCTGCGTGTTCCTCACCCCAGTCGCCGAGCGCACGCAGTGCCTCGTTGAGACTCTGCCCCAGCTCGGTCAGCGAGTACTCGACGCGCGGCGGCACTTCCGCGAACACCTCCCGGCGCACGATGCCATGCGCTTCGAGTTCGCGGAGCTGCTGAGTGAGCACCTTCTCACTGATGCCGGCCATCGAGCGGCGAAGCACACCATGTCGTTTGGGCGCAGCGTGGAGCTGCCAGAGGATCAGGGGCTTCCACTTGCCTCCGACCACGGACACTGCGGCATCCAACCCACATGAGTATCGACTTCCGCTGAAGATCGCTGCCATGCGTCAATACTGTCATTCAGGTGGCTACCGCACTTAAAGGTGGCTACTTGCCATCCGGCTGGCAGTCCCCCACGCTGACTGTCATGAAGATCTCAGTACTCGGACTCGGGCACATGGGTGCCGCCATAGCCACCCACCTGATCGACCAGGGCCAGACGGTCACGGTGTGGAATCGAACCGCTGGCCGCGCGTCAGCCTTCGCCAGTCGGGCATCGGTAGCTGCCGATGCAGCCGAGGCGCTCGCTGGCGCCGACCTCAGCATTCTTTCCGTCCTGGACAACGCTGCGGCACACAGCATCCTCGAAGATGCATCCGAGGCGGCAGCCGGAACACTCATCGTCAACCTCAGCTCTGATACGCCTGCGACCGCCCTGGCGCTGAGCGAGTGGGCGCGCGACCGTGGCATGCGCTACCTCTCAGGGGTAATGCTGACCCCTTCGACGATCGTCGGTCAGCCCGATTCGCGCATGCTCATATCAGGGGCGACGTCGAACCTCGACGACGCGATGCCGGTGCTGGCGTCGATCGCCCCAGACGTCTCGGTGCTCGGCAGTCGCCACGAGCTACCCGCCTCATTCGACACGGCTCTGCTCGGTGTGTTCTGGACGACCCTCGCAGCATGGGCGCATGGCACAGCGCTGGCGAAGGCACACGGAATCGCCGGCGAAGTGATCGCGCCGCATCTGGCGGCGATGGTGAACCTCGCCGCTCAGATCGGCCCGGAGTTCGCTCACGACTCTGACCACCGGGCCTATCCTGCTGACACATCGACCATCGGTTCCACCGTCACCACCATGCAGCACGTCACCGCCGCGTCGAAGGACGCGGGCGTGAACTCGGCCCTGGCTGAGGCAGTGACCGTTCTCTACGAACGCGCGGCGCTAGAGCACGAGCACGATTCTCCCTCGCGGGTCAGTGAAGCGATGTGGCGCTCGAACGAGGAGACCGCGGGGCGCTGACGGTCGTCCGGCGCTGCACCGTCCGGAGCAACGCCGACGCACCGGTGACGAGCACGAGCACGCCGATGGTCAGGATCATCAGAGTGCTGATCGTGACGGGCGTGAGGGTGAGCGCCCAGTCGGCGACGCCCGAGCGGCGGTCGTCGTCGGCGATCAGCCACAGCGAGGTCGCCGCGACGGCGGCGAACAGGACACCCCAGACGATGGCCGCCCAGCGTGTGCGCGGCGGGGTGACCGCTTCGGTGTGGGGTGCGGATGCCGCGGTCGCCGCTGCTGTTCCCGCTTCGGTGGTCGTCTGAGTGCTCATCGTTCGTCCTCTTCCTCAGCCTCGATGAGGGTGATGTTGATCTCGCCGCTGTCCTGATCGATGGTCACGCGCTGCACGGTCGTCGTCGGTGCGTTCTCGGCCGAGATCGCCTCGGCCACGACCGAGTCCCCGCCGCGTTCCGTCGCCGTCCACGTGCCGCTGTCGACGATCGTGCCAGTGTCGGCCTCGACGCGCGTCCAGCTCACGTCGGTGGTTCCGACGGTCGCCCGCAGCTGCAGCTGCACACCGGGGTCGACCGAGATCCAGGTGGTACCGGCGCCCTTCTCCACGACGATCGGGCGCGGAGCGTCCCGGTGCTGGTTGAGTGAGATGTAGAGGTCGCCGAACGGCTGGCGCACGTGTGCCGCCTCGTTGTTCGAGATCGATGCCCACCCGACGCTCACGCCCTGGAAGGCCGAGAACCCGCCCGCCACAAGTCCGGCGACGAGCGTCAGCACGGTCGTGAAGGCGAGGAAGCCGCCGCGCCGTCGGAGGGCACCTGCCACGATCATTCCGATCGCGAGCACCAGCGCCGCCGACAGCAGGCCGAGGGCACCCCCGACGGCGGCGTCGCCGCTGCCGAGCCCGACCAGGGCGCCGACCACGATGGCGAGGCCGAGCACTGAGGCGACGATCGCGAAGCCGGCGCGCGGACGGGAGGCGCGTCGAATGCGACGGCGTTCCGCGGCCTCGGCGGCGAAGACCGCGGCTTCCGCCTGACGCTCGCGTCTGACCTCGTCGCGGGCCATGCGCTCGGCATCCTGCTGCCGCCGGCGCCACGCCTGATCCTGCTCTTTCCACGCCCGGTGCTGGGTCCGCCACGCGGCGACCTCGGCGGGGTCCTCCACCCCGGAGGGCAGCGGCGCGGGAGGAGCAGGCGCGACGTCGTCGCCGAAGGAGGCGGGCGCCGTGTACTCCGCGTCTGCGGATGTGGCATCCGTCCCCTCGGCGGTACCCGAACCGCCGAGGGGAACGGATGCCGCCGGGGCCGCCTGATCTGCGGAACCCACCGGCAGATCAGGCGCGGAAGCACCCGGGGTGCGGCTCGCAGCACGCACGATCAGGAAGAGCAGGCCGCCCACGACGACCAGCCCGACGATCCAGCTGAACACCGCCAGCGCCGACCAGCTCTCGTATCCGAACCCGAACAGGCGTCCGGTGAGCGGAGCCGTCGGAATCAGCCCCACGATGGCCATGCCCAGAAGACCGAGCTGCACGGGCTGGTAGTCCCGATGCAGCAGGTCGCGGACGTGGACCCGGCCGTCGAGATCCGGCAGCAGCGCCCAGGCCAGGGCGTAGAGGAAGATCACCGGCAGACCGAAGAGCGCTGCCACCACGAGCACGCCGCGCACGATCAGCGGATCGATCCGCAGCCGGGCCGCGATGCCGGCGGCGACCCCACCGAGCCAGCCGTCGGAGCGGGCGACGCCGAGACCGGCGACCCACAGGAGGAAGCGCTCGGCGCCGTGCGGAACGGCCGGCCTCGGCGGGGCGGCCTGGTCGGCGGGAGGCGGTGGCGCAGTCGGAATCGTCATGCGTCAATCCTGTCTCCCCCGGTCGGATCCCTGCCATGGGGTGAACCCCTGAGCGGCCCCTGATTCTCGTCCGGGGAGGCCCCGGATCCGCGCGACGAATGATTGGATGGCGGCATGTCCTCTTCCGCGACCGCCTCTGCGCGACCCGTTCGCACCGCCGTGTCGCCGCGAGCGGGAGAAGACCCCCAGCCCGAGCCGCGTCCAGTGCTGACGCGCGACCGCGACTGCCTGGTCGCGGGTGTCAGCGCCGGTCTCGCCCGTCACCTGGGTGTGCGGGTGTGGATGGTCCGTGCGCTCTTCATCGCTCTCACGATGTGCGGCGGGGCCGGCATCCTGCTCTACGCCTGGTGCTGGGCTTTCACGCCCTGGACGGACGGCGACGACACTCCGACGCGACGGGTGCCCGTGGCCTGGATGCTGCTCGCACCTGCAGCCGTCGGCATGCTCATCGTGCTCTTCTGGCGTGGGGGCAGCGACTGGCTCTCAGGAACGATTCCACCGGATGCGGCGGCCGTGGTCATGTTCGGCACCGTGGGGGCGGCGACCGGGGCCGGGCTGTGGGCGACCCTGATCGATCGGACCGACACCGCCCGCGGACCTCGGCACACGATGCTGGTCCGGATCCTCTCGGTCGCACTCCTCGCGATGCTGTTCGGTCTGCTCCTGACCCGGCCGGTCGGCAGCACAGGTGTCGCGCTCGTGCTGGTCCCGCTCGCCGGGATCCTCGCCGTGCTGCTGTCGACCCTGATCCCGCGGTGGCGCGACCTGGCGGGCGAGCGTGTGCGGCGCATCCGTGAAGAGCAGCGGAGCGAGATGGCCGCGCACCTGCATGATTCTGTGCTGCAGACTCTCGCGCTGATCCAGAACAGGGCGGGAGCATCGAGCGAGGCGGCTCGGCTCGCGAGAGCGCAGGAGCGTGAGCTGCGCGCCTGGCTGTATGACGGCGATGCCCCGGCCGACAGCGATCTGGCGACCGACCTGCGCGACTACGCCGGGGGCCTCGAGCTCGACTATCCGGTGCGGATCGACGTGGTCTCGGCCGGCCTCTCCACGGAGCGCGCGAGCGGGGAACTCGCCGCGGCGGCGCGAGAGGCGATGCTGAACGCAGCACGGCACGCGACGGGCGAGGTCTCGGTCTACATCGAGGGCACCACGACCGACGTCGACGTGTTCGTGCGCGATCGAGGCTCCGGCTTCCGGCTCGATGACGTGCCCAGCGACCGCCTGGGCGTGCGGGAGTCGATCATCGGTCGGATGCGCAGAGCCGGGGGCTCAGGCACCGTGCGCAGCGACGAGAGCGGCACCGAGGTGCATCTGCGACTGTCAACCGTGCCCCGGGGAGCGGCGAACGCGCAGGCGCCGAACGCGCAGGGGAACACGGATGAAGGCGAGGACGCTCGTGGCTGACAGCATCCGGATCGTGATCGTCGACGACCACTCGATCTTCCGCTCGGGGCTCCGCGCCGATCTCGACGCGAGCGTCGAGGTGGTCGGCGAGGCGGCCGACGTGCCGTCCGCCATTGCGATGATCAGCGAGACCGTGCCCGATGTCGTGCTCCTCGACGTGCACCTTCCCGGCGGCAGCGGCGACGACTCCACCGGCGGCGAGTCGGTGATCCGCGGCTCGCTGCCGACGACGGCCCGGTTCCTGGCCCTGAGCGTGTCGGATGCCGCAGCCGACGTCGTGCGAGTGATTCGCGCTGGGGCGCGCGGCTACATCACGAAGGGCTCATCGGGCGGGGAGGTCAGCCGCGCAGTGCACGCCGTCGCAGGCGGGGATGCGGTGTTCTCGCCGCGGCTCGCCGGGTTCGTGCTCGATGCGTTCGGCGCTGTCGCCGGCGAGATCGCCACGACGACCGACGAACTCGACCGACTGTCGGCGCGCGAGCAGGAGGTGATGCGGCTGATCGCCCGCGGCTACGCCTACAAGGAGGTGGCCGCCGAGCTGTTCATCTCGATCAAGACGGTCGAGACGCACGTCTCATCGGTGTTGCGGAAGCTGCAGCTGTCTTCGCGACACGAGCTCACGGTGTGGGCCTCGCAGCGCCGGCTGCTCTAGCGGGCAGCCTCCCCTCGTCTCCTTCAGGTGGCGCGAGCCTGGAGGTGGGCACGGGCGGTCAGTGCGACGGCGCTGTCGGCGGCGGTCGCGAGCAGGCGCAGAGTCGCTTCCGCTTCCGCGCCCGGTATGGAGGCGAGCATTCCCGCGAGGCGTCGGCGCCCGTTCGCGTCCGCGGCATGGGTGGCGATGCCGGCCTGGCGGGCCACGCGCCTCGCACCCTGCTCGCTCTGAGCGAGGGTCTCGAGCGCCTCTGCCGCTTCGATATCCAACTCACCCACCGCCACCATCGTGACCAGCGACGGAACGGTTCGGTCGTCGCCGTTCGCGCCCGCGATGAGGTTGGCCCGCGCGCGCACGTGTCCATCGCTGTGGGCGGTTCGTGCAGCGACGACGGCCAGCGATCTCGGCGTCCCGATCTTCAGCAGCGCTTCGAGCGCGCGACGGCATCGCGACTGCTCGTGCGAGTCGAGCGCTCGAGTGAGTGCGGGTACGGCGGCGTCACCCATTCGAGCGATCGACCAGAGGAGCGCACCGGCCACGTTCGGCTCAGTCTCGCGAAGCACGGCCTCCACGAGAACTGCGGTGCTGCTTTCGTCGACCGTGTCCAACGACAGTGCCAACCGCTGCCGGTCGGACGCACTGCTGGAGTCGAACCCGCGTATGAGTTCGACGATACGCAGCACGTCCAACCAGCCGCGAGGCTCGCTCGCTCTTATTCGTTCGAGCCGTGACAGAAGCTCCTCTGTCGCGATCAGCTTCACCCGAGCGCGCTCAGCGAGTTGGTCGACGAGCTTCCCCGGGGCGAAGTCGTCGATGTCGAGGTTCGTCGCGATCTCCGACAGGCTGAATCCGAGCGAGCGCAGGCTCTCGACATGGAAGAGTCGCTGCAGGTCCGCTTCCGTGTACTGCCGGTAGCCGCTCGCCGTGCGCGCGGATGGCGAAAGGAGACCGATGCGGTCGTAATGGCGCAGCATCCGTGCACTGACTCCGCTTCGCCGTGCGACCTCGCCGATCAGCACGGTCAGTGGCCCTCGATCGTCGGCGCAGCGCGAAGCGCGGCCACGCGTCGTGCTTCTTCGACGGCGGTCTCGAAGCTGTCGTCGGGGTTCGCCATCACATGCGCAGTGGCGAGAGCGTGAGCTCGAACGCCCGGGTCCCTGGACTCGGAGGCCTCCTCGACCACTGGTTCGGCCGCGGGACCGAGCATGGCGATCGCGCGGCTGAGGCTGCGCTGGAGCTCTCCATCGCCCCGGCCGAAGTTCCTCCCGAGTTCACGAGCCAACTCGCCGCGTTCGCTCTCGGGCGCGAGTCCTGCCGCGGTGCGCCATGCCGTCTTTGCGACTTCTGCATCCGCATCGCGCAGCAGGTCGGTCGTGATTGCCGGCCAGGCCCGAGGGTCCTGGATCTTCGACAGGCTGTGCAGTGCTTGACTCCGTGCCTGCGGGTTCGCGGAACGGAGTTCAGGCAGCAAGAGGTCGACGGCCCGGGTGCGATCGTGACGGGTGATCGCCCACGTGAGCATGTCGCGCACGTAGAAGTCCGGTTCCACCGCACACCGGTCGATGAGGGTCGAGAGATATGCGTCGTCTGCACGGATGCCCGCCGTGAGAGCTGCCTGCAGTCGAGCGGACGCGTCGGCTGCGCGCAGAGCATCGCGAAGCCGTGTCACCTGTGCCGTCGGGCTGTTGTCGTTCATGAAAACCACCTCCGCATCACACTTCACACCTTGTCATGGTGTCAAGGTCAAGAGAGGTCAGCAGGCTCTACGACGGATCAGCCGTCGACGCGAACTCGCCCCTCGATCAGGGCGACCACGTGCTCGGCATCGCCGATGACAGCGGGGTCGTGCGAGACGCAGACGACGGCGACACCGCGCGCCGCCTCCTCGCGCAGCACCTCTCGGATGCGGAGTCCGCTCGTCGCGTCGAGACCCGTCGTCGGTTCATCGAGCAGCAGCAGGTCGGCGTCACGTGCCAGACCCTGGGCGAGCAGGGTGCGCTGCTGCTGACCACCCGAGAGAGACGCGAACGGATGCCGTGAGAGCGCGCCGATGTCGAGTCGATCCATCGATCGCTCGACGAGCTCGCGCGACGTGGCATCCATTCGTCGCCACAGTCCGAGCCGGCCCCACGCACCGACGCTCACCACGTCTCTCACTGAGACCGGGAGCCCCTGCGGGATCGCCGCTCGCTGCGGCACGAAGGCGACGCTCCCGCTGACATTCCGCTCGCCGGCATGCTCCCGCGTTCCGGCGAGGACCTCGAGCAGCGTCGATTTGCCGGCTCCGTTCGGGCCGGTGATGACGGTCACCGTCGCCGATGGCACGTCGACGTCGATGCCCGACAGCGCGGCGCGACCGTCGAAGGAGACGTTGATGCCCGTCAGGCGTGCGGCCACGGTCTGGACCGATCCGAGAAAAGTCATGACTTCACTTTATGAGTTTGATAATCATTCTCAAAAACGTCTAGGCTCGCAGATTGTGAGTGCTCATCCGACCGGACTTCTCGACCCGTTCACCCTCGACTTCCTGCAGCGGGGGATGCTCGGCGGGGCGCTCGTCGCGATCCTCTGCGCGATCGTCGGCACGTGGGTGGTCATCCGCGGAATGGCATTCCTCGGCGAAGCACTGGCGCACGGCATGCTTCCGGGCGTCGCCCTGGCCACCGTGCTCTCGCTGCCGGTGCTCGTCGGCGGAGCGCTCAGCGCCATCGCGATGAGCCTGGGAATCGGCGCGCTGCAGCGGCGCGCTCGCCTCTCGTACGACACCAGCATCGGGCTGCTGTTCGTGTCGATGCTGGCGCTGGGGGTCATCATCATCTCCCACTCCGGCAGCTTCGCCACCGATGCGACCGCCATCCTGTTCGGCGACATCCTCGCGATCAGCTCCGGCGACCTCGTGCTGCTCGCCGCGGCCGCCACGATCGGGCTGATGGTCGCCGCGCTGTTCCACCGCTCGTTCGTCGCCCTGTCCCTCGACGCGCGCATCGCATCGGTGCTGGGGCTGCGTCCGCAGATCGCACAGGCGGCGCTCGTCGGGCTCGTGACTCTCGCCGTCGTCGCGTCCTACCAGGCGGTCGGCTCGATGCTCGTCGTCGGACTGCTGCTCGCCCCGGCCGTCGCCGCCGGCCATTGGACCACCCGCATCCCGACCCGCATGGCACTGTCCGCGCTCTTCGGCGTGGCCGCCGTGCTCCTCGGCCTTCTCGCGTCCTGGTACGCCGCAACGGCAGCCGGCGCCTCCGTCGCGGCATCCGCGATCCTGCTCGCCTGCCTCTCGTGGACGGTGCGGGCAGCCCTCGACTCTCGCGTGGCCCGGACGCAACACGTCTGACCCCGCTGTCGCGACGACGCGACCTCCCGCACGACATACGACAAGGAAGGACCCCGTGCGCTCTCGCATCACTCTGTTCGCCCTGACCGGCGCCCTCACGGTCGCTCTCGCCGCCTGCGGCACGACCCCCGCCGAGCCGCCCTCGAGCGGAACGACGGACGACGGGCACGGCGACATCGCCGGCGCGGAAGAGGTGGCCGAACCGCAGCTCGGCCTGACCTCGATCGATCCGCACGGCACCGTCAGCCACCTGGACCTGCTCGACGAGCGCGTCACGGACATAGGCGAGATCCCGGCGCCCACCGACATGACGACCGACGGACGGTACCTGTTCGCAGAGACGAGCGACGGAGTCGAGATCGTCGACAGCGGCGTCTGGACCTGGGATCACGTCGATCACTTCCACTACTACCGCGCTGAACCCGCTCTGCTCGGCGCGGTGGACGGAAAAGGCGACGCCACCATCGCGACGACCAATCTCTCCACGACCGGCGGCACCGGCATCTCGTTCGCGGGCTCCGGCGATGCCGTGCTGCTCGACACCCACGCGCTGTCGAAGCGCGAGATCAGCGAGCTGTTCCGAATCGAGCGCGAGCCGCACGACGGTCTTGTCGTGCCGGTGGGCTCGTTCGCACTGGTCACCGAGGCGACTGACGGCATCGGCACGAGTGTGCGCGGGTACACCGCCGATGGCGAGGAGACCGGTCTCGATGAGTCGTGCGTTGCTCCCGCCGGCACGATCACCACGCGGGTCGGTGCGGTCGTCGGATGCGCAGACGGCGCCCTCCTCGCGCACGTCGACGGCGATGAGCTGCAAGTGGAGCGCATCCCCTACCCGGAAGGCACGACTGCGCCGGCCGTCACGGACTTCGACAACCGCGAGGGACGCCCGACCGTCGCGGGGCTCGCCGGCTCCGAAGGGATCTGGGTGCTCGACACCCGCGCGAGGTCGTGGACTCTCCTCCCCTCCCCCGCACCACTGGTGCACGTGACTGCGGTAGACGACGAAGACGGCCACCTGCTCGCTCTCGCGCAGGACGGCCGCGTGCTCGTGCTGGACGACGAAAGTGGTGCCGTGCTCGCGGAGACACCGCCACTCGCAGCCGAGTCCCTCGCCGCAGGCATGACGCCGACGCTCATCGCCGATCAGCACCGCGCCTACCTGAGCGCACCGGCCGAGCACAGGCTCTACGAGATCGACTACGCGGATGCCGCGCGCGTCGCCCGCACCTTCGACACCGCCACCGAACCGGCGTTCGTCGCCGAGACAGGACGCTGACATGCGCCCCGCACGCCTCCTCGCGACGTTCGCCCTCGTCGGCCTCACCGCTACTGGCCTCGCCGCCTGCTCGACAGCAAGCGACTCCCGCCCGACCATCGTCGTCTCGACGAACATCCTCGGCGACGTCGTCGAAGAGCTGGTCGGCGACCAGGCGCAGGTCGTGACGCTCATGAAGCCCAACGCCGACCCGCACTCGTTCGAGATCTCGGCGCAGGAGGCTGCCACTCTGCGCAGCGCCGACCTGCTGGTGTCCAACGGGCTCGGCCTGGAGGAGGGGTTGCAGCAGCACCTCGACGGGGCCGCCGACGTGCCCGCGTTCGTGGCGGGGGATGTCATCGAGGTGCTCGACTACAGCGAGGGCGACGCCGCGGGGATGCCGGATTCGCACTTCTGGACCGACCCCGAGCGCATGATCGACGTGGTCGATGCCGTCGGGCCGGTGCTCGCAGAGCTCGACGGCATCGATGTCGAGGCGCTCGATTCGACGATCGCGGACTACCGCGAGGAGCTCCGAGAGCTGGACGCGGAGATGGCCGACGCCTTCGCCACGATCCCCGATGATCGACGCGCGCTGGTCACCAATCACCACGTCTTCGGCTACCTCGCTCAGCGCTTCGACTTCGACATCGTCGGCGCGGTGATCCCCGGTGGCACGACGCTCGCCGCACCCTCGGCATCCGACCTCGCCGACCTCGTCGACGCGATCGAGGAGACCGGGGTGCCAGCGATCTTCGCGGAGTCCTCCTCGCCGGACCGCCTGGTGCAGGCCCTCGCGAGCGAGGCGAATGTGCAAGTCGAGGTCATCGAGCTCTTCACCGAGTCGCTCACCGCACCCGACGAGGGCGCACCCGACTACCTGACCATGATGCGCGTCAACACCGAACGCATCACCACCGGTCTCACCCAGTGAGGCCTCACCACAGAGAAAGAGGAAAGCACATGCGAACCTCCCCCCTTCGTCGCGCGTTGATCAGCGCCGCGGCGCTCGGCGCCGTCGTCACGCTGGCGTCGTGCGCCGCCGGCGGCTCGACCGCGCCGGCATCCACCCCCGACGGCAGCGGTTCCGATTCGCAACCGGGCCCCCGCGTCGCGGTCGCCTATGAGGGCGGCATCCTCGTGCTCGACGGCGAGACCCTCGACACCGTGGCCGACTTCGAGTCCGAGCCGTTCACGCGCCTCAACCCCGCAGGCGATGACCGACACGTCATGGTCACCATGAGCGAGGGCTTCCAGGTGCTCGACACGGCCGCCGGATCGACCGACGAGCCCGAGCTCACCGACACGATCTTCGAGGCCGACACCCCGGGTCACGTCGTTCGGCATGCCGACAAGACCGTGCTCTACGCCGACGGCACGAGCGACACCACGATCTTCGACACCGCAGACCTGGCGAGCGCAGACGGCCTTCCAGACGTCGAGACCATCCCGGGTGTCGAGGCGCACCACGGCGTCTCGGTCGTGCTCGAGGACGGCACCTTCCTGACCACGGTGGGCAACGCCGACGGCCGCAACGGCATCGTCGCGAAGGATGCTGAGGGCGCCGAGATCGCGTCGTCGGACCAGTGCCCCGGCGTGCACGGCGAGGGCACCGCGAAGGATGAGGCCGTCGTCTTCGGTTGCGAGAACGGCGCGATCATCTACCACGACGGCGAGATCACGAAGGTCGATGCTCCCGACCAGCCCTACGGCCGCATGGGCAACGCCTACGTCAGCGAGACCAGCCCGATCATCGTCGGAGACTACAAGAACGACATCGACGCCGAGGGCTACCTGCTCAGCGCCGTGACTCTGATCGACACCGAGGCCAAGACGCTCGAGGTCGTCGACCTTCCCGAGGGCGTCGAGTACACCTTCCGCGACGTCGTGCGCGGACCGGAGGACCTCGCGTACATCCTCAGCAGCGACGGATCGATCCACGTGCTCGACCCGGAGTCCGGCGAGATCACCGACAGCTTCCCCGTCGTCGAGGCGTGGGAGGGCCCGGCCGAATGGCAGGACGCCCACCCCGCCATCGTCGTCGCCGGGAACATCGCCTACGTCACCGAACCGGCAGCGAACAGCGTGCATGCGGTCGACCTGACTACCGGTGAGGTGCTCGCGAGCACCGAGCTCGAGGTGACGCCGAACGAGATCGCGCCCGCCGCGGGCTGACCTCAGGATCGAGATGGGGCGGAGTGCACGTCGATGCACTCCGCCCCAACTTCGACTGCAACCCCTGCAGGTCGTTGCTTCGAGCAGGCGAGACCGCCAGGATGGGTGGGCCGGAAAGGGGGACCATGAGATCCAGCGCACCGATGCCGGGCAACCCGTGGCCGCACGACATGTCGATCACGGTCGACGACAGCCCGCACATCCTCATGGAGCTGCTCTGGCTGCGGGAAGCGTACGAACTGCAGCCCGAAGGCGATGACCTGCCTCCGCTGCTGGTGGATACGCCCGTCGCCGTTCCGGATCCCGCAGTCCGTGCCGCCACTCGCGACGAGTGGGGTGCCACGTGGCCCCGCATCTGGCATGCGGCCCTGGCTCACGCCGGCCGCGACCAGGATCCGCGGTTGTTCGACGAGCTTCGGACCACCGCTGACGGTTCACCCGAACGCGCTGAGCTTCTCCACCGCATAGTCGGACCCAGCTGGCGCGACGAGTTCGGCGACACCGCGTTCGACCATGGATCGTTCGCCACCTGGTCGCAGAAGGGAGCGGAGGCTCATTTGGCGGCGATGCCGGCACGACTCGAAGACCAACCCGAACGGCGGGATCTGCCGGCACTGATCCCGGCGTGGCGTGCCGGCCTGACGAAGATCGTGACCATTCCCTGTGCAGGTGAGTTCACCCACAGAGTCGGCGAGAACGCCCTTCTCACGACCTCTGCGACACGGGAGAACAGCGACAGCTACCGGCGCGCGTTGGGCACGTTCGCCTGACCGCGCTGACCGTGGCAGACTGCTCGGCAGCGCTCGATCACGGCGATCCGGGTGTCGACATCGCTACACCCCAGACACACGAACGGAACGAGATGACCGACGCGACAACAATCCTCGACCGCGTGGCCACTGCGGCAGAGCATCGATCGATTGCTGAGTCGGTGGGCTGGCACGACGCCTTCGACTGGGCGACGATCGCGGATTCGCTGGCCGGCTCCACCTTCGGCGTGGTCGCGTATGCCGGCGACGAGCCCGTGGGCATGGGGCGCGTCGTCGGAGACGGCGTGAAGTACTTCTACGTGCAGGATCTCGCTGTCATCCCGGCCTTCCAGGGAACCGGCCTGGGGGCGCGCATGCTGGACCGACTCGCCGAGCGAATCGCTGAGGTCGCCCCCGCAACGGCCTTCGTCGGACTGTTCTCGACCGCCGAGGGCGCCGGCCTCTACGCCTCTCGCGATTTCAGCTCCGGCGACATGACCGGGCTGTTCCGGCTCATCGAGCCCACGTCGCGGGACGCGAATCAGAACGGATAGACGTCGAGCCCCGTGTGGCTCTCGACTGCGCGACCGCTGTCACCCGGCTTCGACGATCCCGGCCCTGATTCCCCAGAGCACGGCCTGCAGGCGGTCGCGGGCTCCGGTCTTCTGGAGGATGCCGGCGAGGTGGTACTTGACGGTCGTCAGCTCGACGAAGAGGCGGTCGGCGATCTCGGCATTCGACAGCCCCTCGGCGAGGAGCCGGAGCACGTCCAGTTCCCTCTCGGTCAGCGGAGGCCCCTCGGCCGGCATCTGCGCGGTGCTCGCTCGACGGCGTTCGCCGAACTCGTGCAGGATGCGACGAGTCAGCCGCTGGTCGAGGGTTCCGTCGCCGGCGGCCACCGAGCGGACCGCGCCGAGCAGTGTGTGCTCGTCGGCGCCCTTGAGGAGGAACCCGGCGGCACCGGCCTCGAGAGCGGCGAAGACGTCGGCGTCCACATCGAAGGTGGTGAGAATGAGCACGTCGGTCGCCAGGGCGGCGTCTCCGACGATCTCGCGGGTGGCCGCGATGCCGTCTGATCCCGGCATCCGGATGTCCATGCAGACGACGTCGGGGCGGAGGCTGCGGGCGAGACGCACGGCGTCGGCGCCGTCGACCGCTTCGCCGATCACCTCGATGTCGGCCTCGGCTCCGAGGATGACGGCGAGGCCTGCGCGCACGACGGCCTGGTCGTCGGCGATGAGGACACGGATCATGGGGCGCTCCGTCCGTCGAAGGGGATGTCCAGGCGATTCGTCCATCCGCCGCCGTCGTCGGGCCCGGCCGACAGGTGCGCCCCGATGAGTTCGGCCCGCTCCGCCATGCCGGAGAGCCCGTAGCCGACGCCCGACCTCTCCGTCGTCTCGCGTGTTCGGCCTTCGGCGGACGGCTCGTTGGCGACCGTGATCTGCACGGCATCCGCTCCGAACCGTACGGTGACGGCGCACGCCGCTCCGGGCGCGTGTCTCGCGGCGTTCGCGAGCGATTCCTGCACCATCCGGTACGCGGTGGTCTCGGCGAGCGCACCCACCGGACGAGCATCCCCGGCAGTGGTGAGAGCGACGCGTTGACCCCGTTCCCGCGCGGCGTCCACGAGCGCTCCGATGCCGGCGATGGTCGGCACGGGGCTCGGAGCACCGGAAGGCGTGTCGTCGTCGCTGCGCAGGAGCCCGACCGTCCGTCGGAGGTCGGCGAGCGCGATGCGGGCATCGTCCTGCACCGTCTGCATCATCTCCCGCGCCCGGTCGAGATCACTGCGGGTGAGAGCGGTGGCGGCCTGGGCGCTCACGACGATCCCCGAGAGGTGGTGTCCGGCGATGTCGTGCAGTTCCCGGGCGAGGGCCTCGCGCTCGGCACGCACCTCGCGCTCGGCGCGCTCGCGCCGCTCGTGCTCGGCCATCCGCGCCTGCTCCTGCAGTGCATCCGCGAGACGCTCGCGACCGCGGACATACTCGGCGACGGCGGCGGGAGCCGCGTACTGCAGGACCACGCGGGCGATCACGGTGAGGATCAGGACGAGCGCCGATTCGCGTGACCCCAAGAGCAGCGCACTCGCACCGACTCCGGTGGTCACGAGCGCGCCGAGGGCGAGCGCCGTCAGCGCCGGGTTGCGCGGGCTGCGCCGGGCCATCGCATAGGCGGCGAGGATCACGCCCAGCGAGCCGACCCCCAGCTCCCCCGCCGAGGTCGCCAGGATCACGGCGTCGAGCAGCACGGCTCCGGCGAAGACGATGATGGGTGCGCGCCGGCGGAACACGAGAAGGACGGCCTGCAGGGCGACCAGAGCGGCGTGCACCAACGGCGACACATCGCCCGGCACTGTCGCGGGGAGCTCGTCGATCCACAGGTCGGCGCCGAGATAGCCGATCGCCGCAGCGAGCACGAGCGCCGGCGGAATCGCGCGGCGCACGCGTTCGGCGCGGGAGGGCGGCTCCGCAGGGGTCATGGACTCAGTCAACCACGCCGCGCCCCGCCCCCGTCTGGGGGCAGGACCCGGAGTGGACCGAGGTGTGATCACCGATCGCACAGCGTCTCGTCGAGTGCTTCGACGACGATCCGGTACTGCTCGAGCAGCACCTCCTCGTCGTCCGGGGAGACCACTGCCCAGGGCAGCGCGGTCACCGCGATCGTGGCGGCAGTGCCGTCCGGCGCGACGGCATTGCGCGTCTGGGTGCCGGGGATGTCACCGCCGTGTCCCCAGGCGAATCCTCCGCAGCTGAGGGGGTACCGCTGCAGACCGAGTCCGTACTCGGCCTCCGGCCAGAGCTCATCGCCTGCCGGCACAGAGGTTTTCATCGTCTCGAGCGCCGCACCGCTCAGCAGCTCCCCGTTCAGCAGCGCGCGCATGAAGGTGTTGAGCTCTGCCGGGGTGGACACCATGGCGCCGGCCGACCAGGCAAATGAGGTGTCCATGGTGGAGATATCACGCAGCTCTCCCGGAACGTCGGCATGGTAGCCGGTGGGGTGCTCGCCGCGGAGCGGGAGCTCACCCGGAGCGGGGAAGTACGTGTGCTCGAGTGCCAGCGGTGTCACGATGCGCTCTTCGATCTGCTGTGCGATCGCACGGTCGGTGACCGCCTCGATCAGCAGCCCGAGCACCAGGTAGTTCGTGTTGCTGTACTCCCACTTCTCCCCCGGCGCGAAGCTCGCAGGACGACTGAGGGCGATGTCGAGCATGTCCCGCGGAGAGATGTACCTCTTCTGCGCGCCGAAGGCATCGGCCGCGATCTGGTCGGCGTACTCCGGCAGACCGGTCGTCTGCTGCAGCAGCTGGAGCACGGTGATGCCGGCGCCGTCGATCCCCGCTCCCCTGATCAGCCCGGGAAGATACGTGTCGATCGGGGCGTCCAGGTCGACAAGACCCTCATCGACCAGCTGCAGCACGATCGTCGCGACGAACATCTTGGTGTTGCTGGCGATCCGCACCTCTGCGTCGAGCGGAGGCGCCTGGCCGGTCTCGATGTCGCCCTCGCCGGCGACGGCGTTCTCCACCTCGCCGTCCGGCGAGGTCACCGACGCGAGTGCCGCCGGGTAGCCGGCATCGACGAGAGACTGCAATCTCGTCTCGAGATCGCCGGTCGTCGCAGCATCCGCGGACGATGCCGGTCGATCGGATGCCCGGAAGAGCGCGCCGGCCGTGATCGCTCCCGCAACGAGCAGGGCGGCGGCCGCGATCGCGATCACCGTCCGCATCCTGCGTCTGGGGGCGGGCTGGTTCTGGGGTGTAGGGCTGCCGTTCATGGTGTTTCCTTTGCTGTCGGATGGGTCGGGCATCAGAGGTCGCGCCGGGAGAGAGCGACGGATGCCGCGGCGAGCGCCGCCGCAGTGAGTGCGGCGAGGGCCGCCAGCGCCACTCCGACGTGAACGTCGGCCGAACCGCCGTGGATGACGTTCTGCGCGAGCGCGACGGGGAGGAACTGCGTCCAGACCGGCGCGGAGCCGCCGCCGATCAGCGAGGTCATGGCGGTGAGGAGGGGCTCGGCGAAGAGCACCGCGAGCATGGTGAGGATGCCGGCGAGTTGCGTCCGCACCAGGATGCCGACCGCGAGGCCGATCAGGGCGAGGCCCGCGACCGCGACGACACCCCGTCCGAGGGTGGCGGCGACGTCCCCGGCGCCGACGATGAAGGGCGTTCCTGTCATCGCGAGCGCGATGAGCAGGGCGATGAGACTGACGACCGCCATGACGGCGCCGATGACGACACCGACGACCGTGACGGCCGTGGCCTTGCCTGCGACGATGCGACCGCGTCGCGGCGACGCGAGGGCTGCTCCGACCATGCCGCCGTACCGGTCGTCACTGGTGCCGGCGAGGGTGCCGAGCAGCACGACGGCGAGGAGCGCGATGCCGATCGATCCGCCTCCCATCGACGCGCCGAGCGGGTTGATCGCGTCGAGCTGCGCCGTCGCCGATGTCAGGTCGAGCACGGGGAGGTCGGCACCGAGCGCCGCTGCGCCGGGACCGATGTCGCCGCGAGCGAGCGCGGGGAGCACGGTCACGAACATCAACTGCGTCAGGATGAGCCCGACGATGGCGACGAGCGCGCTGACCTTCGTCGCCGTGGTGGTGGTCAGTCCGAGGAGTTCTGCGCGGAACATCAGCGCACCCCCGCAATTCCGGTGACCTGGAGGTAGTAGCCCTCGAGATCTCCGCTCGCCGTGGCGACGGCATCCGCCAGCGTCACGTCTGCGACGACCCGTCCATCGGCGATCACGACGATGTCGTCGGCGATGTCCTGCACGTCGGAGAGCAGATGCGAAGAGAGCAGCACCGTACCGCCAGCATCCGCGAACGCACGTAGGCGATCACGCAGCCAGCGCATGCCTGCCGGATCGAGGCCGTTCGACGGCTCGTCGAGGACGAGCAGCTTCGGCTCTCCGAGGAGAGCTGCGGCGATCGCGATGCGCTGCTTCATGCCGAGCGAATAGCCACCGGACCGGCGGTCGGCGTCGGAGGTCATGCCCACCTCGGCGAGGACCACATCGACGCGCTCGATCGCGACGTCGGCGCGGGCCGCGGCGATGCGCAGGTGCTCACGTCCGGTGCGAGCGGGGTGCAGGCCACCGGCGTCGAGCACAGCGCCGACCATCGTCGCCGGCCGCTCGAGGTCGCGGTAACGGCGGCCGAAGACCAGGGCCTCGCCCTGGTCCGCCGCGATGAGTCCGAGCAGCAGCCGGATCGTGGTCGTCTTGCCGGCGCCGTTGGGCCCGAGCAGCCCGACCACCCTCCCTGACTCGATGGTGAAACCGACTCCGTCGACGCGAGCGCGTCCATGGAAGGACTTGTGCAGTCCGCGCGCCTGGAGCGGCGGAGATGTGGAGATGTTCATGTCTCCAGCCTCGCCAGCACGGCTCTCGAGCACCCCCGCCCGGCGCACGGGATCGCCCTGTCCGAAAGGACAGTCCTGATCGTTCAGCCGGGCTGGCCACCACCCGACGGCGTCGACCGTCTCTCATCTGCGAGGCATCTCGATTGGCCACAATGGTGTGATGAACACTCGAGTCGATCTCCCTGGCGTCCCCTTCCCGCTGCACCCCTCCGAGGACTGGCCGTGGCGAGTAGAGGCAGACAGCGTCCTGGTGACGGCCAAGCCGCACAGCGACTTCTTCGTCGACCCGAGCGGGAGCGGCAGCGTGGCTGCGGAGAGTCAGCTGAACGCGGTCTCGTTGACCGGTCGTCCCGCTGAGGGCGACTTCACTCTGACCGCTCGAGTTCACGTCGACTTCACCGACACGTTCGATGCCGGCGTGCTGATCGTCTGGGCCGACGAAACGCTGTGGGCCAAGCTCTGCTTCGAGTTCTCCCCCGATCGAAAGCCCATGGTCGTGTCGGTCGTCACCCGCGGAGTCTCGGACGACGCGAACGCGTTCCTCGTCGAGGGCGACGAGGTCTGGCTGCGCATCGCACGCATCGGAACGGTCTACGCCTTCCACGCATCGGTCGACGGCACGCGATGGGACTTCGTTCGAGGGTTCGCACTGGGGGCCGAAGAACAGCAGGTCACTGTCGGGCTCGAAGCCCAGAGCCCCATGGGAAACGGCTGCGACGTGCGCTTCGATGCCGTCACATACACGGCGGCGACGCTCGGCGATCTTCGCGACGGTTCCTGACGCGTCATCCGACAAGGCACCCTCATCACTTCCGCCCCGGCGTCGAGGCCGATCGCATCCTCACAAGCACCGAAGATTCCGTGACCAAACCGTTGCATTCGTTATCTCGCCGTTATAGAGTGATCGCACGGTGAATGTTTGCTGTGGCATACACCGCATGTGATTGCAGGACACTCTTGGTGCAAGGGACAAGGGCCGGTCGGGAGCCTCTCCGACCGGCCCTTTACTGTTGCCAGTACGCTGTTCTCCATGACCGATCGCAAGCTCGCCCTCGAGGCCTGGGAGAGCCTGTTCCGCGCACAGCACGAGCTGTTCACCGAGATGAACACCGACTTCGATCACACCGAACTCGGGCAGGCCGAATACGACGTCCTACTCACGGTGACCCGGTCCCCCGGCATGTCAGCCCGCCTGCGCGATGTCACCGCGAACATGCTGATCAGCCAGCCGAGCGTCTCTCGTCTCGTCGACCGTATGGTCGCCCGCGGGCTCGTCGCGAAGTGCCCAGACCCCGACGACGGGCGCGGTGCGCTGATCAGGGCCACGGATGCCGGCGTCCGCGAGTTTCGCAGTGTCGCCACGGTGCATGGCCGGTCGATCGCCGAGCGGATGTCGCGGCTCGACGACGCCGAGCTGAAGACGCTGCGCGATCTGGCGGAGAAGCTCCGCGGCCGCTGAGCAGCGTGCCGGCCCCGTCCTGACCCGACGGAGATCTGTCCCACGGGAGGAGATCTGCCCTCGGGAGGGGATCTGCCCCACGGGAGGACCGCTGCCCCAGGGAGGAGATCTGTCCCACGGGAGGAGACCTCGGGCTGGAGGCTCCTCCCGAAGAGCATTTCTCCTCCCGAGGCGCATCCCGAGTCGTCGACTCCTTCGACGGCATCCCCCGATCTCTGGCAGGGTGGAGCGTGAACGCCCGCGCGGCCGCGCCGGCATCTGAGACCGCCCCCTCGGGGGGAACCAGGGAGGTCATCCATGGAGATCGCCGGAATCGTCGGCATCCTCATCATCGTCGGGATCGGCATAGCCATCGCTATCGTCGTCCTGCTCATCCTGCTGCTGTTCGCACGCAGCTGGATCAAGGTCGCGCGCGCCGATGAGGCGCTCGTCATCTCGGGACGCAAACAGAAGGTGGCGCGCGCCGTCATCGGCGCAGACGGCTCGACCAAAGACGAGATGTCGGAGTCGCCCGTCACGGTCATCGTGAACGGCAAGTCGCTGGTCAACCCGATCACGCAGCGCCACGAGATCATCTCGCTGCGATCGCGCCAGGTCTCGCTCAATGCCGAGGCGCAGTCTCTCGACAGCGTCACGCTCAACGTCGACGGCGTCGCGATCGTGAAGATCGGCTCGGACCCCATCCTCGTGCGTCGAGCCGCCGAGCGCTTCGCTTCGCAGGACAAGGCGATCGAGCAGTTCACCACCGAGCAGCTCGAAGGTGCGCTGCGTGGAATCGTCGCGACCCTCTCGGTCGTCGAGCTCATGCGCGAGCGCAAGAAGTTCTCCGACCAGATCGCCGCCGACGTCTCGCAGGAGCTCGCCGAGCAGGGCCTGATCCTCGACTCGTTCCAGATCAAGGGCATCACCGACAAGGTCGGCTACATCCAGTCGCTCGGTGCTCCCGAGATCCAGGCGAAGCGTCAGTCCGCCGAGATCTCGCAGACCAACGCCGACCGTGCGATCAACCAGAAGAACATCGCCAACCAGGAAGCCAACCTGATCGAGCAGACCGCGCTCGACACGAACACGGCGAACTCGAACGCCGGCATCGGCCGTGCGCGTGCCGAGGCCGAGCAGGCAGAGAACCTCGCCCGTGAACAGGCTCAGCAGGCCGTTCTGCAGCAGCAGGCCGAGAACCGCCAGGCTCAGCTCGACGCCGATGTCAAGCGCGTCGCCGATGCCCAGCGATACGAGGCCGAGACCCGGGCCCAGGCCGAGCTCTACACGCGTGAGCGTGCCGCAGAGGCCGGCGCGATCGAGCAGGTCAAGCAGGCAGAGGCCCGCACCCGCATCGCCGAGCAGCAGGCCGAGGCCGATAAGGCCAAGGCCGCCGGTGAGGCCGCAGCAGCGATCGCCCGCGCGACCGGTGAGGCCGACGCACTGCGTGCTCAGGCCGAGGCCGAATCCGAGGCTCGACGCCTGCGGGCGAACGCCGAGGCAGACGCCATCCGTGCCGAGGGTGAGGCGCGAGCCGCAGCCGTCGAGGCAGAGGCGAAGGCCATCGCGTCGAACCAGGACGCGTTCCTGTCACAGCGCGTGCTCGATGTGCTGCCGTCGATCATGGCGGAGTTCTCGAAGGGCTACGCCGCGATCGGCAACGTCTCGATCATCGGCGGCTCGAGCGACGGCGGCGCCTCGGACCTCGTCGGCGCCGACAGCGCGAAGGCGCTGAAGTCGGTGTTCGACAGCGTCAGCTCGGCGACCGGCCTCGACCTCGCGTCGATCATCCAGGGTCAGGCCGTGGGCCGTGGCATCGGCGAGGGTGTGGCCGCTGCCACTGCTCCGGCGCCGCGCCAGTCGACCCCGACCACTCCGCCGCCGCCCGCACCGCCGGCTCCTGCAGCGGAGTAGTCAGCACACAGAACACAGCGGATGCCGCGGCCGGATCGGTCGCGGCATCCGTCGTTCTATCTCGGGGAACCTCCGTTCAAAACTCAGCATGAATCGCTGCGTCGGTGGCGCGGGATCGTCTTCCAGGGCACATCGACCGGAGTCCTGCTGAATTGTGAACGCCGCACGTCGGACCCGGCAGACTGGAGGCATGCCACCCGCCGCCTTCGACCTCGCCGCCATCGGCGCAGGCCTGTCGTTCGCGGCTGCTCTCGACGAGCTCTCCGCGGCTCTCGACGCGAGCTCGTCGGTGGTCGTGAGCGCGCCGCCCGGCACGGGAAAGACCACCCTCGTGCCGCCGCTCCTCGCATCGCGGTCGACCGGACGAGTGATCGTCACCCAGCCCCGTCGTGTCGCCGCTCGCGCAGCCGCACGGCGCCTCGCACAGCTCGACGGCTCGCCGTTGGGCACCCGCGTGGGCTTCACCGTGCGCGGCGAGCGCTCAACGGGACCGCAGACCCAGGTCGAGTTCGTCACCGCCGGGGTGCTGCTGCGACGCATGATCGACGATCCAGGACTCGACGGCGTCGATGCCGTGATCATCGACGAGGTGCATGAACGCGCACTCGAGAACGATCTGCTGATCGGTCTGCTCTCGGAGGTGCGCGAGCTGCGGGACGACCTCGTGGTCGTCGCCATGTCGGCGACGCTCGACGCCGCGCGTATCTCCGCAGTGCTCGGCACGGATGACCTTCCGGCTCCGGTCGTCGACCACGACGTCCCGGCTTTCCCGCTCGTCGAGCGCTGGGCTCCGAGCCCGACGCCGCGCCTCGATGAGCGCGGGGTCACCTGGGGTTTCCTCCACCACGTAGCCCGCACAACCTCCGCAGCGGCTCTGGACATGGTCCGTGAGAACCGCGACGCCGACGTGCTGGTCTTCGCACCGGGCGCGCGCGAGGTGTCGGAGATCGCCCGCCGCATCCGCGACGCGAGCGACGCGTTCGACGTGCGGGAGCTGCACGGCCAGATCCCCGCGGCGGAACAGGATGCCGTGATCCGCGGCCGCTCCCCGGACGACCGCCCGCGCATCATCGTCACGACGTCGCTCGCAGAGTCCTCTCTCACGGTGCCGGGTGTGCGTCTGGTGGTCGACAGCTGTCTGTCGCGGCATCCGCAGCGCGATGCCACCCGCGGCATGACGGGCCTGGTCACGACCGCCGCGTCGCGTTCGTCGTGCGTGCAGCGCGCTGGTCGAGCGACACGACAGGGCCCCGGCACCGTCATCCGCTGTGTCGACGAGCGCTCCTATGCGGCGGCTCCCGCACGCCCGGCCCCCGAGATCGCGGTGACCGACCTCGCGGATGCCGCTCTGCTGCTCGCCTGCTGGGGCGCTCCGGGCGGCGCGGGTCTGCGCATGATCGATCCGCTGCCCGCAGACAACCTGGCCGATGCCGTCTCGGTGCTTCGCGGTCTCGGCGCGATCGACGACGAGGGTCGCGCCACCGCCGAGGGCCGCGCACTCGCTCGGGTTCCTGCGGATCCTCGGCTCGCCCGCGCTCTCCGCGACGGCAGCCCGGTCGTCGGCAGCCGTCTTGCGGCCGAGGTCGTCGCGGTGCTCGGCGGCGACCTGCGTATCGCCGAGGCCGACGTCGCCCAGGCCCTCATCGCCCTGCGGGGCGGACGCGCACCGGATGCGCGTCGATGGCGCGACGACGCGAATCGCCTCGAGCGCATGGTCCGACAGGCACCGGACGCGCGATCAGGACTCGACGGCGTCGGCCTCGTGATCGCGCTGGCGTTTCCCGAGCGGATCGCCCATCGTGTCGAGCGCACCGCCGAGGGAGCGACGTTCCTGCTGGCGTCCGGCACCCGGGCGGGGGTGCGTGGTCCGCTCTCGGCCGTCGAATGGCTCGCCGTCGCCGACGTCGCCCGCGCCTCGGCACGGGCGGCTGCCGGCTCCGGCGCGATCATCCGATCGGCGGCCGTGCTCACCGAGGCGCAGATGGAGCGCGCGGCGAATCACCTGATGACCGACCGTGTCGAGGCGGAGTTCACGGCGGGCCGCGTCCAGGCGCGCCGCGAACGCCGCGTCGGCGCGATCCTGCGTTCGTCCTCGCCCGTGCGGGCGTCGGCGCAGGAGGGGCGCGATGCCGTGCGCCGCGCGATCCGGCGTGAGGGACTCGGCATGTTCACCTGGTCTGACACGGCCGCCGCGCTGCGCCGTCGGTTGGGCCTGCTACGACGCGAGCTGGGCGCACCCTGGCCCGATGTGTCGGATGCCGGGCTGCTTGAGGCTCTCGATGAGTGGCTGGCGCCCGAACTCGACGCTCTGGCCGGTGGCACGCCGGCGGGGCGGATCTCTCTGTCGTCGGCACTTCGCCGACTGCTGCCGTGGCCCGAGGCGGCGCGCCTCGACGAGCTGACCCCGGAGCGTCTTGAGGTGCCGAGCGGATCCCGCATCCGCATCGACTATCCCGACCCCGACGACGCCACCGCTCGCCCGGTCGTCGCCGTGAAGCTGCAGGAGTGCTTCGGCTGGGCGGAGACCCCTCGGCTGGTCGACGGGCGGGTGCCGGTTCTGTTCCATCTCCTGTCGCCCGCGGGGCGTCCGCTCGCGGTCACCGATGACCTCGCCTCGTTCTGGTCAGGTCCGTACGGCCAGGTGCGCGCCGAGATGCGGGGACGATACCCCCGGCATCCCTGGCCGGAGGATCCCTGGGCCGCCGTGCCCACGAAGCACACCAAGAACCGCTCGGCTCGCTAGTCGAGCAGATGCCGCAGATACCGGGGCGGGTCCTGCAGGAACGACCGCCAGTGGTTGACGAGTTCGAGCTCGTTCCACTCGGCGGGCCGGATGCCCCACTCCCCCACTTCGAGGATCTGCGCTCCCGGGAAAGCCGCGAGCACCGGCGAGTGCGTGGCGCACAGCACCTGGCCGCCGCCGTCGACGATGCGCTGCAGCACGGCGATCAGCGCGAGCGTCGATTGGAACGACAGCGCGGCCTCCGGTTCGTCGAGACAGTAGAAGCCGGGCGAATCGAAACGGCTGTCGAGCAGCGCGAGGAACGACTCGCCGTGACTCATCTCGTGGAAGGGGACGTCGCCGCTCGACGAGGGATTCTCTTCAAGGTATGTGTAGAACGAGTGCATCGTCTCGGCCCGAAGGAAGAAGCCCCACCGGTCGGCACCGACACCTCGTTGCAGCTGCAGCCATTCCGACAGCGGCGATTCTGTCGGTCGCGTGCTGTGCTTCGCCTGCCTCGACCCACCTTCGGGCGAGAGCCCGTAGGCGACGGCGATCCCTTCGACGATGGTCGACTTGCCGCTGCCGTTCTCACCGACGAGAAAGGTGACGCCGGGTGCGAGGTCGATCCCCTCGCGCAGCACCTGCGCCACCGCGGGGATCGTCGTCGGCCAGAGCCGCCCCGGCGCGGGCGCATCGCTGTTCGCCCGCACGGCCACGATCGGCTGCTCACGTCGTCGTCGGCTGCCCGGTCTCCAGATCGAATCCATCAGCACCTCCCTGGAAGGAGGCTAACCGCCACCGCCGACACGACGATTCAGTTCAGCACTCGATCACGTTGACCGCGAGGCCGCCCTCGCTGGTCTCCTTGTACTTGGTCGACATGTCGATGCCGGTCTGGCGCATGGTCTCCACGACGGCGTCCAGCGACACGTAGTGGCTGCCGTCACCGCGCAGCGCGAGGCGCGCAGCCGTGACCGCGGTCGAGGCGGCGATCGCGTTGCGCTCGATGCACGGGATCTGCACGAGGCCGCCGATCGGATCGCAGGTGAGCCCGAGGTGATGCTCCATGGCGATCTCGGCGGCGTTCTCGATCTGTCGGTTCGTGCCACCCATCACGGCAGTGAGGCCGCCTGCGGCCATCGCGCACGCGGAGCCGACCTCGGCCTGGCATCCGCCCTCGGCCCCCGAGATCGACGCGTTCGCCTTGAACAACGATCCGAGAGCAGTAGCAGTGAGCAGGAAGCGTCGGATGCCGCGGCGGCGGTTCGCCTCGGCGACCGCGTCGGGGTCGTCGATCGCTCCGACCGCGACGAGCGACGCCTCCGCGCCGAAGCCGAGCAATGCACTGCCGACGAGCTCGCCATAGGGCGTCACCGCGTTGCCGACGCCGAGGCCCGAGTCGGCGAGGAACCGCCACCAGTACATGGCGACGGCGGGGAGGATGCCGGCGGCACCGTTCGTCGGAGCGGTGACGACCCGACCGCCCGCCGCGTTCTCCTCGTTGACGGCGAGCGCGAAAGCACCCAACCACTCCCCCGGCAGCTCCCGATGCCCGTCGGCCTCGGCCTCTTCGAGCTGCCCACGGATCGCACTCGCGCGACGCTTGACCTTGAGCATGCCGGGCAGCACACCGTCAGAGTGCAGTCCGTTGTCGACGCACGCCGCCATGGCATCCCAGATCGCGTCGAGTCCGGCGGCGACCTCCTCTTCGGGGCGCTCGGCGGTCTCGTTCAGACGCGCGACCTCGGCGATGGACAGTCCGTGCTCGTCGCACAGCGCGAGCAGGGACGCGGCATCGGCATACGAGTACGGCAGCGGGGCCGAGGCGAGCTTCGCGTCTTGTCCATCCCGACGGATGAACCCGCCGCCGACGGAGTAGTAGGTCTCCTCGGCGACGACGCCCCCCGCGGCATCCCACGCGGTGATCGTCATGGCGTTCGGGTGACCGGGCAGTCGGGTGCGAGGCTCGAACACGATGTCGGTCTTCGAGAACGGGATCTCGTGAGACCCGTCGATTCGCACCGTCGCACCGTCGCGGAGATCTGTCCACGCCGCCCGCACATCGGCCGGATCACAGGTCTCCGGGGCGAGTCCGCGGAGGCCCGCGACCACGGCATCCGGTGTTCCGTGTCCGATTCCGGTGGCGCCGAGAGAGCCGTACAGCGTGCACCCGATGCGCGCGACGCGATCGATCGCTCCTGTCGAGCGCAGGCGATGGGCGAATTCGAGCGCCGCCCGCATCGGCCCGACGGTATGGGAGCTCGAAGGCCCCACTCCGATGGAGAAGAGGTCGAAGGCCGAGACGTACGCTGTCACCTCCTCAGCCTACGTCGTGCGCGGGAAGACGGATGGGGGCACTGCCGTCAAGGCCCTTCTCGCCGCGGAATCGGAGCCGGATCCTGGTGGTGCATTCGATGCGAAAGGGACGACCATGACGAACAGCACGCCTGAGCAGGACGCGACCTCCGACCTCACCCCCGAGGCGCAGACGCCGACCCCGACGCCGTCCTCCGGCGACGTCGGCGAGTTCAAGGACACGGGGAGCACCGCCGAGAAGCCGGCGGAGGCCGACTCCCCCGAAGACGCGGGCCCCTCCGAAGTTCCGAGCAACGACGAGCTCGAAGAGCCGAGCACCGAGAAGGAACCCTCCGAAGAGCCCAAGGCCCCGACGCGAAACGACCCCGAGCCCGACCATGAAGCGGTCGGGATCGGGGTCATCGACGGTCCGGAGACCGACGAGGGCGACTGAGCGACTCCTACCTCGCTCGGCCACCCGGCCGCTCCCGTCGCGATGCACCCGGCGACGGGAGCGAGTTCGGGAGGGGCTACTCGACGAGCTTGCCCTCGGTGTCGACCTCGCGCATGAGCTCGGCGATCTCGGCGGGGATCTCAGGGATCGACTCGTGCGTCACACCGCCCGTGGGCGACCAGACGAGGTTGACCTGCAGCGTCGGGTCGGTGTCGGGGTAGTCGCTGCGGTTGTGGCATCCGCGGGTCTCCCGGCGCTCCAGCGCCGCCTCGAGCGTGGCTCGTGCGGCGAGTGCCGACGCCTTCAGGTCGAACGCGTGCGCGAGGTCCTGGAACCCGGCGATGTCGGGGTGGATGCCGATGTCCTCCATGCGCCCCTCGATCATGTCGAGTTCGGCGAGGCCGGCCCGCAGCCCCTCCTCCGAGCGCACGACACCCGCGTGCTGCGTCATGGTGTTGCGGATCGCGCGCTGCAGCGCCCGCACGTTCTCGCGGCCGTCGGCGACGAGGAGGTCGTCGATCTCGGCACGGGCCTGCGCCACCGCATCCGCTGACCGACGCTGGGCGTCGAGCCCTGCCGCGTGCGCCATGGCCGCCTGACCGACGATGCGGCCGTAGACGAGCAACTCGATGAGGGAGTTGCCGCCGAGGCGGTTCGCTCCGTGCAGCCCGCTCGACGCCTCGCCGATCGCATAGAGTCCGTCGACGTCGGTCTGGTGGTCGTCAGGACGCACCCACACGCCACCCATCGAGTAGTGCGCGGTGGGCGCGATCTCGATCGGCTCGGTGGTGATGTCGAGCATCTGCAGCTCCATCATCGTCTGGTACACCCGCGGCAGACGGGTCATGATCGTCTCGCGCGGCAGGTGCGACACATCGAGCCAGACGCCGCCGTTCTCGGTTCCACGCCCCTCGGCGATCTCGGTGTACGCGGCGAGCGCGACGCGGTCGCGGGTCGAGAGCTCCATGCGCTCGGGGTCGTACTTCGACATGAACCGCTCGCCGAGCGCGTTGCGCAGGATGCCGCCCTCGCCGCGGGCGGCCTCGGAGATCAGGGTTCCGGCCGCGTTCTCGGGTTCGATGATTCCGGAGGGGTGGAACTGCACGAGCTCCGGGTCGCGCAGCCGGGCGCCGGCGTCGACCGCGAGCCGGAACGAGTCACCCGTGTTCTCATCGCGGCGCGACGAGGTGCGGCGCCAGATGCGGTTGTGGCCGCCGGCGGCGAGGATCACGGCATCCGCGTGGATCAGGTAGCGCGTGCCGTCGGACTGGTCGAAGCCGTAGGCGCCGAACACGACGTTGTCGCGCACGAGCAGACGCGTGATGTAGACGTGGTCGAGGATCGGCACCTCGAGCTGCTCGGCCTTGGCGACGAGCGTGCGCTGTATCTCGAGCCCGGTGTAGTCGCCGGCGAACGCGGTGCGACGGAAGGTGTGGGCTCCGAAGAACCGCTGCGAGATGCGCCCGTCGTGTTCGCGGGCGAAGTCCATGCCCCAGCGCTCGAGGTCGCGGATGCCGCGCTCAGCACCCTGCGTCACGATCTCGACCGTGTGGGGGTTCGCGAGCAGGTAGCTCTCTTTGATGGTGTCGGCCGCGTGCTGCTGCCAGCTGTCGCCCTCGTCCATGGTGCCGAGCGCGGCGTTGATGCCGCCGGCGGCGAGGGAGGTGTGGGCATCCTGTCGGGGGCGCTTGCCGACGGCGAGGACGTCGATGCCGTGTTCGGCGACCTCGATCGCCGCCCGCAGCCCGGAGCCGCCGGTGCCGATGACGAGGACCGTGGTGGAGATCTGACGTTCGCGAGTACTCATGCCCTCCACGCTAGGTAGGGTGCACTAATAACTCCAATGCATTGTTCTACTGGTATCGATACACTGAAAACATGAACCTCGAGCAGCTCCGCGGGTTCGTCGAGGTCGCCCGCCTCGGTCATTTCACCCGCGCCTCCGAGCACCTGCACCTCGCCCAGCCGTCACTGAGTCGACAGATCTCGACCCTCGAACGCGAACTCGGCGCCGAGCTCTTCCACCGGGCTCGCGGGCACATCGGCCTCACCGCGGCCGGAGAGGCGCTGCTCCCCCGCGCGCAGCGGATGCTCGCAGAGTCCGACGCGATCCGTGAGGAGATGGCCGAGCTCGCAGGGCTCCGCCGCGGACGCGTGCGTCTCGGAGCGCCGCCCACCCTCTGCATCAGCCTCGTCGCCGAAGCCATCAGCACCTTCCATGCGGCACATCCCGGCGTCGACCTGCATCTGACCGAGAGCGGGTCGAGGCTGCTCGTCGACCAGCTGGCCGTCGGGGCCGTCGACATCGCGCTCATCACCGAGTCGGAGGGACCCCCGCCTTCGGGTTTCAGTCTGACTCGGATGCCGTTGCTGACCGAGGAACTCGTGGTGGTGTCTGCGGCGTCCGAGCCTCCGGTGTCGAGCTCGTCGTCGATGACCCTCCATCACCTCGCCACTCTTCCGTTGATCGCCCTCGACGAGACCTACGAGCTGCGGGCGACCACCGATGCGGCGTTCCGCTCGGCAGGACTCACCCCGACCGTCGTCCTCGAGGGCGCAGAGATGGATGCGCTGCTCCGCTTCGTCGAACGCGGAGTCGGCGTGGCCGTGGTTCCGGCGATGGTGCTGCTCGATCAGCCGGCGCTGCGATCGGTCAGGATCTCGCACCCGATGATGAGGCGCACCGTGAGCCTGGCGCACCGCGCCGACGTCACGCCCGCCGTCGCGGTCGCCGCGATGCGGCACGTGATCGTCGGCACGGCGGCAGAGGTAGCCCGCCGCGACCCGGCCATCACGAGCCTGCTCGACTGAGGCCGCTCAGGCGGCGAACATTCGGGTGAGCCGGACCACGAGCAGTCCGACAGGCGCGATCAACCCCAGATAGGCGAGGATGAGCCCGACGATGGCCGCGGCACGGAACGCGCCGCGACGCCGCACGGCCAGGTGACCGACCATCACAGCCACGGAGGCGATCGCGATCGCGACGAGGTACCCGACGATCCCGCTGGGTACCACGAAGAGTGACACGATCGCCAGAACTCCGGCCACGAGGGCGACCACGTGCCACGCACGATTACTCTGGGCCTGCTCGGGAAGCGTCATGGCCATGAGCCTATCGAGCCGGATCCTCCTGGGACTGACCCCGGGGACTGACGCGGCGTCACGCCCCGCTCCTGCCCGCGCTCGCCCCCCAGAACGCAAAACCCCCGCCGCTTTCGCGACGGGGGTTTCAGCTGATGTGCGCCCGAAGGGACTCGAACCCCTAACCTTCTGATCCGTAGTCAGATGCTCTATCCATTGAGCTACGGGCGCTCCTGGACCGCTCAGCGGGCCGTAGAACAGCCTACAACAGACGCGACGCGAAAGCGAAACGAGGGCTCACTCGTCACCGTCGGGCGTGTTCTGCTTCTTCTTGCGCTTTGCCTTCGCGCGCTGCAGAGACGACAGAGCCTGCAGATCGACGAGCCGCAGCGCCTGCATCCGCGCCTCGCGCATGCGCTCGTAATCGGGGTCCTGATCGGGCCGCATGCCTTCGACGCGCAGCCGGCGATCGAGGTTGTGCCGCACGTCGGCCCAGGCGCCCTCACGAGCTTCTTCGACGATGACACGCAGTGCGGCCTCGTCCTCCATCATGTCGCGCAGCTTGGTCGCGACCCCGTGCGACTGCTTGGCCCGCCGACGCAGGTTGCGCACGTCGCGGTCGCGGTAGTCGTGGGTGCCCGAGGGATCGGAGTGACGCCCGCGAGCGCGCTTGCGCAGCTCGGTCAGGTTGCGCTCGACCTCTTCGGACTCCTCGGCCATCGCCCGCAGCGCTTCGCGCGCGTCGGCGATGTACTTGTCCGTGTCGAAGACCCCGTTCTCGGCGATCGTGCCGATGAGGATGTGATTCTTGACGGCGAGGCGCGCCGCAGCGGTCGCGATCGCGACGCCTTCTGCGATGGCATCTGCAGTTCGTCCCACCGCTACCTCCTTGCTTCGAGCGTACCGGTATCGCTCTCGGTTGCAGTGGGCCAGAATGGATCGGAATCGGGTCGCGAGACCTGCTCCACGACCGGCTGCACTCCCGATCGCCGCCAGGAGGGATGCGATGAAGCGTCTCACGCTCACCGGAAGCACGACGGTCATCACCGGCGCCGCGAGCGGGATGGGGGCTGACATCGCCCGCCTGCTGGCCCGCCGACGCGTGCATCTGGCGCTCATCGACCACAACGCCGACGGACTCGCAGCCCTGGCGGCCGAACTCGAGGGCACCACCGTCACCACGCACGTCGTCGACCTGCGCGACGACGACGCCGTCTTCGCTGCGGCCGCCGAGATCACCGCGGCGCACCGCCGCGTGAACGCCCTGATCACGTGCGCGGGGTCGTCGATGCTCGGCGATATCGATCAGCTGACCATGGAGGAGATGCGCTGGCTGACCGACGTGAACCTCTGGGGAACCGTGTCGATCACGAAGGCGCTGCTGCCCGCCCTGCGTTCGGCTCACGCCGCGCACATCACCCACCTCGCGAGCGTGTACGCGCTGGCCGCGCCCGCAGGACGCATCCCCTACTCCCTGAGCAAGTTCGCGGTGCGCGGGTTCTCCGAGGCACTTCGGCACGAGCTCGAGGGCACGTCGGTGACGGTCGGCGCGGTGTACCCCGCCGGAGTCCGCACGGGGATCATCCTGCACGGACGCTATGCCGCGGCGATCGACCCCGCGGTCGCCGCACGCGCCGCAGGCGCGCAGGCAGCGATGTACCACACCGAGCCAGCGGATGCCGCCGCGCAGATCGTGCGGGCGACGGAGCGTCGCCGCGCGCGCAGCATGATCGGGCGGGAGGCGCGTCTGATCGATGTGCTCGCTCGCCTCGCACCGACGGGCTACTGGCGGGTCATGCGCCGCCCCTTGCGCGAGGCCATCGACACGACCACCCCGATCGCCTGACTCAGCGGACCGCGCCGACCCAGATCCCCGACGCCCACGCCTGCTGCTCACTGTCGCACCCGATGGGCCCGGGGTAGCCGCGCACGACCGCCATGCAGTTCGCGAGGAACTCGGGGTCGCCCCCGAAAGACGAGCGGTAGACGTCCGACGAGGTCAGCGCACCCCAGACCCGGAACTGGTAGATGTGGGCCAGCTCGTGCGCCATCGCCCAGTTCAGCTGGTCTGCACTCCAGCCGACGATGTCGGCACGGTACTTGATGTAACCGCTGCTGTTCGCGCACGCCGGCGCGGTCCCTCCCGCACACGAGGCCGATTCGTAGAGGCCGACTCCCCCGCCGCCGACCCGGTCGAGGGCTGCGCGCACCCGTGCGAACCCATCCGGCCCGCTCGACGACCAGGCAGGGCCCGACGGCGCCGCGTACTGCGCCGCCTCCCAATTGCCGACGTCCTGCCCGACCCTGTCGATGAGCGAGTGCACCGTGGCTGTGGCGGCGATGACGGTCGCCGGGTCCTTCCGCTCGGCGAGCACCGACGCCTGAGCCGACATCGCCGCTGCTCGGTGCGCCGACGTGTCGATCTTGCCGTCGGCTCCCTCCATCGCCTCGCGCAGCGCGGCGATCTCCACGACGAACGCGGGCCGCACCTCGAGCACGGCGGCGCGTGCAGCGGTGTCCTTCTCGGCGATCGCGATCGACCCTTCGAGGTGATCTGTGCGCATCTCCGCCGTGCGGGTCGACTGCGCGAGCGACCGCAGTTCGGCGATCGCAGCCGCCCTGTCCTCGTCGAGCGCGACAGCACGAGAGACCACGCCAGCAGCCAGCATCAGTGTGGCGACCATGGCGACGGAGAGGACCCGCCGGATCACCGGGACCGCCTCATGGCAGGAGACCCGTCGTGTCGGAGAGCAGCGTCTCCTGGTCGGCGATGACCGTGCGCAGGGCGGTCAGCTGCTCGGCGAGTCGGAGGTTCGCGTCTCGCGCGACGTCGAGCCGCTCTTCGGCCTCGACCACGGCCGCCTTCGCTTGATCAAGCGCCTCCACGCGTTGCTGATCGGCAACCGCGATGAGCACCGTTCCACCGAGCAGCAGCAGGCCCCCGGCGACGACGGCGACGGCTCTCATATCGCTCCCCAGGACACGACGACTTCCGGAACGATTCCGTAGGGCCAATATATCCTCGCCGGAGATCACTCTCCAGACCGGTGCGCGTCCGCGGCAGGGCGGGACCGGCCGGATGCTCAGGCCGAGTAGGCCTGATCGCTGAGACGCCGTTCCGCTGCTTCCTGGCCGCTGGCGAGGTGGCGGGGGATCATCCAGCGGAGGGTGTCGGTGTCACGAGCCTCGACCGCTTCGAGAATCAGGCGATGCTCCTCGGCCATCGCGAGCAGATCGTCGTGCTGCCCGAAGAGCCAGCGCAGGCGCGTGACGAACACTCCGATGAGTTCACTGAGCATGTCGTTGCCGGCCAGCTCGGCGGAGATCTCGTGGAACTCGCCCGCCGCGATGCGGGCGGCTTCGACCTCACCCGCGGATGCGGCGGCGAGCTCGCGCTCGTAGGCAGCGCGGAGCCGCGCGATGCCCTCGTCGGTGTGGCGTTCGGCGGCGAAGACGAAGATCAGGGTCTCGATCGCCTCGCGGACCTCTCCGAAATCTCGGATGTCACGATGCGTGAACTCCCGCACGACGGCCCAGGTCCGCGGGCGGGCGACGACCACTCCCTCACTGACGAGAGTGCGGATCGCTTCGCGCACGGGCAGCCGCGACACGTTGAGCTCAGCCGCGATGTCCCGTTCGATGAGACGTGATCCCGGGGCGCGCCGACCGAGCACGATGTCATCTCGAAGAACGCGCGTCACTCGCACCGACTCGAGTTCGCCGGTAGTCCCCACCCCCACCATGCCGGAATTATGTCACTCTGTGACCTGGCGGACAAGTTTGGTATCCCACCGGAGCGCATATATTACGGCTCCGGCGCTTCGTCGAACGGCGGAGATGGCGAAGGAGCGGATGCGTCGGCATCCGCTCCTCACCGTCCTGCGTCAGGGCAGACGGTTCGCGATCGCGAGGTTCGCCTTCAGCTCGTCGGCGTTCTGGCGCACGACATACGCCGGCCGGTCACGCTCGACCCGCCAGGACTCGCTGAGCGGGCCGACGTCGACCGTGTCGAAGCCGGCCTCGTCGTAGAAGCGGGTGACGAAGGCGACGGCCTCTGCGTCGTCGCCGGCCGTGGCGAGCGCGCGTCGATCGGGCGTGCCCGCCGGCGAACCGTCGGTCGTGATGTCGGCCGCGAAGATGTGGTTGAACGCCTTCGCGATGCGCGAGGTCGGCAGCTGCTCCTGCAGAAGCTCCGACGTGGTAGTCTCACCGCGGTCGAGGGCGTCGATGTGTCCGTCGCGCTCGAAGTAGTAGTTGTTCGTGTCGAGCACGATCTTGCCCGCGAGCTGCTCGACAGGCAGCTGGTCGATCTTGCCGAGCGGCACCGTGACGACCACGACGTCGCCAGCCGAAGCAGCGTCGGCGGCAGTCGCGGCCGACGCGCGATCTCCGAGCTCCGCGACGAGGTCTGCGAGGGTCTCCGGTCCGCGCGAGTTCGCGATCACGACGTCATAGCCGTTGGCCACCGCGACCCGTGCGACCTGGCTGCCGATGTGTCCTGCACCGATGATTCCGAGAGTAGTCATGCTCGGACCAACGTGTGCCGGGCGCTGCTATTCCCGCATGACTCCGTGTGTCGCGCTCACACCGTGAGCAGGAAGCGCTCTTCGATCCGGTGGTAGCCGAGGCTCTCGTAGAGGTTGATCGCCGAGGTGTTGAAGCCGAAGACATGCAGCCCCATCGAGTCGGCACCCAGCCGCGCCGCCTCGTGCTCGGCCGCGAGCATGAGGTCGCGACCGTAGCCCTTGCGGCGCTGATCAGCCGCGATCTCGATGTCGAGGATGAACACGTGCGGGCGTCCGCCTCGGTTGCGGATGCCGATCCACAGCACCCCGACCTCGGCGCCGTCGACATGGGCGGTGAACAGCTCCTGCCCCTCCGAATCGATGCCGTCGGGGAGCTCGAGCTCCATCTGCCGGTGCGACTCGACCGCCGCATCCTCCGCCGAATACCGGCCGGATGCCACGAGGTCCTCGGCGAACGCCGCTTCGGATGCCGAGGCGAAGCTCGTGAAGCGCTCGGGAGTCATCGGCGTCACGACGAGGCCACCGGAAACGCGAGGCTCGCGAGACGGCAGCGGCTCGAGAAGCATCCGGATCGACGCGACCTCGAACCCTCGCCCCTCGACGAAGCCTCTCCCTGCGGTGTCGGAGGAATGCAGGGCGATGCTGAGGCGACCGACCTGCTGCCTGCGTGCCAACGACCGGAGCTCGTCGAGCAGGTCGTCGAGCTGTCGCTCGGTCGGCTCGATCGCGAACGCGAGATCGACGATGATCAGCACCCCGTTGTTCGCTGCGAGCCAGACCGTGCCGACGCGGGTGCCCTCGTCATCGATAGTGAGGATGAGCGAGGTCTCGGTCTCGTGGCCGGCGGGGAGCAGGTCTACGAGGACGGCGTCGACATCCGAGACGGCGTCCCCGCCGACGTGCATCCCCGACCCCTGTCGCAGGGTCACCAGGCGTGCCCGGGTTGCTTCACGCCAATCGGCGAAGCGGTCGGCGCGGAGCGGATTCAGATCAAGAGGCATGATTCCATCCTGCACCGCATAGCGCCGACGCTCATGCCTTGTGGAGTGCGTCCTCCGCCGCGACCCACGCCAACATGGCGCACTTCACGCGAGCCACGTAGCGCGAGACACCCCCGAGCGCGGCTGCGTCGCCGAGCAGCTCTTCATCCGGCTCGATCTTGCCGCGCGAGCGCATCGCCTCACGGAACGCGGCGATGCGGATCTCGAGCTCATCGATCGTCAGTCCCTCGGCGAGTTCGGCGAGCAGCGAGGCGGATGCCTGCGAGATGGCGCATCCGTGACCCTCCCACGCGATCGCCTCGATGCCGCCGTCAGCGTCGCGGTGCACCTGCAGAGTGACCTCGTCACCGCACGTCGGATTCACCTGATGCGACTGCGCCGCGATCTCGCCGCGCAGCCCGAACCCATACGGGGTCCGGGAGTGGTCGAGGATGAGTTCCTGATAAAGGTTCTGCAGGTCGCTCATGCGCCCCTCCGGAAGAATTCGATCGCACCCTGGACGCCGTCGATCACGGCATCCACCTCGGCGTCGGTCGTGTACAGATAGGTGCTCGCCCTGGTCGACGAGGTGATGCCGAGGCGACGATGCAGTGGCTGCGCGCAGTGGTGTCCCACGCGCACCGCGATGCCCCGATCGTCTAGGAACTGCCCCACGTCGTGCGAGTGGATGCCGTCGACGTCGAAGCTCGCGAGCCCGACACGCGGCAGGTCGATGCCGGCACCGAGCACACGCACCCCGTCGATGGCCGTGAGGCCGTCGACGAGACGCCTGCCGAAGGCGGCCTCATGCGCGGCGATGCGCGGCATGCCCACCGCGGTCAGATAGTCGATCGCCGCGGCGAGCGCGATCGCCTGCGAGACTCGCTGGGTTCCGGCCTCGAACCGCTGCGGCGGTGGCAGGTAGGCGGCCTCCGTCGTGGTGACCGTCGTGATCATCGAACCGCCCGTGAGGAACGGCGGCATGGCCTCGAGCAGTTCACGTCGCCCGTAGAGAGCGCCGATGCCGGTGGGGCCGAGCATCTTGTGCCCCGACAGTACGGCGAAGTCGACGTCGAGCGCGCGCACGTCGAGCGGCAGATGAGGAGCCGACTGACAAGCATCGAGCACGACCATCGCGTCGACCGCGTGGGCCAGGGCGACGAGCTGCTCGACGGGGTTGATCACGCCGAGCACGTTCGACACATGGGTGAACGCGACGAGCTTCGTGCGCTCGGTGATGAGGTCGGCGGCGGCATCGAGTCGGAGGGCACCGTCGTCGTCGAGCGGTATCACCCGCAGGGTCGCGCCCGTGCGAGCCGCGAGCTCCTGCCACGGGATGAGGTTCGCGTGGTGCTCCATCTCGGTGGTGACGATCTCGTCGCCCTCGCGCAGACGAAGCCGCTCGGCGGCCGCTCCCCCGCGTCCGAGCGACGCGTTCGAGAGCGAATAGGCGATGAGGTTGAGGGCCTCGGTGGCGTTCGACGTCCAGACGATCTCACCCTCGTCGGCGCCCACGAACCGGGCCACCGTGGCACGGGCGTCCTCGAACACCTCGGTGGCCTCGGCGGCGAGAGTGTGCGCTCCGCGATGCACGGCGGCATTCAGTGTCGAAGCGAACTCGCGTTCGGCGTCGAGCACGGCGAACGGACGCTGCGAGGTGGCGCCCGAATCCAGATACATCAGGGGATGCCCGTTGACCTCGGCGCGCAGGATCGGGAAGTCCTCACGGAGGCGCCGCACCTCGACATCGGTCAGAGCGCCACCCCCCGGTGGGGCGATCACGTCGGATTCGCGAGAGATGCTCATCCTTCTAGCTTCTCATCTGGCGCAGCCCACGGGGTGCCCTTCGCGCCGTCGGAGACGGTCAGGGCCGGACGAGGATGTGGTCGGTGTCTGCGAGCCCGAGGTCGCCCGTCGCCGGGTCGACATAGCGCAGCTCGACCCGATGGAGTCCGGGCCGGATGTCGACGAACGACACGATGGTCGCCGCATCCGTGAGCAGCACGGTCATCGCCGGGCCCCCGTCGAGGGATACGGATGCCGTCGAGCCGGCGACGCCGCGCACATCGAGCGTGAGGTCATCGCGCCTGCCGTCGCCATCGGAATCCGTGCGGGAGATGACGCCGTCCGAGTCTTCGGCGAGGCCCGGCACGGGGAAGTAGGTGCGCCCGGTCGACTCGCTCACCGTCTGCTCGCCCGTGGTCGGCGAGGTATGCCGTAGCGAGACCGAAATGCCCTGGTAGAGAGTGTCGACGTCGGGGCGCACCGCGAAGGTTCCGTCCGCGCCGACGATCGCCGCGGCGATGATGCGGCCCGTCTCGTCGACGATCTCGACTGCTGCACCCGGAGTCCCGGTGCCGGTGATCGTCGGCGGAACAGCCGTCGTCGGCGGGATGGGCCAGGAGATCGTCACCGGCACATCGACGGGAGGGTCGACGACCGGAGGAACTTCGACCGGAGGAACCTCAACCGGAGGATCGACGACCGGTGGATCCACCACCGGCGGATCCACCACCGGAGGGTCCACGACCGGGGGCTGCTGCGCAGGGGCAGACGGCGGGCGCACCGGGGGCTGCGTTCGCGCGTCACCCGGTGGCGCAGGCTCAGTGATGTCCGCGGGAACCTGAGGCACGTCGATCGCATCCTCGACGACCTCGCGATCGGCCGGCTCCTCGGGGATGGGCTCGGAGGCCTCCGATTCGATCGGAGGTTCTGTCGGTGCCAGGGATTCGGTCGGCGCGGGGGCCCCTGCCGATCCTGGCGATGCGATCGGAGCCGGCGATGCGACCACGAGAGCCGACGACTCGTCGACATCCGGGCCTACCGGCGCCAGCTGCGCGGCGACTGCAGCGACCGCGACGACCACCGTCGCCGCGGCGACAGATCCACCGGCGACGAACCACTGTGACCTGCCCCGAGGCATCCAGCTCACGGCGGCAGCTGCGGCGGGCGCCGGAGATCCCGCCGAATAGGCTGCCGCCGCCGGTCCGCCGATGATCACGGGCAACAGCACGGCCCGCAGCTTCGACGACGCCCGCTCGATCTCGGCACTCGCCATCGTGCATCGGGTGCAGCGTTCGAGGTGCGCGTCGAAGCGCGCGCGGTCGGCGCGCGCCACATGGCGCTTGCGGCCCTGCGCCACGATGCGCTCGCAGGTCCATCGGCACTCGGGGTCGCGTCCCGGTTCTTTGATGTGCGCCTGCAGCCACGCGAGCTTGAACCCTTCCCTGGCCCGCGCTGCCAGCACCGAGACGGCGTTCGGGGTCATACCCATGAGCGGCGCGATCTCTCGCGGCTTCATGCCCTCGACCTCGAGGTACCAGAGCAGGGTGCGCCACCGCTCGGGAAGATCCTTGAACGCCGCCGTCAGCAGTGCCTTGTCTGACAGCAGGTCGAGCGAATCGTCGGTGTGCTCGACCGGCAGCTCGTCGATGTACTCGAGGGCGACGACGTCCTTCTGCTTGCCGCCCCAGGTGGCCGCGGCACTGCGCACGGCAGCGAAGATGTAGGGCCGGAAGGCGTCGGTCGGACCGCCGCCGTTGCGGATCGCGCTGAAGGTCTTGGCGAAGGCCTCGCTGACGAGGTCCTCCGGATCGATCGAGCTCGTGATCGAACGCGCGGCGCGAAGTGCGGCCGGCGAGTGACGATCCCAGAGCACACCGAAGGCCCTGCTGTCCCCCGCGCGGGTGGCGAGCACGAGCTCGTCATCGCTCACCTCGGAGTCGGTCCGCGTGCGCAGCTCGCGCACAGTCGAAGCGCTCACGGTGTCACCCCGGTCGCACGCATCGAGTCGGGAGCAACGGGTGGGTTGTTCACTGGGGTCCCCTTCGACTTCTCATTCACCAGTCTCGCCACTAAGCGATCTGACCGGTATGTAGATTCGTATGAGAGTTCTCCGCACTGAATAGAGAAGGTTCCATGACGGTCCCCGAGATCCATCCCGAAACGCCTACGTTGCGAGACGCACTGCGGGTCAGTGACGGGCGACTCTTCGCCGCTGCCCGAAGCACCCGCTTCGATTCGAGGACGTTCACCGGAGTGGAGTTCTACGATCCGTCGGCGCCGTCCTCCGAATACGTCGACCGCATCGTGCTCGGTGCCGGCGTCGCACCGATGCACGTCGCGGAGCTCATGGCCGAGTTGGTCGATGCCGGGGCGGCCGCTCTCGTGCTGCGCACCCCCGAAGACAGCAACGCTCACGAGTGGACGTCGACCGATCAGCACCCGGCCCTCCCTGTGCTCCGCCTCGGCGACGGAGACTGGGCACAGGTCGCGGACGTCCTGCGATCGCTGCTCGGTGCTCACTCGATCGGGCAGGTCACGGGCGTGCGGATGGGAGATCTCTTCGGACTCGCCAACGCCATCGCCACTCTGGCAGACGGAGCGGCCAGCATCGTCGACTCCACGGGCCAGGTCGTGGGGTATTCCACGCACAGCGAGCAGCCGATCGACGACGCCCGACGACGCACCACTCTCCTGCTGCAGGAGGACCTCGCGATCACGTCCGACTCCCGCTATCGATCGTTGCTCCGCGCCACCGAGGCGCGGCACTTCCCCTCGGACACCGACCAGTTCGGCCGTGTGGGGATCGCCATCAGGGCGTCCGGAGAACTGCTCGGGTCGCTCTGGGTGATCCAGATCGACCCCTCGCAGGCTGCTCGCACTCGATCGCTGCTGCAGGACATGGGGCCGATCGTGGCCCAGCATCTGCTTCGTGCCCGAGAGGACGCGGGGGACCGCGACCAGCGCACCTCGGGGCTTCTGCGCACGCTTCTCGAGGACCGTCGGCATGCCCGCGGCGCTGCCTCGCAGCTGCTCATCCGCCCCGAAGCCGGTTGCACGGTCGTGTGCTTCCGGGTCGACACCTTCGACGAGGTCGAGGCTGTGCGCGGGCTGCACCGCGTGCTCCATCTGGCGATCAGTGTGTCGAGCGCCGCGTTTCCCGGCTCGCACAGCGCGGTCGTCGGCTCCCAGGTCGTGACGCTCATCCCGGGCCCTCGCGCGGCAGCGGTCGAGACCTTCACTCAGGCGATGGCCCGCATCGACAACGCGTTGATCGCAGGCATCGGCACGCGCGCCCATGACATCAACGGCATCACTCGCTCGTACCGCGAGGCCGGAGCCGTCGCCGGCGTGCTCGTGGGTTCGTCGCGCCATGACGGCGACCGGCGCATCCACGTCGCGACGTTCGACGAGATGCGTGATCGCCTCGCGATCCTGCAGGTCGGCGATCTGATCGAGGGCCTCGACACCGCCGTCGGCGACTCCGCGAGCATCCTCGCCGCGCACGACGCCGCTCAGGGCACCGAGCTGACGCGCACCGTGCGGGTCTATCTCGACCAGCTCGGCAGCGTGCGCGAGACGGCGAATGCGCTGCACGTTCACCAGAACACCGTCCGATATCGGCTCGATGTCGTGCGCACCGAGCTGGGGATCGATCTCGATGCGCCCGACACCCGTCTCTGGCTCTGGCTTCGGCTGTCGGGCGCGTCGAACGACGCGGTCTGAGCACTCATCCGATGGCCGCCGGAAGGAGGACGGTCACGCCGGCGCGCTTCGTCGTCGGGTCGATGTATCGAGCGGCGACGAACGGCTCATCCGCTCCGGAACGGATGACGAGCCCGTCGACACCGCTGGCCGGAAGCCGGACAGCGCGCGATCTGCCCTGCTCGTCGAGCAGTTCGACCCAGGCGTCCGGCTCGGCGCGCAGATGCAGACAGCTCACCGCGACGAGCGATGCATCGGGGCAGGCATCCTGATCGGCACGCGCGATGGTCGGGGTCGCGAAGGTGAGCGGTCCGATGTCTGGCGCCCATTCGGTGACTCCGGCCTCGTCGTCGCGATGGCGCACACTGAGCGTCATGCCCTGGTGCGCCGCTTCGCCCGAGACGTCGACCACGAACACACCGTCGTCATCGACGAGAGCCGTGTCGAGCACGGCGCCGTTCTCATCGACCACGGTGACGAGCGCGCCCGGAGTGCCGGTCCCCGCCAGTGGATCCGGGACGAGAGAATTCTGCGCGATCGACTGCGTGATGCGGAACTCCGATGCAGCCACGGGAGGAGGCGTCTCGGCTGAGTCGTCGATCGTCGGCGTCGTTCCCGGCAGGACCGCAGACGGAGCAGGACTGTCGTCGCTGCTCGCAGCCTGCTGATGTTCACCGTCGGCGACGGGTGCCGGGCTCTCTCGCGGCACGCTCTCGGCGGAGTCCGGCGCAGGCGCCTGGTCCGGTGCCGGAACCGGATCAGGCTCAGGTGCCGGCTCAGGTGCCGGCTCAGGTGCCGGCTGCGGCTCGGGAGTCGGCTCCGACGCGGGAGTCCGGATCGGAAGTCCGGGCAGACCTTCGAGAACCGGGCCGGCCTCACCGGAGATCGACGCCTCAGGGAAGGACCGGGCGATCTCGGAACGATCGGAGTCCGCGGCTGACAGACTCAGCGCGCTGCCCGTGAAGATGACAGCTCCGACGACGACGACAGCGGTGGCCGCCAGCGCCGTCAGGCCGCCGACCGGAACCGCCGACGCCGCCCCGTGCGCTGCGACAGGAGGGCCGGCGCCGAACGATGCCGTCGCACCGTCGTCTGACACGAATGCCCCGGCGGAACCCGGCGACGGGTCAGCCCCCATGACATGAGCCTCGGCCGATGCGTCGGCGGTGTAGATCGCCGCCGCCGCGCCGCCGAGCAGCGCCGCGGGCAGGATCGAACGCAGCCGCTGCGAAACGGTGTCGATCTCTGCGGCGACGATCCGGCATCCGCCGCACGTGTTCATGTGCTCGCTGAAGCGACCGGCGTCGTCGCCGCCCACCCAGCGACCTCGCCTGGCCACCACGCGCTCGCAGAACCACCGGCATTCTTCCGACCGGGAGGGGTCGTGGATGTGCGCCTCCAGCCAGGCTCGACGGAAGCTGTCTCGTGCACGCGCGGCCAGCGCGGAGACGGCGTTCGAGGTCATTCCCATCAGCGGTGCGAGCTCTCTGGGCTTCATCCCCTCGACCTCGAGATACCAGAGCAGGGTGCGGTGCCGCGCCGACAGCGTGCCGAACACCGCGGCGATGCTGGATCGCTCGGCGATGCGCTCGAAGGCATCGCCGTCTTCGGGTGACAGGTCGCGCTCGGACACCATGTCGAGCGACAGCGCACTCCCGTTCCGCGCCCACCGCGAGGCCGTGTTGCGCAGCGTGGCGAGGAGATAGGGCCGGAAGGCGTCGCTCGGACCGCCGCCCGCCTTTGTCACCCGGAGGATCGACGCGAACGCCTCGCTCACGAGATCGTCGGGATCCGATGACGGCGAGATCGCCCTGGCAGCGCGTCGGGCGGAGTCGACGTGACGACGCCAGAGGAGGGCGAAGTCACTGATGTCGCCACCCCGCACGGCGTCGATGATCTGGGCATCGGACGGCTCACCCGGGATGTCGTCATCGCCGTCGGTGTCAGGGCCGAGATTCATGCTGCTCCGGATGCTGTCAGGACCGGCGTCGCGATCGATGCGCCGGAGATGAATGAGGGACGAGGCAGTGGGGATGCCTCGTCCCTCCGACTCTCGTGAGAGTCGATTCCGCGGGGAGAGGGTTCGGCCGGGGAGCGGTCGATCTCTGCTGTGCGGGCGTCGGCCGGGAACCCGACGCGCGGCCGATGGCCATACCTACAAGACCGGTATGACCGGAAAACATGACGTCGGCCGTCTGAGTTTTTCGATGAGACGCGCATCAGCCGACGCTCGCCGCCGGGCCCACCGGAGCGAGCGACAGGAAGCGCATCTTGTTCTCGCCGTAGAAGCAGGTCTGCACCATGAACTCGCCCGTCATGCCGGCGAGCTTCTCGACGTTCGACCACTTGGGAGTGTGTCTCTCCTCGACGACCTCGTAGATGGCGTCTGAGCCCGCCACCGTGACCCGCTGACCGATATCCCATCCGAGGATCACATCGCCGCCGCAGTTGTTGTGTGCGGCGAAGAGCGGGAGCACGTCGTCTATCCGATAGCTGACCATCTCGGTGAAGGTGCCGTCGCAGTGGTCGAGCTCGACCATTCCGCCCTCGGCCCCGAGCCGGATGGTCGGCAGTTCGTCGGGTGCGAAGATCTGATGGAACTGCTTCAGCACCGAGACCTTGGCGTCACCGGTCACCTTGTCGACGAGGTCGGGGGCGAGCACGGATGCCGAGAGGAAGGACAGCCCGAGTCCGACGAGTACGATGCTCGCGAACAGCAGACCGCCCCGTCGCCGCGGTCGCTGAGCCCGGACGGTCTCAGCGGATTCCTCGTGGCGGGAGTCGGTTCGGTCCACTGCGACGTCGATCGTCATGAGTCTGAGTCAGCAGAAAGGTGCGTCGCTCGCCTGCCGCTGCGGTTCCTGCTCTTGCGACGAGGCATAACGACGATGAACGTGAGCACGGGGACGCCGGCGACGAGCAGTGCCCACCACGGGAATCCAGCCGGGTCGGTCGTGTCCGCGATCGTGACGACGGAGGAATCCTCGGTCGGAGCGTCGATGCGTTCGGCGCGCACCAGAAGACGGTGGGTGTTGACGCCCGTGGGCGTGCACGTGACGAGCGTGAGGTAGTCCTTCCCGGCGACCTGGCGCAGGTCCTCTGCGTCGTCGGGCAGCACGGTCTTGGTCTGGTCGACCTCGTAGTACAGGTCTTCGCCGAGCGCGCTCACGACGATGACGTCACCCTCGACGAGTTCGTCGATGTCGTCGAAGAGCGTCGCCTGCACGAAGCCGTTGTGCCCGGTGAGCACCGAGTGCGTTCCGGCACCGCCCACAGGAAGAGACGAACCGTAGAGGTGGCCGATTCCGCGAGACAGCGTCTCTTCGTCGGTGCCGTGGAAGACCGGCAGATCGACCTGGATTCGCGGGATGCGGATCCGGGCCATCGTGTCGGTTCCCTCAGCGGCCAGGGTGTCGAAGTACGCAGACGCGCCCTCGCCGATCGCCGTCTGCTGACCGTCGGCGCCGAGTGCATACGGGTCGCGCAGCGGCCCGGTCGGCAGGTTCTCGTTGTACTCCTCGGCCGCGGCGAGCATCTCGTCGACCGCCTCATCCGGGATCTGCTCGACGGACTGGACGTAGCCGTCGACATCGGTGTCGTGGCTCCACGCAGAGAACCACGACGCGGCGGTCGGATAGATGAGCACCACGATGCCGATCGTCGCGATGAGCATGACGATCGACTGGCTCCAACCCCACCGCGTCTTGCGCGCGGTGGCACGCATGGCGGGTCTAGCCGGAGCATCCGGTGTGGATGCATCGATGAGGGTCATGCTGCGCTCTCTGTTCGGAGGAGGTGAAGAAGAAAGGGAAAGCGAATGGGCCGTGCGGGGGAAGGGATGCCACCTCCCCCGCACGGCCGGTCTTTCGGGTTATGCCTGTGCGGCGGCCTTGCGGCGGCTGCGGATGGCGAGCAGGACCGCTCCACCGAGCAGCATGACGCCACCGGCGAGGAACAGGGTCGTGCCGGTGCCACCGGTCAGCGGCAGGGTGAAGCCGGCGTTCGAGGGAACGTTGACGACCTCGAGGTCGACGCCGACAGCCGTGGTGGCCGCGGTGACGGTGAACTCGATCGGAGCTGCCAGCAACTCGTATCCGTCGGGTGCGACGATCTCGGCGAGCCAGTACGACTGGTAGCCGTCTTCGCCCACGGCGACCGTGGCGTTGTCAGCCCAGTCGGAGTAGCGCAGACCCGAGATGGTCACGGTGCCGTCAGCGGCGACTGCGAACTCGGTCGAGCCGGCGAGAGCGATGGCGTTGGTGCCGTCGATCGCGTCCTGCTGGGTCGGGTACACCGAGAACACGGCGCCGGTGAGCGGTGCGCCGGCCTTGTCGGTCTTCTCGATCGTGATGTCGCCCCACTTGGTGATGACCTCGGGGGTGACGGTGGGTCCGCCGGGCTCGCCCGGCTCGACGGTGTACGAACCGGCGTTCGGGTAGAGCACTGCCGTGTTGGCGATCTCGCCGACCGTGTTGACCTCGGTCGTGACGATGACCTGCACCTGCGTCGCGGGGTTGGCCGCGAGCACTGCGAGACCCGAGGCGGTGAACTCGACCGTGACCGCGTTGGTCGCGGCGTCGTGGACGATCGTGTAGTCGCCCGCGGCGAGCGGGGTTCCGTCGACGAGCGAGACGGCGGCGCCGACGTAGTCGAGCTTCGCGTCGAGCGTGTCGACGATCTTGTAGGCGTCGATGACGGCGACGTTGGGGATGTCACCCGTGATGGTGAAGTCGATCTCGTCGCCGAGCTTGACGTCTTCCGAGTCCTCGACGGTCTTGGTCGCCTCGGTCAGGGCGTTCTTCGGGTAGACGTGCACGTCGTACAGCCAGGTGCTGTCATCGGCGGGGTCCGTCAGCGGCACGGTCACCAGGAACGGAGCCACACCGGTCGAACCTGCCAGCGGAGCGGTCTCTACCACGAAGTACAGGCCGAGGTCGAGGTTCGCCAGGGCGATCTCACCGTTCGCGTCGGTGAGCGTCTCGCCACCGACGGCGCTGGCCGTGTATCCGGCAGCGGTGATGTCGGCGACACTGTCGGGGTCGAGGTCGGCGAGGTCGTTCGCGTCGATCCATCCCTGGTTGCTCGTCAGGTCGATCGTGTCGACCTTGTAGACCGTGAAGCCCACGCCCGGCAGCGGTGCCAGTGCGACGTTCTGCTCCGTGCCGTCGTTCGGCAGACCGGTCGGGGTCTCGGGTGCCTCGAACTTGTGGATCGTCAGCGAACCGACAGCATCCGGGTCGACGAGGTTCGGCGTTGCAGCGCTTGCGGGCGCTGCGAGGGTCAGCGCGGCGACGCCTGCGACGAGCAGACCTGCCGCGACGCGGGATCCGCGTCCGTTGGTGGGAGTGTTCACTGTGTCTCTCTCTAGGTGGCCAGGTCGCCCTGGTGGGTTACAGGTGGTTGTTGGTGGAAAGTGCAGATCAGATCTGCGGGTCAGTGGTGTCGGGACGTGCATCGCGTCGGCGGACCCAGAGGGCCAGCCCGCCCGCGGCGAGCACGGTCAGGGAACCGGCGAGGATGTAGGGCAGTGCGCCCGTCCCCCCGGTGGTCGGAAGGGTCATCGCGGGTACGTCGCGCACCGTGATGAGCTGACCGGCGGCAGTCACCGCCTCATCGCCGCCCGCGGTCACGCTCACGGTGCGGTCGGGGTTGATGACGAACTTCACCGGAGCCGCGAGCAGACTGAACCCGTCAGGTGCGTTCAACTCGCTCAGCCAGTAGGTGCCGGCCGGGATGCTGTCGATCTGGAACAGGCCGGTCTCGACATCGTTGATCGTGAACGGAAGCGCGGCGCCCGGCTCGCCGTTCGCATCCTCGAGGATCTCGAACGAGGATCCGTCCATACGCACCCAGCTGTCGTCGGACGATTCGCCGACCTTCTCGATCTGCAGCGGGATGCGGAACGGCTCGATGGGGGTCTCGGTGCTGTCCTCGTTCGACTGAACGGGGCCACCATCGGGGTCGGCACCCGTGGAGTAGGCCGTGTTGATGACGATCTTCGCGTCGACATCGGCCTGATCGATGACGTACGGCGCGTTCGCGACGCAGTGCGAGATCTGGGTCGGCGCGATCGTCGTGGGCGTGCAGGTCACGGTGATGTTGCGCTCCGTCAGCAGGTCGTCGACAACCGTGACGTTCGCGACCGTGACGTTGCCGGCGTTGGTGACGTCGAACTCGTACATGATGTGGTCGCCGAGTCCGGTCACGCCGTCCTGGTCGACGTCGACGACCGAGGCGGTCTTGTCGAGCACGATCTCGGGTGTCCACACCGCCGGGATGATCTCGTCATCGGTGTCGGTCACGTTCGGACCGACCGCCGGGGTTCCGGTGGCGCGCGCGACGTTGGTCAGCGGAGCGTTGTCGAGATCGGCCTGCTGCACCACATACGTCGCCGTGCAGGTCATCGTCGCTCCGCTGGCGAGCGTGGAGCCCTGGGCCGGGGTGCACGAGAGGCTGCTCATGTCACCGACACCCGAGAAGGCATCCTCGGTGATGTTCACGTTCGTGAGGTTGGTGTTGAGCGTCGTGTTGGTCGGCGCCTTCGGGGTCGTGTTCGTCGCCACGAAGGAGTAGGTGATCACGTCGCCGACCGCGGTGTAGACCTTGTCGGGGTCGGTGTCGCTGTCGACCGCCACACCGTTCACGGCGGTGATGCGCTTGACGATGTCGATCGACGGCTGGATGACCTCGAGCGATGCATTGGCCGGCGGGTTCAGGTTTGTGGTGATGTTGGCCGGGCCGTTGATGTAGGTGCCGTTGACCGTCGAGGTGACGTCGACCGTGATCGTGCACGATGCCTGGCCCAAGGCGAGGTCGCCGCCGGTGACCGACACCGACGTTCCGCCTGCGGGCGCCGTGACCACGTAGGCCGCGCCGGTGCGCTGGACGCAGGATCCGCCGACGTTCGGCGCCGCCGCGATCCTGAGGTTCGTCGGCAGAGCGTCGGTGATGAACCAGTCGCTCTTGGCCATGAGGTCGCTCGTGTTGGTGACAGTGAGCGTCATGGTCGAGGTCGATCCGTTCGTGATCACCGTCGGACTGAACGCCTTGTCGAGCTGCGGTGTCACGTCGACGATCTGCGGCAGGTCGAAGGCGACGTCGTTGCCCGAACCCGTGGCGGTCGCGTTGTACAGCGTCAGTCCGAGGTTCGCCGTGGTACCGACGGGCACCTGGTAGGCCGCCGACTGCAGCTTCGCGGTCTGGGTGCCCCAGAAGGTGTTGTTCGTGCAGGGGTTCAGCCCGGTGCTGAGCACGATCGGGCTGCCGTTCACGAGGAGGCTGAACGTCTCTTTCGGCTGGTTCGCGCCACCGGCTGCGGGGCAGTTGACCGCGGCGAAGTACGCCGACACGGCGTAGTAGTGGCCAGCGATCGCCGGGATGGTGTTGACGGTGCGGAACTGCGTGCCCGCGGCGATGGTGCCGTTCAGAGCGTTGGTGTACGACGTGAGCACCTGGTTGGTCGTGGCCTGAGCCGCCGTCTGCCCCTGTGCGGTTCCGAGTGCCGCGGCCATCTGCTGCAGCGTCGGCCACGTCGTCGTGAGGTTGTTGGTGCAGCCGAGGTCGGTGAGAGGGGCGGTCGGTGTGACGCTGCTCATGATCCAGCCGTTGCACTGGTTGCCTGCGGGCGTGTACTGCGTCGACGCCGTGTACGTCGAGTTGGCTGCGGCTGCTCCACCCGTGTAGTTCAGGATGCTGATCGGCGCGAGCGACGCGTTCTGGTTCGAGAAGTTCTCGGTGTACACCGGCGTACCCGGCTGAGGTGTTCCCGGAGTGCCTGGCACCGTCGCCGCGGCAGTGATGTCGCCGTTGGGGGCGAGAGTCGCGCCGGCGACGAGCACGCCGGCGATGGCGAGCACGCCGAGCAGTCGCGTCATCGCCCGTCGGCGAGGCGCGCCGCCGGAGCGTGACGAACGCTCCGGCGTGCGGTGGTGTGAGCTAATGCTCATGAATGTCCCAATCCCGGCGCGCCGATCCCGTCCGCCACATATGGCGAGCAGGAGAGGCGAGTGCCTTGTCCCCGAAAGTCGTGTGTGTCCCAGTGCGAACAGGAAGCAGAAGCTGCCCGTCATATACCCAGACCGCGGCGCAGAGTTTTTATGACGGGCCGTGAAAAAAACTTTTCGGATCGGACGTCGGGCTCTTCAGCGTCCTGGGCAGCACGCCGCGTCGACCCTGCCCGTCGTGTGCGTCGCGCCGGGAGTGGGCACGGTGGTGGCGCAGTCGATCGCGCTCGTCACGGTCGCGAAGGGGCTCGGCGTCTTCCTGCCGCTGTGGAGCGAGAAGCCCGCGAACGGCTGAGGCCGAACGTCACATCCGGGAGAAGCGCGCGCGAACCATAGAGAAGACGCCGTAGACGGCGAGTCCCACCCCGACGAGCCAGAGGATCGCGCGCCCCTGGGGCAGGTCGACCAGGCTGCGCAGTGCCCCGTCGAGGCCCGCGGCCTTCTCAGGGTCTTGCGTCCACGCCGCCACGACGAACAACAGGCCGGTCACCGTGATCGCGATGCCCTTGGCGATGTAGCCCGCGACGCCGAGGGCGATGATTCCGGGCCGCGAGGGCCCGTCTGGAACATCCATCGTCTTCTCGAAGCCTCTGGTGAACCCGATGACGATGAACCCGACCCCCACACCCGCCACGGTCAGACCGAGGATGATCAGCAGCACGATTCCGCCGGGAGCGCCGAGGATCACCGCGCTGAGGGCGCGCAGCGTCGTCTCTGACTCGACATGCCCTCCGAACGCGAAGATCAGCGCCAGGCCGGCGATCACGAGGTACGCACCCGCGATGCCGATCAGCTTGACCCGCATCCCCCACTTGCGAGGCTCCTTGCCGCCCGCGAGGAGACCGCTGGCGATCTGCCACACGGCCAGGGCGACGAGCGCCACCGCGACCAGCCCGAGAACCAGCCCGCCGACGGGCGTCGAGCGGATCTGCTCCATCGCACCGTCTTGGTCGGCATCCCCGCCGCCGCCGGAGGCGATGGAGACGGCGATCGCCCCGATGATGATGTGCACGAGGCCGACCACGACGAAGCCCGCCCGCGCCACGCGTCGGAATGCATCGGATCGCTGCGCCGTGCGCGCGGCATCCTTTGCTGAGGTCATCCGAGCAGGATATCGCCCGACGCGAAGATCGTCGGAAGGGTTGTGCCGAGCGGGCTCGGCACTGGTCAGCTGACCCGCTCCACCGGTTGACGCAGGATCGTGCGGAGCTTCGCGGGCTCGACCCGGCGGACATCGCTGAGATAGACCTCATGGTGAAGCCCCGTCATGGCCAGACCGCTCTCGGGGATGAACCGGTGGTGCAGCTCGTCGAGCACCGGGGCCTCGTCGTCGTAAGACCCGACGTGCAGGGTCTGCACGCACAGCCCTTCGTCGAGGGTCTCGAGCCGCACCGACCGCAGCGCGGGCGGGGCCTGCTTCTTCTTCGCGAGCTTCTCCTCGACCGTGTCGACCGCGCGGTCGAACATCTCGGGGGTGACGTGCTCCGGCACCATGATCATGAGAGTCCACTGCCAGGCCGACTTGTCGCGGCGTGAGGTGAACGACTCCATGTCGGGGGCGTGCCATTGCCCCTCGAGAGGCATCACGACCGTGTCGATCCCGAGCTGCTCCCTGCTCGCGAACTTGAGCGTGTAGGCGAGCGGGAAGAGCGCCGACACCGCATCCTGATACGCCTGGGCACTGTTGGGGTCACCCGCGCCGTCGACCATCAGGTACTGCATCGGGGGCACCTCGAGGATGCGGAACTCACCGTGCTTCGCCCGGTAGGCGTCGAGTGACTTCTTGGGGTCGATCGCCATCGCGGGTCCTCTCACGGTGGCATCGGCATCCGACCGTCGCCACAGTGTCGCACGAGAGGCGGACATCGGGTCACGCCTGTTCGACCGCCAACCAGAGCTCGCACGAGGCATGGGTGCCGGTGAACTCCAGGTATCGCACGATCGACGGGCCGGGACGCAGCCGCCACGGGTTCGACGGGAACCACTCGGTCGCCGTCGCGGCCCACAGGGTCTGCAGGGTCTCGGGGAACGGCCCCGAGGCGGCGAAGACCGCCCACGCACCCGCCTCCACCCTCATGACGTCGAGGTCGTCGGGCACCGCGGTCGACGCAGACACGGAGACGCCGTGCAGATAGGTGAGCTCCGTGCCCTCCGGAGCATCCGGTGCGACATCGCCGGTGACGGCGAGGATTCCGCCGGGCTCGGCATCGCTCAGCGCCTTCAGCCTGAGGTGCTCTTCGGCTGCGATCGAGGCGATGTGCGCCTGAATGTGCGGATTGACCCCCTCGTGGATGAGCGGCACTCGCGCGGCGTGGCCGACGAGCACGAGATCGGGGGTGGTGATGATGGTGACGTCCATCTGGATGCTCCCTTCGACGCTCAGGCGGAACCGGAGCGTGGGTTGTGTGCGGAGAGGACCCCCGTCTCGGCGCGCATCGACCGGATTGATCCCGTGCACGGCGCGGAACGCGCGACCGAACGCCTCGATCGAGCCGTATCCGTGCCGCACCGCGACATCGAGCACGTTCGGGGCGCCTGCGGCGAGCTCCGCACCGGCGAGCGTCATCCGGCGACGGCGGACGTACTCCGACAGCGGCATTCCGGCCAGAGCCGAGAACATCCGCCGCAGGTGGTACTCCGTCGTCCCGTGGACGCGCGCGAACCCGGCGACGTCGATATCGGCTGCGGCGTCGGCCTCGACGAGATCGACCAGTGCGTTGAGCGTTCCGATCATGAGGTCCTCCTTTCCTCACCATCGTGCGATCCGAGGGTGTCCCGTGACCCGACTTTCCGCGTCGGATCCGATCAGGCGCCCCGCAGGGTCAGCTGCGCTCCCCTGGATCCGCAAGCAGGTCTGCGAAGGCCAGCTCGGCCGCGCCGATCAGCAGCCTGTCGGCGCCGAGAGCGGCAGGACGGATCTCCAGTGCCTCCGCGCTCTCCGACATCGCCAACGCCTGCACGTCGTCAGCGATCTGAGTCGCCCTCAGGTCGGCGATCGTCGCCAGGAACCCGCCGAGCACGACGAGTGCGGGGTTGAGCACGTTGACGGCATTGGCCAGTGCCCCCGCGAGCACGCGCGCCTGACGCGTGATCTCGTCGGCCACCACCGCCGACTGCGACTCCGAGAGCTCGGCGTCGAGCGTCTCGTCATCCGCCGAATCGAGGCCCACCGCGTCGAGCAGCAGCCGGCGACTCACCTCGGCCTCGAGCACGCCATCGGCGGTGCGTCGATCGGTGTCTGCGGATATCCGCGGCCTGTTCTGACCGAACTCCCCCGCGTATCCGCCCGCGCCGGCGACCGGCTTGCCGTTCACGATCAGGCCGCCGCCGATGCCGGACGCGCCTCCGTTCAGGTAGACGATGTCGTCGATCCCCCGGCCGGCGCCGTAGCGGTGCTCCGCGATCGCCCCGAGCGTCGCATCGTTGTCGACGAATGCCGCAGACGACGTGGCCGAGCTGACGAGTTCGGCGAGCGGCACGTCGGTCCAACCCAGATGGGGCGCGTTGCGCACGACTCCGTCGGAGGTGCGCACGAGACCGGGCACGGCGACACCGACTGCTGCGATCCGCACGTCCGCGAGCGCGCCCTCACGCCACGCGGCGATGCGCTCGGCGATCGTCGCCACGACGACTGCAGGTGTCGGCACGGTCTCGTTCGGCAGGCGTTCGCGCACGAGGATGCTGCGGTCGAGACCGACCGCAGCGATCTCGATCGCATCGACCTCGGGGTTCACCGCGATCGCGACGACGCGGGCCGAGGCCGTCACGACCGGCGAGGGTCGACCCACGCGACCGGGGACGTCGGGCACCCGTTCGTCGACCAGACCCCGTCTGACGAGCTCTGCGACGAGGTCGGCGATCGTCGAGCGGTTGAGCCCCGTCTGCTCGGTGAGAGCTGCTCTCGATTGGGCGCCGTTCTCGTGCACGAGCCGCAGGATGAGCGAGAGATTGTGTGGGCGGGTGCCCAGCGCGGGGCTCGACTGCGACGGCATCCCTTCACTGTAGGGGGTGGACGCACCTCCCGTCATGAGATATGTTGTGAAGCACAACTTATTCGCTGACCTGCACAGGAGCAGACATGCCCACTCCCACCCGTGACGACAAGTTCTCCTTCGGTCTGTGGACCGTCGGCTACAACGGAGCCGACCCGTTCGGCGGCCCGACCCGACCGGCCCTCGACGTGGTGCACGCCGTCGAGAAGCTCGCCGAGCTCGGCGCCTACGGCCTGACCTTCCACGACGACGACCTGTTCGCCTTCGGCTCGACGGACGCCGAACGCCAGACGCAGATCGACCGCCTGAAGGGCGCACTCGCCGACACCGGCCTGGTCGTGCCGATGGTCACCACCAACCTCTTCAGCGCGCCGATCTTCAAGGACGGCGGCTTCACCTCGAACGACCGCGACGTGCGTCGCTACGCGCTGCGCAAGGTGTTCCGTCAGCTCGACCTCGGCGCAGAGCTCGGCGCCAAGACCTTCGTCATGTGGGGTGGCCGCGAGGGCGCCGAGTACGACTCCGCGAAGGACATCCGCCAGGCGCTCGAGCGCTACCGCGAGGCCGTGAACCTGCTCGGCGACTACGTGACCGACAAGGGCTACGACATCCGCTTCGCGATCGAGCCGAAGCCCAACGAGCCGCGCGGCGACATCCTGCTGCCGACCCTCGGCCACGCGATCGCCTTCATCGACTCGCTCGAGCGTCCCGAACTCGTCGGCGTGAACCCCGAGGTGGGGCACGAGCAGATGGCCGGGCTCAACTTCACCGCGGGCATCGCGCAGGCACTGTTCCACGGCAAGCTCTTCCACATCGACCTCAACGGTCAGCGCGGCATCAAGTACGACCAGGACCTCGTCTTCGGTCACGGCGACCTGCACAACGCCTTCTCGCTCGTGGATCTGCTCGAGAACGGCGGCCCTGGTGGCGTCCCGGCCTACGACGGCCCCCGTCACTTCGACTACAAGCCGAGCCGCACGGAAGACGAGAAGGGCGTTTGGGAGTCGGCCGCAGCCAACATGCGCACGTACCTGCTGCTCAAGGAGCGCGCAGCGGCATTCCGCGCCGACCCCGAGGTGCAGGAGGCTCTCGCGGCAGCCCGCGTCGACGAGCTCTCGACGCCGACCCTGAACCCCGGAGAGAGCTACGACGACTTCCTCGCCGACCGCTCGGCCTACGAGGACTTCGACGCGAACTCCTACTTCGGCGGCAAGGGCTTCGGCTTCGTCCGTCTGCAGCAGCTCGCGACCGAGCACCTGCTCGGCGCTCGCTGATCGGCATGCCGCTGGTTCTCGGGGTCGACTCGTCGACCCAGTCGTGCAAGACCGTCGTCGTCGACACGGCGACCGGAGCGGTCATCCGCTCCGGTCGCGCGTCGCACCCCGACGGGACGTCGGTCGACCCCGAAGCCTGGTGGCGCGCTCTCGACGCGGCGATCACCGAGGCGGGGTCGCTCGACGACATCGCCGCGTGGTCGATCGGCGGCCAGCAGCACGGACTCGTCGCGCTCGATGAGTCCGGTCGGGTCATCCGCGATGCGCTGCTGTGGAACGACACCCGGTCGGCGGGTGCCGCGCAGGATCTCATCGCCGAGTTCGGAGCGTCCGAGCTGGCCGTGCGCACCGGGCTCGTTCCGGTGGCCTCGTTCACGATCACGAAGCTGCGCTGGCTTCGCGATCACGAGCCCGAGAACGCGGCGCGGGTCGCCGCGGTCGCCCTGCCGCACGACTGGCTGACGTGGCGCCTGCGCGGCTTCGGCCCCGAGAATCCGATGCTCGACGAGTTGGTGACCGATCGGTCGGATGCCTCGGGCACGGGCTACTGGAACCCGTCGACGGGCGAGTACGACCGCGACCTGCTGGTCGCCGCCCTGGGGCACGATGCGATCCTGCCGCGGGTGCTCGCGCACGACGAGTTCGTGACGGATGCCGAAGGCCGGCGAGTCGGCGCGGGGGCGGGAGACAACGCCGCCGCGGCGCTCGGCCTCGGTGCCGTACCCGGCGACGCGGTCGTGTCGATCGGCACGTCCGGCACGGTGTGTGCGATCAGCACCACCCCGCTGAGCGATGAGAGCGGCACCGTTGCCGGGTTCGCCGATGCCTCGGGCAACTTCCTCCCCCTCGTGGCGACGCTCAACGCAGCCCGGGTCGTCGATGTGACGGCGGCGCTGCTCGGAGTCACGCACGGCGAGTTCAGCGATCTCGCCCTGCAGGCATCGCCGGGCGCCGACGGCCTCACTCTGCTCCCCTACTTCGAGGGAGAGCGCACACCCAACCTGCCGGATGCCACGGCATCCCTCTCGGGCATGACACTGGCATCCACGACCAGGGAGAACCTGGCCCGCGCTGCCGTCGAAGGGATGCTGAGCGGACTCGGCGCCGGTCTCGATGCGCTGCGCGACCTCGGCATCCCTCTCGAACGAGCCCTGCTGATCGGCGGCGGCGCGCAGTCGGAGTCCGTGCGCCGCATCGCGCCCGAGATCCTCGGCCTTCCCGTGGAGGTGCCGGAGCCCGGTGAGTACGTGGCGCTGGGCGCTGCGCGCCAGGCTGCCCTGATCGTCGGCTGAGTTCGCGCGCGCCCCGGACACACATGCCCTCGGGAGGGGATCTGCGCTTCGGGAGGAGCGATGCACGGCATCCGTCCTCCCGAAGCGCAGTCCTCCTCCCGAAGAGGTGATGAGCGAGGTGGAGGCGGATGCCGAAGGCGGAAGCCGTCAGCCGGCGAGCACCCGAGCGTCGCGCTGCGCGATGATGCTCAGCTCGGCCGCGGTGAAGGCGTGCTGCTGCGTCATCGCGTGCTCGGTGCGGTCGAGGCAATCGCGGATCAGCTGACCGAAGAACGGGAACCCCGTCTTGCCCGTCGCGTCGAACCGGAACTGTCCGTCCTGGTTGACGAGCAGCACCTGACCGCCGCCGTTGTCGGTCGTGATGTCGGTGTACTTGCGCAGCTCGATGTAGCCGTCGGTGCCGAGCAGCACGGTGCGCCCGTCGCCGAAGACGTCGAGCCCTGCCGGGGTGAACCAGTCCACGCGCACGTACCCGGTCGTGCCGTTGTCGAGCACCACGTGGGCGTCGCCGAAGTCCTGCAGCCCCGGAGTCTCACGGTGCGCGTAGTTCGCGACCGTCGAGCTGACGACCTCCCCGGCGGTCGCACCCGTGTAATAGAGCATCTGCTCGAAGTTGTGACTGCCGATGTCGCAGATGATCCCGCCGTACTGCTCGGGGTCGTAGAACCAGTCGGGGCGTCCGGTGCCGATGCGATGAGGGCCGAACGATGCGACCTGCAGCACGGTTCCGATCGCGCCCTGGTCGATCAGCTGGCCGGCGAGGATCGCCGCCTCGGAATGCACCCGCTCGCCGTAGTAGACGGCGAACTTCTGCCCGGTGCGAGCGACGGCCTCGCGGGCCGCGGTGAGGTCGTCCATCGTCGTGATCGCGGGCTTGTCGGCGAAGAAGTCCTTGCCGGCGTCGAGCACGCGGACACCGAGCCGAGCCCGCTGGTTGGCGATCGAGGCGCTCGCGACGAGTCGCACATGCGGGTCGTCGAGCACCTCCTGCTCGCTGGCGGCCGCCCGCGCCTGCGGGAACCGCTCGACGAAGTCGGCGAGCTTCGCAGGGTCCGGGTCGTGGACGAGCGACAGAGTGGCGCCCGCATCGATGAGCTGCTCGACCATTCCGACGATGTGGCCGTGGTCGAGCCCCACCGCGGCGAACACGAACTCACCGGGGCCCACGACCGGCTCCGGCAGCGCATCGAAGGTGTAGGTGCGGGTCATCGCGAGGTCTCCTCATCGTTCACGTCATCATCGTTCACGTCATAGGTGCGCAGGCGTCCGCACATGCCGAATCCGCGCTCTCCCACCGAGGGTACGGCCCGGTGCACGCGGGCCTCGGCCAGGTGGGTCACAGAGCCGGATGCGACGGCTTCGGCGAGCGCGAGCGAGTGCTCGGCCTGCGCCAGCGGTCGCTCTCGCACCAGGTCGGGCCATGTCTGGGCTCGGTCGCGCACGAGCGCTGCGGCAGCGGTGTGGAATGCGGCGAGCGCGGTGCGGTCGCCGGCGGCCACGGCATCCCGCAGCGACTCGAACCCCGTCACCGCGAGGTCGCGTCGCCGTCCGGCTCGTGCCGCGCGTTCGGCGGGGTCGTCTCCGAGTGACACCGCTGCGGCATACGCGTCAGGGTCGTTCACGACGTCGGCGGGGAAGGTCAGCACCGCATCGCCCGCCTCCGGGAGCCCGGCGTTGCTCATCAGCACGACGACTCGCAGCTCGCCGCGGTTCACGGCGCGGTGGATGGTGCCGGGGGTGAACCACACGACCGACCCGGCAGACAGCGGCGTCTCACGGAATCCGTCGCCGTCGATCGTCTGCAGGGCGCCGTCACCTGAGATCACGACGTAGGCCTCGGTCGAGACGAGGTGCATGTGGGGGCTGCCGCCGCAGATGCCGTCGGGCGCGGGGTCAGTGTAGACGTCGAGATGCGACAGCGAGGTGCCCCCCGGGAACGAGGATGCGGTCACGATGCCGCCTCCACCAGCGACGAGGTCTTCTCGAAGAAGTGCGGAGCGTGCGCCACGAGCTGCCCGGCTCGGTAGTACGGGTCCGACGCCGCGATCGGCAGTGATACGAGCTGGCGCTCGAACCCCGCTTTGTAGATGGCGGTGACCACCTCGACCGCGTTGCGGCCGTCGTGACCCCCGGCGATCGGCGGGCGGCTGTCGCGGATCGCCGCCATCAGATCGCCGATCTGACCCTCGTGGCCGAGGTGCGCGAGCGGCGTGCGGCCGGCGACGAGAGCCTCGATGCGCGCCACGACATCGGGCGCTCCCCCGTCTTCGGGGAATCCGTCGCGTCTGGACTGCTCTGCGACGACGGAGAACGGCTGCGACACCCGCGCATCCGCGCCCTGGATCACGATCGCCTGCTCCTCACCGTGATGCACCACCGAGCTGGTCAGCTGGGCGAGCCCGCGGTCGTACCGGAAGATCGCAACCGAGAGATCCTCCACCTCGGCGTTGTCGTGCTGCGCGTTGGCGAGCATGGCGGTGATCTCGGTCGGACTCCCCAGCAGCCACAGCAGCAGGTCGATGTGGTGGATGGCGTGATTCAGTGTGCATCCGCCTCCCTCCTTCTCCCACGTGCCGCGCCACCAGAGGTCGTAGTAGGGCAGTCCGCGCCACCACGCCGAGTCGACGCGCACGTGCGAGATCGAGCCGAGCAGACCTGAGTCGACGACGTCTTTCAGAGCGGCGAGGTCGTCGCGGAACCGGTTCTGTGCGACGACCGAGAGCAGTCTGCCCGAGCGCTCCTGGGCGGCCAGCATCGCATCGCACTCTTCGAGAGAGGGTGCCATCGGCTTCTCGACGAGCACGTGGATCCCCGCGTCGAGGGCGGCGATCGCCAGCGACGCGTGCGTCGACGGAGGGGTCGCGATGCTCACGATGTCGAGGCCGCCGCGGGCGATCATCTCGAGCGGATCGTCGAATGCCGCCGCATCCGTGAGCCCGAAGGCCTCGGCCTTCTGCGCCGCCCGGCCCGTGATCACGTCGGCGAGCGCCACCACCTCGCACTCGTCGGGGAACGCGAGGTATCCGCTGATGTGCGCGTCGGCGATCCCGCCGGTGCCGATGATGCCGATCCTGAGCATTCGTTGCCTCCTCGATGAGGTATTACTACGTATTACTAAGACGTAGTAGATACTATCGAGAAGCGCACCGGTCACGTCAACCCCCGAGAGGACGGATGCCATGGAGAAACGGCCAACGAGCCATGACGTCGCACACCTCGCCGGAGTGTCGCAGTCGACGGTGTCCTTCGTCTTCACGGGGCGCGCCGGAATCTCGGAGGCCACCCGCGAGAAGGTGCTGCGGGCTGCGGCCGAGCTGAACTACCGACCGAATCTCGCCGCCCGATCCATGCGCACCCACCGCACCGGGCGACTCGCGGTCGTGGTGCCGATCGCAACGATGAACCCGCTCACCCTGCTGTCGGGTGCGATCTCGGCCGCACGAGACGAGGGGTACGTCGTCGAGGTGGTGAGCCTGCCGCAGGAACCTGACGAGCGAGAGGCGCGCTTCGCCGAAGTCAGGGACTCGGGGCAGTACGAGGGGATCCTGTCGTTCACTCCGCTCCCGGGCGCCGCGACCGCAGACAGGGCCACAGGCGACACAGCTGACGAGCCGACGCTCGGCACCGTCGTCGTCTCCGTCGGCGAATTCGACGACGCGATGCACATGGCCGGGGCGTTGACAGACGCGCGGCCCGTCGCCGAGATGATCGAACGCCTCGCGGCGCAAGGCCATCGGCGGTTCCTGCATATCGCCGGCCCGCCAGATTTCCCCTCCGCGCAGTCTCGACGGCGGGCATACCTCGATGCCGTGGCACGACTCGGCCTCGAGTCGATCGGCGTGATCGACGGCGACTGGAGCGGTCGCTCGGGTGAGGCCGCCGTCGAGGGGCTCTCCTCGGACGCACCGCCCCTCGCGGTGATAGCGGCGAACGACGTCGTCGCGACGGGCGCCATCCGCGCGGCGACCAGGCGCGGATGGAAGCTGCCAGACGACGTCGCCGTGACCGGGTGGGACGACCACCCCCAGAGCGCGTTCCTCGTGCCCTCGCTCACCAGCGTCTCGCAGGACCGCGAGAGACTGGGGGCCTACTCGATGCACCGCCTCATCGCCGCCGTGCGAGGTGGAGAGCCGCCGACCAAACCCGACGACCTGCTCACCGTGATCTGGCGCGAGTCGACCGAATCCCCCCGCTGACCGCCGTGAACTGGAGACGCACATGAAGATCCTGATCCCGAACACCATCGAGCTGCCGCTGACCGCCGACGTCGACACCGTCGTCTACGACATCGACGCGGACATCCCCGAGGAGCACCGCGACGCCGAGGTGCTGGTCGTCTGGCACAACTCGTCGTCGTGGCTGCAGGACGCAGCCCGAACACTCCCCCGGCTGCAGCTGGTGCAGGCGCTCGCCTCGGGAGCTGACGCCGTTCTGAACGCCGGGTTCGCGGCGGACGTGCGCATCTGCTCGGGTCGCTCGCTGCACGACGGTCCCGTCGCCGAGCACGCCCTGGCGCTGATCCTGAGCGCGGTGCGCCGACTCGACCGGCTGCGCGATGCCCAGCGCGAGCACCGCTGGGACGAGGAGTTCAACGACGAGCAGAGCGCTGCCGGGACCCGCACGCTGCACACGCTCTCCGGTGCTCGCGTGACCATCTGGGGCTTCGGATCGATCGCTTCGACGCTCGCGCCATCGCTCACCGCACTCGGCGCCGAGGTGCAGGGCATCGCGCGCACCGCCGGCGAGCGGTCGGGCTTCGAGGTGCATGCGGATGCCGATGCGGCCGACGTGCTGTCAGACACCGACGTGCTGGTGTCGATCCTGCCCGCCACCGCCGAGACCACGGATCTGTTCGATGCCGGGGTGTTCGCAGCACTCAAGAACGGCGCCGTGTTCGTGAACGTCGGCCGGGGTGCGACGGTCGATGAGGGCGCCTTGATCGCAGCGCTCGAGTCAGGGCAGCTGCGCGCCGCGGCGATCGACGTCGCGAAGTCCGAGCCACTCGCGGCATCCGATCCGCTGTGGGACGCACCGAACCTGCTCATCACCCCGCACATCGCCGGCAACCGGCCCGTGGGTGCGGCACGCCTGCTCGATGACAACGTCACCCGCCTGCTCGCCGGCGACGGTCTCGTCAACCAGGTGCACCCATAGGGGTCTGGACACCTCGCGGCGAGCGGCGCATGCTGAACGCATGACCGCCTTTCAGACAGCACACGCGTTCAGCGGATTCAGCGTCGACGACATCGACGCCGCCCGCTCCTTCTACGGCGACACCCTGGGCATGAACGTCACAACGAACGCCATGGGGTTTCTCGACATCAGCCTGCCCGACGGCGGGTCGATCCTCGTCTACGCCAAGCCGAATCATGAGCCCGCGAGCTTCACGATCCTCAACTTCCCGGTGGACGACATCGACGCCGCGGTCGATGAGCTCAACGGGCGCGGAGTCCTGACGAAGATCTACGACGACTCGGAGTTCGACACCGACGACAAAGGCATCCTTCGGGGCGGCCCCGATCGCGGGCCCGATATCGCCTGGTTCACAGACCCGGCAGGCAACGTGCTCGCCGTGCTCGCCGCCGGCTGATCCTGCGTCAGGCGAGCAGGCCGTCGAACAGGGCGTTCACGGCGGGGTCGACGCGCTGCAGGTCGGGGTTCGCGTCGTGCCACTCGATGATCTCTCGCGCCGCCGTGTGCAGAGGCACCACCGGGTTGAAGTCGGGCACGACCCGGCGGATCTTCGTGTTGTCGAACACGACCGAGTGCGCCATGTCGCCCGTGAGCTGACCGGCGCGCTCGGGCGCAGCATCCTCGATCGCCGCGCTCGTCGCGTAACGGATCTTCGGCTCCGCACCCGCAGCATGCCCGAGGATCGAGTAGATCTCGTTCCACGTGTAGACGAAGTCGCTGGTGATCTGGAACGTGTCGCCATAGGCGAGCGGATTTCCGAGCAGGCCGGCGAACCCGACCGCGAAGTCGCTCGAGTGGGTGAGGGTCCACAGAGACGTGCCGTCTCCGTGCACGATGATCTCCTCGCCACGGCGGATGCGGTCGATCGCCGTCCATCCACCGAAGGCCGGGATCGTCCATCTGTCATAGGTGTGCGAGGGGCGCAGCACCGTGACCGGGAATCCACGCTCGCGATAGGCGGCGGTGAGCAGATCTTCACACGCGATCTTGTCTCGCGAGTACTGCCAGTGCGGGTTGCGCAGCGGCGTCGACTCGGTGATCGGCAGACGCGCGACCGGCTTCTGGTATGCGGATGCCGAGCTGATGAAGACGTACTGCCCCGTGCGGCCCTCGAAGCGGTCGATGTCGCGCTGCACCTGATCGGGCGTGAACGCGATCATGTCGGCGACGACGTCGAACTCACGCCCGGCGAGCGCGGCGTCGACCGCGGCAGCATCCGTGATGTCGGCCGTCAGCACCTCGACGCCCTCCGCGGGCTCCCGACGCGAGTGCCCGCGGTTCAGCAGCGTCACCTCCATGCCTCGGGATGCGGCGAGCGCACTCGCCGCCGAGGAGATGATTCCGGTTCCACCGATGAACAACACCTTCGTCGCAGCCATGCATCGACTCTATCGACGGGTCAGTCAGGCGGCTCCGAATCGAGGGGGCGAAGCACCCTGATCTCGAGACGGAGACCGTGGACTAGACGAGGTTCTCGAAGAGTGCGCGGACGGCTGACTCAGCCGCGTCCGGGTCTGCGGCGCGCATCGCGTGCGCGACGGCTTCGGTCGCGGCGGATCGCACCTGCGTCACGCCGTCACCGCGGGTGACCCCGGAGAACTGCAGGGCGCACTGCACCAGGATCGTGGCCTCGACGAGGTGGATCGCCTGCCGAGGATGCTCGATGAGGTCGGCCACGGCGGTGAGCAACCCGATCACCGCGGCGTTGCGGCTGACGGCGCCGTCAGCGTCGCCGATCTGTTCGGCATGGGCTGCGAGTTCTGAGCGCACTCCCTCGCTGGTCGTCGGCAGCGCCCTGCGGAGCGCCGTGCCGGCGAGGACGCCGGCATAGCTGAGGGCAGCGCAGGAATCGGCGGCGCTGAAGTCGGCGACCTTGGTGTACCGGGCCGGCGTGACCTCCACCAATCCGATGTCCCTGAGCCGGATGATCGCTTCGCGGATCGGGTTCAGCGACATGTGCAGTTCCTGCGCGAAGCGCGCAGTGTCGAGCCGGTCGCCAGACACGTACTCACCCCGCAGGATCGCCGCAAGGATGTGCTGGAAGGCGAGTTCGGGCAGCGGAACGGGGCTGCGATGACTCCACTGGTGCGTCCGTAGCTCGGCGTGGGCGATGGTCATCTGAAGCTCCTCGGGATCCGTTGCGGATGCTCCCGTTCGCAGGGGCTTCCACTAACCAGACCCGCTGGCGCCCGGAATATTACGCGACGGCCTCAGAAAAGTCCGAGGAGGCCCGCCCGACAGCGCGTGCAGGGCAGGACGTCAGCATGGAATCCCGATCGCGGAGCGTGTTCAGACCACGCTGGTGCCGGGTGCGGCGGCGAACTCCTCGAGAGCGGCGATGACGTCATCCGACAGCTCGACCTGGCTCGCAGCCACGGCGTCGTCGATCTGGCCGGTGCGCGAGGCTCCGATGATCGCGGTCGTCACCACCGGGTCGCGCAGCACCCACGCCACGGCGAGCTGCGGGATCGACAGCCCCGCCTCCTTCGCCACGCCGTCGATGCCGCGAATGCGCTCGAGGTAGCTGTCGGTGAGGGCCGATCCGTTGAGGAAATGGCTGTTCGCCGCGCGCGAGTCGGCGGGGACGTCGCCGTCGATGTACTTGCCGGTGAGCAGCCCCTGAGCGAGCGGAGAGAACACTGCGCTGCCGACCTTCAGCCCGCGCAGCGCCGGGAACAGCTCGGCCTCGGGAGTGCGGTCGAACAGCGAGTACCGGGGCTGGTGCAGCAGCAGCCTCACTCCCTGGTCTACCAGCAGCTCATAGGCCTGACGGGCGAGCTCCGCCGGGTAGTTCGAGATGCCGACGTAGAGCGCCTTTCCGCTGCGCACGATGTCGACGAGCGCCGTCACCGTCTCCTCGAGCGGCGTCTCAGGATCGGGTCGGTGCGAGTAGAACACGTCGACGTAGTCGGTGTTCATGCGCTGCAGGCTCTGCTCGAGAGAGCGCGTGAGGTACTTGCGCGAGCCGCCGTCGCCGAACGGCCCCGGCCACATGTCATAGCCGGCCTTGGTCGTGACGAACAGCTCGTCGCGGTAGCGCGCCAGGCCGCTGTCGAGCACCGCGCCGAACGTCGACTCGGCCGATCCGTAGGGCGGGCCGTAGTTGTTGGCGAGGTCGATGTGCACGACCCCGCGGTCGAACGCGTGCAGCACGATCTCGCGCTGGCTGTCGAACGAGCGATCGCGTCCGAAGTTCTGCCAGAGGCCCAGCGACACCTTCGGCAGCTGGACGCCGCTCGAGCCCGCGCGCTGGAACGGCACGTCGGTGTAGCGGCTGGACGCGGCCTCGTAGGCGTGCGTCAGGCGGGGATCATCAGCGGCGATGGGCATGAACGATGCTCCTATGCAGGCGGGGGAAGGCCTTCAGGATAGTGCTTTCTGGCGGATGGCCGTGGATCCGCTGCGCCGCCGCCGTCATGATCCGACATGCCTTCGTCGGACTCGACTGATCCTGCCCCGCCCTCTTCCCGATCGACCGACCGCTGTCAAGGACACCCACGAAGTCGGATGGGCGAGGTAGCGTGGCGCAGGGTCGGCGATCGTCGCAATCATCCCCATTGCGCGTTCATCCCCGCTGACCGCGAGATACGAGAAGAGGTCCATGATGGACGGGACCCCACGGTTGAAGCTTTCGGGCACGTCGAACGCCATCGTCGTGACCGGCGCACGTGTGCACAATCTGCGCGACGTCGACGTCGCGATACCCCGCGACGCGCTCGTCGCCTTCACGGGCGTCTCGGGCTCGGGAAAGAGCTCCCTCGCGTTCGGCACCCTCTACGCCGAAGCCCAGCGTCGGTACTTCGAGTCGGTGGCGCCCTATGCGAGGCGCCTGATGAGCCAGGTCGACATCCCCGACGTCGACGCCATCGAAGGACTGCCCCCTGCTGTCGCCCTCCCCCAGCAGCGCACCGCCGGCAGCGCTCGATCGACCGTCGGCAGCGCCACGTCGATCGGCAACGTCGTGCGCATGCTGTTCTCGCGCGTCGGCACATACCCGCCCGGGGCGGAACCGTTGTTCGCCGAGGACTTCTCCGCGAACACCGTCCAGGGCGCCTGCCCGCAGTGCCACGGGATCGGGCAGGTGTACGACGTGCCCGAGCACCTCATGGTCCCCGACGAGTCGTTGTCGATCCGCGACCGTGCCCTCGACGCCTGGCCGAGGGCGTGGCACGGCAAGCAGCTCATCGACAGCCTGGTCTCCCTCGGCTACGACATCGACATCCCGTGGCGCGATCTGCCCGAGGAGCAGCGCCAGTGGGTGCTGTACACCGAGGAGTCCCCGCAGGTTCCGGTGTTCACCGACCGCGGTCCGGCGCAGGTGCGCAAGGCCGTAGCCGCCGGCATCGAACCGTCGTACATGAGCACGTTCGTCGGCGTGAAGCAGTACGTGCTCAACACCTTCGCCCACTCGAAGAGCGCGAAGATGCGCGAGAAGGCGGCGAGCTTCATGGTCAGCGTCCGCTGCCCGATGTGCGACGGACGCCGGCTGAAGCCCGAAGCGCTCGCCGTGACGTTCGCCGGTCTCGACATCACGGAGATGGCCGCGCTGCCGCTGGCCGACCTCGAGGCTCTGCTCGAGACCGCCCTCGACACGTCCGACGGCGGGTCGGGCGGCGAATCCGACGGCGGGGCACTCTCGCCCGAGAAGCAACTCGCGGCGCACCGGCTGGTCGACGAGCTGCGCGATCGGCTCTCTCCCATCATCGAGCTCGGTCTGGGCTACCTCTCGCTCGATCGTTCGACCCCCACCCTCTCGTCGGGGGAGCTGCAACGCATGCGGCTCGCGACCCAGGTGCTCTCTCAGCTGTTCGGGGTCATGTTCGTGCTCGACGAGCCGTCTGCCGGACTCCATCCCGCCGATGGCGAAGCACTCGTGCGCATCCTCCGCTCGCTCAGGGACTCGGGCAACACGGTCTTCTTCGTCGAGCATTCCCTCGATGTGATCCGGCACGCGGACTGGATCGTCGACATCGGCCCCGGCGCGGGAGCCACCGGCGGCGAGATCGTCTACTCCGGTCCGATCGACGGGCTCCGAGAGGCGGAGCACTCCCAGACCCGGCGCTACCTGTTCGCCGATGATCTGCACACCGAACGGCCGGCGCCACCTGCACCCGCATCCCGCGAGCCCGACGGCGAGCTGGTGCTCACCGATGTCTCACGGAACAATCTCCGCAGCGTCTCGGTGTCGATCCCCCTCGGCTGCCTCACCGCTGTCACCGGCGTCTCCGGCTCGGGCAAATCGTCTCTCGTCACCCAGGCCCTGCCCGATCTGCTGCAGAGGAGCCTCTCCAGCGAGGTGGACAGCTCGACGCTCGACGCGTCGGGAGACGAGCAGGGCAGCACGACCGCAGATCCGCTGTTCTCCTCGCCGATGGCCGAGACGACCGGGCGCGTTTCCGGTCCCGCCGGCCGCGTGCGCCGCGTCGTGCAGGTCAGCCAGAAGCCGATCGGCCGCACCTCGCGCTCGAACGTGGCGACGTACACCGGGCTCTTCGACCGCGTCCGCGCTCTGTTCGCCGCGACTCCGGAAGCCCGCCGGCGGCGATATGCCGCGAGTCGGTTCTCGTTCAATCTGCCGAGCGGACGATGCCCCACCTGCAAGGGCGAGGGCACGGTCGAGGTGGAGCTGCTCTTCCTGCCCACCGTCCATGCGCCCTGCAGCACGTGCGGCGGCACCCGCTACAACCCGGACACCCTTGAGATTCAACTCCACGGGCACACGATCGCCGACGTACTCGCCCTGAGTGTGAACGACGCGCGGGTTCTCTTCGCCGACGATGCCGACGTCGCGCGACACCTCGATGCCCTCCTCGACGTGGGACTCGGGTATCTGCCGCTGGGCCAGTCGGCGACGGAGCTCTCCGGCGGCGAGGCGCAGCGCGTGAAGCTGGCCTCCGAGCTTCGGCGCGCCCAGCACGGCGACACTCTGTACCTGCTCGACGAGCCCACCTCGGGACTGCATCCGTCCGACAGCGATCGACTGCTCGTGCATCTTCAGCATCTGGTGGATGCCGGCAACACGGTCGTGATGGTCGAGCACGACATGCGCGTGGTGGCTCAAGCCGACTGGGTGATCGACATGGGTCCCGGCGCCGGAGACCTCGGCGGGACGGTCGTGGCCGAGGGGACTCCGCGTCACGTCGTCTCGGCGAGCGGAAGCACGACGGCGTCGTACCTCGCGGATGCCATCGCCGCACAGGACGCAGAATGAGCATCTGACCAGGAAATCCACTACGGAGCAGCTCGCCTGGGGCTGCACATCTCACACCGCCGGATCGATGAAGTGAGGCGTTCGCTCCACAGACGTAACGTCGCGTGTGCTCGCCGGAAACGCCGCTCGTCCATGCTCGATTCAGCTGAGCATCCGTGCTCCCGTCCCGTGGAGGTCATGTGTCATACATCAAGCCCGCCGAGCTCGCCACCCGCATGGTCGACGCCGGCGCATACAAACTGCAGCTGTCCACTCGCGACACCCTCATCCGCGCCTTCATGGGCGCCGCCCTGCTGACGATCGCCGCGGCCTTCGCCGTCACGGTCTCGACGCAGACCGGTCAGCCGCTCCTGGGCGCAGTGCTCTTCCCGGTCGGGTTCGTGATGCTCTATCTGCTCGGGTACGACCTGCTCACCGGAGTCTTCACTCTCGGGCCGCTCGCCGTGCTCGACCGCCGCCCCGGAGCGACGTTCGGGTCACTCATGCGCAATTGGGGCCTCGTCTTCCTCGGCAATTTCGGCGGCGCCTTCCTCGTGGCGATCCTGATGGCGATCTACTTCACCTACGGTTTCTCGACCGCGCCGAGCGCCGTCGGCGAGGCGATCAGCGAGATCGGACACGGTCGCACGGTCGGGTACGCCGACCATGGCGCAGCCGGGATGCTGACTCTGTTCATCCGTGGCGTGCTCTGCAACTGGATGGTGTCGACGGGCGTCGTGCTGGCGATGGTCTCGGACAGCACGATCGGCAAGATCGTCGCGATGTGGCTGCCGATCATGCTGTTCTTCTACATGGGCTTCGAGCACTCCATCGTCAACATGTTCCTGTTCCCGTCCGGCCTGCTGATGGGCGCCGACTTCACGGTGTGGGACTACATCGTCTGGAACGAGCTGCCCACCGTGGTCGGCAACCTCGTCGGGGGTCTCGTGTTCGTCGGGCTGCCGATCTACTTCACGCACGGACGCCCGAAGGCTCGGAAGGCCCGCGAAGCCCGCGCTGCTCTGCGCCGGGCGCGCTCCGTCGTGGCCGAAGCACCCGTCGACACCACCTCGGCGACCCGCAAGGAGGCCGGCTCGGAGCTCGAGCCCTCGCGCGTCTGACACCGAGGGGAAGAGGGCGGATGCTGCGGCATCCGCCCTCTTCCCCGTTCGCCGTGCCCGGCGCTTCGCACGCCCGTCAGGCGGAGCGGAATCGATCGATGATGACGTCCGCTATCCGCACGTCGGCACCGAGGGGCGCGGACACCCGGTCCGCGCCGGACTTCTCCACGAGTCCGGCGAAGTATCCGGGAGCCAGGACGTGGCTCGCCGCGATCACCCGTGTCGCCCCGTCTCGCCGTGCGGCGGCGACGGCCTCCCCGATCTTCGGATCGATCGCCGAGGCGTATCCGATCGTGATCGGGGCGGGGATGAGGCGAGCGAGGTGCTCCGACGCCGCAGTGACATCGGCGACGGCTGCCGGATTGCTCGAACCGGCGGCAGCGAGCACGACGTGGTCGCCAGGGAGCCACATGCCCTCGACGGCCGCACGCAGACGGGTGGCCAGCACCTCGGCGATCAGCGGGTGGGTGCCCAACGGCTCCCCCTGCCGGACGTTGTCGTGCGGCCGCACGGCGTCGGCGATGTCGACGGCCGTGTGGAAGCCGACCGACAGCAGCAGCGGCACCACGACGACGTCGTCGAGCACCCGCTCCTGCTCGATCACATCGAGCACCGTGGGCTCCTGCACGTCGACGAACGCCTGGACGACCCGAGAGTCCGGTATCCGCAGCCGCACGAGGTCGACGAGCGCCTCGACCGTGCGCCGGCCCGCCGGTGAGTCCGTGCCGTGAGAGCAAGCGACGAGTGTGGTCATTCGGTGTCCTCCATGGTGAGCCGATACCCGCGCTTCACGACCGTCTGGATGGCGGTCGCTCCACCGAGCGCCTCACGGAGCCGCGCGACCGCCATCTCGACGGCGTGCGCGTTCTCGCCGCCCCGCGGCAACACGAGCCCGAGCTCTTCCCTCGAGACCACCCGGCCCGCAGCATCGAAGAGTTCGCTGAGGATGCTGGAGCCGGCACGCGAGAGCGGCACGAAGCGCCCATCGAGCAGCACGCCGCGGCTGCGCATCTCCATGATGCCCGCAGCCGTTCGCCGCTGCGGGGCTGCTCCGGAGGCGTAGTGGTCGACGACGCAGCGAACCAGCGAACCGAGCCTTCCGCGCGTGGCGAGAGTGGTGTGCAGCCCAGCACTGCGCAATGGTGTCGCCGTGATGGGGCCGACGGCTGCGAGCAGCAGACGTCGTGTCTCCGCGCGTCGGCGGATCGCGTCGAGCGTGTCAGCGCGGATCGCGGCCCTGACCCACTCGGCTGCACCCGGCGCGGAGGTGAAGAGCACGGCGTCGACCTCGCCGGAGCCGGCCTGCACCACGGAGCGGTGCACGATCTGCGGGTCGGGCGGCGGCCCCCAGCGGTAGACCGTGATGCTCACGACATCGGCGCCGAGGTCGGCGAGCAACGCGTCGAGTCCGTCGGCACCCGCACCGTGGTGCTGGATCGCGATGCGACGCCCGGCGACGCCTTCAGCCGTGAGGTACTCCCCCACCTCCGCCGAGGTCTCGGACTCCGCAACCCAGTCGGCTGCGAACCCCGCCTGCTGGATCGCGCCGTGCGCCTTCGGCCCCCGAGCGACGAACTGGGCATCTGTGAGCGCGGTCGACAACTCTTCTGCCAGATCGTTCTCGTGCGCTGCGTCGATCCAGCCGCGGAACCCGACACCCGTCGTCACGATCACGATGTCCGGCGGATCCGCGATCAGATCCCGGGTGCAGGCGAGCAGATCCTCATCGTCTTCGTTCGGGATGATGCTCAACGCCGGCGCACGGTAGACCTGCCCCCCGCGGCGTTCGAGCGCGGTGACGAGGTCGCCCGCGCGCCTGTCTGCGGCCACGACGATCGTGCATCCGGCCAGAGCCGGCGAGAGGGGGGCACGGGTCGTCACGCCAGAGCAGCCCCGATGGTCGACGGCGAGGGCAGCAGCAGGCGCTCGCTCGCGACCTCTCCGATCACGATCACGGCGGGATTGCGCAGCCCGACGGCGAGGGCGTCCTCGACGGCACGTCCCAGGGTCGTGCGCGTCGTGCGCTGCTGCGGCGTGTGCCCGCTCTCCACGAATGCGACCGGACGGTCCTTCGGAACGCCGTGCGCGATCGCGGATTCCACCAGACGTCCGAGAGCTGCGACGCCCATCAGGACGACCGTCGTCACCGTCGCATCAGCCATGGCCTCCAAGGTACCCGGCCCGAGCCCGCCCTGCCCGTTCACGACGTGGAAGGCGGCTGCCGTGCCGCGATGCGTGACCGGGATGCCGGCCGACTGCGGCACCGCGATCGCGCTCGTGATCCCCGGGGTGACGTCGACCGGGACACCTGCAGCGAGGCACGCGAGCATCTCCTCGCCCCCGCGCCCGAAGACGAACGGGTCGCCGCCCTTGAGACGCACCACCCGCAAACCGGCAGCGGCGCGCTCGACGATGATCCGGTTGATTTCCTCCTGCGGGACCGGGTGGCGCCCCGGCTGCTTGCCCACGTCGATCACCTCGACATCGGGGTCGAGTCCCTGCACGATCTCGGCTGCCGGTCCGAGTCGATCGGTGACGAGCACATCCGCCTCCGCGATCAGTCTCCGCGCGCGCACGGTCATCAGATCCGCGGGACCAGGACCGCCACCGACCAGGTCGACCCGGCCGCTGTGCGCGCCCCGCCGGCGCCGGAGCGGAAGTCGGCCGTCACCGACCAGAGCGATGATCGCATCGCGCACGGCCATGGAGCGGCGAGGATCCGCGCCGACGGTGCTGGTGACCGCGACCGTGACGTCGCCGACTTCCGCCTGGGCAGTCAACCGGGCCGATCCGTGTGCGCCGTCCGAGGCGTTGATGCAGAGGACCCGCTGCAGCTCGCACTGCTCGCCGACCGCGCGATCCACGTGGACGTCGCCGGTCGCGGTGTGCACCAGCCACGCGCCCGCGAGGTCCGCCGCGCGGAACTCCCGACCCTGCCAGGCGACTCCGTGACTCTCGACGAGCCGCACAGTGTCCTCGTGCAGCGCCGGTGCGACGATCCGCACACTCGCGCCCTCGGCGAGGAAGCGACGGAGCCGCTTCGCGGCCACCGCACCTCCGCCCACGAGCAGCACGTCGCGTCCGGTCAGATTGACACCCAGCATCACGGTCATCGCATCTCCTCGATGTCGAGCTCGACGTGACCGTCGACGACGGTCACGCTCCACACCCGCAGCGAAGCGGGTTCCCTGCCCTGCGTCTCGAGGCATTCGCCCGTGCGCAGATCGAACACCTGCTTGTGCATCGGCGACGCGAGGGTCGCCGCCTCGCCCCGGCTGCCGACGATGCCGCGCGACATGACGTGCGCACCGCTGTACGGGTCGAGATTCGACACGGCGTGCACCGAGGCGTCCGCCAGCAGGAAGAGTGCGACCTGGACCGTCCCGAAGAGCGCAGCCCTGCCGCGCTCGATCTCCAGATCACTGACGGCGCACACTCGAACCCGACTGCCGGTGGTGGTCACCGCCGCACCTCCAGCGTCGTGCCCGCGATCAACACCGAACCGTCGCTGCGCTCCTCCGCCGTGGCCGGGCGCACCTGGCCTCGTTCCGGCACGTAGGCGAGGGAGGGGTCGGGGGTGTCCGTCGCGTTCACGAACGACTCGAACCGCCGGAGCTTCACCGGGTCCCGCAGGGTCGCGGCCCATTCGTCCTCGTACCGATCGACGTGCACGGCCATCGCCGTGTCGAGGTCATCGCAGATGCCGAGGTCGTCGTCGAAGATCACCGACCGCAGTCCGTCCAGCCCGCCGTCGAGCTCTGCGCACCACCCGGCCGTGCGCTGCAGACGATCCGCCGTGCGGATGTAGTACATGAAGAAGCGGTCGATCGCGCGGATCAGCCCTTCGTCGTCGAGACCAGAAGCGAGAAGCTCGGCGTGCCTCGGCGAGAACCCGCCGTTGCCGCCGACGTACATGTTCCAGCCCGTCTCGGTCGCGATCACTCCGACGTCCTTCGAACGAGCCTCCGCGCATTCCCGTGCGCACCCGGAGACGCCCACTTTGAGCTTGTGCGGCGCTCGCAGCCCGCGGTAGCGCAGCTCCAGCCGCACCGCCATCCCCACCGCGTCCAGCACTCCGTACCGACACCAGGTCGAGCCGACGCATGACTTCACCGTTCGCAGCGCCTTGCCGTACGCCTGTCCCGACTCGAAGCCGGCGTCGACCAGTCGCTGCCAGATCTGCGGCAACTGCTCGAGACGGGCACCGAACATGTCGATGCGCTGTCCGCCCGTGATCTTCGTGTAGAGGCCGTACGACTCGGCGATGTTGCCGATCGCGATGAGACCCGCCGGCGTGACCTCACCACCCGGCATCCTCGGCACCACCGAATAGGTGCCGTCCTTCTGCATGTTGGCCATCACGTGATCGTTGGTGTCCTGCAGCGAAGCGTTCTCACCGTCGAGGACATGCGCTCCGACCAGCACGGCGAGGATGCTGGCCAGCGCAGGCTTGCAGATGTCGCAGCCACGCCCGGTGCCGAAGCGCCCGATGATCGCACTGAAAGTCGAGAGCTCCGACACCCGCACAGCGTCGAAGAGCTGCCGGCGTGACATCGTGAAGTGCTCGCACAACGCATCGGAGGTCGTCTGCCCGAGCTTGGTCATCTCCTGCCCGACGATCTTCTTCACGGCGAAGATGCACGATCCGCACGTGGCGCCCGCCTTGGTACATGCCTTCACGGCTGCGGCATCCGCGCAGCCCTCCGCGTGGACGGCGCCGCGGATACGCCCGGCGGTCACGTTCGAGCAGGAACAGACGACCGCGTCGTCTGGGAGTTCGTTGTCGGGGAGGGCGGCACCGGCCTCGGGCAGCAGATAGGCGGCGGGGTCGGCACCCAGCGGTGCGCCCACCAGCGGACGCAGCGACCCGTAGGCCGAGGCGTCGCCGACGAGGATGCCACCGAGCAGCGTCTTCGCGTCGTCGGAGAGGACGAGCTTCTTGTAGACGCCGCTCACCGGGTCGGTGTAGACCACGTCGAGCGCATTCGGGGTGACGGCCATCGCGTCGCCGAAACTCGCGACGTCGACACCCGAGAGCTTGAGCTTGGCCGATTCGTCGTACCCGGGGAACGTCGCATCGCCCCCGAGCAGTCGGGTCGCCGCCACCTCTGCCATCGCGTACCCCGGGGCGACGAGGCCGACCGAGCGCCCGTCGTAGTTGGCGACCTCACCGATCGCGAGGATGTGCTCATCGGCGGTGCGGCACCGGGAATCGATCAGCACACCGCCGGACGGATGCACGTCGAGCTGAGCGAGCCTCGCGAGCGAATCCTGCGGACGAACGCCGACCGTGAAGATCACGATGTCTGTGTCGTGCATGGTGCCGTCCTGGAACTGCAGTGTCGCGACCGCCCCGGATGCATCCGGGTCCAGGCGTGTCGTCCGCGTCCCGGTTCGGACCGAGATCCCCTTCGATTCGATGAGGCGCCGGAGCACCGTTCCGCCCGCCAGGTCGAGCTGCGCGGACATGAGCCGGTCGGAGGACTGCACGACGGTGCACCCGACGTCGAGTCCCTGCAGCGCCCCGGCTGCTTCGAGTCCGAGCAGACCGCCGCCGATGACCGTGCCGCGAAGCGGGCGCCCGAGCTGCACCTCTCGGTGTGCGACGAAATCACGGATCGCCGCGAGGTCGTCGATCGTCCGATACACGAAGCACCCGGGGAGTTTCGCCCCGTCGATCGCCGGGCGCAGTGCATACGAACCCGTCGCGAGCACGAGCGTGCCGTACGCATGGATCGCGCCTGACCGCGTGCGCACCGACCGCGCGCTGCGATCGATGCTGATGACCCGGTCGTCTCGGATGAAGCGCACTCGGTCGTCGGCGAGGACGCCGGCGTCGAGCTCGAGGTCTTCGGCGCTGGCACCCGCGAAGTATGAGGACAGCCCGACGCGGTCGTAGGGCGCTCGTGCTTCCTCGCCGATCAGGGTGACGGAGCGCGTATCGCCCTCGGACCGGAGCAGACTCTCGACGAAACGATGCGCGACCATGCCTGCACCGACCACCACGACATCTGCCGATGTGCTGCTTCGAGCGATCACGAGCCCTCCTCTGTCCGTAGTCCGAACGTAGGGAACCGGTGTTTCGCGGAGAGACGAGTCGCTGTTACGCCGAGCGAACGTTCTGCTCACTTTCGGATAACGCCGATGTGAGACCGTCAGCGCCGCTGAGGCATCGGGCACCGCGGTCATCGTCGTCGATCAGATCGGCTACCGCCGGCAGAAGGCAAGAATCGACATCACGTTCGCTAGCCTCGTCGCCATGCCACAGATGGACGATGAGACGACGACGACGCTCAACGACTCGGCGTGCTCGTGGGTCGACACGGTGGCGGAGCAGGCCAACGCGAGCATGATCTCCGCAGATCCGACGGCTCTGGCGACAGCCGGCGATCACCTCCGCGAGGGCATCTCTCTGCCCGACGGCGACCTGAAGAACGCCATCGCAGCCGCCGGAGATGACGCGCCCGAACGTAAGACGCCGACCGTCATCCTCCCCGAGGACCTCAACTCGTTCAATGAGCATCTCGACAGCATCTCGTCGATCTGCGTCGATCTCGGTCAGAACGAGGTCTCGACCCGCGTGAAGTATCCCGATTCGCAGAGCACTGTCGAAGTTCTCGACGGCTCGTACGGCGGATAGACACAGACCCGAGAAACCGATTCTCATCGGGTGTTGATACTGCGGAGACGAGGGGATTTGAACCCCTGGTCCCCGTGAGGGGACTCCACCTTAGCAGGGTGGTGCACTCGGCCGGACTATGCGACGTCTCCAGGCATCCGCTCCGTGAAGATCGGATGCACCTTGCAAGCATAACGGGTTCAGCGGGTAGTCACGAATCGCCGTACCGATCGTTGAGCGAGGCCCGCGAAGCGGCCCGAGGCGAAACGGGGCAGGCTCCGCTGAAGGGGTCGCGACGTTTCGTCTCAGTCGACTTCGTCGTCTCGCTCAACGACCGGGGTCGCCTCAGACCGAGCCCGAGCTCGACTCCCGCACGATGAGTTCGGGCTGGAACCGCACGCGACGGTCGTGTTCGACGCCGTCGAGCTCCTTCAGCAGCAGGTCGACGCCGGTCCAGCCGAGCAGCCTGGCCGGCTGGCGCACCGAGCTCAGCGGCACGACGGTGGCGGAGGCGAAGTCGATGTCGTCGTATCCGACCATCGCGATGTCCTCGGGCACGCGGATGCCGGAGCCGAAGCTGAACGCCTGCAGCAGTCCGACGGCGAGCAGGTCGTTGGCGGCGAAGACGGCATCCGGGCGCGAATCCGCAGGCCGCGCCGCGATCGCCTCGCCTGCTGCCCTCCCCTGCAGAACCGTGAGCGCCGATTGCTCGAACACCTCGAGCGTCGCATCGGGGTGCGCCGCGACGGCGAGCCGCACTCCGCGAAGACGATCGGCGACCTGCTGCACCGACTGCGGACCCCCGACGAAGGCCAGGCGACGGCGCCCCGAAGACAGCAGATGGTCTGCGGCCAGACGCCCGCCCTCGACGTCATCGACCGAGACCGAGGGCAGCACGCCCTCCTCCACCTCGCGGTCGACGAGGACCACCGGCATCCCCCCGGCGGCGAAGCGGTGCACGGCGGTGAGATCGTCCGTGGCCGGCGTGAGCAGCACCCCGTTGACCCGCTGCTCCTGGAAGAGCTCGAGATGCGCCAGCTGGCGCTCGTCTCGTTCGTCGCTGTTGCCCAGAAGCACGGTCATGCCGGCATCCGCGGCTCGGTCTTCCGCTCCCCTGACCACCTCGGCGAAGAACGGGTTGCCGATGTCTGGCACCACGAGTCCGATGCTGCGGCTGCGACCGGCGCGCAGCTGCCTGGCCGCGTCGTTGCGCACGAAACCGAGCTCCTGGATCACCCGCTGCACGCGCTCGACCGTCTTGGCCGATACGCGCTCCGGCTGATTGAGGACGTTCGAGACGGTGCCGACCGAGACGCCGGCCGCAGCCGCGACGTCCTTCACTCCTACCGCCATGGCCTGCCTCCGTCTGTCCGCGCGTGCGCCAACGACTACCTTCTCATTCCGCGCTGTGCACTCCGCGCCTGCGACGCGCGGGCACGGCGACGACGGCGAGCGCCGCACAGCCGATCCCCGCGATGAACAGCGGCGCGAGCGCCCAGGTCACGACCCCGGTGAAGATGGCCGCGGCGGCGATGTATCCGGCTCCTGCGGCATCCGCTCGGATGGCCGCAGGCACCGTACGCACGGCCACCTTCCACCCGAGCGACGGCGACCACGCGCCTGCGGTGTAGAGGATCGCGACGGAGAGAACGAGCAGCCCCGCCCAGCCGACGATCGCGATGACCTCACCGCCGGGCAGTGCTCCCGACCCGGCGAGTGCGACGTCAAGCGCGAGCACGCCCGCGATCAGCACGGCCGGAACGCCCACGATGAGCGACGGCAGGATGCCGGCACGCACGTCGTCCCAGAACAGACCAGCCCGCGAGTCCTCCGCGGCGACGAATCGGCGCAGATGGCGGATGCCGGCGGCGAGCGCGATCGGCAGGGTGACGACGCCGAGGGCCACGACGGTCATCATCAGACCGATCGTGAGCACCTCGCCGAACAGACCGAACTTCGCAGTCGCTCCGGGGTTGGCCCCCGGTTCGATGCCGGCGACCGTGGGGCCCGCGCCAGAACGCGCCTCACGCTTGGCCGCCCGGTGCTCCCGACGTTCTGCGCTGATGACCGACATGGCTAGCCCTTCAATCCCTGCGTGGCCACGCCGTCGACGAGGAAGCGCTGGAAGACCACGAAGAACAGCAGCACGGGCACGAGAGCCACGAACGAGGCCGTGACCGTCGCGCCGTAGTCCGACGACGACGTCTGGTCGTTGTAGAGACGCAGCGCGATCGGCAGCGGATAGTTCTCGGGGCTCGTCAGGTAGAGCAGCGGCCCGAGGAAGTCGTTCCACGCCCAGATGAACGAGAAGATCGCGCAGGTGATCAGCGCAGGCTTGATCAGCGGCAGGATGATCGCCCAGAAGATGCGGAAGTGACCTGCACCGTCGATGCGTGCCGCCTCGTCCATGTCACGCGGCATCTGGCGGATGAACTGCACGAGCAGGAAGACGAAGAACGCCTCGGTGGCCAGGAACTTCGGCAGGATCAGCGGGATGAAGGTGTCGACCCATCCGAGCTGGTTGAAGATGATGTACTGCGGGATGATCACGACGTGGAACGGCAGCAGCAGCGTGCCGATCATCGCGGCGAACAGCACCGCGAGGCCCTTGAACTGCACCCGGGCGAACGCGTAGGCGGCGAGAGCCGACGAGAGCACGGTGCCGACCACGGCGGATGCCGCGAGGATCAGCGAGTTCAGGAAGAAGCGCCACATCGGCACTCCGGCGATGCCCTCCATGACTTTGCCGTAGTTGTCGATCGTCGGCGCCTGCGGGAACAGGCCGGGGTTCTGACCGAACTCGGAGTTCGGCTTGAACGTCGACAGGAACAGCCACAGCAGCGGGTAGAGCACCACCAGGGTGAGCACGAAGAGGCCGATGAACCAGATGACGGTCTGCCACGTCTTGCGCTTCACGCGCCGGCGGGGCGAAGGGGCGGATGCCGTGACGACGGCTTCTGTGACACTCATTTGTCGTCTCCCGAGTAGTGCACCCACGACCGCTGGGTGCGGAACAGGATGAAGGCGATGATCGCGACGACGATCAGCAGGACCCATGCGATCGCTGCCGCATAGCCCATCTGTCCGTCGGAGAACCCGCGCTTGTACAGGTACACGGTGATGAAGTTCGTCATGCCGGCGGGTCCGCCGGTGCCGTTGGAGATGATGTAGGCCGAGGCGAACACCTGGAAGGCGCCGATGAGGCCGAGCAGCAGGTTGAAGAACATCACCGGAGAGAGCATCGGGATGGTGACGGCGCGGAAGCGACGGTAGGCGTTCGCCCCGTCCATCTCGGCCGCCTCATACAGCTCCTTGGGGATCTGCTTGAGACCGGCGAGGAAGATCACCATCGTGGCCCCGAACTGCCATACGGCGAGCAGGATCATCATCGGGAGGATGAGGCTCGGGTTTCCGATCCATCCGCCGAGATCGACGCCGAAGATCTGCAGGCCGCTGTCGACCGGGCCGTCGGACGAGAACATCGCCCGCCATACGATCGCGACCGACACCGATCCGCCGATGAGCGACGGGGCGTAGAACGCCGAGCGGAAGAAGCCGGCGCCCTTGTCGCGGTAGTTGAGGAGCATCGCGACGCCGAGCGCCGCGGCCAGCGTGATCGGTGTTCCGATGAACACGTAGACGAGCGTGATCTGCGCCGACTGGATGAAGTTCGGATCGCTCGTGAACAGGCGGATGTAGTTGTCGAACCCGATCCACTTGGGCGGCTGGAAGATGTTGTACTTCGTGAAGGAGAGGTACAGGGAGTAGATCATCGGCACAGCGGTCAGGCCGAAGAAGCCGATGAGCCAGGGGGTGAGGAACGCATACCCGGTCGCGGTCTCGCGGCGCAGACGTGCGCGCTGACCGGGCCGTGCCAGTTCCTTCTCGGGGCGTCGGCCGCTGCGCAGCGTTCGCCCTCGTCCGGACTTCTCGTCCGTGACGATCGTCCTCGTCGCCGTCGTGCTCATGACAGCTCCTTCCGAAGTGGGTGGGGTGCGGTGGGCCGGGCGGTAATCACCCGGCCCACCGACGGAATCACTGGTTGAGGACGACGTCCATCTCGGCGAAGAATTGCTCCACGGCGTCATCGACGGTCGTGGTGCCGAAGTTCAGTTCGGTGCCCAGCACGCGGAACTTCTCTTCGAGGGTGCCGTAGCCGACGATCGGCACGGGAGGTGCGTCGCCGAGGCGGTCGGCGATGGACTCCTCGTAGTCCTTGACCTGCTGGCTCAGCGGGTCGAGCTCCGCAGCTTCGAGAGCGGTCTCGGAGGCGGGCAGGCCGCGGTTGGTGCCGAAGATCTCGCCGGACTCGGGCGAGTTGACCAGGAAGTTGACGAGCGTCGCCGCAGCCTCGGGGTGCTCGGTCTTGGCCGAGATCGTGTGCAGCATCGACGGCTTCAGGTAGAGGTCCTTCGCGCCCTCCTCCGTCACGGGCGGGGCCACGAGGCCGAGCTCGGTGTAGCTCTCGCCGAGGTTGGCGAGGTAGCCCGCACCGAAGTTGTCCCACGTGAGCTCACTGGCGGTCTTCGCGGAGTCGAACGCACCGAGGGGGTTCAGCTCCTCGACGACCTGCTGGGGCACGCCCGCTCCGTCGCGGAGGTCCGCTCCGGACTCCCAGAACTCCTTGAGCCGCTCCTCGTCGAATCCGGGGGTGCCGTCCTCGTCGAAGAGGTTCTTGCCCTCGCTGCGCAGCTGCAGCTCGAGGTTCTGGATACGGCCCGAGAAGTCGGATCCGCCCCAGAACGCGCCGCCGCTCGCATCGGTGACCTCGGAGACCCAGTCGGAGTAGTCGGCCCAGTCGCCGCCGGCGAACTCCTCGACGCCTGCCGTCTCGAGCAGCGCCGGGTTCGTGAAGAGGCCCCACGCGTTGGTGGAGGTCGCGATGCCGTAGGTCGTGTCGTCGACCACGCCGATGCTGAGGATGTTCTCGGGCAGCGGGTCGGTCTCGATGACGGATCCGAGGTAGGGCTCGAGGTCGAGCAGCAGGCCGTTCTCGGAGTACTGGCGCAGGTACGAGTAGTCGAACTGCATGACATCGGGGAGTCCGCCACCGGCGGCCTCGGTCTGACGCTTCTCCCAGAACTCCGGGAACCCGAGGAACGTCGCGTTCACGGTGATGTTCGGGTACTCCTCGTTGAACGCCTCGATCGCCTGGTTGTAGAGATCGGCGCGGACGTCGTTGCCCCAGAACGCGAGGTCGAGGGTGACCTCCTCGTCGGGGTCGTAGGTGGGCTCGCCCTCGGGGCTGCCGCCGCCGGCGCAGCCGGCGAGTACCAGCGCTGCGCTGGTGGCGACGGCCGCTGCGGCCGCCAGACGCTTCTTGCTGAACATCGTTGTCCTCTCTGGTGAACGTCCTCGTTCGGCAATGCCGCGGAACGCCTGTGTCCATGTGGTGCGGGGGGCGATCTCCGAAGTGCGGGGAAAACGCTTACCTGCACGCTAATCCAGATTGAAACGTTTCGCAACCGTCAATTCGCGGCGGGGATTACATCGATTACCGCGGGATCTTCCAGTCTTTCACGCCGAGGTTCCCGGCCTCGACCTCGAGACCCAACCGATACACCGCCGCTCGCCTCTGCTCCCCCGTGGCCGCGTGCACCGGGGCCGCATCCGCCGCACCGAAGAAGTAGAACCACAGGTCGTCGCCGTCGCGCACGTGCGCTCCGTGATTGCCATGGCCCCCTGCCCGCAGATCCGCGAGGATCACGGCATCGCCGTCACCCTGACGCCCCCAGTCGATGCCGTCGTGGGAGCGATAGACGCCCATCCCCCGCCACTCGTCGACGATCAGCCACCAGAACCCGCCGAACTCGAACGCCGTCGGCCCCTCGTGCGGCCTCCCGCCGATCGCCACGCCGTCGAGACTCCAGACATCGAGATCACGCGATGAGGCGACCATGGTGACCGAGTCCGCCGCCTCGTCCTTGTACCAGAGACGCCACAGCCCGTCGGGTGTGCGCGCCACGGCCGCATCGATCACGCGATCGCTGCTCAGCGCGAGCGGGCCGCGCCTCGCCCAGTGGCGGAGATCGTCCGAGACGTACTCGACGATCGAGCGGACGAACCCGGGCCAGCGGTCGGGGATGCCGTCGATCTCGGTGAGATACATACGCCACCGCTCGCCGTCCCACACGACCTCGGGCGCCCAGTGGGTGCGATCGACCTCAGCGGGCGGTGGGCCGGGCTCGAGGACGAGATCGGATGCCGCAGGTTCGAGCGTTCCGTCATAGCGCCAGTGCACTCCGTCGTGAGACGTCGCGACGCCGATCCGGCTTCCGTGGATCCATGACACCCCCGGCCCCGCGTCCGCGAGGCTCGCGCGACGCTGCGTGTAGAACATCCACCACAGTCCGTCGGCGTCGATCACGACCCTCGGGTCGGTCGCGCCGTCGTAGACGGGGTCGCGGTAGAGCTCTCTCATCGGCGCAGATCGGTGACCGGGCTCGCGAATCCGGCGCGGTGGGTTGGGTGCGCAGCCAGGATCTCCGGAGTGATCACGGCGCCGTCACCCGCGGCCGAGGCGTAGATCCCCGCCACGATCTCGAGCGAACGGGCCGGAGCATCCGCGGTCGCCGGAAGCGGCCCTCCGTCGAGCAGAGCGTCGAACACATCACGCAGCAGCGGCTCGTGATCACTGCGCTCCTCGACATCCGGGAAGCCCCATCCCTCGGCCTCCGATTCGAAGCCCGGCGCCGGCGTGACCCGCCAGTTCTCGTGGCCGTGCCCGTAGACGTGATCGACCGTGATCGTGGCCTTCTGCGTGTCGATGCGGATCGAGCTCGCCTCTCGGGGCGACACCGCACTAGTGATGAGCTGAGCGACCACGCCCTGCTCGAAGACGATCGTGGCGGTCGAGACGTCCTCGGTCTCGGTCTCGCGGTCGAGACGCCAGAGCCTGCCCTGCACCGACGACCAGTCGCCCAGCAGGTGCGCGAGCAGGTCGATCTGATGGATGCCGTGCCCGAGCGTCGTGCCACCGCCCTCGGTCTGCCACTTGCCGCGCCACGGCACGGCGAAGTAGTCGGCGTCGCGGAACCAGAGCGTCTGGCACACGGCCACCAGCGGGCGTCCGAGCGCACCGCTCTGCAGCAGCGAGCGCACGTGCGCCGCGGCGGTTCCGGTGCGCTGCTGGAAGACGACCGCGAGCTGTCTGCCCGCAGCCTCGGCGCCGGCCCGCATGTCGTCGAGCTCATCGAGCGACGGCGCCGGCGGTTTCTCGACGATCACGTGTGCGCCTGCGGCGAAGGCGGCGAGAGACTGCGACCGGTGCGGCCCCGGCGGCGTGCAGATGAGCACGACGTCAGGATGCTCGGCTGCGAGCATCTCGTCGAGGTCGCCGTAGGCGGCGGCGATGCCATACCTCTCGGCGAACTCCTGGGCCTTCTCCGGGCTGAGATCGGCGACCGCGACGAGCTCTGCGCGCGGGTACGCGGCGACGGAGCGCGCGTGCGCGTTCGCCACGGCTCCGGTGCCCACCAGGGCAGCGCGAAGTGTCTTGACAGAAGTCATCGGTCCTCCTCAGGACGGTGAGTCGGGGTCATCTCATGCCGTTCTGCACCAGGTGCAACCGAGCGTATCGCCCGTCTGCGGCGAGCAGATCGTCGTGCGACCCCTGCTCGACGATGCGCCCGCGCTCGAGCACGACGATGCGATCGGCCTGCCTGATCGTCGACAGACGGTGCGCGACGACGAGAGTGGTGCGCCCCCGCATCAGCCGCTCGAGCGCCTCTTTCACGAGGCTCTCCGATTCGGGGTCGAGTGCGCTGGTCGCCTCGTCGAGCAGCAGGATCCGCGGGTCGCGGACGAGCGCACGGGCGATGGCGAGGCGCTGACGCTGACCACCCGAGAGGCGTGCGCCTCGCTCGCCGACGACGGTGTGCCACCCCTGCGGCTGCTCGCTCACGAACTCCCACGCGTTGGCGTCTCGCAGAGCCTGTTCGACACGTGCGGGCGTGACATCGGGCATGCCGTAGGCGATGTTGTCGAAGACCGAGCCCTCGAACAGCACGGACTCCTGCGGCACGACCGAGATCGACCGACGCACGGTGCGCAGGTCGAGCTCCTGCATGTCGGCTCCGTCGAGCACGATGCGGCCGCTCGTGGGTCTGACGAACCCCAGCACGAGGTTCAGGAGCGTCGATTTGCCCGACCCCGACGAACCGACGAACGCGACGGTCTCGCCGGGCGCGATGCGCAGATCGATCTCGAACAGGGCGTCCTCGTCGGCATCCGAGTAGCGATGCGTCGCCGAGTCGAGCACGATCTCACCGGCGACCGCCGAGACGACGCGCTTGCCGGAGTTCTGCTCGACATCGGGCTCCTGCAGCACCTCGGCGATCGAGCGCACCGACTCGAGCCCGCGGGCGCCGACCGGGATGAGCATCAGCAGCTGGGTGAGACCGCCGGTCAACAGGGTGAAGTAGCTCGAGAGCATCACGACCTCGCCGGGCGTGATCGGCAGGAAGCCGGTGAGGGCACACACGGCGGCGAGCATGAGGCAGGCGACACCGAGCAGCTGCATCGCCACCCACGAGATCGACGCGACCCGCCCGTTGAGCAGGTCGAGGTCGAGGCCGGCCCTGCGCACCCCGTCTGCACCGCCCGCGACACGGCTGATCGCCGTCTCTTCGAGTCCGTGAGCGCGAGTCACCGGAATCAGCGACGCCATCTCGCCGACGCGGGCCGACAGCGTCTCGATCTCGCGTCGGAAGACCTCGTTGCGGCGCTGCGAGCGATTGCGCATCCCGTAGCGGATGCCGATGGCGATGGGCACGGCGAGGGCGTAGACGGGCAGGAACTGCGGCACGGTGATCGCCGTCATCCCGAGCGCTCCGAGCATCACCATGGTCGACGACAGCAGCGGATGCGTGACCTGCTGCAGCATCAGCTCGACGTTCTCGACGTCGCGCACGACCTTCGTCTGCACGATCGACGAGCTCATCCGCGTGTGGTAGCCGATCGAGAGACTCTGCAGCCGGGCGGTGAGGGCGTTGCGCAGGTCGGCGCCGAGATCGCGCACCACGGTCATGAAGTTGCGCGTGTAGATGATGTGGTTGGGATAGTTCTGCAGCAGAAGCACCGCGGCGAGCGCGAACCACCACAGCACCTCGGTCACATCGCCGTCGCTCGCCACCACGTCGATGATCGCCGCGGTGATCACCGGCAGGAACCAGAGCGGGATCTCCTTGATCGCGAAGGCGGTGATCGCGAAGGTCAACCGCCAGGGGCGGCGGGCGACCAGGCGCAGCACAGAGCGCGTCGGATGCCGACCGTCGATGAGCGCGGCCGGATGGGAAAGCGCTTTCTGTGCCATGGTCCTATCGTAGAGTCACCGCACCCCTCGCGGAAGCGCGACCACCCGAATCGGCAGGAGCACACATGACCTTCGACGCAGCATTCGATTGGGCGCGCCGTCACGTGCAGGCGGAGCGCCTGCCGACCGCCGTGGTCGGCATGGCCACCGCAGACGGGATCGTCGACCTCGAAGGGTTCGGAGTCGCGACGGATGCCGTGTACCCGCTGTTCTCGATCACGAAGGTGCTCACGGGCATCACCGCGACCAGGGCCATCGAGCGAGGCCTGCTCACCCCGAACACCCCCCTCACGGAGGCACTGCCGGACTTCGGGTCGTCTCGCGATGACATCGTGCGGCTCTGGCATCTCGCATCGCACACCTCCGGCATCTCCGAGCCCGCCCTCGACACCCCGCTTCCGCTGCGCCACGAGCTGCTCCGCCAGGGCCGGGACTTCGCGGCGGGCACCGCATCGCGGTACTCCACGCTGGCTTTCGAAGGCATCGCCGCGCTGATCGAGCACGCGACCGACACGACATGGGATGCCGGCACCTTCGAGTGGGCGCAGAGCATCGGCGCGATCGGCCTGACCCTCGACACCGCACAGTCGGTCGGCGTTCCCGATGCAGCGGCCGGCGGGCTCGACCTCGACCGGTTCCATGTCACGCGAGCACCCGGCGCAGGGCTGCTGGGGCGCGCCGAGGATCTGCTGCACCTCGGCACCGAGCTGCTGCGCATCACTCAGGGCCACAAGGACGGCATCCTGTCTCCGGCCGGCCTCGCGATGATGCGGCGCCCACTGACGGGAGACATCCCGCGCCTCGATCCATACCCCGACGAGCGGGGCCAGGACTGGGGCTTCACGTTCAATCTGCGGTCCCGGGCACCCGGTCTCGTCGACCGCGATGTCTTCGGTCACGGCGGGTGGGCCGGCACCGAGTTCTGGGTGCACCCGAACGCGGGGGTGGCCTGGGTGCTGCTCACCAACGCTGCAGTCCGGCCCGGCGTCGACGCCGACGAGCTCGACAACGCCGTGGTGAGCGCTCTCTAGCGCGACCCGTCGACCCGACATCCGTCGCCCGGCGACTCGCGTCGCCTGCCGCGGCGTGGCGCGCTGAAACGTCTCAAGAAAGTTCTTGCCACCGCGTGCGGCAGCGTGCGAGGATCGGTGCCAACTCTCGGGAATGCGTTTTCCGGAAGTTCCGGATCCATCGATCGGCCGAGACGCAGTGGTCTCTTCGCCTCGGCTCCCCCACGTGATATCCGCACCGACGCGGGTATCTCAGCCGTACCCCTTAGCCAGTGATGTCCAAGGAGGAACCGTGGAGCATTCCACTCGTTCTGCACGTAAGCCCCACTCGTTCCCGCGCCTGCGCGCCGGGTTCGCCGCCGTCACGATCGCGGCCGTGATCGGAGCGACCATGACCGCCGTTCCGGCCGCCGCCGCCCTCGAACCGGCCGCAGACGGCGCCTGGCGATTCGACTTCGGCACAGCGGCGAGCCCGGTCGCCGAGGGATACGAGCCGGTGCTCACGACCTCGCTCTACACCGCCGCGTCAGGGTGGGGAGTGACGGTTCCAGACGGCGTCGCGCTGTTCGACCGTGACCGCACCGGCAACCGCACACCGGCGGATCCCGTCGCCGAGGACTTCATCGCCGGCACCTCCTGGGGCTTCCTGCTCGACAGCGTTCCCGCGGGCGAGTACGACGTGACGGTGACCATCGGCGATGCGCTGACGACGGCGTCGAGCACCAACGCGACGCTGACGCTCGAGGGCGTCGCGCAGACACGGCTCACGACCACCAGGGGCGGCTCCACCACTGAGACATTCCGCACGAAGGTCGAAGACGGACAGCTGACTGTGGGCTTCACGGGAAGCGGCCTCGGGGCCTACATCAACGGACTCGTCGTCGCACCGGTGCTCCCCGCAGTGCCCGCCGACCTCGCGGTCGCCAAGGCCGCCTGGAACACGGTCGATCTCGCCTGGGGGACCTCGGAAGGCGCCACGGCGTACCGCGTGCTGCGAGCCGACGTCGATGGCGATGCGGTCGGCGAGTTCAGTCAGATCGCCGAGATCGAGACGACGACGTTCTCCGACACCGACGTCGCCGAAGGTGACTCGTTCGCCTACGCGGTCGAGGCCGTCAACTCATACGGGCTCGTATCCGCCCGCACCGCCGAGGTGCGCAGCGGAGCGATCCCTGCCCTCGCCGTGCCGGCGACTCCTGAGGGGCTCGCGGTCGCGCAGGTGACGAAGGATGCCGTCGCACTGACCTGGACCGCGACGCCGAACGCCGATGAATACGTCGTCGAGCGTGCGGATGCCGATGGGCTCTTCTCCGCCGTCACCACCGTCACCGCCCCCGCGTTCACCGACACGGTCGACACGTCGCAGGAGTGGTCGTACCGGGTGACCGCGCGCAACGCGGCTGGCGCCTCCGGTGCCTCCGCCGCCGTCGACTCGACGGTCTACGCAGCTCCCGCTCCCCTGCCGGCCGGCGACCGGATCGTCTTCGACTTCGGCCCCGGCGCCCTCGCCGATGGCGCCGTCGGCGTCACATCCGCCGTCGGGTTCTCCGACGAGTGGGGATACGGCTTCAGCACCGCCCCGACCTCCCCCGAGCCCGACGTCGACCGCGGCGGCGACGACCCGCTGCGGGGAGACCACGTCGCCGCGCACGGCGGCACCTTCGAGGTGCAGCTCGGCGCGGGCGACTACATCGTGAACGTGATCGCGGGCGACCGGACCGCCGCCAGCGAGATCGCGATCACCGCGGAGGGCATCGCCAAGGTGCAGACGACCGCGAAGCCCGCCGGGGAGTATCTCGAGATGGCGTTCCCGATCGCGCTCGTCGACGGGCGCCTGACCCTGCAGGTCGGCGGGTCGGCGGCGGCACTCGACGCGCTCACCATCACGCGCCAGACCAACCGGGCACCCGGAGCGCTGCCGACGGTCTACCTCGCCGGCGACTCGACCGTCCAGACCTACACCGACACGTTCGCACCGCAGGCGGGTTGGGGTCAGATGATCGACCGGTTCTTCGCCGATGACGTCGCGTTCGCGAACCACGCGATCGGCGGACGGTCCTCGAAGAACTTCATCACGCAGGGCCGCCTCGACGAGATCCTTCGCGGAATCCGCCCCGGCGACTATCTGTTCGTGCAGTTCGGCCACAACGACGCGACTCAGGGCGTCGACGATCGCTACGCGTCTCCCGCCGATTACAAGGAGTATCTGCGCAGCTACGTGCACGGCGCCCGCCAGCGCGGCGCGACCCCCGTGCTCGTCACCCCCGTCTCGCGCCGCAGCTTCGACGCGACCACCGGTGCGGCCAACGTGAGCTTCCCCGAGTACGTGGCGAAGATGATCGAGCTCGCGCAGGAGGAGGGCGTCCCGCTCGTCGACCTCTCGGCGTCGAGCCGCACCTACCTCGACGAGATCGGTCCCGAGGCCGCGAAGTCGGTGTTCCTCTGGGTCGATCCGGGCATCTTCCCCGGGCGTCCGGCCGGCACCCAGGACGACACGCACTTCCAGGACTACGGCGCGATCCAGATGGCTCGCCTCATCGCCCAGGATGTCGCCGCTCTCGACGACCCCCTCGCCGCGAAGGTCGTCGACGTCGAGCCGCCCGCCGCGGTGCCGGCCGCACCGGCGAACCTCGTGGCGGGATCCATCTCGAATGCGGGTGCCGTGCTGCAGTGGAGCGCATCGTCGGGCGCCGACATCTACCGCATCGAACGCCAGGCCACCGCCGACCCCGAGCAGGTCTGGTCGCTGGTGACCACGACCACGCAGACGAGTGCCATCGTGCAGGGCCTCGCCGAGGGCGCGGGGTACCGCTACCGCGTGTTCGCGGTGAACGGCCGCGGAGTCTCGGAGGCGTCGAACACCGTGAGCTTCTCGACCAAGCAGGCGAGATGGAAGTTCGACTTCCAGCTCACCGGCGGGGTCGTGATGCCCGGCTACACCGAGGTGAACCCCGACGACGGATACACGGTTGACGGCGGATTCGGCTTCGCGACCCCCTTGGCCGCGAACGCCGGGCGCGATCGCGGGAGCGCGGGTGGTGCGAGCGAGCTCGAGCGCGACTTCGTCCTGCCCGGCGACTCGAGCGAGTTCCTGCTGGACGTGCCGAACGGCACCTACTCGGTCAAGACCTACTCGGGCGACTGGATCGGCTCCACCCGGACGAACTTCGACATCGAAGGGAAGGCCTTCGGCACAGGCAACGCCGGATCCGGCGCCGTGAACGCTTCGGTCCGCGGCCCTGTGCTCGTCACCGACGGTCAGCTCACCGTGCGTGTGCACGGCGCCGCCGCGGGAACACGCCTCAACGGCATCGAGGTGACTCCGATCCTGCTCGGCCCGGCCGGCCTCGAGGTGACCGACGTGAACGCGGATCCCGCTGCGCCGACCGTCTCCCTCGCCTGGACCGCCGAGCCGGGGATGACCTGGAAGGTGTACCGCACCTCGGCGTTCGAGAAGGCGGCGACCCTGGTCGGCGAGACGACGACGGCTTCGTTCGTCGATGCCGGCGCCCGCCTGGGACTCGATTACGCGTATCACGTGACCGCGGTCGACCAGACCGGGCTCGAGTCGGTGCCCTCGGCATCCGTCGACGTGTCTCTGGTCGACCCGGCTGTCGATTCGCCGGCGGCACCGACCGCGCTCGCGGTCGACCGCCTCGAGAAGCGCGAGGTCGAGATCTCGTGGGCGCAGCCGAGCACCGCCGTCTACACGATGGTCTTCCGCTCCGAGATCGAGGGTGAGCGCGGTGAACTCGCCGGCTTCGCCACCACGAACCGTTTCGTCGACACGGCCGTGCTGACCACGATCCCGTACCACTACACCGCTGTCGCGGTGAATGCCGGCGGTGCGGGGCCCGACTCGGCACAGCTGAGCACCGAGGCGGCCACCGTGCTGCAGCGGCAGGCCGAGTATCTCGACCGCGCGCCCGCAGCGGTGCAGACGGACGACGGCGTGCTGGTCAGCTGGCGCATGCTCGGGACCGACCCCGACGCGATCGCCTTCCACGTCTACCGTGACGGCACTCGCATCACGGACGAGCCGATCGCCGACTCGACCAACCTCCTCGACGCCGACGGCTCGGGCGACTCGACGTACTTCGTCACGAGCCTCCTCGACGATCGCGAGGTCACGGTGACCGACGAGTTCGGAGTGCAGGACGGAGACCACCTCTCGATCCCTCTCGACAAGCCTGCCGACGCGTACACGAAGGACGGACAGCCGTACTCGTACCGCGCCAACGACGCGAGCGTCGGAGACCTCGACGGCGACGGGCAGTACGAGATCCTCGTCAAGTGGGACCCCTCGAACTCGAAGGACAACTCGCAGGCGGGATACACCGGCAACGTGTACCTCGACGCCTACCGTCTCGACGGCACACGTCTGTGGCGCATCGACCTGGGGGTCAACATCCGGGCGGGCGCGCACTACACGCAGTTCCAGGTGTTCGACTACGACGGCGACGGACGCGCCGAGGTGATGATGAAGACAGCCGACGGCACGATCGACGGCGTGGGGCAGCCCATCGGCAACGCCAGCGCCGACCACCGCAACAGCACGGGGTACGTGCTCACCGGGCCCGAGTACCTCAGCGTCTTCAACGGACTGACGGGGGCCGCGGTCGACACCGTGGACTACGTGCCGGCTCGAGGCGACGTCGGCTCCTGGGGCGACGCCTACGGCAACCGGGTCGACCGCTTCCTGGCGGCGACCGCGTACCTCGACGGCGAGCACCCCAGCGCGATCTTCAGCCGCGGGTACTACACCCGCGCCGTGATGGCGGCGTACGACTTCGACGGCACGACGCTGACGCAGCGGTGGGTGCTCGACTCGAACGACGCCGGCAACGAGGGCCTCTACGGCGAGGGCAACCACAATCTGTCTGTGGCCGATGTCGACGGAGACCAGAAGGACGAGATCGTCTTCGGCTCAGCCACGGTCGACGATGACGGCTCGGTGCTCTACTCGACCGAGCTCGGGCACGGAGACGCGATCCACGTCTCGGACCTCGTGCCCTCGAACCCCGGCCTCGAGGTGTTCGCGGCACACGAGGACATGAACGCCTCGGGCAACGCCGGCGCGACGATGCGCGACGCCCGCACGGGTGCAATTCTCTGGTCCGTCCCCGCCGCCAGGGACACCGGTCGTGCCGCATCCGGCGACATCGATCCCCGGCATGAGGGCGCCGAGGGATGGGCGATCGGCGGCGACGCCGCGTGGGACTCCCCCGTGGGCCAGCTGAGATCGTCCACGGGCGAGCTCATCGGCGACCGCATTCCTGCAGCGAACTTCCTCGCCTGGTTCGACGGAGACCCGCTGCGGGAGATCGTCGACCATGACTGGAACGCCGAGACGTCCACGGGCGTGCCGACGGTGTCGAAGTGGAACTGGGAGACCGAGTCCAGCGACGTGATCCTGGAGGCTGCGGGCGCACTCTCCAACAACAGCACCAAGGGCACCCCGAACCTGCAGGCTGATCTGTTCGGCGACTGGCGCGAGGAGATCGCCTGGCGCTCCGACGACTCGACCGAGCTGCGGGTCTACTCCACCACCGACGAAACGGACTTGCGCCTGCGGACCCTCATGCACGACCCGGTGTACCGGCTCTCGGTCGCGTGGCAGAACACCGGATACAACCAGCCGCCGCACACGAGCTTCTTCCTCGGCGACGGCATGGAACAGCCGCCGGCGCCGCGCATCGCGGTGACGGGCGACCCCTCGGGTGCGGTCGATCAGACAGCTCCCGTCGTGTCGGGGATGCCTGCGGACGGCGCTCTGTTCCCGAGCACGTCGAGCTTCACGGTGGACGTGACGGCTGCCGACCCCGAGTCGGGGGTGCGCACTCTCGACATCGCCTTCGACGGAGAACCCGTCGCGCCCGGCCAGGCCATCGAGCTGGCCGAGCTCGTCGGCACCCACACGGTGACGGTCAACGCCGTCAACCACGACGGTCTCGTCACCCGCGCGGAGGCTCAGATCCTGGTCTACGACGACGAGCGACCGGCAGCGAAGCCCGCCCGTGGCACGCTGTCGACGGACTCGGGCTGGGACACCGGTCTGCACGACGGTGAGTTCACGGTGTCGATGAACCTCTGGCACGGCGTGAACGGCGCGGTGTTCCGACTCTATGAGAACGGCGCGCTCATCGCGACGAAGCTCCTCGATGCGGACTCGCCGAAAGCCCAGCTCACCACGGTCTCGGTGAGCGGCCGCACCGACGGCACGTACGTGTACACGGGCGAGCTGGTCAACGCGAAGGGCACGACGGCCACGACATCCGTCACGGTCAAGGTGAAGGATGCCGCACCAGGGGTGCCTGTGGTCAGCCACGACAACTGGGATCGCGACGGCAGCTACACCGTGACCACCGACCTCTGGTGGGGCACGAACGGCACCGAGTACCGGCTGTACGAGAACGGCGCTCTGATCGACACTCAGACCCTCGTGGCCGCCTCGCCCTCGGCGCAGCGCGCGAAGACGGCGATCACCGGACGCGCCCCCGGCACCTACGCCTATGTCGCCGAGTTCTCGAACGCTGCGGGCACCACGGCCTCGAAGAGCGTGACCGTGACGGTGAGGTGATCAGCCGATCCATCCGAGGCATGGCCGGTCGCTTGACAGAGCGACCGGCCATGCTAGTGTTGAGACATTGAATGAAACGATTCAAAACCTCGATGAAGAGAGAACCACCATGACCCGCGTCGCGTTCCAGTTGCAGGTGCGTCCTGAACTGCTCGACGAATACCTCGCCCGTCACTCACCCGTCTGGCCCGAGATGCTGGCCGAGATCGCGGCCGCCGGTCGTCGCAACTACTCGCTGTTCCTGGCCGAGGGCGGCACGCTCGTCGGTTACTACGAAACCGATGATGACGCCACGGCGCAGGCCTACCTCGCCGCATCCTCGGTCGCCGCTCGCTGGGAGGCCGAGATGGGCCGCTTCTTCGTCGATCTCGACGGGCGCCCCGACCAGGCCGCCACCGCACTCACCGAGGTGTTCCACCTCGAAGACCAGCTCGCCGATACCGGCGGCTCCCCCGCATCCGATAACGACACCGACAACCGCAACGACACCGAAGGCAGCGCCTCATGAGCATCCTCTCGTCCGACAACCTCGCCGCTCTCGAGCAGCAGGGCATCGAGCTCCCCAGCTGGGCGTTCGGCAACTCCGGCACCCGTTTCAAGGTGTTCGGCACGCCGGGCACGCCGCGCGACCCGTGGGAGAAGATCGCGGATGCCGCGCAGGTCAACAAGTACACCGCGCTCGCCCCCTCTGTCGCCCTGCACATCCCGTGGGATCTCGTCGACTCGTTCTCCGACCTGCGCAAGCACGCCGAAGACCTCGGCGTGACGCTGGGCACCATCAACTCGAACACCTTCCAGGACGACGACTACAAGTTCGGCGCCCTGACTCATGAGGATCCGACGATCCGCCAGAAGGCGATCGACCACCACCTCGCCTGCATCGACGTGATGGATGCCACGGGCAGCCGCGACCTGAAGATCTGGCTGGCCGAGGGCTCGAACTACCCGGGTCAGGCCGACCTCCGCGGTCGACAGGACCGCCTGCAGGAGTCACTGCAGCAGATCTACGCGCGACTCGGCGATGACCAGCGACTCGTGCTGGAGTACAAGTTCTTCGAGCCGGCTTTCTACCACACCGATGTTCCCGACTGGGGCACCTCGTACGCCCAGGTCTCCTCGCTCGGCGACAAGGCCATGGTGTGCCTCGACACGGGCCACCACGCCCCCGGCACCAACATCGAGTTCATCGTCATGCAGCTGCTGCGCCTCGGCAAGCTCGGGTCGTTCGACTTCAACTCGCGCTTCTACGCCGATGACGACCTGATCGTGGGCGCAGCCGACCCGTTCCAGCTGTTCCGCATCCTGTTCGAGGTCGTGCGCGGCGGCGGGCTGAACAACCCCGATGTGGCGTTCATGCTCGACCAGTGCCACAACGTCGAAGACAAGATCCCCGGCCAGATCCGCTCGGTGCTCAACGTGCAGGAGATGACGGCCCGCGCGCTGATCGTCGACCGCGATGCACTGACCGCGGCGCAGAAGTCGGGCGACGTGCTGGCCGCGAACGCCGTCTTCATGGACGCGTTCTACACCGACGTGCGCCCGGCCCTCGCCGAGTGGCGCGAGTCGCGCGGTCTCGCCGCCGACCCGATGGCTGCCTACGCCGAGTCGGGCTACCAGCAGAAGATCGCCGCCGACCGCGTCGGCGGAGTGCAGGCCGGCTGGGGCGCCTGAGCGCGCACCCCTGACTCGTCGGGGTGCGGGAGCCGATCCCCGTACCCCGACGTCCCATCGACAGAACGGATGACGCTGTGAGAGACCAGGTTCTCGACGGACCGCATGGCCCGCTGCGTGTGCGGGTGTACGAGCCGGAGCACCCCGCGGGCCCCGGACTCGTCTGGGTGCACGGCGGCGGGTTCGCCGCGGGCGAGATCGATATGCCCGAAGCCGACTGGGTCGCGCAGAGCTTCGCCGACCGGGGCATCGTCGTCGTGTCGGTCGACTATGCGCTCGCACCGTTCCCCCGAGTGTGGGCTGCGGCAGCGGGAGCACCCGAGCGAGACGGCGTGCACTACCCCGTCGCCTCCGACGAGATCGAAACGGCGTTCCGCTGGGCGATCGACTCCGGCCTGGCAGAGGGCCCGTGGGCGATCGGTGGAGCCAGCGCCGGCGGAAACCTCGCGGCAGGTGCAGCTCTCCGGTTGAGTCATGGGCCCGGCCCCTTCCCCTCGCTCGCCGTGCTCGCCTATCCGACCCTGCACGCTGTGCAGGGCACGCCGGATGCCGCGCTGCGCGCCGCGCTCGACGCCGACCCCGAGGCCGACACCTTCGGCCCCGAGTCCGTGCGCGTCATGTACGAGAACTATCTGGGAGCGCCCGCCGAGAGCGGGGACGTCTACGCCGTGCCCGGCTCGGCATCCCCCGCCCAGCTCTCGCACTTCCCCGCGACGATCATGATCAACGGCGAGGTCGACGAGCTGCGCGTCTCGGGTGAGGCCTTCGGCGCCTCGCTGCGCGACGCCGGCATCGACCTCGACATCTCCACCGAGCCGGGCACCCGCCACGGCCACCTCAACCATCCGGAACTCGCAGCAGCGACAGCATCGATCGACCGCTTCGCCGCCCGCATCCTCGCCACATCTCCCGAGCACAAGGAACAGTCATGACCAACCCCACCGCCGCCGCCCTCATCGAGCGGTCGAACCGCCTGGGTGCCGACCCCAAGAACACCAACTACGCCGGCGGCAACACGTCGGCGAAGGGCACCGAGACCGACCCCGTCACCGGGCAGCCGGTCGAGTTGATGTGGGTCAAGGGATCGGGCGGCGATCTGGGAACGCTGAAGGAGCAGGGGCTCGCAGTGCTGCGTCTCGACCGCATGCGCGCGCTCGTCGACGTCTACCCCGGCCTCGAGCGCGAAGACGAGATGGTCGCCGCCTTCGACTACTGCCTGCACGGCAAGGGTGGCGCCGCTCCTTCGATCGACACCGCGATGCACGGACTCGTCGACGCCGCGCACGTCGACCACCTGCACCCCGACTCCGGCATCGCGATCGCGACCGCCGCCGACGGGGAGGAGCTGACCGCGAAGATCTTCGGCGACAGGGTCGTCTGGGTGCCGTGGCGTCGCCCCGGCTTCCAGCTCGGACTCGACATCGCCGCGATCAAGGCGAAGAACCCGCAGGCGATCGGCACGATCCTCGGCGGCCACGGCATCACCGCCTGGGGCGACACGTCGGAGGAGGCCGAAGCCAACTCGCTGTGGATCATCGACACCGCCGCCGCCTACATCGAGGCGAACGGCAAGGCCGACCCGTTCGGCGGCGTGCGCGGCGGCTTCGAAGCCCTCCCCGAGGCAGAGCGCCGCGAGCGCGCTGCCGCCCTCGCGGGCACCATCCGCGGCATCGCGTCGACCGACAAGCCGATGGTCGGCCACTTCACCGACTCCGACGTCGTGCTCGACTTCCTGGCCTCGGAGCGCGCTCCCGAGCTCGCGGCTCTCGGCACCAGCTGCCCCGACCACTTCCTGCGCACCAAGGTCAAGCCGCTCATCCTCGACCTGCCGGTCACGGCATCCGCCGACGAGCAGATCGCCCGGCTGCACGAGCTGCACACCGAGTACCGTGCCGACTACCAGGCCTATTACGACGCACACGCGACGAGCGAGTCGCCCGCGATCCGCGGCGCCGACCCGCTCATCGTGCTGGTCCCCGGCATCGGCATGTTCTCGTACGGCGCCAACAAGCAGACCGCCCGCGTCGCCGGCGAGTTCTACGTCAACGCGATCAACGTCATGCGGGGAGCCGAGGCGCTGTCGACCTACTCCCCCATCTCCGACGCCGAGAAGTTCGACATCGAGTACTGGGCGCTCGAAGAGGCCAAGCTGCAGCGGATGCCGAAGCCCAAGTCGCACCAGGGGCGCATCGCGTTCGTGACCGGCGCCGCCAGCGGCATCGGCAGGGCCATCGCCACCCGTCTCGCTGCCGAGGGTGCCTGCGTCGTCATCGCCGACCTCGACCTCGAGAAGGCCCAGGCTGCCGCGGCCGAGCTCGGCGGCACCGATGTCGCGATCGGCGTCGCGGCGAACGTCGCGGATGCGGATGCCATCCAGGCGGCGCTGAACGACGCCGTGCTCGCGTTCGGCGGTGTCGACCTCGTCGTCAACAACGCCGGGCTCTCGCTGTCGAAGCCCCTGCTCGAGACCACCGAGAAGGACTGGGACCTGCAGCACGATGTCATGGCCAAGGGCTCGTTCCTGGTGTCGAAGGCCGCGGCCCGCGTGCTGATCGACCAGAAGCTCGGCGGCGACATCATATACATCTCGTCGAAGAACTCGGTCTTCGCCGGCCCGAACAACATCGCCTACTCGGCCACCAAGGCCGACCAGGCGCACCAGGTGCGACTTCTGGCCGTCGAACTCGGCGAGTTCGGCATCCGCGTCAACGGCATCAACCCCGACGGCGTCGTACGCGGCTCGGGCATCTTCGCCTCAGGCTGGGGTGCGAACCGCGCAGCGACCTACGGCGTCGCCGAAGAGGACCTCGGCCAGTTCTACGCCAACCGCACGATCCTCAAGCGCGAGGTCGTTCCCGAGAACGTGGCGGATGCCGTCTACGTGCTCACCGGACCCGAGCTCAGCCGCACCACCGGTCTGCACATCCCGGTCGACTCCGGCGTCGCCGCGGCGTTCCTGCGATGACCGTCCGGTCCGTCGCCGCCGTCGACCTCGGGGCGACCAGCGGTCGCGTCATGATCGGCCGGATCGGCGACGGCCGGCTCGACCTCGAACTGGTCTCGCGGTTCCCGAACGGTCCCGTCGAGCGTGAAGACGGCCTGCACTGGGACTTCGGGGCTCTGTACGAGCATGTCGTCGAAGGGCTCGCCGAAGCGGTACGTCGTGAGCCGGGCATCGAGAGCGTCGGGATCGACTCGTGGGCCGTCGACTACGGCCTGCTGAAGGACGGCGAGCTTCTCGCCGAGCCGTTCCACTATCGCGACGACCGCACCGCGCGCGGAGTCGACGAGGTGCACGCGATCGCTCCCTTCGCGGAGCTGTACGGGCGCAACGGACTGCAGTTCCTGCCGTTCAACACGCTCTACCAGTACCGCGTCGATGCGCGCCTCACCGGGGCAGACACCGCACTGCTGATCCCCGACCTCATCGCGTTCCTGCTCACGGGAACAGCCGTCGCCGAGCGCACCAACGCGTCAACGACGGGCCTCTTGGGCGTCGAGTCGGGGCAATGGGACGACGTGCTGGCCGAGCGCCTCGGCATCCCGTCGAGCATCCTGCCGACGCTCGTCGACCCGGGCGAGACGGTCGGTGTGCTGCGCGCCGATCTGGTGGCGCGCATCGGCAAGGACCTGCCCGTCATCGCGGTCGGGTCGCATGACACAGCATCCGCCGTCGTCGCCGCTCCCCTGTCGACCCCGCACTCCGCCTACATCTCGTGCGGCACCTGGGGGCTGGTCGGCGTCGAGCTGACGGAGCCCGTGCTGACGGATGCTGCACGCGAGGCGAACTTCACGCACGAGCTCGGCGTCGACCGGCGCTACCGCTTCCTGCATAACGTGACGGGACTCTGGCTGCTCAGCGAGACCGTGCGCGCCTGGGAGGCGGAAGATGGTTCGTCGATCGACCTGCCCGAGCTGTTGGCCGCGGCCTCCGCCGTGACGGACGACGTGCCGCTGTTCGACGCGAACGACGCGTCGCTCAGCGCACCGGGAGACATGCCCGTGCGCATCGCGGCCCTGCTCGGGGCCGAGGCTCCGACGACGCGACCCGCCTTCGCCCGGTCGATCGTCGAGTCGATCGCGACCGCCTTCGCGGATGCCGTGCAGACGGCATCCGATCTGTCGGGGCGCGAGCTCGACAGCATCCATCTGGTCGGTGGCGGTTCGCTGAACCGCCTGCTGTGCCAGGCGACGGCTGATCGCACCGGCCTTCCGGTGCTTGCGGGCCCTGTCGAGGCGACCGCCCTCGGCAACGTGCTCGTGCAGGCGCGCGCCCTGGGCGCCGCCCCGGCGACTCTCGAGGAGCTGCGGGCCCTCGTCGCCGCGACCCACGAGCCCGAGCGCTTCGACCCGCGCTGACCCGCCCGCTCCCGGCACCCATCCCGAAGCCCCGACCCGTCCGCGGGCACCCAGCCGCGCACTTGGCTGGCCGATCCCCGGATGGATGCCGAAACCACCCTCTCCCGGCATCCATCCGTACTTTCGCCAGCCATCCGTCCCGGCTGAGAGCCCGCGCCATGGCACCGGGAATGCCACCGACACACGAAAGGGGCGCCGGAGCCGAAGCCCCGGCGCCCCTCACGATGCGATTCGACTCAGAAGTCGAACTCGCCGATGTTGTCTGCGTTGAACTCGAACGGGTCGCCGAGAAGCACGACGCCGTCGGCGCCGACCGTGTACTCGCCGAGGTCGCCGGCCTCGAAGGTGTCGCCCTCTTCGCCGGTGATCTCACCCTCGATCAGCGCCTTGGAGGCGAATGCGGCCAGGTAGCCGAGGTCGGCGGGGTTCCACAGCGCGAACGCGGTGACGGTGCCGTCTTCGACGTACTCGCGCATCTGGTTCGGGGTGCCGAGACCGGTGATCGCGACCTTGCCCTTGTAGTCCGAGGTCGAGACATACCGAGCCGCAGCCGCGATGCCGACCGTGGTGGGCGAGATGATGCCCTTCAGGTTCGGGTGGCTCTGCAGCAGGGCTGCGGTCTTGTCGAACGACGTCTGGTCGTCGTCGTCACCGTAGACGGTCTCGACGATCGTGATGTCGGGGTACTCGCTGGCGACGTACTCCTTCATCAGGTCGATCCAGGCGTTCTGGTTGGTCGCGTTGGCGGATGCCGACAGGATCGCGACCTCGCCGGCTCCGCCGATCTGGTCGGCGATCAGGTCGACCTGCACCTTGGCGATGCCCTCGGAGTCGGCCTGGTTGATGAACAGGTCGCGGCACTCGGGGTTCGTGTCGGAGTCGAAGGTGACGACCTTGACGCCGGCGTCACGGGCCTCGTTCAGCGCGTCGCAGATCGCCTTCGGGTCGTTCGCCGAGACGACGAGCGCACCGACGGCCTGCTGCGTCGCGGTGTTGATATAGCTGACCTGCGCGTCGGGCGTGGCCTCGGCTGGTCCGACCTCGGCGAACGTGCCGCCGAACTCGTCGACGGCGGTCTTGCCGCCTTCACTCGAGGTGTCGAAGTACGGGTTTCCGAGATTCTTGGGCAGGAACGTGATCGCGAGGTTGTCGGATCCGCCTTCACCCTCTGAACCCGAGCCACCGGATCCGTCGCTGGTGTCGGCGCAGCCGGTCAGCACGAGCGCTGCGGCCACGGCGACAGCCGCGAAGCCCGCGATCTTCTTACGTGCAAACATCATTGTTCTTCCTTTCGTGATGATCACCGCGGGCGGATGCCGGCGATGAGAGGCTGCCTCATGGTGCGGGAGAGGCCGCTACGCGCAGTGGTGGACCGGCTTTCGCACGCACACGCTGCACCCAGGCGAGGGCGCTGGCCGCGACGACCGAGAAGATCAGCAGCCCGCCGGTGATGATGTTGATGACGTCCGAGGTGACGCCGGCGAGACGCAGGCTGCTGCCCAGCACCCCGATGAGCAGCACCGCCGCGACGACACCGTGCAGGTGTCCCCTGCCGCCGAAGACCGACACACCGCCGAGTACGACGGCCGCGATCACCTGCAGCTCGAGCCCCGTGGCGTTGTCACCTCGAGCACTGCCGAAGCGCAGCGTGTAGAAGATGCCGGCGAAGGCGGCGACGACACCCGAGAGCACGAACAGGATGAACTTCGTCCGTTCGACGTTCACGCCGGAGAACCGTGCGGCATCCTTCGACAGCCCGATCGCGAACACGCCTCGCCCGAAGGGCGTGAAGTGCAGCAGCACCGCGAAGAGCACCAACAGGATCAGGAACGGGATCACGATGTACGGGATCGTCGTGCCGGCGATCTTCGCCTTCGCCAGTGCGGTCCAGGTCTCGGGGAAGTCGGTCACGGCGGTGGTGCCGAGCAGACCGACAGCGAGACCACGGAACAGCGCGAGGGTGCCGATCGTGACGGCGAGCGACGGCAGACCGACGGTCGTCACCAGGAAGCCGTTGAACGCACCGCCCACGACGCCGACCAGGAGTGCCGCGAGGGCGGCTACTTCGAACGGGGCACCCGACTCGGTGAGCACGCCCGTCACCACGCTGGCGAGTCCGACCATGGATCCGACCGAGAGGTCGATCTCGCCCGTGATCATCACCAGGGTCATGGGCAGTGCGATCAGCAGGATCGGCGCCACATCGAGCAGCAGGTAGTTCGCGGTGATCGGCTGAGCGAAGCCGCGGATCGACACCGCAGCGACGATGGTCACGAACACGAGCAGCGCGATGATCGCGAACTCGCGGTTGATGAAGATGCGCCGCCAGAGCGGTCGGTCGTAGTCGCGGATGACGCGGATCGACCCCGTCGTCGTCGTGGTGGTCATGATTCGTCCCTCGCCTCGATGAGCTGGCGTCTCTGTCTGACCGCGAGCACCCGGTCGAGCACGATGGCCCCGATGATCAGCACGCCGACGACGGCGCGCTGCCAGAAGTCGGGGATGCCGAGGATCGGCAGCGCGCGGTTGATGGTCATCAGGAGCATCGCGCCGATCGCCGCACCCCAGACGGTGCCGACTCCACCGGTGATCGCGATGCCGCCGATGACGGCGGCGCCGACGGCATCCAGCTCCCAGCCGCTGCCGGCCTGCGAGCTGATCGACCCGTACCGGGCGGCGTAGAAGACGCCCGCGAGTCCGGCGAGCGCACCGGAGAGCACGAATGCCGAGAGCACACGGCGGGTGACTTTGAGCCCGTAGAGCTCGGCGGCGGACGGGTCGGATCCGATCGCGTAATACTCACGGCCGCTGCGGGTGTTGCGCAGATACCAGGCCGCGAGGGCGAGCACGATCACCGCGACGATCGACAGCACCGGGATGAAGAGGATCTGCTGTGTGCCGAGCGCGAGGAAGTCCTTGGGCATATCGGAGGCGTTGATGCGGTCGCTGCCGGTCCACAGCACGTTGATGCCGCGGTAGGCATACAGAGTGCCGAGGGTGATCACCATCGCCGGCACCTTCGCGAACGCGACCAGCGCGCCGTTCACGAGGCCGAGGAAGGCGCCGAGCAGCACGGCCGCGATCACGACGAGAACGATCGGGATCCCGGGCACGTCGACGAACAGGCGTCCGGTCAGATATGCCGTCAGGCCCATCACCGAACCGACCGAGAGATCGACGTTCCGGGTGATGATGACGATCGCCTGGCCGACGGCGACGAGCATGAGGATCGACGGCGTGAGCAGCAGGTCTCGCCACCCGTCGGCGCTGAACAGGAAGTTGGGGTTCTTCACCGTGGCGGCGATCACGACGAGCACGAGCGCGGCGAGGATGCCGAACTCCCGTGCACGGCCGACTCCGCCGAAGGACTTCTTGGCGGCGGCGGGCGCGGGTGCCGTGGTGATGGCGCTCATGCGTGCAGCTCCGATGAGTGGGTGGCGGCGAACATGACGTTCTCGCTGGTGGCGTCGTCACGGGATATCTCGGCAGTGATGCGGCCTTCGCGCATGACCAGCACCCGGTCTGCCATGCCGAGGACCTCGGGCAGCTCGGACGAGATCATCAGGATTCCCAGCCCCTCGCCCGCGAGCTGCGAGAGCAGCCGGTGCACCTCGGACTTCGTGCCGACGTCGATGCCTCGGGTGGGCTCGTCGATGATCAGGACGCGCGGGTCGGTGGCCAGCCACTTGGCCAGCACGACCTTCTGCTGGTTTCCGCCGGAGAGGGTGGATGCCACAGTGTCGAGCGCGTGCGTCTTGACCTCGAGGCGCGATGCCCATTCCTTCGCCGCTCGGTTCTCGATGCCACTGGTGATCAGACCCCACTTCGAGAGCCGACGACGGATGGCGAGCGTGATGTTGCCGCCGACACCCGCGTCGATCACGAGGCCCTGCTTGCGGCGGTCTTCAGGCACGAGCGCGAGTCCGCTGCGCATCGCGGCGGTCGGGTTGCGGCGCGCCACACCTGCGCCGAGCATCCGCACCTGTCCCTGGTCGTACGGGTCGACGCCGAAGACCGCGCGGGCGACCTCGGAGCGCCCGGCCCCGACGAGACCGGCCAGTGCGACGATCTCGCCCGCACGCACGGTGAAGGAGATGTCGTGGAAGACACCGGGGCGGGTGAGTCCCGTGACCTCGAGCAGCGGCTCTCCGACGACGGCCTCTTGCTTGGGGAACAACTCGGTGACGTCGCGTCCGACCATCTGACGGACCAGCTCATCGACCGTCGTCTCGGCGATGGCTGTTGTGTCGATATAGGCGCCGTCGCGCATGACGGTGACGGTGTCGCACAGGTCGAACACCTCGTCGAAGCGGTGCGAGATGAAGAGGATCGCGCGGCCCTCGTCACGCAGGCTCCGGGCGACGGCGAACAGACGGTCGACCTCGACGCCGCTGAGTGCAGCCGTCGGCTCATCCATGATCAGCACACTCGCGTCGAGGGAGATCGCCTTGGCGATCTCGATGATCTGCTGGTCGGCGATCGACAGGCCCTCGGTGATGCGGTCAGGGTCGAGCGTCACGCCCAGGCGGCGGAAGATCCGGTCGACCTCGGTGCGCATCGCCTTGCGGTCGATACGACCGAGGAACCCCGTGGGCTGTCGCCCCATGAAGATGTTCTCCGTCACCGAGAGATCAGGGAACAGCGTCGGCTCCTGATAGATGACCGCGATGCCCGCGGCCTTCGACTGGGCGGTGCTGGTGAAGTCGACGTCTTCGCCGTGCAGGCGGAAGTCCCCCGAGTCGCGGCGGTAGAGACCGGCCATGATCTTCACCATCGTCGACTTGCCCGCGCCGTTCTCGCCGATGAGGGCGTGGATGGAACCGGGGCGGAGCGTCAGGCTGCCGGAGCGGAGTGCGACGACGGGGCCGAAGGACTTCACGACCCGATGCAGCTCGAGCGCGGTGGGGGGAGCGCTTCGGGCGGAGGCTGCGTCTACCACTGGCTTTCCTCTCCGTTGAGGGGGATGATGATCGGAATGAACTTACCTGAATCGATTCAAGCTCGTTTCAGGCTAGTGTATGTGATGCCGGCCTCAGGTCAACCCCCGATGCCGAAGCGTGATCCGCCCGACGACGAGAGGACAGCCGAATGCCGATCAGCATCCGCGATGTCGCCGTGCGTGCGGGCGTCTCAGTCGGCACGGTCTCGAACGTCCTGAATCGTCCGGACGAGGTCTCGAGCGACTCGGTCGAGCGCGTCACCCAGGCGATCGAAGAACTCGGCTACGTGCGCAACGACGCCGCCCGCAAGCTCCGGGCCGGCGTGAGCACCACCGTCGGATTCGTGGTGCTCGACGGGCAAAATCCGTTCTACAACGATGTCGTGCGCGGCGCTGAAGACGAGGCGTCGAGCCACGGCATCGCCATTCTCTATGGCAACACCGACGACGACCCGTCACGCGAGAAGGTGTATCTCGATCTCTTCCGCGAGCAGCAGGTGCGCGGGCTGCTCATCGCCCCCTACGGCGATGTCATGACGCAGCTGCGCAAGTTCCGCGCGAGCGGCATCGCCACCGTTCTCGTCGACCGATTCAGCGCAGACAGCGGCTTCTCCTCGGTGTCGGTCGACAGCGTCGCCGGAGGGCGGTTGGCCGTCGAACACCTGATCGAGGGCGGACGACGGCGCATCGCGTTCGTCGGCGGCCCCTTCGACATGCGGCAGGTCACCGACCGTCTCGCCGGTGCTCGTGCCGCGGCCGAGAACGCAGCAGTGCATGTCGAACTCGAGGTCGTGCCGACCGCCGCGATGACCGTCGAAGAGGGTGTCGCCGCGGGCGCCCGCCTGCTCACCCGCCCCCGGCGCGAATGGCCGGATGCACTGTTCGCCGCCAACGATCTGCTTGCCCTCGGGCTGCTGCAGTCACTCGTCTCCGGCGGGCGTGTGCTCGTGCCGGACGAGATCGCACTGATCGGCTTCGATGACAACCCGTTCGCCGCCGCAGCTGCGGTGCCCCTGTCCTCCATCCGTCAGCCCAGCCGCATGATCGGCCGCACCGCGCTGCGGATCGTGCTCGAAGAGGCGGCCGACCCCGAGAGCATCCCGCGGCAGACCGTGTTCCCGCCCGAACTGATCGTCCGCCGCTCGACCGGCGGCTAATCTCGCCCGTGCCGACTCGGCTGCACACGTGGCTGCCCGGATCCCGGATGGATGCCGAGAACACCCTTTCTCGGCATCCATCCGGGATTCGACCAGCCATCCGGCCGGGCTGGGAGGACTTCGACTCATCACCGACGCCCGATCTTTCGTCGGTAAACGCTTTCCTCTACGATGGACGGACACCCGGGAAGGCTGCACACGATGATCCATGACGTACTGCTCGTCGGCGCTCGCGGATTCGGCGCCTCGCACCTGCGCAATCTCGAGCGCCTGTCCGACCGCGCGCGACTCGTCGCCGTCGCCGACCCCGCGGGGGCCCCCGTGGAAGGATTCGGAGCGGATGCTCCGGCGTACCCGAGTCTGGACGCCGCCCTCTCGGCGGGGGTGCGACCCGACGTCATCATCATCGCGACCCCGACCGGGACCCACCACTCCCTCGCGCTCGCCGCCCTGGCAGCCGGCGCAGACGTCTACCTCGAGAAGCCCCCTGTCGCGACCATGTCGCAGTTCGTCGACCTGCTGGCAGCCGAGCAGGCCTCGGGGCGCAGCGTGCAGATCGGCTTCCAGAGCTTCGGGTCGCACGCCCTCGCCGACCTCGCGACCCTCGGCACGCCCACGTCGGTCGCGACCTGGGCGACCTGGTCGCGAGACGCCGCGTACTGGACGCGTTCAGCCTGGGCGGGCAAGCGTCTGCTCGACGGGGTTCCGATCGTCGACGGCGTCGTCACCAACCCCCTCGCACACGCCGTCGCCACCGCCCTGCGGATCGGGGGCGCACGCCGTCGCGAAGACGTCGAGAGCATCGAGCTCGAGCTGTTCCGCGCCAACGAGATCGAGGCCGACGACACCTCGAGCCTGCGCGTCACGCTGCGCGACGGGCGACGGGTCACCGCAGCGCTGACTCTCGCGAGCCCCGAGCAGGCCGCCCCGCTGATCGAGGTGCACACGCGCGAGGCAGACGTGCTGTTCGCATACACGTCGGACGAGCTCACATACCCCGACGGGCGCGTCGAGCGCACCGGTCGCACCGATCTGGTCGAGCAGCTGTTCGACCATCGCGAGCACTCCACCCCGCTGGCAGCGCCGCTGATCGAGTGCGGAGCCTTCATGGCGGTGCTCGAGGCAGTGCGCACCGCACCTTCGCCTGCGCCTGTGCCTGCCTCCGAGATCACCATCCTCACCGACCGTGAGGCACCGCTCTCGACGATCGACGGCATCCAGGAGATCGTCGAACGGGCGGCGCGCTCAGGCGCGCTGTTCAGCGAGGTCGGAGCCGCATTCGCCGTCTGACTCGGTCCGCCGGGCTGCGCCCACCGGGCTCGCGACTCAGTAGCCGCGCGTGGTCGGACGCCGCATCCCCTCGTACTCGACCGACGGCCAGCGCTCGTCGACGGTGAGCACCTCCCAGCCCGCGGCGCTGCGCAGCATCGTGTCCTCCACCTTGACGCCGGGCGCAGACGGGTTCCAGGCGAACGCCTGATTCACGACGAGCGGATCGAGGGTGGATGCCGTGGCGCGCGGGTCCCGTCCGGCATACCCGGTCGGCCCGCCCTGATGATGCCGCCGCCACTCCTCGGGATCGAATCCGAAGCGCTGGTAGGCGGAGCACCCCGCCGCGAACACCGCGTCGAGGCGGGCTCCCGGCACCGAGGCGTCGAGGAACGCGCGCTCCACTCCGAGAATCGGCTCGTCGTCGATGCCGACACCGATCCAGCGCGTGGCGTTGGCGATCAGCCCGTGACGGCGCCCGCACACCACGATCATGGCGCGCTCCCCCAGCAGTGCAGCCGTGGGCAGCGGATGCCGATACGAGACTCGATCCGCTCCCGTCACCAGTACGACCAGTGGATCGATACCCCGCGAGATCAGCCCGGCGGCGACGACGGATGCCACGTACCATTCGCTCCGCTCCGGCCCGACGCCGGACGCCAGAGCATCGGTCACCGCGCAGGCGAGATCGCGGCCGAGCGAGCGGTAGCGAGAGATCTCAGCCGGCAGCATCCGTGCCCGCGCCGCGCGCAGGTCGCCGGCAACCGCCGCTTCACCGACAGCCGACGCCGAACACGCATCCTCCGCCGCCGCGACCGCCGGCGGAGTCCACCATGGAACCCGCACGATGCGTTCGGCATCCGTCGGCAGAAGCTCCTCGTCGATCAGCCGATCCGCCTCGTTGTCCGCGACGAACAGCGTGTCACCGTCGGAACTCGCCCGCACTGCCAGCACCGGCGGGCCCGCCAGCGACACGTGCGTGCGCACACCTTCGAGGTACCACGACACCGCCTCGTGGGAGGTCATCAGGATCGATGCCCCGGCGCCCCGCAGCAGTCGGGCCACTCTGTCCTGCTTCTCGATACGATCCTTATGCGACCCGACCATGAGAACTCCTAGCAAACGTTTTCTCACATATGACCACATCCACCACCAGTCGCGGAAGAGGGGATCCGGATGACACGCTCCACCCGAGCAGGCATCACCGACGTCGCGAAGCTCGCCGGGGTCTCGCTCTCGACCGTGTCACGCGCCATGAACGGGAACCCGACGGTGGATCCGCTCCTCGTCGAACGAGTGCAGGCGGCGGCCGCCGAACTCGGCTACACGGCGAACCCCCTCGCTCGCAGCCTCGTGCTCGGGCAGACGCAGACAGTGTCGGTCATGATCCCCGACCTCGGCAACCCGACATTCCAGGCGATCCTGCACGGCCTCAGTCGCGCCGCCGCGACCGACGGCTACCACGTGCTGATCTCGGACACCGCTGAGCAGGTCGACCGTGAGGTCGAACTGGCCACCACCACCCGGCGACGCACCGACGGCGTGATCCTCTGCGCCCCGCGTCTGCCGCAGAGCGAGCTCTCCACTCTGCTGGCCTCCGTCGGGCCCGCCGTCGTGATCAACCGGCCACCGCAGGTCGACGTGCCGACGGTCGCGGCCGACTACGAGGCCGCCATGACCGAGCTGATCGCACATCTGCGCGACCTCGGCCACCGCCGCATGGCCTTCCTCTCGGGAGTCGTCGCCAGCACATCGGGCGAGGCACGCGCGCGCGCGATCGCCGATGCCGAGCAGGTCGGCGACCTCGAGTTCGTCGAGATCCCCGCCGGAGTCGATTTCGACAGCGGCGCCGCGGCGGCCGACGCCGTCATCGACAGCGGCGCGACCGCCGTCCTGGCGTTCAACGACCTCGTCGCGATGGGCCTGCTGTCAGCGGTCACGACCCGGGGCCTGCGGGTGCCGGAGGATCTCTCGATCACCGGCTTCGACGACATTCCGTTCGCGGCGTACACGACGCCGCCGCTCACGACGGCGACCGTGCCCGCCGCCGAGATCGGGCGTCTGGCCTGGGACGCGATGCATGCGTTGCTGACCGGAGGCGAGGCCGTCTCCTCCGCATCCTTCACACCCAAGGTGGTCGTCCGCGCGAGCACCGGCCCTGCCAGGAGCTGAGCCCCGGGTAGGCGCACTTCCACCTGCTGGCCGGGTCGACCGCGGAGGCCCGAACTCACCACACGAGCACGGTCCGAGATCGGACCGAGAGCACCCGCGAACACCTTGGCGTGCGTGCACGGAACTGCCTGTTGTCGACTCCTGCCTCCCATGCTAATCTCGGGAAACCGGTTACTCGAGGAAACGCTTTCTCCGCTCCTCGACACCCGACCTCGATGACGAGAACAGGAAGGCGCACCGATGGTGAGCGTTGACGCGACGGCAGGGAACGCGCCCGCCACGTACCGGAAACGCCCGTGGTGGCAGAGCATCTGGCGCCAGCGCGCGCTGTACCTCATGGCCATCCCCGGCATCTTGTACTTCATCGTCTTCAAGTACGTGCCGATGGGCGGCCTGGTCATCGCCTTCCAGGACTATTCGCCCTTCCGTGGCATCGGTGGCAGCCCTTGGGTCGGCTTCGAGCACTTCATCCGGTTCTTCAGCGAGAGCACATTCGTGATGCTCCTGGTGAACACCGTGACCGTGTCACTGCTGCTGCTGATCTTCGCGTTCCCGGTTCCCATCATCCTCGCGCTGATGCTGAACGAACTGCGATCGAAGCTGTTCCAGCGCAGCATCCAGACGGTCATCTACCTGCCGCACTTCATGTCGTGGGTCATCGTCGTCTCGCTCTTCTACGTGCTGCTGACCACCGACGGCGGCAGCATCAACGCGCTGCTGGAATCCTGGGGGATGCAGGCGGTGCCGTTCCTCACAGATCCTGACTGGCTGCGACCGCTGTACACGATCCAGGAGATCTGGAAGACCGCCGGCTGGGGCACGATCATCTATCTCGCCGCGATGACCGGCGTCGACATGGAGCTCTACGAGGCCGCCGAGCTCGACGGCGCCGGGCGCTGGCTCCAGACCTGGCACATCACCCTCCCGGCGATCCGCCCGACCATCATCGTGATGTTCATCCTCGCGATCGGCGACTTCCTCGAGCTCGGATTCGAGCACATGTTCCTGATGCTGAACTCGCTCAACCGCGAGGTCGGCGAGATCTTCGACACCTACGTGTACACCGCCGGAATCCAGAACGGCCAGCTCAGTTACGCGACCGCGGTCGGTCTCTTCAAGGGGCTCGTCGGACTCATCCTCGTCATCGGCGCCAACAGACTCGCGAAGAAACTCGGCGAGGAGGGCGTGTACTGATGTTCTCCTACGAAGCGTTCATGCGCCTGAACCTCTTCCTGAGGGCCGTCTACCGGGTGGCGTACCTCAACCTGCTCTGGGTCGCCGCGACCGCGCTCGGACTCGTCGTCTTCGGCATCGGCCCCGCTTCCTACGCTGTCGCGGCATACATCGACGGCTGGTTCCGCCGGGGCGAGACTCCGCCGGTCACCGCCGCCTTCATCGGACACCTGCGCGCGCGCTACTGGCCGGCCACCGCGATGGGCGGAATCCTCCTCGCCGCCACCGCCATCGTCGTCACCAACATCTTCACCGGCTCCAGCTGGCTGCTGCAGTTCGTCAACGTGGTGGCACTGGTCGCCATCGGCATCATCAGCGCGTACGTGTTCCCGGTGATGGCGGCCACCGATATCCGCGGCATCCACCGCCAGATCGTCGCCGCGCTGCTCATCGGCCTCGGCTCGCTGCACTGGACGATCGTGGCAACCGCCGCAGTCGTCGCCGTCGTGTGGCTGCTCGCCACTTGCGCACTGCCGATCCTCGTGCTCTTCGGAGTCGGCATCCCCGCCGCGGCCGTCGGCGCCGTCACCCGCACCGTCTTCGGCACGCTCACCGCCGAAGAGACCCCGACCTCACCCCCTACGCCGCGCGAGACCTCGCCGGCCCTGCTCCACCTTGCGAGAGGAAGATCACAATGAGGAATCACTCCATGCTCGGAATCGCCGTCGCTTCCGTCACCGTCGCAGCACTCGCGCTCACCGCGTGCGGCTCGTCGGGCGATACGACGGGAGACGGCGGCGATGTGAAGCCCGCCGAGAGCGTCACCTGGATGACGATGCTCCACACACCGACGACACCGGAAGCCGATGGTCCCATCCAGACCGCGCTCGAGGAGTACACCGGCACGGAGCTCAACTTCCAGTGGGTGCCGGATGCGTCCAAAGACGAGAAGATCAACGCCGCACTCGCGTCCGACTCCCTCGCCGACATCACCTCGATCACGAACACGTCCAACACGTCCGTGCGTCAGGCGCTTCGCTCCGGTCAGTTCTGGGACGTCGAGGAGTATCTGAAGGACTACCCCAACCTGTCGAAGATCGACGAGCAGACGATCGCCTCGGCCCGCATCGACGGCCAGCTGTACGGCGTGCCGTTCCAGAAGCCGATGGCCCGCTACGGAGTGCTGGTCCGCCAGGACTGGCTCGACAACCTCGGTCTCGAGACGCCGCACACCATCGAGGAGCTCAGTGAGGTGGCCGTGGCGTTCGCGACGCAGGATCCGGACGGGAACGGCCAGAACGACACCACCGGCTTCATCGACCGACTGGAGAGCTTCAAGCTCGGCTTCAAATCGTTGGCGGGCCACTTCGGCGCAGGCAACAACTGGGCGGTCACCGACGACGACGAGGTCGTCCCGACCTTCCAGACCGACGAGTTCAAGGAGGCGATGGAGTGGTATCGCGGCCTGTACGAGCAGGGCGCGGTGAACAGCGAGTTCGTGACCATGCAGAAGCAGAACCAGCAGGATGCGATCGCGCAGGGCAAGGGCGGCATCGTCGTGACAGGTCTGTTCGAGGCGAAGAACTACATGAACCTCGCGCTGAGCGCCGATCCCAACACCCCGATGGCCTGGGCCCTCATCAACGACATCACCTTCGAGGACGTACCGCGTCGCACCCTCTCGGACACCAACGGAGGCTTCGGCGGTTGGCTGGCGCTGTCGACCACGCAGGTGAAGGACGAGGCCGAGCTGAAGTCGGTCCTCGCGTTCATCGACAAGCTGCTCGATGAGGAGGCGTTCGCACTGATGACCAACGGCATCGAAGACGAGCACTACACGGTCGATGGCGATGGCGTCGTCACGATCGCCGATCAGGCCAAGTGGGAGCAGGAGGTGCAGCCCTACAACTCGTCGCGACCGTCCGACATCGTCACGACGTTCAAGAGCTCCGCTCCGTACGTCGACGAGGGCAACGAGAAGATCGCCGAGAACGCGGAGTTCGCCGTCGTCGACCCGACGCAGCCGCTGACCTCGGCGGCATTCGATCAGAGCTGGTCGACGATCCAGCAGGCAGCGAACGACGCGTACAACAAGTACATGGTCGGTCAGATCGACATGGACGGCTACGAGGCCGCGATCGACAAGCTCGGCGGACAGGGACTCGACACGATCATCGAGGAGTTCACCGCCTCGTACGCCGAGAGCAAGTGACATGACCGGAACGCAGGTGCAGAGCATCGAGAGCACTGTCGAGCGCACCACGCGCGCGCTTCAGGATGCCATCGACCGGGCGGCCGATGCCGGCGGCGGACGTGTGAGCGTCACCCCCGGTGTGCACGAGACCGGTGCTCTGCGCCTGCGTTCCCGCGTGGAGCTTCACCTCGAGGCGGGGGCCGTGCTGCGCTTCGTCGCCGATCCCGCCCTCTACCCGCCTGTCGCGGCTCGCTGGGAGGGCGCCGCGACGACCATCCATTCCCCGTGCATCTACGCCACGGATGCTGTCGACATCGCGATCACCGGCCGTGGGGAGATCGACGGCGGTGGCGCATGGTGGTGGGCGGCGTTCCGCGCCGGAGCCCTGGAGCACCCGCGTCCGACGCTGATCGGTCTGCACGGATGCTCGCGGGTCGAGATCTCCGGTGTGACGCTGCGCGACTCCCCCGCCTGGACCGTGCATCCGCTGCTCAGCGACGACGTGCGCATCACCGGCATCCGCATCATCAACCCGCCCGACTCCCCCAACACCGACGGCATCGACCCCGAGTCGTGCAGGAACGTGCGCATCAGCGACTGCCACATCGACGTCGGCGACGACTGCATCGCGATCAAGGCCGGCAGCGAGGGATCACCCGGTCGCGTGCCGTGCGAGAACATCGCGATCACGAACTGCACCATGATCCACGGGCACGGAGGCGTCGTGATCGGCAGCGAGATGTCCGGCGGCGTGCGCGGGGTCGTCATCTCGAACTGCGTCTTCCAGGGCACCGACCGTGGCATCCGCATCAAGTCGCGCCGCGGCCGCGGCGGCACCGTCGCCGACATACGCGTGTCCAACATCGTGATGGACCGGGTCATGTGCCCGCTCGTCATCAACCCCTTCTACTTCTGCGGACCCGACGGCAAGCTGCCGATCGTGTCCGATCGCACCCCGCAGCCGGTCGACGGGGGGACGCCGCGGTTCCGCGGCATCCACCTGTCGCACATCACCGCGACCAACGTGCAGTCCTGCGCCGCGTTCATCTCCGGCTTGCCCGAAGCACCGCTCGACGATGTCTCGCTCGACCACGTGAGCATCTCGTTCGCACCGGATGCCGAACCCGCTGTCCCGGCGATGGCCGATGGCGTCCCCGCGATGGCTGCTGCAGGGATCCAGGCCCAGTTCACGACCGGTCTCCGCATCTCGGCTCTCCGTCTCGACGGAGTGATCGGGCCCGACCTCGTCGCCGACGACTCCGTGGAGGTGACGAGGTGACCACCACGGCTGTGCGCGAGGCCGATGTCACGGCTCCCCCGTTCCGGCGCCGGGCCGAGCTCATCATCGCCGGCATCGGCATGGCCGCGTGCGCCGTGCTGCAGGGCGGCTTCGCCCTGGTGATCACCCGCAGCGACGACGCCACCCTCGAATCGACGATCGTCCCCGCCCTCCGGGCTGCGGGCCTCGACCTGGCCGACGCCGACGCGCATGTCGTGCTCAACACGATGGCCGCGTGGTTCGGGTTCTCGTTCATCATCGTCGCGCTGTGCACCGCGATCGGCTTCTTCTTCGCCCGACTGCGCCCGCGCCGCCGGGCGACCGGCCTGTTCTTCCTCGCCGCGGGACTCGCCTGCCTGTTCGGCACGCAGTTCGTGCTCTACCCGGTCGCCTTCTTCTTCCTCGTCTCCGCCGCACTGTTCGCGGTGCGCACCGCAACCCCCCGGAGTTCGTCATGACCAGCACCCTGCCCCGCGTCGACGACGCCACTGTCCCGATCCGCGTGCGCGAAGCCGCACGCAAGCGCCGCTCGGTCACGCCTGGCCGCCGCGTCTTCATGGTGGTCAACGCCGTGATCCTCATAGCATTCGCTCTCGCGTGCCTGCTGCCGTTCGTGAACGTGCTCGCCAGTTCGCTGGCGACGCCGGGCGAGCTGGCGACTCGGCCGTTCATCCTCTGGCCCGAGACCTTCAGTCTCGACGCGTACCGCTACATCCTCTCGACACCGACCATCTTCCGAGCCCTGGGTGTGTCCGCCATCGTCACGATCGGCGGCACATTCATCAGCCTGATCCTCACGGCGTTCATGGCCTATGCGCTGTCGAAGAAGCACCTGAAGGGCCGCCGGGTGATCAACTTCCTGGTGCTGTTCACGATGCTGTTCTCGGGTGGCATGATTCCGACCTTCATCGTGGTGAAGAACCTCGGCCTGATCGACTCGCTGTGGTCGCTGATCATCCCGGTGGCGATCAACGCCTTCAACTTCGTGATCATGCGCAGCTTCTTCCAGGGCATCCCGGAGAGCCTCGAGGAGGCCGCGCGAATCGACGGTTGCAGCGAGCTCGGCGTCTTCTGGCGCATCGTGCTGCCGCTCTCGCTGGCCTCGATCGCGACCATCGGGCTGTTCTACGCCGTCTACTACTGGAACACCTACCAGAGCGCCATCCTCTACATCAACAGCTCCGAGCTGTGGCCGATGCAGGTGCTGCTCCGCCAGATCGTGATCGTGGCCAGCGGCCTGAATGCCGACGGTGCGGCGGTCGACGTGGTGCCGCCCGCGCAGTCGATACGGATGGCCGTGATCTTCGTCGCCACCCTGCCGATGCTGATCGTCTACCCGTTCGTGCAGCGCTACTTCGTCAAGGGTGCGCTGATCGGCTCGGTCAAGGGCTGAGCGCCCGATCGTCGAGAGGCACGCTCCCAGCAGGGACCGAGCCTCACGGCATCAGGGGGCCAGGTAGCTGCCTCGCCAGGTCCATTCGGATCCGATCGCGGGGCCGAAGCCCTGCGACATGACGGTGAGGATGCCGTCATCTGTCACGACCAGGCGCAGCCGCACCGATGCGATGTCGGCGGCGGCCGCGCTCACCCGCAGGTCGAGCACGCCCGGCGCTGACCAGCCCGCGGTGACGACCGCGTCGCCGATCGGCAGCGTGGTCACGGTCGGGCGCGCGGTGTCGAACCGCAGAGCGTACCCGGCGACATCGAGCTCGCCGCCGTCGGAGTCGAGCTCGACGGTGAGCCGTGGCGGGGCTCCTTCGCCGGAGACCAGTGTGCAGGCGCCGCGCAGAGGCCGCGCCGACACCGGGTCGTGCGGCGGTGTCGGCGGGCGCAGCATCACGTCGCCTCCGAACTCGCATCCGAGCACCGACACCAGGAGGTCCACGAGCCGCTGGTCGCCGCTGGCCAGCGTGGTCGTGTCCGCGGTGACCACCGCGGCGAGCCGCCGCGACGGGTCTCCGTACACCAGCTGACCCCCCAGACCGAACATCAGCCAGCCCCCTTCGCCGGGCAACCAGATCTGCCGTCCGTACCCGTGGCGCAGGGCCGCGCCCCAGGTCTGCGTCGCCGGGTTGCTGCGGTGCTCGATCAGCCGGTCTCGGACGGATGTCGGCAGCACCCCGATCGTGCCGTTCACCGCCTCCGCGACTCGCAGCATGTCGCCCGGCGCGGCGATCAGCCCCGATCCGCCGTGGCTGATCCCTTCGGGCCCGGTGAGGAACGTCATGGTGCGTCCCACGCCCAACGGCTCGAGCAGCCGGGGCCGCAGGTAGTCGAGCATCGGCATTCCCGACAGCCGTTCCACCAGCGCGCTGAGCACGTAGCTCGCACTGGTGTCGTAGGTGAACAGCGTGCCGGGGCGATGGGTCGGCGGCACCCGGAAGTACGATTCCAGCCATCCGTCGCCATCGGCGTCGTAGGTGGTGCGACTGTGCGGTCCGGTCATCGCGAGCATGTCGTCGATGCGCGTGGCGGCGAGCCACGGATGCACTGCCCCCATCTCCGGGAAGTGGCCGGCGATCGGGTCGGCGAGGCCCAGCCGCCCCTCCTCCGCGAGCAGCAGGACCGCGATAGCCGTGACCGACTTCGACACCGAGTACATCCGATGCGGCACGTCGTGCCCCCACGGCGAGACTCCTGCTCGGACGAGGTCGTCTCCGTCGACACTGACCGCCAACGAGTGGATGGCGATGTCGGCGGCATGCGCCCGCTCGAGCAGCCGCTGCAGTCCGCCGGTCATGGCCTCAGACGATCCAGCCGTCGCGCGACGGCCGCCGGGTCGACAGGCGGGCGCTCGAGGACAGCGACGCGGAGGTCGAGGTGCAGGTCTTCACCGGCGGCCAGGGTGCGGCGCCCGGTCACGGCGACCCCGGGGCCGAAGCCGACGTAGCCGTCCGCGCGGACGAACCAGGGCATGTCGCTGTTCGAGGTGGTCGCGACGAGCGAGATGCCCGGGCCGTCGACGGCGAGCCACGGCGAGAGCGAGCCGTGCGCGGCATCCGCACCCTCACCGTCCGCGCAGCGCACCCGACCGGTGAGGAACGAGGCCCGCCAGAAGATTCCGCCGTAGAAGGCGCCGTCGCGGCCGTTGGTCTGCGGGCTGCCGACGCTGACTGCACCATGGGCCGCGGTCAGCACGGTGCTCCAGAGCACGTCGATCCCATCACTGCCAGCGCGAGCGACGATGGTTCGCCGCTCGTCCAGCAACGGAGTCTCGTCGGGGGCGACCCAGACCAGCTCCTGGGTGACGCTCCCCTGGCCGACATCGCGCGAACGCTCCACCTGACGGCCGTGATTCGCGAGCATCCGCGAGCCCTCGCCGCGCACGAAGGTGCGTCCACCCCAGAACGTCGTGCCGTTCACGTCGGGGATCGCCACGCTCATGCCGAGGTGATGCCGGTGGTCATCGGGGCCGACGGCGGTCGCGGCGACGCCGCCCGTCGTCGCGGCGGTCAGATATGGGCGCGGAGACAGCAGCGGGTCGACATCGATGCCGTCGTGATAGCGGATGCCGCCGGACTGCGTCACGAGCAGATCGGCGCTCACGCGATCTCCCTGGTGCTGGCCCTCGCCGCCAGCTCGGGCGAGAACATGATCGGCTCACGGATCGGGTCTTCGGTCATCTCGGCGCGCAGCACCTCCCAGATGCGCGCGCCGATCTCCGCCAACCGTGAGGTCATCGTGGTGAGAGACGGAGAGGAGAAGCGCGAGAAGGGGATGTCATCGAACCCGGCGACCGAGATCTCCCCCGGCACCGATACCCCCTCTTCCGAGAGACGGCCGAGGAGCCCGAGAGCCACCACGTCGTTGTATGCGATCACTGCCGTGGCTTCGGTCGCTCGCAGCGCCGGCCAGACCTCGTAGCCGTCTTCGAAGGAGTGACCGCACGGCACATCGATGATCTCGACGTCGGACTCCGCAGTCCGCAGCTCCTCGAGTCCGCGCTCGCGTTCCCAGTTCGCCCGCGCGTAGGCGGGGCCGGCGAGGAAGGCGATGCGGCGGTGACCGAGCTGCATCAGGTGACGCGCGAGCAGGAGTATCCCCTCGTGGTAGTCGATGAGCACCGATCCGGCGTTCTTGCCGGTCGTGCGGTTGAACACGGCGACCGGCGCCACGCGCGGCAGCAGCTGCAACAGACTCTCCCTCGGCATCCGAGGTGCGAAGAGCGCGACGGCATCGGTGCGGTCGCGAAGGTCCCTGGCGAGCTCGGCCTCGGCGTCCGCATCTTCGAAGGCATCCGTGACGATCACGTGATAACCGTCCTTCGACGCCGCGCGGTTGAAGCCGTGCAGCACCTGGTGGAACATCGGGTTTCCCAGGTCGGGCAGCAGCACCCCGACCGTGCGGCTCGAGCCGAGCGACAACGATCTGGCGGTCTGGCTCGGTGTGTATCCGAGTTCGTCGATGACCGCGCGGACCCGCTGTGCGATCTCCTCGTTGACGGTGCTCACGCCGTTGGCGACGCGCGAGACGGTCGCCTTCGAGACCCCGGCCACACGTGCGATGTCGTTGATCGTCGTCTCGCGAGTGGGGGCGCTGCGTGCTCGTCTGGTGGTCATGGTCAGCTTTCCTGCGCGTCGATCGTGAAGTCCTCGAAGCGTCCGATCGCCTCGGGCGCGCCGAACGGAGCCGCCGCGAACAGCGACAGCGACGCGCCGACCCAGTGCCCCTCGACTGCGGTGAACTGTGGATCGACCGGGGTCGTGCCGAGCGTGAAGCGCACGCGGGCGTCGGCATCCACGGCGATGCCCACCCGGATGCGAGCGTCGTCGAGCGGAATCGTCGTGACCACGCGCTCCGCCTGGTCGTCACGGGTGCGCACCGCGACGACGGCCTCGATGCCGGCATCCGCCCGTCGGACACCCGCCCAGGCATAGTCCCTGCCGAGCACGGCGATCCCCGCGCGCTCCCCCGCGCCCGAGGTCTGCAGCGAGACCTCGACGTGAGCGACGCACGGCTGACCCGAAAGGTTCTGCGAGAGCACCCGTGGCAGAGTGCGCACGTTGCCGCCGTCGGGGCTGCTGCGCAATCCCAGCCCCGGCCCCTCGCCGATCACCGCCTGCCGATCGACTCTCGCCTCCCACTGCCAGTGACTGCTCGGCCGCCCGTCGACGAAATCGTCGGATCGCACGAGAGTGCGTGATCCCTGCGCCGTGCCGAACGGGGTCGAATGCCGCAGCACCGGCTGCGCGTCGCCCCCGCTCACCGCCTCACCCATCACCGGCCATCCGTCGGCGCCCCACGCCATCGGCTGCAGGTGCAGCACCCGGCCGTAGACCCCCCGGTCTTGGAAGTGCAGGAACCAGTCGCCACCATGACCGTCGTCGACCCACGCGCCCTGGTGCGGGCCGTTCACCGGCGTCTCCCCCTGCGTGAGGGTGATGCGGTGATCGTACGGACCGAACGGCGTCGGCGCACGGAACACTGTCTGCCAGCCGGTGGCGACTCCGCCAGCCGGGGCGAAGATCCAGTACTCCCCGTCGCGCTTGTAGAACTTGGGCCCCTCGAGAGTGGAGAACCCCTCGAGCAGGTCGCCGTCGATGACATCGACAGCAGAACCGATCGGGTTCCTCAGCTCGGCATCGACCGCGATCACGGTGACGATGTTCTTGCGTCCGGCCCGAGAGCGCGCCCAGCCGTGCACGAGATATGTGCGGCCGTCGTCATCCCACAGGGGGCATGGGTCGATGATTCCGAGCCCCGGGAGCAACAGGTGCGGCTCTGACCATGGCCCGGCAGGGTCTGCCGCGGTGACCACGAACACCCCCTGATCAGGGTCGGGGTAGACGACGTGGAAGAGTCCGTCCTGGTGCCGGATCGACGGCGCCCACACGCCCCCGCCGTGCCGGGGCTGCGTGAACCACTCCTCCGGCACCGAGCCGTCGAGCGCGTAGCCGATGCGCTCCCAGCTCACCAGATCGTCCGATGCGAAGATCGGCAGACCCGGGGCACGGTGAAAGCTCGATGCCACGAGGTAGAAGCGATCTCCGACGCGGATGGCGTCAGGGTCGGGAACATCGGCATCGATGATCGGGTTGAGGTAGGAGCTCACGTCGTCGATGAGTTTCATCCTGCTCAACGTAGTCGGGAAACCGGTTCCTGTCCACGTCCGACATGGGCCGATCCACGAAGACGAGCTTCCGGAGAGGCGGGATTCCTGTTACGGTGAGAAAACGTTTCCTGAGATTCGGAGTATCGATGTCCCGTCTGCGTTATGCCCTCGCCGGTGCCGGAGTCCGTGCACAGATGTACGTCGAGGCGATCACCGGAGCCCACCAGGATCGCGCCGAACTGGTCGCGATCATCGAACCGAATCCCGTGCGCGCGGCCTACCACTCGGCACGCGCCGTCGAGGCAGGCGCCCCCGCACCTCGCCTCGCGACCCCCGACGAGCTCGAGCAGGTCATCCGTGACGAGCGCGTCGACCGGGTCATCATCTGCTCCCGCGACGACCTGCATGCCGAGCTGATCGTCCGATCGCTCGAGGCCGGTGCCGATGTCGTGGTCGAGAAGCCGCTGACGATCGATGCGGCGAGCGCCGCCCGCATCGAAGACGCCGTCGAGCGCACCGGCCGCCAGGTCGTGCTGACGTTCAACTACCGCTACTCCCCCCGCAACAGCGCGCTGCGTCAGGTGATCCAGGACGGCACGATCGGGCAGGTCACTTCGGTGGACTTCTCGTGGATGCTCGACACGAACCACGGCGCCGACTACTTCCGTCGCTGGCACCGCGAGAAGAAGAACTCGGGCGGACTGCTCGTGCACAAGTCGAGCCACCACTTCGATCTGGTCAACTGGTGGATCCGCTCGCAGCCGACCCGCGTCTTCGCATCGGGCGGACTGCGCTTCTACGGGGCGGACAACGCCGCGAGCCGCGGCCTCGGCGAGCGACCGGCGCGCGGCACGCACGACGACGGCGACCTGTTCGAACTCGACCTCCGCACCGACGAGCGCCTCACCGCGCTCTACCTCGACGCCGAGCAGCATGACGGGTATCAGCGCGACCTCGACGTGTTCAGCGAGGGCATCACGATCGAAGACAACCTCGCTCTCGTGGTCGACTACGCGTCGGGCGCGACGATGTCGTACTCGCTCAACGCGCACTCGCCGTGGGAGGGCTACCGCGTCGCGGTCAACGGCACGCTCGGCCGGGTCGAGCTCGAGGTCGTCGAACGCGGTGCCGTGCTGGCCGGTGAGGGACTGCACCCGCACATCGACCCCAGCCTCTCGGGAGGCGACGGCGCCACCGCACTGCGCCCCGAGGGCGAACGGCTGATCGTGCAGCGCCACTGGGAGGCCGCATACGAGGTGCCGATCGAGGGCGGCGACGGCGGGCACGGCGGCGGCGACGCGCTGCTGCTGTCCGACGTGTTCGAAGGCCCGGGCGATGATCCGCTCGCGCGCCCCGCCGACTGGACCGACGGCATCCGATCCATCGCGGTCGGCATCGCGGGCAACCGCTCGCTCGAGACCGGGCTCCCCGTGAAGGTCGACGAGCTCGGCATCGCCCTGCTCGCACGCCGATGAGGATCGTCGTCACCGGCGGGTCCGGACGCCTCGGTCGCACGCTCGTGACCGGACTCGCGGATGCCGGGCACGAGCTCGTCTCGGTCGATCGCGAGCCCACCGCACACCTCGACCGTGCGGGGATCACGCAGTTCTCCCTCGATCTCACCGATGCCGAAGCGACGGCGTCGGCGCTCACGGGTACGAAGGCCGATGCGCTGATCCATCTCGCGGCGATCGCCGTGCCCTTCAGTGCGCCCGAAGATGTGATCCTGCGCACGAACGCCGCACTCGCGCAGTCGGTGCTCGGCGGAGCTGTGCGTGCAGGCATCCACCGCATCGTCGCGGCGTCGAGCCCGACGGTGATCGGCTACGGCGCACCGCGCGGCTGGACCCCCGAGCGCCTCCCCCTCGACGAGGCGTCACCCACCGAACCCTGGAACGCCTACGCCCTGTCGAAGCTCTTGATCGAGCAGACGATCGACATGCTGAGGCGCCAGACGGGCGACGACGTGCGCTTCGCGTCCTTCCGCCCCTGCTACGTGATCGCCCCCGAGGAATGGGCCGGCGCACCCACCCAGCAGGGACACACCGTGCTCGAGCGCCTCGACGACCCCGCACTGTCGGCTCCGGCGCTCTTCAACTACGTCGATGCCCGCGACGTCGCGGCCTTCGCCGACGCCCTGCTCGTCGCCCTCGACGACATCCCGAACGGCGAGCGGTTCTTCGTCGGCGCCGACGACGCGCTCGCCCGCCGCCCCCTGAGCGAGCTGCTGCCGCAGTTCCACCCCGGCACCGAGCGGGCGGCGACCGAGCTCACGGACGATGCGCCCGCGTTCTCGTCCGCCAAAGCCGCCCGGCTGCTCGGCTGGCGACCCACCCGCGCCTGGCGCACCGAACTCGCCGCCGCATCCGCCGCCGCAACCGCCGCTGCGTCCATCTCCTGAAAGGCTCGACATGGACTTCGATGGAATCCTGTTCTTCCCGGTGACCCCGTTCACCGCCGACGGCACGATCGACCACACCCTGCTCGCGACACACGTCTCCACCGGCGTCGAGGCCGGCGCGGGCGGGGTCTTCCCCGCCTGCGGCACCGGAGAGTTCCATGCGCTGTCAGCGAGCGAGGCCGCAGCGGTCACCCGCACCGCGGTCGCCGCAGTCGCCGGTCGAGTGCCGGTGATCGCCGGAGCCGGCGGCCCGCTCGGGCACGCGATCGAGGTGGCGCGGGCAGCGGCGGATGCTTGCGCCGACGGACTGCTCGTGCTGCCCCCGTATCTCGTCGGCGGCACGCAGGCGGGCCTCGCGGCATACGTCGAGCAGATCGCCGAGGCCGCCGGTCTGCCGGTGATCGTCTACCACCGCGGCAGCGCGCAGTACTCCGTCGAGACCGTCCGTCGTCTCGTCGCGAATCCGCGAGTAGTCGGCTTCAAGGACGGCACCGGCGACATCGGCACGATGCAGCTGATCGTGCGCGCGGTCGCCGAAGAGGGACGCGAGGACTTCGCCTTCTTCAACGGGCTGCTGACCGCCGAACTCACCCAGGGCGCCTACCGCGGCATCGGCGTTCCCCTCTACTCGTCGGCGGCCTTCGCCATGGCACCCGACATCGCCAACGCCTACTACCGCGCCTACGCCGACGGCGATGAGGCACGCCGTCTGGCACTGCTCGACGGCTTCTATCGCCCCTTCGTCGAGCTGCGCGACGAGACACCCGGCTTCGGCGTCTCCCTCATCAAGGCGGGGCTGCGACTCTCCGGCCTCGCTGTCGGATCCGTCCGCGCCCCGCTCGTCGACCCGACGTCGGCGCAGGAGGCGCACCTCGCCGAGATCCTCGCGGCAGGACGCGCGCTGCTGTGACCACGATCCGGAGTCTGACGACGCGTCTGCAGCGGGTGCCGCTGACGCGTCCGTGGGCTGCCGACGTGACCTCCGTCGGCGTGATCGCAACCCATGTCGTGCGCTCCGACGGAGCCGAGGGATGGGGGTTCTCCTGGAGCCCGCAGATCGGCGCACCCGCGGTGCATGCCCTGCTCGAGCACGACATCGCCCTCGCCGCCGTGGGTCGCTCCGCCGTTCCCGGCGAGGTCTGGCAGGGCCTGTGGGAGCACCTGCACGAAGCGGGTGGCGGTGGCATCACGACGATCGCGCTGGCAGGACTCGACCTCGCCCTGTGGGATGCCGAGGCACGCGCGTCCGCCACCTCGGTGTCGCGCCTGATCGGCCGCCGCCGCGAGCGCGTGCGCGCCTACGGCTCGGGCGTGAATCTGCACTACTCGCTCGATGAGCTGCTCGCCCAGGTGCAGCGCTGGATCGACGCGGGGTTCGACGCCGTGAAGATCAAGGTGGGCAAGCCCGATCTCACGGACGACGTCGAGCGCGTATCCGCTGTGCGCGAGCTGCTCGGGCCCGAACGCGGTCTGATGATCGACGCCAACCAACGCTGGGATCTCGACCGCGCCACGACATCGGTCGACGCACTCTCGCGCTTCGACCTCGCCTGGATAGAGGAGCCGCTGCGGGCCGACGACCTCGCCGGACACACCGAGCTCGCCCGTCGCATCGACGTGCCGATAGCGGTCGGCGAGAACCTGCACACCGCGCATCGGTTCGAGGACTTCCTCCGCGCAGGCGCCGCGCAGATCGTGCAGCCCAACATCGTGCGCGTCGGCGGAATCACCCCCTTCCTCCGCATCGCCGAGCTCGCCGCCGCACACGGCGCGCCCCTGCATCCTCACCTGCTGCCCGAACTCTCCGGACAGCTCTCCCTGACGCTGCCCGATACCGTGTCCGAACCTCTGGTCGAGGATGTGGAGGATGCCGGATTCGGCGCGCTCGGCGCTCTGGCCGATCCCTCGCCCGTGACCGTTGCCGACGGCTTCCTCACCGAGAACGAGCACCAGGGTCTCGGCATCCGCTTCTCCCCCGTTCTCGGGGCCGCCTCCTCCCTCCCCGCTGGAAAGGATCACTCGTGACCACCTCCCCCGAAGATCTCGACGCGATCGTCCGCGCCGCCGCCGCCGCGGCCCCGGTCTGGCGTCGCTCCTCCTCCTCAGACCGTGCGGGCTGGCTGCGCGCCGCGGCCGATGTGCTCGACTCCCACGTCGGCGAGCTCGTCGCGATCGCCGATGAGGAGACGAGGCTGGGCGCGGCCCGCCTCACGGGCGAGGTCGCCCGCACCAGCGGCCAGCTGCGGCTCTTCGCGACGGTCGTCGAAGAGGGGTCGTACCTCGAACTCACGATCGACGACGCCGATGCGACGGCCGCTCCCCCTCGCCCCGAGCTGCGACGCATGCTCACCGCCCTCGGCCCCGTCGCCGTCTTCTCGGCCTCGAACTTCCCGTTCGCGTTCTCGGTCGCCGGCGGCGACACGGCGTCGGCGCTGGCCGCCGGCAACCCCGTCGTCGTGAAGGCGCATTCGGGGCACCCTCGTCTGTCGATCCGCACCGCCGAGCTGGTCGCCGCGGCGCTCGAGGAGGCGGGCGCCCCCGCAGGATCCCTCGCGCTCGTCACGGGCAGAGAAGCGGGCAACGCGCTCGTGCAGCATCCGCTCATCCGCGCCGCCGGATTCACCGGGTCGGTGTCGGGCGGCCGTGCGCTCTTCGATCTCGCCTCCGGGCGCCCCGACCCGATTCCGTTCTACGGTGAACTCGGCAGCATCAACCCGGTCGTGATCACCGCAGCCGCTGCCGCCGCTCGCACCGAATCGCTCGCCCAGGGGCTGGTCGGATCCTTCACCCTCGGCGTCGGGCAGTTCTGCACCAAACCGGGCGTCGTGTTCGTGCCCGGCGGCACCGGCTTCGAAGATGCCGTGGCCGCCGCGGTGCCCTCGGCATCGGGAGGACCGCTGCTCACCGATCGCATCACCGAGGCCTTCCCGTCGGGTCTCGCCCACCTCGAGAACGACCCGTCCGTCTCGGTCATCGCCCAGGGCGTCGAGGTCGACGGCGTGCGACCGGTCGCGCTGGTCACGGATGCCCGCGCGGTCGCCCAGCGCCCCGAAGTGCTCCTCGAGGAGTGCTTCGGACCCGTGACGCTCATCGTCAGGTACGACTCGGAGTCCGATCTGCACGCGGCGCTCGAGACCGTGCCCGGCAGCCTCACCGCGACCCTGCATGCCGAGCCCGGCGAGGATCCGACCGAGACACTCGAGCTGCTGCAGGAACGCGCCGGGCGAGTGCTCTTCGGCGGGTGGCCGACGGGCGTCGCTGTGACGTGGTCGCAGCAGCATGGCGGCCCATGGCCGGCGACGACCTCGCTGCACACCTCGGTCGGCGCGTCCGCGATCCGTCGCTTCCTGCGCCCGTTGACGTTCCAGGACGCCCCGGAGTCCCTGCTGCCGGAGGTCCTCCGCGATGCGGCGCTCGCGGGCCTGCCCCACCGGCGCAACGGCGGGCTCGTGCTTCCGGCCTGAGAGCCTGCAGCACGCGGCACGATCGAATCGCCGCAGACGAAGCGCCCTCCCCGTCGCACGACGGAGAGGGCGCTTCCGGCGTTCAGACGGCCTGCGATCAGGCCTGCGTCAGCACTCCCGCGTTCGCGCCCTCCAGCAGCTGCTCGACCTGCTCGTGCGTGACGTCGACCCCGGGGAAGCCGATCAGCCGACCGATCGGGAATGACGCCATCATCTTCTGCATCGCCTCGTCGTTCGGCATCATCGAGGCGGCCGACGAGTCGGCCCCGCTCAGCTCTCCCAGGAATCCGCCGAGGGCACCCATGACGATCGGGCCCGCCACGGGGTGGGCGAGGACATCGCCGATCGAGGAGTTCATGGTGAGAGGCAGCGAGACGACGTCTCCCTCGACCTGAACCGTCGCGGAAGAGCGGATGTCGCGGCTCGATGCGGCGACCTCGACCGTGTACTCGCCGCTCTCGACGATCCAGCGGTCGACGCGCACGTCCCAGTAGGCGAGGTCCTCACGGCGGACGACGAGCTCGACGGTGCGGGTCTCGCCGGCAGCGAGAGCAACCGAGGCGAAGGCCTTGAGCTCACGAGGTGCGCGCTGCACGACGGAGACGACCGGGGCCGCGTACACCTGCACGATCTCGCGGCCGTCGCGGGCTCCGGTGTTGGTCACATCGACCCGCACGACGATGTCGCCGTTCGCGCGCGCCTCGACCGCGGCCTCGCCGTACGCGAACGTCGTGTACGAGAGACCGTGCCCGAAGGGGAAGGTGACGTCGAGACCCTTCGCGTCGTACCAGCGGTACCCGACCAGCACGCCCTCGCCGTAGCGGACGTGACCGAACTCGCCGGGGAAGCTGCCGAACGAGGGGTTGTCCTCCAGCCGCACCGGCACCGTCTCGGTGAGTTTGCCCGACGGGTTGACCGCGCCGTAGAGCACGTCGGCGACCGCGCCGCCGCCGGCCTGCCCGAGCAGCCAGGTCTCGACGATCGCCGGCACTCGGTCGGCGAACGGCAGCGCGACGACGCCGCCGTTCGAGAGCACGACCACCGTGGCGGGGTTCGCCGCGATCACGGCATCGAGAACCGCCAGCTGAGCGGCCGGCAGATCGATGTGCTCGCGGTCGAAGCCCTCGGACTCCTCGGCGGCAGGGAGGCCGAGGAACACGACGGCGACCTCGGCTGCGGACGCCGCGGCGACGGCCTCGGCGCGCAGGTCGTCGGCAGAGCGACCGGATGCTGCGATGTCGCCACCCTCGACCGCGAAGCCGGCCGCGTAGATGACGTTGTCTCCTCCGACGGCACGCAGCTCGTCCAGCGCCCTGTCAACGCGGGTGGGGTTGATCAGCGAGGATCCGGCCCCCTGGAAGCGCGGCTCGGTCGCGAAGGCTCCGATCACGGCGATCCGCTGCTCGGCGGCGAGCGGCAGCACGTCGCCGTCGTTCTTCAGCAGCACGATCGAGCGTCCGGCCGCTTCTCTCGCGAGTGCATGGTGCGCATCGACGTCGAGGGGGCCTGCGAGGGCCGGGCGCTGCTGAGCCTTGCGCACGAGGTCGATCGCGCGGTCGGCCGCGGTGTCGAGCACGGTCTCGTCGAGCTCTCCCGCGTGCACGGCGGCCACGAGCTGAGCATCCGTCCGCCCGCCCGACGACGGCATCTCCAGGTCGAGACCGGCGGCGACGCCCGCCACGCGGTCGTTCACCGCACCCCAGTCCGACACGACCAGACCGTCGAAGCCCCAGTCGTCGCGCAGCACCTGCGTGAGCAGCCACGGGTCCTCCGAGGTGTAGACCCCGTTGATGCGGTTGTACGAGCACATGACGGTCCACGGCTCGGCGTCCTTGACGACGCGCTCGAAGCCGCGCAGGTAGATCTCGTGCAGCGGACGCGGGTCGACGTCGGAGCTCGCGCGCATGCGGTCGAACTCCTGGTTGTTGGCGGCGAAGTGCTTGAGCGAGGTCCCGACGCCCTGCGACTGCACGCCGCGCACCGAGGCAGCGCCGAGCACGCCCGAGACGATCGGGTCTTCGGAGAAGTACTCGAAGTTGCGCCCGCACAGCGGCGACCGCTTGATGTTGATGCCGGGGCCCAGCACGATCGCGACGTCTTCGATGGCCGCCTCGACGCCGATGGCCGCGCCGACCCGCTCGATGATCTCCGGGTCGAAAGACGATCCGATGCCGACAGCCGGCGGGAAGCAGGTCGCCGGCACGCTGCTCGAGAGACCGAGGTGATCGGTGCCGCCTGCCTGCTTGCGCAGGCCGTGCGGGCCGTCGGTCATCATGATCGACGGTAGGCCGACGCGATCGATGGCTTTCGTCGTCCAGAAGTCGGCACCGCTGGTGAGCGATGCCTTCTCCTCGAGCGTGAGATCGGATGCCGATGTATCGGTCATGGTGTTCCTTTCGCGGCGACGGCGGTGTCTTGCGAAAACTATATGCCAGTAAGTATTGGATCTCAAACGATGTTCAGGATTACTCTCGAGGGATGGCACGACGAGGTTCATACGCGAAGGGCGTCGCCAGACGCGAGGAGATCCTCGAGAGCGCTCTCGACGTGATCGGCCGCAAGGGCTATCAGAACGCCTCGCTCAAACAGATCGCCGAACTCGTCGGCGTCACCCCCGCCGCGCTCCTGCACTACTTCGGCAGCAAGGAGGAGCTCTTCACCGAGGTGCTGCGCAAGCGCGACGAACACGACGGCATGATGCCGCAGGCGCCGGACCCGGCCGACGGCAAGTCCGCGTTCATCGACGTCATCCGCCACAACACCGAGGTCCCGGGCGTCGTCGAGCTGTTCTCCCGCCTCTCGGTCGACGCCGTCGACCCCGCACATCCGGCTCATCAGTACTTCCTCGAGCGCAGCGAAAGACTCCGCGACAGCATCACCCATTCCTTCGCCCCGGATGCCGCCCACCGAGCGACACTCGACCCGGACACCATGGCGCGGGTGATCCAGGCGGTCGCCGACGGGTTGCAGCTGCAGTGGATGATCGATCGCTCGGTCGACATGCCGGGGATCATCGGCGCCCTCATGGACGTGCTCTACCCGACGACCGATCAGCCGGAGACGCCCCCCGCTGAACGCGAAGAACCGCCCTCACCCTGACTGGCAGGAGGGACGGTTCTTCGGAATCGATCGTGCGGTCAGCGCGAGTACGTCAGCGCACGTTGCCGTTCGAGCAGGTCTGCTGCGCGGCCGAGTTTCCCTTGATCGTGTCAGGCAGCGCCACCACGTTCTCCGGGGTCGCCGCGGGATCCGGCGTCGCCGCCTCCCCGCCGGCTTCCGCAGGAGTCTGCGTGGCAGGATCCGTCACCACGACACCGTCGTTCTCGGTGTTCTGATGCGTGACCTGCAGCTGGGCGTTCTCGTTGATCGCGGTCCACATGGCCTCGGCGGACTCCTTGTCCGGCACCACACGGTTGGGGTCGGCCGGGTCGGCGAACGTCGGGTACTGCAGGAAGACGATGTCCTCGAACGGCACGGACTTCACCGCGAGCGCGATCTGGACGATCTTCATCGGGTCGGCGAGCGAGGTGCTCGCCTCGACGTTGTCGAGACCGGTGGTCGCGAGCTTCAGCATCATAGGGACGTTTCCGAGGGTCTCGCCGCTGATCAGCGTGCGCGCGAGGCTCGACATGTACTGCTGCTGGTTGCCGATGCGTCCGAGGTCGCTGCCGTCTCCGACGCCGTGTCGGGTGCGCAGGAACTGCAGAGCCGTGATGCCCTCGATCACGTGGTTTCCGGCCGCCAGGTCGAGGCCCGTGTAGCGGTCCTTGATCGGAGAGGCGAGGCAGACCTCGACGCCGCCGATCGCGTTCGTGATCTCGATCACGCCGCCGAAGGTGACCGACGCCGCGAACTGGATCTCCTGACCGGTGAGGTCTGACACGGTCTTCGCGACGCAGTTGAGTCCGCCGTCGGTGTACGCGGTGTTGATCTGCTGCTTGCTCATCGCGGAGTGCACGTCGCCTTCGGCGTCCTCGCACTCGGGAATCGGGACCATCATGTCGCGGGGCAGGCTGACGACGGTGATTCGGCGGGGCTCCTCCGACACGTGCAGGAGAAGGTTCACGTCATTGAGGGTGCCTTCGGAGTCCGCGCCGGTGCAGCGCTCTCCGAAGTACTGCGCATAGGCCTCTTCGCACGTGTCGACACCGGTGAGGAGCATGTTGAACCCGCCCTCGTACTCGCTGATGTCAGGCGGCAGCTGCTCGGTGCTGTCCAGCTCGACCGCGTTGGCCGAGACCGTGCTCGAGAGGTCGTAGACGATGTACGAGGCGACGCCGAAGCCGCTCACCAGCACGACGGCGAGGCCGATCGCGATGAACGTCAGAAGCTGGCTGACGGGGCCCGGCGAGTGGAGCTGCCCGTGTCGTGCGATGGTACGACGTCGTCGGGTGTGAGGACTCACTCGGGACCTTTCGGTTCAGCGTGCGGTGCGGGGGGACACCGTTCCCTGGAATGCGGAGGGTGTGGGATTCGAACCCACGAGACATCTCTGCCCACTGGTTTTCAAGACCAGCTCCATCGGCCACTCGGACAACCCTCCCGACAGACGAATCTGCCGACAAGCCGTGAGTCTAGCCGAGTTCTATTCTCTCGCGCTGACCTGGGCGGCTGCTGGAAGCGTGTTGAGGGCCATCGCCAGGCCGCCGTCCTCGACGTCGCCGGTCACCTCGCCCGCGGCATCCTTGACCTCTGCGGGCGCCTGCCCCATGGCTACGGCACGGCCATCGAGCCCCAGCGCCCAGCCGAACATGCCGATGTCGTTGCGTCCGTCGCCGGCCACGAAGACCTGACCGCGCTCGAAGCCCAGCTCGGTGCGCACGCGCTCGAGCGCCGTGCCCTTGTCGACGCCCTGCGGCGCGATGTCGAGCCAGGCCGTCCAGCCGATCGCATACGAGACCTCGTTGAGCCCTGCGTCCGCGACGAGGCGGTGGAAGTCCTCCTCGTCGTGCCCCGGCGACACGACGACGACACGGGAGACCGGCTCGGCGACCAGCTCCTCGAAGCCGACCTGCCGTCCGCCGTCGAGCGTCCAGTCGTCCAGATGCTCGGTGTAGAGCCGCAGCCCCGAGCCGAGCTCGACCATGTAGCGAGCCTCGGGCAGGCGCTCGCGCAGCAGGGCGAGCACGGGAGACGGGTCGAACGTCTCGATGTGCCACCGCTCCCACTCATCGCCCACTCGACGCATGGTCACCGCTCCGTTCGAGCACACCACGAACTGCGGGGTCAGCTCGAGCTGCTCGACCCAGCGACGCGTCGCCATCCAGCTGCGTCCCGTCGCGATCGTCACCTCATGGCCGGCATCCCGCAGCCGCGCGACGGCCTCGGGCACGCCGGGGCTCATCGTCTCGTCCTGCAGGATGATCGTGCCGTCGACGTCGAGTCCGACGAGCCAGGGAGCCGTCATGCGGTCGGCTCCAGAACCTCGAGCCCGCCGAGGTACGGCCGCAGCACCTCTGGCACGCGCACAGAGCCGTCGGCCTGCTGATGCGTCTCGAGCAGCGCGACGATCCATCGGGTCGTCGCGAGTGTGCCGTTGAGCGTCGCCACGGGCTGCGTCTTCGACGTCTGCCCCTCGTGGGCCTCGGGCCGGTGCCGGATGTCGAGGCGGCGCGCCTGATAAGTCGTGCAGTTCGAGGTGGAGGTGAGCTCGCGGAAGGCGCCCTGCGTGGGCACCCACGCCTCGATGTCGTACTTGCGCGCTGCGCTCGAACCGAGGTCACCCGCGGCGACGTCGATCACGCGGTAGGCGAGGCCGAGCGAGGTCAGCATCTCCTCCTGCAGCGCGACGAGGCGCAGATGCTCCGCCTCGGCATCCTCGGGGTTCGTGTAGACGAACATCTCGAGCTTGTTGAACTGGTGCACCCGGATGATGCCGCGGGTGTCCTTGCCATGAGAGCCCGCCTCGCGGCGATAGCAGGTCGACCAGCCGGCGTACCGCAGCGCACCCTCGCCCAGGTCGAGGATCTCGTCCTTGTGGTATCCGGCGAGCGCGACCTCGCTGGTCCCCACGAGGTACAGGTCGTCGTCCTTGTCGAGGTGGTAGACCTCGTCTGCGTGCTCGCCGAGGAATCCGGTGCCCTGCATGATCTCCGGCCGCACCAGGGTGGGCGTGATCAGCGGGATGAAATCGTTCTGCAGCGCCTTGTCGAGCGCGAGGTTCATGAGCGCGATCTCGAGTCGCGCGCCGATGCCTCGGAGGAAGTAGAAGCGAGCGCCCGACACCTTCGCGCCTCGCTCCATGTCGATCGCGCCGAGGATCTCGCCGAGCTCGAGGTGATCGCGCGGCTCGAAGTCGAATGCGGGCACCTCGCCGACTCGGCGCAGCTCGACGAAGTCGGCCTCGCCACCCGCGGGAACGCCGTCGATGACGACGTTCTCGATGCGTGCGAGAGCAGCGGCCAGGGTCTCGGCGGCTTCGTTCGCCGCCTGCTGCGCCTGCTTGACACGCTCGGCGAGGTCCTTGACCTGCGCGACGAGCGCCGCCTTCTCTTCCTTGGGGGCCTTCGCCACCTGCTTGCCGAACGCGTTCTGCTCGGCCCTCAACTCTTCGAACGCGGCGAGCGCCGCCCGACGCGATCGGTCTGCCTCGAGTGCGATGTCGACGGTGCCCTGGTCGTTGCCACGGGCGGCCTGAGAGCGGCGGACGATCTCCGGATTGTCGCGGAGGAGTGCGAGGTCGATCATCCACCAAGTCTATGGTGCGTCCCGGGCGCGTCAGCCGCGGTCAGGCGCCGCCGACGCCCGGGTTAGAGTAGCGCCATGACGAAGAGCGCCCCCGCCAGGCGACAGGCGGCGCTCGTGTACAACCCGATCAAAGTCGACGAGAAGCATCTGCGGGACAGGGTCCGAGTCCTCTCGCGCGAGGCCGGGTGGGAGCACCCGGCCTTCTATCCGACCACGATCGAGGACCCCGGTCAGGGAGCGACGGCCCAGGCCCTCGCCCGAGCTGTGGATGTCGTGCTCGTGGCCGGCGGAGACGGCACGGTGCGCGCGGTCTCCGAAGCCATCGCGAACACGGGGGTGCCACTCGCGATCCTGCCGAGCGGCACCGGAAACCTGCTGGCGCGCAACCTGGGTCTTCCGCTCGCCGACCCCGACGAGATGATCCGCGCGGCGCTCGGCGAGTTCCGCCACGCGATCGACATCGGCTGGGCACGCCTGACGCGAGAGAACGGCGAGCACGAGGAACACGCGTACGTCGTTCTCGCGGGCGTCGGGTTGGATGCCGACATGATCGCCAACACCCGCCCCGACCTCAAGAGATCGGTCGGGTGGATCGCCTACGTCGACGGAGCCGCGAGGTCGCTCGTGGGCGCCGAGCCGTTCCGCTCCGTGTTCCAGATCGACGACGGACGCCTGCACTCGACCAAGGTGCACAGCATCCTGTTCGCGAACTGCGGCACTCTGCCGGCGGGCATCTCCCTGATCCCCGACGCCTCGATCACGGACGGCATCCTCGATGTCGCGGTGATCCAGCCGACCGGCATGTGGGGCTGGCTCGGAGTCTGGCGCAAGATCTGGTGGGACAACTCGGTGCTGCGACGCTCGCGCGCGGGCCGGCGGGTGCTCGAACGTCGGGGCAGGGATGCGTCGGTGCACTACTTCCGCGGAGCCGCCGCCGAGGCCGCCGTGACGTCGCCCACCTCGATCGAGCTCGACGGCGATGAGTTCGGGACGGCCGTGCGCGTCACCTGCCGCGTGGACCCAGGAGCGCTCCTGCTGGCTCTTCCCGCCGACCACCCGGTCGCGTCGCTCTGACCCCCGCGGGTCGGAAACCCTCCGACGACTGCGTCAGCCGCGCACCTCGACCGTGCCGTCGAGGCCGCCGCCGACGAGTGTGAGGGTGAAGGCGTCGTCCTCGACGGCGTCTTCGCCGAACTCGAGGATCGTCGCACGCGGCGCCATGTCCATGGTGCACACCTGGTCCTCGTCTGTCGCGAAGGTCGCCGTGCCGGAGGCGCCCGACCCCTCGAGGTTCTCGACCACGGGGGCGCAGCTCGACGAACCCCAGGTGAGCAGCACCAGCGAGCCGTCGTCGAACCACCCGGCGCTCGGGGTGTACTCGGTCGACGAGCCGGGGGTGCCGGTGAACGAGGGGTCGCCGTCGAGATCGACGTCGTCGACGGCATCGCCGTAGGTCACCTGCAGCGTGACCTCCTTCGTCGGATCGACCCCTTCCGGCAGCGCACCGATGCTCGCTCGGGACGCCAGGTCGGCCGTGCAGGCCTTCTCGCCGTCTCCCTCGGACTCCGGCTCGACGAGTGTCACCGAGACGATCTGACCTTCGGCCGACACCGTGTCGACCTGCGGAACACAGGTGGAGGATCCCCAGGTCACGACCGCGAACATGCGGCCGTCGTCGAGCAGCGTGCCCTCGACGTCATCCGAGTCGTCGGTGCTCTGACCGGGCCCGCTCGAGGGGTTCGAGGTCGCCTGCGACCCGGTGGCCCCTGGACCTATCGTGCACCCCGCGATCAGCAGCACGGCAGCCAGGGATGAGAGTGCGGCGACGACACGCGATGGCGATTCCATGCACACAGGGTACCGGCCGCGCTCCCCCGCGGGTACCCCGTCGACGCGCCCTATTGCAGCGCGGAGGTGAGGCGCGCGAGGTTGTCGAGGACGGTCGAACGCAGAGGCTGCTGCATCCACTCCTCGAGCGTCAGCTCCCTGCTGAGCGAGCGGTACACGTCTTCGACCTCGCGCATCTCGGCGACGAACTCCTCGCCTCGCACCAGCATCGACACCTCGAGGTTCAGACCGAACGAGCGCATGTCCATGTTGCTCGAGCCGATCACGGCGACCTGGTCGTCGATCGTGAGGCTCTTGGTGTGCAGGATGTACGGCCGACGGTACATCCAGATCCGCACCCCGGCCTTGAGCAGCGCCTCGTAATAGCTGCGCTGCGCGTGATAGACCATCGCCTGGTCGCCCTCTTCGGAGACGAACAGCTCGACCGCGACACCGCGGTCGACCGCGGCGGTGACGGCGAGCAGCAGCGCTTCATCCGGAACGAAGTACGGGCTGACGATCATGATCTTCTCTTTGGCCGCATAGAGCAGCCCGAGGAAGAGACGCAGGTTGTTCTCGACCTCGAACCCCGGCCCCGACGGCACGACCTGGCAGTCGAGGTCTCCCGACCCCGTCTCGGCGTGCGAGATGTCGATCTCCTGCAGCACCTCGTCAGTCTCGCTGTACCAGTCGCTGAGGAAGATGGCGTTCACGCTCAGCACGACGGGTCCGTCGATGCGGACCATGAGATCGACCCAGTGCAGCCCGCGCTTGATGTTCTTGGGAAGGTTGTAGGTCGAGTCGGTGACGTTCTGAGAGCCGAGGAACGCCACTTTGCCGTCGACGACGACGAGCTTGCGGTGGTTGCGCAGGTCGGGCCGCTGCATGCGTCCCTTCAGCGGCTGCACCGGAAGCATCAGATGCCAGTTCGCACCCATATCGTTGAGCCGCTTGACGGTCTGCCGATACTTCGGCTTCCATCTGTTCGCCCAGTGGTCGAGCAGCACGCGGACGTGCACGCCGCGCTCTGCGACCTCTTCCATCGCCCGGAAGAAGTTGTCCGTCGAGGCATCGGCCTGGAGGATGTAGAACTCGATGTGGACGTAGTCCTCGGCCTTGCGGATCTCGTCGGCCATCGCGTCGAGCGAATCCTGATAGTCCGCGATCAGATGCGCACCGTTGTCGCCCGAGATCGGGAGGGCTCCGAGCCTGTGGTTCATCTCGACGAGCGGGGGGAACCAACTCGGGGCATCCGGGCGCAGGGTGCCGAAGTGCAGATGCTCGCTCGTCTCGGCGATGTACTCGTTGATCTGATCCTGCTTGCGCCGCCGGGCGCGGGGCAGACGCGGGTTTCCGATGAGCAGGAAGAGGAAGACCCCGATGAACGGGATGAAGAATACTGCGAGCAGCCACGCCATCGCCGCAGTGGGTCGCCGGTTGCGCGGGATCACGATGATCGCCGTGATGCGGATCGTCAGGTCGAGGGCGATCAGGAACGCCGCGGTCCACCAAGCCCAGATCTCGGGCGTCATCCCTCGTCCTCTCGGCCGGTCGGCACTGCGACGCCGGTCGCGTCAGTGGGCACCGACGAAGGTGCGCTGGCTACACAGTATCCGATGGGGCCGACGCTGCTCAGGAGCGCGGCGGCAGACCGCGCGCAGCCCGCTCCTCGGCCTCGATCCGTGCGTGCACCTTGCGTTCGGTGCGATCGAACCGCAGGATTCCGCGGAGAACGAAGAAGAACACGACGCTCACCCCGATGGTCGGGATGATCGACCATGCGGCTGCGAGCCAGAAGTTCTCCATGACTCCATGGTACGCGACCCACTAGTCCTCCACACTCGAGGGCCCGAAGCGGATCGACCATCGAGGCTGTGGAATCGAACCACGACGGCGTCCGCCCGATGAGACTCGCCGGATGACAACACTGCTCCGTGCTTCCGGCTCCGCTGAGTTCCTCAGCATCGTCCCCTCCCTCGCAGGCTTCACCCCGACCGAGAGCCTCGTCCTGCTGCCGTTCCGAGGCACACGCACGTACGGTGCGATGAGACTCGACCTCCCCCGTGACGACGTCGAACTCGAGGACTATGCGGATGCCGCGGTCGGCCTGGTCGCGAGGGTCGAGCGGACGGATGCCGTCGCCCTCGTCGTCTACACGGATGACGCGGTGCAGCAGACGCGAGACGGGCTCGTCCTGCCTTTCGCGGTCGAGGTCGACGAACTCCTCGGGCGGGCGGAGGACGCCGGCCTGCGCATCGTCGACGCGCTCTGCGTGACCTCGGGCGGCTGGTCGAGCTACCTCGACGGCGACCCGCAGCTCCGCGCTCTCGATCGCGCGGCCCCCGAGGTTCCCGGCGTCGGCGATGTGTCGGGCGATCAGATGTCCGGTGCCGTCCTGCCGGCGGCCGGCTTCGCAGACAGAGAGAGGGTGGGGCGAGCGCTGCGTGACGTCACCGACCTCCTCGCACGGGGCGGAAAGCCCGGGCCGACGGGCACCGAGAACCCCCAGGCGATCGCTGCGCTCGTCCTCCTCGAAGACATCCCGGCCTTCTTCGAAGCCGTACTCGCATCGCCCGACGACCTGCCGCCCTTCGCCACCGCCGCGCTCCTCTGGTGCCTCGAGCGACCGCTCTTCAGGGATGTGGCGCTGACGCAGTGGGCCTCGGATGTCCGTGGCGGCGAACGCACGCTCGAGGCGCAGCTCAGCTTCGCCGATACAGGGTCGACCGTGCCCGACGACCTCGGTGATGTCTTCCTCGGGCGAGGACCCACGCCCGATCCGGAGCGGCTGGCGGTCGCCCTCTCACTCGTCCGCACCGCCGCATCGCTCGCGCCTCGGGCCACGAGACCCGCGCCGCTCACTGCTGCGGCGTGGCTCTCGTGGGCGCTCGGCCGCTCGAGTCACGCCGCACAGTACCTCGATCTCGTGCGCGCGATCGATCCCGAGTACGGCCTCGCAGCCCTGCTCGAGACGATGATCAACGCGGCGATGCTGCCGGAGTGGGCGTTCAGACGCGGCGCGACACCCGCTACTTGACGAGCGGGAACAGGATGGTCTCGCGGATGCCGAGCCCCGTGATCGCCATCAGCAGGCGATCGATCCCCATGCCCATTCCGCCGGACGGCGGCATGCCGTGCTCGAGTGCCCGCAGGAACTCCTCATCTACGGGCATAGCCTCGACGTCGCCTCGAGCGGCGAGCTTCGCCTGTTCGACGAACCGCTCGCGCTGGATGACGGGGTCGACGAGCTCGGAGTATCCGGTCGCCAGCTCGAAGCCGCGGATGTACAGATCCCACTTCTCCACCACACCCTCGATCGAGCGGTGCTCGCGCACGAGGGGCGAGGTGTCGACGGGGAAGTCCATCACGAAGGTGGGGCGCACGAGGTCGCCCTTCACGAAGTGCTCCCAGAGCTCTTCGACGAGCTTGCCGTGCGTCGCCTGAGCGGGCAGGTCGACGTCGTTCGCCTCGGCGAAGGCGATCAGGTCCTCGACCGAGTCGCTCGGGGTGATCGTGCGGCCCGAGGCCGCCGACAGCGACTCGTACATCGAGATGCGGTCCCATTCGCCGCCGAGGTCGTACTCGGTGCCGTCGGCCCAGGTCACCGTGGTCGAACCCGCGACGGCGATCGCCGCCTGCTGCACGAGCTCCTGCGTCAGAGCGGCCATCTGGTTGTAGTCGCCGTAGGCCTGGTAGGCCTCGAGCATCGCGAACTCCGGGCTGTGCGTCGAGTCGGCACCCTCATTGCGGAAGTTGCGGTTGATCTCGTAGACACGCTCGATGCCACCGACGACGGCCCGCTTGAGGTACAGCTCGGGCGCGATGCGCAAGTAGAGCTCGGTGTCGAAGGCGTTGGAGTGCGTGACGAACGGACGAGCGGATGCTCCACCGTGCTGCACCTGCAGCATGGGCGTCTCGACCTCGAGATAGTCGTGGCTGCCGAACGTCGCTCGGAGGCTCGCGTTGACCGCGGCACGGGCGCGCACGGTGGTGCGCGCCTGCTCACGGACGATCAGATCGAGATAGCGGCTGCGCACACGCCCCTCCTCGCTGAGCTCGGAGTAGGCGTTGGGCAGCGGCAGGATGGCCTTCGAGGCGATCGCCCACGCGTCGGCCATGATCGACAGCTCGCCTCGGCGACTCGAGATCACCTCACCGTGCACGAACACGTGATCGCCGAGGTCGACATATTCCTTCCAGTCGGCGAGCGACTCCTCGCCGACGTTGGCGAGCGAGATCATCGCCTGGATGCGCGAGCCGTCGCCGGCCTGCAGCGTCGCGAAGCACAGCTTGCCGGTGTTGCGGCTGAAGACCACGCGACCCGCGACTCCGACGACGACACCCGTCTCGGCACCGGCCTCCAGCTCGCCGTACTCGGCGCGCAGCGCGGGGATCTGGTGCGTCACGGGCACGCTCACCGGGAAGGCTCCCCCGCCGGCATCCGTTCGGTTCGCGACCAGACGCTCGCGCTTGGCCAGGCGCACGGCCTTCTGCTCGTGCACGTCTTCTTCGGTCGCGGCGGTGGTCGTGTCGGGCGCGGCAGACGCGTCAGTCATTCGGGGCTCCTTGAAAGTCGTGTCCAGTTTACCGAGGTCGCGTCCCTCACCCCGCGGTCGAGTCTGGGTAGCCTCGAAGCATGGCAGCCACCAGACTCGCCCGCGCTCTCGTCACGACCGGCCTCGCTGCCGCTGCGCTGCTCGCGTCAGCGGCTCCCGCCGCCGCAGCAGCGCCGCCCGCATCCTCAGCGACCGATGCGACGGTGGTCCGCGCGGACGTCGACGACTTCAGTTACGCGTCGTGGGATGCACGGTACGAGGTGGGGCTCGACGACGACGGGCGCGCCCGCATGCACATCACAGAGACGCTGACGGCGCGATTCCCCGACTTCGACCAGAACAAGGGGATCGTCCGCGGGCTGCCGACGAGCTACGAGAATGCCTGGCTCGATGCACGGGTGCTCTCCGTGACCGACGAGACCGGGGCCGATGTGCCCTACGAGACCGACACCGAGGATGGACTGCTGCTGATCCTCACCGGCGACGACGACTACGTGCGCGGACTCACGACCTACGTCATCGAGTACGAGATGCGCGACGTGATCCTCGCGGCCGACTCGGGCGTCGACGAGTTCTACTGGGATCTGCTCCCCCTCGACAGCACCCAGCCGATCGAGGATTTCCACGCCGAGGTCGCGTTCGATGAGACGATGACCGATCGGATGACCGGCGACGCGCGCTGCTATGCCGGCTACGAGGGCTCGACCGACGAATGCGACCTGACCGCATCCTCCGACGGCTCGCAGCTCGACGTCGAGGCGAACGAGCTGTCACCCGGCGAGGGCATCACGATCGCCGTCGGGTTCGAGCCGGGCACCGCAGCGCAGCCCTCGGCTCGGCAGCCCGACCCCGTGACCGACACCGTGCCCGCGATCGCGGCGCTCGTAGGGCTCGGACTCTCGATCGCCAGCTGGTTCGCCGTCTCGACCTTCAAGAAGAACCGGCGCACGGCCAGCGGCATCATCGTCGCCCAGTACGACGTGCCGGACTCCCTGCCGCCGCTGCTGGCCGCCGCGATCGTGCCCGGAGCCAAAGACCCGATCCCCGCGGAAATCGTCCACCTGGCTGTGCGCGGCACGCTCCGCATCGAAGAGGGAACAGACGCCGAACAGCCGCGGCTGCGACGCCTTCCGGGTGGCCGGATTCCCGACCACCTCGATGTCGAGGCGCTGGACGCTCTGTTCGCGGGCGCCGACTCCGACGGTGTCGCCGAGCTGCCCAGCTCGAGCGAGGACTTCGCCGCCCGCATGAAGAGCCTGTCGCAGCGCGGCATCGAGGCCGCTGTCTCGCGCGGGCTCACCACGAAGGCGCGCAGCAGGGGCGCGATGATCCTGCAGTGGTGCGCGATCGCCGTCGTGCTGGCCGGCTTCGCCCTGGGCCTATGGGGGATCATCGCAGGGAGGGTCACGGCGATCCCCGCGTTCGTGGCGATCGCCTTCGGCGCGCTCCTCGTGCTGCTGTCATCCTTCTACGGCTTCTCGAAGCACACGGTCCTCTCGGCCGAGGGCGCTCGGCAGTACGAGTACCTCATGGGTGTGCGGGAGTTCATCCGCGTCGCCGAAGCCGATCGGCTGCAGATACTGCAGTCGTACTCCGGTGCCGAGCGACGGCAGGACGGCAGCGCGAACGTGATCGTCGTCTACGAGCGCCTGCTCCCCTACGCGATGCTGTTCGGCATGGAGAACGAGTGGGGCGCCGTGCTCGAGCACGTGTACTCCTTCGAGCAGCGTGGGGCGACGTGGATCGGTGACCCCAGCACGCCGTTCGTCCACGGTCAGCTCATGGCGTTCGCCGCCTCTTCGCACGCTTCCGCGACGTACTCGGCGCCGAGCGCCAGCAGCTCGTCGAGCGCCGGCGGATCGTTCGGCGGCGGATTCTCGGGTGGTGGCGGAGGCGGCGGCTTCTCGGGCGGCCGCTGACCTCAGAGGAGCGGTGGCGGCCCGGATGCGTCTCGGAGCGCCCGCTCGACGGTCGACTGCACCAGCGCGGAGAGATATCCGCCGGGATTCTCGATGCCGAGTTCGCCGAGGCGGGAGGTGGACTGCGCGATGATCGAGCGCGAGAACTCGGTGACTGTCTGGATCGCGTCGGCATAGGCCTCACGATCCGCCTCGGAGATCACCACCGGCTCGCACCCCATCTCGACGGCCAGGGCCTGCGCGATGGGCAGTACTGCCGCGGGTGCGGTGACCGCCGCGTAGCTCGCCTGCAGCTGACGCAGATCGACAGAGGTTCCCGTGAAGGTGATCGCCGGATGCACGGCGAGCGGGATGGCTCCGCTCGCGGCCGCTGGGCGCAGCACCTCGATGCCGTGACCCGGGTCGGTGTGCAGCACGAGCTGGCCGAGCTGCCAGCCTCCGACCTCGGCGATGCCTGAGATCAGAGCGGGTAGCTGGTCGTGCGGCACGGCGACCACGACGAGCTCGCTGCGGCGCACGACCTCGAGTGCATCGAGGATCGGCACGTCCGGCAGCACCGCTGACGCCCGGTCGTCGTCCGAGCCGCTCGTGATCCCCGTGACCGCGTGTCCCGCACCGGCGAGAGCCGCACCGATGACCGGCCCCACGCGCCCGGCACCGATGATGCCGACCCCGAGTCGCCCATCACGGCGCGAAGGATCACTCACCGTTCGGAGCCGGCGGCGCGGGAGGCGGCGGAGAGACAGGCGGCGCGGGCGGACCCAGTGGCGGTGCCGGAGGAGCCACAGGAGGCGCAGGCGGCGGAGACACAGGCGGCGAAGGTGGCGAACCGACCGGAGCGGCAGGAGGCGCGGGAGGCGCCGGAGAGACGGGCGGCGCAGGAGGCGGCGGCGCAGAACCCTCGAGCCCGGTCGCAGCGGGGTCAGCCCCTGCGCCCGGGTACCCGGGAACCTGTGCACCCTCGGCATCCGTCACGTACTCGCCCCATCGGTGGGTGTGATCGCGCGCTGCGGCGGCGACCGCTGCCGAGCTCACGCCGTCGAGAAGATACAGAGCGTCGTCACGCTCGAGACCAGACAGATACCCCGTGATGAGCCCCTGCACGGAGTGCACCTGCGCACCGGACACGCGCTGTGCGCGGTCGATGGGTCCCTGCGAGAGCGACACGCCCTGCAGTCGCGCGAGCGGGAAGATGGCCAGCTTGCGCCAGACGACTCCTCGTCTGAGCAGCAGTCCGAACTCGGTCAGCGCGAAGCCGTGGCGCTTCCACGACACAGGTCTGCGCCACCATGCGCGCCGCGGCATCGTCCGATAGGGATCGCCGTCGACCGGACCGAGGATGCCGTGTTCCCAGACGAGCGGGATGTCGGCGACCGGAGCATCCGGCAGGATCAGCGCGAGCACTCGCTCGACGTCGGCACGCTTGCCCACCGGCAGCACGACGTTGAACTGCTGCGCAGAACCCGACGACTGCTGTGCGGCGCTCTTGCCGCTCATGCGGTTGATCCTGATCGTCCACCAACCGAACGGACGCCACAGCAGCGACTGCGTGACCTCGACGGCGAAGATGCGCCCCGGAGGCAGTGTCTCGGTCACGGTCGTCAGCAGACCGTAGGTGATGCGCACGCCGTCGGGCGTCGGAGCGATCGAATAGCGCAGCGACTTCGAGATCTGCGCCCAGGTGATTCCGACGATCGCGATGATCATGGGGATCCCGATGCCCAGCGTGATGCCGAGGCCCAGGAACCCGCCGATCGGATCGCCGTCGATCAGTAAGCCGATCGCGATGCCGCCGACCGCCACGCCGAAGATGATGCCGAAGAAGACGAACCAGAGCACGCTCGAGATCAACTGCGAGCCGACCAGGCGACCCGTCGGGATCTTGACCACGCTCTCCGGCTCGACATCGGCCAGGTCGACGCCGCTGATCAGATCGTTGACCCCGGCGTTCACCGACCCGACGAGCTGCGCTCGCGCCGAACCCGGCCCGCCGGCCACGGAACCCACGGCGTCCGACGGGCGCACCCCGGCCGCTGCATCCGCCGCGGTCAGTCTCGCCGCGCGCGCACCTGAAGCGAGGCGCAGGATGTCGGTCCGCACCGCCTCAGCGCGCGGTGTCGCGAGGTACTCGAGCTCGACGTTGGAGTCGGTGCCCGCACCGACGACCTCGAGCTTCGCGAGTCCGATGATGCGCGCGGGGAACGGGCGAGTGAGGTTGACGCCCTGAACCCGATCGAGCGGCGCGCGCCGGTGCGAGCGGAAGACTATGCCCTTGCGCACCTCGACGTGATCACCGGTGATCCGGAACTGCTGGAAACGCCACACGAACCAGAAGATGAGCACGAGCACGGCGACGAGCGCCAGCACGCTGAGCAGCACGATGATGAGCAGGTTGTTCTCGAAGACCCAGTCGACGGGATCGCCACCCGAGTAGTCGTCGTAGTTCACCTCTTCGGGCGTGAAGAACTCGACGAACCAGGCGATGAGTCGATCGCGCAGGTTGGCGATCGCGATGCCCGCGATGATGATGAGCGCCAGCCCGCCCTTGAAGAGCGGGGTGAGCGGGTGCATCCGGTGCCACTCACCGTCGGCGAGGGTCGCGGCTCGCGCCGGGGATTCGGCCGCCGCCGGGGGCGACGGGAAAGACTGCTCGCTCACAGGCCCGTCCGGCGGGTCTCGGCGACGGCGATGAGGGTGTCGCGCAGTGCCTCGGCGGCGGCCTGTGCGAGTCCGGGGATCTGCACGCCCGTAGTGGCGGCAGCGGTGACCATCTTGAGCTGGGAGACGCCGAAGGAACGGTCGAGGGGCCCCTGCGTGATGTCGACGAGCTGCATGCGGCCGTAGGGCACGGCGATCATGCGCTGCCAGAGGATGCCCTTGCGGAAGACGATGTCGTCGTCGCGGAGCATGTACCCGATGGCCTTGGCCTGCCGCGGAAGGATCACGAGCGTGATCAGCGTGATGAGCACGATGACGCCCGCCGGGATCCACACCCAGGTCTGGTCGAGCACCAGCGCCAGCACGAGGGCCGCAGCCAGCACGACCGCGACGAAGATCAGATTCTGAAGCACCTGAGAGACCACGTAGCGCGGCGAGATCTGGTGCCAGGTGCCGTCGAGCTCCAGCCTCGCCTCGTTGCGCGCGGTGCGCAGCTGCGAATACGTGCCCTGGTCGAGGGCCGCGAGGTCGCTGACCTCCGCCGAACTAAGCGGTGCCGGGGTCCCCGGCTCGATCTCTGGGTTCTGAGTCATCAGGATCCTTCGGCAGGGTGCAGAACTGTTCGGCGATGAGCGCGACGACGGCGAGCACGATCGCGCTTCCGATCAGTGCCACCATCGCCACAGTCGACCCTACCGGGGGATCGATCGGCCTGGAGAGAAGGAACGCCAGAAGCCCCGCGCCGAACCCGGCCATGATCGCCCCGACCAGGCTCGACGCGCGGGCGAGAGTCACGGCACGGGTCGCGCGGAACGGATCGATGCGGATGCCGTTGCGAACGCTCGCCCGCACCGGCCAGGCGACCGCCAGCGAAGCCGCGGCGATGAGCAGCAGCAGCACGGGCAGGAGCAGCGACGGCGTGAACGTCGTGCGGCCCATCGTGGTCAGCACGTGATCGAGGACGAAGCCCCCGGCGGCGGCGAGCACGGCGAGGACCGCGAGGAGTCCGAGCGAAGTGCGCTTCATGAGTGCTCCCGGCGGCGCAGGTCGGCGACGAGCTCGGAGACACGGCCCCTGCCTGGCAGCACGGCGTCGCCGTCGAGCTCGAGCCACGGTTCGAGCACGAACAGCCGCTCGAAGGCGCGAGGGTGCGGCAGCTGCAGCCCAGCGTCGTCGGCTGATTCTTCGCCGTAGGCGATCAGGTCGAGGTCGAGGGTGCGATCACCCCAGCGCTCATGGCGCTCGCGACCGTGCTCGTCCTCGATCGCGTGCAGCATGCCGAGCAGGATCGACGGGGCCAGGCGGGTGCTGACCAGCGCGACCGCATTCACGTATCCGGGGGCCTCCGGATCCGGCCCGTCGAGCCGCAGCGCCACCGTCTCGAACAGCGACGACAGACGCACGTCGCTGACCAGCGGCAGTCGCGAGATGCGCTCTGCTGCGGCACGGATCGTGTCTTCGCGATCACCGAGGTTCGCGCCGAAGGCGACGACGGCCACGGATTCGTCCCGCCCGGGTCGGGGACCGGGGAGGCTCGGCGGGTTGGCCAGGTTGCGACTCATCGCGATGCCTCCTCAGTGGATCGCTGCCGCGCCCGGTGCACCGTGACCGCGACATCCGAGAACGTGAGCGAGATCGGTGCGTGCGGCTTGTGCACCGTGACGGTGACGTCGTGCACCCGGGGGTCGGCGAGCGCGACACCTGCGATGCGCTCTGCGAGCGTCTCGATGAGATTCACCGGCTCGCCCGCGACCACCTCGGCGACCTTCTCGGCAAGCTCTCCGTAATGCACGGTGTCGGCGACATCATCCGATGCTGCCGCGCCGCTGAGCGGCATCCTGAGGCGCAGATCGATGGTGAACTCCTGGCCGTTCTCGCGCTCGTGGTCGTAGACCCCGTGCCTGCCGAAGACGGTGAGCCCCGTCAGGACGATCTCGTCGAGGACATCCATGGTCTATCCCTCCCAGGCGTGCACGACGGCCAGAGCGTCGCGGGTGGCGCCGACGTCGTGCACTCTGACGGCCCAGACTCCGGCGCGCGCGGCGAGCGCGCTCGTGACCGCCGTGGCGAGGTCGCGTCGCGCTTCGGAGACCGTCGCCGGGTCCGCATCGATGGTCTGCGCGAGGAACCTCTTGCGAGACGTGCCGACGAGCACGCGGGGCCCCAGGGCGACGATCTCGTCGAGTCCGCGCAGCACGCCCCAGTTCTGGTCGCCCTTCTTCGAGAACCCGATGCCCGGATCGACGATCAATCGCGACGGCGCGATACCGGATGCCGCAGCCTCGCCCATCCGCTCGTGCAGCTCACCTGCGACCTCGCGTGCTGCGCGACGGTATTCGGCGTGCGCGTACATATCGGATGAGAAGCCGCGCCAGTGGCCGATCGCATAGTCGGCGCCGGATTCGGCGACCGCCGCGAGCATGTCAGGGTCGGCCAGACCGCCGGACACGTCATTGACGACCCGCGCCCCTGCTCGCACCGCAGCAGCGGCGGTCGAAGCGTTGAGGGTGTCGACGCTGACCGGCGCGCCCGCGGCGACGAGACGCTCGATCACCGGGAGCACACGCCGCTGCTCCTCCTCTGCCCCCACCCGCTCTGCGCCGGGCCTGGTCGACTCGCCGCCGACGTCGAGCACGGTGGCTCCCTCAGCACGCAGCCGCAGGCCGTGTTCGACGGCCCGATCCACGTCGAGGTAACGACCGCCGTCGCTGAACGAGTCGGGCGTGACGTTGACGATGCCCCAGATGCCCGTCATCCGTGTGCCGTCCCCGAGCCTGAAGATCCGATCAGCGCGATGAGCTCGGCCCGGGCGATCGGCTCGGTGTATTCGCCACGGGCGGCGATCGTGAGCGTCGAGGCCTCCGGCTGTCGCCCACCGCGCATGGTCACGCAGCCGTGGCTCGCATCGAGCACCACGAGCACGCCACGGGTGTCGAGGTGCTCGGCGATCGTGTCGGCGATCTGCTCACCGAGGCGCTCCTGCACCTGAGGGCGACCGGCGAGGATCTCGACCACACGCACCAGCGCTCCGAGTCCGACGACCTGCTCGCCCGGCAGATAGGCGATGTGCGCGCGCCCCGCGAACGGCAGCAGATGGTGCTCGCACACCGACCGGAAGCGGATGTCTCTCAGCAGCACGGCACCCGACGGAAGCGTGTCGGGAGCAGGGCCTCGAGAGACGCTGATCGTGTGCGCGAGAGGGGCAGCAGGATCCTCGCCGACACCCGCGAAGAACTCCGCATAGAGGTCGCCCATGCGCGTCGGCGTCTGCTTCAGACCCGGGCGATCAGGGTCCTCGCCGATCGCCTCGAGCAATTCCCTGGTGAGCCGCTCGACACGCGCGCGGTCGACAGACACCGGTCAGGCCGTCGCAGGTCGAGCCTGGCCGGCTCCCGCCGATCCGGGCTGCGTGCGCGGAGCCGCGGCCGGCGCTTCGACCGATGCCACCAGCGAGACGTCCTTCTTCGGGACCTCGATCGGGGGCCGCTCCGACACGGGGCGGTCCTCGCTCGAGAGCCACAGCGGACGCTCGGGGAGCTTCTTCACCTCGGTGAAGATCTCGGCGATCTGGTTGTGATCGAGGGTCTCCTCCTCGAGCAGCGACAGGGCGAGGCGATCGAGGATGTCACGGTTGGTGCTGATGACCTCGTAAGCCTCGTTGTGAGCCTGTTCGATGAGCGCCCGCACCTCTGCATCCACCCGCTCGGCGACCTTCTCGGAGTACTCGCGTCCCCTGCCCATGTCACGACCGGCGAAGGGCTCGCCGCCCTCGCTGCCGAGCTTGACCGGTCCGACCAGTGTGGTCATGCCGTACTCGAGCACCATCTTGCGGGCGATCGAGGTCGCCTTCTCGATGTCGTTCGAGGCGCCGGTGGTCGGGTCGTGGAACACGATCTCCTCAGCGACGCGACCACCCATGGCGTAGGTCAGCTGATCCTGCAGCTCGTTGCGGGTGATGGAGTACTTGTCGTCGAGCGGCAGCACCATCGTGTAGCCGAGCGCCTTGCCTCGGGGCAGGATAGTGATCTTCGTGACGGGGTCGGTGTAGTTCATCGCCGCCGCAGCGAGAGCGTGACCGCCCTCGTGATACGCGGTGATGAGCTTCTCCTTGTCCTTCATCACACGGGTGCGACGCTGGGGGCCCGCGATGACACGATCGATGGCCTCGTCGAGCGCACGGTTGTCGACCAGCTGCGCGTTCGAGCGTGCGGTCAGCAGTGCGGCCTCGTTGAGGACGTTCGCGAGATCCGCTCCGGTGAAGCCGGGGGTCTTGCGGGCGACGACCTCGAGGTCGACGCTCTTGGCCAGCGGCTTGCCCTTGCTGTGCACTTCGAGGATCTTCTGGCGCCCGCGCAGGTCGGGGGCGTCGACGCCGATCTGACGGTCGAAGCGGCCGGGGCGCAGGAGTGCCGGGTCGAGGATGTCGGGGCGGTTGGTCGCCGCGATCACGATGACGTTCGCGTTCGGGTCGAAGCCGTCCATCTCGACGAGCATCTGGTTGAGCGTCTGCTCGCGCTCGTCGTTTCCGCCACCCATACCGGCGCCGCGGTGACGACCGACGGCGTCGATCTCATCGATGAAGATGATCGCGGGAGCGTTCTCCTTGGCCTGGTTGAACAGGTCACGGACACGCGATGCACCGACGCCGACGAACATCTCGACGAAGTCAGACCCCGAGATCGAGTAGAACGGGGCTCCCGCCTCGCCTGCGACGGCACGGGCGAGCAGGGTCTTTCCGGTTCCCGGAGGGCCGTACAGCAGCACACCCTTCGGGATGCGGGCGCCGATGGCCTGGAACTTGGCCGGGTCCTGCAGGAACTCCTTGATCTCGTGGAGCTCCTCGATCGCCTCGTCGGCGCCGGCGACGTCGGCGAAGGTGACCGTCGGGGTCTCCTTGTTGACGAGCTTCGCCTTGGACTTTCCGAACTGCATGACCTTGCTGCCGCCACCCTGCATCGACGAGAGCAGCCACCAGAACAGCAGACCGAGCAGCACGAGAGGAAGAAGAAGAGAGAGGATGCCGTCGAACCAGGTCGCGCGAGGCACGGCGTCGTTGAAGCCGTCCTTCGGCTCGGCGGCGTTGATGGCCGAGACGACCTCTTCAGCGCGCGCGTCGACGTAGTAGAACTGCACGTTCTCCGAGCCCTCGAACGCCTTCGACAGGGTCATGTCGACGCGCTGGTCTCCGTCGGTGTTCACGACCTCGGTGACCGTCTTGCCCGAGAGCAGCTCCAGACCCTCCTGGGTCGTGATCTGCTTGGGCGCGCCGAGGTTCGAGATCAGCAGGAAGCCGCCGAACAGCAGCAGACCGATCAGAGCGACGTAGATCAGCGGATTCCGAGTGAGCTTCTTGACATCCATGGTCGGATCAGCGTATCGCGCGTGCCCTAGGTGGCCGCTGTGCGTTCACCCACGGCGTACCCTTCGACAGGCTCAACGACCCGGGCGACGGGTGATCAGCTGTAGACGTGCGGAGCGAGCACCGCGACATCGCGCAGGTTGCGGTAGCGCTCGTCGTAGTCGAGGCCGTAGCCGACCACGAAGTCGGTGGGGATGTCGAATCCGACGTACTTGCAGTCGATGACCACCTTCGCGGCCTCCGGCTTGCGCAGGAGTGCGAGCACCTCGATCGACTCCGCACCGCGCGACTCGAAGTTCTCGAGCAGCCAGCTGAGGGTGAGGCCCGAGTCGATGATGTCCTCGACGATCAGCACGTGCTTGCCGTTCAGGTCGGTGTCGAGGTCTTTGCGGATCTGCACGACACCACTCGACTTGGTGCTCGCCCCGTAGCTCGAGACCGCCATCCAGTCCATCGGGGCGTGGAACGGAAGCGCGCGTGCGAAGTCGGCCATGACCATGACCGCTCCCTTGAGCACGCCGACGAGGATGATCTCCTTGCCCGCGTAGTCGGCCGCGACCCGAGTCGCGAGTTCATCGAGCTTGGCGATGATCTCCTCCTCTGTGACGAGGATCTGAGCAAGGTCGTCCTGGATCTCCGCGGCGCGCATGGATCGATTTTAGGCGACGCGCACCGATGCTCCCGCCCAGGATCCGCAGATCGGCGACCAGAATTCTGGATGCACGTCCGGCATCGGCACTACTCTGGCGCTGGAACGGGCGCGCGCCCGCAGACGGAAGGATTCACCCATGGCACTCGACGACATCCTCACGCAGGTCCCGATCGACGACATCGCCGCGAAACTCGGAGTCTCCCCCGACGTCGCCAAGGAGGCGGTCGAGCAGGGTGGCGCCGTACTGCTCGGCGGCCTCGCGAAGAACGCGTCCACGAGCGAGGGCTCTGCGGCGATCGAGAACGCGCTCAAGCGCCACCAGGGCAAGACCGGGACCGCGAAGAAGGTCGACGACATCGATCAGGCCGACGGCGGCAAGATCGTCTCGCACATCCTCGGCGATGACGAGAAGAAGGTCACCGAGAAGCTCACCGAGTCGAAGGAGACCGCCGGCATCGACTTCGGCAAGCTCCTCCCGATCCTCGCGCCGATCGTGATGGGCCTGATCGCCAACGCCACGAAAGACAAGTCCGCGAAGCCCGGCACTGCAGAGGCGCAGTCGGGTGGCGGCGGCATCGGCGATGTGATCGGCGGCATCCTCGGGGGCGGCAGCTCGTCTGGCGGCGGCGGCATCGGAGACCTGCTCGGCGGCATCCTCGGGGGCGGCAGCTCGTCTGGCGGCGGCATCGGCGATCTGCTCGGCGGTCTGCTCGGCGGCAAGAAGTAGGACGCGCGTTCGCCGCTCAGCGGGCGGTGAAGACGATGCGCCCGCCGAGCCTGGACGCCGAGCACGCGGGCAGGTCGATGGGTCCCTGACCCGACCAGTCGGTGGCGAGCCGTGCGACCTCGAGAGTCTGCAGCCGCGTCAGGCTCACGCCGAACTCGCTGTCGACGACCAGTCGGATGATCCGGTTGCGCAGAGCCGCCGGGTTGGCGGCGAGCGCAGCGACGCTCACCGATATCCCTGCCTCGGCGTGCTCGACGATGTCCTCGATGGTCTCGTGGATCATCTCGTCGAACGCCTCGGCGTCCTCCCGCAGCTGCTCGGCCGTGCGCGCCAATGCCTCGGCGATGCCCGGGCCGAGCTCGGCTTCGAGCACCGGAAGCACCCGTTCGCGCACACGCACCCTGGCGAATCGCTGCTCTGCATTGTGCGGGTCGTCCCAGACCTCGAGGTCGGATGCCGTGCAGAACGCCCGTGTGGTCTCCCGCCGCACCGCGAGCAGCGGTCGCACCCAGCGCAGCCCGTCATCGTCCTCGCGGACCGGCGCCATCCCCTGCAGGCTCGCCGCCCCGGATCCGCGGGCGAGGCCGAGCAGCACCGTCTCGGCCTGGTCGTCGAGCGTGTGTCCGAGCAGCACGGCTGAGGCACCGGCATCCGCTGCGGCGTCTTTCAGCACCCTGTACCGCGCGTCGCGGGCCGCGGCCTCCGGGCCACCCTCCTCGCCCACCTCGACCCTGACGATGAGAGCATCGAGCCCGAGGGCCGCCGCCGTCTTCGCCGCGCGGGCGGCGACAGCATCCGATCCGCTCTGAAGACCGTGGTCGACCGTGAGCGTGCCCACCCGGACTCCGAGCTTGGGGGCTTCGAACGCCGTGGCCGCGGCGAGCGCGAGCGAATCCGCTCCCCCGGACAGAGCGACGACGACGGTCGACCCCTCGGACAGATCGGCGAGCGCGGAGCGCACGGCGAGGCGGATCTCGGCGATGGCGGGTGAGAGCGACGGCACAGACCAACGGTAGATCACGAGGGCGGATCGCCGCGCCGCGCTCGCGTTCGAGGCGCTCCGCGTCCTAACCTGGCGCCGTGACGGATCACCCAGTGCGGTTCAGGACCGAGCGGTTCAAGGCTCTCGTCGATGCGGTCGTCGCGATCGCGATGACCCTGTTGATCCTGCCGCTCATGGAATCCGTGTCGGAAGCCGCCTCCGGAAAGCTCAGCACGGCCGAATTCTTCATCGAACACTCGGGTCAGCTACTGAGCTTCGGGCTGAGCTTCGTGCTCATCGCGACGTTCTGGATGGGCCACCACCGTCAGTATCGCGACGTGGAGTGGATCACCGGCCCGCTGCTCTGGATCAACATCGCCTGGATGGCGACCATCGTCTGGCTGCCCGTGCCGACCGCGATGATCGGGCAGATGGAGACGGACTCGCTGCAGCCCGTGGTTTACATCGGCACGCTGATCCTCACCCAGATCACGACTCTCGCGGGGTGGCTCTATCTGCTGCGTCATCCCGACTTCACCACCACCCCCGTCGACATCCTGCGGGCGGGAGTGATCGGCGACCTCGCCGCGATCATCCTGTTCCTGATCGCCCTCGCGCTCGCGGTGTTCGTCCCGGCGATCGGCTATGCCGGCCTCCTGGTGCTGCTGCTGACCGGGGTCGTGACGACGCTGCTGAACCGTGCGGCGCGGCGGGCGCCGAGGCCGTCCGCCGGCCGCGGGTAGGCTAGTGCGCGGCATCCAACCGTCATTTCTGAGGAGCACACGTATGGGCGCACACGACGCCGTCATCGAGATCCCGCGCGGCAGCCGCGTGAAGTACGAGGTCGACCACGAGACCGGACGAGTGCACCTCGACCGCGTGCTCTACACGACCTTCGGCTACCCCGCCGACTACGGCTACTTCGACAACACCCTCGGCGAGGACGGCGACCCGCTCGACGTGCTCGTGCTTCTCGACCACGCCATCTACCCCGGCGTCGTCGTCGAGGTGCGCCCGGTCGCCGTGCTCAAGATGAGCGATGAGGCCGGCGGAGACGACAAGCTCGTCGCCGTGCTGTCGAAGGACCCCCGCTGGGCACACATCCAGGACATCGGCGATGTCGCCGAGTTCACCAAGAAGGAGATCGAGCACTTCTTCGAGCACTACAAGGACCTCGAGCCCAACAAGTGGGTCAAGGTCGACGCGTGGGGCGACGCCGCAGAGGCGCAGCGCATCCTCGACGAGGCGATCGTCCGCTTCGGCGAGCAGGGTCACTGACCCCTCGCTTGAACGAAGAAGACCCCCGGATCCGCGCTGCGGCCGGGGGTCTTCGTCGTTGCCGACGCGGATCTCAGACCGAGACGCCGCGATCTGCGAGGAAGGTGATGGGGTTGGTGTACCCGCCGTTGATGTACACCTCGAAGTGCAGGTGGCAGCCGACGGATGCTCCGGTGTTGCCCGCGTATGCGATGACCTGACCGGAGTTCACCCACGAGCCGCTGCGCACAGCGAACCCGCCGTCCCTGATGTGCGCATAGCCGGAAGCGACTCCGCCGCCGTGCTGGATGCGGATGTAGTTGCCGTAGTTGCCCCGGGGTCCGGCGTAGTCGACGGTGCCGGACTGCGCCGCGTAGATCGCCGCACCGCAGCCGTTGGCGAGGTCGACGCCGTAGTGGTAGCCCGAGCAGGCCGCGCAGGGCTTGGGTCGAGAGCCGAATCCGGCGCTCCGGTAGCCGCCGTGCGGTCGGACCCAGCCGCCGGAACCGGGTGATCCGCCGACACCTCCGCCGCCACCGCCTTCACCGCCGCCATTGCCTGCAGCAGCAGCAGCAGCCTCGGCTGCTTCGCGGCGCTTGCGCTCCTCTTCCGCGACGCGCACGCCCTCCTGGTAGCCGGCCACGGTCGTCGCCGTGGCGTCCTTCAGAGCTGCGAGTTGTGCCTGCATCGTCGCGAGGTTGGCCGACTGCTCGTCGAGCGCCGCCTGAGCGGCGTCGGCTGCGGCCTGGGCCTCGATCATCTTCTGCTCGGCGATCTGCTGCAGGCGGTCGCGCTCGGTGCGGGCGACGACGGCCTGATCTGTGAGCGCCTGGGCCGAGTTGCGTGCGGCGACAGCGTTGTCGTGCACCGTCTGGTTGTACTGGTAGACCTTGTCCATCGTCCCGAGACGAGAGAGCAGCTGGTCGGCGTTGTCGGCCGATCCGGCGAAGAAGAGTTCGAGGGCGGTGTCGTCGCCGCCGTTGCGATACAGCTGCGCGGCGAGCTGTGCGGCCTTCTTGGTCGCATCGTCGGCGACGAGGGCCTGCTCATCGGCCTTCGACTGGAGCTCGTCTGCCACGGCGATGGCGTCGAAGTACGCCAGCTGAGCGGCGTTGTACTCCTCGCCGGCGAGGACGGCCTTGGCCTGCGCGTCTGCCACCCGCTGCTTGAGCGACTGGATGAGCCCCTCGATGCGGGTGACCTCGGCGGCCTTGGAGGACTCGTTGTTCATGGCGTTCTGCACGTCGTCCCAGCTGGGATACGTCGCCGCGTACGCGGCGGTCACACCATTGGAGACGCCGAAGGCGCTGAGGGCGACGACGCTGAGCGCGCCGAGAGTGAGGGCGCCGCGACGGGTGACCGAGCGGTCCTTCCAGAACGCACGGCTCTCCGCGGGCGTCGGCGCGCAGCCGCAGTCGTCGGATGCCGCCGCAGCAGCACCCGTCGTCGAGTCCTTGTCGTTCACGCGGCCCCTTCCGCCGGTTTCACAAATGCCACACTAACAACTTCTTTCACATCCGCACCATATGGCGGACAGCGCGAGAGGACACAGCGATACGAGTCCATCGTCCTCCTGAACACGCCCGGGGGACAGCAGGCTCGCCCTCGATTTCCGTTTTGCTCAGATCTTCCCTTATGCTTGAGCGTCGGCAAGGAAGTCCTCCGGGACAGACTTCGGCCCCATCGTTTAGCGGCCTAGGACGCCGCCCTTTCACGGCGGTAGCACGGGTTCGAATCCCGTTGGGGTCACTCCTTCCGGTACAATTGAAAACAAGTATGGCCCTGTAGCGCAGTTGGTTAGCGTGCCGCCCTGTCACGGCGGAGGTCGCGGGTTCAAGTCCCGTCAGGGTCGCTCTAAGCGACGGGCCTTTCTCTTCGAGAAAGGCCTTTCGTCTAGATGCGGCAGGTCTTGCCAGTCGCATGGCTCTGTAGCTCAGTTGGTAGAGCGCACGACTGAAAATCGTGAGGTCACGGGATCGACGCCCGTCGGAGCCACAAGGACCGTCATTACAACGGTCCCAGAAACCCTCGCCTAGCTTCTACATGGCGGGGGTTTTGCTTTACCCCGGCGAAGGACTTGACCACATTTTGGCCACGCCTTGCTGAGCCGCATCGTCGAGACGACCTGCCACATGGTCAAGATCATCGTCGAAGAGGTCGGCATACACGTCGAGGATCATCGCGGCCGATGCGTGGCCCAGCATTCGTTGCACAGCTTTCACGTTTGCGCCTGCCGAGATCGCCAGCGATGCGGCCGTGTGACGCAGATCATGCACTGTCACTGTCGGGAAACGCGCGTCACGCTCCTGAAGACGCTTGAGCGCCGGGAGAAACACCCGCTTGCGGAAGTTGCCGTTGCGCATCTCCAGGCCACGACTAGAGACGAAGAGAGACTCCTGGGGTTGCTTTCCAGCCGCTCTGGCGCGCAGCGGAAGCTCCAGGAACGCAGGGAAGTGCACAGAGCGGCGCTCGTGCGTCTTCGGTGTTCCACGCACAAGCGTTCCGCGCACGTCGGTCAGAGCTTCCTTCACGTCGACGCGCCTACGGGAAAAGTCGATCGACGAGACCTTCAGCGCAGCCATCTCTCCCCACCGGAGCCCGGTGTAGGCGAGGAAGGCGATGAGATCCGCGTGTCCGTCACACTCCCGCGCGAGAGACGCCACCCGGTCATGGGAAAGGTACCCACGGTCGGTCGCGCGCTTCCGCGGCATCTGCACACCATCGGTCGGGTCGCGATTAATCCGACCATCCCTCACGGAGTACTTCATGAGGGCCGCGAGAACGAAGTAGATCTGGCGCACAGTCGACGGCGCCAGGCCCTCCGCCAGACTCGTGATCCACGCCTGTACCTCGCCGTGACCTATCTCGACGAGCCGCCGGCTCCCCCACGTCGGCAGAACGTGCCGGTCAAGCGTGTATCGGTATCCCGAGAGCGTACTCGGCTTGATCTGCACCTGGCCGGCGATCCACTCCCCGGCGACGTCTGCAACGCTCACTTTCGAGCGTGATGGGTCAAGCCACTCACCTCGCATTTTCGAAACTTCGACCGTCGCAAGGTAGTTGTCTGCCTCGCGCTTCGTCGCAAATCCACGTTTGGTCGTCTGCGTGCGGTCTGGGCGCAGATCTTGACGGCAGCGATGAGACGGACTTCTGGAAGCAGTATGAAGAGGATGGCCGGTGGGGCACGCCCCTCTACTATCTCGCGCACCTCCAGGCGCTTCCAGACAGACTCGCGCTTGTACTGAACGCGATCGCTGACGCCGATGATGGAGCGATCCTCTTCCACTGCTCGGCAGGGTGGGATCGAACCGGCCTCGTCGCCGCCGTACTCCTGAGGGCGGTCGATGTCACCGACGATGCCGCCGTCGCCGACTACCTCAAGTCATTCACGAACGCGGACGCGATGGCTGCGCTGCACGAACGATCTATTGAGGTCGAAGAACGACAGCAAATCCTTGGCCGATTCGGCCACACCGCAGAATCCGCGTTCCGCGACATGTACGGGAACTTGGATCTCGAAGCCTGGTTTAGCGAATCGTGCATCGCGCCTGAAACACGAGTTGCCATCGAGACGTGGCGGGGAGCGGCTGCCTCACTACGCCCGGTTTGACCTTCGCGTCTGCCGTAAATGATCGTTGCCAGAGCGGGCGGGGCTATCGTCGGAGTGATGATCAGAGTTGTTTTGATGTGCGGGCCGGCGGGATCCGGAAAGTCGACCGTTGCGAGGCGACTGGAAGCGGAAGGCATGGTTCGTCTTTCATTCGACCAGGAAGCCTGGCGCAGGGGCATCCGGACGATGCCCCTGCCGAGCGATGTGCATGAAGAGATCGAGCAGGAGCTCCGCGCCCGCCTCATCGCGCTCGTCGCGGCTGACCAAGACGTGGTACTCGACTTCTCGTTCTGGTCCAAGCGTGCCCGTCTCATCTATCGGAACTTGCTGCGCCCGCTTGGAGTAGTGCCTGAGACGATCTATCTCGCGACGCCAAGGGCAGTCGCACTGGGACGACTCGCGGCACGGAGCCACGAGCACGCGGACGACTATGCGCTTTCCAACGACGTCGCGGCAGACTACTTCGACCACTTCGAACCCCCGACCGCCGAGGAAGGTCCCCTGACGGTGCTCGGCGCGGAACCGTCGCACTGAGCGATCGATCGATGAGACGCAGACCTGAAGATCGATCACTGTCCGGCCACGATCGGCGTTGAGGCTCACGAGGGGTGTTCACGTCCAGTCTCACCAGGGTCAGCGTTGATGAGAAGCTCGCGGTCGGAGGCCCACCGAAAACGATCGTTTGCGGCAGACGTAGTTGGTCGGCGCTCGAAGGCCCGCCGCTATGGCTTGTCGAAACCTCCTAACGGCGGGCACTTTCGGCGGACCTGGGGTAGTGAGCGCCGTTCTCTTGGAGAAATCTCCGTCGCGTCTAGTTGTCTATCGCGGTCAACCCACTGTCGTCGAAGACCAGTATTGCGCCGTCGTTTGTGGTCGCGAGCGCTTGTGCGGAGCCATGGGTGACGCCGGCGGGAACCCACTCGGCGTTGGATCCTGTGCTGGCCCAGATCTGCCCGCCGCGGCCGACACCGACCAGCTGTTTGCCGTCAGGCGATACGGCGAGGAGGTAGAGCGCAGGTGCGTCGTTCAGGGGCGCGAAGGTGGCGCCCTCATCAGTGCTGATTTGCAGCCCGTCTGGGGTGGCAGCGATCAGTTGTCCCGCGTTGTCGAGGACGAGGCTGAACGCCAGGATTTCTCCGACCGGCGACCAGGTCTCACCGAGATCGTCGGTGCGGAGGAGCTCCGCGGAGTCCGAGGCGATCCCGTAGAGGGTGTCGTTCTTCCCGGCGGCAAGGACGTGGAAGTCTTTCTCGCCAGTGAACGAGACGGGCGTCCAAGATCTGGCGCTGTCGTCGCTCCGGATGATTCCGAGGTTGGGGGAGCCGAGTTCTGGGGGCGTGGTCGGTCCGGGATGCCCGGACGCGAGGAGAGCGTCACCGACGGTGATGAGGCCCATCGCGTCGAAGTCGGTCGTCTCGATACGCGAGCCGACCTCCCCATCCGGTGTGGCCGTGTAGATCCCGTCATGGGCACCCAGGAGGTATCCGTCCTCGGAGGGGTTAGGCACGATCGCGTGGACGTGGCTGATGGACGCGGCGTGGTCGTGCCCGGTGGTGGGCTCGGCGGGTGCCGCGCAGCCGGCCAGCACAATGCTGGCCGCGATCGTTGTGGAGAGCGTGAGTGCCGCTCGGTGTCGCTGTCGAAAAGTGGGCAACGTGAGCTTCTTGAGGGTTCGCATGATGGTGTGCGCAACAGATCACGAGGTGGGGTGCGGGAGCCCCGCACCCCACCCCGGGGATCACAGAGTTGCGAGGATCTCCTTCATGGTGGCGATCTCGTCGGTTTGCGTGTCGATGATCGTTTCAGCGAGTGCGATGGCGTCGCTGTTTTGACCGTTGTCGACTTCTTCCTGCGCCATGTCGACAGCGCCCTCGTGGTGCTGGATCATCTGCTCGAGGAACAGAGCGCCAGCATCGGGACCGGTGGCATCTTCGAGGGCCTGCATGTCGTCCTCGGACATCATGCCGTCGCCATGATCCATGCCACCCATGTCGCCCATATCCGCGCCCCAGTCCTCGAGCCATTGGTCCATCTTCTGGATCTCGGGCTCCTGAGCGGCCTTGATCTCTTCCGCGAGAGCGACGACGCGCTCATCGACGCCGTCCTTGCTGAGGAGGACGTCGGACATCTCGATGGCCTGTGCGTGGTGCTCCTTCATCATGCTGGCGAACATGATGTCGGCGTCGTTCGCGTCTACTGTGTCGGCGGGTGCGGACGAGCTTCCGCCGTGGTCCATGCCTTCCATGCCGTCGCCGGAACCGGTGTTTCCGGCGCAGCCCGTGAGGGCAAGAAGGGCAGTGAGGGTGAGTGCGGCGATCGCCGCGGGTCGAATCTTCATGAGTGTTCTCCAAGGGTCGGTGATGAGGCCCGGCTACTGCCGGTGCCAGGGGTGCGTGCCCGCAGAGCGGGCTAGCGCGCCATCACGTGCGACTGATGCAGAGGACCGTGAGAGAGGGGGGTGGCGGGAGGGCGTGAGCGCGGGCGGGCCAGCGCGTCGTCGCGGCCGTGAGCATTTCGATCAGTGTCGAGTGCCGCCAGCCGAGCCCGATCCGTCCGAGCAGGATTGTGGCGACCAGGAGCGCGAGGACGCACGCCATCCACGTCATCGAGTCCGTGCCCCCGCACGTCGCGCATCCCGCGTCCACTTGCGGTGAGTCCGGCAAGACGGCGGAAGCGGACGCATCGCGATGATGGTCGGACGCTCCGGCTTGAGTGCTGACAGCGACGGTGTCGTGGTGGCCGGCAGTTGTCGCGTGCGAGTTGAAGGAGTGCATCGCCAGCAGGCCGGCGATGATGCCCACGGCGACCGCGATGACGGCCAAGACGGTGTGAGTGAGCGTGCGCGGTCCCCGCACCTGTTGTGCGACGTTGATCAGCGACATACTCACCTCCCGTTCCTATCAGCCTACGTCCGTCGTCCCGACTGTTTCTTGCTACTTGCTGGCCACTGCGTCGGGGCGCAGGTCCAGCCGGCGCAGCAGCTGCGCGTTGAGCGCGACGACGATGGTCGACAACGACATCAGCACGGCACCCACGGACATCGGGAGCACGAAACCGATGGGGGCGAGTACGCCTGCTGCGAGCGGGACGGAGAGGAGGTTGTAGCCGGCGGCCCACCAGAGGTTCTGCTTCATCTTCCGGTAGCTGGCTCGGGACAGTTCGATCACCGAGAGCACCGACCGGGGGTCGTCGCTGGCGAGGATGACGCCGGCGGAGGCGATCGCGACATCCGTTCCCGCACCGATGGCGATACCGACATCCGCCTGCGCGAGCGCAGGCGCATCGTTCACACCGTCTCCGACCATCGCGACCTTCCGGCCTTCGCCTTGCAGCTCTTTGACCTTCGAGGCCTTGTCCTCCGGTCGCACCCCGGCGAAGTAACGATCGATGCCCAGCTCGCCCGCCACGGAGGCGGCGACCGCATCGGCATCACCGGTGATCATGACCACCTGCACACCGCGCTCATGGAGGGCCTCGACTGCGTGACGCGACTCGGAGCGGATCTCGTCTGCCAGCCGTAGAGCGCCCGCAACCTTGCCGTCGACGAGGACGTGGAGGATGATCGCACCCTCATTGCGCCACTCGTCGGCAACCGGCAGCTCGTGGGCGTTCTCCTGCTCGAGCATGTACGGTCCACCGACTTGCACAACGTGTCCATCGACACGCGCACGAACTCCGACAGCCGGGGACGACTCGAAGTCAGAGGACGCGGGAACGGTGAGGTTCTTCTCCTTGGCCGCGTTCACGATCGCGCGGGCGAGGGGGTGCTCGGAGTCCGCTTCCGCGGCCGCAGCCCACGCCAGCAACTGGTCGGAATCGGTGCCGGAAACGGGGTCGATCGCGGTAACGGCGGGGGTGCCCTTAGTGAGGGTGCCGGTCTTGTCGAACAGGACCGTGTCGACGGTACGCATGCTCTCCAGCGCGAGACGATCCTTGATCAGCACACCCCCACGGGCGGCGCGCTCCGTCGCGATCGACACAACCAGTGGGATCGCCAAGCCGAGAGCGTGCGGGCAGGCGATCACGAGCACGGTGATCGTGCGGATCACCGCGGCGTCGGGCTGGCCGACGACCGTCCACACGATCGCGGTGATCGCGGCAGCGCCGAGCGCGAACCAGAACAACCACCCCGCCGCCTTATCCGCGAGCCGTTGCGCCCGCGACGACGAACTCTGCGCCTCGGTCACTAGCTTCTGAATCCCCGCCAGAGCAGTGTCCTCACCGATCGCAGTGATCTCCACCCGCACACCAGAATCGGTCGCGACCGTGCCGGCGATCACCTGATCGCCGTCGCTACGGCGCACCGGCCGGGACTCGCCAGTGATCATCGACTCGTCCATGCTCGCCGAGCCCTGCACGATCCGCCCGTCCGCGGGGACCCGCCCGCCGGGGCGCACCACCACGACATCCCCCACCAGCAAGTCAGCAGGCGCGACAGTGGTTGTCGTGTCGCCCTCTACCTTCTCCGCCTCATCGGGCAGCAGAGCGGCAAGGGAATCCAGTGCCGAGGTGGTCTGCGCGAGAGAGCGCATCTCGATCCAGTGACCAAGCAGCATGATCACGATCAGCAGGGCCAGCTCCCACCAGAAATCCAACTCGTGGTGCAACAGGCCCAGACTCGCACCCCATGACGCGAGGAACGCCACCGTGATCGCGAGGGCGATCAGCAGCATCATCCCGGGCTTACGGGCGCGAAGCTCACTCACCGCGCCGGTGAGGAACGGGGCACCGCCCCACACATACATGACGGTTCCGAGAACCGGGGAGATCCACCCGACCCAGGCGGTGTCTGGCAGTGGGTATCCGAGCAGCATCGAGAACATCATCGAGAACCCGACAACCGGGACCGCGAGGATCAGCATGATCCAGAACAACCGCCGGAACTGGCGGACATGATCACCGTGGCCACCATGTCCGCCGTGACCACCATGGCCGCTATGTTCTGGCGAAGTGTCGTGATCGTGGCTCATCGCCGCGTGGTCATGCTCCGTTGTCGGCGCGCTGCCGTGGTTCTCGTGCGCGGCGTGATGGCTATGTTCGTCATGCTGGCTCATCGGAACTCCTTGCTCGGATGCGCCCGGTCGAGCCGGGTGCAGACAGTTAGCGACTCAGGCCTGGCTGGTCGCGAGGGTATAGCCGGCCTCTTCGACCGCAGCCCTCACAGCAGCAGGATCGACCGGTGCTGCGCTGTGGATGGTCACGCGGGAGATGCCGCCGGCGTTCAAGTCGACGTCGACGGACTCGACACCGTCCACAGCCGTCAGTTCGTCACTGACGCTCGACACGCAATGCGAGCACGTCATACCCGCAACCAAAACCTCTTCCGAGGAAGACGAGGCCGCAGTGGGTGTGGATGCCTCGGTGTTCGATGGAACGGCACAGCACGCGCAGCCAGCGTTCTCGTCCTTCAGGCCAAGTTCAATGCGATCAGTCATCGTGTGCTCCTTCAAGTAGACAGACGTGGCGGTTATGAACGGACCAGGCGGGCAATGGCTTCGTTAGCCTCGCGGACCTTCTCTGCCGCGACTTCGCCGCCCTCAGCGCTGGCCTCGGCGACGCAATGACTCAGATGATCGCTCAGCAGCGACAACGCCACCGTTTCAAGCGCTTTCGTCGCTGCAGAAACCTGCGTGAGGATGTCGATGCAGTACTTGTCTTCGTCGACCATCCGTGCGATCCCTCGCACCTGACCCTCGACGCGACTCAACCGCTTACGCAGATCAGCCTTGTTGTCGGTGTACCCGTTCATGATTAAAACATACCCCTTGGGGGTATCCAACTCAAGGCCAGTCGTGTGCATTCCCGCGTGACTGGTAGCTCTAGCGGTGCGAGTCCGACGAGAACTCGTGCGCCTGCCGTAAACGATCGATTACGACGGTCTCGTCGCCGATTGCGATCATCTGCGCGACACGCCGGTACGTGGCCCGCCGAAACCCCCTGCCGAAACCCAAACGCCCCGATACGTCGGCTGTAGCGTTTTCGGCATGGCACACGAAGTCGGATACGCCCGCGTCTCCAGGCGCGAGCAGAACCCCCAAGCACAGGAGGCCGAGCTGCGCGCCGCCGGCTGCGAACGGGTATTCGTCGACCACGGCGAATCGAGCCGCTCCACGGACCGCCCGCATGGCTCGAGTGCTTGAACTATTTGCGAGCGGGCGACATTCTCAAAGTCCGACGACTCGACCGCCTCGCCGGCAGTGAACGCATCCTGATCGAGACGCTGCAGGACCTGGACGCGCGGCGGGTGAACCTCGTCAGCCTCACAGAGCCCATGATCGACACGACCACGCCGATGGGCCGAGCTCTCTACGGCATCGTCGCAGTGTTCGCGCAGCTCCGCGTCGATACCATCCGGGAAAACACCCTCCGCGGTCTCGAGTACGCGCGCAGTCAGGGTCGTGTCGGCGGCCGTCCGACCGTGATGACACCCGAGCGGATTGCTGAGGCCGAACGCCTGCGTACCGGGCAGCGGAGCTGGGCAAGCATCGCGCGCGTGCGCGGAGTCGGAACTTCTAGCGTGCGACGAGCACTCGTCCGATAGTAATCACTATGGACGAGATAGAATTCCCTATCAGGGGTGATAGATATGGCGATCTCAGAGGTTCCGGACTGGGCCCGTGCGGCGGTGTCCGCGCGCCATCGGAAAGAGATGGCTGAGCTGGACTACCGGCGCGAGCTGCGCCGGTTCGACCAGCACGGATACAGCCAACGCGAGATCGCCAGATGGCTCGGGATGGCCCAGCCGTCAGTGCTCAGCGCACTCCGCACGGCCGCTAAGGTGACAATGCCTCTGGACGGATTCTCCGGCGCGACGCCGTACGAGATATGCCAGCGCTATGCCGCCAGGTTCATCGATCGGGCGCAGCTTGTGGACGAACTCACGCGGTTCCCCTACGTGCAAGGCGGCCATACCAACGGGTATGACTCGCTGATCGTCGATCCGCCTGGCACCTGGTCGGAGATCGACGACGCGGCGCGCCGCGGCCTCATCAGTGACGACATCTACGAGACCGTGTTCAATCGCCGACACTTCTCGACCGCGCCCGAAGCGCCGGCGGTCGGCCCCGAGGAACCGAGCCCGAAGCAGTGACCACGAATGGCTCCCCCGAGTTGTACCGCGCCTCGAGACGAGCAAGCTCGTAGAGCACGGCGTTGCTCAAGAAGTCCGACAGGGAGCGGTGTCCTTCTGCGACCATCGTGTTGAGCATGGCCGCCCGCATACGCTCATCGAGCGATAGATCGACGTAGAAAGAGACCTTCCTGGGCTTCGGTCGCCCAGTCCCGGTCATAAGGAGAACCGTTCGACGCATCGATCAATGGATTCGTACGCTGCCTTCGCCTGCTGAAGGTGTTCACGTAGAGATGACAGATCGGTGCTGCCCGTAGTGTTCGCTACTCTCGCGATCTGATTCACGTTGCTTGCGATGTTCGAGATGAGTCGCTCGATACGGAACAACATCTCCAGGGCATTCCTTCGATCGGTGGCCGTCTCGCCGGGCTCGGGTGACAGTGCCGACTCGACGAGTAGTCGAGCAACGGTCACGCCTTGCTCCGTGGAGCGAGCGACCAGTGCGGCCTCTTCCTCCTCGTTAACTTTCACCTTGTGGACAATCTGACGCGAGGCGGGTGCGTTCGGCCGTCGGCGGTTCTGGCTTGCGCGGTCGACCATCATGCTCTCCATGCCCAGCGCAGCGAACGGGAGAAACTTCGACTGGACAGACAAGCCGAATTAGGGGCCCTAACCGTATAGCTTGCTCTGCAGGATTCATGACCGCACATGCGTCACCTCTTCGATGTGGGAAACAGAGGCTGCCGCGGGATGCTCCGCATTCCCTTGCCCTCGGTTCGCTTCGTGGGTAGCGGTGCGTAGCGGATGTGTAGCTTGTCGCGTGGCTGCTTCCTCCTGATCTCTCTGCGGAAGTAGCGGCGTAGCTCCTGTAGCGGGCGAAAGCGCAGAGGGGAGGTACCGCATCCATGCGTCGCGGAGATCGACGAGTCGATATCCCTTTCGCACGCTCTCCCCGACACGATGGTTGGCGGGTCGGACTCCGTATAGACGAAGTACCCGAGCGACTCCGGCGACTCCCAGCGCACTTGCCAAATCGCGGTATTCGGGCACCTTGCTGAGGGCTTCGACCAGCTGGACGCTGCCGATCCATGCGCCATCGCGGTACGAGTTGAGTACTTCGCGAGTGGCTTCCAGAAGCGCCAAGCCGACGTTCGCGGAGCTCTCGTCCTCTCGCGCTTGCTCGACCATGGTGATTGCTGCCGTCCAGGCGCGATTGATCCATTCGTCTCCTGCAAGATGGGCCACTGCGACGAGCGGCTCCCAAAGATCAGCTGCGCGGTCTTCCACCGGCAGTTCGGGGCGGACACCGGCTATCTCATCTTGGTGGTCGGTGAGCAGACGATGCAGGCGATGGCGCACTACGGCGAGGTACTCCCCTGCGTCCCTAAGCCGGAACTGCTCAACGAGTTCAGTTCCCGAACGCCGACGCATAGTGAGTACTATCGCTCGGTCTTCGATAGTGTCCGGCAGTGCGCCGATCGAAGCGATCGCTGCCAGGGCGAAGACTCGATACTCCTTCAGCTGATTGTTCGGCTTCTCGACCCGGCCGTATACGAAACCCCGCTGGAATCCGGTGTTGAGGATTCCGCGGAGGGCTTCGGAGCGTTCACTCGGCCGTCCCGCTGAGAAGATCGCGTCCGCCTCGTCGAGCATCAACGTCGGCGGGGTGTCCCCTGCCTTCTCGATGCGTCGGAAGAGATACGGAACGCTGACGTCGGCGAATCGCACAGGGTCGTTGACCAGCAGGCTCAGCACCTCGAGCAAGCGCGTCTTCCCCGATCGTTTCTCGGCTGATCGGATCACCAACCTCGGTGCAACATCTAGGGCGGGAACCACGTGGGATGCGGCCGCCCACAGCGTCACTGCGTCATACGACGCCGCGTCCGGCAGAACGCAGTATCGGCGAATAGCCCGCTGAGCAGAATCGAGCGCGTCCGCGAGCTCAGGTATCTGAGTAACCAACCGGGTCACCTGCCGCTCGCCGTGGTGCGGCTCTGGCGGATCCACTCAACGACTTCAGAACGCGCGTAGCGAATCGTTCGAGGTCCCAGCCTGTAGAAGTCGGGCCCCTTGCCGAGGTAGCGAAGCCGGGCCAGCGCGCCAGTCGTCATTCCGGCGATGAGGGCGGCTTCCGCGGGCGTAAGTAGTGAGTCATCCATGATCATGTCCCCTTCGTTTCGTTGTGCTCGTTCTCTGTGAGCACTTGCTTCGACGATGACAACGTCTGAAGTGTGAGACACCATGGAGGGATGGATTGGTCCGAATCGGGGAAAGATTCGTTTGCGCGCTCGATCGGTGAGCGCATCCGAGAGCTGCGTCTGTGTCGCGGATTCCGATCCGTTCGCGAGCTAGCTGCCGCTATCCCTAACGCACGCCTCAGCGCGAAGGTCGTCAGCAACATCGAGCTGGGGCGCAAGCTCGATCTGACAGTCGTCGAGCTTCTCGAGCTGTCCAGAGCATTGGGCGTTGCACCACAGCAGATCCTCGTCGACCACCACCGTCCCTACGAGCCGACAGGGATTCCAGGAGTCAGTGAGGAGATCGCGACGATGTCCGCGATCGACTTCCTCGAATGGCTGTCCCTCCCGTTCGAGGGGCACCGACTATTCATGGATGTGAACGCGGAGACGCCTGAAGAAACCGCTGCCCTGGTTGCGCTTCGAAGCTATGAAATGCAACGACGAGAAGTCGCGCACCATACGGAGTCGCTAGCGAGGGCGCTTCAGGTCAATCGTAAGTTCGCCGGCTTCAACGATCTGGGGCATCTCCGCAACCGCGTGGCCGAATCCTTAGCTGAGCTTCGACGCATGGCTAGCTTCCTGGAACAACGTGGAGTTCGCGTGCCGGCTGACCACTTTGACCACAGTTTGACCACAACTCCCGGCGCGAAAGACGATCGAGGTGATCACATAGATCACACAGATCACCGCAACTCCGCGAGTGTGAGCGCCAAGGAATCCAGGCGATGAGGCGCAAATCTGACTGAAAATCGTGAGGTCACGGGATCGACGCCCGTCGGAGCCACAAGGACCGTCATTACAACGGTCCCAGAAACCCTCGCCTAGCTTCTACATGGCGGGGGTTTTGCCTTGCGCCGACACGGGCGTGCCCTGCCCCGGAGAGGGTCTAACAGTCGGACACCCCGCAAAAACCCCGCACTTTCAAAACAGGCCCTTGAGCTGCTCCTCGAGGATTCGCGCCGGCTTGGGGTCGTTGCGCAGCGTGTGGAGATAGGTCTCCATCGTCAAGCTGGGGTTCTCATGACCGAGGTAGTCAGCAACCTCGTTAACTGACATCCCGGCTTTACCCAGGACAGTCGCCACGGTCTTGCGGAACGAGTGCGTCGACAGTTCGGGGTAACCGAGTGAATCGCGGCTCTCTCGCAGTTCGCGCTGAGTGTTCGACGGATCCCTCAGTTTCATCAACGGAGTGGGAAATAGAGCAGGCGTGAACTCCTCAAGGCGATCGCGGCGCCGAGCGAGCATAGCCATCGTCGCCTCGGGCAGTGGCGTGACCCTGGACGACTTCTCCGTCTTCGGGAAACCCTGCCTGACGACCCCCTCCTGCTTGATCCGGATGTTGATAGCCTCGACGGTCGCCGTGCCCGCTTTGAAGTCCACCGATTCCGCGTAAAGCGGCTCATCCCAATCGGGGGTGTAGGAGTTGGGGTCTGAAGCCGCCGGTCTCGAGCAGGCTTCGGGCGATGTAGTTGGTCAGGTTGCGGAACCCGAGTGCGGAGCCGCGCAGGTGTTCGAGCCGTCCGTTGAGTGCCTCGGTCGGCCCGTTGCTGGTGCCGGGTCGTTCGAAGTAGGCGAGCACGTCGGTGGCTCGCTTCTTCAGGGTCCGGCCCAGGGTGGCGAGCTCGGTGAGCACCTTGGGGACGCCGGCGCTGAGGTCGGTGATCAGCTTCTCCATGAGCTCGCGGCCACGTTGCCGGTCCTCGTGGCGATAGGCGGCGATCATCCGCTGGTAGACACCCCAGGTCGCCTCGACCTCGACGTGAGCGTCATCAACGAACAGCGCGCGTAGCCTGTCGCTCTGCTTGTCGGTGAGCAGGTCCGAGCCGGTGTGCAGCGTGCGCCGCGACTTGTAGAGCGGATCGTCCCTGAACCCACGGTGCCCGTGGATCGCGAGTTGGACCCGGCGCCGGCACCTGTCGAGGGCGTCACCGGCCACGCGCACGACGTGGAAGGGATCCATCACCGTGACCGCGTCCGGGATCTCCTCCGCAGCGGCGGTCTTGAACCCGGTGAAGCCGTCCATCGCGACCACCTCGACCGCGTCACGGAAGGCGTCGTCGCGGTCGGCGAGCCAGGTCTTGAACGCCGCCTTCGACCGGCCCTCGACCATGTCCAGCAGCCTTGCTGGGCCGGCGCCATCGCGGACCGGGGTGAGGTCGATGATCACGGTGACGTACTTGTCGCCACGCCTGGTGTGGCGCCAGACGTGCTCATCGACGCCAATCACCTTCACGCCCTCGAACCGCGTGGGGTCGTTGATCAGCAGCCGCTTGCCTTCGGCCAGGACCGCGTTGTTGGCGGTGTCCCACGCGACCCCGAGTCCCTCGGCGACACGGGCGACGGTGAGGTGTGCGACCACGATCCCTTCCAGCGCCCACCGCAGCCCGGTGCGCGAGAGCTTCGCGCGTGGCTCCGCCGCGGCGCTGGTGTCTTGGCGCCACACTTGTCCGCAGTCTGCACAGCGGTAGCGGCGCACTACAACTTCCAGCACGGTCGGTCGCCAGCCCAGCGGCTCGTGGGCCAACCGCCGGATCACGGTGTCACGAGCGGCGCCTTCGCTGCCGCACCGTCGGCACCACTGATCTGGTTCCACCACGCGGCACGCGAGGACCGCACGATCCGGTTCAAGTCGTTGCCCGATCACGCTCAGACCGAGGCCGTCGAGTCGAGCGAAGGCGGTCAGGTCAGGGCGGCCGAAGCCGGGCGGCGGGGTAGCGTCGGGCACGTCGAGGTCTTTCCGATGGATGGCGTAGGAACCTCCATCGTCGGGAGACCTCGACGTCTATCTGCGGACCGACTCGGCGGGGCGCGATCGTCTCGTGCGTTGGCGGACTACGGGAGCTTGGACGCGAGGACGTCGGCCGCCAGGATCTCGGGTGCTGCGCCGAGGAGGTGCTGGTTGGCCATCAGGGCTGCGACGATGGCGCCGTTGGCGTGGGCGTCGCGAGCGGCTTCGTCGGGGAATGCATCGAAGATCCAGAAGGTGTCGGCGTGGGTCCTGACCGCGAACCAGACAATCGTTCCTACTTCTTCGTTGGCGAGTGCGACAGCGCCGGCGAGCAGATCGGCGACCGCGTCGTGCTGTCCATCGGCCGCGACGATCTTGGCGACGAAGGCATACGGAAGTGATGCGGGTGTGGACATGAGGGACTCTCCTTGACGTCGGGGTTCTTCGTGGGACGAGTTCAGCGTATGACGAGCGAGGGCCGGTGGGGAGTGGCGTATACGGCAGTATTGCTATTGTTTACGTCATGCGTATCGGACTGATCGCGATCGACGGCTGCTTCGGTTCGGCTATCGCGTCGATCATCGACATCGTGCGGGTGGCCGACGGAGCCCGCGGCGATGTCGACCCGCGGATCGACCCGATCGAACTCGCCATCCTCGGACCGAAACGGCGAGTGACCACGACGGCATCGATGACCCTGTCGGTGGACCACCCGCTGCCGGAGTCCGGAGAGTTCGACGTGGTCGTCGTCCCTGCGCTTGGAACCCTCACGGCCGCCGCGACCCACGACGCCCTCCAGAGTCGAGATGCTCGTTCGGTCATCGCCTCACTCGGGCGCCTCGACGACGCGACCACCCGGATCGCCGCGGCGTGCACCGGCGTGTTCGCCGTCGCCGAGACAGGACGGATGCATCATCGGCGGGCGACGACCAGCTGGTTCCTGGGGCCGGAGTTCCGGAAGCGCTATCCGACCGTCGCCCTCGATCTCGACACCATGGTCGTGGTCGACGGGAACCTCGTCACCGCCGGCGCCGCCTTCGCCCACATCGACCTCGCGCTCTCACTCGTGCGATCGATCAGCCCCGACCTGGCCCAACATGTCGCCAAGCTCCTCATCATCGACGAGCGCCCGTCGCAGGCGGCTTTCGTCGCCTACGAACATCTCCGGCACGAGGACCCGATCGTCGTCGAGTTCGAACGCTTCGTGCGCGCCCGCCTGGACGAACCGTTCAACGTCGCCTTCGTCGCGCAGTCGCTCGGCACCAGCCGGCGCACCCTCGAACGACGAGTCCGTGCGGCGCTCAACCTCACTCCGCTCGGCTTCGTCCAACGGCTTCGCACCGAACGAGCTCGACACCTCTCAGCAACCACGGACCTCACCTCCGCCGAGATCGCGCTACGGGTCGGCTACGCAAACGCCGAGACTCTGCGCTCCCTCCTGCGCAGGGAGCGACGCCGTTCCTGACCTATCGCCATGCCTGTAGCTTGTGTCCTAGCGCTCGGTTGGAACCACCTCTCAGCACGTCGCGTCGACGCTCGTGCGTCGCCCCTGGACTACCCACTCGACACGCCCGCAGCACAGCCCATGTGACGTGCCCCGGCTTCCCGGACGGTCGGGGTTGGGTGGCTGTGATGTCGCTGCGTTCTCGTCGAGAGGGTCAGCAGACCCGAGCAGAGCCGATTGGGATGAGCCGCGAAGGCGGTTAGGTCAGGGCGGCCGAAGCCGGCCGGCGGGGTAGCGTCGGGCACGTCGAGGTCTTTCGGATGGATGGCGTAGGAACCTCCATCGTCGGGAGACCTCGACGTCTATCTGCGGACCGACGCGCCCGGCCGACCTACACCTTCATCTGGGAAGAGCCAGTTTATTTACGAGGGTGGGCCGAAGGTTGAGATCGAAGATCGTGCTCTCACGCATCTTCAGCTCGTGATGACTGCGAAGTTGCGGCGCGGTGAACCTTTCACTTTCACGTGGAAGGAAGACGTGAGCACTGGTGGGGGCCGCACAAGCGTCTGGATCCACCCGGGCAGTTCGATGGTGTTCAAATTCTTCGGTAGTCGAGCGCCAGCGATCAACCGCGCCTGGCTGGATGCTCTCGCCTTTGGCGCGAACTCCCCCACGGTGCTGTACCTCACGCCTGAACCGGTAGAAGGAACACGGTTGGAGCGCGACTCGGAGACTGCCTCAATCCGCGCGTGATTGCCCCCCCCCTTCGAGCGCGTAGCACTCGTATGTAGGGTTCTGGCATGTGTGAGCGTTCGGTGGTGCAGACTCGTGTCAGCATCGACGGCTCCAGTTTTGTCCTTGCTCCCTCGCAGGACATCGAGCAGCTGTGTGATCGGCTGGAAGCTGCCGTCACGGGGACGGGGAGGGCAGTGCTCTTCGTAGCCGCGGATGAGCGACGGGTGAGAGCGCTGATCACCCCGAGCAGCCGGGTTGTGATCTCTGAAGAGGACGTGCATGTCGATTCCGACGACGCCGTGCTTTCGCTGAATGGGTCGGGGAGCTGGGATCTGCTCTAGGCCTGCTCGAGTTCGGGCGTGTCCAGCATTTCATCGACGAGCGCAATCCCGCCGCTGGAGTTCGCCGTGTGCATGAGCTGCTCCACCCATTCATGTTGATCTGCGGTGGTTCCGGTTCTTCGAACACGAACCGCAACGGAATCGAGGGATGAATCCAGATCGTTGAACGACCGTCGGGGTGTTTCCAGGAGAGCGTGAAGCTCTCATTGCGGCGCAGCTTCGTCGCAATCACCAGTTTGAGATGAGCGAGCTCACGATCTTCGATGTGAATCGGCTCGGTGCCTGGACCGTAAAACAGGATGGCCATGCGACCTACCCTACTGATGGTGCCAGTCACAGACCCGCGTGCGACGCCGCGCTGATCCTTGACGGCCGACCAGATAGTCGAAGGCCATCTGCGTCTGATCTTTGTGGTCGCGCCGTTCGCTAACGTAGATGATGCACTCCTTAGACCCGCACTTGGAGGCAGTAGTGAGTCTTCTGGAAGAGGTTCGGCGAATCGTCGACGCCGTTCCCTCGGGCCAGGTGATCACCTACGGCGAGATTGCTGCGCTGGTGGGGGGTTCATCCCCGGCAGGCGGGCCGGCTGGTGGCACGGCTCGAAGATGACAGTCCTTGGTGGCGAGTGGTGCACAGCGATGGGTCTCCGGCGACCTGTCATGATGGTGCCGCTCGTACTCTTCTTCGGGAGGAGAAGACACCGACGTGTGGTGAACGAGTCGATGTCAGGAGACTTCTTGAGCAACGTCGAAGCTCCTGATCCTTTCGCTCTACTTCGCCATGAGCTGATCCACGATGTCGCCAACAGCGGTTTCCGAGAGCAGGGCATAGATCCCGTATATACGGCGGGCGCGGGCGCCCGTGTCGCGGTCATCGGTCAGGCGCCGGGTCGGCGTGCACAAGCCAGCGGGGTGCCCTGGGACGACGCGAGTGGCGCCACGCTCATGGAATGGCTGGGGGTCACGGAAAGACAATTCCGCGACCCGGAACAGTTCGCTCTCCTGCCGATGGACTTTTACTACCCCGGACCCGGTCGGAACGGATCGGGTGATGCGCCTCCGCGACAAGGCGTCGCCGCCCGGTGGCACCCACCTTTTTTCGCGTTGATGCCGAGTATCCGATTGACCCTTCTCATCGGTAGATATGCCCAGCAGGCATATCTACCGATCGCCACCACACAGACTCTGACCGATACCGTGCGGAACTACGAGCAGTTCCTTCCCGAACGGTTCCCGCTGGTGCATCCCTCGCCGCTGAACTTTCGCTGGCATGCCAGGAACCCGTGGTTTGCGACGGATGTCGTGGAGGACCTTCGTCTGCACGTCGAGAGGGCACTGCGGTAAGTTCCTGTAGCAATCGCCGCGCCGCTGCAGCTTGGCCGCCCTGTCCCCCTTTTGGTGGACATGGATGGTAACGTTTGGTTAGTAGCTGGGGCTACTTGCGGAGCGTCTGGGGCGCTACGCCACACGCAACGAGGCGATGTCACGCATCTGTGACGAGCCCTCTCGGAACCTCGGTTCTGGGGAACTCATCGTTTCGAGAAGGCTGCCCCTCGGCTAGAGAGTCTTTAACGCGCAATACGCAAGGCGGGCCCGCGTAGTATCGTTCCCACTCGAGTGGGGGTCATCCTGTGGGTGTTTCCAGGACTCCCTCGAGGAACGTGACGCCTCCGGAGCTGTTGGCTGGCTCCATCAGCGCGTGGATCCATTGCAGGTTGAGTTGCGGGGGTTCGAGCTCATCGAAGGTGAATTGCAGTGGGATCGACGGGTGTAGCCAGATGGTGCTGCGCCCTTCAGGGTCCCCTTCCGGATAACGCCAGGACAGGGTGAAAGACTCGTTGCGGCGGAGCTTGGTGGCGACGATCACTTTGAGGTGTGCGAGGGCACGTTCCTCGATGTGGATCGGCGCTTCCGACCCGCCGTAGTGCAGTGTGCCCATGGTGGACGACATCCATTCTCGGAATGACAACTCGGTCACATCGGCGAGAGGCTCGCTATGCCTACGGTTGCCCTTCCAGGTTAGTGGGCGGGTACCAGACCCGCTGCCCGTCCACCGACGCGAACGACGTGAGTGTGTGGGGTTTGGTGGAGGTGGCGCTCATGATGTCCTTCACAGAAATGTGGCGAACGAGCAGCGCATCCGCGATGAGAGACCGGTGGCAGCGCCACGGGACCGCTTCCGCGCACATGATCGCCACAGTCTTCTCTTTTGCTCGATCGATCAGACGGTCTATTCCACGCGCGAAGGGCTCGGTTTGCATGTAGTCGGCGTAGCTTCGGAAGCTTTTGTTGCGCCAGGCGCCGTTGATGCTCTCCACATTCACTGGTGTGTGGCGGAGACCGCCGAGTTCTTCCATCCGCGCATAGTGCAGGCCTGCGTCCGTCAGGCTTTCCTCAAGCGCCTGCGCGCCGAATTGCGGGTTATGTCGCGAGCCGGGAACCGTCCGCACATCGATGAGTTGTTGCACGCCGTTGTTTTCGAGCAGCGCTATGAACTCCTCGATCGGGTGTGTGGAGTGACCGATGGTGAACACTGTCGAGGGTTGCATCCTGCTCCTGAACGGTTGCGAGCGGTCGGTTGCGACCGGGGAACTCCTCGCACCCAAGGGGTCCCCCGGTCAGCCGATCAGCGGCTCGCTCCCTTGCGCGGCTTGAGGAAGACGTCGGGTTCGCGCTTTTCGCGCTTGGCCGCTCGCTTTTCCTTGATCGACAGCTGAGCGACCTTTTTCGCTCCACGTGTGGTTGGTGACTTACCGGGCATCAGAACTCGCTTCCCCTATTTGGCTGGCGGATGAACCTCTGACCATAGCCGTCTTCCAAGGGAAGTCAACTTTGCAATCCGCCGCGCAGTCGCGGTGTAGGAAAAGGCCTTTCCTTTCAGATGAAGTCGTTTGCGGATGCTTGGGCAATGGTGTGTGCACGAATGTCGTGCATGGTGTGCACTGCTGCCGGATTTACTCCTGGAGGGCGCCCTGCGAGCTCCAGGATACGTTCGCAGATGAGGTGGGGGTCGACGTCTCGGTTCACCAGAAGTGCGGTGACGTCGGTGTCGATGCCGCGTGCTCGTTGGATGCGTCGATGGATGGACATGGCCCATCGGTGAACCTTCGAGGTCGTCCACGCGTCGGTGCAGTGGGGGTGATCGATGACGACGATGACGTGAGACAGCGAGGCGGGGACTGTCGACATGTTGCGCTTGTGGCGGCGAAGGAGGGCTGCCAGTCCGGCTCTGGTGTGTGCGCTGGTGCCGTCGATCCCGATGACGCTCACGCTCGGTGGCAAGGACGCGGAACTTTTGGCTTCTGCGGTGGCGCTGAGGCATTGCAGGGGGTCGCCGGTCACCTCGACGACGTGCCGCGAACTGCGGTGGTGTGTCATTCGCATGGCATCTCCGCATCGAAGGACGATACGCGCGAGGCGGTGGTGCGGGTTTCACGTTCGCGGAGACGATGGAGCGTTTCTTGCAGCGCGGCAATGCGCGCTGTCGCGGCTTCGCCGATGAGTACGGCGGGGCTGTGTTCGGTGGTCATGGGGCTTCCTTGGGTACGGCAAGAGAGCGCATCCCAGAGGACGCGGCGCACGTGGCTACGAGGCGTTACGCGCGCTGCGGTGGAGCCCGTCGAACACGCAAGAACCGCGAACCGTCACTGGGGGAAGAATCCGCAGCAACCCGGGAGCGGGCAGCCGGCTGTGCAACGAGAGCGTTGCGTTAAGCAAGAAGGGCTGCCATGCCCTCACCCTAGCTAGCCGGGGGGTTAACGCAACCGGCTCGCCTACCGAGGTGGGTAACTTGCGTTTTCTGTAGGTGAGGCTATGGTGAGGGCCATGACCACCGGTGTTGACCCCATTCGCTCGGAGCGCCTCGCAGACGCCTCCGTCGTGACGAGTGTGGTCGACATCGCAGGTGCGCGGCACGAGGTCCTTCCGCCCCGGTTCACCGGCGGCGACCTGCTCTTCCGGTCCCCATCCCGCGCTGCATCCCCGTAGACCCGTCGTCGGGCCACCCGGTCACCCAGCGCGTCGCGGAAGCGGCGCTTTTTTTGTACCCAAAGGAGCAGTCATGGCAAATTTCCCCCTCTCTGACGTAACGGTCGAGACCCCCCACACCCTCGATATGAGGACGCAGCTCGAGCAGCGCCTCCAGGAGCGTCAGAGTCTTCTGGCGGAACTGGAGCCTCGCGCGATTCCGACCATCGACCCTGTCGCGTACCAGACAGCAGCGGCGCACCGCGTCACGATCCAACAGATCAGCGCGGCTCTGGAGCGGCTGGACGCGGGCACGTACGGTCAGTGCGTGCGATGCGGGCGACAGATCGCGCCAGCACGCCTCGAAGTGGTCCCCCATGCATCCGCCTGCATTGAGTGTCAGAACCATGCCGAAGCCGCGTAGCTGTAAACCGATCGAGATCCCGTCGTGTCCGCCTGACCCGAGAGGAATCCGGGTGATCATCGTTCGTCGAGGATCCTGGCACTCGGGCCCACCGTCGGAACAGGGTGATGCCCGGTTCCATACCCAGAAGCCCCCTGGCGTGGCGCAATCCCCAGGGTGGGATGACGACCTCAGCCGGGCAATCGCTGCCTGAACTGTCGCCTGCAGGTGGGTGCCGATCACACCGCGCACTTGTCCACAGCAACCAGATGGGGAATCAGATGTCAATCAAACGACGGTGGAGTGCGTCCGCGATCGGCGGGATTGTCGCGGCCGCAATGATGCTCTCCGGGTGTGCGGGGATACCCGCCGACGTCGATGGCACTCTCCGCACTGCCCAGGGCGGCGACCTACGCGTAGGAATCACCCACAACCCACCGTGGACAGACACCACAGACCCAGACACACCATCCGGGGAGGACGTGCGACTCGTCGAGAAATTCGCCGAGTCGATCGACGCGACCATTGTGTGGACAGAGGGAAGTGAAGCCATCCTCACCGACCACCTCCACACCGGTTCCCTTGATGTTGTCATCGGCGGGTTCACCGATGACACTCCATGGACCGACAAAGCGGCGATCACCGCCCCCTACGACGACGAACAGGTCGCCGGGGCAACGAAGAAGCATGTGATGTTGACCGCCCTCGGTGAAAACCAGTTCCTGACGACGCTGGAAACATTCCTTCTCGAACACGGAGACGACAACTGAACACGGCGCACCCGACCCTGCCCCCCGCGCAACAGAAGACGCTGCGTCGCGCGATCCAAATCGAATGGTTCACAATCGGCTTCCTCGCTGTCGCCATCACGGGAGTGAACCTTGTGATGGGCAGCTCGCAGGCTATGAAGGCGGCGTGGATCGAAGACCTGCTGTCTCTGGCACCCCCGATCGCTTTCCTGATAGCGGTCCGCATCATCACCAAACCCCCGTCCGACACGTACCCCTACGGGTTCTTCCGCTCGGTCGGAGTCGTGCACCTCGTCGCCGGCGTGGCCCTCTGCACCATGGGCGCCTTCCTGCTCTTCGATTCCGTGACCGGGCTGATCAGTGGCGACCGGCCACCCATCGGTTCCGTCCAACTGTTCGGCACCGTGATCTGGTCCGGATGGTTGATGATGGGCGTGATGGCACTAACCATCCCCCTTCCGATCTACTTCGGTCGCGTCAAGATGCGACTGGCGAAAGACCTCCACAACAAAGTCCTCTACGCCGACGCCGACATGAACAAAGCCGACTGGATGACCGCGGCGGGCTCCATCGTCGGCGTCGGCGTCGGAGGCATCGGCCTGGGATACTGGTGGGCCGACTCGGCCGCAGCAACGTTCATCGCCGGCAGTATCCTCCGGGACGGACTGCGCAACACCCGCGCTGCGATCACCGACCTCATGGACACCCGCGCCACCACGTTCGATGATCACAAACCACACCCCGCATCCGACGCCGTTCTCGAGTACCTCGAGACACTGCCCTGGGTTCGAGAAGTGGCCGTGCGCGTGCGAGACCAAGGTCAATTCTTCCACCTCGAGGCATTCATCGTCCCCGTCGACGCCATAATGCCCACGCTGGCAGATCTGCGCGCGGCACAGCAACGATGTGAAGAGCTGGATTGGAAGCTCACCGACGTCGTCCTCATCCTCACCACGGAATTGCCAAAGCAATGGTGTCGCTGCGGCGGCTCGCCAATCGTGGCTCTTTCTCGGGTCGTTGGTGGGCCGTCGCTCTCATCGAGTGAGTGCCGACTCGAAGCTTCGGAAGTCGCAGAGCGGCGTCCGTGATCGCGCCAACCGGTTCCTGCCTCTCGCTATGAGTAGAGCTGAGATGTGCCAGCAGCACCGTTTCCGACGGGCGATCGCCGCATCCGCTGGCTATCCAGACGGTGGAAGTCGCGAGAGCGTCCGGGAGAATCGAATCATGCGCAAGTCAGTCGATACCACGAACGTCGAGCATTACATCTGGGGTGGGGTGTCCGATGGGTGGCGGTTATTCGACACACCAGGGTTGTCGGTGATCGAAGAGCGCGTGCCGGCCGGAGCCGGCGAAGAGTGGCATGTGCATGACACCGCGACACAGTTCTTCTACGTGCTTGAGGGCACACCTCAGATGCAGACCGCCGACGGCATTGTGGAGCTGGGCCCCAGGCGGGGAGTCGAGATCCCATCCGGCCTCGCTCATCGTTTCTCCAATCCCGGTGTGGAGGAGACTCGGTTTCTCGTGGTCAGTACTCCGAACACGCGAGGGGACCGGCGATCTATCGACGTCGCCCAGCGCACGACGTAGGGTCGCTCGTATGCGTGGCCGATATACTGCGGCCTAGCGACCCCGCACGGATCGAGCGGATGATGGAGCACGTCGCCGCGCGTGGTGAACTCGTCCTCGACCAGCTCCCCTGAACTGGCTCCCTGCGCGGCTCCTACTCGAAGGTAGTCTTGCGCGACCTGGGAAAAGGTGGGACTGTTGCTTCGCGTCTGCGACATCGATGGGTGGGGGCACCTTCCTGGGGACCGGTATCTTCGACGCGGTCGGGCGGTTGCTCTCCCTCCCCCCAGAGTCTTCAGCAGCCGCCCGATCACCCACCTCCGTCCCGACGCGCGGAACACGGCGCCCCCTGGTCAGGATCCGCCTGACACACGCTGGTTTTCGACGGCGCGATTGCGTGCGGCACCGGTCACTGCCGCCGCTAGGGTGAGCTTATGGCGACTCTTCACTACGGGGCATCCGATGATGCGATCCATATCGAGGACCGTGCTCTCGCACACCTGAAGATCGTCCTCGCAACCAAGCTGCGCCGCAACGAGTCCTTCACTCTGTCCTGGAAGCACCCCGAAGGAGAGCCCGGCGGGCGCTCCACAATCTGGGTTCACCCCTCGATCCCGCTGCGGTTCGTGTTCGATGAACCCGAAGAGCCCCAGATCAACGTGAAGTGGGTGGAACAGCTGATGTACACAGCGAACTCCAGCGGCGGGATCATGCTCGTCGATGAGGTCCTGGAGACGACCGAGCTCGAGGCCAGCAACGCCTAGAGCAGATCCCAGTTCCCGGACGCGCCCAGCGACAGCACCGCGTCGTCCGACTCGTACATGACGCTCTCATCGGTGATCAGCACCCGGCTACGCGGCGTGATCAACGCTCTCACCTGACGGCCCTCCATCGTCGTGAACCGCACGACCAATCCCGCCCCCGCCACGGCAGCTTCCAGCTGCTCGCATAACGCGTCCACGTCCTGCGACGGGGAAAGCACGAAACGAGAGCCGTCGATGCTGACGTGAGTCTGCTCCACCGTCCGCTCATGCATAGAGAGCACCTTACGAGGACCCCGCTCCGTCACCGAAAGGGGTTGCGCCAGCGGGCTACTTTGAGGCAGGCTCCAGGTCCTGTTCCAGCCTGGTGCTCTCCGCTGGCTCCGGGACCATGTAGAGGCCGGACGGCGAGTTCGCCGTGAACGCCAACGCGTCTATCCACGCGCGATTGACCGGGGGTGTGCGGCTCCCGTAGTACTTGAACACGAGGTTGCTGCCCGGGTGGATCCACACCGTCGTCCGGCCGCCACCGATGCTGACATCTTCCCGCCAGGTGAACGGGAACGGCTCCGCGCGACGCAACTTTGCCGTGGTGACGAGCTGCACATGAGTCAGAGCACGGTCCTCGATCTCGACCTTCTGACCGCCCTCGTACATGAACTTACCCATGATCCGGGTGCATCACCAGTATCCCGCACACGCCCCTCGTCGCCCGCCCAAATCGGACGACCGTGCCGGCGAAGTCATCTGTCTCGCCGGCACGATCCCGATCGTCACATGGAGAGCCACCGGCAGACCGGACCGCCTGCGTCTGGGTATCGCATGAAGCACGGGGTGCCCGCCATACAGGTCGAGGCACCCCGCTCGGAGTGGGCACCAAGGAGGGGGACGGTGCAACCACTCCGTCTATGACGGATTGAAAAGCCGGGTAGAAGAAGCACACTCGCCGACGGGAGTGCAATCGTTGGCGCACGCGCGTGCGTTCGGTGCTTCAGTCCTGCTGAGCGAACGCGGAATCAAATGATGCTCGAGGCGTGGCCCAGAGCAGGGATCGCACAAACGCGGCGGGCGGGGTCGTTGGCGCACTCCACCCGGCATACCTGGAGCTTGGTGTCCAGCCACCGTCGCTGTCCGCTCTCCCGAAATCGAACGCGCTGTCTCTCCAGATCATCCACGACATCCGCGTATCCGTCTGACCCTCTCGTGTCACCGAGACAGACGCGTAGGGGGGGGGTGGTCACGGTGGTCAGTCAGGGTGCAATCGAAGGCCGCATGGGTTCGTGGGTGTTCCGCGACCCCATGCAGACATCGACTCGGGCTAGGCGATCGCGGCGCGCAATTCGGCGGCAGCGGCGCCGACGTCTGGTGCGCCGTAGATGGCTCCGCCAGCGACGGCGACCTGCGCGCCGGATGCCTGGACGGAGGCGATGGTGCTCGCATTGATACCACCGGCGACCGAGAACGGCGAACCGGATGCTTCTCCGTCACGCAGGAGAGTGGCGAAGGTGAAGCCTTCTTCCGCCTGCTCATCGAGTCCTGCATGCATTTCGACGAACTCGGCGCCGAGGGCGACGACCTCGCGGGCACGGGCGGGCTTGTCGGCGACACCGATCAGGTCGACGACGATGCCTTTGCCGTGCTTCTTCGCGGCCTTCACCGCTCCGGCGATGGTGCTGTCACCGGCGACACCGAGAACGGTGACGAGGTCAGCGCCCGCGGCGAACGCGATGTCGGCCTCGAGCTCGCCGGCGTCCATCGTCTTGAGGTCGGCAAACACGATCTTGTCCGGGTGCGCAGCCTTCACGGCGGTGATCGCCGACAGGCCCGCGCTCTTGATCAGCGGCGTGCCGAGTTCGAGGATGTCGACATGTGGCGCGGCGGCAGCGGCGAGCTCGAGCGCTGCTTCGGTGGTCAGGGTGTCCATGGCGAACTGCAACTTCATAGTGTTTCTTTCTGGTTGTGGTGCGAGCCTCCGCGTATACAAGGAGGTGGTGTCATTCAAGATTCGAGTGCCGGGGCCAGAGCTCGTCTGCGCTCTGCCCCGAACGCAGCCATAGGCTGTGGAACAGAGCGTCGCCGAGCAGCATGACGGTCTGCTCGAACAGACCGCCCGCGTACTGCGCCGAGACGGTGCCGGAACGGTCCAGCTTTCCCGCGGCCGGCACGACCACCACGGCGGTGGCGAGCGCAGCCAACGGCGACGCTGCGGCTGTTGTGATGACGGCGACCTTCGCGCCAGCCTTCACCGCGGCATCCGCCCCACGAACGATCGATGTCGTCGTTCCTGAGCCGCTTGCCATCAGCAGCACATCGCCGGGGCCGATCGCCGGCGTGGTCACGTCGCCGACGACGTGCACGGTCAGACCGAGGTGCATGAGGCGCATGGCAGTCATCTGCAGGGTGATGCCGGAACGGCCCGCCCCGAGCACGAAGATCCGCCTGGCATTCGCGAGGGTTTCGGCGAGGTTGTCGAGGTCGTCCACTCGGTGTGTCATCACCGCGTCGGTCGTCGCCCTGACTTCCTCCAGGATGAGGGAAAGGGATGCCGTCACGTCGGGTGGCGAGGGCGTCGATACGTCACGGTCCACAGCAGTCATGTATCCATGGTCGCCGGGTTGCGGCAGCGACGCGCCCGCCCGGCGGTAGAGTGTACCTACCCATTGCGGTAGGTACAGGTTGGCCGGGTAGGTTGAAGCGGTGAGCAACAACAACGAGCTCGGTCCGGTCTCTCGCAGGCTTCAGGTCGAGCACGCGCAGGCGATGGCCGAACAGGCTGATCGGCATGCTGTGACGCTCGAGTCGATTCTCGCGGTCCTTCGTTCGACGCGACTGGAGGACCGCGCAAGCCGCGCGACGGCGCTCGATCTGGCATCCGCTGCCCTGATCGAGCTGCGCAGCACGACCGACCAGCAGCTGGGCACCATGCTGGAGCCGGTGGATGGGGCATTCGCGCGGCTCCGTACCGACCTTCGTCCGCTCGCGCGCTTCGGCGGCCTGGACGTGCAGTTCGTCGAACCGCCGACCGGTGGGCGGGCGCTGCCAGGGGAGGTGGCTCATGCGGCTCGCGCGATCGTTCGCAGCGCGGTGCTCGCGCTTGTCGACCAGGAGGAGGCGAAACGGGTGCGCATCCAGTGGGATTGCGACGGCCTCAACCTGCTCATCGGCATCCGCGACGACGGTCAGGGCGAGATCAGCGCCCACGACGACGCGATCAGGCCCATCGCCGAACGTGTCGCTACTCTCGACGGCGACCTGGAGGTGTCGTCGACGACAGGCTGGGGGACATCCCTCGACATCCGGCTCCCGCTCGACCCCCCGGCAGAAGCAGAGCCGCTCGAGGACTCGGTGAACTTCAGCCCGCGGGAGCGCGATGTGCTCCGCCTGGTGGCATCGGGAGCTCGCAATCGTGCAATCGCGGATCAACTGGGAATCAGCGACAACACCGTCAAGTTCCACGTGTCGAATCTGCTCCGCAAAACGGGCGCTCGGTCGAGGGGAGAGCTGACAGCGATTGCCGCGAGCTCGACCAGGAGCAGGGCCTGACTCGACGGACCCTCGCCCTCCTTTATAGGCGCTGGGGTGGCATCCGTAGCAGTAGCCCGCGCCACCATCGAGGGGAAAACGCCATGTCCGACACCATCACCACCAGCCCCACACCGGAGAAGCCGACCCTCCTCGACGCAGTGGCCGAGTTCGCCTCCGTGTGCTCCCGCGGGGACACCGCCGACGACCTGGCCGTGCGCCTCAGCTGCCCCGAGGTCGACGCGCTGGCCGGAATCCTGCGAGCATTCGGGAGGGACGAAGCCGCAGACCTCTGGATCGCGGAGCACGCGACCGACGGCGACGAGGGCGACACACACACCCTTGGGGCTGCGTTGGCGGCTCAGCCGCCCGGCCGCTGTCAGGCGGCGGGATCTAGACGCAGAGGCACGCCGACGTGCCCAGGAGACTAAGCACCAGTAGCGCTGAACAGGATGAGGTCCGCGTCGTAGATCTTTGACTACGGAAGATCCGAGATCCGGAGCCGGACTCGGTGATCCGCACCTGCCGGAGAAGATGAGCGTCGGGGATATCCTCACCGTGGTTCAGGGGGATTCCGCCTGACGTGTCTCCACCTGGGACGGTCACCCGGGGATGGTCCGGTCTGCTGCTACCGCACGGCACGATCGCGTCGAGGTCCGTCAAAATCTGCACCAAAAATGCATCACGCCCGACCCCGGATACGGAAAAACCCCCGATTTCTCGGGGGTTTCCATGGCGGTGACGGTGGGATTTGAACCCACTGTCACGGATGCTCTTCCGCCACCGCCATTCAGCATCCATCAGAGGAGTTCGGGATACCTCGTCAGCACCTCAATCGTCTCAGCCGGAAGCAGAATGTCCCGCCTACTCGATTCCCAAGTCCTCCGCAAGTACAGTCGCACACCTTGGAAGGGATAACGTGAAATCCGTCCCAGGATCCCAGCTCGCCGGTCAGGCCTGGCTTCGTAGGACGCGATGATGTCGAGCAAGTTGTCCCACATGTCCTGTCGACCCTGTGTACAGACCTGCCGATTAAGCCCGAAGACTTCGATGGACCTCGCGGCAATGATGTCACCATCGCGAGCCTCGTAGCGCCCTGTAGTGGGCGAGAAGATCAAGTGGACTGACGGATCGACGACGGTCGGGTCGATTAGCGCGGGTTGGCCGCTATGCAAGAGCGGAAACTGATTCCGCTTCTCGTTGCTGTTGCAGTGAGAGCACGCGAGAAGATAGTTCTCCCACTGGAAGGCCCAAGCGGGGTATGTGCTCTTGGGGCGAAAATGTTTGATGTCCGTCCCGCCACTGTCTTCGCAGTACATGCAGCGTTCGATACCAGAAGCCATGGAGCGAAGGTTGCTCAGCAGCGCCCTTCGACGCTTACTGCCGAGCTTCCGCCACTCTTCGGCAGCAGTTGCTTTGGGATCCGAGGACGAGTTGACCTTGTCCTGACGTGCCTGAAGCGCTGTTTCCGTATCCTCATCTAGTGGAAGCCTCGAAAGACCGATCACGAGTTCCCTCGCCGTGCGACATCCGCTACGGCCGTGGGCGAGGTGGGAGCAAAGGATCGCAGCCGCTGTAGCTCCTTCAGACCCGCTTCGTCCAGTTCATCCAAGACAGCGCGCGCTTCGAGCTGAGCTATTCGCGCGCGCGTGTCGTTCGCACGATCTGAGATGGTCGTGTCGAGACCAAAAAGATCTGTCAGAAGGGCGTCATCCGTTGAACCATTGACGACCCTGTTGAAGGTCTCTCCTTCGACTATCTCCGCGGCGGGTCCCTCCTCCCATGGAGGTGAGAGCCGCACCAAGCCGCCGGGGTCCACAGCTTGGCAGATGAAGGGGCTGTGGGTGGTGACGATGAACTGGATGTTTGGGAAATGCTCCTTGAGCCAGAATCCGATTCGCCGTTGCCAGGACACATGAAGGTGCACATCGATCTCGTCGATGAGCACCACTCCGTCTTGAGTGATTGCAACGCGATTATCATCTCCGTCAGTTGGAATCGCGCCACCGTTCTCCACGAAGACTTGCCTTACGAGGTCGAGAACAAGCCCCGTCACCGTGCGGTATCCATCGCTCAGCTCTGTTAATGCAACGCTTCGGCCCTCAGGGGTGGTCACCCAGAGACCAGTCGAGTCAACTTTCTCGACGGTCATGCCCTCGGGAAGTAGGCCATCAGCAAGAATCCGAAGAACAAGCTTCTCGAGCTCACTCGCTTGCTCGTCACCTTCCAGTCGCTTGAGATAGACACTTTGAAGCCATTGAATCGACTCGCTCAACGAGGCATCTTCCCGGAACAGGCTCGCCAAAGCCGCTGGCCGACCTGGGGACATCATGAGTCTGAGCGCTTCAGAGGTTGCGGAGGACAATCGACGGAAAGGCCCATATCCTGCTACGAACCATCCGCGCGGATTCTCGCTCCACGGGCCACGTGTGGGATCCCAACGCCCCCAACGATCTTCCTCTCCATCACCGGCGCAGGGCCATCCTCCACCCTGCTCCACTGGAGCGCCATGCTCCGATTGAAGGTCATCGGCCTGCCGGTCTTGAAGGAGTCTGACTGGGAGAACTCCACCTTCACCGTTGTCGACGCCAAGTCTTCTCTGTCATGAATCCAGTTTGAGAAGGACTCCACGAGGTTTCGTGCGGCGGCGGGACCTGCGATAGCTATATGTGACTTATAACGCACACAAGGGGAAGTGACTTATAACGCACACAGCCCGTGTCGCCGAGCCACGCGACCACCCGCCTCGATATTGCGGGGTGGTCGCGAGCGACCCACCAACCTGACGGGATGGTCGGCTCAGAACTCACGGGCGAGAGCTGTGAGAACTTTCTTTACTCATTCAAGGCCGACCTCCGGCCGGCTGCGCCACCTGCGGTGCGTCCGGTCCTCGGCGTCGCAGCAGTCGCGTGTCGACAGGCTTCAGTCAGAGCCAGATCGACAGCAATGCCGTTCCGCTCGGGGGTTTCCGCTTTTCCCGGCGGCGCAGGTTCACGCGAGTCGATGGGTGACGAACCGGTCCATCGCGTCCTCAGCCAGGTAGGGATGCCGGCGCACCGTCACCGTTCGCTGCCCGAAGCGCGCATCGGTCTCACTTAAGGTCCGCACGCCGTCATCGCGCTGGGTGAGGGAGAACCCGTCGACCGAGATGGCGAGGTTGTCGAACGCCGCCTCCGTGTCGGCGTAGCGCCCGGGCCCGCCGTTCCGCAGCTCCAGCAGCATCAAAGCCTCTGCCGCGCTCAGCGAGAACATGTCCCGCCCATCGAGCAGCAACGGCCGCTGGCCGATGGCCGGCATGATCTGGACCAGGCGATCGGCTTCGTAGCCGAGAATCACGCCTGGATCACCGCGCGCCTCCGTGAGAGCTTCCGCAGGAGGACCACTCTCTGCGTATGCCGCGAGGAGAGCATCCTTCTCCTCCGGACCCATCGCGCCGCCGAACATCTCGAGCGTCTCATGCAGAAGCGCGTCGGCGGCCCTGTCGTTCCCTCGTCCGCTCACGGCACCATAGACATCCGAGAGAGCATCCACCTGCGCGGGGGACATCCCGCACTCGAGCCGCCCCACCCCCTGCCTGGGGCGGACGGTCCAGTCGCCTTCTGCCGACATCATGAAACTCCCCTGTCGCAACTCCTCTCCACCCTAAATACGCCTTGCCTACCGGCTCTACGCACGGGGGTCTCTGTGCTTCCCTGGGGCGACTCGGCCGCCGCACAGCGCACTTGATAGCGTCGATGCCATGTTCGTCTTCGGATTCGCTGCCGCCGGCGTCGGGATCGTGATCTTCCACACCGCCCTCGGCATGGCTCTGCGGGCGAACGCGACGACACGAGTCCCCTTCGGCCGCAAGCCTCAGAAGACCCCGGGCAGGTCGATCGCGCTGCGGGCCGTCGGCGCCGGTCTCATCGTGCTCGGTGGTGCGCTCGTGAGCACCGCAGGGTGGCACTGGACGATCATGGTGGTTCTGGCCGGTCCCGTCGCGGCGCTCGTCGCACTGACTCTTCACAACCGGCGCGTCAGCCGCGGGTCCTCGTCGACCTGAGGACGGCGACTTCGTCGATGCAGCTCACGAGTGCGGCTGCAGCAGAATAGACACGCACTGCGCCTCTCGCCGTCGATATCCCGCCCGACCTATGCGAAGTAATATATCGATATGGGACCTGACCTGCCCGTTGCGCCTGGGGCTCAGCGGAACCTGGGAGCCGAAGAGCTCTTCCGTCGACTGGCGACGTCGATCGCTGACGGCACCTATGCGCCCGGCGCGAAGCTGAGCGACAAGGCGATCGCCGACGACCTCGGCGTCACACGCACTCCGGTTCGAGAGGCCGTGCAGCGGCTCGCGCGAGCGGGGCTGATGGAAGTCCACGCGAATCGCTATTCGATGGTCACCGACATCACAGACGAGCGCTCGCGCATCACCCGCGAGTTCGCCGCGTCGCAGGGCGGGGAGATCATCCGCGAGGCCGCGCTCGCACTGTCCGAGGCAGACCTCGCCATCGCGTGCGAGCTGATCGGCGACGCCATCGAGTCGGTCGAGTCCGGCGAAGGATGGATCGAGGCCCATGTCGAGCTGTTCGAATTCCTGACCGACCGTGCGCTTAACGATCTCTATCGACTGATGCTGAGCGACTTCTGGTACCTGGTGTTCCGCGATCTCTACCTCGGTGAGCCGCGAGTGAACACGAGAGAGTCCCTCGAGGAGCTCGAGTCTGCGATGCGCGCCCGCAGTGCGAACGCCGGCGTGAAGGCCGTGCAGAGGATGCTCCGTCTGAAGTAGCGGATCGACTCCGAGGAGTTGGTTCCGGTCCCCCGCGCCCGAACGGGGGGACCGGATCAGCCGATGAGAAGGTCCGCATGCGCACCCACCCCCATGTGGGCGCTCAAGACCGAGAGACTCGAGGGCACCGTCTGGTTCGACCGACGGTCGAGCAGCAGAATGCGGCTCGTCGTGTTGCCAGCGTATTGGCGAGGCGCGTCCTGACGCTGATCGGGGCTCGACCATTGACGTGGTGACGCTCGAACTGCTAGGCCAACGCGCCGCAGGCGATCGGCCGGTGGCGACCGCCTGACTCCGGGCTGGATACGCTCGAACCATGCTCGAGACGTTCACCGGATTCGCGGTCGTGGGGGTCGCGATCGCGCTCGGCTACGTGCTCGGCCGGATCGATCTGCTCGGCCCGCATGCGCGGCATGTGCTCGGCCGCCTGATCTTCTTCGTGCTGTCGCCGTTCCTGCTCTTCACAGTGCTCGCCCATGCCGATGCGAAGATGCTCTTCTCGTCGCTGCTCCCCGTCTCAGCGATAGCGGCCGTCGCGATCATCGCGATCTACACCCTGGTGGCGCGGCTCTGGTGGAAGCGTCCCGTCGGAGAGACGCTGATCGGCGCCCTGTCGGCCGGGCAGGTCAACTCGAACAACATCGGCATCCCGCTGTCGCTCTACCTGCTCGGCAGCGCCGCCTATCCCGCTCCGGTGGTGCTCCTGCAGCTGCTGGTCTTCACGCCGGTCTCGCTGACGATCCTCGACGCCGTCACGAGCGACCGGGTATCGCTGCGCAAGACCTTCATGCGCACCGCGACCAACCCGATCATCATCGCCTCACTCCTCGGAACCCTCGTCTCGGTGCTGGGCCTCACCGTTCCGCCCATCGTCATGGAGCCCGCGCAGCTGATCGCCGACGCGGCCGTGCCGGTGCTGCTGATCAGCTATGGCATCTCACTGCACGGCCAGCGCGTGCTCGGAGCCCCCGGACACCGCCGCGACATCATCTTCGCGTCATCGCTCAAGCTCATCGCGATGCCTCTGATCGCCTGGGGCGTGGCCGAGTTCGTCTTCGGGCTGTCGTCGGCCGAGGTGCTGATCGTCGTCATCCTCGCAGCACTCCCGACCGCTCAGAACGTCTTCAACTACTCGCAGCGCTACGACATCGGCGAGACCATCTCGCGTGACACCGTGTTGCTGACCACGCTCGGCTGCCTGCCCGTGCTGGTCCTCATCATGTTCCTGCTGGGCTGAGCACCGCGGCATCCCGCCGGTCGCCGGCGTCGGAGAGGGTCAGCGGAAGATCGCGCATCACGACGACACTGTCGAAGACCGCAGCCCCGGCAGGAAGTGCCTCGAAGAACGACGACCGAAGGTGGTGCAGGCGAGCACCTTCGACCTTCCAGGTGTCGGACGCGAGTGCGACAGATTCGACCCGGCGTCGATCTCTGGTCGGTGACCACCCGACGCGACCGGAGCGGTAGAAGTCGGACGCCTCGTCGATCGATGCGAACAGCGTGCTGGACCACTCGCCGACCACCTCGACGTCCGCGGTGAGGCTGCGCCCGGCCGCCTCCATCGTGAGCGCGTAACGATCGCCGGACTCCTCGATCCGGAATCGCGCCCTGCGATGCACGCCGGGAAACAGGCGCCCGCCGAACAGCACCGGATGCCATGCCGAACTGTGGCGTTCGAAGATGAAGACTCCCTGCTCGACGCCGTCGGGGCCATCCCACTCGACGGCGATCCGATGAGCGGCGTTCTCGGAGCGGAGACCCCGTCGACTGTTCGACCAGCTCGGCCGGACCGATTCCAGACCCAGCACGCACACGCCGGCGACCGCAGAGCCGTCGATGATTCGTGGGCGGAACCCCGCGGGCAGCAGCGAGGCGGCGACCTCGGGGTCGACGCGATAGCTGATCAGCAGTCGCCGGCGCAACTGCGCCCGTACGTCGCGAATAGTCGTCATGTTGTGAATGTAGCACTGTAGCTAAATTCCTCCAAGGGTGTCGGTGTCCGGCCCTGCCCGTAGGTTGGATCCGTGGACAATCCGCTCATCTACATCGCCGTGATCGGCGCGATCCTCGTGCTGGCGATCTTCATCCCCCGCTGGGTCCGCCGCTCGACGGACGCGGCCGGCGACCGAGCAGGGCGGCACTACGCGACGACCCGCCTTACGGGGATCCTCGACGAACTGGGCACGACGTTGGTGCTGCACACGTCCGAGACGACGGCGCGCGAGGTCGTCGACGTCGTCGTGCTGCAGCAGCCGCGCAAGTTCACCCGGCTCGAGGGCGGTGTGTACGGCATCCGCTTCGTCGAGCCGGATGACGCGATCGTGCGGCTCGACGACGATGAGGACGGAGCCCGGCTGGAGGTCGAGCGGATCCGCGAGTACCTGGGAGTGCCGAACACCTCGGAGTTCTGGGCAGACCTGCGCTCGGGCGTCTCCGCCGCCGCCCACGCCAGGGGCATCGCGGTCTCTCCCGGACGACCCATCCACCACCGGCGCGACGAGGCGACCGGCACCTGGATGTCGGACTAGAGCGACACCGCGTCGCGTACCGGAACATCGGGTGCATCTCACAGCTGCCGCAACTAGGCTGAAGCTGCTGATGACGCACCCGGCCCCACCACAGCCGGCCTCGCGACGGCACCATTTCTCATCACAGCCCTCAGTCCCTCTGTGACCTGCGCCGGAAAGGCCGACCAATGAGTGAATCCCCCAATGACGACCGGACTCCCGACTTCTTCGACAAGCTGATCGAAGAGACACCGCGTGAGCAGTCCGGCTTCGCCGCCTCGTTCCGCGGCTACGACAAGGCCGAGGTCGATTCGGCTCTGAGCGCGCTGCGCAACCAGCTGCAGCAGGCGAAGGCCGAGCTCGCCGCCACCGAGGCGCGCCACGAAGACGCCGTCGAGGCGCTCCGCGAAGAAGAGCGCATCGCCCGTGAAGAACTCGAGGCCGAGCTTCTCGCCACCAAGGCGAAGGCCGCGGAGACCGAGCAGCAGGTCGCCACCCTGACCAACGAGCTCGTCGACACCCCGCGTGCCGACGGCCAGGAAGCACCGTCGCGCGAGCAGTTCGAGGCGATCCTCCGCGTCGCGGAAGAGCAGGCCAACGTGCTCATCCAGAACGCCGCGGTGCAGGCAGACCGCCTGATGGCCGCAGCTCGCGAAGAGGTCACGACGCAACGTGCCGAGGCGGATGCCGATGTCACCCGCATCATCGCGCACGCTCAGCACGATGCCGACCAGGTGCGCCTGAAGATCGACACCGAGTACACCGCGCACCAGGCGACGCTCGAGCGCGAGGCTGCGCACGCCGCCGAGCGGGTGCACCAGGCCACGCAGGAGGCCACCGCGATCCGCACCGAGGCCGAGAAGGGCGCCGCAGCGCTCCGCTCTCTCGTCACCCGTGAGACGACCCAGCTGCGCGCCGAGGCTGAGCGCGAGGTGCGCGAGATGAACGCCCGCGTGCTCGAGTTCGAGGAGACGCTCACCCGACGCCAGGATGACGCCCAGCAGGAGTTCCTCGTGCTGCACAACCAGGCCGTCGCGCACGCCGAGCGCATCACGAACGATGCCAACGAGCAGGTCGCCGCCTCACTCGATCACGCACAGCGCATCTCTGCGAAGGCCGACGACTACGAGCGCCTGATGCGCTCGCAGGCGCAGACCATCGAAGCGGACGCTCAGGTGCGTGCCCGCGACACGCTCGACCGCGCACGCGTGAAGTCGCAGAAGATCGTCGACTCGGTGACGGGACACACCTCCGCGGTGCTGCGGGATGCCGAAGACCAGGCACGGCAGCTGCGCTGGCAGCAGCAGCAGCTCGCCAGCTTCATGGCCGAGGTGCGCGAGCTGATCCGCCCGGAGGGCATCTTCAGCGATCCGCAGACCGGCGACGCCGTCGCCACGGTGGCGGACGCTGACGACGACGTCGACCCGCTCGATGCCGAGATCATCGAAGACGACCAGGATGAGACCGCAGAGCCCGTCGAGGAGTTCCGCGGCGACGAAGCCCTCGACGACGAGATCCTCGACGACGACGCCGAGACCATCGACGGCAAGATCACCATCGAGGTCGTCGAGGCCGACGAGAAGACCTCGCGCTGATCTCCATCGCCTGACGGAAGGGGCGTGAGCGGACACTCCGCTCACGCCCCCTTTTCTGTCCCCGCCGGGCATCCACCGATCGGTGGATGCCCGAGTCCGTCGTTTCACGGCTACCGCGCGAGCTCGTCTGCAGGCACGCTGGGAACATGACAGACAGCGTGATCGAGGTTCAGGACCTCCGCAAGGACTACGGCGGGTTCGCCGCCGTAGACGGTATCAGCTTCGACATCCGCCGGGGCGAGACGTTCGCGCTGCTCGGCCCGAACGGTGCGGGGAAGTCGACGACCATCGAGATCCTCGAGGGGTACCGACACCGCACGTCCGGCGAGGTGCGTGTGCTCGGCGTCGACCCGCAGCGCGGCGGGCTGGACTGGAAGGCACGCCTGGGCATCGTGCTGCAGTCGACCGGCGAAGCGGGCAACTTCACCGTGCGTGAGCTGCTCACCGAGTTCGCCGGGTACTACCCGCGCCCCCGCGACATCGATGAGGTGATCGCGGCGGTGGGCCTCGAGCAGAAGCAGCGCTCCCGCGCGGGAAAGCTGTCAGGCGGCCAGCAGCGCCGCCTCGACGTCGCCCTGGGGATCATCGGTCGGCCCGAGATGCTGTTCCTCGACGAACCGACCACGGGGTTCGACCCTGAAGCGCGACGCCAGTTCTGGGACCTCATCCGCTCGCTCAAAGCCGAGGGAACCAGCATCCTGCTGACCACCCACTACCTCGATGAAGCGGCTCAGCTCGGCGATCGTGCCGCGGTCATCACCGCGGGGCGGATAGCGGCGATCGGACCGATCGACGAGATCGGCGGCCCAGACGCACGCACGCCGGTGGTGCGCTGGCGGGATGCGACGGGCACGCGTCATGAGCAGCGAACATCGGCCCCCGGAGCGTTCGTCGCGGAGCTGCAGAGAACGGTCGGTGAACCGGACACCCTGGAGGTCGTGCGCCCGACCCTCGAGGACATCTACCTCGGCCTGATCCGGGAGCACGACGCCGCATCCGCCGCCGACCCCACGACAGACGACAGCCGCACCGACCTGAAGGAGCCGGCATGAGCACCACGACCGCGCCGACGCGCTTCGGCCTCCCCCGCACGATCCGGCTCGGCGTGCGTCGCATCGGCTTCGAGCTGCGACAGTACTTCCGCGCGGGCGATCAGGTCTTCTTCACGTTCCTGTTCCCCACCGTGATGTACCTGATCTTCGCGACCATCTTCACCGGCGACGTCGGCGAGGGCGCCGACAAGGTCAGTATGGCGACCTATTACCTCCCCGGACTCATCGCGGGTGGCATCTTCCTCTCGGGAGTGCAGGGCCTGTCGATCGAGATAGCCGTGGAGAAGAGCGACGGCACGCTCAAGCGCCTCGGCAGCACCCCGATCTCGCCCGTTACGTACTTCATCGGCAAGATCGGCGAGGTCTTCGTGACAGCGATCCTGCAGATGGCGCTGCTCCTCACCGTCGCGGTCGTGCTCTACAAGGTGCAGCTGCCCTCGGATGCCGAGTCCTGGAGCCTCTTCGCCTGGGTGTTCGCGCTCGGCCTTCTCTCGTGCACGCTGCTCGGCATCGCCCTGTCGGCGCTCCCCCGTTCAGGCAAGACCGCATCGGCGGTCGTGATCCCGGTGGTACTGCTGCTGCAGTTCATCTCCGGCGTCTACATCGCCTTCTCGGCGCTGCCCGAATGGCTGCAGAACGTCGCCGGCGTCTTCCCGCTCAAATGGATCGCGCAAGGGATGCGCGCGGCGATCCTGCCCGACTCGTTCAAGGCCGCAGAACCGGGCGGCGAGTGGGCACTCGGTCTCGTCGCGATCATGCTCGCGATCTGGCTCATCGTGGGCCTCATCCTCAGCCGCGCGACCTTCCGCTGGATCCGACACAACGGATGACACCGGCATCGCTGTCGCCCCGTCGCGCGGTACGACGTCTTCGCGGCGTCGGGCCGCGCATCGGGGTGGGCGGAACAGTGGAAGAGTGGTGCGCATGAGTCGCGTGATCCGTCGAGAGCGCCTGGGGTGGGACATCGCCGCGACCGCGCTCCTGCTCGCTGTGGCCGGGCTCTCCCTCACCCTCCCCCAGAACCTCGCCGGATCACGCTGGGTGCTCGTCGCCATCACGGTCGGGGTCTTCCTCATCTACGCGTTCGGTGCCCGCGCCTATGTGGGGATCCACGAGGGCGTCGAAGACCCTGCCCCGGCGGTCTCGGCGTTGCTGCAGATCGGGATGATCTCGCTCCTCGCGGTGGGCGTCGCGATCGAGCCGAACATGCTGCTGCTGCAGACCCTGGTGCTGCCGCTCATCTGGATGACGTCACGGTCGACCCTGCAGGCCGTGCTGGTCACGGTGGGCAACGGCGTCGTGCTCGGCCTCGCGTACGGCTACTGGGGCGACTTCACCGCTGACGCCCTCAGCACCGGTTTCATCTCGTCCGGGCTGTCGACCGCGTTCAGCCTCGCTCTCGGCCTATGGATCACGCGCATCGCCGAGTGGGGCGTCGAGCGCCAGCATCTGCTGGCGGATCTGACCGCTGCTCAGGCGGGCCTCGAGACCGCGAGCCGAGAAGCCGGTGCGATCGAGGAGCGCGCTCGTCTCGCTCGCGACGTCCACGACACGATCGCCCAGAGCCTGACGAGCATCGTCATGCTCGCAGAGCGCGCCCGCCTCGACGGCTCACCCGCGGCGATCGAGCTTATCGAGAGCGCGGCACGAGAGGCGCTCGTCGAAGCCAGGGCTCTCGTGGCCGTGACCTCGCCCGCGCCGTCCGCCGAGTCCCTCGGAGACGCGCTCCGCCGCCTCGGGGACCGATTCGCGAGAGAGACCGGCATGCGTGTCGACGTGTCGGCATCGGATGCCGTGCTGGCGCGTGACGTGCAGGTCGTCCTGCTGCGCTGCGCCCAGGAGGGCCTCGCGAATGTGCGCAAGCACTCCCGCGCCGCATCCGCTCAGATAACGCTGGCGATCTCCGATTCGGCGGAGCTCCGCATCCGCGATGACGGCCGCGGACTCGGCGGTGTCTCGATCGACGATGACCGCGGATTCGGCCTTGCGGGGATGCGGGACAGGGTCGCTCTCGTCGGCGGCAGCCTGACCGTCGCAGACGGGGCCCGGGCAGGCACCGACCTGACCGTGCGCATCCCGCTGCACGCCGACGCCGACGTCGACGCGGAGATGGAGACGACGCCATGATCCGAGTCATCGTCGCCGATGACCACCCGATCGTGCGGTCCGGCATCGTGGGACTCATCGCCCTCGATCCGGGTCTCGAAGTCGTCGGGCAGGCGTCGAACGGCGCCGAGGCGGTCGACCTGGCCGCTCGCCTGCGCCCCGATGTGGTGCTGATGGATCTCCGGATGCCAGGCACCTCGGGCATCGAGGCGACGTCGCGCATCGCAACCGAGCTGCCTGAGGTGCACGTGCTCGTGCTGACGACGTACGAGACCGACGACGACATCCTCGGTGCGATCGAGGCAGGAGCGAGCGGCTACCTCCTCAAGGCTGCACCGCAGGAGGAGATCGTCGCAGGAATCCGCGCCGTCGCCGGAGGCCATACAGTCCTCGCCCCGACGATCGCCGCCACGCTCGTCACGCGGATGCGCGGCGAGCGACCGGGCAGACCTCAGCTGAGCCCGCGGGAACGAGAGGTTCTCCGACTCGTCGCCGCAGGTCGCAGCAACCCGGAGATCGCTCGAGAGCTGTTCATCGGCGAGGCGACGGTGAAGACCCACCTGATCCACGTGTTCGAGAAGCTCGAGGTCTCCGACCGCACGCGCGCCGTGACGCTGGCGCTCGAACTCGGCCTGATCTAGACGACGACTCAATACGCGAACGGCCCCCATCCCGAGGGATGAGGGCCGTTCGAATCGACGTCGTGGGCAGTCTACGCGCGGACGAACTGGGCGGCCGCGGGGCAGTCGAACGGATCAGCACCGGCGGCGAGGCCGACACGGTTGAGGTACTCGATGACGATCGCGTACGAGCGCAGGAGGCTCGTCTCGGTATACGGCACGTCGTTCGCGATGCAGTAGTCGCGGACGATCTCACGGGCCTTGGCGAGGTTCGGACGCGGCATGTTCGGGAACAGGTGGTGCTCGACCTGGTAGTTGAGACCGCCCATGAGCCAGGTGGCCCACCATCCGCCGCGGATGTTGCGCGAGGTGCGCACCTGCTTCGAGAAGAAGTCGAGGCGAGCGTTCGGGTCGATGATCGGCATTCCCTTGTGGTTCGGGGCGAAAGACGCCCCCATGTAGACGCCGAAGACGGCGAGCTGCACGCCCATGAAGGCGAATGCCATGCCGAGCGGGAGCATCAGGAAGACCGGGACCAGAACGATCGCGAAGCGGAGCGCGATCAGGCCCAGCTCGATCCAGCGGCCCTTGGCCTTCTTGCTCGTCACCAGGTGCTTAACGCCGAGATAGTGGAGGTTGAGCCCCTCGAGCGTCAGCAGCGGGAAGAACAGCCACCCCTGCTTGCGCGTGATCAGGCGGACGATGCCGCGCGACTGCGCAGCATCCGTCTCGAGGAACGAGATCGTGTCGACCTCGATGTCGGGGTCCTTGCCGACCTGGTTCGGGTTGCCGTGGTGCTTGGTGTGCTTGGAGTCCCACCACGAGTAGCTGATGCCGACGACGCCGGCGGCCAGGATGCGAGCGAGGCGGAAGTTCGCCGGGCCCGAAGTGAGGATCTGGCGGTGCGCCGCCTCATGGGCGAGGAACGCCACCTGCGTGAGGACGAGGCCGAGCCCAGCGGCGATGAGCAGCTGGAACCAGCTGTCGCCGAGCAGGATGAAGCCCGTGATGAGCCCTCCGAGAGCGACGGCGAGGCCGGCGGCGACGAAGATGTAGAACCATCCGGCGCGCTGCAGGAGGCCGGTTTCCCGGACGACCTGCGACACCTGCTTGTAAGCGTGCGTCATCGGGGGGATGTCTGCGTTACCGGCATACGTCTGACGTACCGGTCCGAGCGTGGCTGCGGTCTTTTCGACCTGAGAAATGGAGATGTTGCTCTCCCGTCGATTGGAGCCCTTGAGCTGTGGTAAGCCCAAGGCAGATCGCCCAACGCTTAACTCAACCTAACCCCCCGCACATGCGCCGTGGGGAATACGTCGACACCCCTTGACGATTCACAGGTGCTGTGAATGAAACGGTCAGGCGCGGGCTCGTCGCGGACGGCTCCTGAGCGCGCGCGGGAGCGCGAAAGAGAAGGCGCGTGTGCGGCGCTTCGAGGTACTGGCGGCCTCGAGGGCCTCGCGCGCGTCGTCGAGGGAGGCGAAGGCGCCGACCTCGGTCCCGCGCTGGTCTCGGGCGAGATGCGTCGTGCCGTCGAACTCGACGAAACCGGCGAACTCGCCGGATCGCGTCGCGACGTGCACGTCTGCATCGGCCTGTTTCCAGGTCAACGGATCGGAAGGAGGGAAAGTGGTCATGCTCATGGTCATACTCATTGCTGTGTGACGGGCGCGCGATGTCGCGACCCGCAAGATGTGAGATCAAGGGCGGATACCGCGCGCATCGATGCACATGGTCCGGAATGGCCCTGATCAGTGGCTCCGTGGACGGCCTAGATAGGGCCAGAACACACGGTGCTCCATCAGTCTAGCAGGTCGGCATCACCGGTGCGCGATGATTCAGCCGCCGGCCGGGACCCACACACGTCGCGGGTGGCCTGAGGATCCCGCCACGATCCAGGCACCCGCGGCCTCGGGCCGCGTGTCATCGACGACATCCGCCGTCGGATCGTCTGCCGTCGGATCATCTGCCGTCGCCTCGTCTGCCGTCGCCTCGTCTGCCCTCGGATCGATCGATCTCCGCTCGCTCGTCTCAGGGACCTCCCCCGCCGCCCACGCGTCGCGGATGATCCGCCGCGGGTCGTACTGCCGCGGATCCAATGCGGTCCAGTCCTGGCGGATGTTCTCCACTCAGATCTCCAACTCCACTCGCCGCGCCGCATCGCCTGCGAGCAGGGTGACCCGGCGGACGAGCGCCCCGAGACGGCCCGCGTACTCCGGAAGCCGTCGAGGACCGATGATCACCGCCGCGATCAGCGCCACCAGAAGCAGCTTCTCGATGGTGAGTCCGAACATCGTCATCCCTCCGTCGCGCCGTCTGCCGCAGCAGCCGCCCTGCGGTCGGCGGTGCGGTCATGGATCCAGGCGATGAGCAGCGCCACCACGAACAACACCGTCATGGGAACCGCTATCAGGAACATCGACAGCACGTCGGCCGCGGGCGTCACGATCGCGCTGAACAGGACGATGGCGACGATGACGATCCGCCAGCTCCTCGCGATCGCCCGGGCCGAGACCACGCCCAGCAGATTCAGCATCACGAGGAACACGGGAAGAACGAACGCGATACCCGTGGCGAGCACGATCTTGAGGATGAAGTCGACGTAGTACGACGCCTGCAGCAGGGTGCTGTCCTCGGTCGAAGCGAAGCTCGCGAGCAGCTCGACCATGTGGGGGAAGAGCAGGAGACCCGCCAGACAGCCGCCGATGAACAGGGGGACGGATGCCGCGAGGAACCCGAACGTGTACTTCTTCTCCCTGGTGTTGAGGCCGGGGGCCAGGAAGGCGAGCATCTCGTACATCCACACCGGACTCGACAGAGCGACACCCGCGAAGAGCGCGATCTTGAGCTTGAGGTCGAAGGCCCCGGTGATGCTGTCGTAGTTCAGGCTCGCGTCACGCGATTCGGCGAGCGCAGTGATGGGGGCCCTGACGACTTCGAGGATCTGGTCGGATAGGAGATACCCGGCCGCCACCCCGACCAGGAGCGCCGCCACCGCACGGAACGAGCGCCTGCGCGCCTCCCGCAGGTGAGACGACAGCGGCATCCTGGTCGGGGCGGGCGATCTGCTCGCCTCGACGGCGTCAGCGGCGAGCGCGGACACCGTCTACTCCGCGGCCCGCAGAGCAGGCCTGACGACGTCGGCGGAGTCGCTCGCAGGGTTGCCGATGCTCGGAGCCGGCTCGATCCGCGCCTCGCTCGAGGTCTCTGCGACCTCCGACTTGAGGATGCGCATGGACTGCCCGACGCTCTTTGCGAGGGCCGGGAGCTTCGCGGCGCCGAAGATCAGTACGACGATCGCGAGGATGATCAGGGCGTGCCACCCTGTGAGGTTCTGAAGCATGTCTTCCTTCTCTCTTGTGTGGAGTGCGTGATTCGCGTTCAGTCGGACGGCGGCTCACCGCCGCCCCCGGGGCCGCCCTCGCCGCCCGACGGTGCGGAGCCCGCGTTCGGCGTCGCGGTCGTGTCTACGCCGACCACGAGCGCTGCGGAGTATCCCGTGCCCACGTCACCGGTGACCGTGGCCAGCTGAAGCGCGGCGGAGTCGTCGCCGAAGACGTTGTCTCCGGCGAGGCTCGTCTGCGAGAGATTCTGCGCGGATCCCGGGTACCGGGAGTCGGCGTACACGGTGGCGCAGACGTCCTCCGGCAGCGCCAGCTGGGACGTGGCGATGGCGTTGGCCGAGTCGGTGATCGAGTCGACGTCGGGGTAGACCTCGAAGTGGATGTGCGGCCAGCGGCCCGAATAGCAACCGGGGAAGATCGAGGTGAACGAGACCCTGCCTTCGGCATCCGCGACCTGCACTCCGCGGAGGTAGGTGACGTCCTCGAGGCCGGAGGAGTACATCGAGTACTCGCCTTCAGCCGTGCAGTGCCATGCGTAGACCGCGACTCCCTCGAACGGGACGCTGCCGTTGGCGAGGTCGATGACCTGAAGCTCGAAGGTGAGCGGTATGCCGTCGGCGGTCGCCGACCCGTCGATCGAGGTCGTGATGTCCTGACGCACGATGCCCGAATCCTCGAGGACATCCGGCCCGTTCGATCCGTCGCCGGGGTAGGGCCCTGCGGTCTCATCGGGGATCTCCCCCGCCGCGGTCGTGGTCGTCGACCCAGACGAGCCTCCGGTGTCGGTCGTCGATATCGAGTCGCCCGAGCTCGACGTGCTGCTCTCCGACGGCGCGCACGCGGCGAGGACCATCGCGCCCACGCCGAGACCGGCGAGCCCGAGGACGCCGCGGCGGGTCACCAGGGTGCGGATGTCGAACGCGGCGCCCTGATCGACGACCTCCTCGTCGGCGCGGTCGAGCAGCCGCCCCTCATAGGTCGGGCCCTCAGGGGTCTGGACGGGTTCGGGAATGCGGCTCATGATCGTGCTCCTCTCGGTGTGGACGGGTGTCGATGTACCCATGGTCACGGAGGATGCGATCAGCGAGCTATGCCGCGCCTATGCGATTTCTATGGCTCCCGGCGAACCGGTGGATGCAAGACGAGCACGACCACGATCACGACGAGGACGGCGGCCGTGATCACCACCGGGATCGGCAGCATCGAGTCGAGCAGCACCACGGCCGCACCGAGCGGGATGACCGTGTTCACCACCCTGTCGGCGTGCTCGCGGATAGCGATCCACCAGATGCCGAGCAGGAAGATCGCGATCGGGATGGCCACCGTGAGCGAGGCGACGGGCTGGGAGAGATGGCTCGCGCCGGTCAGGACGTCGAGCTCGACCTCGATTCCGGCGGAGAACGCGGCGGCCGCGGCGAAGACGAAATAGTGCGAGTACCCGTAGCGGAGCGTGCGGCCGAGCGTCGTGATCGCCCGGTGGTGGGGCGGCCAGAAGTAGATCCACCACAGCGATGCGGTCACCACCAGCGTCAGCACCGAGATCGAGATGAGCGGAACGAAGGAGTCGAGCTCGTTCTTTGCCTCGATGATCGCGTTGGCGGAGGCGAGGAGGCTCTCGCCGAGCACGATGAGCGTGAAGAGACCGTAGCGTTCGGTGATGTGATGCGGATGCCACGGCGTCTGCCCGCGGCGCTCGGCGAACACCGGCACACCGACCTCGACGAGAGCGAACGCCACGAACGCCACGAGCTGCAGTGGTCCGGACGGGATGAACAGGAACAGCACCCACAGCACCTGCACGCCGGCGATGCCGAAGGCGTACCGGCGGGTGGCGGCCTTCAGCTCCCCCGCTCCACGTGACGCGCGCAGCCACTGCCCGATCATCGCGAGGCGCATCACGATGTAGCCGATCACCGGAAGGGTGAAGTCGCCGTGCTCGAACGCTGCGGGGATCCCGGCCGCCAGCACGAGCACTCCACCCATCTGCACGATCGTGGTGACGCGGTAGAGCCAGTCGTCGGTGTCGAACGAGGTGGCGAACCACGTGAAGTTCATCCACGCCCACCACACCGCGAAGAACACCAGTGCATAAGAGGTGATGCCGTGGACGAAGTCGCCGTGGCTCAGCGCGTGGTGCAGCTGGGCCGAGGCGATGCTCACGGCGACGACGAAGACGAGATCGAAGAACAGCTCGAGTGTGCTGGCGCTGCGGTGGGGCTGCGCGGGATCCCTGGGCAGCATGCGGCTGAGATGGAATCGGGGCGCGGAGGTGGTGGTCACGCGGTCAGAATATCGGCGCCATTCCCGATCCGAGCACGCGTACTGGAATAAAGGTTGATCCACTCGCGGGAATTATCTTCCGCTGAACGTTCGGTTCCGCTAGAGTGAACGAAGTCTGCAGTGCCTGCTGCCAGCAACACCGTGTGGGACGGTGACCGCTACTCGTGATTTGGGATCACGGATGCAGCAGGACCCGAGGGGTCGGGACGCAGACGATGCCATGGACGTGGGGTCCGTGGTCTGGGGAATATCTGGGGATAACTATGGCGCACTGGGGAATTCTGCGTACATTCAGGGCTCAAGGGGCTTCGGCATGACTTCCGTCGAGGATGCCTTGAGCATCACTCGCACGGGGTCGGTCTTCACGCCGGTCGCTGCCCCGCGAGCCGCCAAGTCGGTCACGCGCACGGTGGTCACACCTCGCGTGTCCGCAACGCTGGAGCGGCGCCGCCAGTGGGAGCGGCGCTATCGGATGCGGCTGCGGATCACGGATGCTGGGGTCATCGTGTTCGCGGTCGGAATCACAGCAGCGGGCCAGGTGATGACCGGTGTCGCAGGGGAAGAGGCCCTGCGCAACGGCATTCTGCTGGCCTCGCTCTGGTATCTGATGCTCGGCGCGCTGCACACCCGTGACGCAGCGCTGTTCCGCGCCAGCGCCACCGAGTATCGCGGTGTGGCACACGCAAGCGGGCTGGCGTTCGGGATCATCGCCATGCTCAGCGTCGTGCTCGGCTGGCAGACGATGCAGCTCGTGCTGCTCGTCGGCCTTCCGCTCGGTGTCCTCACGCTGCTCGTCACCCGCTGGGCGTGGCGGCACTGGCTGACGGCGCAGCGTGCGCGAGGGCGTTTCGCCTCGCGCACGCTCGTCGTCGGCAACCGCGACGACGTCGAGTACGTCATCCGCACCCTGCACCCGATCGGCGCCTCCGGGTACCAGGTCGTGGGCGCGACGCTGCTCGACGGCAACGCACGTGACGTCGAAGCCCGCGGAGCGCAGTTCCCGGTGCTCGGCAACGTCAACTCCGTCTCCACCGTGGCCGCCGAGCTGGGCGCAGACACGATCATCGTGGCGAGCCGCCCCGACGGCGAGCCCGACTTCGTGAAGCACCTCAGCTGGCAGCTCGAGGGCACCGCCGCCGAACTCGTACTGTCGAGCCGCCTCACCGACGTCGCCGGGCCGCGCATCTCGTTCGCCCCGGTCGAGGGCCTTCCGCTGATCCAGGTGCAGATCCCCTCGTACGAGGGCGGTCAGCACGTGCTGAAGCGCGCGCTCGACATCATCGTCGCCTCCGTCGCGCTCATCCCGATCGCGCTGATCACGCCGATCCTCGCGCTGCTCGTGAAGCTGGATTCTCCGGGCCCCCTGTTCTTCTCGCAGGAGCGCGTCGGACGAGACGGCCGCACCTTCAAGATCATGAAGTTCCGCTCGATGAAGACCGATGCCGAGCAGCAGCTCGCGACGCTCAAAGAGCAGAACCAGGGAGCCGGCCTGTTGTTCAAGTTGAAGGACGACCCGCGTGTCACCCGCGTGGGCCGGATCCTGCGCAAGCTGTCGCTCGACGAGCTGCCGCAGTTCTGGAACGTCCTCATCGGCGACATGAGCGTCGTGGGTCCGCGTCCGCCGCTGCCGACCGAGGTCACCGCCTACGACGGCACAGTGTTCCGTCGTCTGTACATCAAGCCCGGCATCACGGGCCTGTGGCAGGTGTCCGGACGCAGTGACCTCTCGTGGGACGAGAGCGTTCGCCTCGACCTGCGCTATGTCGAGAACTGGTCGGTCATGAACGACCTGCAGATCATGTGGCGCACCGCCAAGGTCATGGTGCGGCCCAGCGGGGCATACTGAGTACATGATCAAGGGGAATGCCCTCACCATTGCGATGGTGGGGACACGGGGGGTGCCCGCGGCCTACGGCGGATTCGAGACCGCTGTCGAAGAGGTAGGTCGACGACTCGCAGATCGAGGTCACGACGTCGTCGTCTATACGCGAGGTTCGAAGAGCCGCGAGAAGAAGTACCTCGGGATGCGGGTGGTGCATCTCCCCGCGGTCCCCGTGAAGCAGATCGAGACGCTGAGCCATACCGGATTCTCGGCACTCCACCTGATCTTCCGACGGCGTCCGCACGCGGCCTTCGTGTTCAACGCCGCGAACTCGCCGTTCCTGCCGCTGTTCCGCCTGCGACGGGTGCCCACCGCCCTGCACATGGACGGGCTCGAATGGCGAAGATCGAAATGGGGGCCTCGCGGCAAGGCCTACTACCGGTGGGCGGAGCAGTTCGGCGTGCGCACGGGTGACGCGCTGATCGCGGACGCGCCCGGCATCGCCGACTACTACACGCATCAGTTCGACGTGCCCACCGAGATGATCCGCTACGGCGCTCCGATCCTCGACGCCGTCGCCGACGCCCGCCTCGACGAACTCGACCTCAGTCCCGGCGGCTACCACTTGATCGTCGCCCGTTTCGAACCCGAGAACCACGTGCTCGAGATCGTGGAGGGCTTCCGTCGGAGCTCCGCGAACCTGCCGCTCGTCGTCGTCGGCTCCGCCCCGTACAGCAACGAGTACACAGAGCAGATCCAGCGGGCCGCCCAGGGCGACGAACGCATTCGCCTCGTCGGTGGCGTCTACGACCAGGAGCTCCTCGACGCACTGTACTTCCACGCGCTCACCTACGATCACGGTCACTCCGTCGGAGGCACGAACCCGTCGCTGCTGCGGGCGATGGGCGCCGGCACGGCGACGATCGCCTTCGACGTGCCGTTCAATCGTGAGGTGCTCGACGGCAACGGATGGTTCTTCACCACACCGGAGGAGGCGGCAGCGGCGTTCGAGCGTGCCGAGGCCGACCATGCCGGGACGCGCGACAGCGGACCCCGCGCTCAGCAGCGGGCGCAGGCGGTGTTCCGCTGGGATGAGGTGGCAGACGCCTACGAAGATCTCGCTCGACGGCTCTCATCGGGCGAGAGCGTGCACAGGATCGCTCGCCGTGCGCGCCGACGGGCGGAGGACTGGTGACCGGCTCCTCTTCCCGGACCATCCTCGTCGCACACCCGGGTGCCGAGATGTTCGGTTCCGACCGCATGCTGCTCGAGAGCGTCATCGGCTTCGTCGAGAGCGGTGCGCGCGTCGTCGTCGCACTGCCGGGGCGTGGAATGCTCGACGTCGAACTCCGCAGAGCCGGCGCAGAAGTCGTCATCATTCCGATGCTCGTCCTGAGAAAGGTCCTGCTCACGCCCCGTGGCCTGCCGACGCTGTTCCGCGACATGTTCCGCGGTCTCGGCGCATCCTGGCGGCTGATCAGCGAGGTGCGCCCTGACATCGTCTATGTGTCGACCATCATCATCCCGCAGTGGCCAGTGATCGCTCGGCTGCGTCGCTGCCATGCGGTGAGCCACATTCACGAAGCAGAAGCTTCCGGCAACCGCCTGGTGAACGCGCTGCTCTACCTCCCGCACCTGGTGTCGAATCGCACGCTCATCAATAGCCGGTTCAGCCTCGAGACTCTCCGACACTCCATTCCTCCGCTCGCCGATCGCGTGGAGGTCGTATACAACGGCGTAGCATCACCTCCTGATCCATCACCGCCGCGGTCGCGATTGGGAGGAACCCTACGCGTTCTCTACGTCGGGCGCCTTTCTCCGCGAAAAGGGCCGGACGTCGCGATCCGCGCCGCTGGCGAGCTGGCGCGCGCCGGGCAAAGGGCGACCGTCACTCTGCTCGGGGCCGTTTTCCCGGGGTATGAGTGGTTCGAGGAGGAGCTGCGAGCCCTCGCCGAAGAGCTGGCCGTAGACGTCGCATTCGCCGGTTTCCACCCGGATATATGGCCGTTCCTCGACCAGGCCGATGTTCTCGTCGTCCCCTCCCGGGTCGATGAACCGTTCGGGAATACGGCCGTTGAGGGCGTGCTTGCCCTCCGTCCGGTCGTGGTCAGCAACAGCAGCGGTCTGCGTGAGGCTGCGAATGGGTACGACACAGCATTATTGATCGCGCCCGACAGCCCAGAGGCCCTCGCTCAGGCGCTCGCCGACATCGTCGCCCGTTGGCCCGAAGTGGTAGCGGCGACCCCGCGAAGCCGCGTCGACGCCCAAGAGCGGCACGCCCCCGAGCTGTATCGACGACGAATCGCCCAAGCCCTCGGCCTGGCCACGGGCCCGCTCACGACTGGCTGAGCTGCTGAATCTGATGCATTCCTCGAGAGACCTGCGTCGCGAGAGCTGATGTCTCTGCGAGCACCCCTTTCACCCCCTGGACGTGCGCCCTCCGTCGTCCATGATGAAAGTCCGGGATGTCCAGTTGCGCCATCGGCGAAGCCGCCCGTGTGAACAGCCCTCTTCGCGGCTGAAGGTCGAGCGTTCCCCGTCGTGCATCGAGAAGAAAGGCGTACGCAGCAAGGGACTCGGCGCGCAGGGTACCTTGAACCAACTTCAGTTCCGCTGCATCGAACGGTTTTCGTCCCAGTTCGACGGCTTCCCGGAGAGTGAAGAGGCCACCCCTGCTACTGGGCAGCAGTCGAGCGGTTGCAGCGCGCTCCTCGCGGGATGCAACGACGATCAAGTCATGGCGCGCGAGCTGCCCCGCATCCAGGGCAGTGGAATGATGTCTTTCTGCGTAGGCGATGCCCTCGGGCTCGGCTGCGATCACCGCAGCACCTATCTCGCAGATCCCGAGGCCTGACGAGGTTGCCGTGCCAGCGCTGCTCACCGCCACGTCGACGTTTTTCGCGGCGGATGAGGCGAAGGCAAAGGCCATGACAGGCGAACGGCAGATGTTCGCCTTGCACACGAACAGGATCGCCGTCACCGAAGCCTCCCGCTCTGGAGCGATGTCGCCGGCTGACCCCAGATCAGCCTCACGTCGCTACGGCTCCATCGTATACAGGTACTTCTCTTTCTTCTGCTCGCGCACGTTGTTGAGCACCAGGCCAGCCAGATTCGCCCCAACCCCTCGGAGCGCGGCCAGGCAGCGCTCCAACTGCGCACGTGTCGTCTTTCGCGTATTCACAACAACGATCGTGCTGTCCACATACTGGGAGATGATCGTTGCGTCGGCCACCGAGAGCAGCGGAGCTGTATCGATAACCACGAAGTCGTACCGCGGGCGGAGGCCCTCCACCAGCTCCGTCATCTTCTGGGAGGCAAGCAATTGCGCAGGATTCGGCACGTGCTCACCTGCAGTGAGCACGTCGACTCCTGCGGTGCTGATCACGGCATCGTCGAAGGTGACGGCGTCGACAAGCACCGATGCCAAGCCAACCGCATTCTCGAGACCCAGGACGTTCGCGACGTTAGGCCGCCGAAGATCGGCGTCGACGAGAAGCACTCGATTTCCCATCTCGGCGAACGCGAGGGCTGTGTTGACCGACATGGTCGTCTTGCCCTCCCCTGCGATGGAGGAAGTGACCGCGAGAACGCCGATCTGATGCTCGACCGCCGAGAATCGCAGTGCCGACCGAACCTGCCGGAATGCCTCTGCTGCCGATCCATTGGGGCTGATGAGGAAGGCTGCACCCTGCGCGGGGTTGCGGCGACGGGGAACCAACCCGAGGACCGGCAGGTCGGTGACCCCCTCGAGGGCCGCGACGGAACGCACTCGGCGGTCCAACAGTGCCCAAGCCGATAGCGCGAAGAGAGCACCGAATGCGCCCAGCACGACACCCAGCACCGCATCTTGCGACTTATTGGGTGAGGACTGGAATTGGGCGGGGGCGCCCGGGTCGATCACGCGCGCACCCACTGTAGATTCACCGCGATCGTCCTTCGGCGCGATGTCATAGACGACCTCGGTGAGATTGTCAGCGACGGAGTTGGCGATCTCTGCGGCGTCGCGGGGGTCGGCCGACGCGGCGGTTATATCGAGGATCACCGTGTTCTGCGGGATGGTCACAGCGACCGCCCGCCGCAATTGCGGCAGAGAGATGTCGATGCCCGCCTCGGCTAGGTCCTCGACCACGGGCTCGAGCACGGCGCCGGAGGTGGCGAGCGAAGCGAACGAGAGCATCTGGTTCTGCGTATACGCGGAACCCTGGTTGATGTCGGAGCCACTTGTCGCCGATCGCATGGAGAAATAGATCGAGGCGCTCGAGTGGTAGATGGGCGTACGTGTCGAGCTGTATCCGAATGCGGCGGCACCGCCGACGATCGCTACGAGGACGACGACCCACCACAGCTGGAGCAGCACACCCGGGAGTCGTGCGGCTGCGTTCTGTGACGGGTTCACGGGACCTCCAAGATAGATCGCTCATCGCCGGACGTGATGAGAGCGGACCGACGACGAGAGGACTCAACACTACAAGCCGCGACGGCCACGCCCGCGACGAACCAGAGGAACTGCGCGTATTGCGTGATGAGCGCGACGGTAGCCAACGCCGGCAGCTGGCTCAGCACCGCCACCGCGGCTGGATTCCCCCTGCCGCTGAACACCACCGCCGCGCAAACGGCCAACATCACTACGAATAGAGCCAAAGGAATGAGCCCGTGCCTCAGTCCAGTGAGGATCAGAGCGCTGTCGATGGATTGGAAGCCGCCGTAGTAGTCGATACCGTCGGCGGACACTTCTCGAGCGGGGGTCACTCCGATGTAGACCATCTGACGCACTAGGGGCAACAGGTCGGCCCGATACTCCGCACTTCCTGCCGCTTCTTCCCCCGCGTCATCGAAGACCGTGGAGATCAGGGGCATCGCGACCGCAGTCGCGATCAAAGTCACGCAGGAGACAGCAATGCGATGCGCGGGCCGGATGTATCTCCCGAGGAAGAGGGCGGCGAAGACGACGACGAGCACAAGTCCGACGAGTCCGATTCGACTGAAGGTCATGACCACTGCGGTCGTCACGATCGCGAAGGCCGTCGCCTTCACCCACAGTCGCCACGGCGTGGCGAGCAGGAAGGCGCTCGAGACCGCCAGGCTCGAGCCGAGCGAGATGGAATGGCCGAACGCCCCCTCCGCACGGAGCAATCCGCCCCGGTACTGCAGACTCGTCCACATCTCCCCGGCGACGCCGGGAAGGGTGACGAAGAGATTACTGCCGCTCAGGAACTCCGCGATCGCAAGGACGGAGGCACCCACTGCCCCCACACTGATGCAGATCGCGATCCACTCCATGCCCACCTGGGCGAACGCCACTCGCCCCCAGGCATATGGCAGTAGCCATGAGAGCACGGAGTACTGGACGTGCCCAGGGACGCCGCCGAAGAGGAGTCCGAGAAAGATCGACAGGAATGCGCCGACCACAAGTGTGTCGATCACGGTCCATCGGAGCTTCGATTGCGGCGCGCAGGCGGCGAGGCTCGCGATGGTCAGGATGTCCAGCACAGTCAGGGTGATCGACTGGATGGAGAAATTGACGTACACGGGCGTGAAGAACAGCGCAGCAGCCCAAAGCGCCACGGCCCATCGGGAGTCGCGGCGATACAGCAACCACAGCGCCAGTCCCGCGTTCGCTGCGATCAACAGCACCGCGACCGTGGTGAGCGGATTTCCAGCCACTGTGCCTCCCCGAGAGTCGATGATAGCGTCGTCCACTGTGAGCCGAGCAGCGACCGACGATTCGACGCGCATAGGGTGGATGGACAGCGTCCGTGGTCTAGCCATCGTGCTGCTGCTGCTGTGGCATGCCAGCGCGGTCCCCGAGCTCTACGACGTTCAGATGCCCGAGTTCATCCGTTCGGCGAATGCCTTCTTCATGCCGTATCGCATGCCGACGCTGATGCTTCTCTCCGGCTTGCTCTTGGCGCGCTCGCTGCAGAAACCGCTACCGACGTATATCGCAGGGAAGCTGGCCATGATCGTGTGGCCGTATGTGGTGTGGGTGCTCATCGCCAAAGCAACATTCTTGGATGTGGAGGGCCTGCCCTGGTGGCACTGGCGCGCGTGGTACGCCACCTCCTACCTCTGGTTCCTCTTCTTCATCGCGGTCTACTATCTCGCCGCGCCCATGTTCTCTCGGCTTCCCGCGTGGATTCCAATAGGTCTGGCTGCCGCAGCGGGGCTCGTGCTCCCTTATGGGAGTGTCGAGCAGCGACTCGCGTACTTCGCTGTCTTCTTCTTCGTCGGCAACTGGCTGGCCCGGCACCCGAGTGCGCTCGAGCAGGCGACTCACGGTCGCGCAATACTTCTGGCCGGCGTGCCCGTGATCGGTTTCGGCATTGCGGCATGCCTGTGGACGGACCAACTGCAGTATTCGGTATGGGGCGCGCCGATCAGCGTCGCCGGAGCCTTGTTGTGCGCTGCCCTGTTCTCCCGACTCGAGCGCCGGGGCCGTGGGCAACCGATGCTGCGGTTCGTCGGACGATCCTCGATCGTGTTCTACGTCAGTCACTTCCCCGTGATGGCACTCGTCACCCTCGCTGCGGGCGACCATCTGCAACCGTTGATACTTGCCTGCATCAACCTCGTAGCAGCGGTGCTCGTCGGCTGGGCGCTCGCTCTGTGGAAAGAGCGCATCCCCATCAGGTGGCTGTTCCAAGCCCCCCGCCCGTTCGCGCGCGGGGTGGAGAAGATACTCGGCGGGGCCACTCGGCGCCCTGCAATATAGGAACCCCGAACGACCGCCACGGTATAATGTGACCGGTGGCTACGGTCATCCTGGGGAGGAAAACAGTGCGAGTACTGGTTGCATGGGCTGGGGACACATCGCCCAACCTCGGAGTGAGAGCACTGGGCCGCGGCTCCGTAGATTTGCTCCGTCGCGTCTGGCCGGACGCCGAATTCACGCTCATCGACTTCGGCAACCGCCCGCAGTCCATCCCGTGGGGCCGTCCGCGATCGCTTGTCAAGGAGCGTGTGCTGGGGCGGGCAGGAATGATGGATTGGCTGTCGCAATTCGATCTCCTCTGGGACACTCGCTCCGGGGACAGCTTCGCTGACATCTATGGCGCGGAGCGCCATGCGAAGATGTCGCTCGTCCATGAGTTCGCCAGCCAGACCGGCATGACCACCGCCCTTGCTCCGCAGACGATCGGCCCGTTCACGAGCAGGCAGGGCCGCTTGCTCGCACGACGTAATCTGCGGCGGTCCTCCCTCGTGTTCGCGCGAGACCCGATCAGCGCAGCGGCCTCGGCTCGGCTAGGCCGCCCGGTGGACGTCAGCGCCACCGACCTGGTCTTCGGAATCGACCAGCCAGCGACGACCGGAGAATTGTCGGACGTGCTCCTCAACGTGTCCGGATTGCTGTGGCGAGGGAGCGATCACGTGGACAGCGAGCGCTACCGGGAACTCATCCGCTCACTCATTCCCGCCCTGATCGCGGAAGGACGCCGGGTGACCCTGCTCCCCCACGTCCTCGACTCTCACGACCCTGACAACGACGTGCCCGTCTCGCGAGAACTCGAGAAGGAGTTCGACGGTCTCATCGACGTGCGGGTGCCGATCGATCTCGAAGATGCTCGCTCAGTGATTGCCGGCTCCGAGCTCGTCATCGGGGCGCGGATGCACGCGTGCCTGAACGCATTGTCCACCGGAACGCCAGCCGTCGCGATGGCCTACTCTCGCAAATTCCGGCCATTGATGAGCGAGTTGGGCTGGGAGCACGTGGTTCCGCTGGATGACCGGGATCTGGGCCTTCACGCAGTGATGGCCCAGGTCAGGGCGCCGGGTCTCGCGCAGCGCGCCGTCGATGCCCGAGCCACGGGTCGATCCCTCCTCGGTTCCGTCGCACAAAGGCTGGAGCAGCTCGCGTGAGCGGGGTGCGCACTCGGGTAGACGAGGTCGTCAGTCGCGACGCATGCAGTGGCTGTGGGTTATGCACGCATCTCGACCGAGCGCTGCGGATGGATTACGACGCGGACGGGTACCTGCGGCCTGTCTCGATCGGAGCGCCCGACGAGATCGACGATGCCCAGCGCCTGTTCGACAGGTCGTGTCCAGGTGTGATCGTTCGTGCGCCACGGATCCCCGGGCGTCACCGTCACGATCTGCTCGGCGACTATGTCGAAGCGTGGGAGGCGTGGGCTGTCGACGAGGAGGTGCGGTTCGCTGGCAGCAGCGGAGGAGCGCTCACGGCCCTGCACTCCTGGCTTGTGGCCACCGGGCGCGCAGCCAGCATCATCGGCGGTGCGAAGGACCCGGCGGAACCCCGGCGCTCCGTCGCCGTGAAGATCATGACCAGAGAACAGGCAATCGCCGCAGCCGGCTCACGCTACGCGCCGCTTGCCACCCTGTCTCACCCCGATGCGCTCACCGCCTCGGCGGTCACCGCCAAGCCCTGCGAGGCATCAGCGCTGCGCGCCTTTGCCGGCAGCGGCACCAACGCTCCGCTCATTCTCTCGTTCTTCTGCGCCGGGACGCCCAGCCAGAAGGCTACGGACACTCTCCTGTCGTCTTTGGGCATGCCGCCGGAATCGAAAGTCGATGACCTCTGGTACCGCGGCCAGGGATGGCCGGGTCGGTTCACCGCTGTATCGGGTGAGAATCGCGTGGACGCGGAGTATGAGAGCTCTTGGGGCAGCACTCTCGGACCGACGACTCAATGGCGTTGCAAAGTCTGCGTCGACGGTGTGGGCGAATCTGCCGACATCGTATCGGCCGACTCCTGGGCGACAGACGAACGGGGCTACCCGCAATTCGCCGAGGACGCAGGCATGAGCGCGCTGATCGCAAGAACGCAACGCGGGAGAGACGTCATCCTCGAGGCAGTCTCCGAAGGTGTCATCGCCGTTCGCCCCCTCGATATGTCGCGGCTAGCGGGTGCGCAGCCGCTGCAGACGACCCGGCGTCGCTATCTCCTGGCTCGTTTGATCGGCTCGCGTCTGGCCGGCCGCGTGCCCCCGAGATATCGTCGGTTTCGGTTCTTCACCGAAGGCCTCCGCGACCCGCGCACATTCGTCAGGGTATTGCGCGGCACGCGCCGCCGCGTCCGCCAGGCAATGCGACAGTCGTGAGTCCGTCACTGGCGCACACCGCCGCACGGGGAGCGTTCTTCACGATACTGGCTCAGATCGCAAAGATCGTGCTCCAGCTACTCGGAGTGGTGATCCTGTCCCGTCTGCTGTCTCCTCACGACTACGGTCTCTTGGCCATCGTCCTCGTGGTCGTCGGTGTCGGCGAAATTTTCCGGGACTTCGGACTCACCTCTGCCTCCATTCAAGCCCCCGAGCTCACCACCGGGCAGCGCGACAACCTGTTCTGGGTCAACGCCGGCATCGGGGTGTTGCTCACGGTGGCACTGTATTTCCTCTCCTGGCCGATTGAATCAATCACGGGCGAGGCTGAGATCCTGGGAGTCGTGCAGTGGCTCGCGCCGCTGTTCCTCTTGAACGGTCTCGCCACCCAGCACCGCGCGAATCTGTCGCGCGAGCTCAAGTTCCGAGCGCTCGCCATCACGGAGGTGACCGCGACAGCCTTGGCTCTCGCCGCCGGCATCGCTGCAGCGCTGCTCGGAGCCGAGTACTGGGCACTTGTCCTTCAACAACTGGTGCTCGGAACCGCGATGCTCGTGGGCTCCGTGATCGCGGGTCGGTGGCTGCCTAGGCTGCCATCGCGCAAGCACAGCATTCGGAGCATGCTCCATTTCGGGTGGAACATCGTCGCTACCAACATGCTCATCTACGGTGGATCGCAGATCGACACAGTCATCATCGGACTGCGCTTCGGAACGACATCCCTCGGTCTCTACAACCGCGCATTCCAACTGGTGATGACGCCTCTCGGTCAGGTGCGGGCACCGATGAAGGGCGTCGCGCTCCCCGTCCTGTCTCGAGTGCAGGAGGATCGGCCGCGCTTCGACACCTACATCGCCTCTGCGCAGCTCGCCCTCGGCTACGCTCTCGGGATCCCGCTCGCACTGCTGGTGGGCCTTGCAGAACCGGTGGTTTCGGTGATGCTCGGTTCGCAGTGGGGCGACGCCGCCCCTATCGTGAGGTGCTTCGCGATCGCTGGGATGCTGACGACCCTGTCGTACGTGGGGTACTGGGTCTACCTCTCGCGTGGTCTCGGCAAGCAGCTGTTCCGCTACACCATCGTCACCACGCTCATCAAAGCAGCGTGCATCGCGGTGGGGTCGATGTTCGGGCTAGTCGGCGTGGCAGTCGCGTTCGCCATCGCACCCGCCATCGCCTGGCCGCTCTCGATCGCATGGCTCGCGCGGATCACGCCGATGCCGGTACGTCGCCTCTATGCAGGAGCCGCGCGAGTTCTTCTGCTCGCCGGCGGCGTTGCGCTCGCGGCTTATGGCGTGAACGCGACCGGCCTGCCCTCCGTCGCATCGATCGGCGTCGGAATCCTGGCAGGCGGAGCAGTTGTCGGTCTGCTCCTGGTCTTCCCGGTGTTCCGGCACGATCTGAAGAGCCTGGTCGAGTTCGTGAAGCTCATGCTGACGCGGTAAAAAGTGACGCCCGTCCGACCGGGGGCGGACAGGCGTCACCTTCGTGAGTCTCGGAGTGACTCTACTTCACCAGCAAGTCGTCGAACAGTACGGCAACCGGCCCATTCGTCGCGCTACCGGACAGGTACGTGAGCATGCCCACCTGCCCGGCTTGCTGCAGTTCCGCCTGCGAATCGGTCGTCGTGACCGTCCACGCGGCCGGTTCTGTAGTTCCGACCGGCCACACATTCCCGTTGAGGGTGGTGGTCCCGCCAACGCTCAGGAGCTGCAGACGCAGATTCAGCTGCGCGTTGGCCGAATGAGTGTATCCCGACAACGAGCGGTTCGCGATGATCGTCTCGACACCGCCAACTACCTTGGCGATACTCACCGTGACGACGCCGGACGAGGCGATCCGCAGCTTCAGGCGATACTCTCCGGCCGCCGTCTTGCGCGAAGTCAGGTTGACGTGAGCACCACCACCGTTCGCCACACGGTCGGTAGCGACGACCACGCGCGCGTCGGAGTCGAGCACGCTCACCCCGGCGAGTGCAGCCCACCTCGTCTGGCCTGGCCCGGTCGCGAATCGCGCGGTTCCGCCAGCGACGCTGAGTCCAGCTGTGCCTGTCCAGGCGCCGCCGAACGGTGCAGTGCCGAGTCCCGGATCGATGTTTCGGTCGAAGTCATCCTGCGCGACGGGGTCGCCTGCAACCGGCGGCGCGGTGACCGTGACATTTCCGGCGAACGCCGCGCTCGCCGAGCCCTCACTGTCCGTCACCGTCAAGGTGACGGGGTATGTGCCTGCAGCAGCGTAAGTGTGCGTAGGATTCGCCTCGGCCGATGTCGAACCATCGCCGAACGACCATGCGTAGGCGGCGATGGTCGCTCCGTCCGACGCTGCGGACCCTGAGGAATCGAAAGCCACGGCGAGATCGGTGGCGCTCGCTGTGAAGGTCGCGACAGGATCGGCGTGTGGCGGGTCCACTGCAGGTCCGATCGCCGTCACATTGTCGACGGCCACGACAACCGGCGCGTTCGTCGTGCTCCCCGACAGATACGAGAGCACCCCGATCTGTCCAGCGCCCTGCAGCTCGGCTGTGGCATCAGACGCGGTGACGAACCATTCGGCCGGCTCACTGCCGCCTGCTGGCCAGACCTTGAGCCGCAGCGCGGTCACTCCCGAAACCGTTACGGTCTCCAACCGCATCAGCAGCTCGGCGTTCGCGGTCTGCGTGTAGCCGGTTAGCACCTTGCTGACCAGCTGCGTCTCGGTTGTTCCGAGCTGTCGGGCGAGGCTGACCGTAACCGCACCGGTCGGCGAGATACGGAGCTTCGCCCGATAATCACCGGCCGAGCTCTTGTGTGTAAGGAGGTTGAAGTGCACGCCACCTCCGTTCGCGACTTTATTCACCGAAACCTGAGCAGTGACATTCAGGTCTCCCGCGTTGACGCCGCTGAGCATGCTCGAACGAGTCTGCCCCGGATTCATCGTGATCCGCCCCGTTCCCGTCTCGACGCTGAGACCGGCCGCACCGGTCCAGACGCCGCCGACGGGTGCGGTTCCCCAACCAGATCCTGACTGACGCTCGAAATCATCCTGGGCGACGAAGTTCTGAGCCGCGACGCTGATGCTCTTCACGACAGGCTCGCTGATCGCGCCCAGGCTATCGCTGACCGTGAGAGTCACCGAGTAGGTACCATTCTCTGCGTACGGGTGCGAAGGGCTCACACCTGAACCGGTGCTTCCGTCGCCGAAGTCCCACGCGTAGGTCAGGGCCGCGCCGTCTGCAGCTGTCGACGACGTCGCGTCGAAGGTGGCGGTGAGTCCCGTCGCCGTCGAAGTGAAACCCGCCGTCGGCGCTTGGTGCGTCACTGTGACCTGTGAGGTCGCCGGCGTACTCACCGCTCCTTCGCTGTCCGTCACCGTCAAGGACACCGTGTATTCTCCGGCTGCCGGGAAGGTATAGGTGGGCGCCGCTTCTGTGGACGTCGCTCCGTCCCCGAAAGTCCAGGCGTACGAGGCGAGAGTCGCACCGTCCGTCGTGGTCGACGCGGAGGCATCGAACGCCACCGACAGACCCGCAGGTGCGGAGGTGATGACTGCGGTAGGAGCGAGATGCGGCGCTGTGGCGACGACGGAGATGGACTTCGTCGCTGTCATGTTGGCGCTGTCGCGCACGGTCACCCTTACTTCGTACGTTCCAGCCGCCTGATAGACGTGCGATGCGGTGACCCCTGTCGCGGTCTGACCGTCACCGAAATCCCAGGAGTACTGAACGATCGACCGACCTGCCGGCGCGGTGGATCCCGATGCGTCGAGCGTCCACGCGAGGTCGTCACCTGTTGCAACGGCGTCCGCGCTGGGTCGAGCCAGTTCCGCGCCCACTGCGTAGTGAGCGGCGACCTGATCAGCGCTCAGACTTGTGGGATACACAGCGACCTCGTCGATCCGCCCGCTGAACGACGATGAACTCGGCTGATTCGGCCAGCCGCCCAGGTTGTCTCCGCCCACGCGCCAGAACCCGTCATACGCCTGGGCCGTGGTCGTGTTCGGATCGGAAGCGACGAGCACGCCGTCAACGTAGAGCTTCATGCCGCCGGCGCCCTGAGAAGCCACCACGTGGTGCCAGGCACCATTCCGATATGACGACGGAGAGGTGATGGTTCTGACCCCGCCGGGGTAAGCCCCGAAGACCAGGCGCCCGTCATTCTGCATATAGAGATGACGATCGTAGCTTCCCGAGTTGCCCGTCGCAGCATTACCGAAACCGATGAGCTTGCCTCCCGAAGAGGTGGTCGTGTTGAACCACATCTCCACGGAGTACGTCGACGGACCGGCCACGCTCCGAGGCGAAGCGATACCGCTCGAAGCCGAGCCATTGAAATTAGCGGAACCACCGCCTGCGTCCGCACCGATCGCAGTTCCGGCTGACCAAGTCACGCCCGAACCGACGACGCCGTCGTTGGACCCAGCCCAGTCGACAGCACCATCTCGATTGCCGAGCCTCCAATAGGTGGCCGGGTCGTCGTTCAGCACAGCGTTCGCGTACTCAGAGGGCGGCGTCGAACTTACCGTCACCGATACCGAAGCACTCGATGTCGCATTGCCGTCACCGTCTCGAGCCACCACGCGGTACGTCTGAGCAGAGCCGGAGGGCAGCCCCGTGTCCTCGAGCGTCACCTGCGGCATATTCCAGAAGGTGGAGCTGGCAGTCTTTGAGGAGACAGGTGCCGCTGCGCCGTCGCGCCAGAGCTCGTATGTCAGGTTGAGATCGTCCCGATCCCAGTTCGCGGGAATGGAGACACGCACGGATTCGGCGCGAACGGACTTCGCAACGGGCACCCATGCGGCGCCCGTGAGCCGTGGAGCCTGCTTGGCGCCACCGGCGGGGTGCGTGGAGAAACGTGCGATCCCCTGGTTGCGCTGGGAGTTCACATAGGGGAACTCACCTCCGACGACGACGTATTCCCCGTTGCCGGTGACCGTCCAACCCGCCTGGCCCGAGCCCGACGCCGTGCCTGTAGTCCAATCCGGGTACCAGTTCACCGCAGCCGGCGCAGGGTAACCGCCCCAGTCGGCATAGATCGAGTTGACTGAGGGCGACGTGGTCAGGGTTCCCTTCTGCGCCGCCGTGTAGATCGTGGCGTGCCTCAGGTTTCCGGGCGCGGGGTACGCCTGCGGAAGGCCGCCGGCGGTCTGGCAATCGTGCTCGTGACCCGTGCTGTAGACGTTCGTGCCGTCCGAGTACACGCCGTAGTGGTCGCCGTGGCAGTCCGCGATCCAGCGCACCGCTCCAGTACCCGCCTCGGCAGCGAAGAGACCCTCGAGGTTGCCGACCGTCTTGTCGGCGAACACCCACCCTGTGCCGTAGACGGCTGAGCCGTCCGTCGTCAGGGTCGAGATCCCGGCCTTTCCGGCGCTGCTGCCGGTTCCCCACCCGTTCTTGACCGTAGCGGTGACCGCCCAGGGCAAGACCGCACCGTTGTTCACGTCCAGAGCCGCGAGGCCCCTCTGCGAGGCGTCGTTCACCATCGCAAAGCGACCGCCGATGAGGAGCTTCTCCTGAGTCGGATCCATTACCATCGTGTCGACCTGACGATCGGTCGTGGGCGCCCACCCGAGAACCGCGCCGGCGCGGCTCACTGCGGCGAGATTCTTGCGCACCTGCCCGCCGGCGGCGCCGATCAGTCCACCGATGTAGATCGTCGAGTCGGTCGCGACGATTGCGTTCACATACGAACCGCCCATGGCCGGCTTGAACGAGGAGACCAGCTGCCCCGTGGCAGTGTCGAACGCTGCGAAGTTGAAACGGGTCTGACCGTCGACGGAGTTGAAAGAGCCACCGACGTAAAGACGCGTGCCGTCGGGCGACACTGCGAGCGCTCGCACCGTGCCGTTGATCTGCGGCGCAAAGGCCGTCGCGACTCCGGTGTTGATGTCGTAGGCGAGCAGATTGCTACGGGGCATGAGGTTGGCCCCTTGCGCCGCACCCGCCGGGCGGGCATTGGAGAAGGTACCTCCTGCGTAGACGGTGTTGCCGTTGATCACCTGCGCCAGGACGATGCCGGAGTCGATCTGCACCGTAGGCAAGGGGTCGGCCGTCACCGTGCTCTCATTGCGTTGTTCGATGGGCGCGCGCTGATCAGCAGCAGATGCAGGAGCCCCCACTCCGGTCGCGAAGCCCACGCCTATCACTGTCGAGGCCACCAGCATCGCCAAGAGGCGGCGGAGGCGAGAAGGACGGTTCATTCGGGTATCTCCTAGATCTCACCGACGAACAGCGCAACCGGCGCGCCCGCCACATACTCGACTGTGATGGAAAGGTCGTCCCGCTGCTCTGCGGGAATACCGAAGACATAGGTGCCCACTGCATCGCCGCCCGCGGCGATCTCGCCGGAGAAGGGCGCGGCGGGAGCGGAAGTGGTCGGCTGACCGAAGGCGCCGTCAGCGCCGGTCAGCGAGACCATCACCGAGCTGAGATCGACGGTCGAATCGGTGCCGTTCGTGATCTTCAGTCGCACCGCGACGGCCGGACCAGCGATCTCCCCGGGGGTTTCAGCCTTGGTCTCTACTCGTTCAGCCTCCGTGACGGCGATGACCATCCCGTCGTCGAGTTCCGCGGGTCGATCCAGCGGAGTCTCTACCGCGGCGGCAGCTGGAACGGGCTGATCCTCTTCAGCCACGACGACGTCGTCAACCGTCCCCCCGCCCGGCGCAGGCACAGTGGCCGTGGCGACAGGATCAGAGTTCTGCGATCCGTCAGCGATCGGTTCCGAGGTGCATCCAGCGAGCAGCAGCCCAGCTACGAGCACAGCTGACGCGCCGAGCACGGTTCTCCCGCATCCGAGTACGCTCGAATATTTGTTCCCCATGGTCATCTCCCCAGACGACGGCTGTCACGCGAAGACGCGCGACAGATAATTCCCCAGTGAATCTCCCGCCCCACGCGGGAGAGAGCCGCGCGCCCCAATCACGCAGACGGCCCTTCAGCGCCAGAATATCACGGTTCGCGCACAAGGCAAGCAAAAAGTCGCCGACCGGTGCACACGTCGATGAGAACTACGACCCGACGGTCCGTCTCACCCGGGATCGAACGGCATCGAGCACGCGATCCCGCTTGGCGGTACGAAGGAATCGCCGGACCTCCCGCTCATCGGCGAACAGTTCTCGTCCAGTCCAGAAATCCGCGAGCATCGCAGTACCCGAAGCATCCAGCCGTCCCATCGCCCTGCGATGCACAGCAAACAGGGGAGCCTCCCATCGGGTCACCTCCGCCAGCGCGGCGCCCACGCCCGCGCCGTCAGCGGCTCCACCCCAGACGGTCGGCGACTGGATCGCTTCTCCGTCGAGCATCTCCGACCAGCCTCCACTGCGTCGCGCAACCCAGCCCGAGTACAGGAAGAACTCCGAGAGATTCTGCTTCACGAACTCCTCCGCGAAAGGGCGGCCCGAACGGTCGGCGACGTCGGCGATGACGGACTGCGCCACTTCTGTGTTCATCACGAACGGCGTCGACGTCGGTGGGAATCGGTCGGCAAGCGACTCGCTCAATCCGAGGTACGCCAGTGTCGTGCGCAGCCGAGGAAGAAGCGGATGCGCTGCGTAGCTGTGGAAGCCGCCACGAGCCCGCCCATCGGGCGCGACGAAGTCGCTGCGTGCGACCGACCTCACGAAGTGATTCTTCGCGTCGAGCAACACATACCACGGCGTCTCGACGGTTGTGGAGACCGAGATCTTCAGCACCTGTTGGAGGGTCCAGCCCGACGCAAACGGCAGGTGGGTCAGTTCCTCGGCGCGGCCGATCCGGACTCGCGGCGCAAGCACTCCGTACTCGGAGAGGAGACTTCTGCGAGCACGCGTCCCGAGCCCCGGCGAGCCGTTGTCGATGACGATGATGGTCTCCACCACCGAGGCATCGAGGAACCGCGCCATAGAACGGGCCTGCAGCCGGAGAAGTGCGTCCTCCGCACGGAAGGTGACCGTGACGAACGTCAGGCCCTTCGTCTGCCCGTCGGTCATCGCATCGACCTGTCGAACGGCCGCAGCGGATCAGCGGCGAACTCGAGGACGTCGTCCGCGGTGAGTCTCGAGTCCGCCGTCGACCGGCTGGTCTCGAGACGGAGTCCGGGACCCGCCAGCTGCTGAGCCACCTCAGGAAAGCTGGAGAAGTGCGGACCGATGAGATGCCCGGCTCCGGCGAGAAGGTAGAGGTCGACGACAGACGACTCCAAGGCTCTCCGGGTGTTGTACCCGCCCTTGTCCTCCAGCGCGAAGGTGGAGGGGATGGCGTCCTGGATCGTCTGCTGCGCCTCAGGCGTGTCCGCTGATACGAAGAAGCTCACATCGCGCTCCGCGCGTATCTCCTTCATCCGCTGGACATACCACTCGACGGGAGAGTGCTCCAGTGTCTGAGCGTTCGAGACCGCGTGAGTCCGGACCATCACGCCGACGTAGGGTCGGCCCATCAATCTCTCACCATGCAAGGCGCGCACCCGATCCTCGATGGCGGCAACCGGCTCGAGCCGCTGGAGCAGTCGCCCCCACGGCTCGGAATCCGGCGGCAAAGTGAGGGCGTGCGGAGTGCGAATCTGCCACACGCTGTCGTCTGCAGCCGATTCCATCCATTCGAGCGAGTGATTCCGGTAGGGATGCCGCAGCGAGAGCAGGCGTGATTCCGCAACCGAGATCCTGCGTTCGTCGAATCGCCAGAGGTCCGTCAGATCGGCGCCGAATCGCCTCCCGGTGGGCCAGGTGTACGAGAACGAACGCCCTTGTGTCCGCGCCAGCGACAGCGCTCCGAGCGTCACCCGGAGCCGGTTGCCCAGACCGTGGTACGCGCCGATGAATGCGACGACCCGCTTCGACGAACTCTCACCCATGACGCGTCGCTGCCTCTCTTGCAGTGCGCACGAAGCGCCATCCCTCCCATGTTCCCCGAGCCGCGGGCCACAGAGTGCGAAGCGGCCGCACGAACTGGCGCCTCCCACCTCGAAGCAGAATGTCCCACGCCGCTTTCGGCGCGGTACGCACCCAACGTCGCTGTGCGGCCGGCGGCACATGTTTGGCAGCGAACACCAGACGGTTACGGGTGTTGAAACGGTAATAGATCGCTGACTTGGACCGGCCGCCCCCCTGGGTGCCGCCAGGGCTGTGGACAGCGACGATGCTCTCGTCCACCTTGATTCGACCGCCAGCCGCAACCACGCGGACGGAGAGATCCACATCCTCCCAGTACAGGAAGTAGTCGTCATCGAAGCCGCCGACGCGGTTCCACAGCTCAGCCCCCACCGCCAGGCAGGCTCCGCTGACCCAGATGGCTGAGGCGGCATACCGGCGCCCGCCCACCGCCCTGCGAAGGGATCCTGTGGCGAGATCCACTTCCATCGCCGAGGAGAAGTGGCCGCCGTCGGGACGCAACACCATCGGCGCGACGAGGGTGCCGGGCTCGGAGCCCGCCGCCACGAGGCGCGCGAGTCCGTCCTCGGGGATGTATGCGTCAGGGTTGAGCAGCACGAGCACCTCCGCTCCGCGCGCTATCGCCGCGCTGGCCGCGAGGTTCATGCCTCCGCCGAACCCCAGATTCGACGCCGGCGACAGCAGGTTCCAGCCGGCACGCGCGCTGAGAGCGAGAAGCTCCGCACGCTCCTCGGGCGTGCTGAGGTTGTCGACGATGACGACATCCATGTTCTCGGGAACCGCAGTCCTCGCGAGGTTCTCCTCCAGCAGACGGCGCGAACCGTAGTTGACGATTAGGAGCGCCGACCGGATGCTCATCGGGTCCGCTCGCCATCGATCCGCCTCATGTCGCGGAACCATTTGATCGCGGCCGCGATGAGAAAGACCAGGCAGCACACAGCCAGTGCGCCGTAGAGAAGGATGAATCCGGAGGTCCAGCCCCAGAAAACGAAAGCGGCGCAGAGGATGCCGAAGTCGGTCGGCAACAGCAGGAACGAGCGCATGCTCCCACCACCTCCCACGGCCGTGGACGAGGCCACGGACGCTTTGCCCTTCAGGAGGTCGTTGAGGATCATCCCGAAGAAGGTCGTGTTGGCCACCACAGCGAATATCAACGGAAAAGCAAGCATCCCGACGGGCAGGATATCGACGCGCGCCAGGCCAACGAGCACCGCGAGGTGGAGACTGCTGATCTTCAAGGCGTCGATGAAGTGGTCGAGCCACTCCCCTGCAAGGGACCCACCCCCGCGCAGACGAGCAACCTGCCCGTCTGCCGAGTCGAGCGCATAGCCGACCGCGAGCAGAAGCCAGATCGCGAGACCGGACAGCAGGGTCACCGGGGCGGCTGCGATCAGGGCGATGCCCGTGAACGTGAACAGCGCGCTGACCAGGGTCACCTGATTGGGGGTCGCACCCAAACGGTATGCGACCGCCGCGAAGAACCGCCCAACCGGTCGATTCACGTAGATCGAGTACGCGGGCGCGCCCGCAGCACGTCCCTTCTGCGCGGAACGGAGACGCGCGAGCGTCTGCGCGAATGACTCCAACGCGCCGGATTCCCCAACTTCAGCATGCGTGCTCACGAGGATCAGTATGCCCTGCTGCACCCGCTGGCGGGTTCAGACGGTACATTGTCTCATTGGGAAGGGGGCGTTGTGGGGACTCTCCGTGTCATGCAGACGTTCGGCGTGCCGAGGCCGACGACGAATCCGTACATCGTGCAGCTCGCCGCTGCCCTCGAGGCCGAACCTCGGATCGAGCACTTGCCTTTCCGGTGGCACTCCGCGCTTTTCGGCGGGGTCGATGTGCTGCACGTGCATTGGGCGGACACTCTGCTGGCGGGACGTACGCCGCTCACGCGCTCAGCGAAGCGTGTCGCGATGGCCTTGTTGCTGCTGCGCATCAGAGTGCGTCGCATTCCGGTGGTTCGGACGGTGCACAATCTCAGCCTGCGTGACGCAGGTCGCATGGACGCGACGTTGATGCGGATGCTCGAACGACGGACGAAGCTTCGGATTCATCTGACTCCGACGACCCCGGATGAACCCGGGACGCCCTCGGTTGTGATTCCGCATGGACACTACGTCGAGTGGTTCGCCCAGTTCCGCAAGGAGGACATGGTGCCCGGTCGGATCGGATATGTCGGATTGCTGAAAGTGTATAAGGGCATCGACCGGCTGCTACAGGCGTTCGGCGAGGCGAAGACCCCCGGAATCTCGCTCAGACTCGCCGGCAAACCAGCCGACGAAGACACCGCTGCCTTCGTCGCCCAACGGCTACCTGCATTGCCGGACGCTCAAGCCGAGCTCCGGTATGTGAGCGAGGCAGAACTCGTCGCTCTCGTGACCTCGAGCGAGGTCGTGGTGCTGCCATATCGGGAGATGCACAATTCCGGGGCTGCTCTGGCCGCTCTTTCTCTGTCACGGCCTGTAGTCGTACCCGCCAACCCGACCAATGCCGCGCTCGCTGAAGAGGTTGGGGCCGGGTGGGTGCTGCAGTTCGACGGAGCCCTCGATGGCGCTGCGTTGGACCTTGCGCTCTCTCAGTCGCGTTCCGCGGATCGCCCAGTCGGCCCCGATCTCTCCGGACGAGGCTGGTCCGAGGCCGGGAGACTCCACGCAGACGCTTATCTGCGCGTCGCGGGAGACCAAGCGCGAAGGAAAGAACGACGGTGAATCGACATGTGATCGCGATACCGACATTTCGTAGGCCGAAGGCGTTGGTGCGCGCACTGCACGCGGTCGAGATGCAGCTCCATGAGGTGCATCCGCCGGACAATGCCATGATCCTCGTGATCGACAACGATCCCGCTGGGTCAGGACGCGCGACTGCTGAGTCCTTCGGCGTGCAGTACGTCGTGGAACCGTCGCCGGGGATTGCTGCCGTGCGGAATCGAGCTCTGACAGAGTGCGCGGATGCCGCGACGGTCATCTTCATCGACGACGACGAGGCACCCGAACCGGGCTGGCTTACCGCGCTCTTGAGCGTCTACCGTCGCTTCTCGCCGACCGCAGTGGCGGGCAAGGTCGTCACCACCTTCCCCAGCGATACTGAAGAATGGGTCCGAGCGAGCGGCGCCTTCATACGGCCACAACGCAGGCATGAGCAGCTGATGACCGAGGCTGCGACGAACAATCTGCTCCTGGACATCGCTGAGATTCAGCGCCTCGGGCTGAGGTTCGACGAGCGATTCGGTCTGACCGGCGGTAGCGACAGCATGTTCACTCGACTCTTGACCGCGCGAGGGGGAACCATCCGGTGGGCCGAGGATGCCGTCGTGGTGGAACAGGAGGACGCTGGGAGATTCACACGCGCCTGGGTACTCATGCGGACGTTCCGTTTCGGTAACACCTCTACTCGGGTGACGATCGCACTCGCCGATACCGCGGTGGCACGCGTCAGTGCTCGCGCGAGAATGGCGGCACGGGGTGCAGTCCGTATCGTCGGCGGTGCTGGTCGATGGGTGCTCGGCGCCGTGTCAGGATCTCTGCCTCATCGTGCCCGCGGGCTACGAACCGCGTACCGCGGGGCGGGGATGGTCGCCGCCGCGACGGGCTATGCGCATGACGAGTACGGCCGTCGGCGCGCAAAGCAGGCCGCCTGACCCGCGCTTCCTTCCCCGGCGAGGATGGCCATACCAGCCCCCTCGGCCACAGAGCGGCTGGATATCACGACGATGAGGCCCGGCGCTCACGAGCGCCGGGCCTCATCGTCGGTCATGCCGCTGGGCATCGGCGTCCGATGTCAGTCCAGGACAACGAAGGAGTTGGCAACGGCCTTGGTGGCCTCCCAGATGTTTCCACTGAGTGATGGGGCATTCGTCTGAGGAGCGATCACCGCACATGTGCGGTGGAGACGCTCCGGCCCGAAGACATTGCCCACGATCGACGGGCGGATGGGCTGCGGCGTGGCGGCGATGTTGATGCTGCATGCCCCGCCCTGGATGTAGTTATCCCGGATCGTCAGAGTGCCCAGTTGTGCGAGGCTCTTGTTCTGAGTCACCTGAATCGCTGCATTATGCGCATCTTCCAGCCTGTTGCCCTCGATGAGAATGGAACCGCCCGCCTCGATCTGAATCGAATCGTCGTGCGTCGCCGCCCCGTTGCGGAGCGGATCGCTTGCCCAATACGAGCTGTCGTGCAGCCATGAGGCTCGCACCGTGACGTTGTTGCCGATGATGCGGATCGGATCCACCACGTTATAGATCTCGACGCGTTCTGCGACGAAATTCGACCCGAATATGCCGTTCCAGCGCGGATTCTCGTACGCCGCGTAGATCTCGGAATCCCTGATCGTAAAGGGCTGACCGGAGACAACGTTGGACACCAGACCGACGCTGTTGGCGTTTTGCCCGCCCACGATGCGGGAGTTCCGGATGACGACCCCCGGCGCTTTGATGATGATGGAACCGCGCACCTCAACACCGTCGATCACCGTGTTCGCTTTCTCGACGACAAGGTCACCGTTGTGCACGGAGAGAGCAGTTCCCTGCGGTACCCCCGTGTTCGTGGCGTCTGGTAGATCGCCACTGGGGTTCGCCGGCCGCGACGGTTCCGGGGTGGGCTTGGGAGCCGGTGCAGGCGGGGAAGACGGGGTGGGCTTGGGAGCCGGGGTGGGCTTGGGAGCCGGTGCGGGCGGGGAAGACGGCGTGGGCTTGGGAGCCGGCGCGGGCGCCTGCGGTGCAGCGACGGCTTTGAGCTCCAGTACGCGCGCGCTCAACTTTCCGCCTGATTGCTGCGCGTACAGAGTGAGTCGGCTCGACCCGGATTGCAATCGATTCTTCGACTTGTCAGACGCCTTCACAGAAACGCTGGCGCCCTGACCGATCCGAGTCGTCGTCGTGAGCTTGACCTCGGAAGTTCCCGACACCGTCAGGTTGATCGAGAGTCGTTCTCCGGCACGGAGCTTCACTGGCAGTCGCTTCGCGGAGGAGAGCGAAGTCGACGTGTGCCCGGCGCCTGTCGTGTTGTTGCGTTTGATGGTGACAACCGTGATGCCAGTCGAGTAGACGCGCGCTTGAGCGACGTAGGCACCGCCCTTGCCCGTCCGGGCTTCGACGGATGTGTAGACACTCGTCCCGGCCTTCGGGAGCGTGCTGAGGCTCAGGGTCGCCCGAGCACTCACATCGGCGCTCGACGCGGAACTTATCGCAATCGTCCTCGTCGATCCGGGGCGGATGTCGTAGGTCTCCGCCGCCATCGCGGGCTGCGGAGATGCGACGCAGCACACGACGATCGCGGCGATCACGCTGGCGACCAACATAGGTCGCGCGCGGGGACGGTCTCGCTGGCGTCTGGGGAAAATGTCGCGGAGCAAAGTCATATCGAAAGTCGGGCCCTTTTCATGAAGAATCTTGCTTCTTACGCCGAGCCTGAACAGTTCTCCTTTGCGCATCGCAGCCGGTCAAGCCGGCAACAGCGCTCGTCGGAACCGACGGAGCTCGGATCCCTCCCCCAGGGAGAACGATACATCATCGTTATCTACGGAATTCTCCGCGAAGCTCAGAGCTCGCCGGGCTTCATCGCCTCGGCATCGATCGCCCGGATGATGCGCAGGGTCGCGGTGTCGGGCTTCGGTTCGCCCGTCGTCGCATCCACCTTCGCGTGCCGTTTCGGCGCATATACGACGAGAGAGTGGAAGAGGAAGCGCGCGAAGAAGGCGACGATGAGCGACAGCCCGGTCGCGAGCACACTCGATATATGCCATGTCTCGACCATCAGCGCCATCACCGGGATCCGCAGCGCGGCCTCGACGTTGTTGAACGTGAACGACGCCGCGAAGCGACCGCCCAGCCCGCGCGCATCCGTTCGCATATCCGCGAAGACGAATCGCTCCTGCAGGATGAAGTTGCCGATGATGGTGACCTCGGCGCCGATGATCGCCGCCCAGATATAGGGAACGCCGGCCAGCGTCAGCAGCCACATGATGCCGAGGTTGGCGACCGCTCCGATCACACCGATCATCGCGAACAGCGACATCTTGCCGAATCGCAGTCTGGCGAGGTGCGCGACGAAGGTCGCCCCCTGACGCAGGCTCGCCTTGGAGGTTCCGTGGCGTCGCTCGCCGAACTCCATCGGCACCTCGGCGATGCGCAGATCGGTGCGGGCGAGGATCTCGAGGAGGATCTTGAAGCCCTGCGGCTTGAGAGAGGAGAGGTCCAGGCGCGTGCGATCGACCAGGAAGAAGCCGGTCATCGGATCGGTGCTGCGGGCGAGGCGGATCGGGAACATCGATCGGGTCAGCCAGGTGGCCGACCGGGATACCCCGAACCGCACGGCAGTGCCGAGACCGCTCGTGTCGCCACCGCCGATGTAGCGCGACGCGGCGACGACATCGGCATCGCCGTCGTCATGGCGCAGCAGTAGAGCGGGAAGCAGTTCGGGCGGATGCTGCAGGTCGCCGTCCATGACGATGCAGAGATCGGAGTGCGCGGCCTCGAGCCCGACGACGACGGCTCCCCCGAGTCCGCCGGTGTTGTCGGTGCGGTGGATGACCCTGACCGGCAGCGGGGCGTCGGCGGCGACGCGCTCGACCTCGGCGGCCGTGCTGTCGGTGCTGTCGTCGACGAAGAGGATCTCCGCGTCGTAGGCGGCGAGCGCGACGGCGGTGCGGGCCACGAGCTCAGCGACGTTCTCGCGCTCGTTGAAGGTCGGCACGATGACGGTGACCGATGTCCCCACTGTGCGCCCCCTCCCCTGTGCCGACAGCACTGCGGACTCCATAGTTCCATGTGTTCCTATGCAGGGGGAAACGGCGACCTGCTAGAGTGACGGGATGCGGCTGTGGGAGTCGCTGGGCGGATGGGGATCCGCCTTCTGGGGAATTACTGATCTGGGGAGATCATGGGGACGCGCATCGGCTATGCCGTGGGTGCTTTCGACCTGTTTCACGTCGGGCATCTCAACCTTCTTCGTCACGCCAAGCAGCACTGCGACATTCTCGTCGCCGGTGTCGTCAGCGATGAGATGCTGCGACAGGTGAAGGGCATCGAGCCCGTCATCCCGACCGCCGAGCGGGCGGAGATCGTCCGTCACATCTCGTTCGTCGACGATGTGTACGTCGAGACCAGTCCGTCGAAGATGGACTCGTGGCGAGACGTGCAGTTCACGCACTTCTTCAAGGGCGACGACTGGCGCGGCACCGACAAGGGTCTGCGGCTCGAGCGGGAGTTCGCGGAGGTGGGCGTCGAGGTCGTGTACTTCCCGTACACGGCGCACACGTCGAGCTCGTCGCTTCGCCGCGCGCTCGATGCGATCAGCGCCGGTGCCACCGTCGGCGCTCCGGCGCTCGCGACCCGCTGAACCCGCCCGCGGACACCGAGTCGGCGAACATCGGACTCGCAGACTCAGTTGGTGACGCCGAGCAGGCTGCGCGCCATCCTCGCCACGTGCGGCGGTGTATGAGCGCCGAGCCAGACCGTCCACTGCAGCGCGGGCTCCGCGCACGTCCACTCGACGCACCAGGAGTGCACGGCATTCGCGAGGCGCTCGCCCTTCGCGTGCTGACGGATGCCGTCGCCGCGCAGGAGCCAGCGCACGGATACCCCTTCGGGCACGTCGATGTGGCGGAACTGGATGCGCGCGGCAGCCTCGAGAAGGATGACCCCCTCTGCGTCCCAGGGCAGCCGCGCGGCGATCGCGGCGATGGCTCCGGCATCGGTCGAATCGCCGGCGATGAGCACGACCCCCTCGATGTTCTCCCAGTCGGGGTCTTCGAGATGCTCGCACGCGCTGTTCATGCTCCAACTATAGGTAAGGCTACCCTTAGTAAGCAACGATCGATTGTCGGCATCTTCATCTCGGCGCCCGTCCAGCCACGCGGCTCTACGCTGGATACATGACTTCTCCTGCAGACTCCGCGATCACGATGTTCGGCGCCGACTGGTGCCGCGACTGCATCCGCACCAAGAAGCAGCTCGACTCGCTCGGCGTGGAGTACACCTACGTCGACCTCGTCGCCGACCCGTCTGCGGCCGACATCGCGAAGGACATCTCGGGCCGCATGAACATCCCCGTCGTGGTCTACCCCGACTCCTCGCACCACGTCGAGCCGTCGAACGCAGACGTCGAGTCGAAGCTCCGCGAGCTCTCGCTCATCTGACCTGAAGCGGGCTCTTCGCGCACCGATACACTGGCGCGATGAGCACCGCGGCTCGGCCCGAACGAGCATCCGTCCGCCTGTCCGCCCGCACGGTCGCCCTCTACGCGATCGGCTCGCTCGGCACAGGCGGGTACGCGACGCTCCCCGGGCTGGTGCTGACGTACTTCCTCACCGACAACCTCGGTGTCGCCGCGCTCACCGCCGGTTTCATCGTCACCGGCGCGAAGATCTGGGACGTCGTCATCGACCCTCTGATCGGCGCCGCGTCGGACCGTCAGTACGCGCGGACGGGGTCGCGTCGGGGATTCATGGTCGTCGGCGCCCTCACCCTTCCGGTCTTCTTCGCGCTCACCTTCGCGGTGCCGCCGTCCTGGGGGCCCACCGCCGGCGCCGTCTGTGTGCTCCTCGCGTTCCTTGCCTCGGCGACATCCTTCAGTCTCTTCCAGGTGCCGTATGTCGCGCTGCCCGCCGAACTGACCTCGGGCTACGACGAGCGCACCCGGCTGCTCGGGTGGCGTGTCGTGGTGCTCACCGCGTCCATCCTGCTCTTCGGCGCCGGCGGCCCCGAGCTGAGGGGCGCCAGCGCCGACCCTGTCACCGGGTACCTGCTGATGGGCGCGGTCGCGGGCGTGGTCATCGGCGTCGGCATGCTGATCGCATCGCGGACAGCGGATGCCGCCGCCCGCCACATGGACGCGGACGAACGCCCGACGGCGGTCGCTCCGACGGGACTCCGGGAGCAGTACGCCGCCGGCGTGCGCACTCTCCGGGACAGTCAGCCGTTCCGCGCTCTCCTCGGCACATTCCTGCTGCAGGCGCTCGCGACCGGGACGATGCTCGCCGGCGCGCAGTACGTCGCCACCTGGGTACTGCGCTCGGAAGACGCCGTGACGCTCGTGTTCCTGGCGCTCGTCGGGCCTGCCCTGCTCGCGACGCCGGGCTGGACACTCGTCGCGCGACGCCTGGGCAAGGAGCGGGCATTCACCCTCGCCAGCATCATCTTCCTGATCGCCGCCTCATCGCTCGTTCTCGCGGTCTGGACGCCCGGGACCTGGATGTACGGCTCGATCGCCGTGGCTGGCATCGCCTACGCCGGACTGCAGTCGCTGCCCATGGCGATGCTGCCCGATGTGATCTCGCACGACGAGCGCCGCAATGGAAGAGGCAGGGCAGGCACCTTCACGGGCGTGTGGACGGCGGGCGAGACCGTCGGGTTCGCGCTCGGAGCGAGCGCGGTCTCCCTCACGCTCGCCGCGACGGGATACGTCTCGAGCGTCGCGGGCGCGACCGCGCAGCAGCCGGATGCCGCGATCACGGGCATCGTGCTCGCGTTCAGCATCCTTCCCGCCCTGCTGATGGCGGCCAGCCTGCTCACGCTGCGCCGCTACCGCCTGCGCCGCGCCGACATCGACGCCTGACCGGAGTGCGCCGCATAAGCTGGGAGCCCGCCCGAAGGAGACGCCGATGACTTCTGCGACAACGCCCGCCGCTTCGACGACGACCCCGGAGCCCGGCGAGGCCGAGCGCGATCGGCTCGACACCGCGATCCACGATCTGCAGGCCGGTGCGAGCACCTGGTCTTCCCTGACGCTCGCCCAGCGGGTCACCCTCCTGCGAGCCGTGCGCTCGAGCGTCGCCGCCGCCGCCGAGGACTGGGCGAACACAGCAGCCGCGTCGAAGGGCCTCGACGGCCGGCATCCTCTGCGCGGAGAGGAATGGCTCAGCGGACCCTACAGCGTGCTCGGCGCCCTGGACGCCTACATCGCGACGCTCTCGCGCCTCGCGAACGGCACCAACCCGCTCGACGGCATCACGATCGACCGGGCTCCCGGGGGACGCACTCGCGTGCACGCCTTCCCCCTCACCGGCATCGACCGGTTCCTGCTCTCGGGTTACACGGGCGAGGTCTGGCTCGAACCCGGCGTCACTCCGAACGGCGCGCGCGCCGCAGCCGGGCTCGCACAGCGCACTCCGTCGGGCTCAGGGGGCGTGGGCCTCGTGCTCGGCGCCGGCAACATCACCTCGATCCCCGTGCTCGACGTCTTCTACGAGCTGCTCGCACACAACCGCACGGCACTGCTCAAGGTCAATCCGACGCAGGATGCGCTCGTGCCGATCTACAAGCGGGCGCTCGCGCCCCTGATCGGCCCTGGGCTGCTGCGCATCACCCGCGGCGGACCCGAGGTCGGCGCCTACCTGACCGGCCACCCCGACCTCGCACACGTGCACGTCACGGGATCGGACGCGACCTTCAACGCCATCGTGTGGGGCACGGGAGCGGCGGCAACACGTCGACGCCGTGAGAATCGCCCGCTGCTGAAGAAGCCCATCACGGCCGAGCTCGGTGGTGTGTCGCCCATCATCGTCGTTCCCGGCGAATGGACAGAGGCCGATCTCACCTATCAGGCCGAGCACGTCGCGACCATGCGCCTGCAGAACAGCGGGCACAACTGCATCGCCGGGCAGGTCGTGATCTTGTCGTCGGACTGGGCTCAGGCCGACGACTTCCGAGCCGCTCTGCGCCGCGCCTACGCGAACGCTCCGGAACGGCCGATCTGGTACCCCGGCGCCCCCTCGCGGATGCACCTCGCGACCGACGCGTACCCCGACGCCCTCGTGCTCGGCGATCGCCTCCTGGTCGAGATCTCTGAGAACGATGACGCGACGGCTCTGCAGAGCACGGAGTACTTCGCTCCAGTGCTGGGCGTCGTCTCGGTGCCCGGCACCGGTCAGGAGTTCCTCGATGGGGCCGTGGCCTACGCGAACGAGCGGCTGCAGGGCACGCTCGGCGCGAACCTGCTGATCGACCCGTCGACCGAGAAGATGCTCGGCGCGGGTTTCGACCGCTCGATCGCGGCCCTTCGCTACGGCTCGATCGCGATCAACGGCTGGACCGCCTTCGGCTTCATCACCCCGACCATGACCTGGGGAGGGTTCCCCGGCAGCACGATCGCCGACGTCGGCAGCGGCATCGGCATCGTCCACAACGCGCTCCTGCTCGATCGCGTCGAGCGCTCGGTGATCCGTGGGCCCTTCCGGCCGTTCCCGCGGTCGCTTCCGATCGTCAACGGCGGCGGGCGCTTCAGCATCCTGCCCAAGCCGCCGTGGTTCGTCTCCTCGCGGACGGGTGCGGCGGTGAGCGAGGGCCTCACGCGATTCCGTGCGAACGGCGGCACGATCGGGCTGTTGAAGACTCTGACCGCTGCGCTGCGCGCCTGAGGTGCGCTCGGCCGCCGGGCGGGATCAGCCGGCGAAGCGGTCGGTCGCGGCTCGCAGTGCTCGCTGGATGCCGGGCTCGGTCGCCGAGTGTCCGGCATCGTCGACGACGACGAACTCGGCCTCGGGCCAGGCGGTATGAAGGTCCCACGCGGTCATCATCGGCGTGCACACATCGTGGCGCCCCTGCACGATGACGGTCGGGATGTGACGGATGCCGTCGACACCGGCGATCAGCTGCCCCTCGGTCCACCATCCACGATTCACGAAGAAGTGGTTCTCGATGCGGGCGAAGGCGGTTGCCGTGTGCGAGTCGGACATCGCCTCGATCTGCGCGGCATCCGGCCGCAAGGTGACAGTCGAGGCCTCCCACCGCGACCAGGCGACTGCCGCCGGTTCGTGCACGGCCGGGTCGGGATCGAACAGACGCCGGTGATAGGCCTCGATCATGTGCGAGCGCTCGAGCACCGGGATGGGAGCGATGAACTCCTCCCAGAGGTCGGGGAACAGGGCGGCGGCGCCGCCCTCGTAGAACCACTCCAGCTCTGCGCGGCGGAGCGTGAAGATGCCCCGCAGGATCAGTTCGCTGACGGCATCCGGATGCGCCTGCGCGTAGGCGAGCGCGAGCGCGCTGCCCCAGGATCCGCCGAACACCTGCCACCGCTCGATGCCGAGGTTGCGTCGGAGCAGCTCGATGTCGGCGATCAGGTGCGCGGTGGTGACGAAGCGGAGGTCGGCATCGGGTGCGCTCGCGTGCGGGGTGCTACGCCCGCAGCCGCGCTGGTCGAGCAGCACGATCCGATAGGCATCCGGATCGAAGAACCGGCGCTGCCAGGGGGACGTGCCGCTCCCCGGACCGCCGTGCAGGAACACCACGGGCTTGCCCGCGGGGTTGCCGCTGACCTCCCAATAGACGCGATGCCCGTCGCCGACGAGCAGCTCGCCGGTCTCATGCGGTTCGATGGACGGATACAGCGCGTCGAGGTTCATGGTCACAGTTCTCCGGGTGCTGCCGTGAGGGGGTCGGCGCACACATCGAGACCGTTCTGGTATCCGTTCGCGAACCAGAACTTGCGCTGCTCGCTGGTGCCGTGCGTGAAGCTCTCGGGATTGACCGAACCGGACGACTGCTCCTGGATGTTGTCGTCGCCGACCGTGTTCGCGGCGTTCAGCGCGTCGGTGATCTCCGCCTCGGTCGGCTCCAACAGGTAAGGGACACCGTCCGGGTCCTTCTCCTGGGTCATCTGCCCGATCCAGGCGCCCGCATAGCAGTCGGCCTGCAGCTCGATGCGCACGCCGTTGCTGTCGGGCCCCGTGCCGTTGTTCGGGTACTGATCCATCACCCCGGTGATGTACTGAATGTGGTGTCCCCACTCGTGGCCCACGATGTAGAGCTGCGCGAGGTCGCCGGCAGACGCACCGAACTGCTGCTGCATGAGGTCGAAGAACGTGGGGTCGATGAAGACCGTCTCATCGGGCGGGCAGTAGAACGGACCGACGGCGTTCGACGCGGTACCGCACGAGGTCGAGGTGGCGCCGTCGACGATGATGAGCTGCGGCGGGCGGTACCCCTTGACGTGGTCCTCCCAGTAGCCGTCGAGCGCGAGCTGCGAGGCTGCCACCCGGCAGTCGACGTTCTCGTTGGCGTCCTCGCCGGTCAGGCAGTTCTCGATCACGCTTCCCTCGGACGGCTCCGACCCGCCGCCGGTCGCGCCGCCGCCCAACAGGCCCGTCAGGTCGATGCCCAGCAGCGGTCCGGCGATCAGGGCGATGATGCCGAGCAGGCCCACACCGCCCGCTCCGGCGACGACGGCGCCGCGTCCGCGTCGGCGGGCGGTGTTGCCGGAGACATCCGCGTCAGGGTTGAAGGTCATGCCACGAGGGTACTCTGCACGGCGGCCCCTTCACGGTCGTAGGCTCGAGTCATGACGACCACGATCACGCTCACGGGTGCAGGCGGACAGATCGGATACGCACTGCTCTTCCGCATCGCCGCCGGAGACCTGCTCGGCCCCGAAGAGAAGGTGCGGCTGCGACTGCTGGAGATCCCGCAGGGGCTGGGCGCCGCCGAGGGAGCGGCCCTCGAGCTGCAGGACGGCGCGTTCGGCCTGCTCGAGCACGTCGAGGTGACCGACGACCCCGCCGTGGGCTTCGACGGGTGCGACCTCGCGCTGCTCGTCGGCGCTCGTCCGCGCGGTCCCGGGATGGAACGCGGAGACCTGCTCGCGGCCAACGCCGGCATCTTCGGCCCGCAGGGCGCGGCGATCGCCGCGAACGCGTCGCCCGGGGTTCGGGTGACCGTGGTGGGCAACCCGGCGAACACGAACGCTCTGATCGCCGCGGCCTCGGCCGAAGGCATCCCCGCCGAACGATTCACCGCGCTCACCCGACTCGACGAGAATCGCGCCAAGGCGCAGCTCGCGCAGACACTCGCGGTGCCGGTCGACACGATTCGCCGTGTGCCCATCTGGGGCAACCACTCGGCGACGCAGTTCCCCGACGTCTCGCATGCGACCGTGGGCGGCAAGCCGGTCGCGAGTGCCCTCGAGGCCATCGTCGGCGATGTGCCCGCGTGGCTCGACGAGACCTTCATCCCTCGGGTCGCGAAGCGTGGGGCGGAGATCATCCAGGTGCGCGGCTCGTCTTCCGTGGCGTCCGCCGCGAACGCCACGATCGAGCACGTGCGCGACTGGGTGCACGGCACCGACGACTGGACCTCGGCCGGAGTGGTCTCGCACGGCGAGTACGGCGTTCCGGCCGGTCTGATCTCGTCGTTCCCGGTGCGTTCGGTCGACGGAGAGTGGCAGATCGTCGAGGGGCTCGAGATCAGCGACTGGGCGCGTGCGCGCATCGACGCCTCGGTGGCCGAGCTCGTCGAGGAACGAGAAGCGGTTCGGGCACTCGGGATGCTCTGAAAGGTCACCGCGCAGGCTCCGATCAGGGCAGAATGGATGCCGGAGGTGCGCGATGAGCGAGACGATCGATCCCATGAAGGCGACGGCATCCGTCGACGAGGCCCTGACGAGTCCGCTGCATCTGCCGCACGCGGCCGCGGAGTGCCCCAAGTGCTTCACCGAACTGCAGCAGAACCGCGACTTCTGGCTCGCACGCCCCGACGGGTCACGCCTGGTCGGACTCGTGGTCTCGCGCGAGGGCATGCCCTCGGTGGTCGAGCAGCGAGACGACCTCACCCGGTTCGGGGTGCCGATCGAGGGTTTCCGTCATCCCGCCCCCGACATCCTCGAGAGCTGGAGCGATCGACTGTCGCGCCTCATCGGCACGCTGAAGACCGGAGACGTGCTCGTCGTGGCGAACATCAACGCTCTGGGCCGCGACGCTGAAGAGGGTGCACGCACAGCCAAGGAGCTGCGTCGCCACGGCATCATCGTCAAGGTGCTGAGCCACGACGCACGTCACCTCGCCGACGCGACCCGTTGACGTCCGATTCAGGCTCGGGCGTTTCGCTACCCCGGCCTCTCAGAAGTCTCCGGACCTCAGACGCGCGAGGGTCGCAGCGCCTATCTCGGCTCGCGCCTCGGGATGATGCGCGTAGAACGACGCGAGCTCGGCGAGGATAACCGGATCACTCGCGAGATCGCGGGTCGCCCATGATGACGGACGTGTCGTCGTCGTCCGGATGACGACACGGTCACCGTCCAGCGATGCGTCTGAGAACTCGTCCCAGGTCGCTCTCACGTCGTTGCGCGGGATTCGCAGCTCGAGGCCGTCAGGGCGCAGCGTCAGTCGATGACGAGAGGGCGGAGTGAACCAGGCTCGTGCGCCGGCGACAACCACGGCGAGCCCGATGACGGGGATTCCCAACAACGTGAGCATCGTCATCCGCTCCGCAGGAACGGTGAAGACGGACCATGTCCACCCGGCGAGGAGCAGCATCCCCGCCAGGACGAGAGCGCGCAACGGCCAGACGGCTTGCGCAACGCCACCGAACACGATGCTCGGTCCGTCGACGACCGGGCGGACGACCGTCACGCGCGAGACCCTGAGGTGGGTCGTCAGCAGCCAGACCGCGACACCGACGGTCGTGACGACTCCCGCTCCGAGAACCTTCATGGCCGGGGCGGGGTCGGCCACCAGCGTCGCCGCATAGAACAGGATCGCGGTGGCGATCACGACACCCAGCACGGTCAGCCCGGTCGTCGAACGCTGCTGGCCCGGCCATCCGGCGTGGCCGGGAACCCAGACCGTCTCGACCGTGGTCGTCTCGCTCACGATCACTGATAGCTCGGCGGCACCCACAGCAGCTGGGCGGCGACCAGCCCGCGGTCGCGGCTGACGATCTGAGCACGGCCGGGGATGGCCGGGGCCGCCTTGACCTTGCCGATCAGCTGCCCCTCCTCGGGGTTTCCCGAGAGCAGGATGCCGGTGGCGCCCAGGTCGGTCATGCGCTGGATGATCGGATCGTAGGCGGCACGGCTCGCTCCACCGGTGCGACGCGTGAGGATCACGTGAAGGCCGAGGTCTGCCGCCTGCGCGAGCAGCGGGGCGAGCACCGCGACGGGGTTGCCCTGCGACGTCGACACGAGGTCGTAGTCGTCGATCAGCACGAAGCCCTCTGCACCCTTCCACCACGACCGAGAGCGCAGCTGGTCGGGTGTGACATCGGGACCGGGAATGCGGCTCTGGAAGAACTGCGCGAGCTCGCTCATCCCGCCCTCGGTCATCTCGTGCGAGGTGAGGTAGGCGCCGAGGTACTCCTGCGGGATTTCGCCGAGCAGCGCGCGGCGGTAGTCGACGACGAAGATCTTCGCCTCGGTCGGACCGTAGAGGCGCGTGATCTCGTGCACGACACCACGGAGCATCGACGACTTGCCCGAGTCGGCGTCGCCGTAGAGATAGAGCAGCGGCTCATCGAGCGGGTCGATCGAGAACGGCGCGAGGTTCGCCTCGTCGATGCCGAGCAGGATCTCACGCGGCTCCGAGCCGTCCGCCGACGCAGCAGCGGCCACTGCCCGGAGGTCGGCGTGGCTGATGCGCGAGGGTAGCAGACGCAGCTTGGGCCCAGCGGGGCCGTGCCACGCGGATGCCACGCGGGTGACGAGATCGTCGATGCCGCCGGCGAGCGAGGATGCGTCGTCGACGCCGTCGATGCGCGGCAGCGCCGTGAGCATCTGCAGGCCGTTCTCGTTGAGACCGCGACCGGGGATCGCCGTGACGTTCTCGGCGGCCTTGCGGTTGACCTCGGAGTCCGTCGGGTCGCCGAGACGCAGCTCGATGCGGGTGCCGATGAGGTCCTTGATGTTGGCGCGGACCTCCATCCAGCGCGACGCCGTGATGATGATGTGCACGCCGTAGGTGAGTCCGCGCGCGGCGATGGCCTGGATCTGCGGTTCGAGCATCTCGAACTCCGCGCGCAGGGTTCCCCAGCCGTCGACCATGAGGAAGATGTCGCCGTACCCGTCATCCGCGAGCCCCTGCGCGCGACGCTGCCGGTAGGTGTCGATCGAGTCGATGCCGTTCTGACGGAAGTACACCTCGCGCGCGTTGAGCAGGCTCGTGACCTCGGCGACCGTGCGGCGCACGATGTCGGGCTCCGAGCGCGTGGCCACGCCGCTGATGTGCGTGAACCGCTGCAGGCCGGTGAAACTGCCACCGCCGAAGTCGATGACGAAGAACTGCACCTCCTGCGGTGTGTGCGTGAGGGCGAGGGCGACCAGCGCGGTGCGGGCGAGGGTGCTCTTGCCGCTGAGCGGCGCGCCGACGATCGCCATGTGACCGGCCGCGCCTCCGAGCGAGATGGCGAGATTCTCGCGGCGCTGCTCGAGCGGCACGTCGACGATTCCGAGCGGCACGGTGAGCGCGCCCGCACTCCTCCACCGCGGGGAGATGAGTCCGAGGGCCGGGTCTTCGACGAGATCGCCGAACAGCTGATCGAGGGTGGCGGGGGTCTCGAGCGGCGGCAGCCACACCTGGTGGGCCGCCTGCCCTCGTCCGCTCATCATCTCGACGGCGATCTCGAACGTGTTGCGCTTCTCTTCTGGCTCGGCGTCGACGATGACCTCGGGCTCCTCGACCGTCGTCTCGGCCCGCCACACCGGCGCGGCGGTGAAGAGCTCGACGGCTGTCGATCCGGTGCTCTGCGCAGAACCGGATGCCGCACGGCGCCGACGGCGGGGCGGGGGTCCTGACACGTAGGCGGCACGGAACTGCGTCATGGTCTCGGTGTCGGACTTCAGGATTCCGGCGCCGGGCTGCGTGGGCAGGTGGTAGGCGTCGGGGACTCCGAGGACGGTGCGGGATTCGGCGGCCGAGAAGGTGCGCAGGCCGATCCGATATGACAGGTGCGTGTCGAGGCCGCGGAGCTTGCCCTCTTCGAGGCGCTGCGACGAGAGCAGCAGATGCACCTGCAGCGAACGGCCGAGTCGGCCGATGTTCACGAAGGTGTCGACGAACTCGGGCTTGGCTGACAGAAGCTCGGAGAACTCGTCGGCGACGATGAGGAGAGCGGGAAGCGGAGCGAGGTCGGTGCGACCGCCACGGCGGGCCTTCTCATAGTCGGCGACGTTGGCGAACGGTCCGGTCGCCCGGAGCAGCTCCTGACGGCGCACCATCTCGCCCTGCAGAGCATCCTGCATGCGGTCGACGAGCGAGATCTCCTCGCCGAGGTTCGTGATGATCGCCGACACGTGCGGCATGTCAGCCATGCCTGCGAAGGTGGCTCCACCCTTGAAGTCGACGAGCACGAAGTTGAGCTGCTCGGGCGAGTGCGTCATCGCGAGCGCGAGCACGAGCGTGCGGAGCACCTCCGACTTTCCCGAACCGGTCGCACCGATGATGAGTCCGTGCGGGCCCATGCCCTGCTGAGCCGACTCTTTGATGTCGAGGATCAGCGGGCTGCCGTCTTCCGTCTGCCCGATGGGCACCCGCAGTCGGTCCCGCTCGAGTCGAGGCGACCAGGCCGCGTCGAGATCGAGGTCACGGACGTCGGGAAGGCCGAGCAGCTCGACGAGCTCAGCCTGATCGGTCGAGCTCTTCTTCTTCGTGATCGTCGTGCCGCCCGAGTAGAGGGCGATGAGCCGGCGAGCGGTCGCCTCGGCCTCGACGATGCTGATCGCGTCGGCCTCGAACGGGCGCGCGGACACCTGCAGACTGACGAGTTCGGCTCGGCTGCCCTTGCCGCCTGGTTCGAACGCGATGCGCAGGGCGTTCGGGTCCTCGAGATCGCCCCACCGGGAGGGAAGGTCGATCACGGTCACCCCCTGCACGCCGCCACCGCTCACGAGCACGTCGTTGAACGAGGTGGTGACACCATCCGTCAGGATCACGATGTGCGGCACCTTGGGGCCGGACCCGTCACGGGCGAAGCGCGGCCGCTCACGGACCTCGGCGGGGAGCATGTCCTCGAGCTCGGACAGCTGCGAGCCGATCATGCGGGCGGCACCGAGGCCGTCCCTGACCGTGCGCGAATGCGTGTGCGGCATCCACTTGGCCCATTCCCACTGCGGCAGAACGGCCGCGTCAGCGGCGATGACGATCTGCACCGTGTCGGGGTCGTGCATGGTCGCGAGGTGCAGCAGCATGGCGCGCGCGAGACCGCGGGACTCGGTCTCGTCTCCCGTGATCTCGACGCGGGCGTAGTCGCGCAGCGTGATGCCGAGCGAAAGGTTCTTCTGCAGCTCGTGCGTCAGCATGAAACGATGCGCGGCCGAGGCGGCGACCGGGTCGAGCTGCGCGAGCGGAGGGAGCTCGGGCGCCTCGAGCGAGACGCACAGCGGCTGGTCGCTCGTTCCGACGCGCACCGAGAGGAAGTCTGGGTCGTTCATGCCGCGCTCCCAGACCCTGGTGCGCTCTTCGGCGATGTACGGGAGAGCTGAAGGTGCAGGAAGGTGCCAGTTCGCGGCGCGGCGCTGCTGCCGGGCTGCGACCCGCACGGTCTGACGCAGCTCGGTCAGGTACGCGAGATACTCGCGGCGTGCGCCGAGGGTCGCAGCCTGTCGCTGCGATCGCTGACGCCAGCCGTTCACCGCCACGAAACCGAGCGACGACAGCAGGAACATGCCTCCGGTGAGCAGACCCGTCACCGACTGGTTCGACATCGTGACCATGACGATCGCACCCACGCTGCCCAGCATCGGCAGAAGGGATCCGAGGATTCCCATGCCGCCGTCGTTGGGCTGCAGCTCGGGCGGCGCTTGAACGGGGAGCTTTCCGGAGGGGACGCGGGGCGGCGCGAGACGGGGTCCTGTCATGCTCTCTCTCCGGCGCTGCTGTCGGTGCCCAGCAGGAGGCTGATGGTGAAGCTGCGGTTGCCGATCCTGACGCGATCGGCGTCGTCGAGCAGGACGCGCTCGCCCGCGACGAGCTCGGTCGTCTGCCCGTCGTCGGATCGGATGTCGGAGCCGTTGGTGGATCCGAAGTCGGTGACCCAGGTGCGGCCGCGTGAGTGCTCGAGACGCAGGTGCGTCTTCGACACCGAGGAGTCGGGGTCGGTCACGATCACGAGTCGGTCGTCGTGCACGCTGGCCACCGGCGCGCGTCCGAGGTTCGCCGCGAGCGGCAGCCCGAGCTGGACACGCTGCCCGGTGTCGAAGATCAGGAGGAGCGCTCCGGACTCGGATGCCGGGGCAGCGGCATCGCTCTGCTGTGCTGCTGCCGGCGCGACGGTGAAGAGCGGCCTGTCGTCGCCCTGTGCCGCGGGTGCGGGAGTCTCGGTGCGGTGCGAGGCCGCGCGGGCGTCGGTCGGCTCGGAGTCCTCGTCGACGACGGACGGGTGTGCACCGAGGGGCACGACCTGCGGCGGCGCCAACGGGGCGGCGGCCTCGATGACCGAGGCCTTCTGCTGTGCTTCGGCAGCTGCACGGGGCGGGACCGAGACCACGACGGTGCCGGCGACGCGATCCGCCCAGGACTGACGGCGTCCGCCGCGATCCCACGCGCTCGACGCGACGACGACCCAGCTGCCGACCGCCACCAGGAAACCGGCGCCGGTGATGATCGCGCGCACGAACTGGCGACCGATGCCCGGCGAGAAGGGCCGGTCGCCGCGAGAGGCTCGCAGACGCAGCACGGCGTTGCCGATGGTGAGACCGGTGCGCGCTTCGAGCACGCACAGGAAGATCGCGAGCTCGGCGACCGTGAGCCCTGCGAGGAGCATGCTGCGGGTGGTGATGAGGACGATCGCCGCGGCGAGGATCACTGCAGCGGCATCGAGAGTGAAGGCGGCGATCCTCGCTGCCGTCCCTGCGGGCACGCCCAGGAAAGCAGGGCCGAGCCCGTCAGAAGGGCGTCTCGCTCTGGCCCGAGTCTGGGCGATCGGCGTGGGCGCGGGAGGCGTGGATCCGGATCGGAGCGGAGCGCCGTCGACACCGGGCGGAGCCGCGATCAACGCCGGCGGCAGCGCAGGGATCTCCCCGGGCTGGCTGGGCCCCGGATGCACGGGTGGGATGGTGCCACCGCCCGGCCGGAGCTGTGGTTCGCCGTTCCCGCTCATCCCGCCATCATTCCACGAACGAGAGACAGCGCATTCGCGTAGAGGAGCGCCGCGGGGAGGGCGAGCGCGACGGCGAGCCATTCGAAGGCGTCTCCGAAGCGCGACCAGATGAGCGAGCTCGCTCCGCGCGAGACGGGGATGATGACGGCGACCGCTGTGAGACCGACGGCGAACAGCGCGAGGGCCCCGAGCACCTGGAAGCCAGCGCCCAGCGCAGCGGCTGCCTGCAGGCCGGCGACCATGAACACGACGGCGGCGGACGCACGGGGAAGCCAGCGGAGGATGCGCGAGGTCGTGTGTCGGGGCGTCAGCAGCAGCGCGAGGCCCACGCAGACGAGAAGCGCGATACCGCCGGAGATCACGAAAGGATCGTCCGGCCATGGACGGAGGAACGCGATGGGGGTCATCAGCGCGGCGACGATGCTGAGCACCGCTGTCCCGGCGATGAGTCGTGCCGAGGAATCGTCGACGACGGCGATGATGCGCTCGGGTCGCAGCAGCCCGACGGATTCGGGAATGGTCCCTCGGACCGTCCAGCGACTGGTCATGAAGTGCTTGTAGTCGATGAAGTACCCCTCGGGGAGGTTCACCAGACTGCTCGGCAGAGCGCGGAGTCCGAGGGGGACGAGTCCCAGCGAGATGGCCGCGGCCTCGGCCGGACCCCAGCGCAGCAGAAGCGCGAGGCCCCAGACCGCCGCGAGGCCGACGAGGAGCACGGTCGCGGTCCCTGCGGCCGCCCGCATCGGACGAGCTCGGGCCGAGACGGCGATGACCGCTGTGGTGATGCCGGCCGCGAGGAAACCGGAGGCGGCGGAGAGGTGCGCACTCGCATCGAGTTCAGCCGGGATCAGAAGAGCGCCCGCGGCGAACGACAGGAGCACCGGAGCGAGGACGCCGAGGATGCCGCGCACGCCTGCCGCCGAATCCCGGCGCGACCATGCCACCGCTCCGCTCACGGCACCGACCACGAGGAAGAGACCGATCAGGAGCCTGAGCAGTGGACCTCCTGCGCCCTGCGCGAAGACCGCGACGAGCAGCAGCCCGCTGACCGCGAGCATCCACCATCGGGCACCGTGGTCTGCACGTGACGGCCGTGTGCCCGCGACCGCGGGACGAGCCTGCGGCGCCAGCGCCGTGCGGTCGATGAGCGCGTAGAGACCTCCGTCCACGAGGTCTTCGCACTCGGTGTCACCGGGGATCTCGAATCCGCCCGGACCGATCGTCACGAAACGATCGGCCGTCGAGAGTCCACTGAGGATGAGTGCTTCGTCGAGGGTCTCGTCGAACGGGAGCGAGAGATCGATGCGCCGATCCTCGCTCTGGAGCACGATGCGGCGGCGCTCTACGATATCGACTGACACACCTGCACCCTATCGACCGCGTGCGGCCTCGGCCGCACGCCCCCTCTTCCGCTCACGCGGATCAGCCTGCGTGGTCGTCGCGAGAGCCCGCCTGCGCGCCCTTGGCGCGAGGCCCTCGTTCGTCCTCGTCCTCGAGCTTGGGGGCGATCGGTCCGCCGAGACCGGAGCGCTTGGCCTTCTCCTCCTCGTCGCCTCCCGCGCCGCCCATCATGCCCATGCCGGGACGCATGCCCGAGCCGGCTGCGCCCGACGAACCGGTCGCACCTCCGGCCCCACCGGCACCCCCGACGCCACCGGCACCTCCGACGCCTCCGACACCGCCGATGCCCCCGGGGCGAGCAGAACCTGCCGCGCCGCCCGAACCGCCGGCGCCGCCGCCGAGCGCGGAGTTGCCGAGAAGACCGCCACCCGCTTTGAGCCCTGCTCCGGACGCACCGCCGAGGCCCGAGCTGCCGAGGGCGCCCACGCTGCCGATTCCGGCGATCTTCGACCCCGCGGCGATCGCCGCCGCGCCGGCACCACCGCCGACGATCCCGCCGATACCGCCGCCGCCCGCACCACCGGGGAGCAGACCACCAGGGGTCCCCCCTCCGGGGAAGGTTCCGCCGGGGTTCAGCGGATAGCCGCCACCGCTTCCGCCACCGGGGCCGCCGGGCAGTACTCCGCCGCCCGGGAAGTCGACCGTGGGATCATCGATGTCCACTCCTCCGGGGCCGTCCGGCAAGGCCGGATCGGCAGGGAGCGTCGGGTCGGTCGGGAACGTCGGGTCGGTCGGGAACGTCGGGTCGGTCGGGAACGTCGGGTCGGTCGGGAACGTCGGATACTGCGGATCTTCCGGGTTCGTCTGCACCGGCGGCTGGTACTCGCCGACACCACCGCTACCGCCAGGCTGATATCCGCCGCCGGGAACTCCGTATGGACCGCTGCCACCGCCGGGGTACTCGATGGACGGGCTGTCGATCGAGGGCCCGTCGCCCCCGCTGTCGCCGCCCCCGGGACCGTCGTCGTACTTGACGTACTGGACTGCGCGGAGGGTCTCGGTCGACGATCGGAGCGAGGCGCTGGGCCGCTCGAGCGACTGTTCGATGCTCTTCACCATGCGCTCGGCCTCTGCCTCGCGCTGGTTACCCAGAAAATCACCGATCACGTCGATCGCCTTGTCGGCCGCGAGCGGACCGAGCACGGGATGCACCACGACGGATGCTCCCTTCGCCACGTTCGACCAGAACGGATCGACCGTCGACGACGGCAGCTCGGCGTCGTTGGCTGCTCGGCGGGCGTTGTTCGCCGACGTGACCGCCGAGTCGATGGCGGTCACGGCGTCGCCGATGGTTCGGATCTGGTTCTGGATGTCGTTCAGGGCCGCGTTCGCGGCATCCCGCGTCTTGCTGTCCCAGGCCTCGGATGACGTGACCGTCGTGATCGCGTCGTGCAGGGAATCGAGTGCGGATCTCAGCGCTGCGGCCTTGGGGATCCGCCAGTCCTCGATGGCCCGGATGCGATTCAACTCGGCTTCGTACCTGCCGGTCATGATTGCCCCCCTGTGTGGTCGGTGCGTCGTTTCGAAGATCTGGTGAGTGTGACGGCGAGCACGATGCCGCCGGCGAGCAGGATGAGCAGGACGACGCCGCCGCCGATCACCCAGGGCGTCACGCCCGCGCCGTCTGCCGAGGGCTGCTCGGGTGCAGCGCTCGTCTGCGTGGGCTCGGGCGAGGAGTCGACCTCGAGATCCGCGGCGAACGTCGCCACGTCATCGGCATTCGGCACCGCATTGGGATCGTCCGCGTCGAAGAAGGGATTCTCGTCGGGATACTTCGTCGGGTCGACCGCGAGCATGCCGGTCAGCGAGGCGGCACCGAATCCCGTGCTGTTGTTCCACTCGGGCTCGTGCTCACCCTTGGTCCCCGAGTTATGGATCAGGGTCTGGAGCAGCTGGTTGCCCGTGGCCTCGGGATACTTCTGCTTCACCACCGCGAGGAATCCGGAGACGATCGACGTCGCGAACGACGTGCCGCGAACCAGCTCCTGCTCGTCCCAGGACGCCTCGGTGCCCTGCACGAGGATCCCGATTCCGGGCGCGGCCGTCCCGACGTCGTCGCTCAGGTTGGGCTCTCCGCTCGGCCACGTGGCGATCGCTCCGTCAGAGCCGAATGCCTGCACCCCCACCACGCCGTTCAGACCGGCGGGCTGACCGCCGACTCCGCCTTCATTCGGAAGGCCGGCGATGATCGGGACTCCTGCCGCGACAGCCTTGGCGGTCGCCCCGAGGAGGAAGACGTAGCCCGTGCTGGAGATCGAGATGATGTCCGCACCCTCGTCGATCGCATCGGAGATGGCCAAGGACATCGCCTCGGCCGCGAACCCGTGATCATCGGTGGTCGACTGCTCACCGTTCTCGAGCGCGCACGACACCTCGCCCGTATCCTGATCTTCGAGACCGGCGGAGTAGTACTTCACCGTGGCGCCGGGCGCGGCGCCCTTGATCGGCACGCCGCCAGCGGGTGCCTCCCCCGTGCCGAGGATCATCGACACGACGTTGGTGCCGTGTGCGGCGGCCACGTAGTCCGTGGACACGGCGGGGATGGGAGCACCGGCGGCGTCGTGGCAGTAGGTGTTCTCGGGCACCTGCAGATCAGCACCGCGGAGCCCGACGACGTCTGGATTGATCTGCGTATCGATCACCGCGACCGTGACGCCGGAGCCGTCGAAACCGGCGTCGTGGGCCTCCTGGACGTTTCCGCGGTCGAACCACCACAGGCCCGAGGCGAGGTCCTCCGCCGCCGCGCTCGACGGCACGGCGATCATCCCGCCCAGCGCTATCGCGCCGAGCACCGCGAGGAGGCGGTGCGGACGCCTCATCAGTAGTCGGCCTCGACGGTCGTATCGCCGGAATCCGCTCCGGCGTCGACATCGACACGGGGTTCGGTTGCGCCACCGCCGTCGCCGGTGCGGTTGGCTCCCGCCGCGACCGGAGTCTCGTCGGCCTGGGCGACCGCGGAATCCAGCAGCTGGATGATCATCTTGCTCTCATCGGCGAGGGCCGCATCCTGCTCCGCCATCTGCATGACGGCCGCACGGATCGTGTTCTGCGCCTGATTCAACGCCTCGATCGTCTTCGTCGTGGCCGAGCCCATCGTCAGCGCCGCGGTGCGCAGGTCGCCCCGGAAGGTGCTGGTCGTCTCCGACACACCGCCCTCGACGATCGCGACCTCCTCAGCCGCCGGAAAATGCTCGAGCTCGCGCGAGATGCGCTTGAGCTCAGCGAAGATCTGCTCGAAGTCGAATGCGATGACCATCGACGTCCCTCCCTGTTGACAACGGCGATTCCCGTGACATCTGCTGCGCCCTCCGGCTCAGTCGCCGAACAGCACAGCAGACGGCGCGGACCCGGCGCATCTCTGCGTCGGGCCCGCGCCACGGGATCAGGCTCCGAAGCGTCCGGCGGCCGACTTGTCGGTCTGGACGTACTGGCCCGAGATCTCCTCGGTCTTGCCCGCGATCTGGGTGAGAAGCTGCTGCATCTCACTCAGCGAGCGGTTCCACTTGGCCTGAGCCTGGTCGTAGGCCTGCTGCGCGGAACCATCCCACGCCGCACGCAGCTTGCCGACCTCGGACTCGAGACGGTCGAGCTCTGAACGGATACCCTGCGACCCGCTGCGGATCTGCGCTGCCAGAGCGTTGACCTGCTCCGGGCGAACTGACATCGACTGCATCATGTTCTCCTTGAAATCTCTGTGGTCTTCGCTCAGGAACCCATCATCGAGCCGAGGCCCGAGATGGTCTGCTGGTGAGCTTCTTCGGTTGCGGCCTGGTCGCGCTCGGTGCCGGCGAGGGCATCCTCGAGCGTCACGAGGACCTCGTTGAGCTGACGAGCCTGCTCGTCCCAGCGGGACATCAGCGTCGAGAACGATGCGGCAGCCGCACCCGTCCAGAAGCCGCGCAGCTGCTCGATCTCGCTGCGGACCTTCTTGGTCTGCTGGTCGATCCCGGACTTGGTCTCCCGCACCGCCTGGGCTCCGCGGCGCAGAGCCCCTTCTTCTGCGGAGATGACATCAGCCATAACTCACTCCCTCCGGTCCTCACGGACACACGTGCGGGGGAGCGCATCCCTGTCTTGGGACGACTTCGAAACAACCCCCCACGATTCGTTTCAGGTGAAAGGCTAGATCAGATCGTCCGGATGCGCCAGGACACGAGCCGTATCCGCGCGGCGTTCGTGCGTTCGATGGAGAAATCGCGGAGCCGACCCCGCCGGCATCCGCGCGGTGATCGTGCGGTCGAAGGAGAAAACGTCCCGCCCCGCGACTACGCGTTGCCGCACGCCTCAACTAGGGTGAAAGGCGGAATGCGCAGCCACGGGTCTCCTCCCGCTCGGCTGCACACCATGGAGGGGGCATCGTTCCATGACTCAGAGCAGCGCAACGGCAGGCACCGTGCTGCGGCTTTCCGTCGTCAGCGACGACCGCCGGCTCGATGTCGGCGTGCCGTCGCAGATCCCGCTCGTCGAGATCATCCCCGGCTTCGCTCGGAGTCTCGGTGTGCTCGACCCGACGCTCACGCATGGCGGCTACTCGCTGCAGCGGGCCGACGGCACACCCCTCGACCCCGCTCGTGGAGCAGCGGCGCAGGGCGTGCACGACGGTGAGCTTCTGACACTCGTCCGCGGCGGCCTGATGCAGGAGCCGCGTGTCTACGACGACGTCGTCGAAGCGGTGATCGACGCCACGGCCGAGCAGCACGGCTCCTGGACGCCGGCAGACAGCTCGCGCACCGCCCTCTTCGTCAGTCTCACCTTCCTCGCCCTCTGCGCGCTCCTGCTGGTCGCGACTCCGCCCACCTCCCTCGTGCCGGCGATCATCGCGGCATCGGGGGCCATCGTGCTCAGCGTCGCGGCTGCCGTGCTCATGCGTCTCCATCAGCCGGAGGCCGGACACGCACTCGGTCTCACCGCCGCAGCCTACGGCGGACTCGCGGGCTTCCTCGCCGTTCCGGTGCAGAGCATCTGGGGCTGGCCGCTCGCCGCCATGGGCCTGGGCCTCGTCATCGTCGGCGGCGTCGGCCTCGCCGTGACGCAGGAGAAGCCCGAGATCCACCTCGTGCCCATCGCGCTCGGCGCCTCTATCGGCATCACCGCGACCACCGCCGCGATCTTCGGCGACGCACTCGCTCCGTACGCGATCATGCTCGCCACCACCGCACTGCTCGCGAACGGCATCCCCTGGCTCGCGCTCAGCTCCACCCGCATCCGGGTCATCTCGCCGCAGAGCGATGCCGACATGTTCGCGGCGCCGGAGCCGATCGACGCCGACGAGGTCAAGCGTCGCGCCGCGGCAGGCACGCGCACCCTGATCGCACTCCGAGCCGCGCTCGGCCTCGCGGCCCTGACTGCGACGCCGCTGGTCGCCGCAAGCGGCGTCTGGGGCGCGCTGCTGTGCGTGCTCGCATTCGTCGGGATGATGTTCCAGTCGCGACAGATCTACGCCCGCCTCGGTGTGCTCGTGCTCATGGCGATCGGCGCGATCGGACTCGCCGCCACCGGTGTCACCGTAGCCCTGGCCCTTCCCGATGTCCGCACCTGGATGCTCCTCATCCTCGTCGTCGCCACCGTGATCCTCGTCGGTCTCACGCTGCTGACACCGAAGGCACGTCTGCGGCTCACGAGGCTCGGCGACACGGTCGAGGTCTTCGCCCTCGCGCTGCTGCTGCCGCTCGGCGTCACGACGGCCGGGCTCGTCTGACCCATGGCGACCAAGAAGGATCTGATCGAAGCCCAGGGCTTCAGCAGGCGACGACTGCTCTCGGCGTTCACCGGTGGAGCCCCCGGGGGCAAGGAGCTCGACCCTGCGAAGCCGCTGCGCGCGGTCGTCGCAGGAGTCGCGCTCACGATCGGCGTCATCCTCGTCGGGGTGTTCTGGGGAATCATGCAGCCGGGACTCCCCGGCGACTGGCAGAACAACCGCCTCATCGTCGCCACCGACACCGGGGCTCGCTACGTCTCGGTGGAAGGAACCCTGTATCCGGTCATCAACACGGCCAGTGCGCGGCTGCTGATCCCCGCCGGTGAGTTCAAGGTCGTACGCACGGATCAGGCCGCACTCGACGGCATCCCGGTCGGCCCCTCGATCGGCATCCTCGGCGCACCGGACGACCTGCCGGCACCGAGCGCCCTGATCAACTCCTCGTGGACGGCCTGCATCGACGACACCGCCGGCGCGTCGGTATCGCTGTCGAGCAAGCCGATCGCCCAGATCTCGACCGGGACCGGCGCCGTCGTCCAGCGCGGCGACGAGCTGTTCGTGATCGCCGACGGTCTCCGTTACGCCGTTCCGGCGGACGATGCCAACGCCGTGCTCCGCGCCGTCGGACTCGGCACCAGCGACATCCTCGAGGTCGACGGACGCTGGCTCAATCTCTTCGAGTCGGGCGACGATCTCGAGCCGATCAGCCTCAACGCGATGGGAGCCTCGGTTCCCGGCACCGATCTGACGGCGGGGACGATCATCCACACGCAGGGCAGCCCGGCGGAGGAGCGCTATGTGGCGCTCGCGACCGGCGAGATCGCTCGCCTCAGTCCACTCGCCTACCAGCTCTACCTGCTCGGCAGCGGGCAGGACGCCGGCGCCGAACAGGAGGTGTCCCCCGCGGAGATCGCTGACGTGGAGACGCTTCCGTATGTCGGCGGTGAGGACTGGCCGACCCTGCCGCTGACGACGCTCGCGGCAGGTGAGACGCCGTGCGCGATGGTCACCGACGATGCACGCACCGTGCTCGGAGCGACCACGACCGAGTTGCCGGAAAAGCGCTCCGGCGTCGACGTCTCGGTCGGCGGCGGCGCCCTCGTCGAAGTGAGCGGAGCATCCGACGACTCGGTCGGCCTGGCCGTGCTCATCGACGAATCGGGCACCGCGTTCGCGATCCCCGGCGCCGCCGCGGAGCAGAGCGCAGAGGATGCGGCCACCGGCCCCATCGCTCAGCTCGGCTACTCCCCCGATGACGTCGGGCGCGTGTCCGACGCGTGGATCGAGTTCTTCGCGGCCGGCCCTGCGCTGACCTCCGACGCGGCCAGAGAGTCGCCCGGCTCAGGGACGAAGTGATGCGGCGACGCAGAGCCGCCCTTCCGACCCTCCTGGTGGGCGCGATCGCGCTCGGCGCCATCCTGTCGAGTGCACCGGCATCGGCAGCGGCACCCAGCGCACCGACCGCTTCCACTGCGCGATCGCTCGCGGCGCACGGCTCGGCCGTGCCGGCCGCCACCGCCGGCGATGCCTGCACTCCGGGCACTGTGGTTTACAGTCCGGAGGCACCGCAGGCCCTCGCTCTGCTCGGCGCGGAGGAGGCCAACCGCGTCGCCACGGGCAGAGGGGTCGTCGTCGCCATCGTCGACTCGGGCATCGATGCGGGAAACCCGCATCTCGCCGGAGTCGTGATCGGCGGTGTCGACCTCGTGGGCGACGGCGAGCGCGCCGATGGTCTGACCGACACCACCGGCCACGGCACCGCGATCGCCGGCCAGATCGCGGCACAGCCGGTCGACGGTTCCGGGGTCGTCGGGCTCGCACCCGACGCGCAGCTGCTCTCCGTGCGAGTTTTCCGCAGTGACCAGCAGCAGGACAAGGACAAGGGCTTCGGACCGACGTCGCAGCGCATCGCGGACGGCATCCACTGGGCTGCCGACAACGGCGCTGACATCATCAACGTCTCGATGTCGCAGACGACCGACTCCCCCGATCTCCGCGCGGCAGTGGAGCACGCCTCGGCCGTCGGCGCCCTGGTCGTTGCGAGCGGCGGCAACAGGGCGTCGGACCCGGATGCGGAGGACGGCCCTCGCTACCCGGCGGCGTACGAGCAGGTGCTCGGCGTCAGTGCCGCCGACCCCAGCGGCCGCGCGAACGATGCATCGATCCACGGCCCCCAGGTCGGCGTGACGGCACCCGGCATGAACGTGCTGAGTGCGGCGCTCGGCGGCGGAGACTGCATCTTCGCCGCCGACGCTCCCGCTTCGAGTTTCGCGACCGGATACGCGAGCGCCGCCGCGGCGCTGGTGGCCGAGGCGCACCCCGAGGACCCGCCGGCCGGATGGGCGTACCGACTCACCGCCACGGCCCTGCGCGACGATGCCGACAAGCGCGACGACGTCAACGGCTGGGGGTTCATCCAGCCGTTCGCCGCCATCGAGCTGCTCCCGGACGAGACGACCCGAGGGCCGGTGAGCCCCTACTTCGACACCACCGAGAGCGCGGCCCGCCCTCCCGCCGCGGCCGTAGACCCCGACCACGGGGCCTCGCCGTTCCTGCTCACACGGGAGGCCGCGCTGTTCACGACCATCGGCGGGGCGACCCTGCTCGGCGTGCTCGGCATCCTCATCGTGCTGCGTCGCCGCAGAGAGCAGCCGGCCGTGGACCCGGCCGAGGCCGAACGCGAGGGCGGGCTGCTCAACAGCCCGGGGCCCGGCGCCGGCGATGAGCGGTTCGGCTGAGGCGCTCGAGGCCCGGGTGCGAGTGTCAGGCGAAGACGACGAAGCCCAGCGCCACCAGTCCGGCGACGGAGACGACACAGGCGGCTGCGAACCCGAGGAGGGTGGCCGTGCTCCATCGCAGGCCCTGCTTCGCGACGGACGGGAGCTCCGGATCCACCGCGCGCGTGGGCGCGGCGGCGCCGATCACCACGGGAGGCGCGGAAGGGCCGAGGGGCGCTGGACGCGGTCGGTAGATCTCCGGTGCCGGAGCGTCGATCGGCGCCTCGAACGAGAGGGGTGCCGCACCGGGTTCGTTGGCAGGGGCAGGATCGCCGGAGGCATCGCCCTGTTCGTCGGGGCGTTCCGATCGTTTCCGTCGCACACGCCGCGGCGTGCGGGAGACGAGCACGGTCGCCTCATCGAGAAGCTCCTGCTCCTGCTCCTGCTCTCCTTCGAGAGCATCGGCCGGTGCATCGGATCTCGACGTCTTCCGGTCGACGACGACGGTCGCCTCATCGAGGTCCCCGGGCCCCGCACTATCGTCAGCTGAGTCGGCGTCCCTGGCGTCCGCGGAATCATCGGCACCCACCGCGCCGTCCGCGACGGCCTTCGCCGTCTCCGACTCGGTCGGCGCTGTCGACGGAGCCGCGACCGCCCCACCCCGGCGCCGATCGCGACGGGTCAGCATGACGGTCTCTTCGACCTCGGGTTCGTCGTCGGTCATCTGACGCGAACCGGGATCGTGGTGCCCTCGAGGCTCGAGTCGGTGAGAGAGGTGGATGCGGCCTCGCGGCCGGCCTCGCTGTCGTCCGGACGCGTGCGCGCGCCTCCCGAGATCACATCGATCACGACGACCGACACGTTGTCGCGACCACCCGCCTTGAGCGCACGGCTGACGAGAGCCGCAGCGGCCGACTCAGGTCGGCCGTTCATGGTCAGCGTGGCCCGGATCGCTTCGTCGCTCACCTCACCGCTGAGTCCGTCGGAGCAGAGCAGCAGTCGCTCGCCGTCGACCACCGGCAGCAGCCAGCTGTCGGCAGTGCTGTCGGGCGCGCCGATCGCCCTGGTGATGACGTTGCGCTGCGAGAACGTCGAGAGATCCTCTGCGCGGAGCTCACCGGCATCCACCAGCTCCTGCCCCAGCGAATGATCGATCGTCAGCTGAGTCAGTTCGTTGCCGTGGTGCCGATAGACGCGGGAGTCGCCGACGTTGAAGACGAGCCAGTGCGGAGCGCCTTCGTGATCGACGAGTGCGACACCGGTCACCGTGCTGCCCGCCCCGCGCTTGTGGTCGGCGGAGATGTCGTCGACGACGGCCGAGGCTCGGCTCAGGGCGTCGCCGATGTCGGCGACCTCGACCGTCAGCCCGCGAAGCGGCTCGAACGCGTCGACCACCGCAGCGCTCGCGCGGTCGCCGGCCTCATGTCCGCCCATGCCGTCTGCGACGAGGAAGACGGGGGACGCCACGAGCACGGAGTCCTCGTTCGCGGTGCGCTTGAGCCCGGTGTCGGTCAGGGACGCGACGTTCAGGACAACCGACGAGACGGTCACGAATCGCGCTCCGCGATCACGTGCATCCCCACTTCACCGAGGATGAAGCGGCCGTTGCCGGTGACGCTCTCGCCCGGATCGAGCAGCGTCTCGGTGCCGTTCTCCTCGACCACGACGACGCCGTTCGTGGCGTGCAGGTCGGTGAGGCGCCACTCGTCGTCATGCACGACGAGTCGGGCGTGGGTCTTCGACAGCGTGCGGGTGGTGTCGGAGATCGCGAGCCGCTGCTCGCCCGGCTCGCCGATCGGGTTGCGCCCGATCACGACACTCGCGCCCGACAGCGAGAACGTGCGCCCGTCATCGAGCACCAGCGAGCGACGCACGCCGCGCCTGCGGGCGACGACGACCGTGGCGTCGAGGTCGTCGTCGACATCGTCTGTCGGACGCGGGGTGACGACCGTCTTGTCGACATCCGCCGCGAGGCCGCCCAGGGGCGTCGCAAGGGGCTCTGCGGCAGGCGCCCGCGGCACCGCGGGCGCATCTGCGGCAGGTGCGGGTGGCGTCTCGGCCACCCTCAGGTCTGCGGCAGACGGGACCTCTGGAGCCACCGGAACATCACCGGCCGCCGACGGGACCGGACGGATCGTCGGCATCTGCGGGTGCTCGGACGAGAGCCCGCCGTCGCGGAACGACGGCGGCGCGGGCCGCACCGCGCGCTGCGGTTCTCCGGCGGGCGGCGCGGACGACGCATGCTCTGCCGGCGTCTCGAACGGAGAGGCAGGCGTGGATACGGGCGCGGGAGGCGCAGGCGGCTGCACCGCGATGTCGTCAGCGGTGGGTTCTTGACGCGCAGGATCCTGCGGCGTGACAGGGGCCACGGGGTCGCCGCCCATCGCTGCCATGATTCCGGTCGTCGGGTGCGCATCGACCGGAGGCGCAGACGCGGGAGCGGGGGCAGCTACCTGGGCGGGCGGCTGCGGGGCAGGCGGCTGCGGGGCAGGCGGCTGCGGCGCGAAGCCAGGAGCAGGAGCAGGAGGCTGTGGCGGAGCGAACGATGCAGCGGGGGCACCGGGAGCCGGAGGCTGCCCGGCGACAGGAACGGGCGGGGCTCCGGGAACGGGCGGGGCTCCCGCGGCGGGCGTCGCCCCGGGAACAGGCGGGGGCCCGACCGGGGACTGCGGCTTCTGCGGCGGCGCTCCCCATGCGGACGGGGCACCGCCGTCGGAACCCGAGGGAGCGCCGGTCGCACCCCCCGGATCCGCCGGGGACTGCGCGTTCGCACGGGTCGGCGCGGCGTAGTCGGGGAACACGAACGCGGGGGCATCCGGCTGATTCGGGGCGTGCGGAGCGAGCGACGGGATCGTGTAGCCCGACGCATCCCTGGCCGGTGCGGCGGCGGGCTGCGCGTTGCGGCGAGAACCCGGCTGCAGCGCGGCCAGTCGTTCGCCCTCGGGGTACGGCGGGGCGCCCCAAGCGAGGACGGTCGCCCAGACCGGGGGCAGCAGGATGGCGAGGACCGTCATGCCGGCGCCGCGACCGAACCTGCGATTGATGCGGTGGGTCGCGACGACCTTGAGGTAGATGCCGTACAGCTGCACGATCGGGATGAAGTAGAACACCACCGACCACGCGGGCACTCCTCCTCGCGCCAGGATCTCGGCTTCGTTGAGGACGGGCACCCAGCCCTTCCAGCCTTCTCCGTCGAGGCGCGGGAACAGACGCGACAGCGCCAAGGCGTACCAGAGATAGACGGCGAGGCCGACGAGCAGGCCGACGCCGCCGACGATGGCGAGCATCATGGCAAAGCCGCTATCCACGGGCGCGATCATGGGTTCCCCTTCTTCCGGTCGCCGAACGACCCTGTCACACCGAGCGTAGCGAGAGCAGGCCTGGCTCCTGTGTAGCCCCGACCGCCCGCAGCCCGCATCCGGGCGATGAACGACGCCGGCCGCACGCGCCTGGCGATGCGGTGCCACCACTTGCCGGATGCTGCCAGTTCGGCTCGCTCGGCATCCACGATCGCCCAGGCGGCGCTCGCATCGTCGTTCGTCGGAGGATGCTCGGCGAAGACCGCGCGATCGACGAGCACCGCCAGGCGGTCAGCAGCCTCGCGGTCGGTCGACAGAGCCCGCTGCGATCGTGTGCCCTCGGCATCCATCGACACGTCGTGATCGGCGTACACGTCGACCAGCTCCTCCCAGGCCCCGGCCAGACGCACCTCGGGGTCTTCGGCCGTGCGGCGAGTTCTGGCGCGCTGCCTCTTGGCGAAGAGCAGCACCAGGAACGGCAGAGCGAGCAGCGCGAGAGCGAGCAGGCCGAGCCCCACCGCTCGGAGGATCGGCAGAAGGAAGGCGAGGACCTCGGACTGCGGCGCCTCGAGCGGGGGCGCGTCGTTGTTCGAGTCGCTCTGCGCCTGAGGCGGGTCGAGCGCCTCGGAGCGCGGCTGCTCCGGCACCGTCGGATGCTCCGGCAGCTGCTCGCCCTCGGTGATGGAGCTCGGCAGCATCGCATACTGCGGCGTGGTGTCGACCGGCATCCACTCGCCGCCGGAGCCCCTGACCTCGACCCAGGCGCTCATGTTCGCGCCCGTGCAGGTCTCGGTGCAGGCCGGAATGCCCGGAACCTCTTCTGCCGCCGCGAGCCGTGCGCCGATCACGACTCGGGACTCGAGTCCCCAGTGCTCGGCGAGCAGCGCAGCCGCCACGGAGAACTGCTCGTCGTCGCCGACGGCGGACACCAGCAGTTCGGGTGCGGCATCAGACCCGGCCCTTCGCTCCTGCTCGACCATGTCGGTGAACAGCTCCTCGATACGGGCGGCGGAGTGCCCCGCATAGCTCGGCGCGAACGCGTAGCCCTCCGACTCCTTCAGAGACGCGATCCACCCCGCTGCCGCGTCGTCGTCGATCAGCGCGTGGCTGAGGTAGCCGCGCGAACGCAGGCGATCGATGATCTCGAGGTATCCGGCTCCCGTGCGGGGCTGCTCCTGCATCTCGGCCCACTCGGTGAGCGCCGGATACAGGTCGGTGTCGAGGTTCGAGGTGCCGCCCTGCAGCGCGGAGACCTCGCCGGGGGCACCTGGCGCGTCGACGAGCACGGTGTAGCGGTCGCCCGGGACGAGTCCCTCTCCGCCGCCGGGCGCCTCCGCCACGGTGATCGCGGTATCGCCGCCGGAGTTCACATGGAAGCCGTCGGCGAGCGCTTCGGCGCGCGAGCCGGAGAAGTCGGGCGCCTCGGCGAGACCCGCCGGCGACGGCACCCAGATGCCGCGGTACGCGTCTCCGATCGTGATCCCGAGCGAGACACGACCGGCACCCGGCATCGCTGTGCGGGGCAACCTGCTGAACCGGTCGTCGGGTGCGATGTGGAAGTCCTCGCCGTCATACGAGTCGAGGGTGACGAGTCGGAGGCGCTCGAGTGCGCCCGGGTCGCCCTCCATCTGCACGACCGTGTCATCGAGACTGCCGCCGGCGAACCACGAGCGGTAGGCGCTGAGCGGGCTCGCCTGCTGCTGCACGACGATCATGGGCTCGACCTCGTCGCGCAGCACCGAGCGGTCGCTCCACCCGGCCGCCGCGGGTGCGACGGCGAATCCGGCGACCAGGGCGATCACGGCGAGCCCTGCCGACAGCAGATGACGACGGATGGTCAGCCACACCGGGGTCGCCCGACGCGAGATGTTCGCCGCGGCGACGGTGCGCAGCGCCTGCGCACGCTGCAGTCGCGAGCGGCCGACCAGCCAGACGAGAGCGGTCACGAAGAGCGCGACGCCGATCAGCCATTCCCGCGGAGCCGGAAGCGCCACGCCCAGCACCGAGACGGGAGCCGTCGTGCCGCTCACCCCGAAGGCTATGCCGAAGACGCTCATCGCCGTCACGACGGGAACCGCGATCGTGGCCCGACGGCCGCCCTCGAGCACGAGGAGAGTCGCGATGAACGTGCCGAACAGCATCACGACGAGGAACGGGATCAGCACCGCCTGGTACTCGCCGAGCGGCGGGTTCAGCGTCAGCATCTGCTTCCACCCGAGCACGACCCCCAGCACCGCGTCGCGGAGGCCGCCGAGGAACGCAGGGATCGACGAGAGCGCCGAAGGGATCGCGAGCGGAACCGAGACGACCAGGTAGGTGCCGGCCGCCGCGAGAGATCCGATCAGCATGCCCCACCGGAGCACCCGCGTCAGCACGGCGACGGCCATGCCGAGAAGTCCGCCGATCAGGCCGACCGCCAGTGCTCGGGGGGACTCGTAGACCGGCCACGCAGCCGCCGTCGCGAGGCCGACACCGACGAGCACATATCCGAGCGCCCAGAGCGTCACGGCTGAGAGCGGGAACGAGCGTCGCGACCTCGCGACACCGCGCCGGGGGCCCGCGGCGCTCATCGCAGCGCTCCACGAGCGAGCATCTGCGGAAGATCGCCCAGCGCGCCCAGAGTCATCACGGCGAGCTCCCGTGCCGTGCGCATCGTGGGCTGCTCGCCCAGCTCGCTGCGCACCGCGACCGCCTCGACCGCCGCAGGCAGCTTGACCGCGGCATGGCGCAGCCGCTCGAGCGGCATGCGCGAGCCCGTCAGCAGGAATCCGATCGACAGATCGGGGTAGGACTGCGCGGTGAGCGCCGCGACGGCCTCGAGGCGCATCACGCGGTCGGCCGGATCGATGGTCGATGTCGCGTCGAGCAGCGCCTTGGGCGTCACGGTGGGAAGGGTGCGGATCGACAGCACCTCGGCGCGGCTGTGCTCAGGGATCTCGTTGCTCACCGAGAAGAGCACTTCGCGGCCGTCACGCACCCCCTGCAGAGCGAGCGATGCGGCGGCGCTGACCGTGTTCTCGAACTCGTCATCGCTCTCATACGACTCGGCGTCGAGGTCGAGGATGATCGCGATGCGAGCATGACGCGACTCCTCGTACTGACGCACCATGAGCTTTCCGGTCTTCGCTGTCGACTTCCAGTGCACGTGCCGTTGCGAGTCACCCACGACGTACTCGCGCACCGCGTGGAAAGACAGGTCGGCGTCGACCAGCGTCGAGCTCGGCGTGCCCTCGAGGTCGCGGATCAGGCCCGCGCTCGTGCTGGGCAGACGAACCGTGACCGGGTGCACATGGATGCGCTGGACGTCGGGCCATCGCAGCTCCCGCCGGAGGATGCCGATCGGGTCGCCGCGGGTGATGGTCATGGGTCCGACGTCGATGACACCGCGACGGTGCGCGGCGATCGTGAGCTGTTCGCGGTGGTGGGCGGCGGGGCGCAGCAGCGGAACGTGTGCTTCGACGAGTCCCTCCCCCACGGGAACGTCGACGATGCCCGGCAGCGACAGACGCTCGCCGTTGTTGCGCACGTCAAGCGTCGCACCGATCTCCGCACCGGCGACCACGCGGTCGCGATCGAGCGTCAGCTCGATGCGGTAGTCGTGGGCGCCGAGGATGAAAGGGACGCACGCGATCAGCAGCACCAGCGCGATCGCCGCCACCGCCCAGGCCTCCACCCATCCGAAGAGCAGCCCTGCGGCGATGCAGAGCACGAGGGCCACGACGACCAGCATCCCGGCCGACGTGACCGTCTCCCGCACCCACGCGACCGCCGTGCGGGTCGCGCGTCGCGTGGTTCGGGCTGCACGGCGGACACCGAAGACGGCGCCGCGGACGGGTCCTCGGCGCGTGCGGTCGTAGCGCGTGACCGTCGACGTGCGCGTCGACGTGCTGGTGCCCGCCGTCGTGCGCGTCAGACGGGACTCGGTGCTGAAGCTCACGCAGTGCCGTTCTCGCGCGGCGGCTCGACGTCGAGCAGGATCTGCCCCACCACGGCGACCGCGGTGACGCCGTCGAACTCGGCCTCAGGCTCGAGCACGAGGCGGTGCGCGAGTGCCACGACCGCGAGCTCTCTGACGTCGTCGGGGGTGGCGAACGTGCGGCCGCTCTTCGCCGCCCACGTCATCACGAGGCGGGAGAGCGCGATCGCGCCTCGCACGCTGGCGCCGAGACGCACCTCGGAGGCGCGTCGCGTCGCATCGACGATGCGCATGATGTAGTCGGACACCAGCGGGTTCACATACACGCCGCGGGTCATCTCGGCCATCGTGAGGATCGTGTCGGTGCCGACGATGCCGTCGAGCACGTGCTTCGGCTGCGCAGCACCCTGAAGGATGCGCATGGTCGCCGCCTCGTCGGGGTAGCCGATCGACGTCTTGATCATGAAGCGGTCGAGCTGCGCCTCGGGCAGCCGGTAGGTGCCACCCTGTTCGATGGGGTTCTGCGTCGCCATGACGAGGAAGGGCGACGGCACCGGACGCGTGACGCCGTCGACCGTGACCGTGCCCTCTTCCATGACCTCCAGCAGCGCCGACTGCGTCTTCGGGCTCGCCCGGTTGATCTCGTCTGCGAGCACGATGTTCGCGAAGACGGGGCCGGCGTGGAACTCGAACGCCCCCTCTTTCTGGTCGTAGACCGTGATGCCCGTCACGTCACCCGGAAGCAGGTCGGGGGTGAACTGGATGCGCGTGCTCGTGCCCGTGACGGTCTGGGCGATGGCTCGGGCGAGGGCCGTCTTGCCGGTGCCTGGGAAGTCCTCGAGCAGCACATGCCCGCCGCTGACGGCCGCGGCGAGCGCCAGCTCGATCACGTGCCGCTTGCCGAGGATGGCCTGTTCGACGTTGGCGGCGAGGATCGAGAACGTCTCCGCGAACCAGGAGGCCTGTTCGGGAGCGATGGTCACGGGAGCAACGGAGGGAGCGGGCATAGGGCAACCGTATTCGTCTCGGGCGCCTGCGCGGTGCAGGGCGGTGGGGCGTAGGGAGTCGTCATCTGAGCGCTCATCCCTCGGGGTCGGTCGGTTCGGAAGGATCTGTCGGATCATCAGGCGGGTCGACCGGATCCGGCTCGGGCTGCGTGCACAGCGGCGCGCGGTGCGTGATCGCCTTGAGCGGGGCGTAGGCGCCCGTCCAGGTGATCCTCGTGTCGATCACGGAGATCCCGTCGACGATGTCCGGGGTGAAGATGGTCGAGTACGATCCGCGCGCAGCGCGGCTGACGACGAACAGGTCGTCAGGATTCGCCGGCACGCACTCCTGGAACTGCACGGCCACCGTCGTCGGCACGGTCCTCGCGGTGATCTCGATCGGATCGGAGCAGTAGGTGGTCAGCACCGAGTGGCAGGACCGCGCGACGACCGGCAGCGGCGACGCGTCGGAGCTCAGTTCGAAGTTCTCGAGCCACGATCCGTACAGGTTGTACCGCGCGATGAAGCCGTCCCGCGCATCGATCTCGGGCGGCGACTCCAGGCCGTAGGAATAGCGGTTGTCCTGCACCGAGGGCTGCGTCGCAACCGTGTAGTTGGTCTTGCCCTTGGGGCCTTCGACGAACGTGAAGGTGAAGACCTCGGTGGTGTTCGACTCCGCCACGCCGAAACCGTTCGAGGCACAGGCCTTGACTCGATAGGTCGAGTACTCGGCGAGCTGGGCGAGCGTGGGGGACGACGACTGCGCCTCCGCGCCCGAGACGCGCAGCCGCCCGTTGCCGTCGGCGCTGCAGCTCGCATCGCCCGAGCGCCACGCGAGATAGACGACGTCGACTCCGAGGGCGCTGCCGTTGGGCTGGGCAGCGACGCCCGAGACGTCGATCGACGTGTTCGACGTCGCGCGCGCCTGAGTGCCTGCGGGGTCGAAGTAGACGGTTCCCGCGGCCGTGACCGACGTGCGGAAGGCTCCGCCCTCATTGCCGCCGTCGCCCGTCGGCGGTTGGAACTGGCTGATCGGGACGATCGTGATGTTCTGCGGGCCCGGAGACAACGCGATCTCGGCCGTCGTCGTCGCACCGGTGCGGTTGATGACCTGGCCGGTCTCCTCGATGCGGAAGGCGAGCGAGTCGTCCGACGCGGCGACCGCGAGCTCGACGATGCCGCGTCCGCGTTCGGTGCCGTCGGGTCGATAGACGGGCGTGGCGGTCGCGTCCGACACCTCTGGGGCGGCATACGCCCAACTGGTGTGCGGTGACGTCGCCGCTGAGGTTCCGACCGCGTTGACGGCCGCGGCGGTGAAGACGTGCGGTGCCCCGTTGACGAGCCCGTTCACGGTGCAGCGGTAGACGCCTCCCGCCGGGCTGCACGACGCGTTCGCCGGCGATCCGTCCTGCAGGATCGTCACGCCGGTGACGCCGGGATGCGCGCGCCCTGCCTCGCCGAGCGGCACGTCGAGCACCACGGTCGAGCGAGTGAATCCGACGGTCGTGACGCTGGCGGGCGCCTGCGGGAAGCCCTGCAGGTCGAGGGTGAGGGTTCCGGTGCCGGTGCGCCCCTGCGCATCCGACACGACGAACGGGATGATGCACTGGCCACCCGGCGCCTGCCCTCCGCCGGGCCAGGTCGCAGTGATCGACGTGCTTCCCGAGGTCGAGACCGACGCGACATCGCACCGCGAACCCGCGCCGAGCGACATCAGTCGGAGGCCGGATCCCGGCTTGCCCGCGAAGGGGTCGTACTCCCCCGCCACGTCGACGACATCGATCGTGCAGCTCGGGTTCGTCACGATGCACTGCGTCGTGAAGGTCGCGCCCCGCGGCGCATCGGGCGGAGCCGCGCCGACGACCAGGCGGACCGATGCCGACGGCTCACCGTACTGCGGCACCGTGACGCTGACGTTCTCGGTGTTGCCCGGCCTGGCGTCCGCTCGCGCTTCGATGGTCAGCTGAGAGCCGGTGCGCGTGACGATGAAGGCCGACCCCGAATACACGATCCGATACTCGAGCGATCCGGCGTCGCCCTCGCGGCCGCCCTCCCAGGCGGCCATGTTCGAGTACATGTCGACCGTCTCGGTGGTTCCCGGAGCGATCGTGTGCGAGATCGACGACAGCAGCAGCTGGGGCTCCGCAGGACGGATGCTGATCGGCACGTCGATGAACGACCAGCGCTCCTGACCCTGCAGCCGCACCTGAACCAGGCAGGTGTCCGACCATGGCGCTTCCCTGCCGGCTTGGTAGGTCACGCCGCCCGACCCCTCGGCGGAGCACGACGCGGCCGCGCGCTGCGCGCTGAACTGCCCGGACCCCACCTCGACGGCGTCCGAGGAGATCAGGTCGACGTAGTCGGCCGCGTCGAACGAGACCGACGCGTCTTCGTCGACCACGACGGGAGTCGTGCCGGGCTTCAGCTGCACCTGCATGTCGTCGAAGGCGGGAATGCGCAGGAACCCGTAGGCGACCACGTCTCGACCTCCGGCCCCCTTGCCCTTGAGCTGGAACGGCACCAGCGCACCGTCTTCCGGCGCGGCACCCACGATGCGGTCGCCCTGCACCGTGAATCCGGGCTGGTCGCCCCACAGGCTCAGCGTGAGCGAGGAGACATCACCCGACGGCCAGCTCACACGGTCGGTCACGACATCGATGCCGCGCTCCGGGAGGTCTTCCCGGTCGCGCGCGGTGAGCACGGTGTCGGCGACGCTCGGCTGGTCGGCGACGGCGCCGTCGGTCACGGTGACCACGATGAGCCCCTGCGACGTGCTCGACGTGCGCGTGGACCTGACAGTGTAGAAGTACGAATTCGTACCGGCGGTGTCGCCTGCGCGGAGCACGATGCGGCCGTCTTCGAGCGAGGTGTCGGAGTCGATCAGCGCGTTCAGGCGGTCGTACAGCGGGTTGCCCTTGACCGGAGGCGCGTTGGGCACGAGTTCGGTGATCTCGAGGTCGCTCTGCGCCGGGTCGAGGTCGTTCAGACGCGGGTCGAGGACGATCGGGGTGGTCGAGCCCGCCTCGACGCGCACGTAGTCGCTGAAGGTCACGGGAGCCGCATCGTCGATGTCGGCGTCGAGCACACCGACCCGGATCACGCCTGTGCCCTGCTCGCCCTGAGGATCGCGCACCGTGTAGCGGAAGGTCACCTGGCCGCCGTCGACGCCGGCGGCGGGCGCCCGGTAGACGATCGCATCGCCGTCGGCGGAGATCGTCGCCGTGCCGGAGCCCTTCTGAGGCTGGTCGATGCCCGCGAGGGTCACTCGGTCGCCGTCGCTGTCCATGCCGGTCGCCGGCACGGGCAGCGACACCGTCTGGCCGCTGAGGACCCGACCCGTCAGTGTCGACGGCGTCGGCGCGCGGTTCGTGCCCGGAGGAACGACCGTGACAGTCACGACGCCGTTGTCGGAGAGAGCCGGATTGCGCTCGAGCGACACCGAGTAGGTGAGGCGGTAGGTGCCCGGCGTCGTGGGCGCGAGGTAGCGCAGCGCGTTGCGGTCGGCGAAGACGAGTTCGCCGGACTCGCCCGACCCGGTCACCTCGGGGAGCACGACCAGGGGTTCGCCACGCGGGGCGACATCGTTCGCCGCGACGTTGATGCGCGTGAGCGAACCGGCGCGGACGGTGATCGCATCGGGGAACACGATCGGGCGGGTGACGGTCGACGGCGGAGTGAGGAAGACCGTGACCGTGCCCTGCACCGCGGCTCCGGTTCCGTCGGCGACGGTCACGGTGGCCTTGCCGATCACCCCGGGCTCGCCGTCCTCCGTCGTGCCGTTCACACGGATGCTCTCGTTGCCGACCACGCGCACGCCGAGCTGCGGCGTGGAGCTCACGGCATCCGCCAGCATCAGCACGCGCCCGCTGGTGTTCTGCACAGCACGGAGCACGTCGACCGTCGTGTCCTCACCCTCGCGCACGAACGCGGTGAGGGGCGCCATCGCGAGGCCGGCGGATCCGTCGACCGCGGTGATGCGGATGACAGCCGACTGCTCGGCCTGGGTCGAGACGTCCTGAGCGGTGTAGGTCACGACGTACTGGCCGGGTTCGGCCACAGTCATCTCGACGGTGCCCGATGCCGCGTTCGGGTTGACCTCGAGCCCCTGAGCCGTCGCCGCGGTCTGCACGGCGTCGACCAGACGGTACGAGCCGGATCCGCCCGACAGGTGGTCGGAGATGCGCACCGATTGCAGCTCTCCGGCACGGGCCGTCAGCGCCACAGGCGAGGCGACCAGGGCGGGGCTGCCGGTGACCTGCACATCGAGGGTCTTCTCGGCGGTCGCACCGTGCACGTCCTCGACGACGACGGTGACTGAGATCACCGCGTCGGCGGCATTGGGGTCGGTGTGGCGGATGGCCACCCGCCCGTCTGCCATCGGCACGACCATGACGGGAGACGAGGAGTCGGTCTCGTAGGCGTCGCTGAGCACGAACGGGTCGCCCTCGGGGTCGACCCAGCCCGACAAGGCCGAGACGACGGTGCTGCCGCCGGGAAGAAGCTGCGGTGTCGGCCACTCCTGCTGGCAGGCGTCGACCCCGCACCACACGGGTGCGGAGTTGCTCTCCTGATCGACGACGTTCAGCGTCACGGTCGCCGGTGATGACACGGCGGCGCCGTCGGTGACCGCATACGTGAAGCTGGCCTGCCCCGACCCCGCCTTGACGGCGACGACGAGCGACTGCCCGTTGGCGACGAGAGTCAGATCGCCGAACGCGGGGTCGCCGAGTCCCCCCGAGACCGACTCGGGGTCGATCGACAGCACGTCCTTCTTGTTCGGATCATGGTCGTTGAGCAGCACCGGCAGGATCACCTGCTCGCCCGCGCGCACGCCGAACGCATCGTCGACGGCGACGGGCGGCATCTGCTCGGCCACGTCCTCGACGATGATCGTGCCCTCCTGCTGCTCGGTGTCGTCTTCGATCGCCCACTGCTCGAGCGGGATCAGCACGCCGTCAGGGGCCGTCCAGATGAGACCGGTGCCGATCTCGCTCAGCACCGCGCGATCGCCGTTCTCCTGGAACACCGGTTCGATCGTCGAGGAGTCGAGGGCCTCGTCCGGAACACGCAGCGGAACGGTCTCGCCATCCGCCCACAGGGTTCCCGCACCGGTGTCGAGCCAGGCCGCGTACATCTCGCCCTCGACGACGACCGGCGTGGCGGGGACGCCAGTCGCCTCCGCCACGCGCTCGGACTCGCCCGAGGCGAGGTCGACCGACACGAGGCCGTCGGAGTCGGCGATCGACACGGCTTCACCTGCGTCGGCGCCCTCCTGCAGGCGCGCGTCTTCGGCGACATCGAGCTCGATCGGTTCGTCGCGACCCTGCAGCCACAGCTCGCCCGTGCCCGTCTGGAGCATGGCCCAGCGCTCTCCCACAACGGTGAGGGCCAGGCCCTCTGCGGCATCCGGAGCTGCGGAGACGGACTCGGGATCGCCGAGGAACCGGTGCTCGTCGATGTCGAACCGCCTGATCGCGCCCTCGTCCGAGGAGTAGAGCACCAGCAGTCCTTCGGGCGAGAGCCCGATGGCATCCGCTGTGTACGTCGGAGGATCCTCGCCCTCCTCGACCTCGACGCCCGCGAACGGGTCTACGAGAGCGGTGGCCGCGCCGGTGTCGAGCGTGGTCACCGACACCTGACCCGTGTCGGTGCGATAGGCCACGTACGCCCCGGCGGAGAGGATCTCACGCGTGCCGGCCGGTGTCGGCTCGGACGCGATCGGCGTGCCCTCCTCCGACGAGTCGGAGAGCAGATCGGAGGGGCTTGCAGGGTCGACGTCCCAGCGCTGTCTGTTGCCCTGCGCATAGATCACCGCCGCGGAGCCGTTCTGCCAGACCGCTTCCGGGTCGTCGACGTTGCGCACCGTGTCGATCTCGGCGAGCTCGGTGTTCACGCGTGCGTACTGACCGCTGTCGCGCATGACCCAGACCGACGACTCGAGCCGGGGCACCTCCTGCGACTGGTAGCCCTGCGCCGTGATGGCGAGCGTGAGCACCACTGCCAGAGCGGCGATGCCGGAGATCGCCGTGATCAGGCGCCCCCGCGATCGAGGGTTCGCCTGCGCGCGGGCGCGATCGCCGATCGCCATCACAGAACTCCGGTGAGGTGGAGGGCGACGATGCCGACTGCGGCGAGCGCTGCGGCTCCGATCAGCGCGCCGATCACACCGGCGACGAGCGGCGAGCGGGTCTTCGCACGCGCGGCGGGCAGTTCGTCGCGGTCGCGCGGCATCGCCTGCTGTCGTGCGGCACGCTCTGCGCGGCGCGAGTCCGGTGCGACCGTCGTGATCACCGGGCCGCGGGCGGTGGAGTCCGAGAAGCTGACGGGAGCCGCGGCGGCCCACTCAGCGGATGCCGCCTCGAACGCCGTCGGGTGCAGGCCCAGCTCGTACTGCGCCCAGCGGAGTCGTTCGGCGAAGTCGGCCATGCTCGCGAACCGCTTGGCCGGATCGCGGTGCATCGCGGTCGCGAAGATGTCGTCGATGATCGGGGGGATGCCGTCGACGGGCACGGCGGTGTAGCGCGCCTTGATGATCCGATCGGTGAGCTGGTCGCGTGAGTTGGAGCCGCGGTCTGCCCTTTCGAACGGGCTTCGTCCGGCGAGCAGCGTGTACAGCGTGGCGCCGAGACTCCAGATCTCGCTCGGAACCGACCCCGAGACGCGCTCCTGCAGCACTTCCGGCGAGCTCCACGGCACCGACATCGCGATCGTCTCGCCGTCGCCCTCGTCGATCACGGCGGCCGCGATGCCGAAGTCGGCGAGCACGGGAGCCCCGAGGGAGTTGATGAGCACGTTCGACGGCTTGATGTCGCGATGCAGAAGCCCTGCCCGGTGCACCGTCTCGAGCGCACCGGCGATGCGCACGCCGGTGTCGAGCACGTCGGCGAGCGCCAACGGCGCCTTCTTGTAGCGGGCGCTCATGGTGTCGGGGCAGTACTCCATGGCGAAGTACGGGCGACCGTCGGCAGAGATCGACGCCTGGTAGATCGTCACGATCGAGGGATGTGCGCTGAGCCTCGCGGAGATGTCAGCCTCGACGTTGAAGGTGCGCAGCACCTCGCGGTTCACCGCATCCGCCAGCAGCACCTTCACAGCGGCGACGCGTCGCGGCATGTCCTGTTCGTACAGGAAGACATCGGCGAACCCGCCGGAGCCCAGCGGGCGCACATAGCTGTACCCCGCCAGCGTCGGCGGTGTCGATGCCATGCGCGTGGCCACCCATGCTCCTCACGGTCGGATGGGAGACCGCGCTCTGCATTCGCCCTGCGCGCTGCGCTGGACGATCCCCCCGATCAACGAGTATATCGAGGGCCTGGATGATCTCGAAGGCGCGCTTCGCCGACCTCTCGGCTCAGGCTCGCCAGCATCCCGCGACATGATCGTCGACCATGCCCGCCGACTGCATCAGGGCGTACATGGTGGTCGGGCCGACGAATCTGAAGCCTCGACGACGCAGCTCCTTGCTCATCGCCGTCGACTCCTGCGTCACCGCCGGAACGTCTGCGAAAGACGCGGGTCGCATGCCGGGCTCCGGCGCGAACGACCACATCAGCTCGTCGAGCTCGCCCTCTGCCATCGAGCGCACGATGCGGGCGTTGCCGATCGTGGCCTCGATCTTCGCCCGGTTGCGGATGATCCCCGCATCCGCCATGAGCCGCTCCACATCTGATTCGTCGAACTCGGCGACCAGCTCGGGCGCGAATCCGGCGAAGACCTCGCGAAAGCGGGGGCGCTTGCGGAGGATGGTGATCCACGAGAGCCCCGCCTGGAAACCCTCGAGCGCCATCTTCTCGAACAGCGCCCTGTCGCCGTGCAGGGGCGTGCCCCACTCTTCGTCGTGATACCGGCGGTATTCCGCGTCGTCGCCGACCCAGCCGCATCGCTCGCGTCGGTCGGGGCCGGTGATGAGAGAGGTCATCCTCCCACGCTAGCGACGACCGCCGACATGAGTGCGCGGATCAGGACGCACGGGCGAGGGCGGTGATCCAGGTGCGCGCCGCGAAGGACAGAAAGGTCGCGCCGCTGATCAGGACCACGAGCCCGCTGAGGATGTCGGGGTCGCCGCCATGGACAGGCGCCAGCACGAGGAGAGCGGCGAGGCCCGCCCAGACCGACAGCGCGCGCACCGAGGCGAGCGACCCTCCGACCCGCTCTCGCCCCTGCCACCGAGGCGATGCTGACACAGGCGTGCGGCGGGTGATGACGACGGCGAGCAGCTGCCACATCGACGCGAGCATGAGCACGAGCGCTCCGAAGGTCGCGAGCCAGCCGATGAAGTAGCGCCCGGAAGAGAGCCAGACTGCGATCAGCGAGACGAGCCCTGCGACATCCGCCCCGATCACGATCCACTCGACGTTGACCGACGCGACAAGACGTGGTCTGACACCCAGCATCACAGCGACGATGAGGATGCAGCCCACCTGGAAGACCCACGCGCCGTCGACGACCGTGCGACCGCCGCTGTGCCACAGGATGCTCGCTCCGGCGAGCGCCATGGCACCGTCGAGAAGAATCGCCACAGCGGCGCACGCCATGATGCCGATCCGCGAACGGGGCGGAACGCCTGCTCCCCTGCCTGAGCCTGCGCCCGAGCCGGAGGACCGCTCCTCACCGCCATCCCCGGGCGAATCAGACATCGACCGCGACCGGACCGACCACGTGGGTCTCGGCGTTGCGACGCGTCTTCGCCCAGCCGTTGCGGCGCAATGCCACTCGAAGCATCGCTCTGGTCACCGAGATCAGGATGTACTGCACGAAGAAGAAGAGTCCCGCGCCCCAGCCCACGGCTTGCAGCCACGTCGCCCCGGGCTCGCAACGCAGTTTGTACAGCACTCCCCAGATGGCGAACGGGCCGATTCCGAACAGCAGCCCGAGCAGAACGAACGCCCAGGCATGGTCGACGAGCCCCTCGAGCGCGGCCGGATCGGAGGCGATGGCGGCCCCCTGGAACACCAGGGTGAGGACGATGACGATCAGCCCGATGATCTGGAGGAACGGAAGGAAGAGGTAGTAGAGGCACTCGAGGACTCCCGAGCTGTCGAAGTGTCGCGAACGCACGATGTCGGAGATGTACTTCACGCACTGGATGTTGCCCTGCGACCACCGGGTGCGCTGGGCGAGCAAGCGGCGCAGGCTCGGCAGTGCCTCCTGCGCGACGTACGTGTCGTGGACCTGGCGGTTCTCATACCCGGCAAGGATCACGTGCAGCCCCAGCTCGTAGTCCTCGAGAAGCGCGCCGTGCCACGGCGCTCCATACCCTTCGCCGATCCGATCGAGCACGGAGAGCCTGGTGAACTGCCCGTTGCCGCCGAGCCCGACGGTGCCGGTCTTGGACCGCAGCGACTGCATCGCGAGGATGACAGTGCGGAACTCCACGTCCTGCATCCTGATCAGGTACCGGGCGAAGGCGTTCGCCATTCGCCCCTTCTCCGGATAAGGCGTCCGGTCGTCGCGGTTCTTCATCCACACGGTGATCTGGGCGGCTCCCACGACGGGGTCGCCGAAGCAGTCGTCCGAGGCCACCGCTGCGAGCGCGTTCGCCGCCATCTCCCCGTCAGCGTCGACGACTGCGACGATGACGCGGTCGCGATCGGCGTCGGCAGGCAGCCAACGGCACAGGTGGTCGTACGCGGTGTTCAGCGCGTCGCCCTTGCCTGTGCGCGCGAGCGGGCGGCGGCGCTGCACGAGGTGCACGAACGGGTCGAGGTCGGCGTGTGCCTGGATGATCGCCGAGGTGTCGTCGTCGCTGTCGTCGTCTATCACCCAGAGATGAGCAGCGGGGAACCTCTCGCGCTGCCGTGCGATCGTGGTCGCGATCACCGCCGCCTCATCACGGCAGGGCACGAAGATGTGCCACTCGAACAGTGCGGGGTCTCCCGGCTGCTCTTTTCGATGCCGGACGTAGGGGATGAGGATGAAGGTCATGTACGCGAGGAACATCACCGTCAGGACGAGGGAGATGGAACCGAGGAGAGAGGTCATGAGGATCCTGTGGCGCGGCCTGGCGGGGTCAGTCGATCAACGGCCACGAGGACGACCACCACGACGGCGGAAGCCTGTCACAGCGATGAGCACGATCAAGCCGAGCGCGAACCCCGCGATGCCGACGACCGAGCCGGCGAATCGATGTCCGAACTCGTAGCCCGCCTCGAGGCCTCCCTGCTGGGTCGACCAGCCGATCAGCGCGAGCCGCACCTGGTTGACGAGCAGCATCACGACCGCCGAGGCGGTGATGCCGATGACCCCCCGCAGCCAGCTCACCCGGGTCGAGAGCATGAGTCCGGCGCCGACGGCAAGCAGCGGGGCGAGGAGGATGACGGCGGTGCACTCTGCCGTGACCTGGAAACCGACGAGGTGGTTCTCGCTGATCCAGAGCATGTAGGTGTCTTCGAAGGCGGTCGCGCCGCAATCGACCCACGGATTCATCCACCACGCGGCGAGATGCGCTTCCCAGGCACGGACGACGTCTGCCTGCACCAGCATCCAGACGATGCCTGCCACCAGTGCGAGCGCGAAGACGACGCGTGCGGCACGGTCGAGCCTGTGGTGCCGCACGGGCAATGCCGCCGGCGTCGCCGCCGGCCCACGGTCCCGTCGCAAGGGCTCGTGTCGCACGATCGGGTGGGCGGTGGTCATGGCTGCGCTCGTCTCTGGAAAGGAATGGATGTCGAGTTGTTCCGACGTTGATATTTTACATGATTAGATCATCTAATCTTCAATTCATCTGATACTTCACAGGTGCCGCACAGGGCTGCGGAGAGGTGCCCTCGGTTCAACGCAGCGAGGGCGAAAAAAGAAGGTGTGGACGAGCAAGAGCTCGTCCACACCCGGTGTCCTGGTGCGCCGATCACGGGGATCGCCGGGCGATCCGACCGACTGATGGGGAGATCAGCGGTCGGACCGGCGCTGCGGACTGTCGATCGACGAAGTGGGGTGCCGATCGAAGGGTGGAGTTCGGCGATGGGGAGATCTCCGAACGCACCCGCTCTGCGTCGCGACAGCCGATCAGGCGTCGACGACATTCCCCGCCGAGCGGCGGAGATACGAATCGCGGATCAGTAATAACGTGCCTGCCGCCATGCACACAGCGACGATGACAAGCGGCCATGTGGGATCGGCGCCTGTCGCGGCGAGCGTGCCGCCGAGGGCCGTGCCGACGATGGGGGGATTCGCTCCGTACATGTTGTCTTCCTTCGTTTCGTTCGGCGGGCTCGGATGCGACAGGGGCGGGTTCAGGATGCGACGCGAGCTGCGCGTCGGCTCTGCATGCCGAAGACGGCTGCGGCGCCGACTGCCAGCACCATCGCCGCACCACCCGCGAGCAGCGGGTCAGCGATCGGGGCTGCGACGACCGTGAAGGTGAGCTCGTCGGTGCTGGTATCGGTGCCGTCGTTCTGCACCGCGGTCACGGTGTAGGACTGCTCCGGCAATTCGACGGTCGACTGCGCGCTCCACGTGCCGTTCGGGGCGACCACGGTGGTGAGGAGAAGCATGTCGTCCTGGCCGCGGACCTCGACCGACAGGCCGGGTTCGCCCGTTCCCGAGAACGTGGGCATGAGGCCGCCCGAGGCGCCGTCGAGCACGACGCTCGAGTGGCTCGCGGTCAGTCCGCTCTTGAGCCAGGGGGTGCCTGCGGTCGAGTATGCGCGAAGGATGAGCTTGCCCTGGTCCGCGGAGGCGCCGATCGTGAGACGGCGGGTCTCGATCGGTCGATTCACCGCGTTCAGCGAGAAGGTCGCGCCGTCAGCGCTCCGCTCGGCACTGAAGAGCTGGTTCGCGGAGCCGTCGCACACCGCCGCGATGGGCTCGCCCGCAGCGGCGTAGTCGAGGCACAGCCCTCCGCTGGAGATCGTGCCGGTCGCCCCGACCGCCGGAAGGTCGACGACGGCCGTGCCCGTCGCGCTCAGTGTCGGCTGCGCGCCCTGCACCCAGGCATCGGATGCGAACGCCGCCTGCGCCAGTGTGCCGACGGCCGTACCAGGGGTCTGCGCGCTCGCGGGCGCGACAGCTCCGAGAAGGGCGACGCCGCCGAGTAAGACACCTGCGGTGATCTTGGTGGACTTGTTCATGTGTTTCCTTTCGAATGAGCTCGCCGCACGGGGCATCGCGAGCCAGGTAGTGCACTGATCAGTGCGGTTTTGCCGGGGAGGCAGGGGGCGACGGAAGACGCGAGCTAGGCGGGCGCGGATGCCGATGCGGGTGCGGGTGCGAGAGCACTGACGAAGCGCGCCGAGAACGCGGCGAGCGTCTCGCCGGCCGTGACCGCATCGCGTCGATCGAGGGCGGCGAGCGCAGCGGTGAGCAGCTCTCGGCGCTGCCTGCGCCCGGGCTCGAGGTTCACGCCGTGCCGGTGGGCAGTCTCTCGATCGACGAAGAGTCGGAGCGGGTCGATGTGGTCTCGCACGAGGTGCGCGCCGAGGCGACGGAGATCGCGGGAGATGAGCCGTTCAGCGAGGTCGAGATAGACCATCAGTTCGCAGCTCGAATCGGGAAGAAGAGCATCCCCCGCCGCGCCATCCGCCTCGCGATCGGTGCCACGATCTGCCGTCGGAGCTGCCAGCGCTACTCCCTCGAGCAGCGCACCGACGATGCGGGCACGCTCGATCATGTCGGCATTAGACCATGCAGCGACGCGGGTTCCCGCGTTCGGTGAGACGTGGACCAATCGCATGTCCGCGAGACGCTGCAGCGCCTCCCGAACGGGAGTCCGCGACACGGCCCAGCTGTGCGCGAGCAGGTCGAGACGCAGCCGCTGTCCTGGCTCGAGCCGACCGCTGATGATCTCCGCCAGCAGCCGCTCGTATGCGAGGCCGCTGAGCAGTTGCGGGCGCAGCTGCTCTTCCAGGGAGCCCATCAGCATTTACCCGCCTCTCTCATCAAACTAACATATTGGATGATTAGAGAATGACATACTTAAGTGGTAAGCACAAATCCACTGATATTTGGGAGTCGACGTGAAGCAGCAGGATCCGGGGACGGCAGTGCGGCAGGGCCTGGCAACGGTCATCGACCGGAGGGACATCGCGGTCGTGCTCGGCACGCGGCCGGAGATCATCAAGCTCGCCCCTGTCATCCGCGAGCTCGGAGAGCGGGCCTTCGTCGTGCACACCGGGCAGCACTACGACCGGGAGCTGTCCGGCCAGTTCCTCGAGCAGTTCGGCATCGGCGAACCCGACGTCGTGCTGCAGGGCGTCGGCGGGCAGGATCGCGGCACCCAGATCGCGACCGCGATTCGCGCACTCACGACCCTGTTCACCGAGAGGGCACCGAAAGCGGTCATCGTGCAGGGCGACACGAACGCGGTGTCGGCGGGAGCGCAGGCGGCGAACTACGCGGGCATCCCGGTGATCCATGTGGAGGCGGGGCTGCGCTCGCACGATCGTGCGATGCCCGAGGAGCTGAACCGCCTCGTCGTCGGCGTTCTCGCCGACATCCACTGCGCGGCCACCGCGCACAACGCCGACAACCTCCGTCGCGAGGGCATCCCCGCCGAACGCATCATCGTCACGGGCAACACCATCGTCGAAGCTACGCAGCAGTCGCTGATGCAGGACCCGGCACCGATCGAGACGTTCTTCCCCGGAGGCCGCGTGCCCGAGCGGTTCGTTCTCGCGACGATCCATCGCCCCGAGAACACCGACACCCGCGAGGCGCTCTCCAGGGTGCTGAACGCGATCGGCGACATCGATGCTCCGGTGCTGATGCTCGCGCACCCGCGGACGCGCGCCGCGATCGACCGCTTCGGCCTCACTCCCCTGCTCGACCGCATCCTGATCGCCGAGTCGGCTGATCACGTGCAGTTCCTGACCCTCGCGTCGCGTGCGAGTCTTCTCGTGTCGGACTCCGGCGGACTTCAAGAGGAGTGCACGGTGCTTCAGCGTCCGCTTCTGGTGGTTCGACGCAGCACCGAGCGACCCGAATCCGTCGACGCAGGATTCGCCGAGCTCGTCACCCCCGAACTCGACATCGCCGCGACTGCGAACCGCATGCTCGAGGCCGGCGCCGACCATCTCGCCGATCTCCCGTGCCCCTACGGCGATGGCAGCGCCAGCGAGCAGATCGCACGCATCGCGAGGACGATTGCGGATGCGGATGCGGGGGCGGATACAGCTGCGGCTGCGGCTGCGGATGCGGCTGCGGCTGTGGCGAGAGTGGGCTCACCCTCACCCTCAGCCCCGGCCCCGGCCCCGGTGTCAGTGCCGGCGCCGATGGCGGACGCCGCGTGATGGCGGCCTGAGTCGCGAGGCCGCCCCAATTGATATATTAGATATTTAGATTTTTGCGGGTTAGCATCGAGAACATGCCGGTTCCTACAACGCCAGCACGGATGCCTCGAAAGCTGCTCCGTGACCAGATCTACGACACGCTTCTGGATGCGATCGTCTCCGGCGACCTGGCCGCAGGCGAGCCGATCTCCGACAAGCAGCTCGAGACATGGCTGGGGGCGTCGCGCACCCCGATCCGAGAGGCCGTGAACCGCTTGGCCGGGATGGGACTCATCGAGGTTCTCCCCCAGCGCGGAACCCGGGTCGCGCCGTTGGACACGACGCGTTTCACGGAGGAGATGGAGATGCTCGGAGTGGTGTATTCCGCGACGATCCGCGAGGCCGTTCCGCTGCTCACTGACGCTGACAAAGAGCAGATCCGCACTCTTCATGACCACGTGAGCCGCAGCGTCGACGCGCTCGAGCGCGCTCGGATCGTCGACGCGCTGATGAACGTGTTCCTCGACCGATACCGCAACACGCTCGTGCTGCGCATCCGCGAGAAATCGGTTCCCCATGTCACCCGGATGATCACGGCTCGCCCTGGAGCGCTCGATGCGACGGGCACGTCGGCTGCTCTGGATGCACTCGCCGCTGCGACTGCCGCGGGCGATGCCGACGCCGCAGCCGAAGCCGCTCAGGAGTACTTCACCGCGGGCGCCGCAAGCGTGATGGCACGCGATGCGGCCGAATCGACTGCGTCGCCATCATCAACGTCATCGACGTCGACCGAGAACGAGGTGGCCTGATGCCTACGACTGACGCACCACAGCCGCGGCGCCTGCTGCGCGACGACGTCTACGACACCATCCTGGGCGCCATCCTCGATGGCACCCTCGAACCCGGCGAGATCCTTCATGACGAGGAGCTCATGACGTGGCTCGGCTCGTCGCGGACGCCGATTCGTGAGGCGTTGAATCGACTCGCCGAGGAGGACGTGGTCGAGCTGGTGCCGCACCGCCACACGCGTGTCGCTCCAGTGAACGTCGCCGCCATCAATGAAGGTCTCTTCGTGACCGGTGCGATCCACGAGCACGTCGCCCGCTCGAACAGCGCCGACCTGACCGACGATCAGATCGCCGAGCTCGGACGCCAGCTGTCACGCGTCGACGAGGCGGTGAACGGTGACGACCTCGCGGCACTCGGGCAGGCGATCCGCGAGTACTTCCTCGTCGTCGTCCGCGCCTCGCCGAACTCGGTGCTGCGCACGAAGGCGGAGACGATGTCGCTGCAGCTCGTGCGGTTCCTCACGCCGCGCGAGAACCTGCGCACCCCGCAACAGGCGCTCGAGTTCCTCCGCGCCATCACCGCCGCGCTCGAGGACCGCGACGGCGAACGCGCCGGCGACCTCATCCATGAGTTGCATGCCACGACCCGCAGTAACTTCCTCGAGTTCTACCGCTAGCCCGATCCGATGGACTGAACGCCCGCTGCTCATGCGGGCACACTGTTGCGGTGGCACCCCATGTCGACATCCGCGAGAAGCACCACAGCTTGGTCAGACTCGAATCGGTGCACGCCGAACGACCACCGGGTCGGGGAGGCTGAGTCGAGGTGTGCGCCATCGCTGTGCGGGGTCCCACCATGCCGGTCCGCGGACCTGGGGGAGTCCGTCGTTCATGCGGATCTCCCATCCGGAGGTGCCGAGGGATCGGTGGTGCCACCAGCACAACGGCACACCGTTATCCGTATGCGTCGGGCCGCCCCTGGAGTGTTCGGTGACGTGGTGGATCTCACACCACGACGCGGAGACGTGGCATCCGGGGATCAGGCATTCCTTGTCGCGGGCGATGATCGCCCGCCGTTGGTGCACCGTGAACACCCGGTCGGTGGTCGTGATCCCGATGATGCGGCCTTCATCCATGAGGACCCGCTGGATCGCTCCCGAGCACGCGATCTGCGCCGCGACCGAGACGGGCACATGGGCGCCGGATCCGGGGATCGTCGCCCACCCACCGTTACCGCTCACTCCACTCGCTCCGCCCCCAGCGGCTCCGAAGGCGGCACCTCCGAAGACGGCACCGGCGGCACCGGTCGCACCGGTCGCAGTGGTGGTGTGGGTGGCGAGGTCTTTCGCGTCGACGGTCACGACGACGACCGGTGATGCTCCACCGAGGGTGGGCGTGTCCTTGTGCCGGGCAGCGATGCCGAGAGCTGCGGTCAGGGCGTCGTGGCGCTTCTGCGCCGCGGTGCGGTCATCGAGCACACACCGCGGATCGGAGTTGAACGGATCGGTCTCCTCCGGATCCGCCTCCACGTCAGCGTCAGCGTCAGCGTCAGCGTCAGCGTCAGCGTCAGCGTCAGCAGGCGAAAAGTCGGTATCAGGAGAATCCACGTCACCACCGGAACCGTCACTCGGGGCGAAGAACACCCCCGGCATCGGCGGGCCGTCACCCTTCGGGTTGAGGAACGCATCCATGATCACCTGCAGTTGCGCCGCCGCCTCGGGGGTCAGGTACCCGCGAATCGCATGCATGCCGTCCTTCAACCGGCCGATCGTGATCCCCCGCCGACGACGCGCATCCTCATCCTTCGGTTCCTCACCATCCGGGTCGAACATCGACGCGAGATCCTCCGCCAGGCCCTTCAAGTCCTGCACCGTCGGCGACGGACCAGCCACATCCTCATCAGCATCCCGGGCCTCATCAGCATCCGGGTCTTCGTCGTCCCCCGCGTCGAGTCCGTGACCGCGCGCACACCCCGCCAATGCGACATCGGCCGCCAACCGCTGCTCGACGCTGAGCCGATCCCACACCCGCTCGATCGGACCCGTCGCCGCCAGAAACCCCGCGACACCGACCACCCCGTCCAGCAGCGCCAACCGCATCTCCGACCACCGCGCCGGCATCCTCTCCCCCGCCAGACTCAACGGCCGCCGCACCAGATCGACCACCCTGTCGACCCGGCTCGCACCCCGCACATCCACCAACAGCGTCCGCTGCAACAACTCAGTCAGCCCCCGACACCCCGCCGCATGCGGAAAGTCACCCATGTCAGCCGTCGCAACCGTCTCCACGATCACCGCCTCGGCACGCCGGAACGCCGCCCCCGCACCCTGCAACACCGCGACCCGCTCCGCATCGCTCAGCCCCGCCAGCGCGTCGTCGGACAGCACCGCATCCAGGTCAGCGATGACCCGATCCAGAAGCTCCGCAGTGCTGTTCATACCCCCTAGTCAACCCGCAGCCACCGACATTCGAGACCCGAAACCGCTCGCATTTACCCCCGATCAAAGCCATATTCCAATCTCCCAATACAGCGCAGAATCGTCGCACCTCCGGCACGCGCAGACAACCCGAAGAAGTGATGACGAGCGCCGAAGGAGAAGCGGGAGCAGAGGACAACAGAGAAAGGACGTCTACAGAGAGGAGTGACGAAGACGAGAGATGAAGACGCGAGACCCGAGACGCGAGACGCGAGACGCGATGCGACACGAAGAGGAAAAGGAAGGAAGAAGACGGAACAACGAGAGGGAGGAAGAAGAGAGGTGAGAGGCGAGCAGAGGTGAGAGGCGAGCAGAGGTGAGAGGCGAGCAGAGGTGAGAGGCGAGCAGAGGTGAGAGAAAGCGGACGAGGTGGGGGGAACCCAGACAATCCCCAGCGATGTCAATCTCAGCGAAGCGAGCCGCCGACAGCGAGCCCGAACAACAGAGGAGCTCCCCGGGCGTACCCCGGGAGCTCCCCTCTCTACCGTCAGTCCGCGAAGGTCGCGGCGTCGATAACGAAGCGGTAGCGCACGTCAGAAGCGAGCACGCGCTCGTAGGCCTCGTTGATCTGCGACGCGCTGATCACCTCGATCTCGGAGGCGATGCCGTGCTCGGCGCAGAAGTCGAGCATCTCCTGAGTCTCCTGGATGCCCCCGATGTTCGACCCGGCGAGCGACCGCCGTCCGCCGATGAGCGACGAGACATTGACCGAGAGTGGCTCTGCCGGAGCCCCGACGCAGACCATCGACCCACCCACGTCGAGCAGACCGAGGTAGGCGCGAAGGTCGACGACGGCGCTGACCGTGTTGAGGATGACGTCGAACGATCCGCGTAGCGAGCGGAACGTCTCAGGATCGCTCGTCGCGTAGTAGTGGTCTGCTCCGAGGCGCAGGCCGTCGTCTTTCTTGTTCAGGGTCTGCGACAGCACGGTCACTTCGGCGCCGAGCGCGTGGGCGATCTGCACGCCCATGTGTCCGAGTCCACCGAGCCCGACGACCGCCACTCGCGTGCCGGGGCCGACGTTCCAGTGCCGCAGCGGGGAGTACGTGGTGATCCCCGCGCAGAGAAGAGGTGCTGCGACGTCGAGCGCGAGCGCATCGGGGATGCGCACGGCGAAGGACTCGGTCACGACGACCTGCTCGGAGTATCCACCCTGCGTGATGGTGCCGTCGCGATCCGTGCTGCCGTAGGTGAAGATCGCGCCGTTCGAGCAGAACTGCTCGTCGCCGCGCCGGCAGTTGCGGCATTCGCCACAGGAGTTCACCAGGCATCCGACGCCGACGCGGTCGCCGAGGGAGTGCTTCGTGACATCGGCCCCGACCGCGGCCACGATGCCGGCGATCTCATGGCCCGGCGCGAGCGGGTAGCTCTGCGGCCCCCAGTCACCGCGCACGGTGTGGATGTCGGAGTGGCAGATGCCGGCGAAGGCGATGTCGATCAGGATGTCGTTCGGGCCGAGCTCTCGACGCTCGATGACGGTCTTCTCGAGCGGTGCGGCTTCGCTGGGTGCGGCGTAGGCGTTGACACGGGTCATCTCGGACTCCTCGATTCGGTGCGGATGGGCCAGGTCGACACTACTCGCGCAAGGCTGTGCACCCGCGCAGTGCAGTCGATACGGTGGGGCTACGACTCCGGAGGGGAAGTCCTATGCGCCGTTCGACCATGACCGCACGCCTGATCACGAGCGCGATCGCCCTCGTGCTCACGCCGATCGCCCTGATACTCCTGTCCCTCGGCGGACAGACCATGAATCTCACGCTCTTCGCGTATGGCTTCGATGGCGAGTTCGGGCCGCTGATCGGCCCTCTGCTGCTGCAGACTCTCGGGGTCGTGCTGCTCATCGTCGTCGTCCTGACCGGCGTCTGGAGTTCAGCCGGACTGATCGTCGTCGGCGCGTTCATGATCGCACCGCTCATCGCCGCGTTCTTCCCCGTGACGCTGACGTGGATCTACCGCGTCGCACCCCGCGAGTGGGTCGACGGCCTCGTCTACGGCCTGCCGCTGGTGATACTCGCCGCGCTGAGCGCGATGGGCCTGGTGCTCGCGCTCGTCCGCCGAGATCCACGGCCGAAGGGCGGTGCGCTGGGTGCGATCGGCGTCGTCATCGCACCGTTGCTGCTGGCCGCAGGCGCCTGGGCGATCACGTGGGGCATCGCCGAGGGGGTGCTCTTCGCCCTGCAGCGGTTCCAGTTCGATCTGCGACCCGACGCGGCCTCCGCGACGATCGTCGGCACGCTGCTCGTGATCGCCGGCATCACCGTGAGCCGCTGGTCGCCCTTCGCGCTCGTCCTTCCTGCGGTCGTGCTGCTCTTCGGCAGCGTCGTGATGATCGCTGCACCGAGTGTCGCCTTCAACCTGCTCGTCGCTCTGCCACGCAGCATGAACACGCTCGTGCCGTCTCTGCTCCTCTACGGCGGAGGCGCAGCAGCCGGACTGATGTACCTCACCTTCACTGCGGTGCTGCTGCGCGTACGCTCGCAATCCCGGCTGACGGATCCCCGCACCGCCGTCCCCGGCGACGCGACGGGTTCCCCGTATCCGGGAGCGCAGCACGCACCGACGCAGTACGCACAGGCTCAGCACCCTCCGACGCGGCATCCGCATCCGCATCCTCCGGCAGCCGGCCCGCAGCCGCCCGCTGCGCCCTATCCGCCCCAGCCCGGCGCATAGTCTCTGGGCACGAGCCGCCCTCATCACACCGACACGAAGAACCGGCCGGGATCTCACGATCCCGGCCGGTTCTCGTTGTCCGGCTAAAACCCCGGCCACGCGTTCAGGCAGTGCGCTGCGTCAGCGCTTCGCGTTCTTCTTCAGCGTCTTCTCCAGCACAGGTGCCTCGCCGGATGCTGCGAGCGCCGCGTAGTACTCGCGGGCCTCGTCCTGGCGCTCTCGCTCAGCACCGGAGGCGATCGGCGCGCGGACGTGCTCGGGCTCGTATCCGAAGGCGTCGACCAGGTCGAGGGCGTACGGACGCAGCCGGGCGCACAGGCGGTCGATGTAGCGAGAGACCGCGGCGGCGCGCTGCGTCGAGAGACGCCCGTTGATGAGGTGCCATGCGAGGTGCTTCTCGATGAGCTGCAGTCCGAAGAGGTCACGCAGCCAGGTGAGCACCTTCTTCGTGTCGGCTTCCTCGACGCGATGGACGGCATCCGTGAACGCCTCCCACTGCAGCAGCTCGGCATGCGCACGGGCCGCCTCGATCAGCTCGGCCTGGTTCTCGTTGAACAGCTTCGCGCCGAGCACCTTGTCTTTGCCCGCGGGGCGCAGACGACCGGCGATGTCGGCGACCATCTGTTGCACGCGCTCGGCGAGCAGCAGATGCTGCTGTTCCTCGCGCAGACCGTTCTCGACCGAGCGCGAGACCTGACCGAGGTCGACGACCGACTGGCCGAACTGACGCAGGCCCGCTCCGTGGAAGAGCTTGCCCGCGGTCATCCCGACGGCGAACTTGGCGAGAGCCGCGGCATCCTTGCCCGTGAACTGCTGGGCGTAGTCGGTCAGCAGCCGCTTGCCGACGAGCTGGAGCAGCACGTTGTTGTCACCCTCGAACGTGACGTAGATGTCGAGGTCGGCCCGGAGACCCACGAGGCGATTCTCGAACATGAAGCCGGCACCGCCGCAGGCCTCGCGCGCCTCCTGCAGCGTGTCGAGCGCGTGCCAGGTCGACAGCGGCTTGAGGGCCGCGGCGAGAGTCTCGAGATCCTCGCGGTCGTCGGGGGTGTCGGTGCGACCCGAGAACACTCCGTCGAACTTCTGCAGGAACTCGTCGTGCGCGAAGATCTGCGCATAGGTCGTGGCCAGCCGAGGCAGCAGGCGGCGCTGGTGCTTGCCGTAGTCCATCAGCACGACCTCCTGCCCGTCGGCCCCGTCGAACTGACGGCGCTGCGTGGCATAGGTGATCGCGATCTTCAGACCGAGAGCCGAGGCCCACGAAGCCGCACCATCGAGCGAGACGCGGCCCTGCACCAGCGTGCCGAGCATCGTGAAGAAGCGACGTCCGGGACTGTCGATCGCGCTCGAGTACGTGCCGTCGGCAGCGACGTCGCCGTACTTGTTGAGCAGGTTCGTGCGGGGGATGCGGATGTGGTCGAAGCTCAGACGGCCGTTGTCGATGCCGTTCAGGCCGCCCTTGAGTCCGTCGTCCTCGCGTCCGATGCCCGGCAGGTCGACGCCGTCTTCGCCGCGCAGCGGCACGTAGAAGCAGTGCACGCCGTGGTTGACGCCGTTCGTGATCAGCTGCGCGAACACCGTCGCGGCGACTCCGTGCAGGGCGGCGTTGCCGAGGTACTCCTTGGTCGCGCCGCGGAACGGCGTGTTGATCACGAACTCCTGGGTGCTCGCGTCGTACGTCGCGGTCGTCCCGACAGCGGCGACGTCGGAGCCGTGCCCGATCTCGGTCATCGCGAAAGCGCCGGGGATAGAGAGGTCCATGACACCGGGCAGCCACTTCTCATGGTGCTCCGTCGTGCCGAGCTGGAGGATCGCGGAACCGAACAGGCCCCACTGCACGCCCGACTTGATCTGCAGGCTCGGGTCGGCGACGACGAGCTCCTCGAAGCCGGCGATGTTCCCGCCGTTGTTCTCTTCGCCGCCCAGCGACTTCGGGAACGCACGGTGCACGGCCTTGTTCTCGACGAGCAGGTGCAGCTGGCTGAGCACACGCTCGCGGTGCTCGTCTTTGCCGAGCTCGTCGTCACGCCAGAAAGCCGAGTCCTTGATCAGCTCGCGCGCTTCACGGCGGGTGTCTGCCCAGGTGCCCATCAGCAGGTCGGTGACGCGGGCGACATCGAACTGCAGGTTCGCGTCTGCGTTATCGGCGTGGGGGCGAGTCGTCTTCGGACGGACGGCGGCGTCGACCATGAGCGTTCCTCTCAGAGGGAAGTGGGGATACGTCCATGGTAGGTCTGCCACAACCAGGAGTGAACTGCTGTGTATGCATCCTCCAACTACCTGCGGGTACAACTCTCCGACGGATTGTCGTCAGACCACAGTCCGCGCGAGAGCGCGACCTCAGACCTCCACGCCTGCGGGGCGGGGCGGGGCGGTCTGCGCCTGATCCCAACGCCGTCTCGTGCCGGAGCTCAGACGCGCCCAGGTCCGATCGCGGATGAAGATCGAGTCGATCGCGATCATCGTGAGCGAGAACCAGGGCAGCCCCATCAGCACGCCGATGCCGATGTGGAAGGAGAGGATGCCGAGGAGACCGATGAGACGCGTCGGCCGCGTGAGCAGCATGAGCGGGAACGCCACCTGCAGGATGATCGATCCCCAGGTCGCGGCGACGACCATCGGCCCCCACGTCGTGACGAGGTCGCTCAGCACCGGCCACGTGCCGAATCGGGCGGTCTGCAGCGGGTTGTAGACCGCGTAGCCCTGCAGTACCAATGGCTGTACGACCGCGACGCGGTCGACATCGCCGCGCACCTGACGGCACACCTCGATGATGTGCTTCCCCTGCGCTGAGCGACGAGTCGAGGGATGCGCCGCGGGATGCGCCGCGGGATGCGCCGCGGGTCAGGCCGCGGCGATCACCGCGAGCACGCCCTCGCCGTAGGCGTCACGCTTCTTGGCGCCGATGCCGGTGATGCCGTCGAGGTCGGCCAGCGAGGCCGGCCTGTGCTCGGCGAGCGCGCGCAGCGTGGCATCGCCGAAGACGATGTAGGCGGGAACCCCCTGCTCGCGCGCGGTCTCGGCGCGCCACGCACGCAGCGCCTCGAACAGCGGACGGTCGCCGGCGTCGAGAGCATCCGCCGCACTCGCCTTGCGCGCCCGTGGACTGGACGCGGGTCGGCCGATCGTGTCTTTGCGCAGCGGAACGGGTGTCTCGCCCTTCAGCACACCGACCGACTGCTCGCCGGGGGCGAGCGTGCCGTAGTCGCCCTGTGCGACGATGATCCCTCGCGCGAGCAGCTGGCGGACGACGCTGCGCCAGTCCTGATCCGACAGATCGGCGCCGATGCCGTAGGTCGCGAGCTTCTCGTGGCCCTGCTGACGGATGCGCTCGGTCGAGGCCCCGCGCAGGATGTCGATCAGATGCCCGGCGCCGAACGACTGATTGCGCTCGCGCTTGAGTCGCACGATCGTCGAGAGCAGCTTCTGCGCGGGAACCAGTCCGTCGAACGTCTCGGGGTTCTCGAGACAGGTGTCGCAGTTGCCGCAGGGCTGTGATTCCTGGCCGAAGTAGCCGAGCAGGTTCTGGCGACGGCATTCGACCGTCTCGCACAGAGCGAGCATCGCGTCGAGGTGCTGCCCGAGGCGCATCTTGAACGTGCGATCACCGGGGCTCTGATCGATCATGCGGCGCTGCTGCACCACGTCGCCCAGGCCGTAGGCCATCCAGGCGATCGACGGCTCGCCGTCACGGCCCGCGCGACCGGTCTCCTGGTAGTACCCCTCGACGGACTTCGGCAGGTCGATGTGGGCGACGAAACGCACGTCGGGCTTGTCGATGCCCATACCGAACGCGATCGTCGCGACCATCACCACACCGTCTTCGCGCAGGAACCGCGACTGGTTCTTCGCGCGCACGTCGGCGGGCAGACCCGCGTGGTACGGCAGAGCGTCGAACCCCTGCGCCGCGAGGTACGTCGCTGTCTGCTCGACCGACTTGCGGCTCAGTGCGTAGACGATGCCCACCGACCCTTCGGGCTGTGCGCGGATGAACGAGACCAGCTGCTTGCGCGGATCGACCTTGGGCACGATCCGGTACTGGATGTTGGGCCGATCGAAGCTGGCGACATAATGCTTGGCCGTGTCGAGCCGCAGGCGCTCGGTGAGCTCTTTGTGCGTCGCGCGGGTGGCGGTGGCCGTCAGCGCCATGCGGGGAACCCCGGGGAACCGCTCGCCCAGGTCTCCGAGCGCGAGGTAGTCGGGGCGGAAGTCATGACCCCACTGCGACACGCAATGCGCCTCGTCGATCGCGATGACGCTGAGGGTGCCTCGCTGCAGCAGCGCCGTCGTCTGCGGCGACGACAATCGCTCGGGGGCGACGTAGATGAGGTCGAGCTCGCCGGCGACATACGCCCGTTCGACCTCGCGCCGCTCGTCGATCGCCTGCGTGGAGTTGAGATAGGCGGCATTGACACCGTTCGCCCGAAGCGCGTCGACCTGATCGTGCATGAGCGCGATGAGCGGGCTGATCACGAGCCCCGTGCCCTCGCGGACGAGAGCGGGCACCTGATAGGTGACACTCTTTCCGCCACCGGTCGGCATGAGCACGACCGCGTCGCCGCCGCCGATGACCTGATCGACGATCGCCGCCTGGTCGCCGCGGAACTCGTCGTAGCCGAACACCGTGTGCAGCGCCTCGGCCGCCGACGGATACCGGCTGGGAGTGGCGCGCCGCGCCACGGGGGCGGATGCCGCGGAGGACGTCGTCGGGCGAGACGCCGACCGCCCGGCCTTCGTCGTCACGGGCGTCACAGGACCGGGCCCCCAGTCCAGCGGAGGCTCGAACCCGGCACCCTGAGGCTCCCAGTCCATGGGCTCGGGCGGCTCGGAGGGTTCCCAGTTGCCGTCCCAGGGCTCATCTGCGTACGGCAGATCCTCGTACGGGTCACGGGGAGTCTGCGGCATCCCTCCAGCGTAACGACCCCCGCCGACTTCGGCCCGCCCCTCCACGACTCAGCGGGCGTAGGTTTGACGCAGACGCCCGAAGGAGATTCCGATGACCGACATCACCGTCACCCGCGACGACGCAGAATCCCGCTACGAGATCCGCTCGGATGACACGCTCGCCGGCTACGCCGAGTTCGAACTGCGCCCCGGCGCCATCCGCTTCATCCACACCGAGATCGACCCCGCGTTCCAGGGGCAGGGTCTCGCCGGCATCCTCGCCGAGAAGGCGCTCACGGATGCTGCCGCATCCGGCGACGCGATCGTGCCGCTGTGCCCGTACATCGCGAAGTACCTGACGACGCACGAGATCACCGGCGCGGAGATCCGCTGGCCGAAGCGGCCGGGGACTGCACCGGCCGAGGCGTGACTCGGGTCGGACCCCGCCGAGGCCGGACTACTGCAGGCAGGTGCCCGAGTAATAGTCGGACAGAGCTTCGCCTGACGCCTTGACGTCGTCGTCGTACGCGTCGATGAGCGCGGTGGGGTCGTCGGTGATCGAATCCGCCGCCACCGTCAGATAGCCCTTCCATGCCTCGAGGTCGTCGGCCAGTTCCGCGGTCGGTTCGACCTTGTCCATGAGCGCGAGCCTCATTGCGACATCCCCCTCGGTGTTCATCCCCGGGATCACCGGTGCGAAGGCGGCTGCCGACGTCTGCGAGTCCTCGAGCAGCGGGCCGCAGAAGCCGGCATCCCCGCCCGAGGCACAGCCGGACAGCAGGGCGACCGATGCGCCGAGGGTGAGCAGGATAATGGGAGTGCGTCGAGCGATCATCCGCCGAGCTTATGAGTCTCTCGCGCTCCCGAGTGCAGACGCACCCACGCGAAGGAGAATCCGATGACGGAGACCGCGTCCGGCCAGGTCGACGGGGCCGCGCCCCGAATCGGCGAGCGCCGCATCGTCCTCGAACCGCGCGAGGTCCCCCTCGGCGGGGTGCGCGGCATGAGCGTGCTGCGCGTGCTGCCGCACCGCAATCTGCCGACGATCGGCGCCTGGTGCTTCCTCGACCGGTTCGGCCCCGCCGACACCCGCATGCGCGTCGAGCCGCACCCGCACATCGGACTCCAGACCGTGACCTGGCCGCTGGTCGGCGAGATCCGCCATCGTGACTCGCTCGGCAGCGACGCCGACCTGCGGCGCGGGCAGCTCAACCTGATGACCGCCGGAAACGGCATCTCGCACTCCGAGTACTCGATCGGCGAAGACCCCATTCCCCTCGACGCCCTGCAGCTCTGGGTCGTGCTGCCCGACGGCGCACGCCAGGGACCGGGTGGGTTCGAGCGCCACACCGATCTGCCCCAGGTCGCGCTTCAGGCCGACGAGGGCACTGCGGCCGCGGCCACCGTCGTGCTCGGCGAGTTCGCCGGCGTCGCCTCGCCGGCCACCGTGCACACCCCCATCGTCGGTGCCGAGATCGCAGTGCGCGCCGGCACGAGCATCCGACTGCCGCTGCGACCCGAGTGGGAGCACGCCCTGCTGCTCGTCGAGGGCGATGCTGTGGTGGCGACGCACGACGTCGCACTGAACGACATGCTCTACCTCGGCGATTCGAGGGATGCCGTCGAGGTGTCGAGCGTGCAGGGTGCGCTGCTCTTCCTCATCGGCGGCGAACCCTTCGCCGACGAGATCGTCATGTGGTGGAACTTCGCCGGTCGTGATCACGAAGAGATCGTCGAGGCGCGCACCGAGTGGGAGGCGGCATCCGATCGCTTCGGCGTCGTCGAGGGACACGACGTGCGCATCCCCGCGCCTCCCCTGCCCGACGTGCGGCTGATGCCCCGCGGTCGCAAGATCTGACGCTGCCGCACGACGACGCCCCGCGCTCCGGAGAACGCGGGGCGTCGTCGGTGACCGCTACTGCGCGTCGACCGTCACGATCGTGCGCACGGCGGATTCTCCGTACTGCACGAGTCCGAGATAGCGGGTGCCGGCGGTGAGGCCGGTCCAGCTGAGCTCGTAGCTCGTCGCCTGGCCGCGCACGGCCTCGATCGGGTTCGGGGTCGCCGTGAACGCGCCCTCGCCCTCGGGCTGCACGTTGGCGTAGGTCATGTCCCACGTCAGCGGAGCCGAGGTCGAGTAGACGTTCGCGACCACCAGGTAGGTGCCCGCCGTCGGAGCCGGCAACGTGACCTGCTCGTCGGCCGAGCCCGTCGCCGACTGCCAGCGCTCGTAGTAGCGCAGGTCGTCAGGGCTCACGACCCGATAGACCGTGAGGTCGAGGTCGCTGCCCGTGTCATCCGACGAGTCGAGGTCGAAGTGCGAGAGCGTGGTGCCCTCCGGCACGTCGACGATCCACGACACGTCCTTGTTCGCGTCGCCCGATGCCTCGTCACCCGAGTGCCCGACGACACGGCCGTCCGGGTCCTCCAGCAGCGTGAACGGAGTCAGGCCCGACACCCCGAGCGCGAGAGCGCCGTCGACGCCGGGAGTGATGTCGACCGTGGTCGCACCGTCGACTCCCGTGCCCTCGACCTCGGCCGGAGCATCCGCCGTGACCGGGAACACCGCGATCGGCGACCGCACCGTGTTCTTCTTGCTCGTCCAGGTGAGCGATCCGGTCGCCCACTGCTCGACCGGCGCGCTCTGGTTGTCGAACGTGACCGTGTAGGTCGCGGTCTGACCCGGCTTGTCGAACTTCAGCGTCGACGGCTGCACCGTCGCGTTCACGCCGGGCAGATCGACGGATGCCGTGAACGTGCCCTTCTCGGTCGCGGTGACCGTGCGGGTGACCGTCTGCGCGCTCGCGAGCGACCCGATCGAGATCGACGCGACGTTGAGGTCGCTGCCGTCGATCGGCTCTCCGGGGAAGTCGGCCAGGCCCTTGCCCTCGAGGAACGCCACCCAGTCGGGCACGTCGTTCAGATAGAGCAGACCCGGGTTGAGCATGCGCTTCGGGTCGACCTGACCTGCGCCCTGCTGGAACGGGTCCTTGTTGGCAGAGCCGTCGGGGTTCACCGTGTCGTACGCGGTGGTCATCATCGCGGACTTGATCTCGGCGGGCTTGGCGTTGGGCCGCTCGCTGAGATAGAGCGCTGCGAGACCGGCGATCTGCGGAGAGGCCATCGACGTGCCCGACAGGATGCCGAAGGTCGGCTTCTCGCCCGGAGCGTTCTGCGTGGCTGCGAGGATCGCGACTCCGGGGGCGGCGATGTCGGGCTTCATGATGTCGCTGCCGTCTGCCAGCATCGGGCCGCGGCTCGAGAATCCGGCGATCTGCGGCACGGGCGTCACCACTCCGGTCGTGTTCTCGCCCACGAGCGTGATCGGACGGTCGACGCCGCCCTGCACGTAGGCGAGCACCGCCGCGCGGTGCACCGACGCGAGGTGCACGGTCGGCACGGCGTGGAAGTCGTTGTCGAGCGAGTCGGCGGCACCGGGCACGTTCACGAGAACGACGCCCATGCCACCGGCATCCTTCACGACCTGCGACTTCTCGGCGCGAGCGTTGCCGCCTCGGTCACAGACCACGATGTGCCCCGTGACCTTCGCCGCATCGAGCGTGCCGGGAAGGCACAGAGCCGCATCGGCGGCAGCCTGACCTGCGGCCGGCGCGTCGCCCGCGTAGATCGACGGCCCGGTGACCGTCGTGCCGAACGGCACGCTCACCGACGCGCCCGCCTGGGCGAAGCCGTCGAACTGCACGGTACCCTCCCACGTGGGGATCGTCGAGGCGGCGACCGTGGTGTACCACGGCGACGCGTGATCGGCCGTGACGGAGTCGGGGCCGTCGTTGCCGGCGCTGGTCGCCACGAAGACGCCCGCTGCTGCCGCGTTGAAGAACGCGATGTCCTCGGGGGCGAGGACGGTGGATGCCGCGCCGCCGCCGATCGAGTAGTTGATCACGTCGACCCCGTCGGCGACGGCCTGGTCGATCGCTGCGATCAGGTCGCTGCCCGCGCAGATGTCGTCGGTCGTGACCGCCTCGTCGGGTCCGACGTAGCAGGCCTTGTAGGCCGCGACCTTGGCACCTGGTGCGACACCCGAGACCTTGCCGAAGTCGACGTCCTCGATCGAGGCCTTCACGCCGAAGTTGCCGGCCGCCGTGCTCGCGGTGTGCGACCCGTGGCCGTCGCCGTCACGCGGCGACAGGTAGTCGTACTGGAAGTCGAATCCGGCCGCCTCGGCGCCGGTGTAGAAGTACTGGGCTCCGATGAGCTTCGACGAGTAGTCGCCCTTGTCCCACTCCTGGGCCTCGACCATCGTGCCCTGGAACTGACCGCCGTCCGACTTGTCGAAGTAGACGAAAGTGCCGTCGGTGTACGGCTGGCTTCCCTTGTGACGCTTGTCGTTCTTGGGCTGCTTCTTGAGCTTCTTGCCGTCGAACGACGGGTGCTCGGGGGCGATGCCGGTGTCGATGACACCCACGACCACGCCCTCGCCCGCCTTGTCGACGCCGCCGGTCTGCTGCCAGACGCCGCCGCGGCCCTTCTTGTCATCGCCGAGACCGAGGAAGTCCGTCGCGGTCTGCGCGTCGGGGTGCCGGATGAAGTCCGGGTAGACGCCGTAGACGTCCTTCGATGCCCGGAGCTTGTCGACCTGCTCTCCCGACAGGTCGGCGCTGAAGCCGTTGAGCACCACCTGGTAGGTGTTCTCAGGGGTGATGCCGACCTCTTGCGCGATCGTCTGCTGCTCGGACTCGAGATGCTCGACATAGCGCTGCGAGTCCTGCGACTGCCGCTCGAGCTGCTCGCCCTCGGCGGGCTTCGTCGCCTCGAGGCCGTCGACGTCGCCGGTGTAGCTCGCGAGTGGATCGGACTTCAGCACGACGATGTAGTGACCGGGCGTGCCTTCGACCGGGGTGGGGTGATTCACCTCCTCCGTGCTCGCGTAGCCGGCGGTTGCCGTCGATGCGATGAACAGCGTTGCCAGGGTTGTGGCCGCTGCCATCCGGAGGGGTGTTCGACCCATGCGCTTCTCCCGATGATCACGGTGCGACTGCGTTACCGCACCGCCGTTCAAGCTACGCCCGGCTTCCGTCCACACACCAGAGTCGGGGATTATTACTGGCCGAACGGCCAGTCGAGTCGCCAATGGTCGACAGTAGGCTGGAGGAGTGGCCCCCTCCCCCGTCCTGACGACCCGCGTGCTGCTGGTCTGCGCGGCGATCGGCGTCGCCACAGGCATTCTCGGAGGGATCGCCGGCCTCATCACGCCGGTCGTCATCGTGGTCACTCCGTACCTCTACGGCCTCGTCCTCGGCTCGCACGTCCTGCCGGGCATCATCGCCCAGGAGGTGCTGCGCCGACCGTTCGTGGCCCTCATCACGCACGTCATCGCCGCCTTCATCTCGAGCGCGTTCAACCCGGCCTGGACGCTGCGCTTCATCGGCACCGCGCTGCTGTTCGGCGCGATCCAGGAGGGCATCGCCGCGCTCACCCGCTACCGCTCGTGGGGGCCCTGGCGCTTCTTCATCTCGGCCGGCGTGATTGGGGTGATCGTCGCAGTCGTGGTGTTCTTCGCGGTCGACCTCGGAGCCTTCGCTCCGTGGCTGCAGATCGCCTACCTGGTGATCGCTGTGCTCGGTCCGATCGCGTGGACGGCAGCCGGGCTCGCGATCGGTTCGTCGCTGAGTCGCGCGGGCGTCGCACGGCGCTGATCCACCGCATCCGACGCGTGGTGATTCAGGTAAGGCTCAGCTAAGTTAGAACGGTACCGATCGCCGAAACCGGGGTTATGCCGTGCGCTCATCCGCGCCCCTTCTCAGCGTGCGTGACCTCTCGATCACCCACGCCGATGCTGTGCGCCCCTCTCCCGAGCGCGTCACCTTCGACATCGAACCCGGCGAGGTCGTGCTGCTCCTCGGCCCCTCGGGTTCGGGCAAGTCGACGCTCACTCTCGCGCTCAACGGGCTCATCCCGCATGCCGTGCCGGCGACCATGACGGGGTCGGTCCACGCCGGCGGCGTCAGCACGGCCGACGCCGACACCGCATCGTTGAGCACCCATGTCGCAATGGTCTTCCAGGACCCGGATGCGCAGATCGTCACCGGCACCGTCTACGACGAGGTCGCATTCGGCCCCGAGAACCTGCTGCTCCCGCTCGACGAGGTGCGCGCCAGGACTGCGGATGCGCTCGGTCGCGTCGGTCTCTGGGAGCGCCGAGACGAGAATCCCGACCGACTGTCGGGCGGCGGGCGGCAGCGCCTCGCGATCGCGTGCGCTCTGGCCATGGGGTCGCCCCTGATCGTGCTCGACGAGCCGACGGCGAACCTCGACCCGCAGGGCATCGACGATGTCTACGCCGCACTGACCGATGTGATCGCGGCCGGCGATCGAGCCATCCTGCTCGTCGAGCACAACCTCGACGCGGCGATGGGCTTCGTCACCCGCACGATCGTGCTCGACCGCGCGGGTCGCGTGGCGTTCGACGGCCCGGCGGCAGAGATCATCCGCACGCACGCCGCCGAACTCATGGCCATGGGGGTCTGGCTCCCCGGGGCGACTCTGGCGGCACTGCGGATGCAGGATGCCGGGACGCACTTCGACGAGCTGCCGCTCACGCCCGCAGAGCTCGCCACGGCACTCGCTGGGGCCGCTACCCCTGCCACGCTCACGGCGTCCACGACTCCCGCCGTGTCCCGTCTGCAGGACCAGGGCACGGATGCAGGATCAGAAACCGCTGTCTCATCCGGCATCCGTGCGTCCGTCCTGCAGGCGGATGCACCCTCGCGACCGACGACCGCCCCGATCATCAGCGCGCGCGGCCTCACCGTGCGCCGCCACCGCACCGAGATCCTGCACGGCATCGATCTCGACATCGAGCCGGGAACCCTCACGGCGATCATCGGCACGAACGGTGCCGGCAAGACCACCCTGCTGCAGTCACTCGCCGGAGTCGTGCCGCCGCCGAAGCGGCAGGTGACGGTCGACGGCATCGACCCCGGCTCGGCGTCGCCCCGCGAGCTCGCGAGCCGCATCGGGTTCGTGTTCCAGAACCCCGAGCACCAGTTCATCGCGCACACGGTGTTCGACGAGCTGGCACACGGGCTTCGGCTGCGGCACACGCCGGATGCCGAGACGCGCGAGCGCGTCGATGCCATGCTCTCCCGCTTCGGACTCGAAGCCAAAGCCGATGTGCACCCGTTCCTGCTGTCGGGCGGAGAGAAGCGCCGCCTTTCGGTCGGCACGGCCCTGATCACCCGCCCGAAGGTGCTCGCGCTCGACGAGCCGACCTTCGGTCAGGATCGCGCGCGGGCCTCCGAGCTCCTCGCCCTGCTGCGTGACCTGCGCGCTGAGGGAACGACGATCGTCATCGTGACCCATGACCTCCAGCTCGTCGCCGAGCACACTTCGCACACCGTGATCCTCAGGGACGGTCGAGTGCACGCCGCCGATCGCACCGACGTGCTCTTCCGCGATGAGTCTCCGTTCGTCGAGGCCGGACTCCGACTCCCGACACTGCAGCGCGTGCTGGCCGACGCGGGGCAGGCGATCGCATGAGCGCGCGCGCCTTCGACCCGTACGCCGCCGTCTCGGCATCCTCTCCTCGTCAGTTCCTGTACGCGCTCAACCCGCTGGCGAAGGTCGTCGGAGTCGCCCCGGCCATGGTGCTGCTGATCTTCGTGCGCGACCTCGCCACACCCGCCGTCTTTCTTGTGCTGTCTCTCGCGCTGATCGTCGCAGGCTCCCGCGTGACGTGGCGAACCGCCGCGCTGCTGTTCGTCGCGCTGCCGGTCGGCATGCTCGCGATCGGAGTCGGGTTCTCGCTGTGGGTCGATGCATCGCTCGTCGATGACACCCGTGCCGCGCTGCAGATCGGCTCCTGGACGCTGTATCAGGGCGCTCTCGAGATCGGCTTCGCCACGGCTCTGCGCCTCGGCTCGATCGTCGCCCTGGCGCTCATCGGCGGCCTGACCACCACCGGCCCCGACCTCGTGCGCGCCAGCGTGCAGCAGCTGCGGGTGCCCTACCGGATCGGCTACACGGCCCTCGCCGCCTTCCGGTTCGTGCCGCGCTTCGGCCACGAGCTCTCAGTGATCCGCGCCGCGCATCGGGTGCGTGGCCATCACGGCGGCAGCGGTCCGTTCGCGCGCATCGCCCGAGGCTGGGGCTACATCGTGCCGCTGCTCGCCGGAGCGATCCGTCACGCCGAACGCGTCGCTCTCGCGATGGACTCCCGCGCCTTCGGCGCCCACACGACGCGCACCGAACGCCACCTCGTACCGTTCCGCACGCGCGACACCGTCTTCATCGTCGTCTCGATCGCCGCATCCGCCGCGATCTTCGTGCTCTTCTTCCCCTGGCAGCTGCCCTGAAAGGCGCCCGCATGGCATACAGCAAACTGGTCAAGCCCGAGTCTGCCGAGCTCATCCATCTCAGCGTGCTGCGCACCGAGCGCCTCTCCGAGCACTGGATGAGGGTCACTCTCGGGGGAGGCGAGGTCGAGGAGTTCCGTCCGATGGGCTTCGATCAGTGGTTCCGCCTGTTCCTGCCGATCGGCGGCGACGCCGGCCTCGACCGTGTTCCCGCGAAGGCGAACAAGATGTTCGGGTATCTCAAGTTCCTGCGCATCCCCGACGGCGAGCGACCCGTCATGCGCAACTACAGCGTGCGCGAGTATCGCCCGGCGACCGACGAGTCGGGTGCCGAGATCGACGTCGACTTCGTGCTGCACGGGTCGGCGGCCGACGGCACTGCCGGCCCCGCGTCGCGATGGGCGGAGACCTGCACGCCCGGCGAGCACGTGCTGATCATCGACGAGGGGCTGACGTTCAACCCGCAGCGCGGAACGGATCGCGTCGTGCTGGTCGGCGATGAGACGGCGCTGCCCGCGATCGCCTCGATCTGCGCCTCGCTCCCCGCGCACGCCGCAGGCACGGCGATCATCGAGGTGCCGTCCCAGGAGGATGCGCTGGACTTCTCGCATCCGTCGGGTGTGGACATCGTCTGGCTCGTGCGCCCGCACGAGTTCGACCCGGGGTCTTTCGCCCTCGCCCGATTGCGCGAACTGACACTGCCCGAGGCGCCGTTCCACGCCTATGCGGCCGGCGAGCAGTCCCTGGCCTCCGGCGCCCGCAAGCATCTCGTCGGCGAGCGCGGTGTCGACAAGAACGCGGTCAGCTTCTGCGGATACTGGAAGATCGGCGCGGCGTCGCCCACGTCGAAGGCAGCCCGCGACGCGGCAGCGGAGCCCCTCTCATGAGCGGGACGGATGCTGCGGAGCCGAAGCCGAACACGGGTCAGGGGACCGAGGCGGGGTCAGAAACGCACCGGACGCCCGAGGCGGGATCAGAAACACACCGGAAGTCGCCGCCTGAGATGCAGAATCGACCCCGCACCGGCCGACGCTCGCGCTTCCGCGTCCCGACGGCGATCCTCCTGACGTGTGCCGCGCTGGGCGTCGCCGGTGCGGCGCTGCTGGCCCCGGCGAACTGGATCTCGACGGTCCTCTTCCCGGGTCTCCCCTTCGTCAGCGTCGGGTTGGCCGGTCTGTGGCTGCTTCCCTCGGTCATCGCCCTGCGCCTGCTGCGCCGCCCCCTCGTGGGTCTGCTGGTGGGCCTGCTGACAGGGCTCGTCATCGTGCCGTTCTCGGGATACGGCTTCAGCAGCGTGGCCACCAACCTGTGGTGGGCGGCGTTCACCGAACTGCCGTTCCTCTTCGTGCTGTGGCGCTACTGGGGAACCTGGCTGCACTACCTCGGCGCCGCGATCGTCGGCGTCGTCTACCCGGTGCTCGCGTGGGCGTCGTTCAACCTCGGCAGCTTCGAGCTCCCCTTGCAGATCACGTTCTTCGCCGTCACCCTCGCCAGCTGCCTCGGAGCCACCGCCCTCGGCATCCTGATCGCCGACCGGCTGCGGAGGGCCGGCGTCGGAGCACGCCTGCCGCGCTGACGTCGCGACCGCCTACCTCCCCGCTCCCGCGCACAACTTCGGAGTCGGGCGATGCCACGCTGAGCGATCGCCCCTGCGACGGCGCGTCGCCGGCTGCGCTCCGAAGCTGTGCCCGCGCCCGGGTTCCGCTCTCTACACCTCGAGCTGAACGCGCTCGAGCCTCAGAGCGAGAGATGCAGTCGAAGGGCATCATCGATCGCGGCGACGAGATCGGCCGGCACCCAGCCGATCGGGCGCACGATCCTGGTGACGGCGACGGTGCGCACCTGCTCCGCCTGCGCCTTCGAATCCTGCGCGAGACCGGTCGCATCGGCGGGTAGAAGCACCTGGAACGGCCATAGCCGGACGATGTTGGACGTGACGGGCACGACGGTCACGGTTGCGCGCGGTGACCGCATGGCCACAGCGTTCGCGGCGTTGTTGCTCACGAGCACCGCCGGTCTGGTCTTGCTCGTTTCGGATCCGATCACCGGATCGAAGGACACGAGGACGATCTGCCCCCGTCGCAAGAGGGGGATGGATGGATCCGTCATGCGGACGCGAGCCCATCGGTGTCAGCGGCGTCCCACTCGTCGTCGTACCCGTCGGCGAAGGCTTCTGCATAAGCATCGGCGAGTCGACTCTCGCGCAGGAGCCGAACAGCATCCTGGACCGCGGCCGAGCGAGAGGCGTACCTACCGCTCAGTGTCTCCAGGTCGAGGAACGCGATATCTCCTTCGCTCAGACTCAGACTCACTTTGGCGTTCGTCATGGTGAGATGCTACTCGAGTAGCATCCTTCTTACCACTCTTCGACCGCCCGCCAGCTCCGGCCGGATGTCTACCGAGCACAGATTCGGATCCCGGCGTTCGGCCTGCCGTGATCCGACATCCGGCTCCGGCGCGTCGCGCCTGCCGTCCGAATCCGTGCCCGGTGAGGACGATCCACTAGGCACAGACCCGCCGCGCACGCGAAAGGCCCCGGATGCCGGCATCCGGGGCCCTTCGAACCTGCGATGCGTCAGCGCTTGCCGACGATCTGACGACCGACGAGGTCGCGCATGATCTCGTTCGTGCCGCCGTAGATGCGGTGCACACGGGCATCGGTGAAGGCCCGCGCGATCGGGTACTCCATGATGTAGCCGTAGCCGCCGTGCAGCTGCACGCCGATGTCGAGCACCTCCCACTCGCGCTCGGTCGCCCAGAACTTGACCTTCGCGGCGTCCTCGGCGGTGAGCGTGCTGTTCTTGTAGGCGAGCAGCGCGCGGTCGATGTAGGCCCACATCGCATCGGTGGTCGCCGCCATGTCGGCGAGACGGAAGCGGGTGTTCTGGAAGTCGGCGATGCGCTCGCCGAATGCCTCACGGTCCTTCGTGTACGCGACGGTCCAGTCGAGCGCCGCCTGGGCGGCTGCGGCCGCGGCCACACCGATCGACAGACGCTCGAGCGGCAGATTCAGCATCAGCTGGATGAAGCCCTGACCCTCCTTGCCGCTGATCAGGTTCTCGTCGGGGATGAACACGTCGGTGAAGCTGAGCTCTGCCGTGTCCCAGCCGTGAAAGCCCATCTTGCTGAGCTTCTTGCCCTGGTCGAAGCCCTCCATGCCCTTCTCCACGAGCAGCAGGCTAAACGCGTCGGGGCGATTGCCCTCGCCGGTCTTGACGAAGGTCACGACGACGTCGGCCGTCGAGCCGGAGGAGATGAACGTCTTGGCGCCGTTGAGGATGTAGCCGCCCTCGACCTTCTTGGCGTTGGTCTTGATGCCGCGCAGGTCCGAGCCGGCGCCGGGGTCGGTCATGGCGAGCGCGCCCAGAACCTCACCGGTGGCCATGCGGGGCAGCCACTTCTCCTTCTGCTCCTGCGTGCCCATGTGCACGAGGTACGGCACCGCCAGATCGTCCTGGATGCCGAAGGCACCCGCCAGCGAACCTGCGCCCGACGCGATGACCTCCTCCATCACGATGGTGCGGAATCGGTAGTCCTGCAGCATGCCGGCGCCGCCGAACTCCTCGGGCACGGACAGACCGATCAGGCCCGCCTCGCCGGCCGCCAGCATGGTCGCCCGGTCGATCTCACCCGCGGCGTCCCAGCGTTCGATGGCCTCGTTGTTCACGTGGCGCTTGACGAAGTCCTTGACGAGGTCGCGGAATGCCTCGTGATCCTCTTCGTAGATGTCGCGTTCCATGGCGTCCTCCCGAACGTTCGTGCGTCATTGCTCCGGCGATTCTATGCCGGGTCGCCGACACCACGACAGCCCGTTGTGAGAATGCATCCCACAAACCGTGGGACTGGGTACCGCCATTGTCGGATGCCGCAATCCGGCCGTTTCGAGACCGTCGCTCTGCGGTCAGTGCGCGTAATCGGGAGCAGCGGGGAGCCCGAAGAACTCCTCCAGCGTGTGGTATCCGCCCTGGTGGTACGCGGCCGCGAGCTCACGGCCGAGGTAGCGCAGATGCCACGGCTCGGGCTTGTACCCGGTGATGCCCGAACCGACCTGCTCGTAGCGGACGATGAAGCCGTACTCCCAGGCGTTCGCCGCGATCCACTCGCCCTGCACGGTCGCGCCGAACGCCTCGATGGCTCCGCACGACGAGTCGCAGGCCACGAGATCGAGGGCGAGCCCGGTCTGGTGCTCGCTGTGTCCGGCGCGCGCCGACGAGGCATCCGCCCCCGCCTGGCCGCTGTTGCGCACATGCGCGGCGTGAGTCGCGACCTGAAGGTCGTACGACCGGTAGCCGTTGTTCGCGCCGATGCGCCCCGCCCCCTCGGCGGCCGCAGCGTCGGCCATCTCTCCGACCGCCGCAGCGACATCTGTCCGGGCCTGCCCGGAGCGAGTCGTCATCTGCACCGGGAGGTCGGCGAGCGAAGACGGAGCGAAAGAGACCGGCACGAGCGGACGCGCCTTGTTCACGACCACCCAGACATGGGCGGGGTCATCGAGCGCGATGCAGGGCGCATTGCCCGCGACGACGGCGGCACGGAAGCTCTCGCCGCCGCCGAAGCCGGCGATGATCGCCGAATCGTCGGCGACCGCGATCGCCTCGAGCACGCTCGGCTCTGAGCACGGGTCGGCCGCCGTGGTCGCGCCGACCTCGACCGCCGGCACCTCCTGCACCGCCAGCGGCTCCGGCATCGCCATCTCGGCGGGCACCGAAGTGGCGATGGGCGCGCCCGCGATCGACAGCAGGATGCCGATCGTGGTGACCGCGAGACCGATGGGCAATGCGGGTCCGCGGATCGGGGAGCGCTGTGCCGCATGCTGAGGCTGCGGCGGGAAGGACATGCTCCCATTGTCCCTTAAGTCCGATCGAACAGAAGTCCCACTCCGGGTTGACCTTGTATCGTATCTATGTTCGAATGGTCGATATGCGGTGGCAAGGACAGAAACTCGGCGACGTCGATGCCGCAGCGCTGCCCGGCCTCGAAGAGCGCACCGGTGTGCTCCGCACGGTGACCACTCCCGACTTCGCGGGCATGACCTTCCATGAGGTGCTGTCGAAGTCCGCGCTCAACCATGTTCCCGGCGCATCGCGCATGCCGTTCGCGTGGACCATCAACCCCTACCGCGGTTGCAGTCATGCGTGTGTGTACTGCCTATCGCCGGACACTCTGATCCTCTGCGCGGACGGGCGTCAGCGCCCTCTGAGTTCACTCGAGATCGGCGATGAGATCATCGGAACCGAGCGACAGGGCAGCTATCGACGCTACGTTCGCACGACCATCAAGGCGAAATGGTCGACGCGGAAGCGTGCACACAGAGTCACGCTCGCCGACGGGACGGAACTCGTCGCGAGTGGAGATCACCGCTTCTTGACGGAGCGCGGCTGGAAGCATGTGTCGGATGCCGATTCCGGGCAACGTCCGCATCTCACGACCAACAATCGGCTCATGGGATTCGGGGTCGGAACCGCCGGGGCGTCAGTCGATGTGCTCTCGACCGGGTATCGCCGCGGCTATCTCTCGGGCATGATTCGCGGCGACGGCATGATCTTCCACGGCACGTACGCGAGCGAGACCAGAACACGCGAGATCCACAGTTTCCGTCTCGCGCTCATCGACCGGGAGGCTCTCGACAGGACTCGTCGGTTCCTCGAGGAGGAGGGGGTGCCGACGAGAACTCGCCCCTTCGCGGTCGCCAGCGACACGCGCAGTGCTGCGGACGCGATTCACACGGCCGCCAGGCGTCACGTCGAGACGATCGAATCCCTGGTGAAGACTCCCGAAGCACCGGAACCTGACTGGTTCGCGGGATTCCTTGCCGGGATCTTCGATGCGGAGGGCAGCTGCTCCCGTGGCGTCCTGCGGATTTCGAACAAGGACGCGGACATCATCACGCTGATCGAGCGTGGCATGCGCGAGTTCCATATACCCCACCTCGTCGAAGGGGCACGCCCGAACGGGGTGCGAACGGTCAGGGTCGTCGGCGGGCTTCCTAGCCGCCAACGATTCTTCGCGATCTGTTCGCCGGCGATCACTCGCAAGCTCTCCATCGAGGGGACTGCGGTGAAGAGCGTCGCCGACCTGAAGGTCGTCGGCATCGCCCAACTCCCGGGCAAGCAGGACCTCCTCGACATCACGACCGGCACAGGAGACTTCGTCGCCAACGGCGTCATCAGCCACAACTGCTTCGCTCGGGGTACGCACGAGTACCTCGATCTCGACGGGGGCTCGGACTTCGACTCGCAGATCGTCGTGAAGGTCAACGTCGTCGAAGTGCTGGAGCGAGAGCTGCGCAAAGGCAGTTGGGAGCACGAGACCGTCGCTCTGGGGACGAACACCGATCCGTATCAGCGCGCCGAGGGCCGCTACAAGCTCATGCCGGGGATCATCGAGGCCCTGGCCGCGTCGGGCACCCCGATGTCGATCCTCACCAAGGGCACGCTGATCAGACGCGACATCCCCCTGCTGGTGAAGGCGGCGCAGCGCGTGCCCGTCGACATCCAGATGTCGATCGCGATGTACGACGACGAGCTGCAGAAGGCGATCGAACCGGGCACGCCGACGACCCAGGCACGACTCGACACGGTGCGCGCACTGCGGGATGCGGGATTCCGGGTGACCGTGTTCCTGATGCCGATCATGCCGCACATGACCGACTCGGTCGAGGCGATCGACACGGCCCTGCGTCGCATCAAGGAGGCGGGTGCGAATCGCGTCATCTACGGCGCTCTCCACCTGCGTGCTGGCGTGAAGCCCTGGTTCATGCAGTGGCTCGGCGAGTTCCGTCCCGACCTCGTCTCGTCATATCGGGGTCTGTATCCGGGCGTCTCAGCCGAGGCGCCCAAGGGCTATCGGCAATGGCTCGCCAAGCGGGCACGACCGCTGATCAGACTGCACGGCCTCGACGGCCAGCACGAAGACGACTACCCGGTGCGCGGCATCCGGGCGTCCGCACCGCACGGCCGCCCGGCACCCGCATTCACGCCGACCCCCGCCCCCGCGCAGCCGATGCTGTTCTGAGGTCAGCGCTTCTGGGGGCGCAGCGGTCGAGCGCGGCGACCAGGGCGCGTAGGCTCGGTCGTTATGGCTATCGGCTCCACCATGCACACGTTCGAAGTCCAACTCGCCGACATGGATCGCGGTGTGTACGACGACTTCTCGCTGCGTGCGGCGCGGCATCCCTCGGAGACCGATGAGTACATGCTCACCCGCGTGCTCGCGTACGGCCTCGAGTTCGCCGAGGGCATCACGTTCGGTGGCGGCATCTCGCAGACCGACGAGCCGGCCGTCCTCGTGCGCGACCTCACGGGCCAGATCACGGCCTGGATCGAGATCGGAGCACCCGACGCCGAACGCCTGCACTACGGCAGCCGACTGGCCGAGCGCACCGTCGTCTACACGCACCGCGACCCGGCGAAGGTCATGGCTCCCTGGGCAGACAAGCGCATCCACCGCTCAGAGGCCATCCGGGTCTTCAGCTTCGACCCGGGCTTCATCGACTCCGCCGCACCGCTCATCGAGCGGCGCAACACCATGACCCTCACCATCACCGAGCAGGTGCTCTACCTCGACCTCAACGGCACGACGCTGACGACGGCGATCCACGAGCACGCGCTGACCTGACGGGAGCGCCGCCGCGCGGCATCCGACTGCCGCCTTCGCGCACTCTCGAGCACCTCAAGGGACTCTTGACGTGCTCTCGGCGCTCTTCAGCGCCTCCCAGGACTCTTCAGCGCCTCCCAGGACTCTTCAGCGCCTCTCGGGAGGAGAACTGCGCCTCGGGAGGACCAAAAGCCCGAAATGCTCCTCCTGAGGCGCAGTTTTCCTCCCCAGGCGCAGCGCCTCGCACCCTTCACATGGCGAAGGCCCCGCCCCCGCGGATGCAGGAGGGTCGGGGCCTTCGAAAGTGACGGATCAGGCCGTGAGGTCTGACGCGGTCGGCATGCGACCGGCGATCTCCTCGATCAGGTCGTCGTTCAGACGAGCGTTCTCGAACGGCGCGTCGATCTCGGCGCGCTGCAGCAGCTCGGTCATGCGACGCTGGCGCTGACGCGTGATCAGCGTGACGACGCGACCCGAACGACCCGCGCGGCCGGTGCGACCCGAGCGGTGCAGGTACGTCTTGTACTCGTCGGGCGCATCGGCCTGGACGACCAGATCGATGTCATCGACGTGGATGCCGCGGGCGGCGACGTCGGTGGCGACGAGCACGTTCACTCGACCCGACGTCAGACGCTCGAGGTTGCGCGTGCGCTTGGCCTGGTTGAGGTCACCGTGCAGCGAGACCGCGGGGATGCCGGCGTCGTCGAACTGCTCGGCGAGCATGTCGGCGTAGGCGCGGGTGCGGGCGAAGACGAGGGTCTTGCCGTCGCGGTCGACGAGCGACGTGAGGATGTCGGCCTTGTCGCGGTGCTCGATCACGAGCACGCGGTGCTCGATGGTGCTCGATTCCTGGTCTTCACCGGCGACCTCGTAGACGGCCGGGTCGACGAGGAACTCGTCGACGAGAGCTGCGACCTCACGGTCGAGCGTGGCCGAGAAGAGGAGCTTCTGACTGCCGTCGGCAGTGTGACGCAGGATGCGCTGAACGGGCTCGACGAATCCGAGCTCGCACATGTGGTCGGCCTCGTCGAGCACCGCGATGCGGCAGTCCGAGAGGTCGAGCTTGCCCTGGTTGATGAGGTCCTCGATACGACCGGGCGTTCCGATGACGATGTCGACGCCCTTCTTGAGCGCACCCACCTGGCGACCCTGCGGCACACCACCGTAGATCTGCGTGGTGAAGAGGCCGACGCTGCGGGCGATCGGCTGGATCGTGCCGTCGATCTGCAGCGCGAGCTCGCGCGTCGGAGCGAGGATGATCGCGCGGGGCTTGCGGCCGAATTCACGACGCTTGCCTGCCTGCGACTGCAGCACGCGCTCGACGAGCGGAGCACCGAAGGCGATGGTCTTGCCCGAGCCGGTGCGGCCTCGGGCGAGGACGTCGCGACCCTTGAGCACTGCCGGGATGCTGGCGGCCTGGATCGGGAACGGCGTCGCCGCTCCCATGCCGACGAGTGTCTCGACGATGTTGGAACCGAGACCGAGGTCGCCGAAGGTCACACCGTCGACCTCGACGGCCGCCACGGACTTCGCCTCGAGGCGCTCGTGTACGACGTCGTCGGTCGGCTCGAACTTCTTGCCGGGTGCCGCGCTCGATGTGGCGTTCCAGTCGTTGCGGCTGGGTCGCTCGTTGCGCGACGGCCGCCCGCGGGTGTCCGACGTCAGCGGGCGGGGACGATCGGTGCGGTACGCGCCACCGGTCGAGGGACGCGAACGCTCGTCGCGGCCACCCTCGATCGACCGCTGAGTGCGGTCACGGTCGAAGGCACGACGCGCACGGTCGGCGTCGTACGAGCGCTCGGAGCGCTCGGCGCCGCCACGGTCATCACGACGCGGGCCCGCGCCACGGTCGTCACGACGAGGACGGTCATCACGGTCGAAGCGCGGACGCTCGGATGCTGCGCGGTCGAAGCGCGGACGCTCGGTGCGGTCACCCGAACGCGCAGGACGGTCGTCGCGGGTGAAGCGCTGACCACCGCGGTCGTCGCGGAAGCCACCGGAACGCTGGTCACGGCGGTCGTCACGACCCGGGCGTCCGCCATCGCGGTGATCGTTGTCGCGGAAGCCCTGGCGCTGCGTGCCGGCACCGCGGTCGTCACGGCGAGAACGGTCGTCACGCTGGCCGGTGCGCTCATCGCGGTACGTGCCGGGACCGGTCGGACGCTGGCCGCCACGGTCATCGCGGCGCGGGCGGTCGAAGCCCGTGGAGGAGCGGTCGTTGTAGCGAGGACGGTCGTCGCGGTTGTGCGGCGCCTCGCGGCGACCCGACTCGGCACGGTTGCGGATGCCGCGCGACTCGTCGCGACCCGCGCGCTCCTGCGACGACCAGCGCTGCTTGGGCGCGCCACCCTCTTCGGCCGGGCGGTAGCCGCGGTGGCCGACGCTGCGGCTGCCGGGGCGACGGTCGAATCCGGCCGCCGGGGTGCGCCGCTCACCGGCATCCGCGCGTCCGCCGCGAGCATCACGGGAATCGCGGGTGTCGCGCGCGCCGTCACGGCCACCGTTGTGGCGGTCGTGGAACGACGTCTTGTTCGCGCCGTAACGCGGCTCGAAGTTGGCGGCGGGGCGTCCGCCGCGGGGCTTCTTGTTCTTGGGCATGGGGTGTCCTTCTGAGTTCTCGCCACGAGAACGGCGTCGCGCACACGCGCGGTACCCTGCGCGCGATCGGATACGACCACGCGGGGTTTCCGGACTGTCAGCGGCCGGGGCCATTCATGTGATGGTTGATTAGCGTCGAGCGACGCTCACCATCGGCCCCTGGACTCACACTTCTTACACAAAAACGTCCGCGCACTGCGCGGGTGTCCGAAGCCGACGCATCAAGTGTAGCGGTCGCACCTGAAAGAGTCCCCAGTCCCATGGCCGACGCGGGTCGCCATACGATTGCGGAGTGAACTCCGCATCCCTCACCGGCACACAGGTGCACCTCCAGCTCGGCGACGTCAGCGCTCAGATCGCGCAGGTCGGCGCCTCGCTCCGCTCCCTTCGCATCGGCTCCGTCGACCTGATCGCTCCGTATCCGCTCGACTCGCCGACGCCCTCGTGCTCGGGCGTGGTGCTCGTACCCTGGCCGAATCGAGTCAGGGACGGACTCTGGAACGACGATGGCACCGAGCGGCAGCTCGCCATCACGGAGCCGAAGTTCACGAATGCGAGCCACGGACTGCTGCGGTTCACGGCCTACGACTTCTCCGAGACCGCCTCAGGGACGACGCTGAGTGCGACGATCTTCCCCCAGACGGGCTACCCGTATCTGGTCGAGACGAGCGTCACCTACGTTCTGCGCGCCGACGGGATCGACGTGACGCACGCGCTGACCAACCGCTCCGCCACGGCCGCACCGGTTGCACTCGGGACGCATCCGTTCGTCACGATCGGCGATGTCGATCCGCACGAACTGGTGCTGCGCGTGCCGGCACAGACCGCCGTCACCACCGACGAGCGGATGCTGCCGACGGGCACCCACCCGGCGGATGCTGCGCTGCGCGACGGCGTGCGCCTCGGAGACCTCACCCTCGACACGGGATTCACCGGCCTCGAACGCGACGCCGACGGACTCGTGCGGCACTCGCTCACCGCACCGGACGGGCGCCGGCTCACCCTCTGGCAGGGTGCGGGATTCGACTTCGTGCAGGTCTACACGACCGACAAGTATCCGGGGCAGTCCCTCGCCGTCGCGATCGAGCCCATGACCGCGCCCGCCGATGCCCTGAACAGCGGGATCGGCCTGCGCCGCCTGAATCCCGGAGAGACCTGGACCCTCGAATGGGGCATCACGCTCGACTGATCTCGCTCGCCCCCGCGTCACGACTCAGCATCAACGCGCCGATGCCCGCCCGGGAAACGCTCCCGGACGGGCATCGAGCTCAGTCCTGCTGAATTGTGAACGAGGGATGCGGCTACTCGCCGCGCTCGCGAAGCTCCCGTCGCGTCAGCTGGTTCGCGTGCGGCAGCTCGGAAGCGCCAGCTGTGCCGCCGGACGAGACACTCGCGAGGGCCAGCCCGTCCGCTGGCGCGGGCCCGTCGGAAGGCTCGCCCTCGCCCGCCGGCGCAGACCCGTCATCGCCCGAACCCGCCCTGCGGGCATGGCGCCGCTCCTTCGCACCCTCGACGAGGTTGTACAGCGTCGGCAGCACGATCAGCGTCAGCACGGTCGACGACAGCAGCCCACCGATCACGACGATCGCGAGCGGCTGCGAGATGAACCCGCCGTGTCCGGTGATGCCGAGCGCCATCGGCGTCAGGGCGAGGATCGTCGCGAGAGCCGTCATCAGGATCGGCCGCAGACGCTTCTCGCCGCCGGCCCGCACGGCATCGATCGTCGACAGACCCTTCTCGCGATACTGATTCACGAGGTCGATCAGCACGATCGCGTTGGTCACCACGATGCCGATGAGCATCAGCACACCGATGAGCGATGCGACGCCGAGCGGCACGCCCGTGATGATCTGCAGCAGGATCGCGCCGGTCGCCGCGAACGGCACCGAGACGAGCAGCAGCAGCGGCTGCCGCAGCGACTTGAAGGTCGCGACCATCACGACGTAGACGATCAGGATCGCCGCGAGCATCGCGAGACCGAGCTGCGAGAACGAGTCGGCCTGCTGCGAGGCGACACCGCCGACCTCGGCCGATGCGCCGTCGGGCAGGTCGACCGCGGCGAGCGCCTCGGTGACCGATTGGGTCGCCACAGCGAGGTTGTCGGATGCCGGGGGCACGGTGATCGTCGCGGTGCGGCGTCCCTGCTCGGTGGTGATCGAGGTCGGGCCGTTGCGCTCCTCGACCGTGGCGATGTCCTGCAGCTGCACGACACCGAGCGCGCTCGGAATGGCCAGCTCGCGCAGGGCCTGCGCGGTCGTGGGCGGCTCGGACGACGCGAGGTAGATGGTCAGCGCGGTGTCGTCGATCTCGACCGTCCCGACCTGCTGCGGGCGCATCGTGTTCGAGACGATGGACCCGACGGCCACCTCCGACAGCCCGCGCTGCGCCGCGGCGTCGCGGTCGACGACCACGGCGAGGTACGGCAGAGCGGCCGCGAGGTTGTCGGTGACCTGTCCGATGCCCTCTCGTCCGTCGAGCTCGTCGACCACGGAAGTCGTCGCGGCCTGCAGGTCGTCGGAGTTCGACGCCGACACCGTGATCTCGATGTCGCTCGATCCGAATCCGGCCGACGATGCGACGGTCACCTCGCCGACGTCCGTGAGGTCTTCGATCGCGTCCTGCACGGCGGCGCGCAGCTTCTCCTGGTCGGCGTCGCCGTCGGTGAGCACCGAGTACGTGACTCCGGCGCCGCCCGAGAACGCATCGCGCAGCGCGGAGCCGCTCGAGCCGATCGAGGCCTGCACGTGGGTGACGCCGTCGATGTCGAGCAGCGCATCCTCGACGGCGATCGCCGCCTCCGACTTGGTCTCCAGGCTCGCGGTGGGTCCGAGGTCCTGAGTGACGGTCATCGTGTTCTGACCGGAGTCGCTGAGGAAGTTGATCTTCATCAGCGGCGCCGCCGCCAGCGTGGCACCCAGCACGACGACCGCGAGGATCACGGTCACGCCCGAGTGCTTCAGCGTCCAGCCGAGGATCGGACGGTAGGCGCGCTGCAGCGGCGTCAGCGGTGCATCCGGGTGCTCCGGGTCGATCTGCACACCGTTCTCGTCGAGCAGCGGCTTGCCTGGGCGCAGGAACCAGTAGGCGAGCACCGGCACGATGGTCAGCGACACGAGCAGCGAGGCGACCATGGCGATCGACACGGTCACGGCGAACGGGCGGAACAGCTCGCCGACCATGTCGCCGACGAAGACGATCGGCAGGAACACCGCGACCGTGGTGATGGTCGACGATGTCACCGCCATCGCCACCTCGCGCACGGCGAGGCGGATCGCATCGCCCTTGTCGGCATCGCCGACGTAGTGCCTCTTGATGTTCTCGATCACGACGATCGAGTCGTCGACCACGCGGCCGATCGCGATCGTGAGCGCACCGAGGGTGAGGATGTTGAGCGAGTAGCCGAACGCCTGCAGGCCGATGAAGGTGATGAGCACGCTGGTCGGGATCGAGATCGCCGTCACCAGCGTCGAACGGATCGACAGCAGGAAGACCAGGATGACGATCACCGCGAAGACGAGCCCGAGCATTCCCTCGGTCGCCAGGGTCTCGATCGACTGCTGGATGAACGGCGCCTGGTCGAAGATGATGGTGAACTCGGCGTCGGGGAACGCCTCGCCGATGGTGTCGAGCGCCGCGATGACCCCCTGCGAGACCTCGACGGTGTTGGCGGCCGGCAGCTTGGTGATCGAGATCGAGAGGGCGTCTTCGCCGTCGACGCGCGAGATCGACGAGATCGGATCGGTCTTCTGCACGACGGTGGCGACGTCGCCGATCGTCTCGTTCGTGCCGACGAGCGGCAGCGCGGCGAGCTCTTCGACCGAGGTGATCTTCGCACCGGTCTGCACCGTGAGCGTCTGACCGTTCTCGGTGATGTCGCCGCCGGGGAACAGCGTGCCGTTCTGCTGCAGGGCCGTGGTGATGGCCTGCGTGCTCTGACCGGCTGCCGCGAGCTTCGCGACGTCGGGCGTGATCGTGATGCGCTGGCCGACGCCACCGATGAGCTGCGCGGCGTTGACGCCGTCGACGTCCTCGAGCTCCGGGATCGCGACGCTCGTGAGTTCCGCCTGCGCGTTCTCGGCGTCATCGAACCCCGTGACGGCGACCTGGATCACCGGGAAGTCGTCGATCGACACCGCCAGCACCTGGGGGCTGATGTCTTCGGGAAGCTCACCCGAGATGCGGTTGATCGCCTGCTGGATCTTCTGCTCCGCGGTCGCGAGATTCGTGCCGTAGGCGAAGGTCGCCTGCACGATCGAGGCGTTCGTGGTGCTCGTGGCCGTCGTGCCCTCGAGGCCGGGAACACCCTGGATCGCCGACTCGATCGGCGTCGAGACGTCGTTCTCGACGACCTCGGGCGAGGCGCCGGGGTAGGTCGTCATGACCATCAGGTTGGGCAGCTCGAGCGACGGGATGAGCTCCTGCTTGAGGTTCGTCAGAGCGAGTCCACCGAACACGGCGGCGACGATCGTGATCAACGCGATCAGTGCGCGGTTCTTGAGACTCAGGACGGCGAGGTTCGACAAGGCGGATTCTCTCTCTGCTGATCAGGCGGATGCTGCGGCGGCGGGTGCGGGGTTCGACGCCTGAGGAGTGAGGATCCCGGCGAGGGCGTCGCGGATGAGCTCTTCGTCGAGCGGCTCGTCGTGGATCTGAGAGTGCCAGAGTACGCCGTCGATGAAGACGGCTGCGGCCCTGGCTCTGTCGACTCCGTGAACGGGGGCGATGAAGCCGACGATCTCGTCCGACCACAGTCGGGCGAACTGACGGACACGCGGGTCGTGCACGGCGGCGGTGACGACGGCTCGGTCGGCCTGCACAGCGCGGGCGTCGTCGAGCCCTCGGCGCACCAGGCGAGCGAGTCCTTCCGGCGTCACTCCCTCGATGACCACGGCTCGCCGGGTCGCGTCGATGCGCGCTTCGATCTCGGCGGCCAGCGCCCCGATCGCCGCTTCGCGCAGGTCGTCGAGGGTGGCGAAGTACTGGGTCGTCGAGCCGAGGGGCACCCCGGCTCGCGCTGCGACCTTGCGGTGCGTCAATGCGTCGACACCGATCTCGACGATCAGCTCTGCGGCGGCGGTGACGATCTCGAGACGGCGCGCTTCAGGGTCACGGCGGCGGCGCGTGCCATCGCTCATTCCGGACCCCCAGCGATCACCCCTGTACGGGCGTACATGTACGTTTGTACATTCTGCAGCCCGAACCTGAGGGTTCGCTCGGGGCGCTGCGGCGACGACGGGCGCCGCCAGTACGACAGGCGCCCGGCGCGCCGCCTATTCGACCTGACCGCGCTCGAAGTAGGCGACGAGATCGGCATCCAGCGCGGGGATCTCGATGGCCGAGCCGTCGCCGCGCAGCGACTCGGTGGCGAGGATGCCGGCGGCCACGGCTTCGCGAGCCGCCACCGGCGAGGTCTCCGTGATTCCCCCGTCGCGCACGAATCGCAGGAACTCCGCCACCAGCAGCGCGTCCGCTCCGTCGTGACCTGCGCCCTCCGCCTCGGGGACGATGAACGTCTCATCGGCGTCGGCGGCTCCGCGGTGGCGGCGGTTCCACAGCCTGACCTCGCTGCCGGCCGTGTCGCCGACGTTCTCGATGCGCCCCTCGGTGCCGATCACCGTGTAGTTGCGCCAGTAGTCGGGCGTGAAGTGGCACTGCTGGTACGAGGCGAGGATGCCGCCGGAGAGGCGCATGTTGACCATCGAGATGTCCTCGACGTCGATCACCGGGTTGAGCCCTGTGAGTGACGTCGGCGGCCAGTTGTCGACGCTGAACCAGTCGGGCATCCGCTCTCCGGTGCGGTCGCGGCGGTCGGTGATGTCGCCGTAGACGCTGAGCTCGCCCATGGCCGCGACCTGCTCGGTGTAGGCGCCCGCGAGCCAGTGGATGATGTCGATGTCGTGCGCCCCCTTCTGCAGGAGCAGTCCCGTCGTGCGGCGGCGGTCGGCGTGCCAGTCCTTGAAGTAGTAGTCGCCGCCGTGCCCCACGAAGTGGCGCACCCACACGGCCTTGACGTCGCCGATCCGGCCGTCCTGAATGAGCCCGCGCATCAGCGTGATCACCGGCATGTGGCGCATGTTGTGGCCGATGTAGAGGCGGCTTCCGGTGCGTCGGGCCGTCTCGAGCATGGCGTCGGCGTCGGCGAGGTCGATCGCGAGAGGCTTCTCACAGAACACCGCGACACCGGCTTCGAGGGCGCGGATGCTGAGCGCCGCATGCGTGTCGTCGGGCGTGAGCACCATGACGGCGTCGATGCCTGAGGCGAGCAGCTCGTCGAGCGAGTCGGTGACGAGAGCATCCGGAAGCAGGCGCCGGGCGTCGTCACGAGCCCGCTCCGAGGGGTCGCAGACCGCGGTGATGCGCGACCCCCGACCGGGGCGGTGCACCTCCTCGCGCAGTGTGGCGCGCGCGCCGAAGCCGATGAGTCCGATGGTGAGATCCACGGTGGCCCTTCTGAGAGTAGAGATGTGCGCGCAGACGGCAGCGTCAGCGCGAATGAGCGGTGGGCGCGTCGACGTCGGTCGACGCGCCGGGGAACAGCGACCAGGCGAACTCGTGCAGCTGCCCGGCTGAATCGTCGGCGGCGAGCGCGCGGTCGATGATGATGCGCGCCTGCCGGTCGTAGAAGTCGGTCGGGCCGACCGTGGTCAGGGTGGGGGCGATGAGCTGCGCGTCGGGAGTGTTGCCGACGCCGATCACGGCCACGTCGTGCGGCACCCGGAGTCCGAGCATGTGCGCCGCATTGATGGCCGCGATGGCCGCGAAGTCGGTGGTCGCGTAGATCGCGTCGGGCCGGTCTGCGCGTGACAGCAGCCGCACCGCCGCGGCGAAGGCACTGGCCTGCCCCTCGGTGTATGTGACGGTCCAGTCGGGATCGACATCGAGACCCGCGGCGGCCATCCTCTCGAGGTACGGCGTGTACCGGGTGACCTGGGTCGGCGCGAGACGCACGGCGCCCTCGGCGGCGAGACATCCGATCGCCGTGCGCCGCTCGAGCAGGTGGTCCATCGCGAGCTCGCAACCGGGGATCGCGTCGGAGCGCACCACGTCGAAGCCGGCGGGCTCGAGGTGCTCCGAGAACACCACGAGCCGCTGACCGCGCTGCACGAGATCGGCGAGCTTGCGCTCGGCATCCTCGTCGATCCCCACGCCGTCGAGGTAGGCGACGTCGCTCTCGACCCTGTCGAGTGCCGCGTGCCAGTCGCCGTCGGCGAGGATCAGCGTCGTGAGTCCGTGCTTGTTCGCCTCGGTGTTCACGGCATCCGCCACCGCGAGCGACCAGGGGTCGCTGAGCATGTGCAGCGACAGCTGCACCATGCCGCTGCGACCGGTGCGGATCGTGCGCGCCGCGATGTTCGGACGGTAGTTGAGCTCGTCGGCCGCCGCGAGCACCCTGGCGGCTGTGGCTTCGGCGACGCCGGACCCGGAGGCCGCACCCGATCGCCCGGAGAACACATACGACACGGTGGCCGTCGAGACCCCCGCGCGTTCGGCGACCATCCGAAGGGTCGGACGCCGCGAGGTCGTCGACTGCTGCCTGCGCTCTGCCATGGGTCAGCCCTTCGATCCGCTGAAGGCGATGCCCTGGATGAACTGCCGCTGCAGGATCATGAAGGTCACCAGCATCGGCAGAGTCGCGAGCAGCGCTCCTGCCATCAGCACCGGGTAGTCGGTGCCATGGATGCCGACGAGCTGTGAGAGCCCGACCGACAGCGGCATCTTGGCGGGGTCGGTCGTCACGATCAACGGCCAGAGCAGATCGTTCCAGGACCACAGCACAGTGAACACCACGAGAGCGATGATGCCAGGCTTCGCGAGCGGAACCATGATCCGCCAGAAGGTCTGCCACGGATTCGCCCCGTCGATGCGCGCCGCCTCCTCGAGTTCGGCGGGCATCGACATGAAGAACTGTCGCATCAGGAACGTGCCGAACGCGCTGAAGATCCCGGGCACGATCAGCGCCTGCAGGGTGTTCAGCCACCCGAGCGCCTGGATGATCTCGTACTGCGGCAGCAGGTACAGCTGCGACGGCACCATGAGCACCGAGAGGAAGACCACGAACAGCGCGTTGCGTCCGGGGAACGGGATGCGGGCGAAGGCGTAGCCGGCCATCGTGCACAGCACGACCTGACCGATCGTGCGCCCGATGGTCAGAAGCACCGAGTTGGCGAACATCTGCGCGAAGGGCATCGAGTCGAAGACCTCGGCGAAGTTCGTGAACACCCACTCGCGCGGGAGGAGACTCGGCGGCACCTGCACGGAGTCCGACAGCGTCTTGAACGAGGTCAGCAGCTGCCAGATGAACGGGAAGACCATCAGGATCGCGCCCACCAGGAGCACCACGTGCACGATCCAGATCGCGCGGTTGCGGGGCTTGCCCGCTCGCCCTGCCGAGCGGTCGGGCGAGGCGCTGACGACGGCGCGCGTGTCGAGCGAGACGTCACTCATAGTGCACCCACTTCTTCTGCAGACGGAACTGCACGACCGTGAGCACGAGGATGATCACGAGCAGCAGGAAGGCGACGGCGGCGGCATAGCCCCGGTCGTTGTCGAGGAAACCCGCTTCGTAGAACAGGTACACGACCGTGCGGGTGTTGGGCATGGCCGGGTTGCTGCGCCCCAGCATCATGTAGATGAGGTCGAACACCTGCAGGGCGCCGATCACGCTGATGACGCTGACGAAGAAGATCGACGGCGACAGCAGGGGGATCGTGATCGAGAAGAACTTGCGCACCGGGCCGGCGCCGTCGAGGTCGGCGGCCTCCATGATCGTGTCGGGGATGCCCTGGAGACCGGCGAGGAAGATGACGATGTTGGTTCCGAGGCCTGCCCAGATGCCCACGACCGCGATGGCCACGAGGGCGGTGTTCGGATCGGTGAGCCAGCTGCGCCCCTCGATGCCGACCGAGCCGAGCGCGGCGTTGAGCACTCCGTAATCGCCGTTGTAGATCATGCGCCACACCAGTGCGATCGCGGCGGGCATCGTGACGACCGGGATGAAGTACAGCGTGCGGTAGGCGCTGCGTCCCTTGAGGCCCGAGGTGTTCAGCAGCGCGGCGATGCCGACGGCCAGAGGGATGCCGATCAGGGCGATGACCGTGTAGAGCGCGGTGTTGCGCAGCGCGCCGATCAGCTCGGGGTCCTGGAACAGGCGGGCGTAGTTCTCGATCCCGACCCACTCGGCGCCGCCGAACGGCCCCGACTTGGTAAACGAGATGATGAGCGTGCGCACCGTCGGCCACAGGTAGAACACGGCGATGCCGAGGGCGGTGGGTCCGATGAACACCAGAGCCCACCACGGGGAGGCGCCCGGGTTGCGCCGCCGGCGGCGGATGCCGGGGCTCGTGGCCTCCGGCATCCGCTCTGCCTTCGCGCGCGGGGGCGACGCGGTGACGGTCATGAGCGACTACTCCTGCTCGGCATCCAGCGCCGCCTGCATCTGCCCGGCGAGGTCTTTCAGGCCTGCCTCGGGGGCGACCGCGCCCGACCAGACCTGCGACAGCACCTCGCTCTCGATGCTCGTCCACGCCGACGTGTTCTTCGAGACCGGGTAGGGCACCGCGGTGTCGAGAGCGTCGATGTAGACCTGCAGGTCGTACTGCGGCAGCGCGTCGACCCAGCCCTGCTGGGTGCCGTTGAACGCGGGGATCACGGTGCCGGTCTCGGCCTGGATCTCGGCCGCCTGCTCGCCGCTCGCGAAGGCGGCGAACGCCTTGGCCTCGGCCACGTGGGGGCTCTTCGCGTTGGCGACGTTGCCCACGCCATGGATCACGCTCTGGTTGCCCTCCGGCCCCTCGGGGAGCGGAGCGACGTCGACCGTGTCGGCGATGTCGGCGTTGTCGCCGTAGGCGATCGCTGCCCACGAGCCGTTCTGGAACATCGCGACCTTGCCCGACAGGAAGAAGTCCTCGGGGTTCGTGTCGGTCATCTGCTGCGCGGTCGGCGACGACCCCGCCTCGATCAGGTCGGTCCACAGCTCGATGCCGGCGAGCGCCTCGGGCGAGCCGTAGCCGCTCTCGGTGCCGTCGGCCGAGATGACCTCGCCGCCCGCCTGGGCGATCGAGTTGTAGAAGTTCTCCTGCCCGTACTGGCTCGCGGCGACGCCGAACTGGCCCTTCCCCGGGTCGGTCAGCGCGGCGGCGGCCGCGGTGAAGTCGTCCCAGGTCCAGCCTGCGCTCGGGTACTCGACGCCGGCGGCGTCGAAGAGCGCCTTGTTGTACCAGAGCGCCACAGTGTCGAAGTCCTTCGGTGCCCCGTAGAGCGCCCCGTCGAACGTGTAGAGGTCGATCAGGCCCTGGGGGTAGTCGGCGGCATCCACGCCCGCGTCGTCGAGCGGGGCGAGCTGGCCGTTCGAGGCGTAGAGCTGGAAGTTCGGACCGTTCATCCAGAACACGTCGGCGGCGGACCCGCCCGTGGCGGCGGTCTGCAGCTTGGTGAAGTACTCCTTGTAGGGAGTCACCTGGATGTCGATCGTGACATTCGGGTTCTCCTTCTCGAACGCCGCCGCGATGTCCTCCATCGCCGGCTTCTGGTTCTCGTCCCAGATGGCATAGCTGAGGGTCACATCGCCGCCCGACGAGCTCTCGCCTCCGGCGGCGGGTGAGCAGGCACTGAGAGCGAGGACGGCTGCCGCGGACGCGGCGAGGGCGCCGAGGGCGCGGTGGGAGGTGCGGGGCATCGATGTCTCCTTTGACGGTGCAGGGAATCGTCGCTGCGTCGGGATCGTGTCTGTTAAACGGTTAGCAGTTAAACGATTAGCAAGGAGAATAGCCTGATCGAGGCGAGGCGCGCAAGCACAGATCTGCGCCCGCTGTGGCGTGGTCAGAGCAGCGTGGTCAGAGCAGCGAGCTCAGAGCAGCGAGCTCAGAGCAGCGAGCCGAAGGCCAGACCGAGGCCGGCCGCGAGCAGACCGAGCAGCAGCATCCCGACGGCGTTGAACGCGGATGCCCTGCGCTCGCCGTCACGCCAGAGCGCGACCGTGTCGAGCATCGCGGTGCTGAAGGTCGTGTAGCCGCCCAGCAGACCGGCACCGAGGAGGAATGCCTGGTCGGGCAGCGCCGCGGTCACGACACCCAGGGCGAACGATCCGGTGAGATTCACGGCGAAGATGCCCCAGGGGAAGCGCCGCCCGGCGACCCTCGCGATGCCGACATCGACGAGGTACCTCAGCGCGGCTCCCACACCTCCGGCGAGCGCGGCTCCGATGAACAGCAACGGGGTCACGAGCGGGCTCCCTCGACATGAGCCCTCGGGCGAGGGCGGCCGAGACGCAGCCCGAGAGCAGCAGCGGCAAGGCCGAGCACGAGACTGCCGCCCGCATACGAGAACGCGAGCAGCGGAGCATCCGCCCAGAGCGCATCCGTGCCCGTCATGAAGGCGCTGTAGGTCGTGAAGCCGCCGAGCACACCGGTGCCGAGGAACACCCGCAGCCCCGTGGTCTGCCCCGTGGCCTGCGGCAGTCGCGCGGCGAGGATGCCGATCAGCAGCGCCCCGATCACGTTGACCAGGAGGGTGGCGACCGGTAAGCCCCCGGCATCCGGGATCCAGAGTGCGACCCCGAGCCGCGCCGCCGTGCCGATGCTGCCTCCTGCGAAGACGAGGAGGAGGCTGCGGAGAGTCACGCGACAACTCTAGCCGCGCGGTTGCAACGCATCCGCTGATTGTCAACCGGGTGTGACGGAGCGACGCCGAGGCGAAGACTGATGCCATGAAGCCACTGTGGAAGCTCGACCGGACTCCGCCCATCGGCACACCGTTCGACCCCGGCGCACGGCACGACGTGATCATCGTCGGCGCGGGCCTCACCGGCCTCACCACCGCGGTCATGCTGACGCGCGCGGGGCTCGATGTGGCTGTGATCGAGGCTGGCGAGGTCGCCGAGCTGGCGACCGGCGGCAACACCGGCAAGCTCACCCTGCTGCAGGGCAAGCGCCTCGCCGAGATCCGCAGGCACCACTCCGCCTCCCTTCTGCAGGCGTACGTCGAGGCAAACCGTGAGGGCATGGACTGGCTGGTCGGCTTCGCGGACCACGCGGGGGTCAGCTACGAGCGTCGGATCGACCACTCGTATGCGCAGGATCCGAGCAGTCTCGACTCGGTGCGCGCGGTGCACGAGGCGGCGAGCGAAGCAGGCCTTCAGACGAGGATGCTCACACGGGCAGAGCTCGGTGAGGCGGCGTTCCCCGTCGTCGGCGCCACAGCCCTCGACGATCAGGTGACCATCGACCCTGCGCTCGTGGCTCAGGCGCTCGCGGAGGAGCTGCTCGCGACCGGCGGCACACTGCACACGGGAGTCAGGGTGACCGCCACTCACGTGCTTCCCGAACCGCGCGTCGAGACCCCGGTCGGGCCCATGTTCGCCGAGCACATCGTGATCGCGACCGGCTATCCGATCCTCGACCGCGGGCTGTACTTCACCAAGATGCGCGCCTTCCGCTCGTACTGCGTCTCGTTCCGCGTATCAGGCGAGGTGCCCGAGTCGACCTTCATCTCGCTCGACTCCCCCAGCCGGTCGATCCGTCCGGTCTCTTCCGCCGACGGCCCGGGCGGCACGGCGCAGCTCATCGTCGGCGGCAACGGGCATCCGGTCGGGCGCTCCGACAGCGAGGCCGCCGCGGTCGACGATCTGATCGACTGGACGAGGCAGTACTTTCCGGATGCCGAAGAGACGCACCGCTGGTCGGCGCAGGACTACGAGTCGCACAATCAGATCCCGTTCGTGGGTGCGATGCCGCGGGGGCTCGGCAGCATCCGCTTCGCGAGCGGATACGCCAAGTGGGGCCTGTCGAACGCGCCGGCCGCGGCTCTTCGCCTGACCGCCGAGATCCTCGGGGCCAGCTGGCATGACCGACCGTCATGGATGGTCAAGCTCGGCACGAGGCTGACGGTGCCGGCCGATCTCGCCAGAGGAGCCGCCGAAGGAGCGAAGGTCGCTGCGGCCGCCACGAGCGGATGGGTCGAGGCCGAGCGCAACCCGGTGCCGGTTCCGAAGCCGTCGGAGGGTGAAGGCGTGGTCGCCAACCGCAGCGGACGCCCCGTGGCCATCTCGACGGTCGGCGGAGTCACCCGTGCGGTCTCGGCCGTCTGCCCGCACCTCGGCGGAGTGCTCGCCTGGAACGACGAGGAGTGCACCTGGGACTGCCCCCTGCACGCGTCGCGATTCGAGGCGGACGGCACGCGCATCGAGGGCCCGGCGCTGCAGGATCTGAAGCCCCTGCCCCGCAAGAGCGGGGGCTGAGGCTCGTTGTTTATCTAGCTTTCGGTGGTTTATTGTATTCCAATAAACCACCCTAAAAGACGTAAAATCGTTCTGTGCAGGCACTCACCAATCCATACACTCCGAACGCTGGCGCCGAGCCTCAAGCCGTCGTCGGACGAGATGACCAGCTCGGATCGTTCGATCTACTGCTCGCGCGGATCGAGCATGGCCGAACCGAGCAATCGATGATCATCACCGGCCTGCGTGGGGTCGGCAAAACGGTTCTCCTCGGGCAGTTCCGCACGAAGGCGCTCGCGAAGGATTGGGTGGTGCTCGAGCTCGAGGTGAGCAAGAACGACGAAGCTCATTTCCGCACTGCGCTGGCCTCGAAACTGCGCACAGCGTTGTTCGAGTTGTCTCCGAAGGCGAAGTGGACCGATCGCTTCACCCATGCTGCAGCAGTATTGCGATCATTCACTCTCACCGTCGATGCCACAGGCGCATGGACCGCCGGCCTGGACGTCGACGCAGCCGAAGGATTCGCTGATCACGCGAACCTGGCTCTCGATCTCACAGACGTGTTCGTCGCGCTCGGCGAGGCCGCGAAAGAGAGAGGCCGCGGTGTCGTTCTGTTGTTCGACGAGGTCCAGTTCCTCAGCAAGATCCAGTTGGGTGCGACGATCGAAGCACTCCACAAAATGGTTCAGCGCAAGCTGCCCGTGACTCTGGTCGGGGCAGGACTTCCGCAGATCGCTGAGCTCGCTGGCGATGCGAAATCGTACGCAGAGAGACTCTTCAAGTTTCCGTCGATCGGCAATCTCATCGAGGACGATGCGCGATTGGCTCTGACCCAACCCGCAGCGGACGAGGGTGCCGCGTACGACGACGACGCGCTCGACGAAGCGTTAGCCCTCACAGGGGGGTATCCGTACTTCCTCCAGGAGCTCGGCTATGCCGTGTGGACCGTCGCGGACGGCCCAGTCATCTCTCGCGAGGACGTCGAGGCTGCCGTCCCCGCCTACGAGTCCAAGCTCGATGAATCATTCTTCCGGGTGCGTCTCGATCGCGCGACGGAGCTGCAGCGCGCCTATCTCCGGGCGATGGCACAGCTCGGTTCAGAGCCACAGAAGGCCTCGGACGTGGCAGACGTCATGGGCAGAACGTCTCAGAATCTCGGTCCCACGCGCGCGGAACTGATCAACATGGGACTTCTGTACACCCCCGAGCACGGGTTCGCGGCGTTCACAGTTCCCCATTTCGACAAGTTCCTCATCCGGGCCATCCCGAAACTCCACGTGCCTCCGCTGAAGCCCCGGAAGTCATCAGGACGGGCCAAAGAGTGACAGCACTTGGTGCGTGACCGCGCGGTGATCCACGGCTGAGCGTCAGGCCCGCGGCGCGTCAGCACCCGGGGGCGGAGCGTCCCAGCCCTGCTGAGGCTCGTCGCAGTTCTCGCGGAACACGTACTGCGAGGCGAGCTTACGTTGGTGGCTCGACCAGTCGATCGCGGGGCGGCGCTGCTCGGGCGGCAGGTAGCCGAGGCGATACACGGCCATGAGCTCGAGATCGTCGGGCACGCGCAGCAGCTTCACGATCTCGTCCCAGCGACCCGGAACCTCCATCGGGAAGGAGATGAACTGGATGCCCATGCCGAGCTCGACCGTGGTGAGCCAGACGTTCTCCATCGCGGCGCCCATGCTGAACACCGAGTAGAACGACGAGAGCTGGCCGGGCCGGTACTCGCTGCGATCGAGCATCACGCCGAGCAGCAGCGGAGAGCCGCCGACCAGCTTGTGGTTCTCCTCGCCCAGGGTCTTGGGCACGCCGAACGTGTTCATCAGCTTCTGACCGCGCTTCGTGAACACCTGGCTCGTGAACGGGCGGAGGGCCGCGGGGAGCTTGTCGAACAGCATCCCGCTGCGCTTCTCCTCCATCTCGGCCTGACTGAAGCGGAAGTACGGCTTGTAGCGCTCGAAGAACGTGCCGTTCGACATGGCCTCGGTCATGCTCTCGCCCGAGATGCGCGCGATCTGATCGATCGTGTCGCGGTTCTCGATGACCACGAACCGCCACGGCTGGCTGTTCAGCTGCGAGGGTGCGCGGCCCGCAGCCTCGAGCAGGATGCGCTGATGCTCCTCCGACACCGGGTCGGGCAGGAACGGCCCGTTCGTGGTCTTGCGGCGGCGGATGGCGTCGAGCAGTTCCATGCGTTCACTTCCGGTCGGTGGTGATGCGCGAGCAGATGAGGCCCGCGACGATGAACGGTGCTGCGGCGAGCGCGACGAGCGGATGCCGGCGGCTGTGCGTGCCGAGGTACGGGATGGCGGCGAGCGGCGCGGCAACCGGCGCGAGCGCGAGTGCGGCGCGGCGGCTCGAGTGCTTCGGCCTGCCCCAGATCGCGGACGAGACGGCAGTGGCGGCGGCCACGCACGTGGCGATGTAGATCGCATGATGCAGCCAGCGGAAGTTGCTGGTGTCGATGACCTTGGCGGCGACGGCCGAACCGAGGGCGACGTTCGCGGTGTAGGCGACAGCTGCGGCGGCGAAGAGCGGCGCGGCATCGGTGCGTCTGCGGCGGTGGCCCATGACCCGACCCTACGCCCACTCCCGGCATCCGATCTCGGCCTTGCCGTGGTGTCTCGATCTGTGCAAAGCGGAGCGTCTCGTCTCGTCGCTTCGCTCGTGCGGTCAATTGCGCACCTCCCACGCCGTGCGGGGTCACAAACGCACGCCCGACGCCGTGCGGGGTCAAAAACGCACCTGAACCACGCGGTTCCGATGCGAAATTGACCCCGCAGCGGAGGCTGACGGGCGCGGAGGCGGATGCGGATGCCGCGCGGCGTCCTACAGGTTGCCCTCCGCGTAGATGCGGAGCGCGTCGCGGACGAACGCCGCGCCCTGCGTGCCACCGCCCGACGTCGCGTAGTTCGCGCCGAAGCGCGGATCTGCGACGTACATCTCGCCGAGCCCGATGACGTATCCCTTCACGTCACCGCCCGGCACGGCCGCGGGGGTTCCCGGGATGCCGGTGAGCCACTCGACGTGGCGGCGGGCGACGTCCTGAGCCTCGGCGGATGCCGGGTCGATGCCGCTCTCTGCGGCGGCGATCCAGTCGCGACCGAGGTCGGAGACGCGCTGCTGCCAGTCGGCTCGTTCGGTGTCGGTCATCCCTCGCCACCAGCGGTCGCTGTCGGCGTAGGCCTTGCGACCCCAACGCTCTTCGACCTCCTCCCTGTACTGGGCGTGGTCGAAACCGTCGAACATGTTCTCTGCCATGAGTTCTTCACCTCCTTTCAGTGCGTTGATGGTGTTCTCGACCGACGCGATCTGACGCGCCAGCCGGTTCTGCTCCTCGCGCAGCAGCGCGAGGTGGGTTTCGAGAGCGGACTCCTCGCTCTGCCGCGCATTCACCGGGCTCAGCACCTCGGCGATCTGCGGCAGTCCGAGTCCGAGCTCGCGCAGCAGCAGGATGCGCTGCAGGCGCACGAGCGCGGCCTCGTCGTAGTGGCGATAGCCGTTGTGCGCGATGCGCGAGGGTGGCAGTAGGCCGACGTCGTCGTAGTGACGCAGCGTTCTGCTGGTGGTGCCCGCGAGTCGGGCGATCTCCTGGATCGACCAGTCGCGACCGCTCATCGCCTCCTCCTTCCGTGGTTCCGTTCTTCGATAACTCCACGGTAGAAGTTGACGCAGCGTCAAGGTCAAGCGCTGTGCCCGACCGATATTCTTCATCCGCTCGTCACACGAATCGACCCGGCGCTCGCTACGGTCGACACGTGCCCGAATCACACTCCGCCACGCATCCGCTCGCCCTCGCTCCCGTGATCGCTCCGCCGAGCACCGCGGATGAGTTCACGAAGCGCTTCCTGCAGAACCTCAATCTCGATCGGGGCGTCGCGCTGTCGGCATCCAGCGCCAATGATCGCTACCTCGCCCTCGCGCACACCGTGCGCGACTACCTGATGGCGCGCTGGCTCGAAGATCTGCGTCGTCAGAAGGAGACCCAGGCGAAGGGTGTCTGCTATCTCTCGGCGGAGTATCTGCTCGGCCGCCAGCTCGACAACAACCTGCTCGCCGCCGACCTCACCGACGTGGCGGCCGAGGCCCTGGCATCGTGTGGCATCGACCTCGACGAGCTCCGAGCCCACGAGGTCGAGCCCGGCCTCGGCAACGGCGGGCTCGGTCGACTCGCCGCCTGCTTCATCGACTCGCTCGCCACGATGGGCGTGCCGAGCATCGGCTACGGCATCCGCTACGAGTACGGGATCTTCCGCCAGACCTTCGTCGACGGCCAGCAGGTCGAGCAGCCCGATTCCTGGCTCACCCTCGGCTCGCCGTGGGAGTTCGCCCGGCCCGAAGATGCGCAGACCATCGCGTTCGGCGGCCACACCGAGAAGTACGACGACGAGGGTGTCACGCGCAGCCGCTGGATCCCCGCGTGGAACGTGCAGGCCGTGCCGTACAACTACATGGTGCCGGGGTTCCAGAACGGCCGAGTCAACACTCTCCGACTCTGGAGCGCTGTCGCCACGAGCGCTTTCGACCTGCGCATCTTCAACTCGGGCGACTACGAAGAGGCCGTGCGGGCCCAGACCTACGCCGAGAACATCTCGAAGGTGCTCTACCCCGAAGACTCGACTCCGCAGGGCAAGGAGCTGCGCCTGCAGCAGCAGTACTTCTTCGTCGCGGCATCGATCCACGACTTCCTCGACAACATGCTCGCCGACGGCTTCGACCTCGCGAACCTGCCCGAGCGCGTGATCTTCCAGCTCAACGACACGCACCCGGTGATCGCGGTGCCCGAGTTCATGCGCGTGCTCATCGACGAGAAGCACCTCGACTGGGATGCCGCGTGGGCGATCACGCAGCAGTGCTTCGCCTACACGTGCCACACGCTGCTTCCCGAAGCCCTCGAGGTCTGGCCGGTCGAACTGCTGGGCCGACTGCTGCCCCGCCACCTCGAGATCATCTATCGCATCAACGACGACTTCCTCGTGGCGGTGCGCAAGCGCTTCGGCGATGACGAGATGCTCGTGCGCAACATGTCGATCATCGCCGAGCATCCGGTGCGCTCCGTACGCATGGCCTACCTCGCGACGGTTGCCGGAGCGAAGGTCAACGGCGTCGCCGAGCTGCACTCCCAGTTGCTGCGCGACAAGGTGCTCCACGACTTCGACGCGTTCTTCCCCGAGAAGTTCACGAACGTCACGAACGGCGTCACACCTCGACGGTTCCTGCGTCTCGCCAACCCCGAGCTCTCGTCGCTCATCACCGCCGCGATCGGCGAGGGCTGGGCCACCGACCTCGAACGCCTGCGCGAACTCGAACCCTTCGCTGAGGATGCCGAGTTCCGCACCGCCTTCGCCTCGGTGAAGGCCGCGAACAAGCGCCGCCTGAGCGACGTGCTGCGCGAGCGCGGCGGCGTCGAGATCAGCGACGGCCACATGCTCGACGTCATGGTCAAGCGTCTGCACGAGTACAAGCGGCAGCTGCTCAAGGTGCTGCACATCGTCACGACCTACGAGGGCGTGATCTCGGGGCGGATCGCCGTGTCGGATGTCGTGCCGCGCACCGCGATCTTCGGCGCGAAGGCCGCTCCCGGATACGCGATGGCGAAGCGCATCATCCACCTGATCAACGCCGTGGGCGAGGTCGTGAACACCGACTCGCGACTGGAGGGCCGGCTGAAGGTCGTCTTCCCGCCGAACTACAACGTGACCCTCGCCGAGCGGGTGATCCCCGCAGCCGACCTGTCGGAGCAGATCTCGCTCGCCGGCAAGGAGGCATCGGGAACCGGCAACATGAAGTTCGCGCTGAACGGCGCCCTCACGATCGGCACGGATGACGGGGCGAACGTCGAGATCCGCGAGCTCGTGGGCGACGACAACTTCTACCTGTTCGGCAAGAGCGAGCCCGAGGTCTCCGACCTGTCGGCCCGCGGCTACCGGCCCCAGGAGTTCTACCAGGCTGACGAGGGGCTGCGCCGGGCGATCGACCTGATCGCATCCGGTGCATTCTCTCGCGGCGACCGTTCGGTGTTCGAGCCCGTGGTCTCGAACCTGCTCTACGAAGACCGCTTCATGGTGCTCGCCGACTATGCGTCATACATCGAGGCACAAGAACGAGTGGATGCCGCTTACGCCGACCAGGATTCCTGGACCCGCTCAGCCATTCTCAACGTCGCCCGCACCGGGTTCTTCTCGTCCGACCGCTCGATCCGCGACTACATCGACCGCATCTGGCACACCCCGCCGCTCATCTGAGGACCCCTGGCCCGTTTGCAGGACCGAAGCCCGTCTGCATGAGAATCCGGGCCGAATCGTCCTGCGGACGTGCCGGGATCCTGCAAACCGCACACCCACGCATCCCCCTCTTGACAAGATCGAGATATATCGTGTTATTCTTGCGACACACGATATATCGTGTTCCCTCGAACCAGGAGAAGCAGACATGACCGAGAAGTGGCTCATCGCCCCCGGCGAAGAACGCGTCATCGACATCGAGAACGTCATCCGACTGAAGATCGGTCTGGTCGGCGGTCAGGTCGACGTCATCGCGCACGACGAACCCGGCATCCGCATCGAGGTGCACGGTGTCACCACCAAAGACCTTCGCATCGAGGCGAATGACGGCGAGGTCGAGATCGACCACCCGCAGCTCGGCTGGGACAACTTCCTCGAGGTGTTCCGCAACTTCGGCTCGGGCGGCCCCAAGGCCGAGGTCAGCGTCGCCGTGCCCCGCTCGATCGCCCTCAATCTCGGCGTCGTGAGCGCCGGCGCACTCGTCTCGGGCATCCGCAACGACGCCCGCCTCAACACCGTCTCGGGCGACCTCATCGTCGACACCCTCATCGGAGACCTCACGGTCAATTCGGTGTCGGGCGACGTGCAGGTGCGCGGCCTCACGGGCTCGATCAGTGCGAACAGCGTCTCGGGAGACGTGGCAGTGACCGGCACCATCCGTCGCGCCACCGTCGACATCGTCTCGGGGTCGACCCTGGTCGACGCCGCCGGCGACGTCAACGCGATCAACATCAACTCGGTCTCGGGCGGCACCACTGTGCGCCTCGACGAGTCGCTCGCCGCGAACTACGTCGTGCGCTCGCTGAGCGGACGTCTGCTGATCGACGGCGTCGAACGCGGATCCTCAGGGATCAACAACTACACCGGCTCCTCCGGCGAGCTCGCCGGTCGCTTCGTCGACCTGCGCGCGAACTCCGTCTCGGGCGGCGTCACCGTTCTTCGCCGCACGCCCAGCTCGATCGAGAACGACCCCGAATGGGAGGAAGCATGAGTCCCGCAGTCTTCTCCCACGGCGACCTCAGGCTCTACCTGCTCTCGCTGCTCGCCGAGGCGCCTCAGCACGGCTACGGCATCATCCAGGCGCTGACCGATCGCACGGGTGGCACCTACACGCCGAGCGCCGGCACCATCTACCCGCGGCTCGCGAAGCTCGAAGAAGAGGGCCTGGTCAGCAAGACCGTCGACGGCCGCACCACGATCTACTCGATCACGGGTGCCGGACGCGCCGAGCTCACCTCGCGGGAAGGCGACCTCGCTGGCATCGAGGCGGGCCTCACCGACTCGGTGCGACTGATCGCCAATGAGGTGCGTCAGAGCGTCAAGGAGGCCATGAAGAGCCTTCGCGCCGACCTGGCCACGGCTGAGAAGGACGACCGCGCAGCATCCAAGTCGCGCCCGCGCACCGCAGGTGACGACGAGCGCATCATCAGCCGCGAGGAGATGCATCGGGCGGATGCCGTCATCAACGCCTTCCGCGCCCGAGTGCGCACCGACCTCCGCACCCATGTGGCTAAGGGCGGCACGCTGCCGGCATCCGTCGTCACGCAGCTGGAGGACGGCCTGGACGCTGCCGCGCGTGGAATCACGACGGCGCTGGCGTCACTCGGGCGCTGACCTCGCCTCGCCATACGGTCCGAAGCCCCTCCCGTCGCTCGACGAGAGGGGCTTTGCTCGTACGGATGGCTGACGCTCTCCCGGTCGGATGGGCCATCCGGTCGATCTGACCAGCCGGGCGGGCATCGACCAGCCATCCGTACCGGGAAAGGACGGACGAACCCTATTCGGTCCAGATCTCGGGCTGCGAGTCGGGAACCGACTCCTGCAGGGGCACGACCATCACGGGCCGCTGCTGACGATGCGCGAGCCGGGCGGCGACCGATCCGGTGAAGAACTCCCGGATCGACTCTCCGATGCCGCGCTTGCGAGTGCCGACGACGATCAGCTGAGCATCGAGCTTGTTGGCGAGCTGCTTGATGGCGAGAGCCGGGTCGCCCACGAGCTGACGCGCCGTCCAGGTCAGGCCCGTTCCGTCGAGGGCGGCAGCGGCCTCGGCCTGCACGGCTTCGAACTCGGCTGCTCCGGCGTTGAGGTTGATGTCGATGGGGGCCGAGTGCACATAGCCATCGGGATCTTCGTAGGTGACGAAGCGCGTGACGTCGACGTGTGCGACCACGAGCGGAACCCGGAGGAGGCGTGCGAACCGCGCCGCTTCTTCGATCACGCGCTCGGGTTGCCCCGGCTGCATCCCGACGATCACGGCCTTCTGCAGTGTCGCGTTCTGTGCGGCCTCGTCGTTGGGCGTCGAGGTGTTGTCGGTCATGACGATCGCTCCCTTCACCAGCTGCCAACGGGCCAGTGCGGTCTGGCCGCGTGCTATTCTGAATGCTACTCTTACCGGCCCTCAGCCGGTGTCGTGAATGACTCGGGCAGATGATTGTCCGCAGCTTAACTCGTGAGGGGGTCTCAGGCATGGGCCGTGGCCGTCAAAAGGCGAAACACACCAAGATCGCCCGCGAACTGAAGTCGTTCAGTCCGTCGGTGAACTACTCGGCGCTCGAGCGCGAACTCGCGCACCCGAGCGACGCTGAAGACGCATACGTCGATAAGTGGGCCGACGAGTATGCGGACGAAGACGAGGACGAACTCGAAAAGGCCTGACAGCCGATTCGTTCGTCGTCGAATCCCCCGTGCGATGCACGGGGGTTTCGTCGTACCCGGAACGGGTACCGATCGATCGACCTGAGAGGATCTCCTCATGGCTCGTGTCGTCTCGCTCTTCCGTCACCCGATCAAGGGCTTCACTCCCGAATCCGTCGATTCGCTGACCGTGCAACCCGACGGCCGGATCGCGGGCGATCGCGTGCTGGCTTTCCGCTTCGCCGATGCGACCGATCCGGAGCACCGCGACGGGCTCGACCACTGGCCGAAGGCGAAGGGCCTCTCGCTGCAGGACTTCCCCGGGCTCGCGGCGCTGCGCACCGACTACGACGATGCTCGGCAGCGCGTGCGCATCGAGCACGCCGGAGCACTGCTCGTCGAGGCGGGACTCGACGACGCCGGTCGTGTGGAGCTCGCGGATGCCGTGACCGAGTTCGTGCTCGCGAGTGCGGAGGGCCGGCGGCTCGGACGCCCGGGGCGACTGCCACTCGTGCTGGTGGGCGATGGAGTGACGTCGAGATTCCAGGACCGCGCTCGCGGCTACGTCTCGGTGCACAGTCGCGGCAGCGTCGACGCGCTGAGCGACGCCCTCGGCTTCAGCATCGATGACCGCCGATTCCGCTCGAACGTCGTCATCGACGATGTCGCCCCGTGGTCAGAACTCGACTGGACGGGTGAACTGAGCATCGGTCAGGTGTCGTTCCGCACCGCGGGCCCGATCGTGCGATGCCTGGCGACACACGCCAATCCCGACACCGGCGCTCGCGACGCGAAGGTGCTCAAGACCCTCACCCAGTCGTTCGACCAGGACGAGCCGACGCTCGGCCGACTGCTGCTTCCGCCGCAGGACGAGGCCGACGGATCAGCGGAGTGGCTCGGCGGCACCATCAGCGTCGGCGACGAGGTACGGGCGCGCTGAGCTCCCCCGGGCGCTGAGCCTCACGCCGCCCCGTTCGACGCAGGCGCAGTCACCAGCGACCGTGCCGGCGCTCCCAGTCCTCTTCGATCGTGCGGCGGCGACCCGCGACCCATCCTGCGGGGATCACGGCGACCAGCACGCCGACCAGGACCCACAGCGGGACCAGCCAGCTGTCGGTCGCGTCGTGCAGCAGACCGATCAGCAGCGGGAACACCGCGGCGACCGCATATCCGATGCTCTGCACGAACCCGCTGAGCGCCACGGCGCTCTCGGGCGTGCGTGCGCGGATGCTGAGCAGCACGAGTGCGAGGGGGAAGAGCCCTGGTGCGAGACCGAAGAACACGACCCAGATCGGCAGTCCCACTGTCGGGAGGAAGATGAATCCGAGGAGTCCGATGAGGCCGGATGCGATCGAGATGAAGAACACGGGGCGCGTGGCCTGGAACCGGACGATGAGGATCGGCACGAGCAGAGAGCACGGCAGACCCATCAGACCGAACAGCGAGAGCAGCAGCCCCGCGTTCGCCGGTGTCACGCCACCCACGTCGATCATGATCGATGGCAGCCATGCGAACGAGACGTAGGCCAGCGTCGACGATGCCGCGAACACCAGCGCGATGGACCAGGCCATCGGCAGGCGCCACAGCCGACCGAAGACCCGGGGGTTCGCTGGCCTCGTCGCGATCGGGCCGGTCGCCATGGACGCTGCGTCGTGCCCGTCGCGTTCGGCCTCTGCCGAGGCCGGGTCGACTCGGACAGGTGCGGCAGCGACGGCATCCGCTCGACTCGTGACCAGCATCGCCACCCACGGCACCAGCGCGATCGCGGCGAACACGCCCCACAGGCCCAGCGAGACCCGCCACCCCGCCGAGTCGGCGAGCGGCACCGCGACCAGCGGCGGCACGAACGTCGACACGGCCATGGTCGTCGAGTACACGGTCATCATCAGACCGAGCCGATCGGGGAAGTACTTCTTGACCAGCGGCGGCAGCAGCACGTTGCCCGAGCCGACTCCGGCGAAGACCACGGCCGTCGCGGCGAGCAGCGATGTCGAGTCGACGGCGAGGCTGCGCAGCACAAGTCCGGTCGCAATCAGCGCGATCGCGACCACCGCCACGCGTTCGAGTCCGAAACGGCGCTCGAACAGCGGGGTGAGCAGGCCGAACACGGCGAAGCACACCGGCGGCGCTGCGCCGATCAGACCCACGACGACCGACGACACCGCGAAGTCGTCGGCGACGTGGTCGAGCACGGGCGACAGGGATGCCACGGCCGAGCGCAACGAGAAGGCGACCAGCACGATGCCGATCAGTGCGAGGGCGCGACCCCGCCAGAGCGGCTGCGCACCCGAGGTCACGAGGTCTGCGACCCCTCCACCCACGCGAGGTACTCGTCGGAGACCGTGCCGGTGACGTACCGGCCGTCGAAGCAGCTCATGTCGAGGTCGCTCAGCACGGAGCCCTCGGTGATCGCGGACTTGAGGTCTTCGACCTCCTGGTAGACCAGGTGGTCGCAGCCCAGCACGGCGGCGATCTCGGGGATCGTGCGCCCGTGGGCGATGAGCTCGTGACGCGACGGCATGTTGATGCCGTAGACGTGCGGGTACCGCACGGGCGGCGCTGCGGACGCGAACGTCACCGAGGTGGCACCGGCATCCCGCGCCATCTGGATGATCTCCTTCGACGTCGTGCCCCGCACGATCGAGTCGTCGATCAGCAGCACGTTCTTGCCCTGGAACTCGGTCGACATCGCGTTCAGCTTCTGACGCACGCTCTTCTTGCGCACGGCCTGGCCGGGCATGATGAAGGTGCGGCCGACGTAGCGGTTCTTGTAGAAGCCCTCGCGGTACTCGATGCCCAGCTTGCGGGCGACCTCCATGGCCGCGGGCCGAGACGAGTCGGGGATCGGCATGACGACGTCGATCTTGTCCATCGGCACGTGCTTGGCGATCGTGTCGGCCAGCTTGTCGCCCATGCGCAGGCGGGACTCGTAGACCGAGACGCCGTTCATGACCGAGTCGGGTCGAGCGAGGTAGACGTACTCGAACGCACACGGCGCGAGCGTCGCATCCTTCGCGCACTGCCTGCTGTGCAGTTCACCCTCGTTCGTGATGAAGATCGCCTCGCCGGGTTCGACCTCGCGGACCACTTCGTAGTCGGCGTTCTCGAGCACCAGCGACTCGCTCGTGACGACCCATTCGTCCCGGCCCTCTGCGCCGGGGACGGTCGACGGACGACGGCCGAGGATGAGGGGGCGGATGCCGAACGGGTCGCGGAACGCGAGCAGGCCGTAGCCGGCGATGACCGCGATGACGGCGTAGGCGCCCTCGATGCGCTCATGAGTGCGCTCGACCGCCTCGAAGACCCGGTCTGCATCGAGGTCGACCGTCGAGGTGGTGTTCTGCAGCTCGCCGGCGAGCACGTTGAGCAGCAGCTCGGTGTCGCTCGAGGAGTTGAGGTGACGGCGGTCGCGCTGGGCCATGTCGGCCGTGAGCTCACGCGTGTTCGTCAGGTTGCCGTTGTGGATGAGGATGATGCCGTACGGCGCGTTCACGTAGAACGGCTGCATCTCCTCTTCGTTCGATGCGGTGCCCTTGGTCGCGTAGCGCACGTGACCGAGCCCGACGTTGCCGAGGAGCCCGCGCATGTCACGGGTGCGGAACGCCTCGCGCACCATGCCCTGTGCCTTGGCGTTGTGCATCACGCCGTTCGCCTCAGCGGTCGCGATGCCCGTCGCATCCTGGCCGCGGTGCTGCAGCAGCAGGAGTGCGTCGTAGATGTCCTGATTGACCGGGGCAGAGCCCACCATTCCGACGATGCCGCACATGGACTCTTACTTCGCTCCGTCCGCATAGGCGCCGACCAGGCGCACAGCTCCACCGTCGACGCCCTTGGCGCCCTGTTCGAACTCTCCTGCCGGACGCGCGCCGAAGCCCACGGTTCCGACCTGCCACGCGGGCATGCCGTCTGCCGCGAGCGCCGCGATGGCGGCATCCTTCTTGTCGGCCGCGACGATCGCGAGGAATCCGATGCCGAGGTTCCAGGTGCCCTCGGCCGATTCCAGCGTCGATCCCGCGATGTCACTGAGCACGCGGAAGACCGGGCTCGGCGACCACGTGCTGCGGTCGACCTCGGCCCAGCTGCCCTGCGGGAGCACACGGGCGAGGTTCGCCGCGATGCCGCCGCCGGTGACGTGGCTGAGCGAGTGCACTCCCCCGCCGAGCTGCTCGATCAGACGCAGCAGCGGAAGCGTGTAGAGGCGCGTCGGCTCGAGAAGAGCCTCGCCCCAGGTCTTGCCGAAGTCGGCGGCGTTGTCGCCATAGCCGATGCCGGCGTTCGTGACGATGTGGCGCACGAGCGAGTAGCCGTTGGAGTGCAGTCCGCTGGACTCGACGGCGAGCACGACGTCGCCGTCCTGCACGCGATCGGCCCCGAGGATGCCGTCGGCCTCGACGACTCCGGTCGCGGCTCCTGCCACGTCGTAGTCGCGCGGGCCGAGGAGACCGGGGTGCTCTGCGGTCTCGCCGCCGATGAGTGCGGTGCCGGTGGCGGTGCACGCCTCGGCGATGCCGCGCACGATGTCGGCGATGCGCTGCGGGAAGACCTTGCCGCAGGCGATGTAGTCGGTCATGAAGAGCGGCTTGGCGCCCACCACGACGATGTCGTCGACGACCATGCCGACGAGGTCTTGGCCGATCGTGTCGTGCTTGTCGATGGCCTGCGCGATGGCGACCTTCGTGCCGACGCCGTCTGTGCTGGTCGCGAGCAGCGGGCGACGGAAGTCGCGCAGCGCGCTCGCGTCGAACAGTCCGGCGAATCCGCCGACACCGCCGAGCACTTCAGGGCCGTGCGTAGCGCGCACGGAAGATTTCATCAGCTCGACGGCGAGATCGCCTGCAGCGGTATCGACGCCGGCTTCGGAATAGGGATTGGTGGGGGAGGCAGCCACCCCTCCAGCCTACCGCCCGCGGGGCCCTCCTCTCCCCGCCCTCGATCTCCTACGATGGGGCCATGGCCGACAAGCCGCAGTGGTTGATCCGCGAAGACGCGAGCGTTCCGGTGCTCGTCGCGCTCGCATTGCGCCAATCGCTCGGCATCCGGGCTCCGGAAGACCTTCCGAGCCTGCGCGATCTGCCCGTCAGAGCACCGGATGCCGTCGAGGTGACGCCCGAGCTCGAGAAGCAGTGGCGCGACTACTGGGACATGACGGTCGAACCCCGAGCGCACCCCTCCGGCGTGCCGCTCGAACTCGTCGAGGGCTTCGACACGCTCGTGGCGCTGCCCGCGACCGGAGCCGAGCAGCTCGCCGCGGCGATCGCGCCGCATGCGGAGTCGGCGATGCACTTCGCCCGCGTCGCGCACGATCGCTACGTCGCGTCGATCCGCAGCTCGATGGCGAGCAGGTCGGGCAACGGCAACATCGGCGGCGAGGCGTACCGTGCCTATGCGAGTGCGATCGCCGAGTTCGAGCGCGAGATCGGGCGGCGTGCGCATTCGTTCGAGCTCAACGTGCAGGTGCTGCCGTTCTCGCAGCGGGGGATCTGGTGGATCGGCGCTCTCACGGTCGCGGTGACCGACGGACTGCGGCGCGACGTGGTGTCGTTCGACGCGGCGATCCGGCCGATCATCGCAGAGCTGGCCTGACCGGGCCTGCTGCGCGCGACCGGGTCAGTCGTTCTCGATGATCGTCTCGTGCTCGACCGTCACGACGTGATCGTGGCGGCGGGCGAGGCGCTCGAGGATCAGCGCGACGACGCTCGCGAGGGCGAAGCCGATCGGCACGGTCCACAGCAGCAGGAATCCGAACACCTGTCCGGGCGGGTAGACGACGCCTGCCGCTTCAGAGGGTTCGAAGCTGCCCATCATCGTCAGGATGCCGGCGGCGATGATTCCGAGCACGACGCCGATGCCCATGAACACACCGAAGCGCGGCACGCGGCGGACGGTCGCCTCGACCGTCTGGGAGGAATCGTGGGAGGACATGCATCCATTCTCCCACCGTTGCCTGTGGGTGGGGTGCCGGTCTGCCGAGCATCTCGGCGTCGCCGTGATGCGGCCTCGGGCTGGCGTCTGGACAGGTCAGACGTCTTCGGTCAGGGACGCAGCGGCAGGACGTCAGACAGATCCGCGCGGGTGCCTGAGGCACTGACCCGGCCCGCACCCGCGGCATCCGACCAGTGCTCCTTGCCCGTGGCGACGGCGATCCAGGTCGCGGGGTCCATCTCGACGACGTTCGGCGGAGTGCCGCGCGTATGCCGCGGGCCCTGGATCACCTGCACCGCGCCGAACGGCGGCACTCGAACCTCGACGCTGTTGCCCGGAGCCTTCTCGTCGAGCAGTTGCAGCAGGTAGCGGACGGCCGTCGCGAGATCGGTGCGCTGCGGCTTCTCGCCTGCGGCATCCGCTCTCCCGACTTCATCGAGCGCCGCGCGGCCGTCGATGATGTCGATCTTCCTGGAGGGCATGGGAACAGGGTACGCCGAGCCGGTTCGTTGCTGCGGGCGTGTGCGCTTCGCGAGGCGATTCACGCGTGCGAAGGCCGCGCCGCGACGATTCGGCCTTCGCACGCGCGAATCGACTCCGCTGGCGTACACAGGAATCCGCCCCCACCGCCCGGCGCAGGAATAGGCTCGAGGCGATGAGCCACAGTCCCGATACCCTGCACGGCGCGAGAGCCCAGCTGCTCGCCGCGGCGCAGCGCAGTGAGGGCTGGACGAGGCCCCTGCCTCCGGTCGACGGCAACGCTCATGCGGCATCCGTGCTCGTGCTGTTCGGCAAGCTCGACAGCATCCCGGCGCAGACCGACTCCGCGACCATGGCCGCAGACCTCGACGTGCTGCTGCAGCGCCGAGCGGCCACGCTGTCGTCGCACCCCGGGCAGGTGTCGTTCCCGGGTGGCCGGGCCGAGGAGTCGGATGCGGATGCCGTCGCCACCGCCCTGCGCGAGGCCGAGGAGGAGACGGGTCTCGACCCGGCCGGCGTCGAGATCCTCGCCACTCTTACCGAGATCCCGCTCGCCGCGAGCAACCACATGGTCACCCCCGTACTCGGCTGGTGGCGTTCGCCGTCGCGCGTCGCGGCCGTGGATCATGCCGAGACGGTCGATGTGTTCCGAGTGCCCGTGGCGCAGCTGCTCGACCCGGCGACCCGCTTCACGTCGACGATCCACCGCATGGGTCGCACCTGGAAGGGGCCGGCGTTCGATGTCGACGGCACGATCGTGTGGGGCTTCACGGCGATGGTGCTCGATGCGCTGTTCGACGCCGCCGGCTGGACCGTGCCATGGGACGCCTCGGCGGAGCGCCCGGTCGAACTCTGAGGCGCAACCAGCCGAAACGCGCGCGCCCGCCTCGGTAGTCTGGACGGGTGAAGATTCTCGTCCTCGGTTCCGGTGCCCGTGAGCACGCGATCATCCTCGCTCTGCGAGCAGAGACCGCGGAGCACGAGATCTTCGTCGCCCCCGGCAACGCCGGAATCGCGCAGGACGCGACGCCGGTCACCCTCGACATGCTCGATGGGGCGGCCGTGACCTCGTTCGCCAACGAGCACGGCGTCGACCTCGTGGTCGTCGGACCCGAGGCGCCGCTGGTCGCGGGTGTCGCCGACGTGCTGCGCGCGCACGGCATCCCTGTCTTCGGCCCCGGCAAGGCCGCGGCTCAGCTCGAGGGGTCGAAGTCCTTCGCCAAGCGGATCATGGATGCCGCCGGCGTGCCCACCGGACGAGCGGTGCGCGCCACCACCACCGCCGAGGTCGAGGCCGCATTCGACGACCTCGGTGCCCCCCACGTGGTCAAGGCCGACGGGCTCGCCGCAGGCAAGGGTGTCATCGTGACCTCGGATCGCGCCGAGGCCCTCGCGCACGCCGAGCACTATCTGCCCTCCGGCCCCGTGCTCATCGAAGAGTTCCTCTCGGGCCCCGAGGTCTCGCTGTTCTTCCTGAGCGACGGCGACACCGTGCGCGCGCTCAGCCCGGCGCAGGACTTCAAGCGCGCGCTCGACGGCGACGAAGGCCCCAACACGGGCGGCATGGGCGCCTACTCTCCGCTGCCGTGGCTCGCCGACCAGTTCGGCAGCGAGCAGGCCTTCGTCGAAGAGGTCACGCGTGATGTCGCCCTGCCCGTGATCCGTCAGCTCGACGAAGAAGGCACCCCGTTCATCGGCCTCCTCTACGCGGGTCTCATCCTGACTCCCGCCGGTGTGCGCGTGATCGAGTTCAACGCCCGCTTCGGCGACCCCGAGACGCAGATCGTGCTGCCTCGCCTCGTGACTCCACTGTCGGAGCTGCTGCTCGCCGCAGCATCCGGCACTCTCGAAGACCAGCCGGAGCCGGTCTTCAGCGACGACGTCGCCATCACGGTCGTCCTCGCCAGCGAGGGCTACCCCGAGGCGCCGCAGACCGGCCGGCCGATCGAGGGCCTCGCCGATGCGGCGGCCGTCGAGGGTGTGCGCCTCGTGCACGCCGCGACAGCCAGCCCCGATGCACCCGGCGGCTCGCTGATCGCGACCGGTGGTCGGGTGCTGAACGTCGTCGCCGTGGCATCCGACTTCCGCACCGCGCGCGACCGTGCCTACGAGGCGATCGGCCGCATCACGCTCGACGGTTCGCACTTCCGCACCGACATCGCCGCCCGCGTCGCGGAGTAGCCCGAGTGCCCGGCCTCTGGCAGGCACGAGTTCGGATCGGCACCGCTTCAGACGGGCACAGCTTCGGATGCCGCGCGCGCCCCGCCGCAGCATCCGCCCGTCACCGCGGCGAGCCCGGCCTGACGTCCGACGTCGTGCCCGCCCCGGCGCTCGCGGCTAGAGGGTGATCCAGTATCGGCGGAGCATCGCGTGGCCCCGCGCCGACTGGTCGCTGACGTCCTGCAGCACGCCTCCGGCACCCTCGATCGTGCGGTACGAGCCGACGTTGTCGTCGTCGCACGTGACGAGCACGCGGTCGAGTCCGATCTCGCGTGCCCGCTCGAACCCGAGACGCAGCGCCGCTGAAGCGTAGCCCTGACGCCGTCGCGACTCGCGCACCGAGTACCCGATGTGGCCGCCCGCCTCACGGAGCCACTCGTTGAGCTCGTGCCGGAACGACAGGAACCCGACGACCTCGCCGTCGTCGACGATCCAATACAGGTCGTTGTGCACGGCATCCTCGGGGAGGTCGGCCGTGGTGTCGGCCAGCAGCGTCGACTTCTCGATGAGGGCATCGAGCGTCGCGCGGTCCGGGGTGACAGGTGTCTGGAGACCTGATCCGTCGACGTGCCCGTCGCCGAATTCGGCGACGGCCGCCGCCCAGGAGTCGAACAGGTCAGTGGTGGGCCTCGTGAGCTCGATCGTCATCGCCCGATGACATCACATCGGCATTCCCGGGCGCAAACCGGTCAGCGCGTGTCAGCTCGGGCGGCTCGCCGGCCTCGCTCGACGACCGGTCAGGGGTGATGCAGCAACCCCGCGATCGACACGTCTTCATCGAGCCGACTCCACTGAATGCCCTCCCCTGAGCCGATCAGTCGCCAATCCCTGCGCTCCGCGGCCGTCGCGGTGGCAAGACGCGGGAACCACGCGAGAGGTGCACTGATCGTCCGTCCGTCCCTGATGCGCACATGCATCTCTCGATCGTCGAAAGAGACGCCGACGGCGACCGCGTCATCCACCGAAATGCTCATGCCACGCCTCCTCGAAACGATGCCGATGCCGGTTCACGAGACGCTGCAGTGAGCGCAGCTCATCGTCGCTGAACCTCGATCTTGATGCAGAGCTTACGGGCGCAAGCCAGAACTTGGCAGTCATTCCGGAATGCTCCACGTGTACGTGGGGCGGCTCCGATCCCTCGTTGCTGTAGAAGAAGAATCGGTATCCGCGAACCCGCATGACCGTCGGCACGGACCGACGGTAGCCAGCGTCGCCACCCGAGCGAATCGGGTTCGCCGCGGCGACCCGGCGACTGTGGAGAGCCGGGTCTTCCGCACGATGGTGCAGAAGACCCGGCTCATCGTCAATGGCGGGTCACGCCGCGGGAGCGGGCGCCTCCGCGGGTGCGGACGGGGCCGCTGCATCCGTCTTGTCGTAGCGTCCGAGGAACAGCGATGCGACGAGAGCCACGACCATCACGCACGCGGGAAGCAGGATCGCCTGCGACATTCCTGAGGCGAACCCCTCGGCGACCTCGGGCGGGAGCGAACCGCCGCCGCTGATGCCCGAGGGGGCATCGGCGAGACCCGGCAGGTTCGCCTCGAGGCGCGACTGCATGAATGCGGCGATGGATGCCGAGCCGATGACCGATCCGATGGTACGGGTCGTGTTGTAGATGCCCGCACCGGCACCCGCCTGGCGCGGCGGCAACTTGCGGGTCGCGGTGGTCGCGAGCGGCCCCCACATTCCCGCGTTGCCGATGCCCATCAGGGCGGAGGGAAGCAGGAACATCCAGATCTCGGTGCCCATGTTGATCAGCGCGGAGTACCAGATGAGGGCGACGACCACGCAGAGCAGACCGGGGATGAGGATGATGCGCGGGTCGACGCGATCGAGCAGCTTGCCGGCGAACGGCGCGAGCACCCCGGACAGCACGGCCATCGGGATGAGCAGCAGCGCGGCTTCGGTCGGAGTGAGCCCTCGCGCGGTCTGCAGGAAGAACATCATCGGCAGCGACATGCTCGTCACCGTGAACCCGACGGCGGCGATGGCGACGTTCGCGCCGGAGAAGTTGCGGTCGCGGAAGAGCGCGAGCGGCACCAGCGCCTCACTGCGCGTGCGCGCCTGCTGCACGATGAACAGGGCGAGCACGACGAGGCCGGTGATGATGAGGCTCCACACCGAGATCGGCCCCCAGATGACGCCCCAGTCGAACTTCTCGCCCTCCTGCAGTCCGAAGACGATGAGGAACAGCGCCACGGCGCTCAGGATGACGCCGAGGATGTCGAAGCGATGCGGACTGGTCTGCAGCTTCGGCACGAGACGCCAGGCGAGCACGAACGCGACGATGCCGACGGGGATGTTCACGAAGAAGATCCACTCCCAGCCGAAGCCGTCGACGAGCAGCCCGCCCACCAGGGGTCCGACGAGAGTCGCGACACCGGCGGTCGCGCCCCACAAGCCCATGGCCGCGCCGCGACGGTCGGGCGGGAACGTGCGCGTGATGACGGCCATCGTCTGCGGCGTCATGAAGGCGGCACCCAGCCCCTGCACTGCGCGCGCCGCGATGAGCATCTCGAGCGAGCCCGACAGTCCGCACCAGAGCGATGCGAGCGTGAAGATCGCGAGGCCGATGAGGTAGATGTTCTTCGGGCCGAAGCGGTCGCCGAGGCGTCCGGTGATCAGCAGCGGCACCGCGTAGGCGAGCAGGTAGGCGCTGGTGACCCACACCACGTTGTCGAGGTTGTTGGTGGTGGGGTCGAGCGCCGCCTTGATGGCCGGGTTCGCGACCGAGACGATCGTGGTGTCGACGAGGATCATGAAGAAGCCGATGACCAGCGCCCACAGTGCGGGCCACGGGCTGGCCGGGCGTTGACCGGCGGCGAACGTGCCGGTCGACGGACCGGAGGACGAGGATGCCGCGGGTGGACGTCCGGTCGAGGGAGACTCGGTCATTGCTGTGCAGCCTTTCGCTGTGCGAGGTAGCGGTCGGTGTTCTCGAAAGCCGTGGGCCCCCAGGGGAACGTTTCGGCCTCGAGCCGGTCGAGGAGCGAGTCGAGCCAGCGCAGCTCGGCCTCGAGCAGCACCTCCTGGCGCTCGAACTCGACGAGCACCTGCTCGGGTGCGCCCTTTCGTCGAGCACCGATCAGTCCGTCGCGGTGCATCACGTGCCCCTCGTCGAGGGCCTCACGTCGGGAGTGGAGACACTCGATGACGTCGGGTCGCTCGAGGTTGTGCGCCTCAGCGAGCGCGATGCGGAACTCGGCGGGCCGGTCGCTCATCGCGGCGAGCGCGCATCAGGCGCACCATCTCGTAGGGATGCATGTCGCCCTCGCGCAGCAGCGCCAGGATCATCACCCCCATCGGGGTCAGTCGCTCCGCAGGTTCGTTCGACACGTGCTCCACCTCAAATAGTCCACGTGGACTGTACGCTCCTTCATACCGGTCGACAAGACGGACGCCGAGTTCGCCCGCTCTACCTCAGCGTGGCGGCGAGCTGCTCCGGCGTGAGCGGCCGATCCGCGTACACGAGCCGTACCGCGGCGGGGTTCAGCTCAGCTGCTCAGCTTCCGGAGCGCCGAACCTTTGTGCGCGGCCTCGTCGCCGCTCTTCTCCGACTTCACGATGTAAGCCGGTTCGTCGTCCGAGGCGGTGAAGCTCTGCCCGGCGAACCGGAAGTCCTTCGTCCGCTTCTCCACCACCGTGCCGTGCGTTCGTCCCTGGGGCGTGTTCCAGCTCACCCGATCACCCGTCGATAGGTCCTTCGTCATGGTTCCTCCGCTTCCTCGGTTCGAGCGTCGCCGATGCCGCAGCGGTCGCACCAGCCCTTGACACGACACCGGCGACGTCTACCGGGATAATGGGCGGGTGAGCACACCTTCGGACAGCAACGCGCAGACCATCCCCGGCTGGCGCCACATCTATTCGGGCAAGGTCCGCGACCTGTACGCCTCGGATGACGCCGCCGACACCCGCATCCTCGTAGTCGCCTCCGACCGCGTGAGTGCGTTCGACTTCGTGCTGTCGCCGGGCATCCCCGAGAAGGGCGCGCTGCTCACGCGTCTCAGCCGCTGGTGGTTCAGCCGGCTCAGCGATGTTCCGAACCACCTCGTCGAGGGCGACATCCCCGCGAGCGTCGCCGACCGCGCCATGCTCGCACAGTCGCTCGAGATGCTGCCGGTCGAATGCGTCGTGCGCGGCTACATCACCGGCACCGGCTGGGCCGAATACACCGAGAGCGGCACCGTGTGCGGCATCCCGCTGCCTGCGGGCCTGCAGAACGGCGACCGCCTTCCCGAGCCGCTGTTCACCCCGGCATACAAGGCGCCGATGGGCGAGCACGACGAGAACATCACCTTCGAGCGGGTCGTCGAGCTCGTCGGCGCCGAGCGGGCAGCCGAGCTGCGCGACGTCTCGCTCGCGCTCTACACGAGGGCCGCTGCGATCGCGGAGGAGAAGGGCCTGATCCTCGCCGACACCAAGTTCGAATTCGGCACGGATGGCGACGGCACGCTGCGCCTGGCCGACGAGGTGCTCACGAGCGACTCGTCGCGCTACTGGGATGCCGAGGCCTGGCGCATCGGTTCGACCCCGAGCGAGCGCATGGCGAGCTTCGACAAGCAGATCGTGCGCGACTGGCTGGCCTCGAACTGGGACAAGCAGGGCGAGCCGCCCGTGCTTCCCGAGGACATCGTCGAGCGCACCGCCGCCCGCTACCGCGAGCTGATCGAGCGCCTCGGAGCCTGACGCCACACCCTCCCGGGAGGAGAACTGCGTCTCGGGAGGAGAGATCCTCGAGAATTCTCCTCCCGAGGCGCAGAAGTCCGCCCGAGGGAGCGTCCACGCGCACCCAGGGAACACTCAGGAATCGGTAGTGTTGCTCCAGCACTCCCCCTCCCCCGATCCTGAGGAGCCCGCATGCCCCTGTGGAAGACCCACGGAAACGGCCGCACTGTCGAGCCCGGCGCCGTCGTCAAGCCCGAAGAGCGCCTGAACTGGCCGGCCACGATCGCGATCGGCGCCCAGCACGTCGTCGCGATGTTCGGTGCCACGTTCCTCGTGCCGACCCTGACCGGCTTCCCGGTCTCGACCACGCTGCTGTTCAGCGGCCTCGGCACGCTGATCTTCCTGCTGATCACGAAGAACCAGCTGCCCAGCTACCTCGGCTCGTCGTTCGCGTTCATCGCGCCGATCACCGCCGCGGTCGCTGCGGGTGGCACCGGCTCAGCCCTGGCGGGAGTCGTCGCGGTCGGCATCCTGCTCACCGCCGTGGGTCTGGTCGTGCAGTTCGCCGGCCTGCGCTGGGTCGACGCGCTGATGCCTCCGGTCGTCGCCGGTGCGATCGTCGCTCTGATCGGCTTCAACCTCGCCCCGACCGCGTGGAACAACTTCCAGCTCGACCCCGTGACCGCGACCATCACGCTCGTCGCGATCATCCTGTTCGCGGTGCTGTTCCGCGGGTTCCTCGGACGCATCTCGATCTTCCTCGGCGTCGCGGTCGGCTTCATCTACGCCGCCTTCACCGGGTCCTTCGACGTACCCAACGCCCTGCGCGGCGGCAAGACGCCCGCCGAGCTCATCGCCGACGCACCCTGGGTCGGCCTGCCCGAGTTCCAGCTCCCCGACTTCATCGCCCCTGGCACCTGGTCGACCATCGCGATGTTCCTCCCCGTCGTCCTGGTGCTCGTCGCCGAGAACGTCGGCCACGTGCGCGGCGTCGCAACCATGACCGAAGACCCCGCCATCAACAAGCACACGGGTCGCGCGCTGATCGCCGACGGTGTCGCCACGACCATCGCCGGCGGCTTCGGCGGATCCGGCACGACGACCTACGGCGAGAACATCGGCGTCATGGCCGCGACCCGCGTCTACTCGACCGCCGTGTACTGGGTCGCCGGGCTCTTCGCGATCCTGCTGGCGTTCTCGCCCAAGGTCGGCGAGGTCTTCAACTCGATCCCCGCCGGCGTGCTCGGCGGTGCGACCACTGCTCTCTACGGCCTGATCGGCATCATCGGCATCAAGATCTGGGTCGACAGCAGGGTCGACTTCTCGCGTCCGGTGAACCAGTACACGGCCGCCGTGTCGCTCGTGATCGGCGTCGCCGGATTCTCGATGCAGCTCGGCGACTTCGCCTTCGGCGGCATCGTGCTCGGCACGGTCGCCGCGCTGCTGATCTACCACGTGGGCAACGCGATCGCCCGCGCGCGCAAGACCGGCGCCGACGACCCGAGGCCCCTCGAGGCCGTGGGCCCGCTGGGCGGCGACCCCGCCTGATCACGCTCGACCCGCGAACCTGAAGATCCCGGATGCTGCAGCTGCGGCATCCGGGATCTTCGCGTGCGGCGGCGAGTCGCGCTCAGGCGATGATCGCGAGGACCGCGTCGGGAGCGACCATCGCGGAGAGCTCGACCCGGTGCGACAGGACGCCGGTGCGGTGAGCTGCGACCGTGGTCTCCATCTTCATCGCGTCGAGTACGGCCACCGGGTCACCCTCCGCAACGCTCGCACCGTCGTCGGCGAGCCAGCGCACGAGCGTGCCGGGCGCCGGCGAGCGCAGCTCGGTCGGATCGGATGTCGACGGCTCTGCTCCCGCATCCGCCAGCCCGCCGAGTCCGGCGAGCAGACCGACCGGCAGCCCGAGCACGACGCGGCGTCCGTCGATCTCGACGGGGAAGCGCTGGAGAGCGGCATCCGGAGCCGGGGCCGGCCGCAGCTGTGGCTCCAAGCGCGGCAGCAACGTGCTCTCGATCCACTGCGTGTGCACCGCGAAGGTCTCGGTGGCGAAGGCCTCGTCGTCGAGCGCGAGCAGATCGAACGGGATGACGGTCGCCGGGCCCCCGACCTCGAGTTCGCGCAGCGCCCGTCTCGCCCGCACGAGTGCCGCATCACGGCTGTCGGCGTGCACGACGAGCTTCGCGATCATCGAGTCGAAGGCAGGCTGCACGACATCGCCCGCCTCGATCCCGCTGTCCCACCGCACCCCGGGGCCACCGGGGATGCGCAGTGACGCGACGCGGCCGGGGCTCGGCAGGAAGCCGCGACCGGGGTCTTCCGCGTTGATGCGGAACTCGATCGCGTGCCCCGTCGGTGTCGGGGTCTCGGTGAAGGAGATCCCCTCGCCGAAGGCGATGCGGAACTGCTCGCGCACCAGATCAGTGCCGGTGACCTCCTCCGTGACCGGGTGCTCCACCTGGAGCCGGGTGTTCACCTCGAGGAACGAGATCGTGCCGTCAGCGGCGAGGAGGAACTCCACGGTTCCCGCACCGCGGTACTGCACCTCGGCGCAGATCGCCCTGGCCGCGTCATGGAACCGCGCGCGCTGATCTTTCGACAGCCCCGGAGCCGGCGCCTCCTCGATGAGCTTCTGGTTGCGTCGCTGCATCGAGCAGTCGCGGTCGCCGACCACCACGATGCCGCCGAGCCCGTCGCCGAGCACCTGCACCTCGATGTGGCGTGGGCTCTCGAGGAACCGCTCGACGAAGCATTCGCCGCGGCCGAACGCGGCGATCGCCTCACGGGTCGCGGCGTCGAAGGCCTCGGCAACCTCGGAGAGCTCCCGCACCACCTTGAGACCTCGCCCACCACCGCCGAATGCAGCCTTGATGGCGATCGGAAGCCCGTGCTGCTCGGCGAACGCCACGGCCTCTGCCGGGCCGGCCAGCGGTTGGTCGGTGCCGGCCGCCAACGGTGCTCCGACGCGCTGCGCGATCCGGCGCGCGGTCATCTTGTCGCCGAGCGCGTCGATGCTGTCGGGCGAGGGTCCGATCCAGATGAGACCGGCGCCCTCGACCGCTCGCGCGAACTCCGCGCTCTCCGACAGGAATCCGTAGCCGGGGTGCACGGCATCCGCGCCGCTCTTCCGCGCCGCAGCGAGCAGCGCATCGATGGAGAGGTAGGTCGTCGCAGCCGTGTCTCCCCCGAGGCCCAGGGCCTCGTCGGCGAGTCGTACGTGCAGCGCGTCGGCATCCTGGTCGGCATAGACCGCGATCGACGTGTATCCGGCTTCGGCGCAGGCGCGGATGACGCGCACGGCGATCTCTCCGCGGTTCGCGATCAGCACCTTGGTCATGAGGTCTCCTTGACGATGAAACGAACTCGCGCGCCGGGCGGCAGCTGGCCGGCGAGGTCGAGGCTGCGATCGGTGAGAGCACCGATGATCGGATATCCGCCGGTGAGCGGATGATCGGGCAGGAACAGCACGGGCTGACCGTCCGGAGGCACCTGGATCGCGCCGGTGACTGCTCCCTCGCTGGGCAGCTCGCCACCGACCGACCGCTCCAGGGGCACGGCGCCCTCGAGCCTGATGCCGACCCGATCCGAGCGCGGCGTCACCGTCCACTCCTGGCCGGTGAGGCCCGCGAGCGCTGCGGTCGTGAACCAGTCGTCACGCGGACCGAGAGTGATCTCGAGGTCGACGAGGTCGCCGGGAGCAGGGAGCGTCCGCGGTGTGGTCTCGGGCTCGACGGGATGCGGTGCCGAGTCGCCCACACCGAGCACGTCGCCCGCGGCGAGCGGCGCTGGCCCGAGACCGGCGAGGGTGTCGCTCGCGCGGCTGTGCAGCGCCGATTCTGCGGCCACACCGCCACGGACGGCGATGACGTAGCGCAGTCCACTGGCGGGGTGTCCGAGGGTGAGCTCGTCGCCGTCGACCGTGGCGAAGGGCACGCCGTGGTCGATCTGACGCGTCACGCCGCCGGCATCGATGAGTGCGAGAGAGCCGACGGCACCCGCGACAGCGGCGACCCCGGCACCACGGAAGCGCAGCACCGCACCCCCGACGCTCTCGAGCACGGCGGCGTCGGACGCATTGCCCACTGCACGGTTCGCGTCGCGCATCGCGCGACGATCGGCGACCCCTGACGCCGAGACGCCGAGCGCCGCGAAGCCGGGGCGACCGGCATCCTGCACCAGGAGCTGCAGTGACGGACGCACGATCTCGACCGCGGCGGGTGCTGGAGAACCCGGAGTCGGCGCTGCCGCGGCGGCGTGTCGATCGGCGCCGCGCCGGGTGTCGGCTGCTTCATCTGCGTTCTCCGACACCAGTGCCGGCATCACGACCTGCTCGCGCACGCTCTCGAACCGCACGGTCGTGCCGGGCGACAGCAGGGCAGGCGGGTCGCGGTCGATGTCCCACATCAGGGCGTCCGTGCGACCGATGAGCTGCCATCCGCCCGGACTCTCTCGCGGGTACACGCCGGTGAACGCTCCGGCGAGCGCCACCGATCCCGCAGGCACGCGGGTGCGGGGTGACGAGCGCCGGGGCACGTCGAACAGCGGATCGCTGCTCACCACGTAGCCGAACCCGGGGGCGAAGCCCGAGAAGGCGACCTTCCAATCGGCAGCGAGGTGGCGGTTCACGAGCTCTGACGCCGACACTCCCAGCAGGGACGCCGCCTCGTCGAGATCCTCGCCGTCGTATCGCACCGGCACCGTGACCTCACCGGTGGTCGGCAGGTGGGCGGTGTCGATCTCGGTCGCCGCGAGCACGTCTGCGAGGTCGGCGGCCGAGACGACGAGCGGATCGAAGCGCACGAGCACGGTGCGAGCGCCGGGGATGCGCTCGACGACACCGCGCACCTCGTCCCAGGCGAGGTTCAGACGCATCGCCTCGTCGAGGTCGGTCGCCTCGATGAGAAGCGCATGATCGGATGCGGTGAGGATGCGCATCAGACGATGTACTCCGCATCCGGCACATCGGTGATGAACATGTAGCCCGGTGCGTGCGTGATGGCGAACGGCGGCTTCGAGGCCATGATCGCGGCCTGTGGGGTGACGCCGCACGCCCAGAACACCGGCACTTCTCCGTCGCGCATCTCGGGGGCGTCTCCGAAGTCGGGCCGGGCCAGGTCGAGGACTCCGAGGGATGCCGGATCCCCGATGTGCACCGGAGCACCGTGCACCGCGGGGGTCCGGCCCGAGATCTGCACGGCATCCGCCACTCGGTCGGCCGCGATCGGGCGCATCGACACGACCATCTCACCGCTCAGACGGCCCGCCGGAACGCAGGGCACGGTGGTGCGGTACATCGGCACATTGCGGCCGAGCTCCTGATGACGGATCGGAATGCCCGCCTCGAGGAGTCCGGATTCGAACGTGAAGCTGCATCCGATGAGGAACGAGACGAGATCCGGATGCTCCGCCCAGGCTGCCGTCGCGTCTGTGACCTCTTCGGCCAGTTCGCCGTCGCGCCAGATGCGATACCGACCGATGTCGGTGCGGATGTCGCTGCCCGGCGCGAGCCGTGACTCGACCTCTCCCTGCTCGATGACCTCGAGCACCGGGCACGGCTTCGGGTTGCGCTGTGCGAAGAGCAGTGTCTCGAAGGCCCAGTCCGCGGGCACGGAGATGAGATTCGCCTGCGTGAGTCCGACCGCGACCCCGCTGGTCGGCTCGGAGAGCCCTGCGCGGATGGCGGCACGCGCCGCACGCGCATCGGCGAGCTGGCCGGCGGTCGCGAGAACGGTCATGTCAGACGCCCGCGAACGGCGCGATCGTGATGCCCGCGTCCTGCAGCATCCGCTTGGTCTCGGCCGCCATGGCCACCGAACCGGGGCTGTCCCCGTGCACGCAGATCGACTGCGCACTGACCGGCACGTCGGTGCCGTCGACCGCGCGGATCACTCCCTCGCCGGCGAGGCGCACCATGCGCTCGGCGACGGCGACGGGATCGTGGAGCACTGAGCCCGTCTCGGTGCGCGAGACGAGTTGACCGTCGGGCTGGTACGCCCGATCGGCGAACGCCTCTGCCGCAGTCTGAAGCCCTGCGCGCTCGGCGACGTCGAGCACGACGCCGCCGGCCAGCCCCAGCAGCACGAGGCTCGGATCGATCGCGCGGATGGCCGCCACCACATCCTTCGACTGCCTCTCGTCGCGCGCGATCGTGTTGTACAGCGCTCCGTGGGGCTTGACGTAGGCGACCTTTCCGCCGACGGCGGTGGCGAGACCGATCAGTGCTCCGAGCTGGTACTCGACGTGGGCCTGCAGCGTGGCCGAGTCGATCTCGACCTTCGTGCGACCGAAGTTCTCGTAGTCGCGGTAGCCGGGGTGCGCGCCGATCACGACGCCTCCGGCCACCGCGTTGGCGAGAGTCTCGCGGATGCCCTCGGGGCTGCCCGCGTGGAAGCCGCACGCCACGTTCGCGCTCGTCACGAGACCGAGCATGCTCTCGTCATCGCTGACGATGCGGTCGGGGACGTTCTCGCCGAGGTCGGAGTTCAGGTCGATCGATGTCATGGGGTCACGCTCCGGTTCCGAGGAAGGCGAAGATGGGGCCGACCGAGACGATGCCCATGTACCAGGTGAGCAGCGTGACGACCGTGCCGGCGATCAGCAGCCACATCGGGTACTTCTTCGAGCCCAGCAGATCACGACGGAACCAGCCGATGTACATGAACACCGAGAGGCCGATGGGCAGGATGAGTCCGTTGAAACCGCCGACGAAGACGAGGATCGCAGCGGGCGCCGTTCCGATCGACAGGTAGACGATCAGCGACACGACGATGAAGGCGACAGTGGCCAGCTGCAGCGGCCAGCCGCCCCTGAGCTTCTTCGTGAAGGTCGAGAGGAAGGTCGCCGACGTGTACGCCGCGCCGATCACCGAGCTGATCGCAGCGGCCCAGAAGATCGCCCCGAAGATGCGCAGTCCCGCGTCGCCGAGCACGGCGCCGAAGGCTTGCCCTGCGGGGTTCGCCGCCTGGCTCGACAGGTCGAGCGAGACGCCCGAGGCGACCACACCGAGGATCGCGAGGAACAGCACGTAGCGCATGATGCCGGTGACGAGGATGCCGTTCGCTGCGGCGCGCATCACGGGGCCGGCGTGCTCCGGGCCGGTGTGACCGGAGTCGAGGTAGCGGTGGGCGCCCGAGTAGGTGATGTATCCGCCCACGGTTCCGCCGACGATCGTCGTGATGGTGGCGAAGTTCAGCTCGTCGGGCACGAACGTCTGCCGCAGGGCCTCGCCGATCGGCGGCTGGGCGATCACGGCGACGATCACGGTCATCACGATCATGCCGACGCCGAGGACCACGAGCACGATGTCCATCACCGGGCCCGCCTTCTTGATGAGGAAGATGATGATCGCGAGTGCCGCGGTGAGTGCACCGCCGAGCTTGGGATCGATGCCGAGCAGGGCGTTCAGGCCCAGTCCGCCGCCCGCGATGTTGCCGATGTTGAAGGCCAGACCGCCGATCACGACGAGCACGGCGATCAGGTGACCCGAGAAGGGGATGGCGCTGTTGGCGAGCTCTCCGGCGCGCTTGCCCGAGGAGGTGATCATGCGCCACACGTTCAGCTGCACCGCGATGTCGACGAGGATCGAGACGAGGATCGCGAACGCGAAGGCGGCCCCCATCGTCGCGGTGAACGTGGCCGTCTGGGTGATGAATCCGGGGCCGATGGCGCTGGTGGCCATCAGGAAGATCGCGCCGATCACGGCGCTGCGCCCTGCGCGTCTCTTCGCTCCGGCGAGGCGGACTTCGTCTTCTGCGGACAGCGGGGGTGCGGTGTTCTCTGACATTGCGGGGGATTTCCCATCGTCGTTGGTGGGTGTCGAGTGACACCCAGTGTAGAACGGATCGAGCATTATTGTTCAACAACTTTGTTTCGGCTGTGCTACGACCGGGTTGCATTCGCATGTTGTCAGTGCTCCCTCCTCGAACAATCGGCCGGGCCAGCCGCCTACGATGAAGGCATGAACCAGCAGGGCATGCTCGCCGATGCGCTCCGTCAGCAGATCATCGACGGAGCCTTCGCCCCCGGTTCACGGCTGTCGGAGTCGGCCATCGCCGAGCACTTCGGTGTCGCGCGCAACACGCTGCGCGAGGCGTTCCGCGCGCTCTCCGAGCAGGGCCTTCTCGAGCACGTGCCGCACCGCGGCGTCTCCGTCGCCTCGCCGTCGATCGCCGACGTCATCGACATCTACCGCGCACGCCGGGTGATCGAGTGCACGGCGCTTCTGCACTCCGAGCCCGAGCACCCCTCGGTGCAGCGGATGCAGCAGGCGGTGCTCGCCGCAGAGGCGGCCGCCCACGATGCGCTCCTCGACGACAGCGAGACCTGGCGCGCGGTGGGCAGCGCGAACATGGCGTTCCACGTCGCCCTGGTCGATCTCGCCGACAGCCCGCGCCTCGCCCGCACCTATCGCGACCTCGCGGCCGAGCTGAGACTGGCGTTCCTGAAGATCGATGACCCTAGATCGCTCCACGAGCCGTTCGTGCGCAAGAACCGCGCCGTGCTCGACACCTTCCTCACGCGCGGTGCGCAGGAGGGCGCGGCCGAGCTCGAGCGCTACCTCGTGCAGTCGGAGCGCGTCGTGCTCGGTGCGTTCGCTCGGATGCAGCTGGGCTGACACGGCCAGCGGTCGACGGCCGACCGCGGCGCGGTCACTCCTCGTCGCGCAGGGCCCCGGAGGCCCTCGTCCTCGCGTCAGGATCGCGCGGGGCGAGTGTCAGCGGAAGCGGCGCCTCGGGCTCGGGCAGGCCGTAGAGGCGGCGCACCCAGCGTCGCGCGTCTTCGAGCGGATAGGTGTCGCCATAGACGGCGTACTTCATGAAGACGCCCTCGAGGGTGGTGCGCAGCATGATCTCCTCGAGCGGAGGATCCGCAGCCCCCCTCTCGCGGAAGATCGCGCGCACCGCGTTCTCCGACGCGATCGCCTGCTCGATGAACCGCGTCTCCGCCTCGGCGAACATGCGGTGCGTGCCGGGTTGCTGCTGCATCGCGAAGACCGCTCGCTGCAGCGGCAGTGCGAAGCCAGCGGCTGCGAGCGCACCGTCGATGATCCCCGCGAGACGGACATCGGCAGAACCCTCGACCTGAGGGATCTCGAAGAGCGCCTCGTACCAACGATCGATCACAGCCGCGACGAGCTGCTCCTTGCCGCCGAAATGATAGCTGACGAGCCCCTGGGCCACCCCGGCATGCCGTGTGATCTCGGCGATGCTCGCACCCGAGACCCCGCGCTCGGCGAACATCTCGATCGCTGCCCGCAGGATGGCTTCGCGAGACCGTTCTCGCGATGCCCGGTTGTGTTCGTCTGAACGTGCCATTCGTGTCCCGCTCCCCAGCATCGGACGACTTCGATTTCTCCCCCGGACGCTATATATTAGCGACTGAATAGTTGTTCAAGCTATGAGTGACCCCGGCCTCACCCTCAGGAGTGTGATGAGCACCACAGGATGGTTCGCGCGGCCCCGAGGCTTGCGGCCTCCGAGCTGTTCTCCACCACCGACACCGAGGCTCGCCGCGATCGCCGCCGAGGGCGGAGACGAGCGCGACGCGCGACCGTTCTCCCGCGGCATCGCGCACATCGAGCAGGAGGTGCGAAAGCGCGTCGGTAAGGAGGTCGTGACGCCTGACCTCTACGTCCGCACCCTCGACGCATATGCACTCGGCCAGGCCGTGGCGATGGCGACCTGGGGTGTGGCGCTCGGGTACGCCGACGTCGCCGAGGCGCGTCGCATCATCCACCGGATCAGCGTCGACACTCGGCCGTCGTTCGTGTCGTGGACCGACTTCGGCCTGAGCTACATCGCCGGACGCGTCATGCACTGGAGCGACGGCAACCTCGACGAGGAATCGTTCGAGAAGTACGGCGATGTCTGGGCCGACTTCGCGGCAGCAGTGACGGCGAAGCGCCACGGTCCGTGGGCGACGCTGCCGTGGCCTGCGAACATCGATCAGCTATCTCGGCGCCGGCACCAGTACCGGATCAGCTGATCGTCCGAAGACTCACGGATGCGGACCGACCTGGAGGGGCGTATGGTCCGCATCCGTGTTCCCCTGGCGCGCCGGGCCGAACCGCTGCACGGCTGCTACGACGAGGCGCGCACCACCAGCTCGGTCGGCAGGATCGTCGTGTGCGCGGGGTCACGACCGGCGAGGCGTGAGAGCAGCACTCCGGCCATCGCCTCGCCCTGCGCGTACATGGGCTGCCGCATCGTGGTGAGCGGCGGGTCTGTGCTCAGCGCGACGGACGAGTCGTCGAACCCGACGAGCGCGACGTCTTCGGGAACACGGATGCCGGCCGAGCGGAGCGCGGTGAGCGCACCGCGGGCCATGAGGTCGCTGGCGACGAAGATCGCGTCGGGGCGGCCCTCGGCGAGGATGCGGCGGGCGGCATCCGCTCCGCTGACCTCGCTGTAGTCACCCGCCTCTTCGGCGAACGGCGAGAGACCCGCGTCAGCCAGTGCGCTGCGGAACCCCTGCACACGGTCGACCGACGAGACCATCGTCACGGGCCCCGAGATCGTCGCGATGCGCGTGCGCCCGGTATCGATCAGGTGCTGGGTGGCCGTGCGGGCCCCGGCGACGTTGTCGACGTCGACGACGTAGTCGCCCTCGCGGATCCGCACCGGTCGCCCGCCCCATACCACGGGCACCGCGTCGGCGACCCGGTCGATGAACGCATCGCTGGTGTGGTGAGACACGATGAGCGCACCGTCGACACCGCCGTTGCGCACGAAGCTCGTCATCTTGTCGCCGGGGTCGTCGCTGGCGATGAGCAGGTTGAGCAGGTAGTCCGAGCCTCGGAGCGCACCCGTGATGCCCGCGACGATCGCTGCGAAGAACGGGTCGCCGAAGAAGCGCGTGGTGTCTTCGGGCACGATCAGCGCGATCGCGTGCGTCTGCCTCGACGCCAGCGAGCGAGCCGCTCGGTTGGGCACGTAGCTCAGCTGCTCGATGGCGCGCTTCACCGACTCGAGGGCTTCAGGACTCACCGCCGTCGAGCCGTTGACGACGCGCGACACCGTCGACCGTGAGACTCCTGCGGCCGATGCCACCTCTTCGATGGTCGCTCGTGATGACACGACTCTCCCTCCGTCCGGCGGCGAGGCCGGATGCTCCCAGTTGCCGCCGCCCGGCGTCAGAGAGCGCGAGCGGCGATGATGCGAGCGTACTCCCGACCGGAGTCCTTCAGACTCCGCTCCTGAGTGTCGTAGTCGACGCGCACGATGCCGAAGCGCTTGTCGTAGCCCCACGCCCATTCGAAGTTGTCGAGCATCGACCAGTAGAAGAAGCCGCGCACATCGACTCCGGCATCCGCCGCGTCGAGCACGGCTGCGAGATGCAGACGCAGGAACTCGGTGCGATCCTCATCATGCACGCGCGTCTCGCCGTCTTCGACGACCGCGACGTCGTCGTAAGCGGCGCCGTTCTCGGTCATGTAGAGCACGGTTCCCGCGGGCTGGGCGTACTCGGTCCACACGCGCTGCAGCAGGCGGGTCAGCCCCTCGGGCTGCACCTCCCAGTTCTGGGCGGTGCGCGGCAGACCGCGCTCGACGGCGTAGATGCCCTCGCTCGACGGGTAGGGACTGCGGGCGGCCCGCCCGGTCGCCGGCCCTCCGCTGACGGGCATCTCCGCCGGCGCCGTGCCGGACACGAAATCGCCGTGGTAGTAGTTCACGCCCTGCGTGTCGATGCGCTGTGAGATCGTCTCGAGGTCGCCGTCGTGCACGGCATCCGCGAATCGCGCCACGGCGTCGGCATCCACCGCCCTGATGTCCCTGATGATGTCGTCCGGGTACACGCCGCGGTAGATCGGGTCGAGGAACCAGCGGTTGAACTGACCGTCGACGCGACGAGCGGCATCCACATCCGCGGGGTTCGTCGGGTCGGCGGGGTCGGCGACGGTGTGGTTCAGGGTGATGCCGAGGTTGAGGCTCGCATCCCGACCGCGCAGCTCACGCACCGTCTCACCGTGGGCGAGCAGCAGGTGGTGGGCCGAGAGCAGCCCCTCGGCGACGCTCGTGTGCCCGGGGGCGTGCTCGCCGCCGGTGTACGAGAGGAACGACGAGCACCACGGCTCGTTCAGAGTGGTCCAGACGTTCACGCGGTCGCCCAGCGCGTCGTGCATCGTGCCCGCGTACTCGAGGAAGCGGCCGACCGTGTCGCGGTTGGTCCAGCCGCCGGTCTCCTGCAGTGCCTGCGGCATGTCCCAGTGATACAGGGTCAGCCACGGCAGGATGTCGTTCGCGAGCAGCTCGTCGACGAGGCGCTCGTAGAAGTCGACGCCCTTCGCGTTGACCGCGCCGCCGTCAGGACGCACCCGCGACCACGAGGTCGAGAAGCGGTAGGTCTGCAGACCGAGCTCCTTCATGAGCGCGACGTCCTGCGGGTAGCGGTGATAGTGGTCGCACGCCACGTCGCCGTTGTCGCCGCCGATCACCGCACCCGGTTCGCGGCTGAAGGCGTCCCAGATCGACGCGGTGCGCCCGTCTTCGAAAGCGGCCCCCTCGATCTGGTACGCCGCTGTCGCGGCGCCGAACAGGAAGTTCTCGGGGAAAGCACGGGTCATAGGGGTCATCCTTTCACCGCGCCCGCCATGATGCCACTGACCAGCTGACGCCCTGCGATGACGAACAGGATGAGCAGCGGAAGGGTCGCGAGCACCGCGCCGGCGAGCACGATCGAGTAGTCGATGTAGTAGCCGGACTGCAGCTGGCTGAGCGCCGTCTGCAGAGTCGGGTTCTGCGGGGAGAGCACGATCAACGGCCACAGGTAGTCGGTCCACGCGGTCATGAAGGTGAACAGGCCGAGGATCGCCATGGCGGGCCGAGCCGCCGGGAGGCCGACGGTGAGGAAGGTGCGGAACTGGTTCGCGCCGTCCATGCGCGCCGCCTCGATCAGCTCGTCGGGGATCACGTCGACCAGATACTGACGCATGAAGAAGACACCGAAGGCCGTGACCAGGGTCGGCACGATGACCGCACCGATCGACCCGGTCCAGCCGAGCTCGCGCATCAGCATGAAGAGCGGGATGATGCCGAGCTGCGTCGGGATCGCCATGGTCGCGATCACGAAGATCATCAGCCCGTCGCGACCCTTGAAGCGCAGCTTGGCGAACGCGTATCCGGCCAGTGTCGAGAACGTCACGACCGAGATCGTGATGATGCCCGAGATGAGGAACGAGTTTCCCAGCGCCAGCCAGAACGGGATCGCATCGAACACCTTGGCGGCGTTCGCGAAGAAGTTGCCACCGGGGATCAGCGGCAGGGTCTCGCCGCGCGTCGAGTTGGTGCCGCTCGCCACGACGACCGACCACCACAGCGGGTAGACGCTGCCGATGATGAATGCGGCGAGCAGGCCGTAGGTGAGGAAGCCGGGGCGGCTGCCGATTCCGGCGTTTCCGCCGACGGCGCCTCGCCGCCTGCGGATCTTCTCGGGGACGCTCAGCGCCTGGGTGGCGGTCATCGCGCGTTCTCCTCTGTCGTGGTGGCGATCGTCGTGCCGGCAGCGGCGGCCGTCGCAGCCGCGGCCGCGGCGGTGCGTGCGCGTCGGCGTGCGGCGCGGTTCTTCGGGGCGTCCCCGGTCGAGATCCGCCTCGAGATGAGGAAGTTGATCACTCCGATGCCGACGATGAGCAGGAACAGCAGGATCGCCACGGCGGATGCTTCGCCGAGGTCTCGACGGAAGAACGCGAGCTCCCAGAGGAACAACACGGTCGTCTGGAACTGCCGGTCGCTGCCGCCGATGCCACCCGCGGTCGAGACGTCGAACAGGCGCGGCTCGGCGAAGATCTGCAGACCGCCGATCGTGGCCGTGATGATCACGAAGATCAGCGTCGGGCGGATCGTGGGGATCGTGATCGAGAAGAAGCGACGGGCCGCTCCTGCGCCGTCGATGGCGGCGGACTCGTAGAGGTCTCGCGGCACCGCCTGCATCGCGGCGAGCAGGATGAGGGCGTTGTAGCCGGTCCAGCGGAAGTTCACCATCACGGCGATCGCCAGGTGCGAGAGTGCGGTGTCGTGCTTCCACTCCTGGTCGGCGATGCCGATCAGATTGAGCAGGTTGTTGGCGAGACCGTCGGCCTCGTTGAAGATGCTCGAGAAGATGATGGCGACCGCGACCGGCGTGACCACGAACGGGATGAGGATGCTCATGCGCCAGAACGTCGGAGCGCGGAGGCCGCGGTCGAGCAGGTAGGCGATCACCAGAGCGACCGCGAGCTGCGGAATGGCGGACAGCAGGAAGATGCTCAGAGTGTTGAAGATCGAGTTCCAGAACATCGCGTCGCCGAGGATCTCGACGAAGTTCCCGGCGCCGATGAACTCGCCCTGCCCCTTGAGCAGGTCCCACTCGTGCACGGCCACCCACACCGTGTAGAGCAGCGGGAAGAGTCCGACCAGGCCGAACAGCAGGAAGAACGGCGAGATGTAGAAGTACGGGGAGGCGTTCTGGTCGAACCGCGAGAGGCGGTGCCGCCAGGGACGCCGGCCGGCGGCATTCGTCTTCGGCAGTTCGGATGCCGTCTCGCGGCGTTCCACTGTGAGAGTCATGAGGGTTCCTTCTTCGGGTGACGCGTTTCGTCTCAGGCGACTTCGTCGTCTTCGCTCGACGACCGGATGCGGAGGCCACCCCCGGTCGTCGAGCGAGGAGCGAAGCACCGAGACGAAACGCGCGGTGAGCCCTTTTCGCTCAACGACCGGAGAGGTCTCGGGTCAGTCGACCAGCTCGTCCAGGAGCTTGACCGCGGCATCCCAGGCGCCCTGGGTGTCGGTCTCGCCGCGGTCGAGGCCGCTGAGGGCCGGACCGAAGACGTTCTCCTGGATCACCGAGTCATCGGCGCCCTTGAACTGCGCCACGACGCCCTTCGCACGCTCGGCGAGGATGGCACCGGTGGGAGCGTCGTTGAAGAACGCGTTCGGCGTCGCCTCCGCAGAGAGCGTCTCCTGCGCCTCGACTGTGGAGGGGAAGTTGCCCGCGGCTGCGGACTGCTTGACCTGCTGCTCGGGCTGCGTCAGCCAGTCGGCCAGGTCGGCCGCGGCTTCCTTGTGCTCGGAGCTCTCGGGGATCGACAGGAAGGCGCCACCCCAGTTGGCTGCGCCGCCGGGGAACACGTCGGCGAAGTCCCAGCCGGTCGCAGCATCGCCGCCGCCGGCCTCGACCTGGCCCTGCACGACTCCGAGCATCCATCCGGGGCAGACGAACGTGGCGAAGGTGCCGTCGACGAACGACTTGCCGCCGTTCCAGTCCCACGCGGTCTGGGCGGCGGACTGGCCACCCTCGGTCGCGGTGCCGAGCAGTTCGAAGCGCTCCTTGAGCTCGGCGTTGTCCTCGACGTTCAGCTCGCCGTCGGAGGTGTAGTACCCCTCGTCGAGCTGGTTGACCATGGCGTTCCAGACGAAGCCGGAGTGGTCGTACCAGGCCTTGCCGGTCTTCGCCGTGTAGTCGGCGCCGACCGCGAAGTAGTTCTCCCAATCGCCGTTCAGCAGCTCGGCCACCGACTCGCGGTCGCTCGGGAGTCCGGCCGCCTCGAAAGCTGCGCCGTTGTAGCAGATGCCGCTCGGACCGATATCGGTGCCGTAGCCGATCACACGGCCCTCGGCATCCGTCGCCTGTCCGTACTTCCAGTCGACCCAGTCGGCCTTGCGGTCTTCGATGCCGTAGTCACGCAGGTCGACGAAGGTGTCGGAGACGTCCATGATGGCGCCGAGCCAGCCCTCTTCGATCGCGACGACGTCGCTGAGACCCGAGCCTGCGGCGATCTTCGTGAACGCGTCGGTGCGGGCGTTGCCGCCGGTGTCGATGTTGGTCGCCTCGATCGTGACGTTCGGGTTCGCCTTCTCGTACTCGTCGTAGAGGTCGTCGTATCCGAAGGTGCCGAACGTGGTGACGGTCAGCGTGACCTTCTCGTCACCGGTGGCGCTGTCACCCGAGTCGGAAGAGGCGCAGCCGGCGAGGGCCAGGGCGGAGACGGATGCGACGGCTGCTGTCGTCAGGATCCGCTTGCGGGCACGTGTGTTCACAGTTCACTCCTTTGTGGTGGGTAGTGCGGGGGTGGTGCTGGTGGTGCTCAGGGGCGATGCGCGGGGGCTCCCGTGGTCACTCTGTGGGAGCGCTCCCATGCATTGAAGAGAGACTCTATGGGAGCGCTCCCACGAAGTCAAGCCCTCGCGGCGGCGACGCTTCGCGGATCATGCGACGGATCGCGGACGATGGGCGCCGAACACTCCGTGAAACGTCCGGACCTCCGCGAATCGTCGCGCGGCTCGGACCCGACGTACCCTTGACCAGTGCCCGACACCGAACTCTCCCCCGCCCTCGTCCGCGCCGAATCACTGATCCGCAGCATCCCGGACTACCCGGAGGCGGGGATCATCTTCCGCGACATCACGCCACTGCTCGCCGACGCCGAGGCCCTCCAGGCGACGACCGACGCGATCATCGCGCCGTTCGCGGGGCAGTTCGACGTGGTCGCGGGCATCGAGGCACGAGGCTTCATCCTCGCCGGAGCCGCCGCGATCGCCGCAGGCGTGGGACTCATCCCGATCCGCAAGGCCGGCAAGCTGCCCCGCCCCGCGGCATCCGTCGACTACGCCCTCGAATACGGCACCGCGACGATCGAGATGCACGACGACCTGCCCGCCGGATCGCGCGTGCTGCTGATCGACGACGTGCTCGCCACGGGCGGCACGCTCGCCGCCGGACGTGAGCTCGTGGAGCGCCTCGGCAGCCACGTCATCGGCATCTCGGTGCTGTTCGAGATCGACGGCCTGGGCGGCCGCGAGGCCATCGGCGACCTGCACACGGTCTTCCACGCCTGAGCCTCATCACCACGCGAATCGAGCGAGTCTCGAGCCGGTAGACTGGTGGCGCCCGTCCGCCCGCGACTTCCGGAGCCGTTCATGCCCACCATCGTCGTCGATGTCATGCCCAAGCCCGAACTGCTCGACCCGCAGGGGAAGGCCGTCTCCGGCGCATTCTCCCGCCTGGGCGTCGAGGGCTTCACCGATGTCCGCATCGGCAAGCGCTTCGAGCTCACCGTCGAGGGCGAGGTCACCGACGAGATCCTCGCCGAGGCCCGTCGCCTCGCCGACGAGGTGCTCTCCAACTCTGTGATCGAAGACGTCGTGGGCATCGAGGTCGCCGAGTGACCACGCGCATCGGCGTCATCACCTTCCCCGGCTCGCTCGACGACCGCGACGCGCAGCGCGCCGTCCGCATCGCCGGCGCCGAGCCCGTCGCCCTCTGGCACGGTTCGCACGACCTCGAGAGCGTCGACGCCCTCGTGCTGCCGGGCGGCTTCAGCTACGGCGACTATCTGCGCGCCGGAGCGATCGCCGCACTGTCGCCGATCATGAGCGAGGTCAAGGACGCGGCCGCCATGGGCATGCCGATCCTCGGCATCTGCAACGGCTTCCAGATGCTCGTCGAGGCGCACCTGCTGCCCGGCGGCCTGATCCGCAACGACCACCAGCACTTCGTGCGTCGCGACCAGAAGCTCGTCGTCGAGAACTCCGACACGGCCTGGACCAACCGGTTCCGCACCGGCCAGGAGATCACGATCCCCCTGAAGAACGCCGACGGCGGCTACATCGCCGACGAAGAGACGCTCGACCGTCTCGAGGGCGAGGGCCTCGTGGCGTTCCGCTATGCGGGTGTCAACCCCAACGGATCGCTGCGCGACATCGCCGGACTCACCAACGAGGCGGGCAACGTCGTGGGGCTCATGCCGCACCCCGAGCACGCCACCGAGGCCGGTTTCGGACCCGACACCTCGGCCGCGATGCGCTCGGGCCTCGACGGACTCGACTTCTTCACGAGCGCAGTCGCCGCGGTCGCCCGCGTCGCCGCGTAAGCACCGCCCGCAGTCGAAGGGCACGCAGGCGCGCCTGTCAGCAGCGCCCGTCAGCAGCGCAGCGGTGCCTGGTCGCCGCGGCATCCGCATTGCTGGCCGGGGTCACTTTCGCACCCCCGCACGCAGCCGGGGTCACTTTCGCACCCCCGCACGCAGCCGGGGTCACTTTCGCACCGGAAACGCCCGAATCGGATGCGTTATTGACCCCGCATCGGGACGAGGGGTGCGAAATCGGCCACGCAACCGAGCCGACGGAAGTCCGAGCCTCCGGTCAGTCGGCGGGGAGGCTGAACGGGTTGTCGCCGGCGGCCGCGAGCAGGTACCACGCCGTCGCGCCGGTGTGCAGGCTGGCGTAGTAGAGGTCGCCGAAGCCCGAGTCGAGGCCGTCGGTCGACGTCGCGACGATCCCCTTGCCATCACCGTTGGGCGCATCGCGCTGGGCAAGGCGGATGCTGTTCAGCAGCGACTCCACCCGGTCGGCGTCGCCGACGGCATCGCGCAGCGTGAGCGCGAGCGCCAGGTGGCCTGATCCCTCGAACCACACCTTCGACACGTCGGCGTCGCTGATCGACGCCCCCTGGTACTGCCCGTCGGTGGCGATCAGGTTGGCGAGCGTCCAGTCCAGCGAGACGTCGTAGCGCGGGTCGCCGGTGGCGATCGAGCTCCATGTCTGCGCGTCGAGCGGTATCGGGCGGGTGTTGACCGTGGAGCCGTCCAGCAGCGTGCCCGTGTCGACGTGACCGTCGGCACTCTGCATCGCCGTCACGAAGGTCGCGGCGACGGCAGCCCGGTCGGCCCACACGGAGTCGCCGCTGAGCTGGGCGAGCTGCGTGAAGAAGCCGGCGATGTCGCTGTTGTGCTCGGTGGACTTCCATTCCAGCGACGAGCCGTTCTCGAGCTCACCCCCGGTGTAGCCGAAGGGCGCCCGCACCGTGTCGGCGGTGTTCGCCTGGATCCACTGGGCGATCCGCACCGCCCCATCGAGGTACTTCTGCTCCCCGGTCGCGTGGAAGAGACGCGCCAGCGCCATTCCCGTCCACGCCTGGTTGCCCGTGAACGTGCCGGGGCCGGTGATCTCGACTCGCCCCTGCCGGATGCCGTGCGGCTCGTACGACGTGCGGACGCGTCCGTCGCCGATCGGGTCGTTCTCCTGCACGAACAGCAGGGTGTCGCCGACGGTCTGCGCGCGACGGATGTCGTCCGGCAGCCCGCGGGCCGTGTACGCGATCACCACGAGTGCGTCGTCGTAGACGAAGGAGGGCGTGAAGTCCCATGTCGGCAGGTCGGTGAAGAAGCCGCCCTCGTAGCTGCGAGGGAGGCAGCGCCCGGCGCCATCGCAGAACTCGTCGACGCGGGCGTCGAGGAACTCGTAGGCCAGGGCGACAGACAGGCTGGGGTCGGGCGCGGCCGTGGGGTCGTCGGCGGGGCCATCACCGGAGGCTGCGGTCGTCGCGCCCGCGACCAGCGCTGCAGCGACGAGCGCGGCGGCGATCATCCATGGAGCCGATCGACGCGACGAACCGGACATCAAGACCCCCTCGGTCGGAACCGCGGCCCGAGAGTGCGGTCCGCTGGCGACCAGGAGGCCACTACCAAAATGCTGGCATACCAGGAAGTAACGACGGAAGGAGCAAAGGTCTAGTCTTTCGGCGCATCCGGCGTGTCGACCCCGCGAGACCCGCGAGACCCGCGACGAGTCAGCCGAGCGCCGGCGGCCAGACCCCGATGATCAGCGCCATGACCACGATCGTCACGAGCTCGTGAGCGATGTTCATGGTGGTCAGCGCGGTCGGGCGCCCCTCGAACGCATCGTGCGTGATGAACCGGGCTGCGGTGAATCCGGCCCACAGCAACACACCCGTCACGACCGCGGCCCAGAAGAACGACCCGTCGTAGAAGTGCCAGGCGATGGCGGATGCTCCGGCCAGCACCCAGGCCGTCGCGAAGCTCACGAACACGGTGGTGATGATCGCCATCGTCGCGCTCGAACCCGGCCGGTCCATGTCGACGTTCGCGAGCTTCGACCAGCGCGTGCCGAACACCTTCGGGGAGTACCAGATCGTGCCGACGATCATGCTCGAAGCGGTCGCGAGCAGAACGGCCCAATAGTTGATCTCGGGAACCATGACAGCCTCCAGTCGTCGGATGCCCGAAGCATACTCCCGGGCTGCAAGTCGCTGCGGAGCGCCGCGGAATACTGCTCGCCCGAATCGATTCGATCGCAATGGTGGCAGACCTGCAAGCGTTTGCACTAACCTGATGCCATGGCACAGCTTGAGCAGATCGCAGCCCCCGGTTCCGAGTGGTGGCGCACCGCGGTCATCTACCAGATCTACCCCCGTTCTTTCGCCGACGCCTCTGGCGACGGCATCGGCGACCTGCCCGGCATCACCAGCCGACTCGACTCCCTGAAGGAGCTCGGCGTCGACGCGATCTGGCTGAGCCCGTTCATGACGAGCCCGCAGCGCGACGCGGGTTATGACGTGGCCGACTACCGCGACGTCGACCCGCTCTTCGGCACGCTCGATGACTTCGACACCATGCTCAACGCGGCGCACACGCGCGGCATCCGCGTGGTCGTCGATCTGGTCCCGAACCACTCGTCCGCTCAGCACGCCTGGTTCCAGGAGGCGCTGAAGGCAGCCCCCGGCAGCCCCGAGCGCGCGCGGTACATCTTCCGCGACGGCAAGGGCAAGAACGGCGAACTCCCCCCGAACAACTGGGAGTCCGTCTTCGGCGGCGGCATGTGGGAGCGCGTCACCGAGGCCGACGGCACGCCGGGCCAGTGGTACCTGCACATCTTCGACCCGACGCAGCCCGACTTCGACTGGAACAACGAAGAGGTGCGCGAGGAGTTCCGCTCGATCCTGCGCTTCTGGCTCGACCGCGGCGTCGACGGCTTCCGCGTCGACGTGGCTCACGGCATGATCAAGGCCGAGGGCCTGCCCGACTACACCCCGCCGGCCGACGCCGACTCGATGGGCGGCGGCGAGGCGAACGTGCCGTACTGGGGTCAGGACGGCGTGCACGACATCTACCGCGACTGGCACAAGGTGCTCGCCGAATACGACGGCGACCGCGCGCTGTGCGGCGAGGCCTGGATGCCGACGCTGAAGCAGACCGCTCTGTGGGTGCGCCCCGACGAGATGCACCAGACGTTCAACTTCCCGTACCTGATGACCGAGTGGGACGCGAAGGCTCTCGGCGCCGTGATCCGCGAATCCCTCGACGCGTTCGGCGCGGTCGGTGCTCCGAGCACCTGGGTCCTGTCGAACCACGACGTCGTGCGCCACGCGTCGCGTCTCGCGCTCACCGCCGAGAACCCGCAGGGTGAGGGCATCGGCCCGAACACCCCGCACAAGCCCGACACCGCCATCGGCCTCGCCCGCGCCCGCGCGGCGACGACCGTGATGCTCGCTCTCCCCGGGTCGGCCTACCTGTACCAGGGCGAGGAGCTCGGTCTGCCGGAGGCGATGGAGATCCCCGACGCGTTCCGCCAGGACCCGACGTGGTTCCGCACCAACGGCGAGCGCTACGGACGAGACGGATGCCGCGTGCCGCTGCCGTGGGAGGCGGATGCTCCGGCGTTCGGCTTCAACGAGACCGGCGCGTCGTGGCTGCCCCAGCCGGCCGACTGGGCTTCGTACTCGCGCGATGTCGAAGAGGTCGACCCGGCCTCGACGCTCGCGCTCTACAAGCGCCTGCTCGCCGGACGCCGCGAGTACGGCTTCGGCAGCGGCTCGCTGGTGTGGGAGGACGCAGGAGCGGATGCGGTCGCATTCCGCCGCGGCGACGTGCACGTGCTCGCCAACCTGGGCACCGAGCCGATCCCGCTGCCCGCAGACGCGTTCGTGATCCTGCAGAGCCAGCTGTTCGACGGCGGCGCTGTGCCGGTCGACACGGCTGTCTGGTACACCACGGCGTAACTTCGCATCACGCTCCGGTCGCAGTTCGCGCCGCCCACGGCACCAGCCGACGGCACGAACTGCGACCGGAACGGTTCAGAGAGGAATCCCATGGCGAGCATCGATGAGGTCGCCCGGCTCGCCGGCGTCTCGACCGCGACGGTCTCGCGCGCACTGAGCGGCCGGGGCCACGTGTCCGAGTCGGCCCGCCAGCGCGTGCAGGAGGCGGCTTCGGCGCTCGGCTACGTGGTGTCGTCTCGCGCCTCGAGCCTGGCATCGGGTCGCACCCGCAACATCGGCGTGGTGGTGCCGTTTCTCGACCGCTGGTTCTTCAGCACGGTGCTGTCGGGGGTGTCGTCCGCGCTGATGCGCGAGGGCTACGACATCACCCTCTACAACATCACCGCCGACAAGGATGTGCGCCGCCACGTGTTCGACACGTTCCTGCGGCGGCAGCGGGTCGACGCCGTGATCGCGGTGTCGATCGAGCTCGACGCAGACGAGACGCAGCACCTGCTCGACCTCGGCCTGCCGGTGATCGCGATCGGCGGCCCCAACCCCAAGCTCGACACGCTCACCGTCGATGACGTCGCCGTCGCACAGCTCGCCACCGAGCACCTGATCGGTCTCGGGCACCACGACATCGCCCACATCGGCGCGAACCCCGAGTTCGACATCGACTTCCACATCCCGACGAATCGTCGTCTCGGGTTCGAGAAGGCGCTGGCGAAGGCCGGCATCCCCCTCAACCCCGCTTTCCTCGAACCCGCCGACTTCACCGTCGAGGGCGGATACCGCGCGGCGAAGCAGCTGCTCGGACGCCCGGGGCCCCGGCCCACCGCCGTGTTCGCGGCATCCGATGAGATGGCGATCGGTGCGATCCTCGCCGCCCGCGACCTCGGCTTCGCGGTGCCGGACGACCTCTCCATCGTCGGCATCGACGGCCATGAGCTCGGCGAGTTCTTCCGCCTCAGCACCGTCGACCAGTTCCCTCTCGGCCAGGGTGAGCGTGCAGCGGATGCCGTGCTCGCCAAGCTCGCCGACGGAGAGGCCACGGGGATACCCGCCGAACTCCCCTACGAGCTGAACGTCCGCGGGACGACTGCGCGACTCGTCTAGAACCGGAATACCGCAGCGCCCTGCAGCATCCCGTCATACTGATTCAATGGACGCGCTCAACGACTTCGTGCTCTCCGCCGGCGACGGACTCTGGACGTGGGTGGTGCTGCCGATCCTCGTGGTCCTCGGCCTCTACTTCACCGCGAGATCAGGCGTCGTGCAGTTCCGGATGATCCCCGAGATGTTCCGCACTCTCACTGATCGCACCCCGCGCAAGGAGAACGGCGAGCCGCAGTCCGTCTCGGCGTTCCAGGCGTTCACCATCTCAGCGGCGTCTCGCGTCGGCGTGGGCAACATCGCAGGCGTCGGCACCGCGATCGCCATCGGCGGCCCGGGCGCGATCTTCTGGATGTGGACCATGGCGTTCATCGGCGGAGCATCGAGCTTCATCGAGTCGACGCTCGGCCAGGCGTTCAAGGTGCGTGACAAGGACGGCTTCCGCGGCGGTCCCGCGTACTACATGCAGCACGGCCTCAAGGCCCGGTGGATGGGCATCCTGTTCGCGGTGATCCTGATCATCTGCTTCCCGTTCGCGTTCAGCTCCCTGCAGGCGAACACGATCAGTGCGACCATCTCATCGAGCTTCGGCGGCGAGATCGGGTGGATCCCTTGGGTCATCGGCGCCGTGCTCGCGGTGCTGACCGCCCTCGTCGTCTTCGGCGGCATCCGTCGCATCGCCAGCGTCACGCAGGCTGTCGTGCCGGCGATGGCACTGGGCTACCTGCTGCTCGGCCTCGTGATCGTCGGCATGAACTTCGAGCGCCTCCCCGAGGTCTTCGCCTCGATCTACACCCAGGCGTTCGGATTCAACGAGGTCGTCGGCGCCGCGCTCGGAACCATCATCATGACGGGCGTCAAGCGCGGCATGTTCTCGAATGAGGCCGGACTCGGTTCCGCCCCGAATGCCGGAGCCAGCGCGGCCGTGACGCACCCGGTGAAGCAGGGACTCGTGCAGACGCTCGGCGTCTACTTCGACACGTTCCTCGTGTGCTCGATCACCGCGTTCATCATCCTCGTCTCGACGCCGGACCTCGCGAACGCGACCCGGGGAATCGGCCTCACTCAGAACGCGATCGTCGGCAACCTCGGCGAGTGGTCGAACGTGCTCCTGAGCATCATCATCTTCCTGCTGGCGTTCAGCTCGATCCTCGGCAACTACTACTACGGCGAATCGAACATCGAGTTCATCAGCAGCAAGCCCTCGGTCCTCACCGCCTACCGCGTGCTCGTCGTCGTGATCATCTTCCTCGGCTCGATCGCCTCGGCGGACATCATCTGGAACACAGCCGACGGCATCATGGGGCTGATGGCGGTCGTCAACCTCGTCGCGATCGCACTGCTGTCGGGAATCGCGTTCAAGCTGCTGCGCGACTACTCCGATCAGCGCCGCGCTGGACTCGACCCCGTTTTCACGAGGGCGCGCATGCCGGAGGTCACGGGGATCCAGTGCTGGGAGGACGAGCTGAGCGTCACCGGCCCGATCCCGGTGCAGGGCGAGCAGCGCTCGCGCCGCGGCTGAGCGGATTCAGAGGCCGGCCGACGCTGCCGGACACCGATCTCACAGGGGCTCGCGACTCATCTGTCGCGAGCCCCTGCCTGATCAGACCTCGAGTCGCGTCCGTCGTGCTGCGGCGTTCCGCTGGGCGAGGATGCCGCCGCCGATGACCGCTGCGATGAGCGAGCCGAGCAGGACGCCGATCTTGACGTGCTCGTCGGCGACCGAGCTCGACCCGTAGGCGAGTTCGCCGACGAGCAGCGAGACCGTGAATCCGATTCCCGCGATGAAGGCCATGCCCGTCAGGTCGGGCCAGCGCAGCGTCTCGTCGAGACGCAGCGCCGGCACGCGGCTGAGCAGGAAGGTGGTCGCGAGGATGCCTATCGGCTTGCCCAGGACGAGTCCGACGATGATTCCGATCGCGATCGGGTCGGTGAGCGCCGACCGCAGTCCCTCGACGCCGCCGATCGTGACTCCGGCCGCGAAGAAGGCGAAGACCGGCACGGCGAACAGCGTCGCGACCACTCCCCAGCGATCGGCGAAGTGCGGGGCGAGGCCGTCGTACACCGGCTCGCCCTCGGCATCCACTCCCCGGGGCACACGTGCACGCTCGGTGGGCACGACGGGCACGACGAAGCCCAGCAGCACGCCGGCGACGGTCGCATGAATTCCTGCGGCGTGGATGCAGACCCACACCGCGACGGCGAGGGGCAGGAGGATCCACCACGCACGGACGCCCTTCTGCACGAGGAAGGCGAATCCGGCGAGCGGAAGCAGCGCGAGCGTGAGCCACGGGAAGCTGATCGTGTCGGTGTAGAACGTCGCGATGATCGTGATCGCGATCAGATCGTCGATGATCGCGAGCGTCAGCAGGAAGACGCGCAGTGCCGGCGGCAGGAACTTGCCGACCACGGCGATCACGGCCACGGCGAAGGCGATGTCCGTCGCGGTCGGGATCGCCCAGCCGCGCAGGGCGTCACCGTCGCCGGCGTTGATCACGGCGAAGATGACCGCCGGGACGATCACCCCGCCGACGGCGGCGGCGATCGGCAGCGCTGCCTGACGAGGGTCTCGCAGGCGCCCGGTGACGAACTCCTCCTTCAGCTCGAGTCCGACGACGAAGAAGAAGATCGCCAGCAGACCGTCGGCCGCCCAGGCGCCGACACTGAGGTCGAGGTGCAGTTCGGGGATGCCGAAGGTGAAGTCGCGCACGGACTCGTACCACGACACCGCGGACGTGTTGGCGAGGATCAGCGCAGCGACGGTTGCGGCGAGCAGGAGCGAACCGCCGAGGACGTCGCTGCGGGCGTTGTTGCGGATGCCGCGCCACAGCTCATGCGGAGCCAGACGGAGACGGGAACGGGTGGAAGAAATGGACACGAAGAGACCTCACGCGGGAGAAGGGGTGAACGGCGCGGAAGACCACACCCCATCGAGGCGTGATCTAGTCGCGTGGCGGCGGGCAGCCCGCGATCTCGCCGTGTGAGAGTGTGCCCCAGACGCTGGTCCAGCCGTTCGTGCCCGGGTGCATGACGACCCGCATCGACTTCCTCATCGGGGTCGCCGAACGCAGCTCGTGCGGAGCGCGCGTCGAGCCGGCGATCGAGTGAAGGGCCACAGAACCAGCCTACCGCGGGGCGCCTGAACGAATCAGACCTGTCGCAGCGCCTCGCCCGCCGCGTCGAGCGCGCCATCGGCGAGGGAGAAGTACGCCCACTTGCCGCGCTGCTCGCGAGTGACGAGGCCGGCGTCGGACAGGAGCTTCATGTGGTGCGAGACGGTGCCCTGCGACAGGCCGACCGGATCGGTGAGATCGCAGATGCAAGCCTCGCCGCCCTCTGCAGACGAGATGAGTGACAGCAGGCGGATGCGCGTCGGATCCCCGAGAGCTTTGAACAGGCGCGCGATGCGCTCGGCCTCGGCGACGGGCAGGGCGGCTGCAGCACCCGGTGCGCAGCACGAAGTCTGCTGGATGGTCACCGGAAGCGTCATGCGACCATACTCTCACGTATTGACATTCTTCGATACGTGCGCGACGCTTTTCATATTGATGATTTTCGATCTGAGGAGATGCGATGTCTGAACTGCCCGTCGTCGTGATCGGAGCGGGGCCGCAGGGCCTTGCCGCAGCAGCACATCTGGTCGAACGCGGAGAAGACGTCGTGGTCGTCGAACGGGGACGCGAGCCTGCGACCGCCGTCTCCGAGTGGGGCCACGTGCGCCTGTTCTCGGCATGGCCCGAGCTGACAGACGCCGCCGCGCGTCGCCTGCTCGAGCCGACGGGGTGGAGCGCTCCTGCGTCGGGATACCCGACCGGGGCGGAGTGGGTGAGCGATTACCTGGCGCCGCTCGCGGGTGCCCTCGGAGGCCGCATCCGCTACGCGACGACCGTCACAGGAGTCGCCCGCCAGGGGCGCGACAAGGTCGTCGACGCAGGGCGCAAGAGTTCGCCGTTCGTCGTGCACACCGTCGACGTCGACGGAATCGAGTCCCGCATCCTCGCCCGTTCCGTCGTGGATGCGAGCGGCACGTGGGGCATGCCGAATCCGGCAGGCGCCGACGGCTTCCCTGCAGTCGGCGAACGGGCGGCATCCGACCTCATCTCGTACCGCATCCCGGCCGACGTGTCAGAGCTCGCCGGCGAGCACGTCGTCGTCGTGGGTGCCGGCCATTCGGCCACCCACACGGTGCTGCGCCTGAGCGAGCTGGCTCGCCGGGCACCGGGAACCCGCGTGACCTGGCTGCTTCGCCGCGGCAGCGCCGCGAACGTCTTCGGTGGCGGCAGCGGCGACGAGCTTCCGGAGCGCGCCGCGCTGGGATCTCGCGCACGCAAGGTCATCGACGCGGGCGTGGTCGACTTGGTCACGGGATTCCGCGTCGCGGAGTTCCGCACTGAGGTCGACGGCATGACGATCGTCGCCGAGGACGGCCGCGAGCTGGCGGCTGTCGGACGGGTGTTCGCGCTCACCGGCTTCCGGCCGGACACCGGCATCCTGCGGGAGCTGCGCATCGACCTCGACACCTCCCTCGAGGCCGTCGCCGGCATCGCCGCAGAGATCGACCCCAACATCCACTCGTGCGGCTCGGTGTCGGCGACCGGCGCACGCGAGCTCGCGCAGCCGGAGCCCGGGCTCTTCATCGTCGGTGCGAAGTCGTATGGCCGCGCGCCGACATTCCTCGCGTTGACGGGGTACGAGCAGGTGCGCAGCGTCGCCGCACAGCTGGCCGGAGATCACGAGGCCGCAGCACGCAAAGAGCTCGCCCTCCCCGACACCGGCGTCTGCGGTGGATCAGGCGACTTCGGTGAAGCGGATGCCGGAAGCTGCTGCGCCGCACCGACCGTGATCCAGATCGGCAGGACTCCGTCGACGTCGCCCGAACCCGCGCGCTCGCTTACCCTGGAGACATCATGACGACCACCACCAAGCCCTCCGTCCTCTTCGTGTGCGTGCACAACGCCGGACGCTCGCAGATGGCCGCGGGCTTCCTCCGCGAGTTCGCCGGCGACCGCATCGAGGTGCGCTCTGCCGGCTCCATGCCCGCCGACCAGATCAACCCGATCGCGGTCGAGGCGATGGGCGAGCTCGGCATCGACATCACCGCCGAGCAGCCCAAGGTGCTCACGACCGAAGCCGTGCAGGCATCCGATGTCGTGATCACGATGGGATGCGGCGACGCGTGCCCGTTCTTCCCCGGCAAGCGCTACGAGGACTGGAAGCTCGACGACCCGGCCGGCCAGGGTATCGACTCCGTGCGTCCGATCCGCGACGACATCCGTCAGCGCATCGAGGCCCTCGCGGGCGAGCTGCTGGCCTGATCGCAACCTCTCGGGAGGAGAACTGCGCCTCGGGAGGACGGATGCCGCGGCATTCTCCTCCCGAGGGGTGATCTCCTCCCGAAGGCGTGCCCTGCTCTCGAGGGGGATCTCCTGCCGAGGGGGGATCTCCTCCCGGCGGACTTCCTCCCGAGGGGCGTGAACTCGGGCGGCGGCACTCACCGGGTGCGGCATTCCGCAGGAGCCCCCAGTTGCCGGTAGTGTCCATCCGTGACCCTGCTCCGTCGCGCCGCCGGTCGGCGTCGTAGCCTCGCCCCCGCCCAGGTCATCGCCGCCGGGTTCGGAGCGGTGATCATCGCGGGGACGCTGCTGCTCATGCTGCCGCTCTCGTCGAGCGACGGCACCTGGACGCCGCCGATCGACGCCCTGTTCACCGCGACCTCCGCCGTCTGCGTGACGGGGCTCGTGGTCGTCGACACCGCGGTCTTCTGGAGCCCCTTCGGCAAGGTCGTGATCCTGGCGCTGATCCAGCTGGGCGGCTTGGGCATCATGCTCTTCGCGGCGCTCGTCGGCCTCGTGCTCGCGCGACGCCTCTCGGTGCGATCACGGATGCTTGCGAGCACCGAGACGAAGACGCCCGGCGCGGGGAGCATGAAGCGCATCGCCACCGGCATCCTCGTCACCACCCTCGTGATCGAGGTGATCGTCGCGATCCTGCTGTTCGTGCGATTCCTCACGGGCTATGGCTACGACCCCGCGCGTGCGGCGTGGCATGCCGTGTTCCATGCCGTCTCCGCCTTCAACAACGCGGGATTCGCCCTCTACACAGACAGCCTGATGGGCTTCGTCGGCGACCCTTGGGTGTGTCTGCCGATCTGCGCGGCGATCATCCTCGGCGGCCTCGGCTTCCCGGTGCTCCGACAGCTGCGACGCGAGTTCCGCCGCCCGCTGCACTGGACGATGAACACCCGCATCGTGCTCTCGGCGACGATCGCGCTGCTCGTGATCGGCACCGCGTACGTGCTGCTGTTCGAGTGGGACAACCCGGGAACCCTCGGCGCTCTCTCGCCCGGTGACCGCATCCTCGCCGGGTTCTTCCACTCCGTGCAGGCGCGCACGGCCGGCTTCAACTCCGTCGACATCACTCAGATGCACGACGAGACCTGGCTGGGAACCGACGTGCTGATGTTCATCGGCGGCGGGCCGGCGGGCACGGCGGGCGGCATCAAGGTCACCACCTTCGCGGTGCTCTTCTTCATCATGTGGACGGAGCTGCGCGGCGGTGCGGCGGTGAACATCTTCGGAAAGCGGCTCTCGCGCGCCGTGCACCGTGAGGCGATCACCGTCGTGATCGTCGCACTCGGCGCGGTCATGGCCGGGGTCATCGCGATCCTGGCGATGACCGACTTCGATCTCGACCGCGTGCTGTTCGAGGTGGTGTCGGCCTTCGGCACCGTCGGCCTCTCGGCGGGGATCACGGCAGATCTACCGCCGGCCGCACACCTGATCCTCGTCGCACTCATGTTCCTCGGCAGGCTCGGACCCCTGACACTGGGCTCTGCTCTGGCCTTGCGCGAAAGACCCACCGCCTACGATCTTCCTAAAGAGCGCCCCGCGATCGGCTGATCGACGCACTCACCACGCACGATAGGACCCTCGTGTCCAAGTTCCTCTCCTTCAGACAGGATGCCCGGCGGATCGCCGAGGCCGACTCCGTGGCCGTCATCGGCCTGGGCCGATTCGGCACGTCGCTCGCTCTCGAGCTGATGGCGTCGGGCACCGAAGTGCTCGGGATCGACGCCGACGAAGATCTGGTGCAATCGCTCAACGGTGAGCTCACGCAGGTGGTGCGTGCCGACTCGACGCGCATCGACGTGCTCGAGCAGCTGGCGATCGGCGAGTTCGACCGGGTCGTCGTCGCGATCGGCAGCGACGTCACCGCATCGATCCTCACCGCCTCGCTGCTGCTGACCATGAAGGTGCCCGTGATCTGGGCGAAAGCCGTCGACGAACGACACGGCGCCGTGCTCGAGCAGCTCGGTGTGCACCGCGTCATCTATCCCGAGAAGGACATGGGGCGCCGCGTCGCACACCTCGTGCGCGGCGCCGCAGCCGACTACCTCGAGATCGATCGTGGCTATGCCGTGGTGAAGACGGTCGCGCCCGCGCATCTGCAGGGCATCACCCTCACGGACGGCGCGGTGCGCTCGACCTACGGCGTCACGATCGCGGCGTACCGCACGACGCACGGCGAGTGGCGCAACGCCGAGGCGACCACGGTGCTGGGCGACGGCGACATCGTGCTCGTGGTCGGACCCACGCGCGAGGTCGAGAGGTTCGCCCAGCTGCGCTGATCGGTGGGGCGTCTCGGCCGTCACGGATGCCGCGGCACGGATGCCGCGGCCCGGACGTCACGGTACGGATGGCTGGGAATCGCACGGTGGGCTGACGGATGCCGCGGCATTCGCCAGCCCACCGGGGATCGGTCAGCCGAATGGGCTGCCGACGGGATGTTCGTGACTCAGCGGGCGACGATGAGCCCGGCGGTCTTCTCCTGCACCGCCTGGAAGCGGCGCTGCACGTCAGACCAGTTGACGAGCTCCCAGAACGCCTTGACGTAGTCGGCCCGCACGTTGAGGTAGTCGAGGTAGTAGGCGTGCTCCCAGACATCGAGCTGCAGCAGCGGGGTGACGCCGAGCGGCGCGTTGCCCTGCTGGTCGAAGAGCTGGAAGATGACCGGACGAGCGCCGACGCTGTCCCACGCGAGCACGGCCCAGCCCGAGCCCTGCACGCCGAGCGCGGTCGCCGTGAAGTGGGCGCGGAAGGCGTCGATCGAGCCGAACGCGTCGGTCAGCGCCGCCTCGAGCTCACCCTCGGGGTTGCCGCCGCCGTCGGGCGAGAGGTTCTCCCAGAACACCGAGTGGTTGATGTGACCACCCAGGTTGAAGGCGAGGTCCTTCTCGAGCTTGTTCACCGCGGCGAAGTCGCCCGAGTCGCGGGCCGCAGCCAGCTGCTCGAGGGCGGTGTTGGCGCCGGTCACGTAGGCCTGGTGGTGCTTCGAGTGGTGCAGCTCCATGATCTTGCCCGAGATGTGCGGGGCGAGAGCCGAGTAGTCGTACGGCAGCTCGGGGAGGGTGTACGCAGAGGTCATGCTGTTCCTTTCGGTGGGGTTTCAGTTCTGGTCGTGCGAGTTCTGGTCGTTCGGCAGCGAGTGGAATCGGCGGTCGAGGTACACGAGCGGGCGGCCGGGCTGCCCGAGGAGCACCTCGTCGACCTCGGCGATCACCACGGTCGACGAGCCGACCGCGACAGTCGTCATCGGGTGCGCTCGCATCGCCACGCGCGCTCCGGGCAGATACGGCTCACCCGTGGGCAGATTGCTCCAGCCCTGGTCTGGTGTGAAGCGGTCGGCGCCGCTCACGGCGAAGCTCTGCGCCAGAGCGGAGTGCTCGTCGTCGATCAGGTGCACGACGAAGGTGTCGGCGCCGAGGATCGCCCCGGCGCTGCCGGTCGCCCTGGTCACCGAGAAGACGATCGCGGCGGGATCGACCGCGACGGACGCGACGCTGGATGCCGTGAGTCCGACCGGGCCCGCGGGCGTCGACGCCGTGATGATCGCGACTCCCGCCGGATGCGCGCGGAACGCGGCCTTGAGTCCTTCACCGACCTCGGAGGGGACCGGTGCTGCGGGGTGCTGCTGACTGCTCATTCGGGTGCCTCCTGGGGCGGAAGTGCGGAGATGATCGGGTGGTCGCGCTCGATGATGCCGAGCTTCGCGGCGCCACCGGGGGATCCCAGTTCGTCGAAGAACTCGACGTTGGCCTTGTAGTAGTCCTGCCATTCTTCCGGCAAGTCGTCTTCGTAGTAGATCGCCTCGACGGGGCAGACGGGTTCGCACGCACCGCAGTCGACGCATTCGTCGGGGTGGATGTACAGCGAGCGCTCGCCCTCATAGATGCAGTCAACAGGGCACTCGTCGATGCACGCACGATCCTTGACATCGACGCAGGGAAGGGCGATCACATAGGTCATAGGGTGGCGGTCTCCGTTCGGGTCACGGTTGCAACCGTATGACCTCAAGTACACTTGAGGTCAAATCGAGGAGGTCGGGATGAACGAAGACGCCGACACGGACCGCAGCGTCCACGGACCTGACGAGCCGCTGACGATCGGCGAGATGAGCAGGCGAACCGGGGTCGCCCCCTCGGCCCTGCACTTCTACGAGAGTCTCGGCCTCATCGCCTCGACCCGCACGGCCGGCAACCAGCGTCGCTACGCCCGCCACATGCTGCGAAGGGTCTCGCTCATCACGGTGGCCAAGCGCCTCGGCATCCCCCTCGCCGACGTGCAGCACGCGTTCGCCGACGTGCCGCTGACGCAGACACCGAGCCACGAGGACTGGCAGCGCGCGTCACGACGCTGGAAACGGGAGCTCGAGAAGCGCCGAGAGGGCATCGAGCGCCTCGAACGCGAACTCACCGGATGCATCGGCTGCGGCTGCCTGTCGATGAAGGCGTGCGGCCTGCTCAACCCGGGTGACACCCTCAGCAGCCAGGGCGCGGGCCCGCAGCGCCTGCGCGACGAGGACTGACGCGCGAGCCGGCGAGATCCTCGTCGCCGTGTGAGACCCACGCCACCGCGTGAGACCCACATCTCCGCGTGAGACCCGCACCACCGCGTGAGACCCACATCTCCGCGTGAGACCCGCGTGCAGAACGCGGGTCTCACACGAGCATCACGGTCTCGAGGGGCCCGGAGCACGGGCGCGGGCGGCGCGGGGCTCAGACGACAGTGAACGGCGTCGCCAGCAGCACCTCGTCGCGCGAGCTCGGACCCACGAGCAGTTCGAACGCGCCGGGCTCCACGAGGCGGTCGCCCGCGGCATCCACGATCGAGCACTCCGCGACCGGCAGCTCGAGGCGCACGCGCGCCGACTCCCCCGGTGCGAGGTCGACCTGACGGAAGGCCTTGAGCTCCCGGTCGGCCCAGCTCACGCTCGTGATGGAGTCGCGCACATAGACCTGCACGGTCTCGCGCACCGGACGCGCACCCGTGTTCGTCACCGTCACCTCGGCGACGATCGTCTCGTCACGGCCCAGCGTCGTCGATGCGAGTGACAGGTCGCCGTACGAGACGGTCGAGTACGAGAGCCCCTCACCGAACGCCCACGCCGGAGACTGCGTCAGGTCGGCGTAGCGGTCGCCGTGCTGTCCGCGGATCTGGTTGTAGTACGTGGGCTGCTGGCCGACGTGGCGCGCGAACGAGATCGGCAGTCGCCCTGACGGCTCGACCGCACCCGAGATGATCTCGGCGAGCGCGCGGCCGCCCTGCATGCCCGGGTTCGCCGCCCAGACGACGGCCGCGGCCTGCGACACGGATGCCGGCAGCACGAGCGGCTTCGAAGCGAGCAGCACGACCACCACGGGCTTGCCCGTCGCGATCAGTGCGTCGAGCAGGGCGTTCTGCCCACCGATCAGTTCGAGTGTCGCGGTCGAGCGTCCTTCGCCGACGAGTTCGATGCGGTCTCCGACCACAGCGACGACGACATCGGATGCCGCCGCAGCCGCCACCGCCTCGGCGATCAGCGTCTCGTCGGGTGCGCTCGGCACCACAACCGCGGGCCGGGGCTGTCCGTCGGGGAACTTCGCGCCGCGAGGGTCCTGCTCGAGCGTGAGGATCTCGGCGCCGCGCGCATGCGTGACCGCCCACCCGTCGACGCCTGCGATGCCGTCGAGCACGGTGGTGATCATCTCGCGCGGCTGTCCGTCGAGCCACCCGGCCTGACCCGAGCCACCCGCCCAGTCACCCAGCTGCGTCTGCGCGTCGTCGGCGAGCGGACCCACCACGGCGACCTTCAGGGGCGACGCGGCATCGAGCGGCAGAGTCCCGTCGTTCTCGAGCAGCACGATCGAGCGGCGGGCGGTCTCGAGGTTGAGTTCGGCGTGCGCGGCGCTGCCGACCACGGCATCCAGGTCGTCCTGCGGCAGCCGCGGGTCTTCGAACAGGCCGAGCTCGAACTTCAGGGTGAGGATGCGGGCGACCGCGTCATCGAAGGCGTCCTCCGCGAGGAGCCCGTTCGACACCGCTTCGAGTGCGCCCTCGAAGAAGCCCGGCGTGTTCATGACCATGTCGTTGCCGGCGCTGACGGCAGCCGCCGAGGCGTGCGCGTAGTCGGGCTGCACGTGCTGCTCCCACACCATGCGGCCGACGTTGTCCCAGTCGGTGATGAGGGTGCCGGTGTAGCCCCACTCGCCGCGCAGCACGTCGCTGAGCAGCCAGTCGTTGACCGTGATCGGCACGCCGTCGGTGGTCTGGTAGCCGAGCATGAACGTGCGGCATCCCTCGCGGGCGACCCGCTCGAACGGCGGCAGGAACCACGACCGCAACTTGCGCCGCGAGATGTCGGCCTCGCTCGCATCGCGCCCGCCCTGCGTCTCGGAGTACCCGGCGAAGTGCTTGGCCGTCGCGAGAATCGCGGTCGGGTCATCAAGGCCTTCGCCCTGGTAGCCGCGCACCATGGCCGAGGCGAGCTCGCCGATCAGGAACGGATCTTCGCCGAAGGTCTCGTCGATGCGGCCCCAGCGCAGGTCGCGCGCGATGCAGAGCACCGGTGAGAACGTCCAGTGGATGCCGGTGGCCGCGACCTCGACCGCGGTCGCCCGCGCGACCTTCTCGACCAGCTCGGCATCCCACGTCGCCGCCATGCCGAGCTGCGTGGGATAGATGGTCGCGCCGGGCCAGAAGGAGTGGCCGTGGATGCAGTCCTCGGCCACGAGCAGCGGGATGCGCAGCCGCGTCTGCGAAGTCAGCTCGTTCGCGCGGATGATCCGCTCGGGCGAGGTGTGCAGGATCGAGCCGACGTGCTTGCCGAGCACGTGGTCATCGAGGTCGTCGCGGGCGTCGAGCTGCAGCATCTGCCCGACCTTCTCCTCGACCGTCATGCGGTCGAGGAGGTCGGCGACGCGCGCGGCGATCGGCAGCTCGGGGTCGAGGTAGGGCAGGGATTCGGTCAGGGTCTGAGAGGTCATCACTTCGTGTTCTGTGTCTTCGTGTCGTGTGTCTGGTTCGTCTGGGCATCCGCGGCGCTCTGCACGGTACCCGAGTCGGTCATCGGAACGCTGCGCACCGCCGTCACCGGGTCGTTCACGTTGAGCCCCTTCTTCTTCATCGCACGGGCGCGCTCACCCGCCGACCGCAGCCTCGGGTTGACGTACTCGTCGATGCCGAAGTTGATGAGCGACAGCGCAACGCCGATGATCGCGATGCAGAGGCCGGCGGGCACGTACCACCACCACAGCCGCGGGAAGGCGCCGTTCTGCTGCGCCCAGAAGAGGATCGTGCCCCAGTTGAGATTGCTCACCGGGATCACGCCGATGAAGGCGAGGGTGGTGAGGCCGAGGATCGCCGCGGTCACCGTGCCGACGAAGCTCGACGCGATCAGCGCCATGAGGTTCGGCAGCATCTCGACCGTGATGATGCGGTGCAGCGGTTCGCCGTTGGCGCGGGCCGCCTGGATGAAGTCGCGGTTGCGCAGCGACATGGTCTGCGCGCGCAGCACGCGCGCACCCCACGCCCAGCCCGTGAGCCCGAGCACCGCGGCGATCACGATCAGCGGCGGGTTCTCGAACTGCGAGGCGACGATGATGATCAGCGGGATGCCGGGGATCACCAGGAACACGTTGGTGAGAGCCGAGAGCGACTCGCTCTTCCAACCGCGCACGTATCCGGCGATGACGCCGATCGTGATGGCGATGATCGTGGCGATGATGGCCGAGAGGAAGCCGACCACGACGACGCCGCGCGTGCCGAAGATCAGCTGGCTGAGCACGTCTTCACCCATGTGGGTGGTGCCGAGCCAGTGATCGAGCGACGGCGGCTGGCGCAGAGCCGTGCGGTCCTTCTGCGTCGGGCCGTAGGGTGCGAGCAGCGGCGCGAAGATCGCGATCAGCACGAACACCCCGAGGATGATCAGGCCGGCGATCGACTTGGGGTTGCGGAACATCGCGAACGACTGCGCGAGCTGCGACCAGAACGTCTTGCGCGGGGGCGTCGCGTCGCTCGCAGTGCGGAACGTCGCGGTCTCCGGCATCCCGGTGGGGATCGTGCTGCCGTCCGGGGCCGTGGTGTCGGTCGAGGTGGGAACGCTCATGTCAGGCCTCCGTCTGGCGCGTGCGCGGGTCGAGGTATGCGTAGACGATGTCCGCCAGGATGTTGGCGACCAGCACCGACAGCGTGATCACCAGGAACACGCCCTGCATGAGGGCGAAGTCCTTCGCATTGGTGGCGTCGAGCAGCAGCTTGCCGACGCCCGGGTAGCTGAAGACCATCTCCATGACGATCGTGCCGCCGACGATGAACCCGATCGAGAGTGCGAAGCTCTGGATCTGCGGCAGCACCGCGTTGCGGGCGGCGTACGCCCACAGAACACGCTTGTTCGGCATGCCCTTGGCCTGTGCGACCGTGATGTAGTCCTCGTCGAGCACCGTGAGCATCATGTTGCGCATGCCCAGCATCCATCCGCCGAGCGACGCGATGATGATCGTGACCGCCGGCAGCGTGCCGTGCATGATCACCTGGCCTATGAAGTCGAGGCTCCACTCGGGCGACTGGCCCTTGTCATAGGCGTGCGACGACGGGAACCACTTGAGCGTCGACGAGAAGATGGCGATCGCGATGAGTCCGAGCCAGAAGTACGGGATGGTGTTGAAGAACGTCGTGATCGGGATGAGCGCGTCGAGCCTGCTGCCGCGCTTCCAGCCGACGATCGCGCCGCCCACCGTGCCGAGCGCGAACGAGATGATCGTCGCGATGCCGACCAGGCCGAGCGTCCACGGCAGAGCGGATGCCAGCACCTCGGTGACCGGCCGCAGACCGTGCAGAGTCGAGATGCCGAGATCGCCGCGGAACAGCATGGCCCAGTAGTCGAGGTACTGCTGCCACATCGACTTGTCGGTGTCGATGCCGAGCAGAACGCGCAGCGAGTCGGCCGCCTCAGGGCTGACGTTGCGGTTGCGCGCGAGGTACGAGCTGACCGCGTCACCCTTCATGAACCGGGGCAGGAAGAAGTTGATCGTGATGGCCGCCCACAGGGTGAACAGGTAGAACCCGGCGCGTCCGGCGAAGAACCGCCAGGGCACGAGCTTCCTCCCCTTCTGCGCGGTGGTCGCGGTGGTGCCGACCTCGAGTGCGTCGCGGTCGTCGTCGGCGATCGGGAGCTGAGGGGATGCGGTGGTCACAGTGCACCTCCGTGCGAGCCGGTCGTCGCGAAGTGCTTGTCGGGGTCGGGAGACGCCGCCCGCAGCTCGCGCGTGTAGGGGTCCTGCGGGTTGAGGATGACGTCGTCGGCGTCGCCGTACTCGACGACGCGACCCTGGTTGAGCACCATGATCTTGTCGCTGAAATGCCGCGCGGTGGCGAGGTCGTGGGTGATGTAGAGCACTCCGAGCCCCTCTTCTCGCTGCAGATCGGCGAGCAGGTTCAGCACCCCGAGGCGGATCGACACGTCGAGCATCGAGACGGGCTCGTCGGCGACCAGCAGAGACGGACGGGACGCGAGCGCACGGGCGATGGCGACGCGCTGACGCTGGCCACCGGAGAGTTCGTGCGGGCGGCGGTCGATCACGGCATCCGCATCGAGGCGCACGCGTTCGAGCAGCCGGCGCACCTCGGCCTCTGTCTCGTTCTTGGGCACCACGTCGTCGAGCCGGATCGGCCGCTCGAGGTGGTATCTGATCGAGTGGTACGGGTTGAGCGAGGCGAACGGATCCTGGAAGACCATGCGCAGCTGCTGGCGGTACTTCCGCAGGCCCTTGCCGCGCCGGGGAATGGGCTTGCCGTCGAGACGTACCTCGCCCGACGTGGGGGTCTCGAGCTGGGTGAGGATCTTCGCGATGGTCGACTTGCCGCTGCCCGACTGGCCGACGAGACCGATGGTCTGGCCGGAGTTCAGGGTGAAGCTGACGTTGTCGAGAGCCTTGAGCTGACCGGCTCCTCTGACGTTGTAGACCTTGGTGACATCGGCGAACTCGAGAGTGGTCATCGGGTCAGCACTCCTCTCGCACCGGTGAGACGGGGGAACGACGACAGCAGTGTCTTCGTGTAGTCGTTCTGCGGGTTCGTCCAGATCTGCTCGGCAGAGGCGAGCTCGACGATCTCGCCCTCGCGCATGATCGCGATGCGGTCGCTGATCTCGAGCAGCAGCGGCAGATCGTGGGTGATGAAGATGACCGAGAAGCCGAACTCGTGACGCAGCTGCGAGATCTGCTTGAGGATCTCGCGCTGCACCAGCACGTCGAGAGCCGTGGTCGGCTCGTCCATCACCATCAGCTGCGGACGCAGGGCCAGGGCCATCGCGATCATGACGCGCTGACGCATGCCGCCCGACAGCTCGTGCGGGAACGAACGTGTGCGCTGACGGCCGACCTTGACGATCTCGAGAAGTTCCTCGGCCTCAGCCCTGCGCTGCTTGCGATTCATGCCGGGGCGGTGGATCTCGAACACGTCCTCGAGCTGCGAGCCGATCGTCGCCACCGGGTTGAGTGCGTTCATCGCACCCTGGAACACCATCGACACCTTGTCCCAGCGGAACTTCTGCATCGCGTCGACGTCGAGCGCATTGATGTCGACATCGACACCGGATGCATCGTGGAAGGTCACGCTGCCGCCCGCGATCACGGCCGGTGCCCGCAGCAGGCGCTGCACGCCGTACGCGAGGGTGGTCTTGCCGCATCCGCTCTCTCCTGCGAGACCGAGGATCTCTCCTCGCTGCAGTTCGAGCGTCACGTTCTTCACCGCCTCGACGGGTGGATCGACGTCGTACACGACGGAGAAGTCGCGCACGGTGAGCAGGGGTTCTGACATGAGGGGTCCTTCGTCGGTCGGGTGGGGCGCGTTTCGCCTCGCTCCGCTCGCTCAACGACCGGGAATCACCGGTCGTTGAGCGAGGAGCGAAGCACCGAGACGAAACGCGCCCCCGGGACTGCTTACTCGGCCGGCTTCAGCTTCGTGAGGATCTGCACGATGTTCTGCTGAGTCGGGTCGCCCGAGGCATACGGGTCCTCCTCCGAAGGCCACCCGACGTAGTTGCGGGTGTTGTACTCGCCGAGCAGCGGGTGCGCTCCGAGCGGGATCGCCGGGACCTGCTCGACGAAGATCTGCTCGAGCGTCGTGATGGCCGCGGTGCGCTCGTCATCGGACGACGCGTTGGCGTAGGTGTTGAGCGCCTCGGTCGCCGCGGGGTCTTCGAAGCGACCGAAGTTGAATCCGGCGATGCCCTCGGGCGAGATCCAGCGCGGGTCCATCGTCGACGTGTAGAGGCCATAGGCCGTGCCGCTGTCTTCGAGCCAGTGGATGATGGCCGAGAACGAGCCGTCGTCGCGGGGTCCTGCCCAGCCGCCCCAGTCGGGCATGTCGATCTTGACCTCGGCGCCGATCGACTCGGTGATGTCCTCGGCGATGAGCTCCTGCGCGGTGTTCCAGTCGCTCCAGCCCGAGGGCACCGAGAGCGTGAACGAGACAGGCGTGCCGTCGGGGTCGATCAGCGCGTCGTCCTTCCACGTGTAACCGGCGCTCTCGAGCAGATCGCGCGCCTTCTCGGCGTCGACCGAGTACTCCTGGCCCTGGAACTCGGGCTGGATCTCGTCTTCGAGGATCGACGAGAGTCCGGTGACCGACCAGACCGGCTCGCTCGCGCCCTCGCGGGCGATGTCGACGTACGCGTCGCGATCGATGACCCAGGCGAGGGCCTGGCGGAACGCCACATCGTCGAACGGCTTCTGCTGCAGGTTCATGAACAGCGTCGCGGAGCCGGTGGTCGGCGCGACGAAGAACTTGTTGTGCTCGGGGTCGGCGTCGAGGAACTGCTCCTGGATCTGCGGGATGAACGCCTGCGCCCAGTCGGCCTCGCCCTGCGCGAGCGCGGTGGTCAGAGCGGTGTTGTCGCCGTAGGAGACGTAGTGCAGCTCGGGAACAGCGAGGTCGCCGGCCCAGTAGTCGTCGCGCGCCTCGAGGGTGACCGACTCTGTCGACCAGTTCGACAGCGCATAGGGGCCGGTGCCGACCAGGTCGTCGCCCTTGACGGGGTCGGTGGCGGGCTCGTCGAGGTTCTCCCAGATGTGCTTGGGAACGATCGGCACATGCAGCACGCGGGCCTGGTTCACGTACTTCGACTCGCCGAAGTTCAGCGTCACGGCGTCGCCCTCGACGGTCGCGCCCTCGAACTTGAGGCCCGCGGTGTCGAGCGCCGGGGTCGAGACGAGCTCGTAGGTGAAGACGATGTCGTCGGCGGTGAAGGGCTCGCCGTCGCTCCAGGTGACGTCCTTGCGAGGCACGACGGTGAGCGCCGTGTAGTCGTCGTTCCACTCGATGCTCTCGGCGAGCCACGGGGTGACACCGCGGTCGCCGGTCTGGTTCACGAGGGCGAGGGTCTCGAAGATGACCTTGCCGTAGCCGTACTTCGAGGCCGACGAGTCGCCGACGTAGGGGTTGTTCGACTCGGTGGTGATCGCACCGTCGGGCTTGGCGATCGTCAGGGCCGCACCACCGGCTCCGCTGTCTGCGTCGTTCGATCCGCCGGCTGCGCAGCCGGCGAGGGCCGAGACGCCGAGGGCGGAGATCGCCGCGACAGCGATCATGGACTTTCTGAGCTTCATTGCTTCTCCTTGGGCACGGGTCGTTGTGCTGTGTGGCTGTCGGTGCGCGGGCATCCGACCTCATTCGCTTACTGGCGAGAAAGTAAGCTGGTGCGAGGTTACCCGTCAGTAAGTAGAGTTGGCAAGTACGATCCAGTGCAGGATTCGGTGCAGAAGAGGATGGACCATGTCGAAGGATGCTGTCGCCCACACGTCCGTCCGGCCTGCCACCCGGGAGAAGCGCGAGCAGATCCTCAAAGCCGCCGTCGAGATCTTCGGCAACAAGGGTTCGACGAACGGCACCCTCGCCGATGTGGCCGAGCAGGTGGGCATCACCCACGCCGGGGTGCTGCACCACTTCGGCTCGAAGCAGAAGCTGCTGCTCGAGGTGCTCGCCTACCGCGACCAGGCCGATGTCGAGGACCTCGCCGAGAAGCACATCCCCGGCGGGCCCGAGCTCTTCCTGCACCTGGTGCGCACGGCCGTCGCGAACGAGCTGCGTCCCGGCATCGTGCAGGCCTACACCGTGCTGTCGTCGGAGTCGGTGACCGACAACCACCCCGGCCGCGAGTACTTCGAAGAGCGCTACACGACCCTGCGGCGCGAGGTGACCGACGCGTTCCACCTGCTGTGCGCGCAGGAGGGTGTGACAGAGCCCGACACCGTCGCCACCGCTGCGGCCAGCATCCTCGCCGTGATGGACGGGCTGCAGCTGCAGTGGCTGCTGCACCGCGATGTCTTCGACCTGGGCGAGGCCAGCGAGTTCGCGATCCGCTCGATCGTCAACGGCGTGCTGCACCCCGGACCGACACTGGAGTCGTACCGCCGCGACTGACCGCCGCGACTAGGCTCGGGGCCATGACGATCGACCTCGAAGCGCTCTACACAGACCTGCACCAGCACCCTGAACTCTCGTTCCAGGAGACGCGCACCGCCGGCATCGCCGCCGGTCACCTGCGGGATCTCGGCCTCGAGGTGCACGAGGGCATCGGCGTCACCGGCGTGGTCGGCATCCTGCGCAACGGCGAAGGCCCCGTCGTGTGGGCGCGCGCCGACATGGACGCGCTGCCCGTCGGCGAAGAGACCGGCCTCGCCTATGCCAGCACCGCGACCGGCATCGACCCCTCCGGCAACACCGTGCCCGTCATGCACGCCTGCGGTCATGACATGCACGTCACCGCCATGATCGGCGCGGTCGAGAAGCTCGTCGCCGAGAAGGCCGACTGGTCTGGAACCGTGGTCGTGCTGATCCAGCCGGCCGAGGAGTACGGAGCCGGATCCCGCGCCATGCTCGACGCCGGGCTGCGCGACCTCGTGCCGCACCCCGATGTCGTCCTGGGCCAGCACGTCACTCCCCTGCCCGCCGGCACGATCGGCGTGCGCCCGGGCACGCAGATGGCGGCATCCGACGGCCTCACCGTCGTGCTGCACGGTCGCGGCGGTCATGGCTCGCGCCCGCACTCGACGATCGACCCCGTCGTCATGGCGGCCGCGACCGTCATGCGACTGCAGACCATCACCTCGCGCGAGGTCGACCCCCGCGACGTCGCCGTCGTGACGGTCGGTTCGATTCACGCAGGCCTCAAGAACAACATCATTCCCGCCGAGGCGAAGCTCGAGCTCAGCCTGCGCTACCCGAACGACGAGATGCGCGACAAGGTGCTCGCGAGCGTCGAGCGCATCGTGCGCGCCGAGGCTGCGGCATCCGGAGCCGAGCGCGAGCCCGAGATCCGCACCGACCACACCCTGCCGCCGACGATCAACGATGCGGATGCCACGGCACGCGTCACGTCGGCGCTGCAGCGTGCGCTCGGCGAGGCTGCCGTCATCGACCCCGGCATGTTCACCGGCAGCGAGGACGTCTCGTGGTTCGCCCGCGACACCGGCGCGCCCCTGGTGTTCTGGTTCTGGGGCGGGATCGACGCCGCGAAGTTCGCGGAGTCCGCGGCGGCCGGGACACTCGACAAGGACATCCCGACGAACCACTCGCCGTTCTTCGCGCCCGAGATCCACCCGACCATCGAGGTCGGCGTCACGGCACTGTCGGCGGCTGCGCGAGAGTTCCTCGACTGAGGCGTCTTCTCGCCGTTCACAATTCAGCATCAACAGCCGGAACTGCGCCGGATCCGCACTCTGGACGCGCGGAACGCGCGTTCTCTGCTGAATTGTGAACGCGAAGCGGCGCTGACTCAGCCGCCGATGGCGTTCATGCCGCGGGCCGGCTGCAGGAATGAGGGGTCGTTGATCGCGTGCCCCGGCAGCTTGCCGTGCACGCACGAGCGCAGCATGTCGGCGATCCCGCCGGCACGCCGATCGGACTCGGATGCTCCGTCGCCGCGCAGCACCCCGATCAGGTCGTATTCGGCATTGGAGAACAGGCAGTTGCGCAGCTGACCGTCGGCCGTCAGGCGCAGCCGGTCGCATGCACCGCAGAACGGGGCGGTGACCGAGGCGATCACTCCGACCTCGTGCGGGCCGCCGTCGATGCGCCACTTCTCGGCCGGTGCTCCGCCGCGCCCGGGAACGGGCTCGAGGTTCCACCGTGCGCCGAGCTTCTCGAGAATCTCCTCGCGCGTGACCATCGATGCGCGATCCCACGTGTGCCCGGCGTCGAGCGGCATCTGCTCGATGAAGCGCAGCTGCGCACCGACCTCCATCGCGAACGCCACCAGCTCGGGAAGCTCATCGTCGTTCACACCGCGCATCGCGACGGTGTTGAGCTTGAGCGGACGCAGCTCGGATGCCGCCGCTGCCGCGATGCCCTCGAACACGTCGTCGATGCGGTCGCGCCGAGTGAGGTCGGCGAAGCGCTGTCGATCCACCGTGTCGATGCTGATGTTCAGGCGCGTGAGGCCGGCGTCGATCAGGTCGGGCAGCTTCTTCGCGAGGCTGATGCCGTTCGTGGTCATCGCGACCTCGACGGGTCCGTCTTCGCCCTCGATCGCGGCGACCCGCCGCACGACCTCGACGATGTCGGCACGCAGCAGCGGCTCACCGCCGGTGAGGCGGAAGGTACGGATGCCGAGCGAGGCCGCAACCTGCGCCACCTCGACGATCTCGTCGGTCGACAGGATGCTGGTGCGCGCGAGCCATTCGTTGCCCTGCTCGGGCATGCAGTACGTGCAGCGCAGCGAGCAGCGATCGGTCAGCGAGATGCGCAGATCGCGGTGGACTCGGCCGTGGGTGTCGACGAGGCCCTGCGATGCGGGCGCGGTACCAGCTGCGATCACGGGATTCGGCGAGCGCACACCGATCACGACCGGTACGGCCGTCATCGCGCTTCCCCACTCCCCGACATGTTCCGAGACTACCCGCGCGTACGGCACGGGGGTTCGCACCGCCGGGAGCACCGGCATATTGCCAGGTCTCCACGGGGTCATCTACTCGGTCGACTCTTCCCATCCCTCTTGCTCGCCCCCCCGAGACCTGGATAGCTTGAATCCATTTCACTTCACTTCTGCAAACGCACGGCAGCGACTTCGAACTCGCGGTCGTTCCGATGCCGGGGGACCATGAGATCGTCGTCGAGTTCGTGCAGTCGGAGAAGGCGCGTGCGTCCACAGACAGCATCGAAGAGTCGATGCGGGCTGCCACGAGGGCGATCGAGCTCGGCGGGTTCACCCTTCGTGCCGAAGCTGTCAACGAGGGCATGACGGAATAGCTTCTTCAGCACGGCGGGGTACTTGATCACGAAGCTGGCTGCAGCTCAGAGCACCGAGACGAACCGCACCAGCGCCGGGTCGATCCGCAGCCGGATCCCATCGCCGACCGCCACCCCTCCGGCAGCATCCAGCGACAGGTCGACGGCCCCGGCATCGGTGTGCACGCGCACGCCCCCCAGCGTGGGCTCGATCCGCGTCACCACAGCCGGCCACGACTCCTGGCCAGCCTCGGCGACCCGCACATCCCCTGGGCGGAAGACCGCGGCGAGCGCGGCACCGTCGGTCGCCGCGAGCGCACGCGAGGCCGGATCCGCGCTGGTCAGCCGCACGTCGCCACTGCGCCACGTTCCCCCACTCGCGACCCCGACCAGGCGGTTGACCCCGGCGATGGAGGCGACGAAACCGGATGCCGGGGCGGCGAGCACATCGCGCACCAGCCCCGACTGGGTGACGCGGCCCGACTCGACGACGATCAACCGGTCGGCGAGCGCGACGGCATCCGCCGCATCGTGAGTGACCGCGACGGTCGTGGTCGAGACGAGCTGGTCGCGCAGCATCCGCCTGATGTCGCCGGCTGTTTCGGGGTCGAGGGCGACGAGCGGCTCGTCGAGCAGCACGACCCTGGGAGATGCGGCGAGTGCCCGAGCGACGGCGACGCGCTGCTGCTCACCCCCGGACAGCTCGTGCGGCATCCGCTCTCCGGACCCGGGGAGCCCGACGCGCGCGAGCCAGTCGTCGGCACCCGCACGGGCCGCGCGTGCGTCCGTGCCCGCAGCGCGCGGGCCGAACGCGACGTTCTCGCGCGCCGACAGATGCGGGAACAACCTCGGCTTCTGCCCCAGCAGCACGACCTCCCGGCGCATCGGCTCGGTGCGCAGCCGCGGCTTCTCGACACGATCGACGACGCGCCCCTCGACCGCGATCTCTCCGGCATCGAGCGGTTGGAGTCCGGCGATCGCCTGCAGCAGCGTCGACTTTCCCGCGCCGCTCGGACCCATCACGGCCACGGTCGCGCCGGCGGGCACCTGCAACGAGACGTCGACGACGAAGTGCTCACGCTGCACGACGACGTGGGCACGAAGGCCCTCGGCGCCGGTCATCGCGCCGCCCCGGGACGCCATCCGCGCACGAGCAGCAGCACGAGGATCGCGGTGGCGAGCAGCAGAAGCGCGAGGGCGACTGCGGCCCCCTGCGTCACGCCTGCGCCGTTGAAGGCGGTGTAGATCGCGAGCGGCATGGTCTGCGTGACCCCGGGGCGGTTGCCGGCGAAGAGCGCCGTGGCGCCGAACTCGCCGATCGCGCGAGCGAAGCAGAGCACCACCCCGGCGACGATGCCGGGCGCCGCGAGCGGCAGAGTGATGCGGCGCAGGATCGTCCAGCGTCCGGCGCCCAGCGCCGCGGCCGTGCGCTCGTACTCGACGCCGGAGGTGCGCACGGCACCTTCGACCGCCAGCACCAGGAACGGCAGCGCCACGAAGGTCTGCGCGAGCACGACGGCCGGGGTGCTGAACGAGAGACCGAGACCGCCGAACCACCCCGCTCGTCCGAACAGGTAGAGCAGCGCGACGCCGCCGACCATCGGCGGCAGCACGAGCGGCACCGTGACGGCCGCCCGCAGCACGGCGGCGAGGCGCGGGCCCGAGCGGGCGATCGTCAGTGCCAGCGGCACACCGATCACGATGCACAGCAGCGTCGCGATCAGCCCCGTGCCGAGCGAGAGCAGCAGCGCCGAGCGTGCGGCCTCTGACGTGACGTCGGCGATGAAGGTCGACCACTCGACGCGGGCGACGAGAGCCGCGAGCGGCAGGATGAGGAACGCCAAGCCGATCAGCGCCGGGATCGCCAGCGTGCGCGGCGCGTATCCGTGCGATCCCGCGGCGCTCACGGCGCCCCGAAGCCGTGGTCGGCGAGGATCCGCTGGCCCTCTTCGGAGAGCACGAACGCGATGAACGCCTCAGCGCCGGCCGAGTTCGATGCCTCAGACAGCGCTGCGATCGGATAGTGGTTGACGACCTCGTCGGCGCCGTCGGGCACGATCGCCTCGACATCGTCACGCCCGACCATGTCGGTGGCGTAGACGAGCCCGGCGTCCGCTTCACCGGCTGCGACCTTGGTGAGCACCGCGGTGACGTTCTGCTCGAGGCTCGCTGCGTCGACATCGACTCCGGTCGACGACAACAGGGTCGTGGATGCCGCGCCGCAGGGAACCTCGGGTGCGCAGAGCACCGTCGTGACGTCGGCCAGATCGGCGAGGGTCTCGACGCGGCCAGGGTTGCCCACGGGAACCGCGATCACGAGAGTGTTGGAGGCGAACAGGGTCGGGTCGACCGCGGCATCCTCGAGCTTGCGCATGGTGGCCTCGTCCGCCGAGGCGAACACGTCGGCGGGTGCACCCTCGAGCAGCTGGGTGGCCAACGTCGACGAGCCGTCGTACACGCCGGTGAACCGCACGTCGGGATTCTCCTGCTCGAACGCGTCGCCGATCTCGTCGAAGGCGCCCGACAGCGACGCAGCGGCGTAGACCGTGAGATCGCCGCTCACCGCGCCCCCGGCGCCTTCGGTCGGCGATTGGCTCCCAGCCGCGCACCCGCTGAGCGCCAGCGCGGCGGCAGCCAGTGCGATCGCGATGGTTCTGCGCGGCGTGCGGCGCATGTCAGCCCTTCGGCACGTCGACGACGACCTGCGTCGCCTTGACCGATGCCGTGGCCAGAGACCCCACCTCGAGGTGCAGATCGCGTGCCGCTTCGGCCGACATGAGGGAGACGACGCGATGCGGGCCGGACTGCAGGTCGACCTGCGCCATCACACCGTCGATCTGCACACGGGTCACGATGCCGACGAAGCGGTTGCGGGCGCTCGAGTGGGCGTCGCTCGTCTCGTGTGCCTCATCGGCCAGCTCGACTGCCCGCGCTGCGAGGGCATCACCGGGGATCTCGGCAGGCACGGCATCCGTGGTCGGAAGCAGCCCCTGATCGACCCAGCGCCGCACGGTGTCGTCGCTCACGCCGAGCAGCTGCGCGGCGCGGGCGATTCGAAAGGTCTGCATGCGTGAACATTACCGCGAATGCGGTTGCAGAAGGCAGAATCGACCGCATCTGCGGATGAACAACACCTCGTCCGTATTCGTTCAGTCCTGAACAACGACGAATCTCGCTCAGCTCACCGCAACGTCGCACCCCGGGCATAGCCTGGTGCCATGCAGCCGCTCGTCACCCCCGCCCCCGCCCTCGATCCGGCGGAGCTCGTCCGCACGGCTCGGCACGCAGTGCTCGCGGGCATCGGCGAAGAGGGGCAGCGCCGACTCTCGGCCGCCCACGTCGCGGTCGTCGGAGCGGGTGGCATCGGCTCCCCCGTGCTGCTCGCGCTGGCAGCGGCCGGCATCGGCACCATCACCGTGATCGACGACGACGTGGTCGAGCTCACCAACCTTCAGCGGCAGCTCGCGCACCGGGTCGAGGACATCGGCCGCCCCAAGACCGCCTCCGCCGCTCGCGCGATCACCGCTCTGTCGCCCGACGCCGAGGTGCTGCTGGCCGCCGAGCGACTCGACTCCGAGAACGCCGGGCGCCTGTTCGCCGGTGCCGACATCGTGGTCGACACCAGCGACTCCTTCGCCACGCGCCGCGACGTCGCGGCCGCGACCGAGGCCCTCGGCATCCCTCTCGTCTGGGGAGCCGTGCAGGAGTGGCACGCCCAGGCCACCGTGTTCTGGTCGAACCCGCCCGAGCACGATCCGGTCGTGCTGACCGATCTCTTCCCGCTCGGAACCGAAGGCGAGCCACCCAGCTGCGCGCAGGTCGGCGTGCTCGGCGCGCTGTGCGTGCAGGTCGGAGGGATGCTGGCGGGCGAGGTCGTCAAACTCGTCACCGGCGCGGGCGAGCCGCTGCTCGGACGCCTCGCCATGATCGACGCCCTCACTTCGAGACAGCACGAGATCGCGATCCGTTCGGCGGTGTCGGCATGAGCGCCGCGGGCGGAGGCCGCCGGTCGGTCGAAGAGCAGCTCACCCGCGTGCTCGACGCCGTGCGCACCCTGCGCGGTGAGACACGGGCGATCCGCGACGCCGCCCACCGCACCCTCTCCGAGCCCGCGACGGCAGCCCACGACATCCCCCTCTTCGACAACTCCGCGATGGACGGCTTCGCGGTGCGAGCGGCGGATGTCGCCTCGGCATCCGAAGAGAACCCGGTCGTGCTGCGCGTCGTCGCAGACCTGCCTGCCGGGGTGTCTGACGACCCGCCACTCGCGGCAGGCCAGGCCGCGCGCATCATGACCGGCTCGCCTGCCCCGACCGCGGCGGATGCGATCGTGCCCTTCGAAGACACTGCCGACGGTCTCGCCGACTCCCTGGGAGACGTGCGTGTGCTGCGCGCGCCGGCCGCTGCCGGAGCCTTCATCCGTCGCCGTGGCGCCGACCTGAGAGCCGGGGATGCCGTGGTGCATGCCGGCGAGCGTCTGGGCGCCTTCCAGCTCTCGGCTGCCGTCGCCGCCGGGGTCGAGAACGTGACCGTGACCCGAGCGCCGCGGGTGGCCGTCGTCTCGACCGGCAGCGAACTGCTCGAGCCGGGCGAGACTGCGACCCGCGGCCGCATCCCCGATTCCAACGGTCCCCTGCTCGAGATGCTCGTCGCGGATGCCGACGCCGAGGTCGTGCTCGCCGCCCGTGTCGCCGATGACGCCGAGGCCGTGCGCACCGTCACGGCGACGGCGGTCGAGCGCGGTGCCGACGTGATCGTGTTCACGGGTGGGGTGAGCGCCGGCGCCTACGAGCCCGTCCGCGGAGCGTTCGACGGCCGCGGCGAGGTCGAGTTCGCGAGCGTCGCGATGCAGCCGGGCAAGCCGCAGGCGTTCGGTGTGCTCGACACCGGCACCCTCGTGTTCGGCCTGCCGGGCAACCCCGTGAGCGTCGCGGTGTCGTTCGAGGTCTTCGTGCGGCCGGCGCTGCTCGCGCTGCAGGGTCGCACCGAGATCCATCGCCCTCGCGCATCATTCACCGCCGATGCTGCCTGGACCACCCCTCCCGGGCGGCGTCAGTACCTTCCCGCCGTCGTCGACCTCGCGAACAGGACTGTGCGCCCGGCGACCGCCGGCGGCTCTGGCTCGCATCTCGCCGGCGGTCTCGCCCGTGCGCACGCCTTCGCGATCGTGCCCGCAGAGGTCGAGGCCGTCGCCGTGGGCGATGCGATCGATGTCATGCTGGTCGAATGAGCTTCACGCATCTCGACTCGGCCGGCCACGCCCACATGGTCGACGTGACCGGCAAGCAGCCGACCGTCCGCACCGCCACCGCGCGCGGCTTCGTGCGCTGCAGTGCCGACGTGATCGCGGCGCTGCGTGACGGCACCGCACCCAAGGGCGACGTGCTCGCGGTCGCCCGGATCGCCGGCATCCAGGCCGCGAAGTCGACCCCGACGCTGCTGCCGCTCGCGCACGTGATCGGCGTGCACCGGGCCAACGTCGAGCTCGACATCGTCGACGACGGTGTGCACGTCGAGGCGACCGTCGGCACCGCCGACCGCACGGGCGTCGAGATGGAAGCCCTCACGGCCGTCTCGGTGAGTGCGCTCGCGATCGTCGACATGATCAAGGGCCTCGACCGGTCTGTGGTCATCGAAGACGTGCGCATCGTCGCTAAGTCGGGCGGCCGTTCGGGCGACTGGGTGCGCGAGGGAGAATCGCGATGACCCGGGTGCGATACTTCGCCGCCGCCGCCGAGGCCGCGGGCGTCGACGCTGAGGAACGCGGCGAGACCTCGCTCGAGGCCCTCCGCGCCGCGGTCGTGGCGGACCATCCGGCGCTCGCCGACATCCTTCCGCGCTGCGCGGTCATGGTCGACGGCGTACGCAGCGACGACGACCGATCGCTCGACGACGCTCAGCTGATCGACGTGCTGCCGCCCTTCGCCGGGGGATGACGCTTCCGCGCATGTGACCGTCGCGCGCGGGACGGCGGACGTGGGGGCGCGCTTCGCAAGTCATTGTGCGCTTCGCAAGTCCACGGATGCCGGAAACGGCATTCGGAAGCGCACACGGACTTCGGAAGCGCACGGGCTGAGCCGGCCGCCGCGGCTGATCAGGGCCGCAGCTCAGCCGCCGATGCCCTTCCACGACGTCGACCCGTCGGACTCGACCTGACGCTTCCACACGGGCAGCGACGTCTTGATGTCCTCGATCACCGCGCGACACACGTCGAAGGCCTCCGCCCGGTGCTCCGCGGCGACCGCGATGACCACGGCCGCGTCGCCGACGTCGAGGCGACCGATGCGGTGACTCACAGCCACCACCACCCTGGCGTCGCCGACGGCATCCGCTGCCGCTTGCTCGGCGATGCGTCGCAGCGTCGACTCGGCGTCGGGGTGCGAGCTGTACTCGAGCCCGACCACGGCAGTCGCCGCGTCGGGGTCGTTGTCGCGCACGCGGCCGATGAAGGTCGTGACGCCACCCAGGGCAGGGTCGTCGACGGCGGCCAGGTGCGCGTCGACGTCGAGACGCTCGTCTGAGATCGCGGCGATCCGCACCTCGTTCACGAGTGGTCACCGCCCTCGACCTGGTCGACCACGTGTCGGGCGACGGTCAGCACGACGGGAACCCCCGATGCCACGGCGCGAGGCGACCCGGGAAGATTGACCACGAGGACTCCTGCCGGGTCGACGACGCCGGCGACGCCGCGAGACAGCACCGACAGCGGAGTGTCGGCCAGACCACTGCGACGCAGCTCCTCTGCGATGCCCGGAACCTCGCGGGTGATCACCCGACGCGTGCCCTCCGGGGTCTGGTCACGCGGGCCCACGCCGGTTCCGCCCGTCGTCACGATCAGCCGCACGCCACGGGCGACCGCCCGACGCAGCGCGTCGGCGACGGAGGTCGCCCCGTCGGCGATGACCTCGGCATCCGGGCAGTGCCACCCGGCATCCCTCAGCAGGCCGACCGCGATGGGTCCGCCCCGGTCTTCTCGTTCGCCCGCGAATGAGCGGTCGGAGACGGTGATCACGCAGGCGGGGAGCGACGTCATGGCTCCCACCCTAGGGCGAGAGCCGGCGGGACGCGCCGACATCACGAGACGCGGATGAGCGACCGCTGCCAGCCCGAAGAGCCGTTCGGGGCGATCGGCGCACGCTCTTCGATCTGCATGTCGCCGTTCTTGTTGATCGCCCGCACAGCCACATAGTGCGTGCCGGGAGTGGCATCCCACTCCATGAACCACTGCACCCAGGTGTTCTCGTTGACCGGGGCAGACAGCGTCGCCGGCATCCAATCGCCCTCGTCGATGCGCACCTCGACGCGCTCGATTCCCACGGTCTGCGCCCAGGCGACACCCGCGATCGGGATGCGTCCGGCGTCGACCGCCTGGCCGACCTTCGGGGTGTCGACGCGCGAGGCGAACTTGATCGGCGCCTCGGCGCTGTAGCCGCGCGGAGTCCAGTAGGCCTCATCCTTGTCGAAGGTCGTGACCTTCAGCTCGGTGAGCCACTTCGTCGCCGACACGTAGCCGTACAGACCGGGCACGACCATGCGCACCGGAAACCCGTGCTCGAGCGGCAGCGGCTCGCCGTTCATGCCCACCGCGAGGATCGCGTCGATGTTGTCGTCGGTCAGCGCCGACAGCGGCGTGCTCGCGGTGTAGCCGTCGACGCTCTTCGAGAGCACCATGTCGGCTCCGGACTTCACGCCGGCCTTCGCGAGCACATCGCGCAGCGGCACACCGAGCCACTTCGCGTTGCCGACGAGGTCGCCGCCGACCTCGTTCGAGACGCATGTGAGGGTGATCGCGTATTCATCGAGGCCCATGTCGAGGATGTCCTGGAAGCTCATCTCGACCCGCTGATCGACCATGCCGTCGATCACAAGGCGCCAGGTGCTGGGGTCGATGGTGGGCACCGTCAACGCCGTGTCGACACGGTAGAAGTCCTTGTTGGGGGTGAAGAGCTGGGTGAGGCCGGGGATGTCGAGCTCGGCGCCGTTCGGCACGGTCACGGTCGACTTCGGCGAGGGCAGCGTGAGCGCCTCGCGGATCGTCGCCACGGAGGCGACGGTCATGCTCACCGCACGCGAGGCGATGCCGACCACGACGGCGGAGGCGCTGGCGATGCCCGCGAGGATGAAGAACTGACGGCGCCCCATCGCCTTCGGCGGCTGCTCGGCATCCTGGCCCACCGTCTCCGAGCCGGTCGCGACGAGACCCTCGCCCTTGCGGTCGGTCATCACGACAGGAACGGCCGACACCTTCCACGTCTTCAGACGGCGGATCAGGAGGACGATGAGGATCGAGCCCGCGATGGTTCCGAGAACGGGAGGAAGGAACGCGAGGGGCGTGGCACCCGCCCTGGTCACGATCGCCGCGGTGGAGAGCGCGCCCGCGACCAGCAGGGCGATCACGCCGAGCGGGGGACGGAGCAGCTGAAGGATTCCGGCGATCGCTGACGCGATCACCACCGCGAGACCGAGACCGACCAGCAGCGCGATCTTGTCGTACTCGCCGAAGGTCGCGATCGCGAACTCCTTGAACGGCTGCGGCACGATGTCGATCACGAACCCGCCGACCGCGAGGATCGGACTCGCCGAGCGCGCGAAGATCAGCGCGAAGAGCTCGGCGGTGGCGAGGAAGACGGCTCCGCTGATCACACCCGAGAGTGCGGCCCAGAAGATGAATCGTCTGCCCTTGCTGCGCTGAGGGTCTTTGCTGCGCTGTGCCATGGTCTGCTCCTTCGCACCGCCGACGGTGTGGTCAGCGGTTGTTCGGAGCGGAGACGCGAACGGATGGTCGCGTGAGAGCTGTCGCTAGAGGCGGCGCGCGGTGATGGTGTCGCGGTCCTGCAGCTGACGCAGGGTGCGCAGGCATCTGGAGCAGAGGATCTCGACACGACGAGGGTGGTTCTCCCCGCAGACGCAGTCGACGGTCACGCGCCACTTGGCCTTGCGTCCGCACGCGGCATACGCCTCGTCGTCACCGTGGTCGCACTCGCAGAGCTGGCGCCCGCGATCATCGAGACCGGGGAGCTCCCCGATGATCTGCTCGACGTCGGAGACCGGGGGCTGCTGCGTTTTCACCACCTGCCCATGTTCCCAGGGGTGTGCGACTGCGGGCAACACCGCCGCGCTCGCGGGCGGCGGGTCAGACCTGCACGACGTGCGGCGGGGGCGGCGGCGCGAGCTGGCGCTGCGGCACGCCGTGGGCCTCGCGGTGCAGGCGCTCCATCCGACTGTCGAGCTCCGCGGCGGCCTCGGCCGCATCGGTCAGGCTCTCGACGAGGTGCGAGGGCACCTGGTTCGAGAACTTGTAGTAGATCTTGTGTTCGAGGCTGGCCCAGAAGTCCATCGCGATCGTGCGGAACTGCACCTCGACCGGCACCGCGAGCGCCCCGGTCGACAGGAACACCGGCACCTCGATGATCGCGTGCAGGCTCTTGTAGCCGTTCTCCTTCGGAGTGGCGATGTAGTCCTTCACGGTGCGCACCGTGACGTCGTCCTGTGCGGTGAGCAGGTCGAACAGGCGATACACGTCGGCGACGAAGCTGCAGGTCACGCGCACGCCGGCGATGTCGGTGATCTCCGAGCGGATGCGCTCGAAGTCCGGCTCGGCGATGCCCTTGCGGGCGATCTTCTCGACGATGCTGTCGGGAGTCTTCAACCGGCTCTTGACGTGCTCGATCGGGTTGTATGCGTGGTGGTGCGTGAACTCGTCGCGCAGGATCCCGATCTTCGTCTCGACCTCCCGCATGCCGAACTCGTATTCGCGCAGGAAGCGCTGGAACTCGTCGCGGAGCTCCCGAGTCTGCTGGATCGCGTCGTCGGTGACCTGAAGGGACGTCATGCCTTCGACGTTATCCGTCCGTGATCGGAAGTGGCTGTGCATCGTCGATGGAGTCGAGAACCTTGACGATGTCGGAGGCCGGGTCTAGAACGGAGGACATGACCAGCGCAGGAGAGAAGTGGACCGAGGCGTACGTCGAGGCCTGGAGGTCGAACGATCCACAGCAGATCGCCGCGCTCTTCAGTGAAGACGCGATCTACCTCACCAGCCCCGACGCCGAGCCGCGCGTCGGCCGAGCCGACATCGTCGCGGGCTGGCTCGAGGACCTCGACGAACCGGACACGTGGACGTTCGACTGGTGGATAGTGCGCGAAGACGATGAATTCGTCGTGATCGAGGGGCGCACGAAGTATCCGGACGAGCGCGACTACGTGAACCTCTGGATCGTCCGACTCGATGCGGAGGGGCGGGCGACCGCCTTCACCGAGTGGTACATGCCCCGCCCCCATCAGGACTGACGGAGACCGGCACCCGGGGGCCGTGAGGATTCCGTTAGGGACGCCCGAGCACCCGTAGGGATTCCGTGAGGAACCCGTGAGGGAAGCGTTCGAGAGCGTAGTGTCGCCCGACGTGTCAGAAGAAACCCGCGGCAACACAGACGCTCCTCCTCGCGTGAAGCGCATCCTGATCGGCGACCCGCTGACGAGCGCGCAGGTCGATGATCAGCTGCTCCCGAAGAAGATGGCACTGCCGATCTTCGCGTCGGATGCGCTGAGCTCGGTCGCCTACGCGCCCCAGGAGCTCGTGATGATCCTGCTCATCGGCGGTCTCACCTTCCTGTCGTTCACGCCGATCGTCGCGGTGGCCGTCGTCGTGCTGCTGATCGTCGTGGTGCTCAGCTACCGCCAGCTCATCAAGGCCTATCCGTCGGGTGGCGGTGATTACGAGGTCGCCTCGAAGAACCTCGGCGAGATTCCCGGCGTCATCGTGGCGGCGGCCCTGCTGGTCGACTACGTGCTGACGGTCGCCGTGTCGGTCGCTTCCGGTGTCGACAACATCATCTCGGCCGTGCCCGGGCTCGACCCGGCGCGGGTCGAGCTCGCGGTCGGATTCGTGATCCTGATCATCATCGTGAACCTGCGCGGGGTGCGCGAGGCCTCGCTCGTCTTCGCCATCCCGACGTACGTGTTCATCGGCTCGGTCGGCTTCATGATCGTGACGGGGCTCTTCCGCACGTTCCTCGGTGATGCGCCGGTGGCGTCGAGCGCCGAGTTCGCCGTGCACTCCGAAGACCTCGGCCAGGCCGCCGTCATCCTCCTGATCCTGCGCGCGTTCTCGAGCGGATGCTCGGCCCTCACCGGCGTCGAGGCGGTGTCGAACGGCGTGCCCGCCTTCCGCACGCCCAAGGTGCGCAACGCGCAGACCACGCTCGTGCTGATGGGCTCGATCGCCGCCTGCCTGTTTGCGGGTCTCACCGCGCTCGCGCTGATCACCGGCGTGCACTACGCCGAGAACTCGTGCGACCTGATCGGGTTCGACTGCTCGAACCCGCAGCCGAGCCTGATGGCGCAGATCGCCTCGGCGACGTTCGGTGGCGGCAGCATCCTGTTCTTCATCATCCAGGCGGCGACCGCGTGCGTGCTGCTGCTCGCGGCGAACACGGCGTTCAACGGCTTCCCGCTGCTCGGCTCGGTGCTCGCCCGTGACGGCTATGCCCCCAAGTCGCTGAACACCCGCGGCGACCGCCTGGTGTTCTCGAACGGCATGATCATGCTCGGCATCGCGGCGATCGCCGTGCTGGTGATCTTCCAGGCGAAGCTCACCACGCTGATCCAGCTGTACATCATCGGCGTCTTCGTGTCGTTCTCGCTCGGGCAGATCGGCATGGTGCGTCACTGGAGGCGCATCCTTCGCGGCCCGGCTGAGGAGACGCCGGGCTCGGGGGTCGACGGCGCCTCGGCATCCGATCGCCGCTCGGCCAAGATCGGTCTGATCATCAACTCGGTGGGCGCCGCGATGACGGTCGCCGTGCTGCTGATCGTGACGATCACGAAGTTCACGCACGGCGCGTATCTGGTGTTCTTCGCGATCCCGGTGCTGGCGTTCCTGATGATGGGCGTGAAGCGGTACTACCGCGACGTCGAGCACGAGATCGCGATCGACGACACGACGAAGTTCGGCGCGACAGGCGACCTGGCGATCGTGCTCGTCAACCGCCTGCAGAAACCGGTCATCAAGGCGATCGACTATGCGGTCGCCGCCAAGCACGGCAAGACGCTGGCGGTGCACGTCGCCGTGGCATCCGACGATGCCGCGCAGTTGCAGAAGGACTGGGCCGACCACCTGGTGCCGATCCCGCTGGTGATCGTCGAGTCGCCGTTCCGGTCGTTCGCGCAGCCGGTGACGCAGTTCATCACCCAGTACCGCGAGAAGCACGGCTCGTCGGTGGTCACGGTCTACCTGCCGCAGTACATCGTGGGGCACTGGTGGGAGACGTTCCTGCACAACCGGCGCTCGCGTCGCCTCGCCAACCAGCTGATGCTCGTGCACGGGGTCTCGATCACGCTGGTGCCGTGGCTGCTCGATTCGTCGGAGCTCATCTACGGTCGGCGCTCGCGACCGCTGCCCGGGCAGGAGCGCGCAGGACGGCCGGTCGTCGTGCAGGGTCGTCGCGCGCACCGCCCCGAGGGCCCGCCGGAGAGCTGATTGCCCGCCCTTCCGGCGAGATCCACCTTCTCGCCCGAGACCCACCTTTCTGCACCAGACCCACCTTTCTGCCTGAGACCCACGCGCACGCGGTGGGTCTCAGTCGGCAATGTCGGCTTCGACGAGGTGGCCGCTCGATGGGGCAGCCGTCAGGATGCCGCGAGGACACCGCCGAGGATCTCGGCCGCCTCCGTGAACCGTGACGGGTCGGCGTGGGCGTAATTGAGGCGCACATAGGCGCCCGAAGGCTCGGCCGGGAACCACTCCGCCCCGGGCGAGATGACGAGTCCGCGGGACTCGCACTCCCGGACGACCGCGTCGACATCGGTTCCGTCGGGAAGCCGTGCCCACAGGTTGAGGCCGCCGGCGGGAACCACATCGACGGTCGCGGTCGGAGCGTGCTCGGCGAGGCTCGAGAGCAGCAGGTCGCGCCGAGTCCGCAGCTGATCGCGGAACCCGCGCAGGTGGCTCCGCCATGCGGGCTGGGTCACCACGTCGAGGGCAGCCGCCTGCAGCACCCCGCTCACGTACATCGACTCGGCGGCGCGGTCGGCGAGGATGCGCTCGCGCGCCGGCCCCCGGGCGATCACCGCGGCGATCCGCAGCGCCGGTGACACGCTCTTGGTCAGCGAACGGAGATACACGACGTGGCCGTCGTCGTCGAGCGCGGCGAGCGGCGATGGCTCGCCGTCGATCGCCAGGTCGTGCGCCCAGTCGTCTTCGATGAGGAAGGCACCGTGTCGTCGCACGCTCTCGAGAACGGCGAGGCCTGTCGACGCGGGCCACCTGGCACCGGACGGGTTCGCGAACGTGGGCTGCGCGTAGAACGCGCGAGCCCCGGTCTCGATGAAGGCGCGCTCGACGGCATCCGGATCCGGGCCGTGCGGACCCGAGGGGATCGGCACCAGGACGACCCCGGCCTGCTCAGCGGCGAGCAGCGCACCCCAGTAGGTGGGCGATTCGATCAGCAGCGGCTGGCCTGCACCGACCACGGCCCGGAAGATCGAGCTCAGCCCGCTCTGGCTGCCCGCGATCACGAGGGCGTCTCTCGCGGATGCCGGCGTGACGTCTGCCGGTGCGGATGCTGCGAGCTCGGCGGCGAACCACGCCTGGAGTTCGGGCAGCCCGGCGGCCGGGGAGCGGGTGAGCGCCGCGGAGGTGCGTGCCGCGCGGGTGATCGCCTGGCGGACGAGCCGCTCGGGAAGCAGCTCGACGGCGGGGTACCCCGAGTGCATGCCGATCGCATCGGGGGCGACGGTGCGCTGCGTCGAGGTGAGGCCGGCCAGTCGGGCGGGAGGCGCCCCGAGGGCGGATGTCTGCCAGCCGTAGTCCGCAGCGCGGGGCGGTCGCTGCGCCCGCACGAACGTGCCCGCCCCCGGTCTCGAGTCGACCAGACCCAGTCGCGCCAAGCGTGCCATGGCCCTCTGCACGGTGACGGGACTCGCACCGTACTCGGCGACGAGGGCACGATTCGACGGCACGCGGGCGCCCGGTGGAGCCGATGCGATCCACCGACGGAGTCCGGCCACGATCCGGTCACTGCTATCCTCACTCATGAAGGAACAGAGTAGCGTTATCGTCCGGCCGCGTACACCGCTATCCTCACGCGCCGGACTCTGGTGGGGTCTCCTCGGCGTCACTGCCTTCTCCTTCACTCTCCCCTTCACCCGCATCGCGGTCGGCGGCCTCTCGCCGCTGTTCATCGGATCCGGCCGCGCGGTCGTCGCCGCAGCACTCGCCGCCCTGGCGCTGGCGGCGACGCGTCAGCATCCGCCCACCAGGGCGCAGTGGTGGCGACTCGCGATCGTCGCCGGCGGCGTGGTCGTGGGATTCCCCCTGCTGACGTCGTTCGCGATGACCGCTGCGCCCGCGAGCCACGGCGCCGTGGTGATCGGCCTGCTGCCGGCAGCGACCGCCGTGATGGTGGTGCTGCGCACTCGAGAGCATCCCGGACGAGAGTTCTGGTGGTTCGCCGCCCTGGGTGCCGCCGCGGCTGTCGTCTTCGCGTCGCTGCAGAACGGCGGTCTCGGCGAACTCCACTGGGCCGATCTGCTGCTGTTCGGGGCGGTGCTCGCGGCGGCCATCGGATACGCCGAGGGCGGGCTGCTCGCGCGAGAGATCGGCTCATGGCAGACCGTCTCGTGGGCGCTGGTGCTCGCGGCGCCGCTGATGCTCGCGCTGAGCCTGGCTTCGGCGTTCACCGACCCGCCGACCGCCTCGCCCGTGCAATGGCTCGCCTTCGCCTACCTCGCCGTGGTCAGCATGTTCCTCGGATTCTTCGCCTGGTATCGCGGGCTCGCGATCGGGCCCATGGCCCCTGTCAGCCAGATCCAGCTGGTTCAGCCCGTGATGAGCATCGCCTGGGCCGCACTGCTTCTTCACGAGCAGATCGGCTGGCCCACCGCACTGGGCGGCATAGCCGTCATCCTGTGCGCCGCTCTCGCGGTGCGCACTCGTCTGAACCGTCCCCGACCCGCCACAAACCCCTGAAAGAGGATTTCTCATGCGCCACACGCCCCGCTACCTGATGACCGACCCACACGAGGTGAAGCGCCTCATCCGCGGCAACCCGTGGGCCACGTTCGTGTCGCCCGCGAGCACCGGACTGGTCGCCTCGCACTATCCCGCGCTGCTGATCGAAGACGAGCACGAGATCGTGATCGCGAGTCACTTCGGCCGCCCCGACGAGCAGCTGCACGAGCTGGGAGACCACGAAGTGCTCGTGATCATCCAGGGCCCGCACGACTACGTGTCGCCCAGCCTCTACGCGCCGGGAGACCTGGTGCCGACCTGGAACCACGTCACGGCCCACCTCTACGGCACACCCGAGATCCTCAGCGAGGAGGAGAACTACGCCATGCTCGCGCAGCTCACCGACCACTTCGAGAAGGGCACCCCGCACGGGCGCAGCCTGTCGGAGGATGAGGCCGGCACGCGTCGCGCGGCGAAGGGCACCGTGGGCCTGAGGATGCGTGTCGACCGCTTCGATGCGCGCGCCAAGCTGAGCCAGAACAAGTCTCCCGAGGTGCGAGACAACATCACCGGGCGGTTCGACGAGACGAACGCGGCACTCGCGGCCGAGATGCGGCGCGTCTGAGCCCATCTCGCGCCTGCCCTCGCCCCTGCCACTCGTACGTTCCAGTCGCAGTTCGTGCCGCTTCGGGTCCGTCCGAGCGACGCAGACTGCGACCGGAGCGGGTCAGAGGTCTGTGACTCCGTCGACCACGAAGGTGTAGAGGTCTCTCACCAGGTCGGTCGCCTCGAGACGGTCGCGATCGCGCGCGGCGGTGACGAGCGCGTCGACGACCGATCGCAGCATCGCGGGGTTGCGAGGTCGGCAGAGCGAGCGGATGCCGAGCACCAGCGCCGGTCTCTTCGACGCGTGCAGGGTGCTCAGGTATCGATTGCGCGAGAACGCCGCGAGCAGGTCGAGCAGCTCCCACAGTCCCTCTGCCCCGACGGCCTGGTCGTTGTCGTCGGTCTCCCAGAGCTCTCTGACGGTCGCCGCCCTCGTGGCGAACTCGGCGATCTGCGCCTCGGTCGCCTGCGCGATTCCGAGGTCGGCCGCCGCGATCGACAGGCCCGAGCATTCGGCGGCGACGGCGACGAACCACGCGGGGGTCGGTGTCACGACGACCGACGCCCTGTTCAGTCGGTGGTCGATCAGGTGCATCGCCTCGAGTGCGCCGAGGGCGGATCGCACGGTGCCGGCGGCGACGTTGAGGCGCTGCACGAGGGCCGTGACCGACAGGGGATCGCCGGGGGCCAGTTCGCCCGACTCGATCGAGTGCGCGAGTGAGTCGACGACGGCATCCGCTCTCGAGGTGATGAGAGGCAGTGGCTGCTCGACCCCTCCCAGCAGTCGCGTGGAGTTCAGTCTGTCGATCCGCCGGTCGGGCATGTCATTCCCCGGGTGATCGGCCGATGCGTGTCGGGTCGCTGGAGGCGGATGCGGCGGCGAACGCAGCCGCCGCGCGGAGCGGATCGATCGTCGATCTCAGGAACAGCGGTTCGATGATCTCGCGTACGCCGATGCCATCTCGTCGCTCGAACAGCGCGCGCAGCTGCTCGAGACCCGTGCGCATGAAGTCGACGAGCTCGGCGGCGACCGGTTGCGCGGGCACGGTTCTGGTCAGGTGCAGGGCGAGCTGCCCGTCGAGGATGTCGATCATCGTCTGGTTGTGGGCGCTCAGCACGATCTCACCCCACAGCGCATACCAGAGGCTGAGACCTTCGCGGGTGGAGGCTCCTGCGAGGCCGGCGGCGAGCAGTCCGTCGATGCGCTCCTGCAGCGACGCGACCTGCTCGTCGGTGTAGGTCGGCACGGCTTTGACCGCGCAGTATCCGATCATCGCGACGGCGGTCTCGACGCGGTCGGCCTGTGCGTCGAGATCGACCGGGGCGACGCGAGTGAACCGGTTGGTGCTGACTTCGATGAGCCCGAGGTCGGCGAGGCGGTTCAGGGCTTCGCGGATGGGCGTGCGGGAGACGCCGTATTCGGCCTGCAGATCCTGGTCGCGGATCTCTTCGAGGGGCTGCATGCGCCCAGAGATGATCTCTTCGGCGAGCGTGGCGAAGACCTGGTCGCGGATCAGCTGCCGCGGCCGAATCGGCAGAGATGCGCTGATGTCGCCCACGGGCACACTTTATGCCGGTGTCATGCCGACGCACCATACATCAGGCACTGAAATTTCACCAGATCGGACGTGATGTGCGTAGCGTTGAGGCGTAGGGCAGCGACCCTCACCCGGCACACACTCCCCATGTCGTGCTGCGGACCTCCCCCAGATCCCGTGACCTGAGTCGCTGCCCTTTTCCCTACCCGGGGCCGGCGCCGGAATGATCGGTCTCAGCCAGCGACGAACGTGAGCACGAGCGTGGCCACCAGCACCGTCGGCACGGCGACGATCGCACCCCAGAGCATCAGGCTGCCCCAGCGGATCTCGACCCCCAGCGACACCACTCTGTGGTGCCAGAGCAGCGTGGCGAGCGACGCCCACGGTGTGATCAGCGGGCCGAGGTTCACCCCGATCAGCAGTGCCATGAGCGCGACCGGGTCGCCGGCTGTGGGTTCGAGGATCAGGTAGGCGGGCAGGTTGTTGACCCCGTTCGCAGCGAGCGCGCCCGCTGCCGAGAGACGCAGCAGCTCTGCGGGCGCGTGGCCGCTGGTCGCGAGGACCGACAGGAAGTCGAGGATGCCGTTCGCGTGCGCGGTCTCGACCACGACGAACAGGGCCGCCGCCAGGCCGATCGCCTGCCCCGGCACGAGCGAGAGTCGGAGCACATGACGACGCCGGATGCCGAACACGACGATGAGCACGAGCGCGGCGACCGTCGCAGGGATCCACACGTCATGGGTCAGTGCGAGCAGGGGCATCAGGAGCAGCAGGATGCCGGAGGCCGCCCAGAAGAGCACCCGGTCGGAAGGGTCTCCGCCGGTCGGAGCGCGATACCCGCCGAAGAGCGTGCGCCGATGTCGCAGTGTGAGGATCACCACGGGCACGAGCACCCCGACGAGCGTCGGCGCCCAGCTCAGCGCGAGGAACGCGAGCGGGTCGTCACCGATCGACCGCGCCGCGAGCAGGTTCGTGAGGTTCGAGACGGGCAGTGCGAGGGATGCCGTGTTCGCCAGCCACACCGTGACGAGTGCGAACGGCAGGGGCGGGATGCCGACGCTCTGCGCGAGCACGACCACGACCGGCGTCACGATCACCGCCGTGGTGTCGAGCGACAGGAACACCGTGCTGATGACGGCGAGCACCACGACGGACAACCAGAGCAGGATGACGCGCCCCTGCCCCCACCGAGCCAGACGCTGTGCGACGACGTCGAACACCGCGGCATCCCGGGCAAGCTCCGCGACGATCGTGATCGCGATGACGAACCCGAGCACCGGCGCGATGCGGGCGCCGAGCGCCCCGGCATCCGAGGGCGGAAGAACGCCCGTGACGATGCAGACCAGTGCCACGGCGATGAGCGCCAGGACGATGATCGTCCCCGCTCCCAGCCGCCGTCGCGTCGCACTCACTCGCTGAGTGTAGATCCGGTGGGGCCGCTGCGCGTTCGTTCCGGTGGCAGTCAGTGCCGACGATGCTGGTTGCGGTCGCGGTTGGTGCCGGGTCCGGCTCAGACGCGCGGTGCCAACTGCCACCGGCACACGGGCCTCGAGCGGCAGACCACTCGGCTTCCTCGCTGAGCTGTCGCCTACGGGTTCCTGAAGACGTCGTGGTCGCCGACGCGACGCCAACGGATGCGCAGCTCACCTTGGACGGTGACGATCTCGAACGTGGCGCGACCGTCAGGCGAGGAGAACGACCATGTCATCTCGAGTATCCCCGGGGCTGATCGCACGGACTTCACTCTCAGTGATGCCGGCCACGGAGTGGATGGGGCCTCGGCGTATGCGTCGCAGGCGGGAATGAACTTCTCTCGCAGAACCTTCCTGAATTCGGCCAGATGAGCGGGCTTCAGCCTGCGCACATCGCCATCGAAGCTCGGGGTGGTCTCGAACTTCACTGCTCCGACTCGACGGCATCGAGGCTCTCGAGGAAGGCATCCCCGTTCGCGAAGGACGCCACCCGGCCGGCACTCACATGTTCATCCACTTCGCGCTCGCGTTGTTGCCAACGCTCGGTCCAGAACCACGCCTGGTCGGCGGGAACAGGCACCGCCGCACGAAGCTCCACGACTCCGTCCGGACGCTCGGTCACCTCAAGCTGCGTCCCCGGCTCGTTCAGATGCAGACGCTCGCGGACGCTGGCAGGCAGGGCGATGAGGCCTCGGCTCTGGACGCCGACATAACCATGGAACTCTGCGGTAGACATCACCCCATTGTACGGTAATGCGTCTTCACCGGAAAGCTGTATAGCAGCATTTCAGTTGCGCAGAGCGCGTTCGAGCGCGGCCTCAGTCCTCGTCCCAGGGGAGCTTCACCACGGGCAGGATGTAGACCCTCCCCATCACGGCGGTCGGATGCTTCGCCATGAAGCTCGCTGCTTCGTCGATCGACTCGGCGGTGACGATGTCATACCCCGCGAACCACTCCTTGAACTCGGGGAACGGGCCGTCGGTGACGAGCACCTTGCCGTCTCGCACCGCCACGGACTTCGCCTCTTCGGGGCCGGCCACGGGTGCGCCGTCGCCCAGCCGTCCGGCCGCGTCACCCTCTTGCGCCCACTCACCGAGCAGACGCTGGTCGGCATCGCGCGGCATCGTCTCGCCGGTCGGGTCGGTCATGTGGATCACGAGGTACTTGTTGCTCATCTGCTCTCTCCGTTCGTCATGGTCCCGGAGGGTCCGGGCACCGGTGGCACCGCGATCTCGTCGCGGCGCCGGGTCAGGTGGGCGATCTCGGCGTCGTTGCTCGCGAGCAAGATCGCGCGGTCGTAGGCGTCCACGGCATCCGCTGGTCTGCCCGCTGCGCGTAGCAGCTCGGCCCGGGTCACATGCAAGCCGTGGAAGTCCGCCAGTACATCGCGCAGCGACTCGACGACGACCAGAGCCCGCTCCGGCGAGTCCCGCTCGGCGATCGCCACGGCTCTGCCGAGAGTGACGACCGGACTCGGGTCGACGCGCTCCAACTGCTCGTAGAGCTCGACGATGCGCTGCCAGTCTGTGCGCCCCGCATCCGCCGCGGACGCATGCACCGCGTTGATCTCGGCGAGCAGAGTGTAACGACCGGGTGCCGAGCCACGCAGTCGGGCGAGAAGCGACAGGCCTTCGTCGATCAGCTCACGATTCCACAGCCCGCGGTCCTGCTCATCGAGTCGCACCAGCTCGCCTTCAGTCGAGATCCTGGCCGGAGAGCGCGCCTCGCTGAGCAACATCAGTGCCAGGATCCCCGCGACCTCTGCGTCGTCGGGCAGCAGCTCTCTGATGAGTCTTGTGAGCCGAATCGCCTCGGTGGTCAGCTCGGTGCGCAGCGCCGGCACGTCGGGGCCGGACGCGAAGTAGCCCTCGTTGAACACGAGATAGAGCACGGCCAGCACCCCGTCGATGCGCACGCGCAGGTCTTCGGGCGCGGGAACCTGATAGGGGATCCGCGCGGTCTTGATCTTCGACTTCGCCCGCGTGATGCGCTGCCGCACGGCGGATTCCTGCATCAGGAAGGCTCGCGCGATCCCCTCGACCGTGAGGCCGGCAACCACACGAAGGGTCAGAGCTACGCGCCCTTCGAGCGACAGGGCCGGGTGACAGCACGTGAACAGCAGGCGCAGCCGGTCGTCATCGATGGCGCCGGTCGGCTCGGGAGGTTCGGGATCCTGCAGCATCAGCGCCTCCCGCTGCTTCGCGTCGCGGAACGACTCCCGGCGCAGCCGATCGATGGCCTTGCGATAGGCCGTGGTGGTGATCCACCCAGCCGGATTCGGCGGCACGCCCTCGCCCGGCCACCGCTCGACAGCGGAGGCGAACGCCTCGGCGGCCATCTCTTCGGCGAGCCCGAGATCACCGCAGCGCCGAGTCAGCCCGGCGACGATCCTCGCCCACTCCTCGCGGTAAACGTGGGCGACTCGCTCATCGATATCAGCGCGACGCGACCGCCCGGCATCCGCCGTCATCGCGTCATTCCGCACCGCGACCCCTGGATGCCGCCCCCTCGAGTCATGCGTGCTCTCTCCATCCGGTCGGACGAGCGGGACCTGCAGCGAACCGGCCGTCATCACGATCATTCCCCTTCGAGGCTTCGGCGAGAAGGGGCGCCCTCCCAGACGCGGCGAGCGCGAGCCCACAGTGACGGCCGCCTGATCATGCCGGGGTGCTCGAGGGCGACGCGGCGCCGCTCGATGGTCTGCTCCGCCTCTTCGGCCTCAAGTCGGTAGAGAACACTCGCCATCATCGGATCGTTGTACACGTCGTCACCGCGCCTCTCATGTCTGAGGCCCCTGAACCGGTCGCCTCCTACCTGAACCACGAACGGCGACGAGCGGATGCGACAACGCGGCGCGAGAAAAGTCCGTACGACCCCGAGTTGTGAGCAAGTCGCATGCATCCTGCACGCCCCCGTAGGCAAAGCGTGAGGATCGCGATATTCCGGTCTGCACGGGAGTTGTATCGAGTCTCGTGCTCGACATCATCTACATCGCGCTGACTCTCGCGCTGTTCGCCCTCGTCTCCCTGGTTGCGAAGGGGGTGGAACGACTGTGATCGTCTTCGAGATCATCGCCGCCGCCCTCGCCGTGGCCGCCGTCGTCTACCTCGTGGTGGCTCTCGTCGCCCCGGAGAAGTTCTGATGGGCGCCGGCACCGAACTCTGGTTCGGCATCCTGCAAGCCGCCGTGCTCGTCGTCGCCCTCGTGCTGCTCTACCGCCCTGTCGGCGACTACATGGCGCGCGTCTTCAGCACTCCCCGTGATCTGAAGGCCGAGCGGGGCATCTTCCGCCTGATCGGCGTCGACCCGGCATCCGAGCAGACCTGGCGGGCGTATGCCCGCAGCGTGCTCGCGTTCTCGATCGTCGGTCTGCTGTTGGTCTACGGGCTGCAGCGTCTGCAGGGCTTCCTGCCCCAGTCGCTCGGACTCCCGGCCGTGCCCGAGGGGCTCGCCTTCAACACCGCGGCGTCGTTCGTCGCGAACACCAACTGGCAGTCGTACTCGCCCGAGCAGACCATGGGCTACACCGTGCAGCTCGCGGGCCTCACTGTGCAGAACTTCGTCTCGGCCGCCGTCGGTCTGGCCGTCGCGGTCGCGCTGATCCGCGGCCTCTCGCGCCGCGGCTCGACCACGATCGGCAACTTCTGGGTCGACCTGATCCGCGGGCTCGGACGCATCCTGCTGCCGATCGCTCTGATCGCCGCCATCGCCCTGATCGCGGGCGGCGTGGTGCAGAACTTCGCCGGCTTCACCGATGTGACCACGGTCTCGGGCGGCACGCAGACCATTCCCGGCGGACCGGTCGCGTCACAGGAGGCCATCAAGCTGCTCGGCACCAACGGCGGCGGCTTCTTCAACGCCAACTCGGCGCATCCGTTCGAGAACCCGACCGGATGGACCAGCCTGCTGCAGATCCTGCTGATCCTCGTGATCCCGTTCTCACTCCCCCGCACGTTCGGTCGCATGATCGGCGACAACCGCCAGGGCTACGCGATCGCCGCCGTGATGGGCACGATCTTCCTGGTCTCGACCTTCGCGCTCTCGGCCCTCGAGCTCGCCGGCCGAGGCTCAGCACCCGAACTCGCCGGCGCCGCCATGGAGGGCAAGGAGGTGCGCTTCGGCATCCTCGGCTCGACCCTCTTCGGTAGCGCCAGCACCCTGACCTCGACCGGTGCCGTCAACTCGATGCACGACTCGTACACGGCGCTCGGTGGCATGATGCCGATGCTCAACATGATGCTCGGCGAGGTCGCGCCCGGCGGCGTCGGCTCGGGCCTGTACGGCATGCTCGTGCTCGCGATCATCGCGGTGTTCGTCGGTGGACTGCTCGTCGGGCGCACCCCCGAGTACCTCGGCAAGCGCATCGGCCCGAAGGAGATCAAGCTCGCGAGCCTCTACATCCTCGTGACGCCCACGCTCGTGCTGATCGGCACGGCCCTGAGCTTCGCGATCCCCGGCATCCGCGCCGACGTCGAGGCGACCAGCATCCTCAACCCCGGTGTGCACGGCATGAGCGAGGTGCTCTACGCCTTCACCTCGGCGTCGAACAACAACGGCTCCGCCTTCGCCGGCCTCACTGCGAACACCCCGTGGTTCAACACCGCACTGGGCATCGCGATGCTGCTCGGCCGGTTCCTTCCGATCGTGCTCGTGCTGGCCCTGGCCGGATCCTTCGCCGCGCAGCAGCGCGTGCCGGAGAACACCGGAACCCTGCCCACGCACCGACCGCAGTTCGTCGGCCTCCTCGCCGCCGTCACGGTCATCATCACGGCACTCACCTACTTCCCCGTGCTCGCACTGGGACCCCTCGCTGAAGGACTCGTCTGACATGACATCTCACGTTTCGTCCCGCTCCGCTCGCTCAACGACCGAGGAAGGCTCCGCTCGCTCAACGAGCGGGGACCCAGAACAGCAGGATGCTGCGGCATCCGAAGCCACTCCCGCCGAACCGCCCCGCTCGTTCGGCTGGGCGCAGCTGACCCAGGCTCTTCCGGGAGCGCTGCGCAAGCTCAACCCCGCATCTCTCGTGCGCAATCCTGTGATGCTGCTCGTCTGGGTCGGTGCCGCGTTCACGACGGTGCTCGCGATCGCCGAGCCGTTCCTCGGCGGCCCCGCCGACTCGGGCGGAACCCCGGTGCCCGCGCCGTTCACCTGGGGCATCGCGATCTGGCTGTGGCTGACCGTGCTGTTCGCCAACGTCGCCGAATCGGTGGCCGAGGGCCGCGGCAAGGCGCAGGCCGCGAGCCTGCGCAAGACCCGCACCAGCACTATGGCCCGCAAGGTCGTCAGGTATGACGCAGCGGATGCGTTGGCCGAGCGGTCGGACGCTGTCGACGTCTCATCGGCCGAGCTGCAGCGCGACGACATCGTGATCGTCACGGCGGGTGAGCTGATCCCCGGCGACGGCGACATCATCGCCGGCATCGCGACCGTCGACGAGTCGGCCATCACGGGCGAGAGCGCCCCCGTCATCCGCGAATCCGGCGGCGACCGCAGCGCCGTCACCGGTGGCACACGCGTGCTGTCTGATCGCATCGTCGTGCGCATCACCTCGAAGCCCGGCGAGACGTTCGTCGACCGCATGATCGCCCTCGTCGAGGGCGCGAGCCGCCAGCGCACCCCCAACGAGATCGCGCTGAACATCCTGCTCGCGAGCCTGTCGATCGTGTTCGTCGTGGTGGTGCTCGCGCTCAACCCGATCGCGTCGTATGCGGCCTCGCCCGTCAGCATCCCGGTGCTGATCGCCCTGCTCGTGTGCCTGATCCCGACCACGATCGGCGCCCTGCTCTCGGCCATCGGCATCGCCGGCATGGACCGTCTCGTGCAGCGCAACGTGCTCGCCATGTCGGGCCGTGCCGTCGAGGCCGCGGGAGACGTCACGACCCTGCTGCTCGACAAGACCGGAACCATCACCTACGGCAACCGCCGCGCCCACGAGGTGCTGCCTCTCGCAGGAGTCGACGCCGAGGAGCTGTTGCGCGTCGCCGCGCTCTCGTCCCTCGCCGATCCCACCCCGGAAGGCGCGTCGATCGTCGAGTTGGCCGCGTCGCACGGCATCCGGATCGCCGAGCCGGCCGGAGCGGTCGTCGTGCCGTTCACTGCACAGACCCGCATGTCGGGCCTCGACCTGCCCGATGGCACGCAGATCCGCAAGGGTGCAGGCTCGGCGATCAGCGCCTGGCTCGGACTTGACACGAACGCCCAGCTGACCGAGCTCACCGACCGTGTCGCCTCGAGCGGCGGCACCCCCTTGGTCGTCGCCGTGAAGCGCGCGGCGGGCTCTTCTTCGGCCCGGATGGCTGGACAGGTCACGGATGGCTGGGCGGATGCCGTCGATCAGTCAGCCGACCGGGGAATCTCCAGCCAAGTGGCCGGGGCCGGGGCAGCTGCCGAGGCCACCGACCGTGTGCTCGGCGTCGTGCACCTCAAGGACATCGTGAAAGACGGCCTGCGCGAGCGGTTCGAGGAGCTGCGCAGCATGGGCATCCGCACGGTGATGATCACGGGCGACAACCCGCTGACCGCCGCCGCGATCGCCAAGGAGGCCGGGGTCGACGACTTCCTCGCCGAGGCGACTCCTGAGCAGAAGCTCGAGCTGATCAAGCGCGAGCAGGAGGGCGGCCGACTCGTCGCCATGACCGGCGACGGCACGAACGACGCCCCCGCTCTCGCCCAGGCCGACGTCGGCGTCGCGATGAACACCGGCACGTCGGCGGCGAAGGAGGCCGGCAACATGGTCGACCTCGACTCGGACCCGACCAAGCTCATCGACATCGTGCGCATCGGCAAGCAGCTGCTCATCACCCGCGGAGCTCTCACGACGTTCTCGCTCGCCAACGACATCGCCAAGTACTTCGCCATCATCCCGGCGATGTTCATGGGCGTCTTCCCCGGACTCGCGGCGCTCAACATCATGCAGCTGCACTCGCCGGCATCCGCCGTGACCAGCGCGATCATCTTCAACGCGATCGTGATCGTCTTCCTGATCCCGCTCGCACTCCGCGGAGTGAAGTACCGGCCGGCGAGCGCCTCGCAGATCCTGCAGCGCAACCTGCTGGTCTACGGCCTCGGCGGAGTGATCGCACCGTTCATCGGCATCAAGCTGATCGACCTCGTCATCACCCTCATCCCCGGCTTCTGACCCCAGATCGGGGGCCGACACTCCAGATGTCGGACGCAACCCCGTCGCCGGTCCTCCGACTGGCGTGTCGGCCCCCGCAGTGGTCACACACAACCCTCCGACTTTGAAAGGCATCTCATGTCCTCCACCCGCACCATGGCCCGCACCGCCGGCGTCGCCATCCGCGCGATGCTCGTGCTCACCCTCGTGCTCGGCGTCGGCTACACCCTGGTCGTCACCGGCATCGGCCAGCTGCTCCTTCCGTGGCAGGCGAACGGCTCGCCGCTTGCCGACGACAAGGGCAGCTCGCTGATCGGTCAGTCCTTCACGGATGCCGAAGGCGAGGCCCTTCCCGAGTACTTCCAGTCACGCCCCTCTGCCGCGGGCGCCGGCTACGACGGAACCAGCTCGGGTGGCAGCAACCTCGGCCCAGAGAACCCCGATCTCGTCGCGTCGATCGGCGAGCGCCAGGCGGCCATCGCCGGGCGCGAGGGCGTGAGCCCGGGCGCCGTGCCGGCCGACGCTGTGACGGCATCCGGCTCGGGCCTCGACCCGCACATCAGCGTCGCCTACGCCCTGCTGCAGGTGCCGCGGGTGGCCGACGAGCGCGGCCTGCCCGAGCAGCAGGTGCGCGACCTCGTGGAGTCTAGGATTCAAGGGCGGGATCTGGGATTCCTCGGCGAAGAGCGCATCAACGTCGCCGAACTCAATCTCGCGCTCGATGAGCAGGAGGGCTGATGACGGCAGAGCGGATGCCGCGGCGCGGCCGACTCCGCGTGCTGCTCGGCGCAGCGCCCGGTGTCGGCAAGACCTTCGAGATGCTCGTCGAAGGTCGCCGACTGCTCGATGAGGGCCGCGATGTCGTGATCGCGATCGTCGAGACGCATGAGCGCGCGGCGACGGCGGCGCAGACCATCGGCATCCCCGAGGTGCCCCGTCGCATCGACCTGCACCGAGGCGTGCCTCTGAGCGAGATGGACCTGGAGGCGGTGCTCGCGCGTCGCCCCGAGATCGCCCTCGTCGACGAGCTCGCCCACACCAACACCCCCGGTTCGCAGAACACGAAGCGCTGGCAGGACGTCAACGCACTGCTCGATGCGGGCATCGACGTCGTCACGACCGTGAATGTGCAGCACATCGAGTCGCTGAACGCGGTGGTCGAGAAGATCACCGGCGTCGCGCAGCAGGAGACGATCCCCGATGCCGTGGTGCGCGCGGCCGACGAGATCGAGGTCGTCGACCTCGCGCCGCAGTCGCTGCGCGACCGGCTGTCGGCCGGCCTCGTGTATCCGGCCGAGCGCATCGACGCCGCGCTGTCGAACTACTTCCGCCTCGGCAACCTCACCGCATTGCGCGAGCTCGCGCTGCTCTGGCTGGCCGACGAGGTCGACAGCGCGCTGCGCAGCTATCGCGCCGACCACGGCATCGAGGGCACCTGGCAGGCACGCGAGCGCGTGGTCGTCGCCCTCACCGGCGGCCCCGAGGGCGAGACGCTGCTGCGCCGCGGTGCGCGGATAGCCGCCCGCTCGGCCGGCGGCGAGCTGCTCGCAGTGCACGTGGCCACGCAGGACGGACTGCGCGACGAGACTCCAGGGACTCTGGCGGCACAGCGGTCGCTCGTCGAGTCGCTCGGCGGCAGCTTCCACCAGATCATCGGCGACGACATCCCCGGCACTCTCGTCGAGTTCGCGCACGGCGCCGACGCCACGCAGCTCGTGATCGGCGTCAGCCGCCGCGGTCGCCTCGCGGCGGCCCTGACCGGACCCGGCATCGGATCGGAGGTCATCCGCCGCTCCGGCGACATCGACGTGCACATCGTGACGCACGCCGCCGCGGGCGGACGCGCTGCACTCCCCCGCATCACCGGGGGCGCGCTCGGATGGCGCCGACAGCTGCTCGGGTTCGTCGTGGCGCTGGTGTTCGGGCCACTGCTGTCGTGGATGCTGTTCACCTTCCGCAGCCCCGAATCGATCACTGCAGAGGTGCTCGCGTACCAGCTGCTCGTGGTCGTGGTGGCGCTGGTCGGCGGGGCACGCCCCGCAGTCTTCGCCGCCGTGCTGTCAGGCATCACGCTCGACTTCCTCTTCGTCGCACCGCTCTTCACCATCACGGTCGCCCACCCTCTGCACGTGCTCGCGCTCGCGCTCTACGTCGTGATCGCCGTGCTCGTCAGCATCATCGTCGACCAGGCCGCCCGACGAGCGCGCACGGCCCAGCGCGCTGTCGCCGAGGCCGAGCTGCTCGCCGCCGTCGCCGGCAATGTGCTCCGCGGGGACAACGCCGTGCTCGCCATGATCAGCCGCACCCGCGAGGCGTTCGGTCTCACGGGCGTGCGCTTGCTCACCGCCGACGGCGAAGTGCTGGCGAGCGACGGCGAACCCGTCCCCGACGGCCGAGCCACGACTGTCACCGTCGGCGCAGGCGGGCCAGCACCCGCCGTGCTCGAACTTCACGGCGAACCCCTCGACACCCCGGCTCGGCGCCTGCTCGACGCGATCGTCGCCCAGCTCGCCGCCGCAATCGAGCACACCGATCTGCGCGCCACCGCGCGCGAGGTCGCTGCTCTCGCCGAGACCGACCAGGTGCGCAGCGCCCTGCTCTCGGCGGTCAGCCACGATCTGCGTCGCCCGCTCGCTTCGGCGGTCGCCGCGATCGGTGGACTCCGCGGGGCGCACGGCCTGTCGGCATCCGATCGGGAAGAGCTGCTCGCCACCGCGGACGAGAGCCTCGCCACCCTGTCGTCACTCGTCACCGATCTGCTCGATGTCAGCCGCGTGCAGGCTGGCGTTCTCGCCGTCTCGAACATGCGACTCGACGTCGCGGGTCCCGTGCTCGCGGCCGTCGACGAACTCGCCCTCGGTCCCGACGACGTGGAGCTGGCGTTGGATGCCGATCTGCCGGCCGTGGCGGCCGATCCGGTGCTTCTGCAGCGGGTGCTCGTGAACGTCATCGCGAACGCGCACCGCCACGCGCCGACCGACAGTCGCGTGATCGTGTCGACGAGCACCATCGGCGACCACGCCGAGATCCGCATCATCGACCGGGGCAAGGGCGTGCCGGCTGAGAAGCACGACCGCATCTTCCAGCCGTTCCAGCGTCTCGGCGACACCGACAACACCGCTGGCCTCGGCCTCGGCCTCGCGCTGTCGCGCGGGTTCACCGAGGGCATGGGCGGTACCCTGACACCCGAGGACACCCCGGGTGGTGGACTCACCATGGTCATCTCACTGCCTCTGGCAGGAGAACCCGATCTCACGCAGGAGGAGACGGAGTGAAGCTCCTCATCGCCGACGACGACCCGCAGATGGTGCGGGCGTTGCGCATCACCCTCGCCGCCCACGGCTACGAGGTGGTCGTGGCCGCCGACGGTGCCGCTGCTGTGGCCGCCGCCGCGCAGACGCACCCCGACATCATCATGCTCGACCTCGGCATGCCGCGACTCGACGGCATCGAGGTGATCCAGGCGCTGCGCGGCTGGACCACCGTGCCGATCATCGTCGTCTCGGGTCGCACCGGTTCGGCCGACAAGGTCGAGGCGCTGGATGCCGGAGCCGACGACTTCGTCACCAAACCGTTCCAGGTCGACGAGCTGCTCGCGCGGCTGAGGGCGCTGTCGCGTCGGTCGGTGCCCGCCGGAGGCGAGTCGACCGTCGGGTTCGGTGACGTCGTGGTCGACCTCTCGACGAAGACGGTGACGCGTGCGGGTTCCCGAGTTCACCTCACTCCCACCGAGTGGCGCATGCTCGAGCACCTCGCCCGGCATCCCGGTGCCCTGGTCACCCGGCAGGATCTGCTCAAGGAGATCTGGGGCAGCGAGCAGGTCTCCGACTCGGGCTACCTGCGCCTGTACATGTCGCAGCTGCGTAAGAAGCTCGAGGCCGAGCCCAGCACTCCGGAGCACCTGCTCACCGAGTCGGGAATGGGCTACCGGCTCGTCCTCTGAAAGGTCTCGGTCGCTCTCCGTTCACAATTCAGCATGAGCGTGGCTCCGACGTCAGAATCCGGGGGCTTCCGGCATCGCCGCCGAGATCTGTGCTGAACAGTGAACGGTGTGCGTGATCAACGCTTCGTGATCGTAACCGCGACCGTGTCACCGATGTCCTTCCCCAGCGACTTACGCGCCTTCGCATTCAGCGACACCATGTGGCCACCGGTGCCCGTCACCATCGCACCCACGTTCTCGATGACGAGGTCGTCGACCCTGGCGTCGACCCTGACGGACTTCCCGGTGCCGAAGAACTCAGCGGAACCGGGTATCTCGACACAGCTCCACGTCTCGCCCTTGACCTCGACACCGATCGTCGTGTGAAAGCTCAGCTGATCCGCACTCATGAGAACAGGCTATTCGCGACCGAGCGCAGAGTCAGAGGGCGATGTCGGCGCGAGGACGACGCAGCACTCCCCAGACACCCGCCGCGACGAGGGCGACCGCGACGACGATCGCGGCGATCGCGGTGACCGTGCTCTCGGGTTCGCCGGTCAGACGACCGACGGCCAGCCAGCCGAGACCCCACGCGGTCGCGAGGGCAGGGGCGATGCGCCGAGTGACGAGGGCGCTGGCCACGCCGATCACGAGCACGACGGCGAGCACGGCGACGGCCCAGATCTCGGCCTGGTCTGCCCACGCTGCCGGGGCGATCTGCGTGAACCACGCTGTCGTGTTGGCCACGGTCGCGATCGTGACCCAGCCGAAGTGCAGGCCGTTCGCACCGTCGACCACGATGCGCTCGGGCCAGGTGCGGGCGCGGCTGCGGCCGAGGATCACGATGACCCGGGCGAGAGTGGCGAGCAGCAGCGCGATCACGAGCACCGTCAGCGGAAGCGACAGGAACTGCGCCGTCACGAGCCAGAGCCCGTTCAGGATCATCGAAGCGGCGATCCATCCGCCGACCGCGCGCTGGCGTTCGTCCGCCCGCTGCGCCGGAAGCGCCTGCCACACCGTGTAGGCGATGAGTCCGAGGTAGATCAGCGACCAGATCGAGAAGGCGGGGCCGGCCGGGGCGAGATACGACCCCTGGGCCGAGAGCGCGCCATCTTGCAGCTCGCTCACCGAGGTGCCGCCGAACGCGCCGGATCCGACGGCCGCGGCTATCAGCATGAAGGTCGCCGAAGCGATGATGATCGTCTGGCGACCGATGTCCTGCATCCGGGATTCCATGCTCGCACCATACGCGCGCGGGCACGGGAGCGCACCAGCCTTGACACCGGCACCCGAAAACGCTAGCCAGGCTAGCTAAATCTTCGGCGAAGATCGTCTCTCAGGCCGCGACGGCCGCGTCGATCAGCACCTCGGCCGCATTGCGCGCCTGCACGGCGACCTGCGGATCCGCGGCGATGGCCGCGGTGCTCTGCGCACCCTCGGCGAGGATCGACAGCTGTGCAGCGAGGGATGCGGGCGCCCCCGCCGCGACGACGAGCCCCGCCATGTACTCCTGGAACGAGGCCTTGTGGTCGCGCACGATCTTCGCCACCTCGGGGTTGGTGCCGCCGAGCTCGCCGAACGCGTTGATGAAGGCGCAGCCGCGGAAGTCGTCGGTGCAGAACCAGTCCTCGAGATACCCGTAGACGGCGAGCAGTCGGTCGCGCGGGTCAGCACCGGCATCCGCCACCGCCCCCGTCAGACCCGACTCCCACTCCCCGTGCTTGCGGGCGAGGACCGCCGTGACGATGTCGGTCTTCGACGGGAAGAGCGCGTAGAGGCGCCGCAGCGACACGCCGGCGGCGGCCCTCAGCTCGTCCATGCCGACAGCCGCGTATCCCTTGCGGTAGTAGAGCTCGTCCGCCGCCGCAAGGATCTGTTCACGCACCGTTTGCTCCGTCATGTCCTCAGTGTACTTGACATGAGAACGAGCGTTCTCTACAGTGGACAACATCAGCCGAGAACGACCGTTCTCACCACACCGAAAAGGATCAGGATCATGGGTTACATCACCGTCGGAAACGAGAACAGCACCCCGATCGAGCTCTACTACGAAGACCAGGGATCGGGCCAGCCCGTCGTCCTGATCCACGGGTACCCGCTGAACGGACACAGCTGGGAGCGCCAGACCCGCGAGCTGCTCGCGCAGGGCTACCGCGTCATCACCTACGACCGCCGCGGATTCGGCCAGTCGTCGAAGGTCGGCACCGGATACGACTACGACACGTTCGCCGCCGACCTCAACACGGTGCTCGAGACCCTCGACCTGCGCGACGTCGTGCTCGTCGGCTTCTCGATGGGCACCGGCGAGCTCGCCCGCTACGTCGCGAAGTACGGCCACGACCGGGTCGCCAAGCTCGCGTTCCTCGCCTCGCTCGAGCCCTTCCTGGTGCAGCGCGACGACAACCCCGAGGGCGTGCCGCAGGATGTCTTCGACGGCATCGAGGCCGCAGCCAAGGGCGATCGCTACGCCTGGTTCACTGACTTCTACAACAACTTCTACAACCTCGACGAGAACCTCGGCAGCCGCATCAGCCAGCAGGTCGTCGACGCCAACTGGAACCTCTCGGTCACCAGCGCCCCGGTCGCGGCCTACGCCGTGGTCTCGTCGTGGATCGAGGACTTCCGTGGAGATGTCGACGCCGTGCGCGACGCCGGCAAGCCCACGCTGATCCTGCACGGCACGAAGGACAACATCCTGCCCATCGACGCCACCGCCCGCCGGTTCCACCAGGCCGTGCCCGCCGCGACCTACGTCGAGGTCGAGGGCGCCCCGCACGGTCTGCTCTGGACCCACGCCGACGAGGTCAACGCCGCACTGAAGGACTTCCTCAGCAAGTAATCCGCGAACCGCCCGAGAGCCCGGCATCCGCCTCAGGATGCCGGGCTCTCGCCGTGCGCCGTCAGCGCTTGACGGTCACCGTGAGCGTCTTGCTCTGGGTGCTGCCGGCGGCGTTCACGAATTCGACGCGGTAGGTGTGCTTCCCCACCGCACGGTCGGCGACCGGCACCGCCACCCGCTGCGCGGCGGGACTGCTCGCGACCATGTCGCCCTGGGAGATCAGCGCGCCGTCTTCGTACAGGCGGTACGAGGTCGCGTTCGTGCCCCACCACATGTCGGCAGTGAGCGTGTACGAGCCGTCGCCGTCCCAATTGTCGGCCGAGAGCACGGGCACGCCGGGGGCGGCATCCGTCACCTTCACCGTCACGGGCTTCACCGCCGTCACGCCCCTCGAGTTGACCAGTTCGCCGGTGTAGACGTAGCTGCCGTTCCCCTTCCCGGTCACGGCGACCTGCGCGGTCTGCGCCGCGCTCCCGCCGAAGGTGAGCGGCACCGTCTCGATCAGCGTGCCGTTCTCGAACACCCGGAGCTTCGTGGCGTTCGACCCCCACCACAGGTTCATGGTGAGCGTGAAGTCGCCGTCGAGCAGCCCGGTGTCATGGCCGTTGTCGTGCGACAGCACTCCCCGCGCCGGCGCGGCCGTCGCCGAGTCCTTCAGCACGAGCGCGTCGACGGCGGCATCCAGTGCATCCAGCGCACCCGCGACAGCCGATGCACTCGGGCTGGTCGCCGCGAGCACGATGTCGGCTCGCGCGATCGCACCCGGCACCGCATCCGTCGACGCCTCGACATACGCCGCCAGGTCGAGAGCCGCAGCCGCATCGCGCCGCTCGCGCAGCTGTGAGGTATCGGCACCGGGCACCGGTTCGCGCACGAGTTCGAGATCGTCGATCGTTCCCCACGCCCCCGCCGGAAGAGCCGCGGAGACTCGCACGACAGCCGTGCCCTCGGCCCCGACCTGCAGCGCGTCGGTCGTCGGCGTCGACCACACCCGCCAGCCGTCGAACCCGAAGGCCGCAGCGGCACCGGCGGTCGACGGGGCCGACAGCGACAGCGACGCCCGTCCGTCGGCGCCCTCCCCGTCACCCTGCAGCGACGCCCGCGCGACATACGACCCTGCGGGCAGCCCGGTCACCGTCTGCGACAGCTCGAACGAGTACGCGGATGCCGAATAGAAGTGCGCCGAGTGGGTTCCGCTGCGCGGGTCGTCCCACGCACGCAGCGTGAGCCCGGATCCGTTCACGCTCCACATGCTCGTGTCCGCATCCTCGAAGCCGGGGTTGCGCAGGAAGTTCCGCGCGGCGACCGTCACAGTGGCGGAGGCCGCGAGGCCCGCATCCGTCACACCCGAGATCGCGTACTCGCCGATGCCCTCGATGTACTGCGCCGCGTCAGACCAGGTGACCGCCTGCTGCTCCGACGAGCCGTCGTTGTAGAGCACGGACACCTCGTCGGGCAGGTCGACCGCATCACCCTCGACCAGCTGCAGCGCCACGGGCTGCACCGACTCGACCGCCCGCGGAGCCTGGGCCCCGGTGCGCACGTACGAGAAGATGTTCAGGGCATCGGATGCCGTGCCGTCGAAGCCGAACAGCGCCTGGTTCTCCCACGCCGATCCGCCGAACCACTGGCCTGCATCATGGGGCTCGTACTCGCCCGCGAAGCTCGAAGCCCACCCCGAGCCGTCGCGCTCCCAGAGCACCTTGTTCTGCTCGAGCTGCGACGGCGGCCCCACCGGAAGCCACGCGGGCTCCCAGTAGTAGACGCCGATGCCGGCCTCGCCGACGTCGGCGACCGCCTGCACGACCGCGTGCACCGCATCGGCCTGACCCTGCACGCTCACGGGGTATTGCGTCGCCTCGGCGGGCAGGTCGATCACGTTGCCGTGGCCGTCTCCGTCGTCGAGCGTGAACGCCCACGAGGTCTCGGCGACCATGACCTTCTTGCCGTAGGTCTCGGCGATGTGCGAGAGCACCGACGTGAGGTTCTCGGGTGTGCCGTGCCAGAACGGGTAGTACGACGACGCGAACACGTCGTAGTCGACGTCGCGGCGGTCGAGCTGCGCGGCGACGTCGGCATAGAAGCCGGCGCGCTCGGGATTGGTGAAGTGCACGGCGACGAGAGTGTCGGGCGCTTCGGCGCGCACGGCGGCCGAGCCTGCCGAGAACACCTTCGCCATGTCGTCCCAGCCGCGCACTCCGGCGACGCCGCCGTTGGTCTCGTTGCCCACCTGCACCATGCGCAGGTCGACTCCGGCATCCACCAGTCGTCGCACGGCATCGCGGGTGAACGTGCCGACCTCCGCGGCGACCTGATCGGCCGTCAGGCCCTCCCACGCCTTGGGCACCTGCTGCTTCGCGGGGTCGGCCCAGAAGTCGGAATAGTGGAAGTCGACGAGTACGCCGAGCCCGGCATCCGTCGCCCGCTGCGAGATCTCGATCGCCCGATCCACGTCGACGTCGCCGCCGCCGTAGCCGTTGCCGTTAGCGTCGAACGGGTCGTTCCACACGCGCACGCGCACGTCGGTGACCCCGGCGTCGGCGAGGATCTCGAACAGATCGCCGGGCGTGCCCGCGGCGTCACGGAACACCACGCCCGACTCCTCGAGCGACAGCACCGACGACACGTCGACGCCGCCGATGAAGTCGGCGGGCAGGTTCTCGACTCGCGGGACGGTGATGCTGGCATCCACCGGCTCGGCGGATGCGACGGCCGCGGGCACGGATGCCGCGGACGACGCGGCCGACGCCGGCAGCGCGACCCCGATCAGGGCGACGGCGGTGACCGTGGCCAGGGCGGTGGAGAGAAGGGAACGCGTGCGACGGTGCATGACGGCCTTTCGAGCAGTGCAGGAAGAGAGGATCAGCCCTTGACGGATCCCTGGGTGAGCCCGCCGACGATGTACTTCTGCAGCGAGAAGAACAGCGCGAGCACGGGCACGGCGGCGACGACGACACCGGCGGCGAACAGCCCCCAGCGCGAGGTCAGCTGGTTCGAGACCCACTGGTACATGCCGACGGCGAGGGTCCAGTTGTCCTCGGAGGTGAGAATGATCTTCGACAGGATGAAGTCGCCGAAGGCCGCGAGGAACGCGAGCAGGGCGACGACCGCGAGGATCGGCACGACCAGCGGCATGATGAGCCGCCAGAAGATCTGCGCATGGCTGGCGCCGTCGATCTTCGCCGACTCGTCGATCTCGACGGGGATCGTGTTGAAGAACCCGTACATCAAGAAGGTGTTCGCACCGAGTGCGCCGCCGAGGTAGACGCAGATCAGCGCGATCTTCGAGTTGATGCCGAGCGCCGGAACCACGTCGCCGATGGTCTGCAGCATCAGGAAGATCGCGATGAAGGCGAGCGCCTGCGGGAACATCTGCAGCACGAGCAGCGTCGTGAGGCTCGCGCGTCGACCGCTGAAGCGGAAGCGAGAGAACGCGTAGGCGCCGCAGGCACCCATCAGCACGGAGCCGACCGCGGTCACGCCGCCGATCAGCAGGGTGTTGCCGAACCACACCCAGTAGCGGGATTCGCCGAGGGCGATGTAGTTCGCGGGGTCGAACGCACTGAACAGGGCGCTGGATGCCGCGAGGCTGCCGTTCGGGTTGAGCGACGCCGACAGCACGTAGACGAGCGGGAACGCGGCGAAGAACAGCACGCCCGCGGCCAGGATGTACTTCCAGCCGACCTCGCTCCACCACCGACGCCGTCGGGCGCCTGCGCGCGCGGCATCCGCTTCTTTCGATGAACCGGTCACGATGACTCTTGTCTCACTCATCACTGGTACTCCTCGAGCTTGCGGGTCTGTCGGAAGCTCAGCGCTGAGATGAGGCCGACCACGATGAAGGCGATGATCGACAGCGCGCTCGCGAGGCCGTAGTCGGCCGCACCACCCGAGACGCCCGAGACGTCGTAGATGGCCGAGACGAGGATGTCGGTCGAGCCCAGTGCGTACGGAGCGCCGGCGATGGCCGGCCCGCCGTTGTTGAAGGTGTAGATCACGGTGAAGTTGTTGAAGGCCACCGCGAACGAGGCGATCAGCAGGGGTGCGGTCGACACGAGCAGCAGCGGCAGCACGATTGCCCGGAAGCGCTGCAGCTTGTTGGCGCCGTCGATCTCGGCGGCCTCGAGGGTCTCGCCCGGCAGCGACTGCAGCGCGCCCGTGCACACGAGGAACCAGTACGGGTAGCTCAGCCACACGTTCACGAAGATCACCGCGGCTCGGGTCAGCCACGGGTCGCCGAGCCAGTTGATCTGCGAGCCGAAGAAGAACAGGTCGTTGATCACGCCGAACTCGGCGTTGAACATGCCGCGGAACAGCAGCGCGGCCATGAACGCCGGGAAGGCATAGGGAAGGATGAACAGCGCCCGCAGGAACCGGCGGCCCTTGACGCGGGGGTCGTTGTAGACGATCGCGAGACCGAGTCCGACGGCGAAGCTGAGTACGACCGACAGGATCGCGAAGGCGAACGTCCACACGGTGACGCTCAGCAGGGTGCCGGCGAGGTTCGCATCCGTGAACAGCTTCACGAAGTTGGCGAAGCCGACGTTCACCGACCAACCGGTCGGCAGCGCCGTGCCGTCCTCGGCGACGAACGCGCCGAGATCCGTGGCCGTGTAGACCGTGCCCGACTGCGTGTCGGTGATCGTCTGCGCCTCGGCATCCCACACCAGCGTGGGTTCGTAGACCGAGCCGGTCGACCCCTCGCGGGTGCGGATCGACCCGTCGTTCGGGTCGTCCGAGACCGGAACCCTGAGGTCCTTGATCGTCGCTCCGAGTGTCGGGTCGGTCAGCACGGTCGCCCGTGGGACGACCTCCCAGCCGGGCACCTCACTCGGGGCGCCGGTGGTGCCGATCTCGGCATCGGATGCGGTGGTCAGCGGCTCGGTCGCGGATCCGACCTGCACGTCACCGTCGTCGTCGACGATCGCGAAGCCGAGCTCGCCGCCGCGCTGCACGATCGAGAGCGGGTAGTCCGACGAGCCGTCGATGCGACGCTCGCCCTGGATCAGCGCGGCCTCGACCGCCTGCTCCTGCGTGCCGACGTGACCGGTGCCGTAGTTCGTGAAGGCGATGTACGCCGTGTAGCCGAAGATGAAGACCTGGAAGACGAGCAGGAAGATCAGCCCGGGCAGCAGGTACTTCAGCGGCAGCGCCTTGCGGGTGAAGTACACCCAGTCGGCGATGATCACCAGTAGCACGACGACGCCGAGGACGATCCAAGACTCGGCGCTCCAGGCCGAGATCGCGGTCATGATGCCGAAGGCGTTGACCAACGCCATCAGCGCGAGCTTGATGAGGAAGCCCCAGCCGAGGCCGCGGAAGCGGCGGGCGTGGGATTCGCGCGAGGGCTTCACCACGGGGGTGGGGGCCTCGGCCGGAGGTGCCTGGATCGTCATGTGTGCGTCCTGTCTGAGGATCGCGAGACGGGGAGGGTTTCGGGCCCCTCCCCGTCTGGCGGGGTCAACCGGCGAGAGTCGTCTCGAGGTCGGCGACCATGGTGTTCCACGTCGACACGGGGTCGGCGCCGTTGATGATCTGCGCCTGCGCGGCGTTCCACAGATCCCAGACCGAGCCCATCTCGGGGATCGACGGCATCGGAACGCCGGACTGAGCGGATGCCACGAAGCCGGCGGTGATCGGGTCTGACGAGACCTCCTCGGCGAGCGTCGACCACGCGGGGATGCGGGGGTCGGCCTCGTAGAGCGCACGCTGCGCGTCTTCGGTGCCGAGGTAGTTCGTGAGGAACTCCTGGGCGAGCAGCGCGTTCTTGCTCTTGCTCGAGAGGTAGAAGCCCTGCACGCCGACGAACGGCGCGGCGGCCTCGCCACCCGCAGAGGGGATCGGGTTCACGGCGACGTTGACACCCTCGAAGGCGCTGATGGCCCACGGGCCCTGGATCGTGTACGGGGCCTTGCCCGACGCGAACAGCTCGTTGTTGATGTCGTAGTCGATCGTGGTCGAGATGTATCCGGTGCCGCTCGAGCCGTTGGCGCCGAGCCAGGTGGCGAACGCCTCGCCGGGCGCTCCGCCCATGCCGACCTCGCTGGTGTACGAGCCGGTGTCGTCCTGCACGAAGACGGGGGCGCCGAACGACGTCTGCAGTCCGTACATCGTGTAGCCGTCGCCGGTCTCGCCGCCGGTGTTGATGACGAACGGACGCTCGGTGCCGGCAGCGACACCCTTCGCGATCATGTCGTCCCAGGTGGCCGGGGCCTCAGCACCGACGAGGTCGACGTTCTGCACGAGAGCGATGGTCTCGAGCGAGTACGGCATCGCGTAGAGCTGGCCGTCGTAGGTCATGGCGTCGAGGGCGACCTGCTCGAACTCCGATGCCTTGTCGCCGAGGTCGATCGTGTCGACGACACCGGCCGCGACCAGCGCGCCGAGCCAATCGTGGGCGCCGACGGTGATGTCGGGGCCCTCGCCGGTCGGGACCTGCGCGATGAAGTCGTTGCGGAGGTCTTCGAAGTTCTTCTGCACGAGGGTGACCGTGGCTCCGGTCTCCTCTTCGAATGCCTCGGCGGCGGCGGTGATCGCGGCTTCGCGCTCCGCATCCGTCCAGATGACGAGTTCCGCGCCGTCGCCGGATGCGGCGTCGTCGCCGCCTTCGGGTGCGCCGGCGGAGCAGCCCGCGAGGACCACGGCCGCGGCCAGAGCGAGTGCGCCGACTCCGATGTGCTTGCGCATGCGTTTTCCTATCTGTCGTGGCCGACGATGCGCTGCGCGTCATCGCGACCGGGGTGGGTGTTGCTGTGTGATTCGAGGTGGTGCAGGGTCGTGCGGGTCGTGCTGTCAGTGGGAGGTGCGGATGACGGCGACGCCGCGCGCCGCGATGGTCAGGGCGCCCGAGATCTCGGCGCCGCTGAGGAGCTCGACGCCTGCGGCTTCGAGCTCGACGTCGTCATCACGGTGGTTCACGGCGATGCGATAGACCGCGTCGGCGCCGTGGCGGGTGATGACCTCGAGACCTTCGGCGACACCCGACGGGGTGACGTCGGCATCGGCGTAGACCTCGTGCAGGAGTGCGCGCATTCCCGCGGCATCCAGTCGGGTGCCGACGTACCAGCCGGTGCCGGCGCCGTGGCGGTGGCGCGTGATCGCGGGCTCGCCCTCGCCGGGGCCGCCCGAGAAGTTCGCGACGACCTCGGCTCCTTCGAGCGCGATGTCCTCCTGCCAGACGTCGGCGACGATGCCCTCGTGGTCGACCCAGTCGAGTCCGTGGCTCTCGCCCTCGCGCAGCGGCAGGAACTCCTCGACCGTGAGGCCGAGCGCGTCACGCAGCGGGGCGACGAAGCCACCGGCGTGCACGGCGTCGTTCTCGTCGACGATGGCCGAGAAGAACGACACGAGCAGCGTGCCGCCCTCCTTGACGTACGAGGTGAGGTTCGCGGCATCCGCGGTGCTGAGCAGATACTGCGCCGGCGCGACGACCAGGCGGTAGCCCGAGAGGTCCTGCCCGGGCAGAGCGAAGTCGACCGTGATGCCGTCGCGCCACAGCTGCTCGTAGAAGCGGCGCACCTGGGCGGCGTGCGTGACGTCTTCGGAGGGGCGCCACTCGAGGTCCTGTGCCCAGAACGACTCGAAGTCCCAGAGGATCGCGACGTCGGCCTTGACCGTGCTGCCCTGCACCTCGTCGAGGCGGCCGAGCGCGGTGCCCAGATCGACGACCTCGCGGAAGACCCGCGACTCGGTGCCGGCGTGCGGCAGCATCGCGGAGTGGAACTTCTCGGCACCCGAGCGGCCCGCGCGCCACTGGAAGAACAGGATGCCGTCGGCCCCGCGGCCGAGGTGCGTGAAGGAGTTGCGCTTCATCTCTCCGCGACGCTTGGCGATGTTGCGCGGCTGCCAGTTGACGGCCGAGGTCGAGTGCTCCATGAGGATCCACGGCTTGCCCCCGCCGACCGAGCGGCTCAGGTCGGCCGCGATCGCGAGCCCGATGTGCGCGTCTTCGTCGGCGGCCCACAGGTAGTGGTCGTCAGAGACGATGTCGACCTCGCGGCCCCAGGCCCAGAGGTCGGTGGTCCAGCTCTGGTTGGCCATGAAGTTCGTGGTGACAGGCTGCGTGGCGTGCGCGCGGATCGCGTCGCGCTCGGCGATGAAGCATGCGCGCAGCTGGTGATCCGTGAAGCGCGCGAAGTCGAGGCGCTGGGCCGGGTTCACGACGCTCGGGGCGATGGCCGGGGCACCGACGTGCTCCCATGCCGAGTAGTGCTGACCCCAGAAGGCGGTGCCCCACGCGCTGTTCAGCGCGTCGAGGGAGCCGTACTTCTCCTGGAGCCAGAGCCTGAAGGCGGCGACCGCGGCGGGCGAGTAGTCCTCGCCGACGGGAACGCCGTACTCGTTGTGCACGTGCCACAGCACGACGGCCGGATGCTGCGCGTAGCGCGTCGCGAGTGCATCCGCGATCCGCACGATCGCCTCGCGGTAGGCCGGCGACGAGTGCGAGGCCATGCCGCGCGAGCCGAAGCCCATCGTGCGACCCTCGCGGTCGATCACATGGGCGTCGGGGTGGTTCGCGAAGAACCACGCCGGCGGGGATGCCGTGGGCGTGCCGAGGTCGACCTTGATGTCGTTCGCGTGCAGCAGGTCGAGCAGCTCGTCGAGCCAGGCGAAGTCGAACTCGCCCTCGGCGACCTCGATGAGCGCCCACGAGAAGATGCCGACGCTGACCAGGTTGACCCCGGCCTCGCGCATCAGGATGACGTCGTCACGCCACGTCTCGGGCGACCACTGCTCGGGGTTGTAGTCGCCGCCATAGGCGATTCCGCGCAGCTCAGGCCAGGCGTGGGGCGAGGTCATCGGCACTCCATCGGGTCGGTGTGGTTCGTGGTGCGGTCCCGTCGTGCAGTCGCTCAATCGACTGGGACCGGTCTCAGCCTGACTCATGAGACTGACTGGGACCGGTCTCAGTTCTACCCCAGGTTGCCCCTCGGCCACAACCGCCGTTATCGAACTGAGACCGGTCCCAGGTTGGACTACCGCTGGACGGGATGCTGTGGGTAGAGTCACAGGCGATGAGTGATGTCAGCGCGAAGCGCAAGCCGACGATCCGCCAGATCGCGGCGCAGGCGGGGGTGTCCCGCAGCACGGTCTCGCGGGTGATCAACGGCGGGCACTGGGTGTCCCCCGATGCCAGGCAGGCTGTCGAAGAGGCGATCCTCGCCACCGGCTACACCGCCAACCACCACGCCCGCAGTCTGGCGACGGGCCGCGCCGGTTCTCTGGCGTTCCTGCTGACCGAACCGCAGCAGCTGCTGTTCGATGACCCGACCTTCGCGCTGCTGCTGCGCGGTGCGGCCGAAGCCCTGGCACAGCGGGCGATGACCCTGGTGTTGCTCGTCGCCGGAACCCCTGCCGAGCGCGAGAGCGTCGCACAGTTCCTCAGTGCGGGGCACGTCGACGGCGTCATGCTGATCTCGTCGCACGAGTCCGATCCTCTGCTCGACCAGCTGATCGAGGTCGGCATCCCCACCGTCTGCTGCGGACTGCCCCTTGGACACGAACGCGAGCTCTCGACGATCTCGGTCGACGAGGTCGCCTCGGCCCGCACGATGGCCGCGCACCTCGTGGCGCAGGGCCACCGCCGCATCGGCATGATCACGGGTCCCGACGACACCCCCGGCGGTCGCTACCGCCTGGTCGGCTTCCGCGAAGAGCTCGGCGAGCTGTTCGACGAGACCCTGGTCGAGGTGGGCGACTACTCGTTCGAGTCAGGGCAGGCGGCCATGACCCGGATGCTCGAGCACGACGTCGACGCGGTCTTCGCCGCATCCGACCGGATGGCCGCCGGAGCCATCGCCGCCGCCCGCCGCGCCGGGCGCCGTGTGCCCGAGGACATCGCGATCGCCGGCTTCGACGACTCGGGCCTCGCCGCGACCCACGAGCCGCCGATCACGACCATGCGTCAGCCCTGGGATCAGATCAGCGCGAAGATGGTCGCCGTGCTGCTCGAGGTCATCGCCGGCGCCTCCCCCCGCTCCGTCATCCTCGACACCGAGCTCGTGGTGCGCGAGAGCGCGTAAGGACGCCCACGCTGCAGCCGCAGCCCTACGCCCGGTCGAGCACCTCGCGGAGCTTCGCCGCGAACGCTTCGGGCTGACCGGCATAGCCGAACTCGCCGCCCATGAAGCCGCCGTGGTGACTGGGGAAGACCGTCGCCTGCTGGCCGAGCTGCTCGGCCAGGGCGATCGCAGTGCGGCCGGTGTAGACCTTCAGCGACTCCTCTCCGACGGCCACGACGATCCGGGTGGGCGCCGCCTTCAGAGCCTCGATGTCCGGCACGTAGAGGGGAACCGCCCACGAGAGTTCTGACAGCAACGGGTCGTCCCGCGAGCCGTCGTCATCGGTCGGCATCCCGAATGCCGCGGGGTCAGGCGCTGGCTGCGCGAGATACTCATCGGTGACTTCGCCCTCCCACGAGGTCATCGCGACGAACGCCGCCATCCCTGCGCCCCACCCCTTGTCCTGATACACCTGCGTGTAAGCGACCCGCGCACGGTGGACAGCCTCGGCATCCGGCAGCACGCTGTCGATCGGCGGCTCGTGGGCGACCAGGGTCGCGACGTCACCCGGGTGTGCCGTGACCAGAGCGAGTGCGGTCACCGCACCGCCGCTGCTCGCGAGCATGTCTACCGGGCCGGCGCCGAGCGCCTCGATGATCGCGTGGACATCCTCGGCCTGGGTCTCCGGCTCGTTCGTGACGCCGCCGTCCTTGCGCGTGCTGCGGCCCAACCCACGCGGGTCGTAGGTCACGACGGTGCGATCGTCGAACAGCTTCACCTGGGCCTGGAATCCGCTCGCGTCCATCGGCTGGCCGATCATCATCAGCGGAGGGCGACCATCCACGGTCGGCAGCGGCCCGTGAACGTCGTAGACCAGATCGACCTCCGATAGCTCGAGCGTGTGCTGCGTCACTGCGGCCTCCTCCATCGGCGAACGATCTCACTGGGATGCTACGACGCGGCATCCCCGTGCGCCACCAAGTCGTTCACACTACGAGCGCTCGCGTCGACGGCGCACGGCAGGGCAGCGCGTCAAGCGGTCGGGAAGCGTGGATCGAGGGCGTAGTCCTTCTGGCGCAGCGAGAGAGCCGCTGCGACCTGGGCGGGCGCGTCGTCACCGACGAGCACGCGGAGGCGGGGATCGTCCGTCGCCCCGACTCGGGCGAGGATCGCCGCGGCAGCACCCTGCGGTGTCGTGCCGCCTCCCGACTCAGCCGCAGGCCAGGGCACCTCGGCAGTGCCGAACATCTCGATTCGTTGCCGTCGTAGGGGGCCAGGGGCGAACTGAACCGCATGCTCGAGCCCGCCCACTCGGTGTCGAGCGCGCCCGGCTCGATCAGGGAGACGCGGACGCCGAATCGTCCGACCTCCCCCGCCATCGCCTCACTGAACGCCTCGAGGCCCCATTTGGTGGAGTTGTAGAGGCCGAGCATCGGCATCGTCCCGACGGCTCCCACCGTCGAGATCTGCACGATGTGGCCGCTGCCCTGACTGCGCATGATCGGGATGACCGCTTGGCTCAGCCAGAGGGGTCCGAGCAGATTCGTGTCGACGATCGCGCGAGCATCCTCTTCCGAGGCCTCTTCGACGGCCCCGATCACGCCGTAGCCGGCGTTGTTCACGAGCACGTCGATGCTGCCGCGCACCCCGGCAGCGTGCTCTACGACTTCGTGTGCCGCCGCGCGGTCACGCACGTCGAGGTTCATCACGGTCAGCCGCTCGTGGTCGGGCAGCGTGTGGTCGCCTCTGACCGTCGCCACCACCGCGTGTCCGACATCCAGGGCGGCGAGGGTGAGGGCTCGCCCCAGGCCCCGATTGCCGCCGGTCACGTGGAGCGCGTCCTGAGAAGCGTCGGCGCTTGGTGAGATTCGCCGAGCGACGGCGCCTCAGCCGCGCATAGCTACGCCGCGGCGCCAGTAGCCCATGAAGGCGACCTGCGAGCGGTCGATGCCGAGGTCCTTGACCAGGTGACGGCGCAGTGTCGTGACGACGCCGCTCTCGCCGGCGATCCAGAAGTAGCGCTCGGCGGGGGCATCCGCCGCCGCGATCTCCTCGCCGAGGCCCGAGTAGTCGGGCGTCTCCCAGAGCAGGTCCTCGGACTCGATGTCCTTCACATCGAGCTCGTCGGCGGCATCCGCATCGCCGAGGTACTCGAGCACGGCGGGGATGAGCCGCACACCGTGGGGCTCACCGGCATCGCGGGGCAGCCAGTGCACCTCGACTCCCGCGGGAGCGTCGATGCGCAGGATGTCGGCGGGCGACGGCACCTCGATGAACGCGCAGCCTCGCAGGTCGTTCGGGGCGTCCTCGAGGATGCGGGCGATCGCGGGAGCCGCAGTCTCGTCACCGGCGAGAAGGACCGACGCAGCGGTGCCGGGCTCGTATTCGGCCCCACCGTGGGCCGCCGCAGCGACCCCTCGACGTGGTCCGACGATGAACAGCTCTTGGCCGGCGGTGGCCGCATCGGCCCACCTCGACGCGGGACCCGTGAGTCCTGGTGCCAGGTGCAGCACGAAATCGACGTCGAGCTCGGTGCCGGCATCCGTCACCCGCAGGTCGCGCACCGAGTAGGTGCGCATGGATCCGCGCTCCTCCTCGGGAACGGCGAGGAACGACCCCCACCAGTCGTCGGTCTCGCGGTCGAGCTGGGGAAGGATGCCGGATGCCGGCGGGAACACGATCTTGATCCGCGAGTCGAAGACGTCTCCCGGCGTGCCGAACTCGAAGAGGTCGTCACCGCCGAACGTGACGCGCACGAAGTTCGGCGACACCCGTTCGACCGCGCGCACCTCGGCGCGAGCCAGCACGTAGGTGGGGCGTTCGGTCGTCGTCTCAGCGGACATGATGCCTTCCGATAGGGGTGACCATCGGCTTTCCCGAGACCGGGTCGATGGTGATCTGGTTCGCGAGGCCGAAGACCTCTTCGACGAGCTGCGCGGTCACGACGTCCTGCGGAGCACCGGTGGCGTGCACCCTGCCCTCCTTCATCGCGACGAGCTCGTCGGCATAGCGGGCGGCCAGGTTGAGGTCGTGCAGCACCATGACGATCGTGGTGCCGCGCGAGACGCTCAGGTCGGTGAGCAGGTCGAGCACCTCGACCTGGTGCGCGACATCGAGGAACGTGGTCGGCTCGTCGAGCAGCAGGATGTCGGTCTCCTGCGCGAGCGCCATCGCGATCCACACGCGCTGACGCTGGCCACCCGAGAGCTCGTCGACGCTGCGGTCGGCGAGGTCGGTGGTGCCGGTCGCCTCGAGGGCATCCGCCACGATCTCGTAGTCGTGGGCGCTCCAGCGGGCGAGCATCTTCTGATGCGGATGCCGACCACGACCGACGAGGTCGGCGACGGCGATGCCCTCGGGCGCGACGGGCGACTGCGGCAGCAGACCCAGGATGCGAGCGACCTCCTTGGTGGGGCGCGCGTGCACCGACTTGCCGTCGAGCACGATCTGGCCGGCGGTCGGCGAAAGCAGGCGCGCGAGCGAGCGCAACAGCGTCGACTTGCCGCATCCGTTCGCTCCGACGATCGTCGTGATCTTGCCGGGGGCGATCGCCAGGTCGAGTCCGTCGATGATCGTGCGGTCGCCATAGGCGAGGGTGACGGACTCGGCCGTCAGGGTGTGCGCCTCGGTCACAGGGAGCCTCCCGAGCGGTTGGTGCGGATGAGCAGGAAGATGAGGTACGGAGCACCGAGCACACCGGTGATGACGCCGACCGGGTAGCGCTCGCCGAACGCGAACTGGCCGATGAGGTCGCCTCCGAGCACCAGCACGGCCCCCACGAACGCGCTCGGAAGCAGCAGGTTCGCGCCGGGGCCGGTGATGCGGGCGGCGATCGGACCGGCCATGAACGCGACGAAGGCGATGGGGCCGCAGGCGGCGGTCGCGAAGGCGAGCAGCGCGACGGCGCCCAGGATGAACAGCAGGCGGGTGGTGTTGACCCGCACACCGAGACCGGATGCCGAGTCGTCGCCGAGCTGCATCGCACCGAGTGCCCGACCCTGCGAGAGCAGCAGCGGCAGGAGCACTGCGGCGGCGATCGCGAGCGGCATCACGCGCTCCCACGAGGCGTTGTTCAGGCTGCCGGTGAGCCACTGCATCGCGGTCTGGATGTCCCAGCTCGCCGCTCTCGACAGCATGTACGAGATGATGCTCTGCAGCATCGCCGCGATGCCGATGCCGATCAGGATCAGGCGCGTGCCGGCGAAGCCGTTCTTGATCGACAGCAGGTAGATGACCCCTGCCGTGACGATCGCGCCGCCCAGCGCGAGCAGAGAGACGACCGGACCGTTCAGCGACAGCACCACGATGCCGAACACGGCTGCGGCGCCCGCGCCGTTCGAGATGCCGATGATGTCGGGCGAGGCGAGCGGATTGCGCAGCAGCGTCTGGAACGAGACGCCCGCGATGCCGAACGCGAATCCGGCGAGAACAGCGAGCACCGCCCGAGGCAGGCGCAGCTCGCCGACAGTGAACGAGGCGCCGGGAACCGTCTCGCCGAGGATCACACGGATCACGTCGTCGAGCGGATAGAACGTGTTGCCGATCATCAGGGCGACGGTGAACAGCACCACGAGCATCGCGCCGAGCACGATGGTCGCGACGGCGTGGCGGCGGTGGCGCGAACGACGGCCGGCGATGATCGCCGCAACGGAGTCGCGAGTGCGTTCGGATGCCGCAGGAGTCTGGGCCGCAGCCCGGTCGATGGTGCTCACAGTTCACGCACCTTCTGACGACGGACGATCCAGATGAAGAACGGGGCGCCGATGATGGCGGTGATGATGCCGACCTGGATCTCCTCCGATGTCGGCGAGATCACGCGACCGACGATGTCGCTCGCGAGCAGCAGAGCAGCGCCGGCGAGCGCAGAGAACGGCAGAAGCCAGCGATGGTCGGTACCGATCAGCATCCGGCAGACGTGCGGAATGACGAGACCGACGAAGCCGATCGGACCCGCGATCGCGGTGGCCGCGCCGGCGAGGATCACGGCGCCGAGGGCCGACATGAGGCGCGTGCGGAACACGTGCTCGCCGAGCCCCTTGGCCATGTCATCGCCGAGGGCGAGGGAGTTCATGCCCCGAGCGCTGATGAAGCAGATCAGCGCTCCGAGTGCGAGCACCGGAGCGGTGATCGCGATGCGCGGCCATTCGGCACCGCCGACGCCGCCGATCTGCCACGACTGGAAAGCCTGCAGCAGGTCGACGCGCGGCAGCATGATGGCGCTGATGAGCGAGGCGAAAGCGGCCGACGTGGCCGCACCCGCGAGGGCGAGCTTGAGAGGTGTGGCGCCACCGCGGCCGAGCGAGCCGACCGTGTAGACGAAGGCCGCGGCGAGAGCGGCTCCGATGATGGCGAGAGCCATCTGGCTGTAGGCGTCGGTGAGGCCGATGAACGCGAGGCCGATGACGACGGCGAGCGAGGCGCCGTTCGAGACGCCGAGGATGCCGGGGTCGGCGATCGGGTTGCGGGTGACCGCCTGCATCGTCGCGCCGGAGAGGGCGAGAGCCGCGCCGACGAGGATCGCGAGCACGGTGCGCGGAAGACGCTTGATGATCGCGGCCTGGGCGAGCGTGTCATCCTGCCCGCTGAGCGCGGCGAAGATGTCGTCGATGCTCACGGCGCGCACACCGAAGCAGATCGACAGGATGCAGAGCACGAGCAGCACTCCGAGGCCGACGAGCAGCCAGAGCGAGCGCGCCCATGCCGGGCGCCGCAGGTCTGCGGCGCCCGGCATGGGCATGGTGACAGCGGTCACGGGAATTCAGTGCGCGAGGGTGACGCTGAAGGTCACTTCGCGGCGAGCGGTGCCGCCAGCAGGCCGAGGTAGTCGGAGAGACCCCACGGGATCGACAGCGGCGAGGGGTTCGCCGAAGCGGCGATCGGAGTGGCATCCGGGAGGATCGCGATGCGGCCCTCGGCGATGGCCGGGATCTTCGACAGCAGCGGGTCTGCCTGCAGCGTCGCGATGAGCGAGTCGTCGCCGTAGGTCACGAAGACGTCGACGTCAGCGAACTTGTCGGCCTCTTCAGAGCTGACCGTCAGGTAGAACTGGTCGCTGTCGGCGTTCTCCTCGACGACGGACGGCAGCGGAAGGCCCAGGTCGTCGTGCAGGTAGCCGGGGCGCGTGTCGATCGCGGTGTAGTAGCCCACCTGGCTCAGGTCGCTCGGGTCGATGTAGGCGAACAGGACCTTCTTGTCCTTGAGCGCGCTGTTCTCCTCGAGAGCGGCCTCGGCGTCGGCGTGCAGGTCGTCGATCAGGGCCTCACCCTCGGCCTCGAGACCGAGTGCCTTCGAGTTCATCTCGATCATCTCGTCGACCGGGGTGCCCCAGGCGACCTCGGGATACGCGACGACCGGGGCGATCTTCGAGAGGGTGTCGTACTCCTCCTGCGTCAGGCCGGAGTACGAGGCGAGGATGACGTCGGGCTGAGTGTCGGCGACGGCCTCGTAGTCGATGCCGTCGGCCTCGTCGAACAGCACGGGCTCTTCGCCACCGAGCTCGTCGAGCTTCTCCTCGACCCAGGGCAGGATGCCGTTGTCGTCGTCATCGCCCCAGCTCGCCTTGCTCATGCCGACCGGCACGATGCCGAGGGCCAGCGGCACCTCGTGGTTGGCCCACGCGACCGTCGCGACACGCTCGGGCTTCTCCTCGATCGTGGTCTCGCCGTAGACGTGCTCGATCGTGACGGGGAAGGCGCTGTCATCAGCGGAGTTTCCGCCGGCGGAGTCGGAGTTCGAGTCGTTCGACGACGTCGCGCAGGCTGTGAGGCCGAGGCCGAGGGCGAGGGCGGCGGCGACACCGGCGGCGAGAAGACGAGAGGTGCGCACAGGCATTCCCTTCGGGTTGGGATGAGGGGGTGCGGCGCGGAGGGGCGCCAGGCTTTGGTAAGCCTGGCCTAATCTAACAGAAAGTTAGGCAAGCCTCATCTCGGTTCTCGGCGTTGGCCGGCATCCGTGCCCCGCGTGCGGGGTCAAAAACGCATCCCCCACGCCCGATTCAGATGCGGTTTTGACCCCGCACCGGCCTTCGGATGCGGAACTGACCCCGCCAGCATCCGGATGCAGTATTGGCCCCGCACCGGGCAGCCATCCGCGCCCCGCGTGCGGGGTCAAAAACGCATCGCCCACGCCCGATTCGGATGCGGTTTTGACCCCGCGCACCCACTCGGATGCAGTATTGGCCCCGCGCGGGAACTGAGCGGCGGGGCTCGTCGATCATGCCCGCCTCGAGGAAGTCCCCCGGGCATGCAGAAAGCCGGCCGGATCCGTGAGGATCCGACCGGCTTCAGGAAGTCTGCTCGCGCTCAGAGAGCGCGGATGTTCGCAGCCTGCATGCCCTTGGGGCCACGCTCAGCGTCGAATTCGACCTTCTGGTTCTCACGGAGCTCCTTGAAACCGGAGCCGGTGATTGCCGAGTAGTGGGCGAAAAGGTCGTCCGTGCCGTCATCGGGAGCGATGAAGCCGAAGCCCTTTTCAGCGTTGAACCATTTCACAGTGCCAGTGGCCATGTGTTTTCTACTTTCTTTTTCAAACGGCCGCTTGCGCGGCCTGCGCCGTGACGGAACGTCCGACATACGCGCAAGCTCAACGTACCACGGCATCCTGACGTGAAACCCCGAAGTTCTGATTCTTTTGAAGAACCGCCGCCTCGGTGCGCGTGCTGACGCCGAGTTTTCGCAGCACAGCCGACACGTGAACACTCACTGTCTTGACGCTGATGAAGAGCCGCTCACCGATCTGTCGGTTGCTCAGGCCCTCGGCGATCAGGTCGAGCACCTGCCGCTCGCGTGCCGTGAGCGGGTCGGCATCAGCCGCGCCAGTGACGATGCCGGATGCTGCGGACAGGCCCGCCGCCGCGGAGAACCCGCTCACGATGCGCACGAGCGGCACGTGGCCGAGCCGCTCGGCCTCGTGCAGCGCATGTCCGAGGACCGCTGCCGCTTCGGCCCGCTCCCCTGCCCCGACCAGCAGCCGCGCGAGTTCGAGCCGCGTGGTCACACGGAAGGTCACCGGCACGTCGTCTGAGTCCGCCAGGTCGACGGCCGCCCGCAGCGCCGGCCCCGAAGGCACCAGCAGGGCATCGAGGATCGACCACCACGCGTCGCCGAGCAGCTGCTCCGGCTGGGCGAGCCACGCGGCCCGGACCTCGTCGCTTGCCTCAGCGACGTCGACACCTGCCGCCCGGAGCTCGGCGATCAACCAGCCCGCTTCGAGCAGAAGCCGCCTCTGGTGCAGGAACACCGGACCCTCATCGGCGAGCATCGCGCGGATCTCGTCGAGCGCCCCTGCGAGGTCTCCGCGCCCCTCGGCGACGGCGACGCGCATCATCACCTCGTCGTACCAGATCTGCCGCTCGACCCGACCGGTCTCCTCGAACGCGGGGTGCCACTCGCGCAGAATCTCGGCGGCCTCGTCGTGCCGCCCCCGCCACGAGAGCACCCGCACGCGGGTCATCGTGGAGTACATATGAGAGATGCGCAGCGTCCGCTGAGCACGTTCACGGGCCAGCAGACCCTCGACGCGCTCGATCTCGCCCAACTCGAGCAGCGGCACGGCCATGTTCTGCGCCATGATCGCGCCGGTCGTGCGCTCGACGCCGAACGCTCGCGCTCTGGCCAGGCCGTCTTCGGCGACCGAGACGGCATCGCGATAGCGCCCGAGCAGGCCGAGCAGGTCGGAGTAGTTGACTCGGTATCGCATCTCGGGGCTCGCACCGTGTGCCAGACGGAGTGCGACCGCATACTCCCGGTGCCCGGCCTCGAGATCACCGAGGTGAGCCCGAGCACCGCCGCGCACGTTCGCGGCGATCGACGCCTCACCCTCGGCACCTGCCCGCACGGCGCGCGTGCCCGCCTCGGTCGCCAGGGCGATCGCCTCGTCGAGGCGCCCGGCGATCATGTACCGACTCGCGAGCTGGTTGAGCACCGAAGCGCGCAGTCGATCGTCGTCGACCTGCCGCTCGAGGATCTCCAGCGACTGCTGCAGCAGCTGGATCGGCCCTGAGCGACCGAGATGCATCATGTAATAGGCCTTGTCGCGCAGCAGCCGAGCGTGCATCCGTGGGTCGACGGCGTCGGGGTCGACCTCGTCGAGCGCGAGATTGACCACAGCGAGCGCCCGCTCGCCGTCACCGGCATTGCGCAGCACCGACCCCAGCGTTCGGAGCATCTCGAGGCGGTCGAGGCCCACGACGCTCTCGGCATCAGGAACCTGGATCCACAGATCGAGGGCGAGCTCTCCGAATCGGGCTGCGCTCGCGAAGGCGAACCGCGACTTGGCGTCGAACATCGCGGCGACGGCCGCGGCGAGCGCTCGTCGGTCGTCTTGCGCGAGCTGCCAGTGATAGGCGAGCGCGGCCGAGTCGGCGGTGTCGGAGTCGTCGCAGTTCTCCTCCAGCGCCTCGGCATACGCTCGGTGCAGCCGCGCCCTCTCGCCCGGAAGCAGATCGTCGTGCACGGCCTCGCGCAGCAGCGCATGCCGGAATCGGTAGTCGTCGTCGGCCACGACCAGGATGCCGCTGAGCGTCGCCTCGCGGATCGCCTCATCGAGGCGCACTTCGGGCAGCCCCGCGAGTTGGGTGACCAGCGGATGGGTCAGCGGCCGCTCGGCCCCCGACACCACCTGCACCACTCGTCTCGCGTCGTCATTGAGGCGGTCGAAACGGGCCAGGAGCAGATCTCGCAGGCTGCCGGGTAGCGGCCCCGAAGAGCAGCCCGCGAGCTCTTCGACGAAGAAGGGGACTCCCTCGGCGCGGTCCTGGATGCGCTCGAGCGCCACGTCGCTGAGGGGCTGCCCGGTGATCGATTCGGCGAGCTGGCGAACCGCCGAGATCTCGAGCCGCTCGACAGTGACCCGCTCGAGCAGGCGGGCACGGGTGGCCTCGCCGATGAACCGGCTGACCGCGTCTCCGCGGCGGACATCGTCGGAGCGGCAGGTGAGGAGCAGAAGGATGCGCCCGTGGGTCAGCGTGCGGAGCAGGAAGGAGAGCAGCGCGAGGGTCGATTCGTCTGCCCAGTGCAGGTCTTCGACGACGAGCACCTGCGGCGCGTGCTCGGCTGCGGCCTCGATGAGGGCGGCGATGGCATCGCGCAGCCTGTCGGGGCTGCTCTGCGAACGCTCTGTGGGATTGAGCGCGGGCAGCAGCATGCCCAGAGCCTCGACGCCGACGCCGAGCTCTTCGCGCACGCGATCTGCGCCCATGCGGGTGACGATCGAGCGAAGGATTCCGGTGATCGGCCCGAACGGTGTGCGCGATGCTCCGAGATCGAGGCACCACCCGACGTGCACATCGGCTCGGTTGACCACCTCGGCGCCGAACTCGCGCAGCAGCCGGGACTTGCCTATGCCCGCCTCGCCCTCGACGAGCGCCGCGAGAGGAACCCCTTCGACGACTCGGTCGAACAGCCCGCGCATGACCGCGATCTCGGCCTCCCGGCCGACCATCGCAGCGCCCGCGGCGGAGAGTGACATGCACTCATCGTCCCACTCCCCTCCGACATCCGGGCGGGGTGACGCGACCTGTTGCAGAGAGGTAGGACTCACCGAGCCGGCACGGGGTCGCAGGCGACGGCGACGCACCGGTCGACTGGTGCAGCGGTCGCCATCTCGGCGGGCGCGGCGACCCGCGCCACACGCGGAGCAGCCGTCGTGGCGACGGGCGAGGCGACAGCATCCGGCGCAGCGTTCGCGACAGCATCCGGCGCAGTCGACCGCGGATGGGTGAGGGCGCTCAGCATCCGCTGTCCTAGACGCCTGACCGCGCCCGGAGCCCGCGGGACGATCTGATCGGCGTGCTGGGCGAGGAAGCGGCGGCGTTCGGCCGCCCGCTCCAGACGCTCGTTCTCGTACTCGCTGATCTTCTCGGCGAAGTAGGGGTGCTCGTACATGACATCTCCTCAGTTGGGATGTCCCTACACTCCGCTCTGAGGTGCCGTGTCGGCATCGGGAGGATGCCCTATCTTCTGCGCCGGAGCACCCTAGGCGACCGCGGGCCAGCCGCAGGCAGGCGCCGTGCAGGCAGCGAAAGAGGCCCGGGCGGTGATGGGGGCACCACCGGCCGGGCCTCGGATCAGGGGTCGATCAGGCGTCGACGTCGCCTCGCCAGGCACCGGTCTCGGCGCCGCGCTTCTCGATGAACTCCTTGAAGTTCTTGAGGTCCTTCTTCACCGCGTGCGAGCCCGCGCCCACGAGCGAGCCGACCTTCTCGAGAAGGCCCTCGGGCTCCCAGTCGATCTGCACCGTCACGCGAGTCGTGAGCTCTTCGAGCTTGTGGAACGTCACGACGCCCGCGTGCTCGGTGTCGCCGCCGACGCTCTTCCAGGCGACGCGCTCGTCGGGGTGCTGCTCGGTGATCTCGGCGTCGAATTCACGCACCGCTCCGCCGACCTTGACGGTCCAGCGGTTGTGGGTGTCGTCGATCTGGACGATCGACTCGACCTCGTCGAGGAAGTGGGGGAAGCTCTCGAACTGCGTCCACTGGTTGTAAGCGATGTCGACCGGAACGTGTACGTCGATGGTCTCGATGATCTGCGCCATGTGATGCTCCTCACTGTTCGTCGTTCGTGTGGTCCCATTCAGGTGCATGCGCCTGGGATGCGCGATGGGGTTGACATCGAGGGCGCCGCGACCGAGCATGCGCGCGAGTAGCGTTGAGCACATGCGCATCCATGCCGCGATCCGCGCCTCGAAGCGCTCACCCCTGCTGCAGGTGGTGAAGTCCGCCGCGGCGACGATCGCCGCGTGGCTGCTGGCCGGGTGGGTGGTTCCGGGGCAGCTGCCGGTGTTCGCGGCGATCGCGGCGCTTCTCGTCGTGCAGCCGAGCGTCAACCAGTCGCTGTCGAAGGCGCTCGAGCGCAGCATCGGTGTGATCGTCGGCGTCGTGATCGCGGTGGCGCTCGGCCTGCTGCTGGGTTCGCCGAGTTGGATCGTGCTGCTCGCCATCGTCGTGGCGATGCTGGTCGCGTGGGCCTTCAAGGCGACCCCCGGCACGGGAAACCAGGTCGCGATCTCGGCGATGCTCGTGCTCGCACTCGGCTCGACCCCCGACTATGCGATCGCGCGCATCTTCGAGACCCTCATCGGGGTGGTCATCGGCATCGTCGTGAACGCGCTGATCGTGCCGCCGGTGCTCGTGGCTCCCGCCCGCCGCGATCTCGGGCTGCTCGGCAGCGAGCTCGCCGCGAGCCTCGACCGCCTGGCCGATGCGCTGCCTGAACCGCAGACGCCCGCGAAGCTGCAGGAGCTCATGCTCGAGGCGCGGCTGCTACGCCCGATGAAGGATGCCGCAGAGGCCTCCATCGCGGCAGGCGAGGAATCCCTCACCCTGAACCCGCGTCGCTCGACGCACCGCGAGGAACTCCGCGAGATGCGTGCGCTGCTCGAGCGGCTGTCGCCGATCGTGACGCAGACCATCGGCATGACCCGCGCATACTTCGACCATTACGACGACTCGATCGGCCAGGAGCCGGCCGTCACGGCGATCGCCGAGCAGCTGCGACGTGCGGGGCACGACGTGCGGCTGGCCGTGCAGATCGCCGATGTGTCACCCGAGCCTGAGACCCTGACCTCGGCGATCCCCGCGCTCACCGCGCCGCTCGTCATCCGACCGCCGTCGTCGACGCACTGGATCCTGATCGGGTCGCTGATGGAAGACCTCCGGCGCATCCGCGGGGAGCTCGTCGAAGAGGAGTGAGCGCGCTGCCCCGTTCACAACTCAGCACATTCGTCCGCTTACGGGCACCCTGGAGACGATTCTTGGGCTCCTCGCGGGATTGATGCTGAGTTGTGAACGCGATGTCGCTGTGTCAGTCCTGTTCGGGGTCGTCGGCGAGCACGTCGCCGTCGTCGTCTGAGGCCGGGCCCGAGGGGACGGCCGTCGCCGGCTCGCCCTTGTTGTCTTCGCTGCCGAGGTTGTCGTTCTCCTCGGCGCCGGGAGACGACTCGGTGCTGATGTCATTGCTGTCGCGGGTCATGCGCGTTCCTCTCGTCGGCGTTCGGTCTGCGTGCATGCGAGATTACGGCCCGACGCTCGCAGAAACCCGGGCCTTGACAAGCGCCCGAGGCCTACCCTGGTCTCATGTCTGACATGACCGTGCCCGAAGCCCTCGCCGAACTGGCCGCGCTCGAGGATCCGAAGATGCGCGCCGCCAACGAGAAGCGCGGCGACGACCACGGCATGAACCTGAGCCGGCTCCGCGGGGTGGCCAAGCGCATCAAGACCGACCAGCCCCTCGCGAAAGAGCTGTGGGCGACCGGAGAAACGTCAGCCCGCCTGCTCGCGCTGCTCATCTGCAAACCGCGCGAGTTCACCTCCGATGAGCTCGACGCGATGCTGCGCCAGACGCAGGCTCCCAAGGTCAACGACTGGTTCGTCAACTACGTCGCCAAGAAGACCCCGCTCGCTGAAGAGCTGCGACTGCGCTGGTTCGACGACTCCGACCCCACGGTCGCCGCTGCCGCCTGGTCGCTCACGACCGTGCGCGTGGCCAAGGATGCCGAGGGCCTCGACCTCGAGCACCTGCTCGACCTGATCGAGCGTGACCTCGTGAATGCACCGAAGCGCCTGCAGTGGGCGATGAACGAGACGCTCGCGAACATCGGCATCTTCCACCCCGAGCTGCGGGCCAGGGCACTCGAGATCGGCGAGCGCCTGCAGGTGCTCGCCGACTACCCCACCGCCCCCGGCTGCACCTCCCCCTTCGCCCCGATCTGGATCGGCGAGATCGTGCGGCGACGCGAGGGCTGAGCCGCCCTCCCGGCGTCCACATCAGTGCCCTGGTTACGCTGGATCCATGAGCACGCACATCGCCGCACAGCCCGGTCAGATCGCCCCCATCGTCCTGTTCCCTGGCGACCCGCTGCGCGCGAAGTGGATCGCCGAGAACTTCCTCGACGACGCCGAGCTGTACTCCGAGACCCGCGGGATGCTGGGCTACACCGGCACCTGGAACGGCCACCGCGTCTCGGTGCAGGGCTCGGGAATGGGTCAGCCCTCGATGGCGATCTATGCGAGCGAGCTGTTCGAGGAGTACGACGTGCAGACCATCGTGCGCGTCGGATCATGCGGAGCACTGACCGAGAAGCTCAAGGTGCGCGACATCGTCATCGCGAACGGCGCGTGCACCGATTCGGGGATCAACCGGGTGCGCTTCCACGGACTCGACTACGCACCCGTCGCCGACTTCGGCCTGCTGCGCGCCGCGGTCGAGGCGAGCGAGGCCGAGCCGCTCGACGCCGCCGTGCACGTGGGGCTGCTGTTCTCGAGCGACCAGTTCTACAGCACCCGCCCCGAGCTCACCGAGCCGTTCGTGCAGCACGGCGCACTCGGCGTCGAGATGGAGGCCGCCGGCCTGTACACCCTCGCTGCGTTCCACGGCCGCCGGGCCCTGGCCATCTGCACCGTGTCGGATCACATCGTCACGGGCGAGCAGACCACCGCCCAGGAGCGCGAGCAGACCTTCGGCGACATGATCCGCATCGCGCTGCGCGCCGCGACCTCGGTCTGAGCCGTTCACAATTCAGCATGCACGTCGGCTGAGCGCTTGGAATCGCCCGATCCCGACCGTCTCCTCCGGTTCCTTGCTGAATACCGGACGCGTCTGCCGGCGCCTCGAGATGGGATGATCAAGGGACCATGCCTGCGATCCTCGACCACACGACGCTGACCGACGGATCCGATGCGGATGCCGTGTACACGGCGTTCGTCGAATGGGCGGAGTCGACCGGCATCAGCCTCTACCCCGCGCAGGACGAGGCGGTCATCGAGATCGTCTCGGGCAACAACCTGATCCTGTCGACGCCCACCGGCACCGGCAAGTCGCTCGTCGCGGTGGGCGCGCACTTCGTCGCGCTCGTCGAGGGTCGTCGCTCGTTCTACACGGCACCGATCAAGGCGCTGGTCAGCGAGAAGTTCTTCAGCCTCATCGACGTGTTCGGCGCCTCGAACGTCGGAATGATCACGGGCGACTCCTCGGTCAACCCCGATGCGCCGATCATCTGCTGCACCGCCGAGATCCTCGCGAACCTCGCCCTTCGTCAGGGCACGGATGCCGCGGTGCACCAGGTCGTCATGGACGAATTCCACTTCTACGCCGACCCCGACCGCGGGTGGGCATGGCAGGTACCGCTGCTCGAGCTGCCGCAGGCACAGTTCATCCTCATGTCGGCGACCCTCGGCGATGTGTCGCAGCTGTCGAGCGACCTCACCCGCCGGACCGGCCGCGACACGGCATCCGTCACGGGTGTCGAGCGCCCCGTGCCTCTGCACTACTTCTACGAGACGACGCCTATTCACGAGACGATCGACGACCTGCTGGGCACCGGCCAGGCCCCGATCTACGTCGTGCACTTCTCGCAGGCCGCCGCGATGGAGCGGGCGCAGGCGCTGTCGAGCACCAAGGTAGCCACGCGCGAGCAGCGCGACGAGATCGCGGCACTGATCGGCGGATTCCGCTTCACCACCGCCTTCGGCAAGACCCTCTCGCGGTTCCTGCGTGCGGGCATCGGCGTTCACCACGCCGGGATGCTGCCGAAGTACCGACGACTTGTCGAGCAGCTCGCCCAGCGCGGCCTGCTGCGCGTGATCTGCGGCACCGACACTCTCGGCGTCGGCATCAACGTGCCCATCCGCACGGTGCTGCTCACGGCTCTGACCAAGTTCGACGGCACCCGGATGCGGCAGCTCAGCGCGCGCGAGTTCCACCAGATCGCGGGACGAGCGGGCCGCGCCGGCTTCGACACCGCCGGAACTGTGGTCGCGCAGGCACCGGAGCACGAGAGCGACAACATCGCGGCGATCAAGAAGGCCGGCGACGACCCGAAGAAGAAGCGCAAGATCATCCGCAAGAAGGCACCCGACGGGTTCGTGTCGTGGGGCGAGCCGTCGTTCCGCAAGCTGATCGACGCCGAGCCCGAGACCCTGACCTCGCACATGCAGATCACGAGCGCCATGATGCTCAACGTGATCGGTCGCGGCGGAGACGTCTTCGGCAATATGCGCGCCCTGGTATATGACAACCACGAGCCCCGCAAGAGGCAGCGCGAGCTGGCGCTGCGCGCGATCGGCATCTACCGCACCCTGCTCGAGTCCGGCGTCGTCGAGCAGACGGATGACGGTGAGATCCGCCTCACGGTCGACCTGCAGCCGAACTTCGCCCTGAATCAGCCGCTGTCGCCGTTCGCCCTCGCGGCGTTCGAGCTGCTCGACCGCGATCCGGCCGCCGGCACGGGCACAGGTTCCTATGCGCTCGACATGATCTCGATCGTCGAGTCGACGCTCGACGACCCGCGGGCCATCCTCGGGCAGCAGGAGTTCCTCGCCCGCGGCGAGGCCGTCGCCGCGATGAAGCGCGAGGGCATCGAATACGACGAGCGCATGGAGCTGCTCGAGGAGATCACCTACCCGAAGCCCCTCGATGAGCTGCTCACGGCCGCGTTCGAGACCTTCAGCGCCGCGCAGCCGTGGATCCGCGACTTCGAACTGCATCCGAAGTCGGTCGTGCGCGACATGTACGAACGGGCCATGTCGTTCGGGGAATATGTCGCGTACTACAAGATCGCGCGCTCCGAGGGCGTGGTGCTGCGATACCTGTCGGATGCGTATCGGGCGGCGTCGCAGACCATTCCCGAAGAGGCGAAGGACGAAGACCTGCGCGACCTCATCGAGTGGCTCGGCGAACTCGTGCGCCAGGTCGACTCGAGCCTGCTCGACGAGTGGGAGGAGCTGGTCAACGGCGTGCTGCACGGACCGGACGACGAGCCCATCGTGCCACCTGCTCCGAAGCGCCTGACATCGAACACCCGCGCTTTCCGCACCCTCGTGCGCAATGAGCTGTTCCGCCGGGTGCAGCTCGCGGCCCGTGAAGACGTCTCGGCGCTCGCAGAGCTCGACCCGTCATTCGGTGCCGATGCCTGGTCAGATGCACTCGACGGCTACTTCGCCGACCATGATGAGTTCCTCACCGGGGCGAACGCGCGCAGCGCACAGTTGCTGCTCATAACCGAAGGCGCGACCGAGTGGACCGTCCGTCAGATCCTCGACGATCCGGCCGGTGACCACGACTGGGGCATCTCCGCCACCGTCGACCTCGCCGCCTCCGACGAGGAGGGCGCCGCCGTGCTCACGGTGACGGGCGTCGATCGGCTCTGAGGCGGCCGGCGTTGAGCCGGCCGGATGGCTGGCCCTCACCCGGATGGCTGACCGAATGAGGCTCATCAGCCAGCCATCCGGGCTTCAGCCAGCCATCCGTACCGCAGCCAGCCGGGCCTCAGCCAGCCAACCGGGCCTGAGCCGTCCGGGCCTCAGCGATACGGTCGATCGGTCGCAGCGGGTCGAAGAGCACCCCGAGCCCCACCCGCACGAGGCCGGCATGCACCGCGAGGCAGACGGCGATCACCACCGCGGTGAGCACGATCGGCCAGATGACCTCGACCGTCGGTGTCGCCACCCACCCGGCTCCGCGCAGCGCGCCGTCGATCAGGGCGAGCGGGATCATGTGGATGACGTAGATCGGCAGCGTGCGCTGCCCCACCCACCGCAGCGGCCGAGCGACGACACCCAGGTGCCGATGGATGATCGCGCATGCCGCGACCCCGAACTCGACGGCGACGACCGCGAGAAGCGGCCAGACGCCGGGCCATTGACGCATGCCGAGAACTCCGACCGCACCGGCCGCGACGACATATGCCATTCCGAGCATGAGCGTGCGCAGCGGAGTGGATGCCGCAGCGAATCGTTCGATCAGGGACCGCATCCGCAACCCCGCGAGGAAGAAGAACAGGTTCTGCACCAGCTGCCACAGGTTGCCGAGGTCGGGAATGACCCCCGCAGCCGCGACCGCAGCGATCACGAACGCGACCGGTAGCGCCACGGCAGTCGGCACGTGCCGCACCAGGCGTGCGACGAGCAGATACACCGCGAGGGCGAGCAGATACCAGAGGTTCGTCGGGCTGATCGTGAGCTGCGCCAGCAGCTGTCATCCGTTCTCGGCTCTGGCGGTGTCGAAGTCCGGCGTGAGGGCGAGCACGAACGTCTGGATCACCACCCAGATGACGTAGGCCGCAGCGAGCCGCCCGGCCCGACGCCGCCATGGGGTCCCCGCGGGAGCATTCACGACGCTGCCGTCGAACATCCCCGAGATCAGGAAGAAGAGCGGCATCCGCAGCGGCAGCAGCTGTGCGTTCAGCGTCGCCCAGGCGCCGGTGATCGCACCGGCGCCGTCGACCTCGATCGCGTGCTTGGTCACGACATGCCAGAGCACCACCAGGATGATGCAGACGCCCTTCACGACATCGGGCCAGCCGACGCGCGCGCTCACCGCCCCGGCACCTCGGCGGCGCGCACGAGGCGCGACACCAGCGCGACGTACGACACGTCGGCTGCCGCGAACATCCGCGGCACCTGGGATGCCGCGGTCAACCCCGGCATCGTGTTGACCTCGTTCAGCACCGGCCCCTCGGCGGTGAGGAAGAAGTCCATCCTCGCGACACCTGCGCATCCGAGAGCGTCGAACATGGTCAGCGCCGCCCGCGCGAGCGACGTCGTCTCGGCAGCCGAGAGCTGCGCCGGCACCGTGAACTGCGCACTGCCGTCATACTTCATGCCGGTGTCGAACAGCCCTGCGGCGTGGATCTCGAGCGGCGGGGCCGCCCAGCGCACTCCGCCGGCCTGCTTGATCACGGCGACGTCGATCTCCCTCCCGTGCACGACCTCCTCTACGAGAATGCGTCGGTCGAACCGCGCCGCTTCGCGCATCGCGGACCCGAGTTCCAGCTCCGAACGCACGAGCGAGACACCGTAGCTCGATCCGGCCGACACCGGCTTCACGACCACGGGGCCCTCGAACTCGAAGTCCCCGCAGTCGGCCGCATCGATCAGACGTCCCCTGGCCGTGCGCAGCCCCGCTGCCTCGGCGACCAGCTTCGTCGCCCACTTGTCCATCCCGATCGCCCCCGCCCGCGGACCGGATCCGACCACGCGAACCCCCGCGAGTGCGCACAGCGCAGCAAGCACGCCGTCTTCACCCAGCGCTCCATGCACCGCGGGGAATACGACATCCGTGGCGGCTATGAGCGGCATTGCGAGAGCGAGAGAGTGGGCGGCGGTGGCACCCTCCGAGACGCCCACCACCTCCCAGACGCCTTCGCGCGAGATCGTCACCGTGCTGACGTCGTGTCCTCCGACACGCAATGCCTCTGCGACCGCCGCCGCCGATGCGAGCGAGACCTCGTGTTCGGCATTCTGACCTCCTCCGATGACCAGCACTCTCACGCGATCGCCCTCTCGACCCGTGCTCCGATGCCCGTGACGATCGTGTGCGGGATGCTCGCCGCCCATCTCGCCCACTCCTGCACGGTCGGCACCGCGCCCGCCTCGGGTCCGAACACGACGGCGGTCGTACCCCGGGGCACGACCAGCTCACCCGTATCGACGACGATCTGGTCCATCGAGACCCGCCCGACGATCGGGCAGCGGATGCCGTCGATCGCGACGGCTGCGCCCGGCGCGAGTTCCCGCGGGATGCCGTCGGCGTACCCGACGCCGATCACGCTCAGGCGGGTCGTACGCTCGGTCACGTACGCGCCGCCGTACCCGATCGGAGTGCCCGCAGGCACGACGCTGCTGTGCACGACCGACGCCGTCAGCCGCGCGGCCCCCTGCAGCGACACGGTCTCCGATGGGTCGATGCCGACCAGCCCGGCGCCGACGCGAACCATGTCGAAGTGCGTCGCCTGGTCGGTCAGCGTGCCGGACGTCGCCGCGAGGTGCACGATCAGCGGGCCGAACCCGGCGCGCAGCACGGCATCCCGTGCGTGTCTCATCCGCAGCACAGCCGGGGCGTTCATCGCAGGGTCAGCAGCGTCGGCGTCTGGCAGATGCCCCATGACCCCGACCACCTCGATGCGGTCGCGGCCCGAGCGAGCGACCCGCAGCAGCTCGGCCCAGTCCTGCAGCGGCACCCCACCCCGCGACATCCCCGTGTCCATGTGCAGATGCACCCGCACGCGTCCACCGGGCAGCGACGACGCATCGGTGATCAGCTGCCGCAGCTCGTCGACGGAGCCGACCGCGACGTCGACGCGATCCGCGACGACCTGCGCGACGTCGACCCCCGCCGGGTTCAGCCACGCGAGGATCGGCACCTCGATGCCCGCATCGCGCAGCTCTGCGGCATCCCCCGCATCGGTCACGCCCAGCCACGCGGCCCCGGCGCCGATCGCGGCGAGAGCGACGGTGACGGCGCCGAGGCCGTAACCGTCGGCTTTGACGACCGCCATGATGCGGGCGTCGGTGGCCGACCGCATCCGCTCGACGTTCGCCGCGATCGCGTCGGGCAGCGTGCGCAGGGTCGGTGCGTGCATGCGCGAGAGCGTGAGGTGCGCAGTCGTGAGCGCGGTCGTCATCGCTGAGTCCTCGGGTCGGCGGTCGGGTCGTCGTACATCAGCGGGCAGCCGTTCGCCACGGCCGCCGGACGCAGTTCGAAGTGCCAGCGCTCATTCGCGTAGATCTGGCAGAGACCGAACTCATCGCCGCGCTGCGCCAACCAGTCCTGTGCGGTGAGCGGACCGAGGTCGATCGCATCCCCCGACACGTGCTCCGAGTTCTCAGGGGTGGCGACCCAGCGCGCGGCCTCCTCCTCAGACCCGTATTCGACGACGGCATCCTGCCGCAGCACCTGCTGGTACTCGGCCGACCGCCATCCGCTGTTCACATGCATGCGCACGCCGTCGCGTTCGGCGGCAGTAGCGGCGGCACGCACGGCAGCGAGCAGATCGGAGTCGAGGTTGGTCACGGCGGGCGTCTCGTCGAACACCGACACGGCGCCCTCATCGCGGATGATTCCGTCGGCCTCGGTGAGAGATGCAGGCGAGACGGTCGGAGGGACGGATGCCGAGGCCAGCGACTGCTGGCCGATCAGCACGACCGAGCCCGTGATGGCCGCGGCGAGCAGGGCGACACCGATGATCGCGGTGAGGCGTCGCTGTCTGAGGGCAGTGCGTGTGTTCATGTCCTCAGTCAAGAAGGGGGCCTGTTGCGACGCCGTATGCGCTTTTGCATATGCTCCCGATATGTCGGGGTGCGTAAGCTCTGAGCACATGGGAGCTGTGTCGTGAGGGTGCTGATCGTCGAGGACGAGCCCTACCTCGCAGAGGCCGTGCGCGACGGACTGAGACTCGAGGCCATCGCCGCAGACATCGCCGGCGACGGGGACACGGCGCTCGAGCTGCTCAGCATCAACTCCTACGATCTGGCGGTACTCGACCGCGACATCCCCGGCCCGTCGGGAGACGACGTCGCCCGCTCGATCGTGGCGTCGGGCAGCGGCATCCCGATCCTCATGCTCACCGCGGCCGACCGTCTCGACGACAAGGCGACCGGGTTCGAGATCGGCGCAGACGACTACCTCACCAAACCCTTCGAGCTGCGCGAGCTCGTGCTGCGGCTGCGCGCGCTCGACCGTCGGCGCCAGCGTGTGCGGCCGCCCGTGCTCGAGATCGCGGGGCTGCGGCTCGATCCGTTCCGCCGCGAGGTGTTCCGCGATGGCAGATACGTCGCCCTCACCCGCAAGCAGTTCGCGGTGCTCGAGGTGCTCATCGATGCGGCCGGCGGAGTCGTGAGCGCCGAGCAGCTGCTCGAGCGGGCATGGGACGAGAACGCAGACCCGTTCACGAACGCCGTGCGCATCACCGTCTCGTCGCTGCGCAAGAGACTGGGTGAGCCCTGGCTGATCCTCACGGTGCCGGGCGTCGGCTACCGCATCGGGACGGATGCCGATGGCTGACCCGATCCGCCCGAAACGGCGCCGCGGCATGAGCGCCCGCTGGAAGCTCACCCTGAGCTATGCGGGCGTCGTCGTGGTGTCGGGCATCGGGCTGCTCGCGGCCGTCGCCCTCTACCTGCTGCGGTACGTGCCAGATGTGAACATCAGCAACGACTTCTTCGTGCCGAACCGCTCTGATCTGATCCGCGCCTTCATCCCGGCCGCCATCGTGATGATGCTCGTGCTGCTCGCGATCGGGCTGGGCGGCGGCTGGATCATCGCCGGTCGGATGCTGGCTCCCCTCGACCGCATCGGGAAAGCCGCGCAGCTCGCGGCTCAGGGGTCGCTCTCGCACCGCGTCGCGCTCGAGGGCCCGCGCGACGAGTTCCGTGACCTCGCCGACGTGTTCGACTCGATGCTCGAGCAGCTCGAGGCGCACCTCGCCGAACAGCAGCGGTTCGCGGCCAACGCCTCGCACGAGCTGCGCACACCGCTGGCGATCTCGCAGACGATGCTCGAGGTCGCGAGCAACGACCCCGATCGCGACGTCGACGCGCTGATCGACCGGTTGTACGAGGTGAACGCCCGCGCGATCGAGCTGACCGAGGCGCTACTGATGCTCAGCCGCGCCGAGCGCCGCACGTTCACTCGCGAGCCGGTCGACCTCTCGCTGCTGGCCGAGGAATCAGCCGAGACACTGCTTCCGCTCGCCGAGCGTCGCGACGTGACGATCGACGTCGGCGGCGACACCGCGAACGTGCTCGGTTCGCCGGCCCTGCTGCAGCAGCTCATCACCAACCTCGTGCACAACGCGATCGTGCACAATCGCCCCGTCGACGGCACCGTCGTCGTGCGCATGCACACGCTGCCGCATGCCGTGGCGCTCGTGGTCGAGAACACCGGAGACGTACTGCCCGCCCATCTTGTGGCGACGCTCGCCGAGCCCTTCCAGCGGGGCGCCGACCGCACCCGCAGCGTGGGGAGAGCTCGAGGTGTCGGGAGTACTAGTGCTGTGAGGGGTGCTCGCGCTGGCGAACCTGGGCGCGATGACGGGCCCGCGGATGGCGACGATCACGTGGGTGTCGGCCTCGGCCTCGCGATCGTGCAGCGCATCGCGCAGGCGCACGACGGCTCGCTCGTGCTCACGGCTGTCGAGGGCGGCGGGTTGAACGTGACGGTGTGGCTGCCGCATCCGTTCCCCGGGCCGCTCGCCTGACCCCTCTCGGCTGAGACCTCTCGGCTGGGGCCTCTCGGCCGAGCGCCTACCCCCGCACCGAATGCAGGATGAAAGCACGGATGCAGGCCCGGAAACCGTGTTCCGATCCTGCATCCGTGCTTTCGTCCTGCAGATGGACAGGCCGGGATGGACGGGTGGCGACGTGGTGTCCGCTCACGCCGCCGGGAGGTCAGGCGACCTGGTCGCTCCGGAGTGCGGCGAGCTCGCGGCCGTAGGTGCGCGCCGACTGCTCGGCGTTCTCCTTGAGCTCGCGGGCGGTGTCGGCGAAGGCGTCCAGCGCGGGATTGACGCCCACGAGGGTGAAGGGCCGCTCGACGATGCGCAGGTCGAGGCCCCAGACGTCCTCGAGCACGCGGCGCAGCCATCCGGTGGAGTGGTCCCAGCCCTCCTTGGGGGTTCCCGGCGCGTAGTTGCCGCCGAGCACGGTCACGAGAGTGGCGGGCTTGCCGCGAAGAGCGGTGCCCTGCGGGTCGATGCGCGGGTCCGTGTAGGCCAGGTCGAACCAGGTCTTGAAGTGCTGCGAGACGCCGTAGTTGTAGAGAGGCACGGCGAACAGCAGCGCGTCGGCGCCGATCAGCTCGTCAGCGAAGGTGGTGGCGAGGGCGCGGGCCTCGTTCTGAGCGGGAGTGCGCTGCGCCTCGTCGACGAAGCCGCCGGTCACGGCATCCGCCCAGGCGGTCGCGGGCACGGGGTCGGCGGCGAGATCGCGGCGGGTGACCGTGGAGTCCGGGTGCGACGCGGTCCACTCTGCTTCGACGAGGTCGGCGAGCGAACGACTGGCGGACGACGCGGGAAGGATGCTGGCATCCAGGCGGAACAGGGACATGAGAAGTGCCTTTCGTTTTTCGTAGTCACTCTGTTTTTCTTAGCGACTCGCGTTAACGTAGCACAGGTAGGATGGTCGCATGGCCGAGATCGACGAAGAGCGTCACGTGTGCGACGCCGCCGTCACACTGGCCTTCAGCGTGCTCGGCAAACGCTGGAACGGCATGATCGTCTCGTCACTCGGCGGCGGCCCTTCGACCTTCGTCTCGCTGCGGCGCGCGGTCTCGGGCATCAGCGACACCGTGCTCTCCGACCGCCTGGCCGAACTCGCCGAGGCAGGGCTCGTCGCCCGCGCAGTCGACGCCGGCCCGCCGGTCACGGTCTCGTACTCGCTGACCGACAGCGGTCGCGGACTGCTGCCGATCCTCGACCAGCTCGGCAGCTGGGCGTCGGCGAACCTCGAGATACGCGCTCGATGACACCGCTCCTGTAAACGGCTCCCGCCCATTTGGCTGACCGATTCCCGGCTGGCTGACCGGCGAGGCGCGTTCAGCCAGCCATACGGGGAATCGTCAGCCAGATGGCCGGAACCCGGACGCCGGATGCCGGACGTCGGAGACCGGCTGCCGGATGCCAAACGACCGGATGTCGAACGCCGGACGGCCCTCAGCCCAGGGCCGGACTCACCAGGGGCTGGGCTCGTAGTCCTTCAGGAAGACGCCGTGGATGTCTTCGCCGGCCTCGCCGCGCACGATCGGGTCGTAGACGCGGGCGGCTCCGTCGACGAGGTCGAGCGGTGCGTGGAAGCCCTCCTCGGCCAGACGCACCTTCGTGTAGTGCGGGCGCTCGTCGGTGATCCAGCCGGTGTCGACGGCGGTCATCAGGATGCCGTCGGTCTCGAGCATCTCGCCGGCGCTGGTGCGCGTGAGCATGTTGAGAGCGGCCTTCGCCATGTTGGTGTGCGGGTGTCCGGGGCCCTTGTAGCGGCGCGAGAACTGCCCCTCCATGGCCGAGACGTTGACCACGTACTTGCGGTTCGCCGACGATGCGGCCATCGAGGCGCGCAGACGACTGATCAACAGGAACGGCGCGGTCGTGTTGGCGAGCTGCACCTCGAGCATCTCGAGCGGATCGACCTGGTCGATCGACTGCACCCAGCTGTTCGAGGTGTTCACGTCGGGCACGAGACCGCCGGCGTCGATCGCGGTGCCGTCGGCGTGCTTCTCGAGCGACGACGACCCGGGGGCCATGGCGAGCCGTGCGAGGTCTTCGGCGGTCAGCGCCTGGCCTCCCTGCTCGGCGACGGTGCCGCCGAGGGCCGCGACAGACAGCAGCGGATGCGAGTCGACCGATGCCTGCAGCGCCTGCGGATGCGGGTCGACGGTGTGACCGAACGTCTCCATTTCAGGCAGCGGACCGTCGGGAAGCGGCTGCAGCTCGGCATCCGCCAGTAGTGAGTAGGAGCCCGGCGAGCGGCGAACAGTCTGCGCGGCGTTGTTGATCAGGATGTCTAGCGGCCCCTGAGCCGCGACCGAGTCGGCGAGACCGATCACCTGGGCGGGGTCGCGCAGGTCGATGCCGACCACGCGCAGGCGGTGCAGCCAGTCACCCGAGTCGGGCAGCGCCGAGAAGCGCCGAACCGCGTCGCGAGGGAATCGCGTCGTGATCGTGGTGTGCGCGCCGTCGCGCAGCAGCCGCAGTGCGATGTGCATGCCGATCTTGGCGCGGCCGCCGGTGAGCAGCGCACGCTTGCCGGTGAGGTCGGTGCGAGCGTTGCGCTTGCCGTGGCTGAAGCGCGCGCAGTCGGGGCAGAGCTGGTGATAGAACGCGTCGACCAGCGTGTACGGCTGCTTGCAGATGTAGCAGTTGCGGGGCTTGAGCAGTTCGCCGGCGATCGGGGCGTCGACGACGCTGGTCGCCAGATCGTGGCCGCGGGTCTCGTCGTCGATGCGGTCGGGGGCGCCGGTGGCGGTGCGGGCGACGACGGCCCTGTCGGCGTCGGCGATCGCATCGCGGATCTCTTTGCGACGCACGCGCTTGACGGCCTTGAACATCGCGGCGGTCGCATGGCGCACGGCCACGAAGTCGGGGTGCTCGTTGTCGATCTGGTGCAGTTCCGAGAGCACCCGCAGCGTGGTGGCGAGGTCTTCGGGGTCGATGCCGGGTCCGAGGTCGGGTGCAGCGTCGGAGGGAGCATCGGTCATTGTGCCGATTTTACGCGAGTTCGCGGGCGTGGTTCCTGGGAGCGTCGGGGCGGCGTCGGGCAGCCCCGGTCGCTTGCCGCGCCATGCCCAGGTCGCTTGCCGCGCCATGCCCAGTTCGCTTGCGGAGGCCATGTGCGCCAGAGAAGGCCGGATGCCGAGAATCCGGCCTTCTCAGGTGCATTCGGCCTTCCGTGGCGTACGCCGCATCAGCCCGCCGAACCGCATCGCCCTTGCCAGAACGTCGGACCCCCGGCGTAGGGTCTGAACATGAGCAGCCACACCGAAATACCAGGAGTCGTCCCTTCGTACCTGCTCGCGCGCCTCGCCGAGTCGGGCCGCTACCCCCGTGCCGCCGCCGCCGCGCGGCAGACGCTCACGGCAGGCAGACCGCCGTTCCGCGCACGTCTCGACCTCTCGATCGACGAGAACGGCGACCTGGTCGCCGAGTTGTCAGACGCTCCGAATCGCACGATCAGCGACGCCGGCAACACGCAGAATCTCCCCGGTGCGATCGTGCGCAGCGAAGACGACGGCCCGGTCGACGACGTGTCGGTCAACGAGGCGTTCGACGGACTCGGGGCGACGTTCGAGATGCTGCTCTCCGCCTTCGGCCGCAACTCGCTCAACGACGCCGGTGCACCACTCGACGCGACCGTGCACTACGGCGTCGACTACGACAACGCCTTCTGGGACGGCGAGCGCATGGTGTTCGGCGACGGCGACGGCGAGGTGTTCGTCGGCTTCACCTCATCGACCACGGTCATCGGTCACGAGCTCGCGCACGGCGTCGTGCAGTACACCGCCAACCTCGAGTACCAGGGGCAGCCGGGTGCGCTGAACGAGTCGATCGCCGACGTCTTCGGCGCGCTCACCGAGCAGTTCCTGCTCGGGCAGAGCGCAGAAGAGGCGACCTGGCTCATCGGGGCAGAGATCTTCACGGATGCCGTGCAGGGCAGCGCCCTGCGCTCCATGATCGAGCCGGGCACCGCCTACGACGACGACGAACTGGGCAAAGATCCGCAGCCGGCGCACATGAGCGACTTCGTCCGCACGACCGAAGACAACGGGGGCGTGCACATCAACTCCGGCATCCCCAATCGCGCCTTCGCCCTCTTCGCGATCGACCTCGGCGGCAACGCGTGGGAGACCGCCGGAACCGTCTGGTATCGCGCACTCACCGGCGGCCTGTCGAGCACCGCGAACTTCACCGAGTTCGCCGATGCGACGGTCGCCGCGGCATCCGCCATCGACGACGCCACGGGCGCAGCCGCTCGACGTGCGTGGGCGACCGTGGGAGTCTATGAAGATGAGCGAGTCCCCCGCACCGACTGACCCGCAGGTCGTCATCGCGGTTGTGCGCTCGGGCGGCATCGCCGGCATCCGTCGCAAGTGGCGGGTCGAACCCGACCCGGCCGAGACGAACCACTGGATCGCGATGATCGACAGCTGCCCGTGGGATGCCGACAGCGACGCCGATTCGGGTGCAGACCGCTTCGTCTGGCTGATCAGAGTGCGCACGCCGTCGGAAGAGCGCGAGCGCGAGCTTCCCGACTCCGCACTCGACGGCCCGTGGCGAGAACTCGTCGACGCGGTGCGTGAGGCATCCGCCTGACGCCTCCGCACCGTGCGAGCCGACCGCAGCGGATCGACATCGCTGTGGATGATGGAAGACGACAAGAGGGGGAACATCATGCCGACGACCGAAGAGGCCACGCGCCTGCTGCAGCTGTCGCGGGACGCATACGACCGCGGCGATGCACTGCTGCACCTGCAGGCGGAGGTCAGTCGTCTGACCGGACAGCCGTCGTCATGGGGTTCTGCGGAGAACGACTTCGTGAGCGACGACCACGTCGGCTACTTCCTCAGCGAGATCGAGCGCATCGGCTGGCGACTCGAGCACACGGGCTACACATTCGTGGAGTCAGGCGCGACGACTTCGGCGCGCATGCTGAGCACCGGAACCGGCGTCGTCAACCACGGCCATGTCGCGGGATACTTCACTTTCCGACGCGGTGCGTGAGGCATCCGCCTGAACCGATCAATCCGGTGTGAATCCGGCCGCCCTGCCGTGTGGCAGGTCGAGAATGGGACCCATGGGACTTTTCCAGCAGCGCACCGACGAAGAAGAGAACCAGTGGACTCTGCCCTCTGAGCCGCTCGAGCGTTCGGAGTCGGAGGTGCTCGACGAGGTGCCGACGGTCGACCCGCTGTCGATCGGCCTGGGACTCGGCGCGGGTGTGTCGGTCAGTTCGGTCGCCTTCCCCGTCGCACCGCCAGCGCCCGAGTCGTTCTCGATCGAGAACCGCGAACCCGACCCCGAACCCGAACCCGAAGACTGACGTCGGCGACGGCTCGGGGCGTCAGTCCGCGAGCTGCGGCGCCAGATCCACCCGTGTGCGCGGAAGCGCGTCAGGGTGCTCCCGCTGCAGCCAGCCGATGATCTTCTCCCGCACCTCGCAGCGCAGCGTCCACTGATCTCCCGAGTCCTTGGCCGACATCACCAGACGCACAGTGACGAACCCGCCCTGCGCCTCCGTGACCGCCGCGTCGGACGAACGACCGTCCCACGCCGGCGACGCTTCGACGATGCGCTGGAACTCCTGACGCAGCTCGTCCATAGGCACCCGCCAGTCGAGATCCAGGTAGACCGTGCCGAGGATCTTGTCGGATCTCCTGGTCCAGGTCTCGATCGGCGTGGTCGTGAAGTAGCTGCAGGGCACGACGAGTCGCCGTTCATCCCAGATGTAGACGACCACGTACGACAGGTTGATCTCGCCGATACGGCCCCACTCCCCCTGGATGACCACGACGTCGCCCACCTTGACGGCATCCGTGAACGCCACCTGCACTCCTGCGATGAGGTTGCCGAGGATCGACTGCGCGGCCAGGCCGGCGATGATGCTGACGATGCCGGCGGATGCGAGAAGGCTCGTGCCGACCGCGCGCATCTCGGGGAAGGTGAACAGCACGGTGCCCAGCGAGAGGACGCCGATCGTGACCAGCACGAGGCGGTGGATGACGAGGAGCTGCGTGCGACGACGACGCGCCTCTGGACCCACGAGCACTGTCTCTTCGCGGTCGATGAGCCTCTCGAAGCCGAACGAGACCGATGCGGCGAGAAGCCACGACCCGGTCAGGATCGTGGCGATCAAGAAGATCCTCGAGACCGCCGGCCACCACGACTGCTCTGCGGGTTCGGTGACGGACGCGGCGATCCAGATCGCGACCACCGCCGCCGTCACGATCATCGCGTTGCGCACTCGACGGGCGAGATCACGCACCCACGGCACTCGCCGGCTGATCAGGGCGGCGACCAGAGCAAGCAGAGCGAGTGCGGCTGCGGCGACGACGATCGCGGTGCCGATCGCCACCGCGCTGCCGATCCAGGAGTTCCAGGTGAAGTCGGAAGGCATCACCCCACACTATGTCGCGGCCGGGCAGCGCGCGAAAGGCGCAGGCCAGCGGGCGGTGTCGCCGGTCGCGGCTACGGTTGAGGGATGACGATCACCGCCGCCGCAGACGGCTCTGCCCTGGGCAACCCCGGCCCCAACGGCTGGGCCTGGTACATCGACGACGACAACTGGGCCGCGGGCGGATCACCGCACGGCACCAACAACCAGGGTGAGCTGCGGGCCGTGCTCGAACTGCTGCAGGCGACCGCGGGCATCTCCGAGAAGCTGATGATCGAGTGCGACAGCCGCTACGTGATCGACTCGGTGACCAAGTGGATGCCGGGGTGGAAGCGCAAGGGCTGGCGCAAGTCAGACGGCGGGCCGGTGCTGAACCGCGATCTGCTCGAGGGCATCGACGAGGCCATCCGCGGGCGCGACGTCGAGTTCTCGTGGGTCAAGGGCCACGCCGGCCACCCCCTGAACGAGGCGGCCGACGAGCGCGCGAACGCTGCGGCCAAGGCCTACCAGGCGAAGCAGGAGCCGCGCCGGGGCCCCGGTTTCACGATGGCGACGGATGCCGGGGCTGCCGCCGCGGCATCCGCACCGATCGCTGCGGCGGCGCCGGCATCCGATGCTTCCTCAGTCACCGCTCCTTCCACCGCGGCGACGTCTTCCGCCCCCGCCGCCACGACGGTCATCGCGGAACCGCTCTGGGCCGAGGCATCCGATCTGCTCGATGGCCTCGACGCCCCCGTCGACGATCCGATCGTGGTGAGCCTGGCACTCTCGAGCGATGAGCACGCGCGGCTGCGCGACAGCGCCGAAGCGCAGGGCATCTCGCTCGAAGAGGCGCTGCGCCGCCTGATCTGAGGCAGGCGGCGCTTCGGCAGCAGAGCCCGCGTACACTCGCACCATGCCCAAGAAGAGTGTCGCGCGTACCGTCGGCCGGGTCTTCCTCGGTTCCTTCCTCCTGTTCGCCGGCGTCTCGCACCTGACCTTCGCCCGCGACGAGTTCCGGGCGCAGGTGCCGGACTGGGTGCCGCTGGATCCTGATGTGACCGTGCTCGCCTCGGGTGTCGTCGAGGTCGGTCTCGGCGCGGCCCTGCTCGTCGCGCGCAAGCGTCGCGGGCTGGTCGGCGTGATCACGGCATTGTTCTTCGTCGCGGTCTTCCCCGGCAACATCGCACAGTGGACGCAGCACCGTGATGCCTTCGGCCTCGACACCGACATGAAGCGCTTCGTGCGTCTGTTCTTCCAGCCGGTGCTCATCGCGCTGGCGATCTGGTCGACGCGCAGGCCGCGCCGCGCCGATCGCAAGGCCGCGCTGTGACCTCTCCCGCTTGAGCGGGCGGCCGGTGCAGCCGGTGGTGAGGCTGCGGCCGGTGGTGCGGCTGCGGCCGGTGCGGGGTCACTTGTGCACCGGAAACCCGCGGATGCGGTGCACTATTGACCCCACAGCGAAGCCGGGATGCGTTATCGACCCCGCACCCCGGCCGCGCCGGCGCTGTGAACGTCAGACCGCGAGCAGCTCTCGCTCGAGACGGGCGTACGACGTCTCCATGCCGTCGGCCATGCCGGTGGCGAGGATCATGTCGCGCGTCTCCTTGTCGGGGTACTCGATGTAGAGGGTGATCAGCGTCGCGCCGTCCTCTTCGTAGAGGTTGAGGTCGTTCAGCGTCTCCACCGGCATCCCGATCATCCGCTCGGTCTGCACCGACCGACGGGGCGCGTCGATGAGCAGCGCCTCACCCTCGAAGCCGAACGGCTGCCCCTCGGTGTCGCCCACGGGAGCCCACGAGTTGCGGTAGGTCTGGCCTGCTTCGGTCGCGACGACGCACTCGGTCATCTCCCACCCGTCGGGTCCGAGCAGCCACTGTTTCATGAGCTCGGGGTCGTTGTGCGCACGCCAGACCAGGTCGCGCGGACCCTCGACGAGACGCGTGATGCGCACGTGGGTGTCGTCGAGCAGTTCGACCTGCGTACCCTTGCCCTGCGCGTAATCGCGGAGGTCCTGCAGCACAGCGTCGAGCTGGCTCATCGCGAGCCTCGAGCCCTCGACCGCACCCATAGCCACGACCTGCTCGAGTGCGTCCGCCGACGCGAAGTAGCTCGTGGTGACCATCCGTGTGCCCTGATCGGTGGGCTCGAAGGTGAACACCATGCGCATGGAGGGCAGGTCGGGGTCGGGTGTGCCGTCTTCGTCGGCGAACGCGTCGAGCACCTCGAGGCTGTGGGGCGCTTCGATGCGCAGAAACTCCCACGTGCCGGAGGCCTTCTCGCCGCGGGGGCCGTTCATCGTGTAGTTCGCCTTGCCGCCGACGGTGTGGTCCCAGGCAGTGAACGTGGCCGGCCATCCGGGAGGACCCCAGAAGCGCTCGAGCTGGCGCGGGTCGCTGTAGGCGTCCCAGACGCGCTCGACGGGGGCCGCGAAGTCCGCGACGAGGGTCATCGTCAGGTTCTCGGCATCAGTGGTGACATCGGTGACAGGCATTGTCAGTCTCCTTCTTCGGTTCGTGGTTCATCGATGGTGTCGTCGTCGGACCGACCGGTCCCTGAGTTCGCCGCAGGGTCGGCCAGCAGCTCGTCGAGTCGGGCGATGCGCGACCGCCACAGCTCTTCGTATCGGGCGAGGAGCGCCCTGGCTCGGGCGATCATCTCGGGGTTCGCGCGGACGAGCCGCTCGCGTCCCTCGGCGCGCTTGACGATGAGGTTCGCTGCTTCGAGCACGGCCACGTGCTTCTGCACCGCGGCGAACGACATCTCGTATTCGGAGGCGAGGGTCGAGACGGACTGCTCCCGCTCGATCGTCCGGCGCAGGATGTCACGCCGGGTCGACGTCGCCAGTGCGTGGAACACACGGTCGACCTCCGCTTCGCTCAGTTCTCTTTGTGCAACCATTTGGTTGTACGTTATGCCTGAGAGAGGTGGATGTCAAGAGGTTCGTTCGATAATTGAAGTGGCAGGGTCGAGCGTTCCCGCCTTCCGCACCGCGCGGCAGACCACTCGATCTGCTGGAAGGAAGACACCATGAAAGCTCTCCGCTACGTCGAGATCGGCAAGCCCCCGGTCGTCGTCGACATTCCGATCCCGAAGCCCGGCCCCGGCCAGGTGCTGCTCAAGATCACCGCAGGCGGCGTCTGCCACTCCGACGACTACGTCATGACCCTCCCCGAGAAGGACTACCTCGAGCAGAGCTATCCGCTGCCCCTGACGCTCGGCCATGAGGGCGCAGGCATCGTGCACGAGATCGGCGAGGGCGTCGACTCGACGCTGAAGGTCGGGGATGCCGTGGCGGTCTATGGGCCCTGGGGCTGCGGTCGCTGCCACAACTGCACGCAGGGCATGGAGAACTACTGCACGAACGCCGCCGCTGAGGGCATCCGCCCTCCCGGTCTCGGGAGCCAGGGCTCGATGGCCGAGTACATGATCGTCGACGACGCCCGCCACCTCGTGCCGCTGGGCGACCTCGACCCCGTGCAGAACGTCTCTCTCACCGACGCGGGCCTCACTCCGTACCACGCGATCAAGCGCTCGCTGCCGAAGCTCGGCGCAGGCACCTACGCCGTGGTCATCGGCACCGGTGGGCTCGGCCACGTCGGCATCCAGATCTTGAAGGCGCTCTCTGGCGCCACGGTCATCGCGCTCGACGTGAACGACGAGAAGCTCGAGCTCGCCACCGAAGTCGGCGCAGACCACGTGCTGATCAGCGATGCGTCAGCGGCGGAGAAGATCCGCGAGATCACCGGCGGCCTCGGCGCGAATGCCGTGTTCGACTTCGTCGGAGCGAACCCGACGATGGCCCTGGCGCAGAGCGTCGCGGCTCTCGATTCGGACGTGACGATCGTCGGCATCGGCGGCGGAAGCATGTCCCTCGGCTTCGGCTCGATCGCGTACGACGCGGCCGTGCGCATCCCCTACTGGGGATCGCGCTCGGAACTGATCGAGGTGCTCGATCTTGCACGCGCGGGAAAGATCCACGTGCAGACCAAGACCTACTCTCTCGACGACGGCCCCCAGGCCTACGAGGATCTCGCCGCGAACAGCATTCGCGGACGCGCAGTCATCGTTCCGTGACAGGAGAGCGCCGTGGGGTCGATCTCGACCGCACGGCGCTCTGGTCACGCACCGAGCCGCGGTGCCTGCTCGGCCCGCCGCGCAGGCGAAGCGACGCTCCGGAACCCCCGCAGGCGGAGGCTGTTGCCGACGACGAAGACGCTCGACAGTGCCATCGCCGCGCCGGCGAGCATGGGGTTGAGCATTCCGAGCGCGGCGACCGGGATGGCCGCGACGTTGTAGGCGAAGGCCCAGAACAGGTTGGTCTTGATGGTTCCGAGCGTCCTGCGCGAGAGCCGGATCGCGTCGACCGCGCTGCGCAGGTCTCCGCGCACCAGGGTGATGTCGGATGCTTCGATCGCGACGTCCGCCCCGGTGCCCATCGCGATGCCGAGGTCTGCCTGAGCGAGGGCGGGGGCGTCGTTGACGCCGTCACCGATCATCGCGACGATCTTGCCCTCGCGCTGCAGTCGCGTGACGACGTCGACCTTGTCTTTCGGGAGCACTTCGGCGATGACCTCGTCGATGCCGACCTCCGCCGCGATCCGCCTGGCGACCGCGTCGTTGTCTCCGGTGAGCAGGATGGGCGTCAGCCCGATCGCCTTGAGCTGGGCGATCGCTTCGGCGCTGCTGGGCTTCACCGTGTCGGCCACGACCAGGATGCCGCGTGCCTGGCCGTCCCAGCCCACCGCCACGACCGTCTTGCCCTCGCCCTCGGCGTCGGCCTTCATCGACGCGAGCTCGGGGCTCAACGTCTGCGACCACTCGGCGAGGAGCGAATCCCGGCCGACGAGCACGGCGTGACCGTCGACGATCCCCTGCACTCCCTTGCCCTCGATGTTCGCGAAGTCCTCTGGCATCGGCAGGGTCCCGACCTCCTGCGTCGCACCCTTGGCGATCGCCTGGGCGATCGGGTGCTCCGAGGCATCCTCCAGCGCACCGGCCAGCCGCAGGAGTTCCGCGCGGTCGGTGCCGGCTTCGACGACCACGTCGACGAGCGTCATCCTGCCGCTGGTCACCGTCCCGGTCTTGTCGAGCACGACGGTGTCGATCCTGCGGGTCGACTCCAGCACCTCCGGCCCCTTGATGAGCACTCCCATCTGTGCACCGCGCCCGGTGCCGACCAGCAGCGCAGTGGGCGTCGCCAGACCGAGCGCGCACGGGCACGCGATCACGAGCACGGCCACCGCCGCGGTGAATGCCGCGCTCACGGGGAACCCCGCGCCGAGCCAGCCGCCCAGCGCGACGACGGCGATCACGATCACGATCGGCACGAAGACGCCCGAGATCCTGTCGGCGAGCCGCTGCACCTCGGCCTTCCCGGTCTGAGCGTCCTCGACGAGCTGGGCCATCTGCGCCAGCTGGGTGTCGGAGCCGATCCGGGTCGCACGAACCACGAGCCGCCCGCCGACGTTGGTCGTGGCGCCGGTGACGGTGTCGCCCTCGGTGACCTCGACCGGCACCGCTTCACCGGTGAGCATCGACGCGTCGACGGCAGATGTGCCCGAGACCACCACACCGTCGGTCGCGATCTTCTCGCCCGGCCGCACGATGAACTGGTCGCCCACCCGCAGATCCTCGACCGGGATCTTCGTCTCCACGCCACCGCGCAGCACGGCGACGTCTTTCGCGCCGAGCTCGAGCAGCGCGCGCAGCGCGGCACCCGCCTGCTTCTTCGACCGCTTCTCGAAGTAGCGCCCGGCGAGGATGAACATCGTCACGCCGGCGCCGACCTCGAGGTAGATGTTCGCGGCCCCGTCGGACGGGGCGAGCGAGAACTCGAACGGGTGCGTCATGCCGGGTGTGCCTGCCGTGCCGAAGAACAGCGCGTACAGCGACCAGAGGAACGCGGCCGATGTGCCCAGCGAGATGAGCGTGTCCATCGTGGCGGTGCCGTGCCTGAGGTTCATCCACGCGGCTCGGTGGAACGGCCACGCCGCCCAGACGATCACCGGGGCCGCCAGCGCGAGCGACGCCCACTGCCAGTACGTGAACTGCAGCGCCGGGATCATGGCCATCGCGATCACGGGCACCGTCAGCACGATCGCGCCGATCAGTCGGTTGCGCAGCGACCGCAGCTCAGGATCCGAGTCGGCATCCCCGGCTGACCCGGCATCGTTCTTCGCACCCTTCGGGGCGGGGATCGACGCCGAGTATCCCGTCTTCTCGACCTCGGCGATCAGCGCGGCCGGATCGTAACCCTCCGGGACGGTGACCTTGGCCTTCTCGGTCGCGTAGTTGACGGTCGCCACGACACCCTCGAGCTTGTTCAGCTTTTTCTCGATCCGCATCGCGCAGGAGGCGCAGGTCATGCCGCCGATCTCCAGCTCGACTCCGGTCCCCGCGTTCGCAGGTGCTGACGTGCTCATGTTCGTTCCTTCTCTGGCTTGCAGCTGTGGGCCGCAGCGATCAGCTGCGGCAGGGGCGGGCTCGACGGTTCAGTGCCCGTCGTCGTGCGAATCGCCCTCAGACTCGGTCGAGCCGTGAGACTGACCGGCGTCGAGCACGAATTCTGCGGTGCGCACCGTGCCGTCGACCTGGAAGTCCAGGTACAGCAGGTAGCGCCCCGCAGTCGGAGCCTCGGCGGCGAACGCGATCTCGGGTCCTGACGTCTCTCCCGCTGCGGGCTCGTCACCCGCGGCGTGCACGTGCAGGTAAGCCAGGTCGCCGTCGCGCAGCGCGACGAGGTGACCGAAGGCCCCCAGATACGGCTCCAAGGAAGTGACGGGTCTGCCGTCGCGAGTCACGGTGAAGGTGAGATCACCGATCGTGCCCGCCTCGAGATCCCCGTCGACCGAGACCGTGTAGCCGTCGACCTGCGCGACACGGGTCGGCTCCGGCGCGACGGGCGTGACCTCTCCCGCCACCTGAACCGTGCGGGTCAGCGTGAGCGATGCGGCATCGGCGCCTGCGGGCGTGAAGTCCGCGAAGACGCGATAGGTTCCGGCTTCCGTCCACTCCCAGGGCAGCGACCACGTTCCCGTGGCCTCGTCGAGCGACGGGTGCACGTGACGGAACCGGCTCCCGTCTGAGCGCACCACGATCAGGTGCAGCTCCTTCTCGTGCGCCGTGGCATAGGCCGTGACGGGGGTGCCTGCGGCATCCTCGATCCGGAATGCCAGCTCACCGGGCTCACCCGGGGATGCCGGCGCCTCCACCGGCGACAGCACGTATCCGTCGAGGCCGAGCGAAAGGCCCTTCAGGTCTGCAGCGGCAGTCGCCGACTCACCCGCGCCCGCAGCGCTCTCGACATGAGCATCGTGATCGTCCACTTCCGCACCCTTCGTCCAGTCACTCACCGCGCTCGCGGGAATGATGACGCCGGCGAGCCCGAAGGCCGCGCCGAACGCCACCACGAGGCCCGCCCCGAAGAGGCCGAGCCGTGCGCCGGCGTTCATGCCGTCCGCACCGCCGAATAGCCTGCCTCTGCGACGGCGGCCAGGATCTGCGCATCGTCGATCGATGCCGAGCCGGTGACGACGAGCTTTCCGGTCTGCGCGCTCACCTGGATGTCTTCGACACCGGGGATCTCGGAGACCTCTTCGCGCACCGACATCTCGCAGTGCCCGCAGGTCATGCCCGTCACCTGGAACTCGTTCTTCGTCATCATGTCTCCATCTCTCGTTCTAGTACCCCTGGGGGGTATAAAGAACAAGCGTATACCCTCTCGGGGTATTCCGCGATGGGTCGATGACTTCGCGCGACCGCAGCCGTCGCGCCGGCTACCTCAGCACGACACCGTCAGCGCGGCACCTCTGCGAGAGCGACGCGCGCCTCGCGCAGTGTTCCCCCCACGGCCGCCAGCGCACAGGTGCGGTGTGAGGATGCGGGGATCAACGCGGTGAGCACCCGGTCGCCGTCCTCCGCGAACAGCTCGAGCGACGACACCCGGTCGTTCAGGGCGTCGATCCAGATCTCCCAATCGATCTCCCCCGCACGCGCGACGGGCATCGACATCGACGCGCCCACCCCCGCGGGGGGCACCACATCGGGTCGGACGACGTCGATGCGTCCGCTCGCGCGGCTCTGCCGGATGACGACTTCGCCGCCGTCTACGGCCCCGATGCGCAGTTCGACGCTGTCTGCATCGTCGAACGTCGCCGTGACACGGATCCGCACCGCATCCGCCAGCGCAGCATCCGCCGGGCCGGCATCCCCCGACCCCGCCGCTACGGCGACGCGACCCGTCAGCGAGCCGAGCTCGGTGATCTCATCGGGTCCGACCTCGATCGCCGGCGCCTGCCGCAGACGCACCAGTCCGCTGCGGTCGCGGGTGAGCGAGAGCCTGCGAGGAAGAGTCATCGCGCTGCGGTACTCGGAGGACTCATCGTGAGGGATGCTGCCGGCATACTGCCAGTTGTCCATCCAGGCGATCAGCGTCCGCTCGTTCCCGGCGAGGCCGTCGAACGTGACGCCGGCGTAGCAGTCGGGACCGAAGTCGATCCAGTCGTACGCCTCCAGCTCCTCACGCGACTGGCTGCGGTCGACCAGGAGCTCGGGCGCGGGAGTCGGGAGGGGCGAAGTCGCCCGGAAGGTCGTGCCGTCGAACTCACCCACGACGTAGTGGGTTCCCGAACCCCCAGCGATGCCTCCCGGGTTGAGGCTGATGAGCAGCACCCACCGCACGTCGTCCTCATCACCGTCGACGACGAGCCGGAACATGTCGGGGCACTCCCAGACTCCGCCGACGGGGCCGGCCGGCCCGTAGGACGACAGATAGGTCCACGTCGTGAGGTCGTCGGAGCGGTGGAACAGCACCTGCCGGTCCTCAGCCTCGACCGCGACCATGACCCAGTACGCGTCGGCCCCGTCGTCGTAGCGGAACACCTTCGGGTCGCGGAAGTCGCTCGTGCCCCGGTCGAGCACCGGGTTGCTCCGATACTTCGTCCAGACGTATCCCCCGTCGGTGCTGTACGCGAGAGCCTGCGCCTGGTGCCCGTCGGCGGCCGCGGTGTAGAGCGCCACCAGCGGGGGCTCCTCGGCCGTGCCGAACCCTGAGGTGTTGCCGTGATCGACGACGACGGAGCCGGAGTAGATCTGCGCCGTGTCGTCCCAGAGGATGGCCGGGTCGTGCTCGGTCCATCGTGCGAGATCGGTGCTCGTGGCGTGCCCCCAGCTCACGTCGGCGTGCGAGACCCCGTGCGGGTTGCACTGGAAGTACAGGTGGTACAGGCCGTCGTGGAAGACGAGTCCGTTCGGATCGTTCATCCAGTTGTTCCGGGGCGCGAAGTGCGCTCGCGGGCGAGTGGTGCGGACCGGGGAGAGGTTAGTGGGGGTCACCGGGGCAGTCGTCTTTCTACTTGAGGAGGGCGTGCGTCACTTGCCGACGCCCGCCGTGAGGCCTTCGCGCAGAGGCTTCTGCCCGAAGAAGAACACCAGGAGTGCGGGGATCATCGAGAGGATCACCCCGGCGAGCACCGTCGAGACGCTGCCCGTGCCGAGGTTGCCCTGCAGCGTCACCAGGCCGAGCGGCAGCGTGAAGTTCTGGTCGCTGATGGTCATGATGAGCGGTCGGAAGAACTCGTTCCAGTGATAGTTGAAAGCGAGGATGCCGACGATCGCGAGTCCAGGCGTGGCCAGCGGCAGATAGACCCCGAAGAACGTGCGCCAGGGTCCGGCCCCGTCGAGCTGAGCGGCCTCGCCCAGCTCGGTCGGGATGCCCATGAAGTACTGCCGCATCAGGAAGGTACCGAACGCGGTGGGAAGCGCAGGCACGATGAGCGCGAGCAGGGTGTCAGCGAGGCCCATGCCCCTCACCAGCATGAACACGGGGACGATCGTCACCTGCAGCGGAACCATCATCGTCGCGAGGATCAGCGCGAACATCAGCTTCTTGTGGCGGAACTCGAACTTGGCGAAGACATAGCCGGCCATCGCGGCGGAGAGCATCTGACCGGCGGCGACCAGCATCACCACCAGGGCGCTGTTCCACGCGTAGAGCCAGATCGGGATCTTGGCGAAGACGTCGGCGAAGGCTCCGAACCCCACACTGACCTCTTGAGTCACGCTGTCGGTCGGCGACAGCGCCGTGATCAGGGTCCAGACGACGGGCCCGAGGGTGAGCAGGGCCGCGAGTCCGAGCAGGGCGAACTTGCCGCCCGTGCCGAGGGTGTAGAGCCAGGAACGCTTCGTAACCACTGTCGTTGTCATGATGGGCCTCACCCGTAGAAGACGAATCGGCGGCTCAGCCGGAACTGGATGGCCGTGACGAGCATGATGAGAAGTGTGAGCACGATGCCGATGGCCGACGCGCCCCCGAAGTCGAGCTGTCGGAAAGCGGACTCATAGATCACCATCACGGCGGTGCGGGTCTCATCACCGGGGCCACCGCGGGTCAGCACCCACGGCTGGTCGAAGATCTGCAGGGCGTTGATGATCGCCATCACGGATGCCACGAGCAGCGTCGGACTCACCAGGGGCAGCGTGATCATGCGGAACTGGGTCCACCCCGCCGCGCCGTCGAGCGAGGATGCCTCGTAGACCTCACTCGGGATCGCGGCGAGCCCGCCGATGAAGAGCAGGAACGTGAACCCGAAGTTCTGCCACACGTAGACCAGGAGCACGACGACTTTCGCGCCGAGTCCGGTGGTCAACCATCCGACATCGGCGATGCCGATCAGGTTGAGCGTCTGATTCACGAGCCCGAACTCCTGATTGAACAGGTACGCCATGATCAGCGAGACGGATGCCGCCGACAGGATCAGCGGGAAGAACAGCGCCGACCGGAAGAAGGTGCGCAGCCAGTTCGGCATCCTCGACTGCACGAGCACCGCGAGCACCAGCGCGACCGCGAGCTGCAGGATCACGGCGACGACGACGAAGCCGATGGTGTTCAGGAACGACACGCTCACGGTCGGGTTGGCGGCCAGGTCGACGAAGTTGTCGAATCCGACGAAGACCGGTTCGGAGATGATGTCCCAGCGGAAGAAGGCCAGGACGAACGACCCGATGATCGGGATGAAGTTGAACAGCCCGAGGCCGATCAGGGTGGGTGCCAGGAAGACCCAGATGATGGATCGCCCCGAACGGGCGACCGTGCTGGTCTCGCGTCGGGACCCCGGCGGCACGGTGAGAGTGCGGGTGGTGTTCTCGGACATCAGTTTCCCCCCAGCGCGAGCTCGAGATCTCGCTGCATGGTCTCGAGCCCTCGGCGGACCCCGGATGGACCGTTCGTGATGGTCGACACCACGTTCTTGAGCAGAGCGGATTCGACGGCGGCCTGCTGGGGCGGCGCCGGCATCGGACCGGTGTCGGGGAACTTGTCGAGCGTGTCGTAGAAGACCTCCCAGTTCGCAGGCCCCACCCCCGCGCCGTAGAGCTCGGCGTTGAGCGAGCGACGAGGGAGTGACGAGTCGGGCTTCGGGTGGGCGATGGTCATGCCCTCGACCGAGACGCAGTACTTGAGCCACTCCCACGCCTCGTCCTTGCGGGGCGAGGTCTCCATGATCGCGTAGCCTCCCGCCCCGAACTGGTGCCGCTGCCCCGCCATCCGGGGGAAGTAGGTCACGTCATAGGCGTCGTTCGCGACGCCCGCCTCCTCGAGGCCGCTGACCCAGAAGCCTCCGGCGGGCGTCATCCCGACCGAGCCCGTGGAGAACAGGGAGACCAGCTCGTTTCCGCCGCCCTGGGCGGGGTTCGCGGCGAGTCCTTCCGAGACCATGCGCTCGAGCACCGAGAAGCTCTCGACCGCGTGCTCGTTGAGCGCGTCGGCCTGCTTCCACACATAGCCTCCGCTGCGGGCAGGCTGGTCGGGATAGAAACGGTCCCAGAGCCAATCGCCCCCGGTCGCCTTCTCCTCGCGCAGGAAACTCGTGTTGTTCACGTACAGCCAGGGCACGACGCCGCCCCACAGTCTGTTGTTCCAGAAGTACGGGAGGAACTGCCCCGACGCGCTGTTCTTCATCGCACGGGCGGTGCCGAGGAAGTCCTCCAGCGTCCAGTTGTCGGCGGGGCGTTCCAGCCCCGCGCGCTCCATGGCCGTCGTGCTGTAGAAGACGTTCGCCGCGTTGAAGTTGTCGGGCATCTGGAACAGGCTGCCCTGGTACATGAACGCCTCGATGAGCGTCGGATTCACGTCGTCGAAGTACTCCTGCATCTCCGACGCGTCGCGGCGCACATAGGCGTCGAGCGGGTGCGCGAGGCGCGACGCGAAGAGCTGCGCCCCCTCGGTCGCGACCGTGACGACATCGGGTGGCGTGCCGGCCGCGATCATCGTGAGGATCTTGGCGAAGTACTCGCTCCAGTCCTGTCCTTGGATGGCCACGATGCGCACCGAGATGCCGGGGTGCTTGCGTTGGAAGCCGTCGACCAGCGCCTGACGCGCCACCGCGTCCTGCGCGGTGCCGAAGAGGGCGACCGTCAGCGTGTCTGTGCCGCGCCCGGGGATGTCGGCACCGGTGAGTCTCGGCCATGAGACGACGGTGCCCACGATCCCCAGTCCGATCGCGCCGAACAGAGCCCTGCGAGTGAGATCAACCACGATGTTCTCTCCTGAGTGAATGGCTTCGCAGCGAGGTAAGTGAGTCCCGACGACAAAGCTAAATTGATTCAGCATCGCCGAGATTAGCACCGCCGATGTGCGGCCGCAACGATTTTGCTAAATCAATTCAACCGCCGTGGTTCCGCGGCACCGCATGCACTGCCTAAGCTGGAGACGTCACGACAGGAGGAACTCGGTGCCGAAGAACGTCGATCGCAGGCCGACGCTCGCCGACGTCGCCGCGCTTTCGGGCATGTCGAAGACCGCCGTGAGCATGATCCTCAACGACCGGCCGGGTTCGCGCCTCTCCGCCGATGCCGCGCGCCGGGTCCGCGCCGCGGCCGAGGAGCTCGGCTACCGGCCGAATCCCGCGGCCCAGAGCCTGCGCCTCGGAAAGACGAAGACCCTCGGGTTCATCTCGGATCAGATCACCGTGACTCGCTATGCCTCCGAGATGATCCGCGGCCTGCTGTCTGCGGCGAAGGAGCACGGCCACACCGTTCTGATCGCCGAGACCGAGGGCGACGACGCCACCATCTCCGACGAGATCCAGGCGATGATCGATCGCCGGGTCGACGGCATCCTGATCGGACTTCTCGGCGCCCGCATGATCGAGGTGCCCGAGACACCCGCCGACGTACCGGTCGTGATCGTCAACGGCACGTCGACGACGGGCCACCCCTCCGTACTCCCCGACGAGCGTGTCGCCGGCCATGCGATGGCGCGCCTGCTCACGGATGCCGGCCACCGCCGCGTCGGCGTGATCGGCAACAACCCGCATGCGGTCTCGTCCCCCCTGCACTCGGTGACCATCGGACCGAGATTCGACGGCATCCGCACCGCCTTCGCCGAGGCCGGCGTCGAGCCGTTCATCATGGACGTCCCCGAGTGGAACCCCGACATCGGATACACGCGCACGCTGCAGATGCTCGACGCGCACCCCGACATCACGGCGATCCTGGCCGGCAACGACGGCGTGGCATTCGGCACGTATCAGGCGATCGCGGAGCGCGGGCTGAAGGTGCCGGACGACATCTCGGTGGCCTCCTTCGACGACGAGGAGCTCGCCGGCTTCCAGCGACCGGGGCTCACGACGGCCCGGCTCCCCTACGACGTGATGGGGCGCACAGCGGTCGAGATGCTGCTCGGTGAGCGCCCGCTCGACGCCGTGCTCATTCCGATGCCGGTCGTCGAGCGCGCCTCCATCCGGATCCTGGACTGACCGGCCGAGATTCATTCAGACGAATCCATCTCCTCTTCGGAGGCGTAGGCTGGAAGCCGAGGACGGACCGTCCGAGAAGATCTCCCGGCACCGCGACCGTCCGGAAGAGGAGTCACTCGTGGCTCAGTACGACGTCTCGAACCGCTCGGCGATCGTGACCGGAGCAGGCAGCGGAATCGGACGCTCGACCGCTCTGCTGCTCGCTCAGAACGGCGCAGCCGTGGTCGTCAACGATCTGAACGCGGAGCACGCGAACGCGGTCGTCGAAGAGATCCGCGCCGCCGGCGGCACCGCGGAGGCATCCGTCGGAGATGCGACCGACACCGACTGGATCGCCAGCTCGGTCGAGCTCGCGAACACTCTCGCCCCGCTGCGCATCGGCGTCAACAACGCGGGCATCGGCGGAGCATCCGCCCCCACCGCCGAATACGACGACGCCGCGTGGGACAAGGTCATCTCGATCAACCTCAACGCCGTGTTCCGCAACATGAAGGCGCAGATCCCCTCGATCCTCGCGAACGGCGGCGGCTCGGTCGTCAACATCGCCTCGATTCTCGGCAGCGTCGGCTTCGCCGGCTCTCCCGCCTATGTCGCGGCCAAGCACGCGGTCGTCGGCATGACCAAGTCGGCCGCCCTCGAGTACTCCGCTCAGGGCGTGCGCGTCAACTCGGTCGGCCCCGGCTTCATCGACACCCCGCTGCTCGCCAGCATGGATGCCGCTGCGAAGGAGTTCCTCGTCAGCAAGCACCCGATCGGCCGTCTCGGCCAGGCCGACGAGGTCGCGAACCTCATCGCCTTCCTCGCCAGCGACGCCGCCAGCTTCATCACCGGCAGCTACCACCTCGTCGACGGCGGCTACACCGCCCTCTGAGGTTCGCTCGGGGCCTCCCGGACGCCCCCGCTTCGGGGGCCGACACACCAGATGTCGTCCCCCGAACCGCGTCCGGTTCGGCAAGTGGCGTGTCGGCCCCCGAAGTGGTGACCGTCGCGCGGTGCAAGCCCGCCGCTCGCCACTTACCCCCGCGGGCGACGCTTCTCGAGCACGCCGGCGAGCAGCACCGCGACCACTGCCGCGGCCGGTGCCACGATCAGCCCGGCCCGCAGACTCTCGGTGTCGGCGATGAAGCCGACGAACGGCGGTGAGAGCAGGAACCCGAGCCGCAGCAGCCACGACACGATCGTGAGCCCGGCTCCCGGTCGCAGACCCGGCAGTTCATCCGCCGCATGCATCGCCGCCGGGATGAGCGTCGCGATGCCGAAGCCGACCGCGGCGAATCCGGCGATCGTTCCCGGCACACTCGGGAAGATGAGCGCGAGGGCCATTCCCCCGGCGGCGATGAGGCCTCCGACGCGGGCCACGGCGCGCTGGCCGAAGCGGTCGGTCATGCCGTCGCCCAGCATCCGTCCGATGAACTGCGCTCCGACCAGGGCGATGAACCCGAGGGGCGCGATCGCGGCCGCGGCGCCGAGGGACTCGCTGAGGTAGAGGGTCGCCCACGAGTTGCCGGCATCCTCGGCGATCGCCCCGGCCATAGCGATGAGCGTGAGCGCGATGAGCATCATCACGGTGCGCGGCCTCAGGCCACGACGCACCGCTGTCTGCAGTTCGACCGGTTCGGCCGTCGCCTCGGCATCCGCCTCCTCATCGTGACCGGGCAGGCAGAACCAGAGCGCCGTGAAGGCGACCGCCGCGAACACCGCGGTCGAGATGCCGAGATGCACACCGAGGGGCAGCTGCAGGGCGATCGCCGCCGCAGCCATGCCGCCACCGAGCACCGCACCTATCGACCAGATCGCGTGGAACGAGTTGATGATCGAGCGGCCGTAGCGCCGCTGCACTCGCAGTCCGTGCGCGTTCTGCGCGACGTCGGTGATCGCATCGAAAGCTCCGCCGAGCAGCAGGGCGACGGCGAACAGGATGCCGGAGGGCGCGAGCGCCGCGGCGAGCAGCCCGAGACCTGTGGCGATCGTGCCGATCACGGCGATCCGCCCCGAGCCGAATCGGCGGATCAGCACAGCGGCGAACAGCCCGGCGGCGATGGCTCCGGCGGGGAATGCGGCGATCGCCAGGCCGTAGCCCACGTTGTCGAGCTCGAGAGCGGCCTTGATCTCGGGGTACCGCGGCAGGATGTTGGCGAACAGGGCGCCGTTCGTGAGGAACAGCGCAGAGACCGCGATTCGTGCGCGACGGGTGGCCCGGTCAACGGCGGGGCGTCGAATCGATTCGATCGAAGTCATAGCAACGACGGTACACGCCCGAGGGGGTCGTCGAAAATCATCGTTCCGGCGCCGGAGTCGTTGCCTCCGCGCTCTCAGCCCAGAAGCGGTTCGACCTGGGCCGCATCCTCGGTGATCACCGACGCCGCAGCGACCGCGGCTTTCGCGTCGTCGAGGCGATCGAACTGACCGATGAAATCGGACTGCGCCCCGAACGCACGGAATCCCTCGCGGGGCGTCCCGGTGATCGACCCGAGGAACTGCCTGCGGTCGTTCCCGACGTGGAAGCCGGGATCGACCTCGACCCACAGGCCTCGGGGCCGGGATGCCGAGCGCACCCGCGCACTGGTCACGGCCTTGGCGGCATTCCTGATGCGTGCAGACATGGGTCACGCACTCATCGCGTGCAGGGTGCGGGAGCCGTCGACCACCCGGGCGAACTCCTCGCGCGTGAGATCGAGGCCTCCCGCGGAGCTGGCGGCGTTCATCATCGCCACCACCAGCGCACGATCGACATCCACCTCCTGCGACATGGAGAAGCGCAGGGGAATCGACGCGTGCACCCAGATGGTCTCGGCGATGCCGTCGCCCATCGCGAGCGTGAGCGGGAACGACTCATTGCGTCGCAGCTTCGTCACGATCACGAGCCGCAGGTGAGTCATTAGCCGATCGTCGAGTTCGATCGGCGTTGCTGTGTTGCCGTACGTCAGACGTCCCATGATCTCTCCCTCAACGAAAACTCCGTTGAGAAATAGATTACTAGGTTACCTAGCTAAATCACAGTCCGAGCTACGGGAGGTCGCCGATCTCCTCGGCCAGGCGTCGCAGGAACCGAGTGATCGCGTCGGTCTGATCCGGGGTGAACTCACTGGCGAGCGACTCGATGCGCTGCGTCAACTCATCTGCCTGCGCGTTGAGATCGCGCAGCGACGGACGCAGCACCTTGGAGCGGGCGTCGGCAGGATGCGGCCCCACCACGATCTGACCGCGCTCCTGAAGGCGACGCAGCAGACTGGTGATCGCGGCCGTGCTGACGTTCAAATGAGCGGCGAGGCCGCCCGGCGTCGCCGGGGAGTCGTCAGAGGCGTCGAGGATGTACCTCATCGCCTCGCGGTCGGTGTCGTTCGGCGCGCGCACGGCGGCAAGACGTCGTCCGAACTGGGCCTCGGCCCTGCGAAGTTCATCGACACGCGCGACGAGTTCACTCGCCCGCGTCGCCATCTCGGTACTGCTGCTCATGCGTCACCCCCTGACCCTTCCATGGTACTCGACAAACAGGTAACCAGGTTGCCTAGCGAAATCCAATGCGACCAGCCACTCTGATGAGGTGAGATGATGGAATTCTGGGAAAGGGGCCTCATGGTCGAGCGATTCGCACTCGAGGATGCCGGGTACATCATGTACGCCGACATGATCGACCGTCTGCGCGCGGACTTTCCCTCCGTGCCTGCGTGGCGGATCGATCAGATCGTCACCGCCGAACATGACGCCATCACCGGCGGGATCCTGCGGATCGTGCCGGCCGAGGTCGAGTCCGGCGCGGCCGAGATGCTCGCACGCGAGGCGGAACCCCGTGGAAGTGAAGAAAGCCTGAGCGATGATGGCGAGGTGGCGTGATGGAGCGCTCTGAGGAGTTCGGCCGTTCCGGCTACTGGTACCCCGAGGCAGACAGCGCGAGCACCGTCGACGTCCTGAACCTGCTGCGTCGCTACCGATCGGCCGAGACCGCGATGCGGGAACGCACACGCATCTCGATGAAGATGAACGAGACCGACCTCGTCGCCCTGCGCTTCCTGCTGCGCGAGCAGCGGGCCGGACGCATCGTGCGCGCGATCGACATCGCCCGCATGCTCGACATCTCGACCGCATCGACGACGACCCTCATCGACCGCCTCGAGAAGGGCGGGCACGCGAAGCGGGAGCCGCATCCGACCGATCGACGCGCCGGAATCGTGGTGCCGACGGTCAGCAGCGACGACGAGGTGCGCGAGACCCTCGGTGCGATGCACAGGCGGATGCTGGCGCTCGTCGACGAGATGAGCGACAAGGAGCGCGCGGTCGTCACCCGCTTCCTCGCCGGCATGACGTCGGCCATCGAAGAGGCGTCTGATCTCGACCAGGAACTGCGCGACGTCATCCGCTCGCACGAGGAATCCGAGTCCTCCGGCGAGTGATCGCCGAGAGCCGGCCGACGGATCGGCCGGCCACCCGACGCTCTGATCAGACTCTTCCGGGGTCGGTCTTCGCCTGAGCGTTCGCCTCACCCTCGGCATCCGCTGCGACGACCACCCGCTCGGGGAACAGCTCGTCGAGATCGAGATCGGGGTTCTCCTCCTGCGTCTCGACCAGTTCGACGGCCTCCTCGATCGTCTGCACGCTCGGCATCGCGCCGGGCAGCGGCCTGCGCGCCGACTCCTTGAGCACGACCACGGCGATGAAACCGGCGATCGACGTGCCGATGACATAGAAGGCCGGCGCGAGCGACGAGCCGGTGAGCTGCACGAGCGCCTCCATGACGACCGGCGCCGTGCCGGCGAAGAGCGCGACGGCGAGGTTGTACGAGATGCCCATGCCGCCGTACCGCGACGACGTGGGGAACAGCGCGGGCAGCGACGACGCGAGGTTCGCGACGTAGAAGGTCACCGGGAAGGCGAGCAGCACGAGCCCGAGCAGGGTCGACCAGATCTCGCCGTGCATCATGAACAGGAACGACGGCACCGCGAGCACGATCGCCGAGATCGAGCCGATGAACAGCACCTTCCTGCGCCCGATGCGGTCGGACAGCTTGCCGGTCAGGGGGATGCTGAGGGCCATCGCCACGAGCACCGGGAGCGTGAGCAGCGTGCCGTGCACCTCGTCATAGCCCAGCGTGCCGGTGAGGTACGTCGGCATGTACGACGTGAGAGCGTAGCCGACGGTGTTGGCCGCGGCGACGAGCACGAAAGCGGTCAGCAGCTCGCGCCAGTACGCGCGGATCAGCGCGAGGACGCCCTTCGGCGCATCGGCGGCCTTCTGCGCGTCGTCGGCTGCACGCTCGGCCGACTCCTTCGCCTCCTGGAAGGCGGGGGTGTCTTCGATCTTGAGACGGAAGTAGATCGCGATGAGCCCGAGCGGCAGTGCGACGAGGAACGGGATGCGCCAGGCGAAGCCCTGCATCGTCTCTGCCGACAGCGTCAGCTGCAGGATCGACACGAACGCGGCGCCGATCGCGAAGCCCATGTACGACCCGAGGTCGAGCAGCGAGGCATAGAACCCGCGACTCTTGTCCGGCGCGTATTCGGTGATGAACGTCGTGGCACCGGCATACTCGCCACCGGTCGAGAAGCCCTGCGCGAGCTTGAGCACGATGAGCAGGATCGGCGCCCAGATGCCGATCACCGAGAAGTCGGGGAGCACGCCGATGAGGAACGTCGCCGCGGCCATCATGATCAGCGTGAAGGCCAGCACGCGCTGACGGCCGAGCCGATCGCCGAGCTGGCCGAGCACGACGCCGCCGAGCGGACGGGCGATGAAGGTCACCGCGAACACGCCGAGCGAGAAGAGCGACTGCGCACCGGCTGATGCATCGGGCAGGAACGCGCGGCCGATGATCACGGCGAGATAGCCGTAGATGCCGATGTCGTACCACTCCATGAGGTTGCCGACCACCGTGCCGGCGACTGCGCGGCGCAGCATCGGGCGGTCGACCACGGTGACGTCGTCGACCGTGAGACGTCGTGGTTCGTCCGCGCCGGGTCGCAGACGACGGATCAGTCGCTGCCACAGGTTCGGGGTGGTGCTCTTCAGGGGATCGGACATCGTGCCATCTTCCTTCTCTTGCGGCATCCGCGTCTCAGAGGACGGAACGCACAAACGGCGGGGAGGCGGCTTCCGCCACCTCCCCGCGCTGTGTCGCTGGTGTCAGCTGTTGAAAGCGTCCTTGACGTTCTCGCCAGCCTTCTTGACGTTGGCCTTCGCCTGATCGGCGCGGCCCTCCGCCTCGAGCTTCTCGTTGTCGGTCACCTTGCCGGCAGCTTCCTTCGCCTTGCCGGCGATGTCCTGTGCGGCGTTCTTGATCTTGTCATCGAGTCCCATGGGGGGCTCCTTTCTCTTCTCAGCGGTGGTCTGTGGTCGGGATCCTGTGGTGTCGACTCACAGGGGGATGTCGAGTGCGGAGGCAGCCAGCGGCAAAGTTGCTGCAGCGATCACCGCGATGAGGCCGGCGACTCCGGCGGACTTCCAGAGCGGCGGGCGGGCGGGGGCCAGTGGGATGCGGCGGATTCCGGTCGCGCGACCGACCGCATCACGGGCCGAGAGCGGAGCGAGATCGACGGAGTCGATCGGGGCGAGTCGGCGCGAGCGGAGATCGCGCCGTGTGGCGTGCTGTGCTGCTGTCGACATGCGATTCCCTTCCTCGGCCAAAAGATTACTAGATGAACTAGTGATTCGCCAGCCTAGTGAAAATTTCGAGTATCGCGCCTACGCTCGAGTCATGACCGAGCTCACGCAGCCCACCGGGCACGAAGAGGCCCTGCGCGCCCTCCCCCGCGACGACGGATCCGCGCCTCGCGCCCTGGTGCTCGGTGCCACCGGATACATCGGCGGACGGCTGACACCACGACTACTGAACGCCGGATACCGGGTGCGCGCACTGGCGCGTGACGCCGCACGAGCGGCATCCTTCCCCTGGGGTGCCGAGTGCGAGATCGTCGAGGGTTCGGCCGACTATGCCGATGCCGTCGCCGAGGCCATGAAAGACGTCGACGTCGTCTACTACCTGATCCACTCGATGACCGCGGGCAAGGGATTCGAAGAGAGCGATGAGCGAGCGGCCACCACGGTGGCGGATGCCGCGGCGAAGGCCGGCGTGCGACGCATCGTCTACCTCGGCGGCCTGCACCCCGACGACGTGAAGCTGTCGCCGCATCTGCGCTCGCGCGTGCGGGTCGGCGAGATCTTCCTCGAGTCGGGTGTGCCGACGCTGGTGCTGCAGGCGGGCGTCGTGATCGGCTCGGGTTCTGCGTCGTTCGAGATGATCCGTCACCTCACCGATGTGCTGCCGTACATGCCGGCGCCGAAGTGGGTGCGCAACCGCATCCAGCCGATCGCCGTGCGCGACGTGCTGCACTACCTGCTGGGTGCTGCCCGCGTGGACGACGAGGTGAATCGCGCAGTGGACATCGGCGGGCCAGACGTGCTGCGCTACGGCCAGATGATGAACGGCTATGCGCTCGAAGCCGGACTCCGTCAGCGTGCGATCGCCTCTCTGCCGGTGCTGACCCCCGGTCTCGCCTCGCACTGGGTGAATCTCGTGACGCCGGTTCCGCGGTCGATCGCACGCCCGCTCGTCGCGTCGCTGCAGAACGAGTGCATCGTGAAGGACCACGCGATCGACGAGCTGATTCCGCAGCCCGAGGGCGGGCTGACCCCGTACCGCACGGCGGTCTCGCTCGCGCTGGGTCGCGACGCCGCCGACACCATCGAGACGAGCTGGCAGGATGCCGAAGTCTCGGGCGCTCCGAGCGATCCCCTGCCGAGCGACCCGGACTGGGCCGGACGCACCGTGTTCACCGATACCCGCAAGCTGCGCACCGCCGCACCGGTCGACAGCCTGTGGCGAGTGATCATCGGCATCGGCGGGTCGAACGGCTGGTATTCGTCGAAGTTCCTGTGGGCTGTGCGCGGGTGGATGGACCGCCTCGTCGGCGGAGTCGGCCTTCGCCGCGGACGCCGCAGCAAGGCAGAGGCGCGGGTCGGAGACGCGATCGACTTCTGGCGCGTCGAGGCCGTCGAGGAGCCCGGACGAGCGACCGACTCGTCACCCGCGAGCGGCGGACTGCTGCGCCTGCGCGCCGAGATGAAGGTGCCGGGCGATGCGTGGCTCGAGCTGCGCGCCCTGCCCGACGGCGACGGGTCGCGCTACGAGCAGCGCGCCGTGTTCTTCCCCCGAGGGCTCGCCGGCCGGTTGTACTGGCTCGGCGTACTGCCGTTCCACGGCTTCATCTTCGCGGGCATGGCGGCGAGGATCACCGACGCTGCGGCGGTGCCGGTCGAGACGGTCGCGGATGGTGCAGCATCCGCTTCGGGCGCGGCGAGTTCGGCATCCGCTTCGGGTGCGGCAGGTTCGGCATCCGCTTCGGGCGCGGCATCCGTCGTCAGCTGAGTTCCCTGCCTGCTGCCCCCTCGCGACTCGCGTGCGGGGTCACTTTCGCATCCGGGACCGCGTGCGGGGTCACTTTCGCACCCCAAACGGCCCATTCCGATGCGAAATCGACCCCGCACCGAGCAGAAGCCGTGTGCGGGGTCGATTCGGCGTGAAGTCAGGAAGGGCGCTCGGCGAGGCCGGCCGCGTCTGAACCGGGGTCCGAACCCGAACCGGCATCCGCATCAGCATCCGCATCCGCATCGGCACCCGCATCCGCAGCGGTTCCGTCGGAGGCCGGGATGATGTCGATCGCCTCGGTCGCCGTCGCGTAGACCTCGGCGAGGCTGTCGTCGACGTCGGCCTCGTCGATCCAGGCGAGGTCGTCTTCGGAGTGGTCGTATTCGACGGGCACGAGGGCGAAGTCGTCGCCGTACTCCTCGAGACCGGCCATGACGCTGTGGCGCACGGCCATACGGGCATAGCGTTCGCGCAGGATCATCGGATCCCGCCGCAGGTCCTTCATGAACGCGACCATCATGAACGCCATGATCACCGCGAACGGCAGAGCGGCGATGATCGTGACATTCTGCAGCGACTTGAGCCCACTGCCCTCTTCGCCGGTGACGAGCAGCACCGCGGCGATGACTCCGACCAGCACACCCCACACCACAGCGACCCAGCGCGACGGCTCGGGGCGACCCTGCTGCGAGAGCGTGCCCATCACGAGCGAGGCCGAATCGGCACCGGTGATGAAGAAGATCGAGATGAGCAGGATGAGGACGATGCTCGTGATCAGCGGGAACGGAAGGTTCTCGAGCACGCCGAAGAGCACTTCCTCGGGCGGATCCACGGTGAGGTTCGCGCCGTCCATCTGCTGCTGGATCGCCGTCGTGCCGAAGATCGCGAACCACACGAGCGAGATGACGGCGGGCACGACGATGACGACCGACACGAACTGGCGCAGCGTGCGGCCGCGCGAGATCTTGGCGATGAACATGCCGACGAACGGCGACCACGAGATCCACCACGCCCAGTAGAAGATCGTCCAGCTCGACAGGAACATCTGCGCCTCATCGCCCTGCGATGCCGAGCGGGCGACCATCTCGGGCAGATCGCCGAGGAACTGCACGGCGACGGAGGGGATGACGTTGAGGATGAGCAGCGTCGGGCCGACGAAGAACACGAAGAAGGCGAGCAGCAGCGCGACGACCGCGTTGATGTTCGACAGCGCGCGGATGCCCTTCGAGACGCCCGAGACGGCGGATGCGATGAAGCAGGCCGTGAGCACGGCGATCGCCGCGATGAGCACACCGTTGCCGAGCTCGCCGATGCCGCTGACGATCTCGACGCCGTGGCCGATCTGCAGGGCTCCGAGGCCCAGCGATGCGGCGGTGCCGAACAGGGTCACGATGATCGAGAAGATGTCGATCGTGCGGCCGAGGGGGCCGGTCGTGCGGCCCTCGCCCAGCAGCGGAGCGAAGATCGACGAGATCAGCGGGGTGCGACCGCGGCGGAACGCACCATAGGCGATCGCGCCACCGACGAGTGCGTAGAAGGCCCACGCCTGCGGGCCCCAGTGGTAGAGCACCTGGGCCTGGGCGGTGTGCATGGCCTCGAGAGTGTTGGCTTCGACGGTGCCGGGCGGAGGGGTCTCGAAGAAGGTCAGCGGCTCGGCCGCGCCCCAGAAGACGAGACCGATGCCCATGCCGGCGGCGAACAGCATCGAGATCCACGAGAACATCGAGAACTCGGGCTCTTCGTCGTCACGGCCGAGCGGGATGCGTCCGTAGCGACTGAAGCCGATGAACAGCATGAAGACGAGGATGACGGTGGCGATCGTCGTAAAGAAGAAGCCGAAGTACTCGACGACCCATGCGAGCACGGTCGCGGTCGTTCCAGAGAGGTTGTCGCCCGCGAAGACTCCCCAGGCGATAAAGGCGATGGTCAGCGCGACCGCGATGCCGAAGACGAGCGGATCGGTGCGGTACGTGCGACCGGTCTCTTCAACCGAGACGCCGGGCACGAGCGCCGGGTGCACGCCGCGCGGCGGCACCGCGGCGATGTCGCGGACGATCTTCTGCGCGGCTTCCGTGGCCTTCGCGGCTTGGCGGACTGCTGCGGTGTTGGTCTTCGGAGCGTCGGTCCGTGAGGTGGGGTTGTCGTCCGGAGTGTCCATGGGAACCAATTCTCCCATGCCGGCATTCTGCGGCCGGATCGAATGCCGTGCCGAGGACAGGCTCCGATCGCAGCAGACATAGCTCAACACGAAAGGAACATTCCCGCACTTCAAATGTGCTTCATGACCCCATAGAGTTACATTGTGGACCTTCAAATGTTCCAGAACTCAGCCATGGGATCACTCGTGCCGATCGACGGCCACGACCCCCAACTCGGGCCCTGGGCCCACAAAGCGTTCGTGCCGGTGCCCCTCGCGAGCGAAATGCCCGATCTGACCACTGCAACCTTTTTGGCCGTGTCCGATGCCCGCGCGGCATTGGCCGCACTCGACAGTACCTCCCGGCAACTACCGAACCCTCAGCTGCTCCGGCTGCCCACGTTGCGAAGAGAGGCACAGAGCACTTCCGCGCTCGAGGGGACGTACGCTCCTCTGGCTGCCGTTCTCACAGCCGACGAGAACAACGCCTCCACCGCCGAACTCGTCGAGGTCCTGAACTACGTTCGAATGGCCAACCTTGGGTTCGACAAGATCGCGCGAGGGCAGACGATCTCCGTTTCGTTGCTCAGCGAGCTACAGGGAGTCCTGATGAGGGGCACGCCCTTGCATGCCGTGTCGGGGCGGGTAAGAGACAACCAGGTCGTTATCGGCAGACGTCCCGATGCCGACGTGCTCGGGTTTCCCGCGCATGCGGCCCGATTCATCCCGTCGCCCCCCGGCCTCCAGCTGGAGGCGAACCTGCGCGATCTCGCCGATTGGATGCAGCGGCCTCACGGCGGCCACATCGATCCAGTCGTTGCAGCTGCGATGTCTCACTACCAGTTCGAGACTCTCCATCCCTTCCGCGACGGCAACGGCAGACTGGGACGGTTCCTCATCGTGTTGCATCTCCAGCTCAGTGGAGTGCTCGAGGAACCCACGCTCACGGTGTCACCTTGGTTTGAGTCGCGCCGCCAGGACTACTACGACATGCTTTTCGGAGTCAGCGCCGACGGAGACTGGGATAGTTTCGTACGCTTTTTCGCACGCGGTCTGCAAGCCGCGGCGGATCAGACCCGTCGCCAAATGGTCGCGCTAGTGGCAGTACAGACGGAACTAAAAGAACTCGTGAGAGCCTCCACCCTTCGAGCAGACTCCGCCCACGCGCTGGTCGATCTTGCCGTAGCCAATCCATCCTTCACCGTGCGAAAGGTGGAGTCAGATCTGAACCTGTCGTACACGCGGGCGAACAAGCTTGTCGGTCAACTCGTCGATCTGCGCATCCTCCGCCAAGTACCCGGTGACACCTATGATCGACGATTCTTTGCTCCGAGAGTGCTCAGAACTCTCACGGATGACACGTGACGGTTCGTGTCGGCGCGTGCGGGCGAACCTCACGCGGACGAGGCGCGCACGAACAGCCGCATCTCGATTGAGAGGTGGTATTGCCGGACGCCGCGAGCCGCGTCAGCGCAGGCCGCGGCGCCCGCCGAAGACCGAGTGCAGCAGCGGCAGCGCCGAGACGCAGATGAGGGTGATGCCGAGCGGCGGAAGGGAAGGAACGAGCAGCGCGCCGCCGACGAGCATCGCGGCGAACAGCACCCCCGACCCGATGCGTCGGGCGATGCCCTCGAGTCGGTCGAGGCGGCGTTCGAGGGCCGACGTGTCGAACGTGACGTTGCCGTCGTCGACGCGGGTGATGATCGCGTCGATGCGCTTGGGCAGGCGATAGGTGACGGCGGCCGTCTCCATGGCCTGCTGCGCCATGTCCTGCATGAGGTTGCCCGACTCGTCGCGCAGCAGCCGTGCGGCGTAGGGCTCGGCGGCATCCCACACGTTGAACGAGGGGTCGAGGCTCGAGCACATGCCCGAGGTCAGCGACACCGCGCGGATCAGCAGCAGCATGTTCTCGGGCAGCTGCAGCGGCAGCGAGCGCACCATGTCGCCGAACTCGTCGGCGAAGTCCGTGAACTCACGGGGGTCGACCTTGCTCAGCTCCGCGAAGCCCATGCCGCCGAAGCGGGCGAACAGCGCCCGGAGCGCCCGTTCGAGCTCGGCGGTGTCGGCCGACGGCAGCAGCACGCCGATCTCTTGAGCTGCGGTGACCAGCCCGCGGCTGTCGCGACCGGCGACCGCGATCAGCAGCGTGCGCAGGCCGTTGCGGAGAGTGTCGGGCACCTCGGCCATCATGCCGAAGTCGATGAAGGTGAGGCGGAAGTTCCTGCCCGCCGTGGACTCCGGCTCGGGCGTCACGAAGATGTTGCCGGGGTGCGGGTCGGCGTGCACGAAGCTGTGCGTGAACACCTGGTCGAACATGACCTCGGCGAACACATCCGCGACCTCCGACGGATCGATGCCCGCCGCGCGCAGAGCATCCGTGTCGTTGATCTTGATCGCCGTGACGTCAGACAGCGTGAGCACGCGACGCGTCGAGCGCTCCCAGACGATCTCGGGGGCGCTGACGCGCGGGTCTCCGGCGAAGTTCTCGCGGAAACGCTCGGCGCTCGCGGCCTCGTGCAGGTAGTCGATCTCCTCGAGGCTCGTCTGCGCGAACTCCTCGACCAGGCCGGGGGCGTCGACCCGGTCGCTGACGAGCCTGACGCGCATCGCCCACCGCGCCACGCGGCGCAGAGCCGCGAGGTCGACCGCGACGATCTCGTCGATGCCGGGGCGCTGCACCTTGACGACCACGTCGCCGAGGCCGGTGTCGGCGGCATCCTGCGCAGACAGGCGCGCGCGGTGCGCCTGACCGAGGGATGCCGCGGCCACCGGATTCTCGTCGAACCATGCGTACGCCTGCTCGAGCGGCATGCCGAGTTCGGCCTCGGCGGCGGCGCGGATGCCGGAGAACGGCACGGCCGGAACCTCGTCCTGCAGCCCCTCGAGCTCTTTCGTGATCTCAGGGGGCAGCACGTCGAGGCGCGACGACATGAACTGCCCGACCTTGATCATGAGTCCGCCGAGCTCGACCGCGAGCACGTGGAACCGCTTCGCGAAGCGCTGCATGCGCGGGGCGCGGGTGCGCTCTGCGAGCGCACTCATGCCGAAGCGCGGCAGGACGAGCTCGAACCACCAGACCTTGAGGAACTCGCGCGCCGCGAACGACACGATGCGGCGGTACCGGGCACGATGGGCGCCCTGCGCCGCAGCATCCGTCATGTGTCGTCCCTGGGTCGTGTGCGATCAGTCCTGAGCGAGGATCGAGTACAGCCTACGGCGGGCCTCGTCGAGGATCTCGACCGCCTGCTGCACCTGCTCGGTGCTGCCGCTGCGGCCGACGGCCGCAGCTGCCGCGGCGAGGTCGACGCCGGCCTTGGGCAGTGCGCTGTAGCGGGGGTTGTCGTGCGAGCCCTCGCCCTTCGACTGCGACTCCCACGGCGCCCGCGTCTCGGTGTGCTCGGCGGCGACGGCACGGCCGGCTTCGGTGAGCGAGTAGGTCTTGCGACCGTTCTGCTCGTCAGCCTCGATGAGGCCCTCGTCTGCGAGCAGCTGCAGCGTGGGGTAGACCGAGCCTGCGCTGGGCTTCCACGTGCCGCCGCTGCGGTCGGCGATCTCGTTGATGATCTGGTAGCCGTGCATCGGCTTCTCGGCGAGCAGCGACAGCACCGCGGTGCGGACGTCGCCCTTCGCCATGCGCGAGCCGCCACTGGGGCGCTGCTCGAACGTCTTGCGGAGCTGCTCCATGGCATCGAAGATCGCGGATGCGGGTCCGCCGGGGCCCGAGCCGAAGCCGGATCCGCCGAACGGGTTCGAGGGGAATGCGTTGTTCATGATGACCTCCCGGAAATGGTGAGCGATAGTCAACGATATATCGTTAAGGCTGAGTGCCGGGTGGGAATCCGGTACCGATGGCACGGCGTATTCCTGAAAGCAAGCCCCCTGCGCTCCACAGCCGGCGATGTTTCACTGATGGTGATGTCGAATTCTCCTGCCGTTTCCCCTGCGTCCACTTCCGTCCGGGTGAGCGTGGTCGTCCCCGTGTTCCGACCGGGGGCGGCGTTCGACGAGCTGATCGCCTCTCTCGATCGACAGACACTCGATCACGACCGGTTCGAGGTGCTGCTGTGCGACGACGGCTCGGGCGAGGAGACAGCGGCCCGATTGGTCGAGATCGCGCGCGATCGTCCCTACATCCGCGTCGCGTACCTGCCGCACTCGGGGTGGCCGGGAACCCCGCGCAACCACGGCATCGACGATGCACGCGGCACGTACATCCAGTTCGTCGATCAGGACGACTGGCTCTATGACGGCGCCCTCGAAGCCCTGTGCGACTACGCCGACCAGCATGCATCCGATGTCGTGGTCGGCAAGGAGGTGGGCATCGGACGCCGGCTGCCGAGTCGCATCTTCCGGAAGGACATCCCGCGCGCCCGCCTCGGCCAGGATCCGCTGCTCGAGATGCTCACGCCGCACAAGATGTTCCGCACCTCGTTCCTGCGCGAGAAGCGCATCCGCTTCCCCGACGGCAAGGTGCGGCTCGAGGATCACCTGTTCGTGATGCGGGCATACTTCGAGGCGTCGACGATCTCGATCCTCGCGAGCCAGCCGTGCTACGCGTGGGTCAAGCACGCGGGCAGTGCGAGTTCATCGCGGATCGAACCCGAGACGTACTTCCCCCACCTCGAGGCCGTTCTCGACCTGGTCGAGCGGTACACCGAGCCCGGGCGCCTGCGCGACAGGCTGCTGCGGCACTGGTTCCGCGGCAAGATCCTCAAGCGGGTGTCGGGCAAGAAGTACGCCGGGTATCCCGAGGAGTACCGCGCACGTCTGCTCGACGTCGTGATCCCGCTCGCGCGACGTCGCTTCGGTCCCGGTGTCGACGGGGGCCTGGCCTTTCCGAACCGCATCCGAGCCGCACTGCTCCGCGCCGACCGGCGTGCCGACCTGCTGACGTTCGCCCGTTTCGAGGCCGAGCTCGCATGCCGCGCGGTCGTGACCTCAGCGCGGTGGTCGCGCGGCGGCGGGCTGTATCTGACGATCGATGTCTCGATCACCCGCGACGGGCAGGACGCTCTCGTGTTCGAGTCCGGCACGGGCGTGATGACATCGCTGCCCATCGCGATGGACGGCCTGCCGACCGGGGTCGTCGAAGCAGGGCGCGAGCTGCAGAACGATCATGTCGAGCTGCTGTGGCGCGACAAGGCCGCCGGAGTCGAGCGTCGCGTGGCGCGTCTGCAACCGCGGAATCTCGGCGCGATCGCCGTCGCCATCGACCCTCTGAGGGTGTTCCGGCCCGATGATGAGACGCGCGGCGCGAAGCTGTTCGTGACGGTGCGTCGCGCGGGCTGGACTTTCGACGTCCCCCTCACCGCGGATGCCGAGACGCTCGCCGCAGCCGGACGCTCACCGCTGTTCGCGGGTCGCACCTGCACGCCCGTCGCCGGACGCGGTGGCACCGTCGAACTGCGTCGGCAGTGGCCCGGCGGGCGGCTCAAAGACCTGGCCGGTCGTGCGGTGCGCCGCGTGCGGAGCGGGTCGCAGAAGAAGTGACTCTCAGCGCGCGAGCGTGAGGATCTCGGCGCCGGTCTCGGTGATCGCGATCGTGTGCTCGGTGTGGGCCGTGCGGCAGCCGATGGCGCTGCGGAGGGTCCAGCCGTCTTCGTCGATGACCAGCACGTCGGTGTCGGCCATGACCCAGGGCTCGAGCGCGAGCAGCATGCCCGGGCGCAGCGTGTAACCGCGGCCGGGGCGTCCGTCGTTGGCGACGTGCGGGTCCTGGTGCATCGTCGAGCCGATGCCGTGGCCGCCGAACTCGAGGTTGATCGGGTAGCCCGCATCGCTGAGCACCGTGCCGATCGCATGCGAGAGGTCGCCGATGCGGGCGCCCGGGCGAGCCACGGCGATGGCTGCGGCGAGCGCGCGCTCGGTCGCGTCGATCATCGCGAGATCGGATGCTGCGCTGGCGGTGGCACCGGCACCGCCGCCGCCACCGCCGCCGCCGACCACGAAGCTGATGGCGGCATCCGCCGAGATCCCGCGCAGCGTGACGGCGAGGTCGAGGGTGAGCAGATCGCCGTCGGCGAGGGCGTAGTCGTGCGGCATCCCGTGCAGCACGGCATCGTTCACTGCCGTGCAGACGTAGTGACCGAAGGGCCCGCGGCCGAACGACGGGGCGTAGTCGACGTAGCAGGACACCGCGCCGGCATCCTCGATCATCTGCTTGGTCCAGCGGTCGAGGTCGAGCAGATTCACACCGACCGTCGTGCGCTGCTTGAGCGATTGCAGGATGCTGCCGACGAGCGCGCCGGCTTCCCGCGCCCGGGCGAGCTGGTCGTCGTTGAGGATCTCGATCATGGTTGTCTCCGCATCCGGCATCAGTTCCAATAACTATCCCGGTAATACTATCCCGGGATTAGAATGGGCACATGATGGTTCGGATGCCGCTGACTCCCGCCGAGGTCGAACGCGGAGAGCGTCTCGGCGCCCTGCTGCGACGAGCACGTGGCGAGCGGTCGATGCTGAGCGTCGCCCTCGATGCGGGCGTCTCGCCCGAGACCCTGCGCAAGATCGAGTCCGGACGCGTCGCAACGCCCGCCTTCTCGACCATCGCGGCGATCGCCGGCGTGCTGCACCTCTCACTCGATTCGGTCTGGGCCGAGATCGAGCCCCCGGTGCGCGCGATCGGTCGCGCACAGGTCGCGTCCTGAGATGGCGCATGCGCTGATCACGGGCAGCTCGCGCGGCATCGGCCGCGCGGTCGCGCAGGTGCTCGCTCGACGAGGTGACCGGGTCGTCGTGCACTACGGCCGGGATCGGGTCGCCGCAGAAGAGACCCTCGCATCGCTCGAGGGTTCCGGTCATGCGCTCGCGCGAGGCGATCTCGGTGATCCTGCCGAGGCGCAGCGCGTGGTCGATGAGGCCATCGCCGCCCTGGGTTCACTCGACATCCTGGTGAACAACGCTGCGGTGGCGCCGAGTGCGGCCAACGAGCATCGCGTCGACTCGACGTCGTATGCCGAGTGGCAGTCCGCGTGGTCTGCGATGGTGTCGGTCAACCTGCTCGGAGCGTCGAATGTGACGATGCTCGTGGCGCAGCACATGATCGCGCGCCGATCGGGTGGGGCGATCGTCAACGTCGGGTCGCGTGGAGCGTTCCGCGGCGAGGCCGACCATCCGGCATACGCCGCGACGAAGGCGGGGCTGCAGGCGTTCGGCCAGTCGATGGCACTGGTGCTCGCCTCGCACGGCATCTCGGTGACCTCCGTCGCGCCGGGCATGGTGGCGACCGAGCGACAGTCGGCGAAGCTCGAGAGCGAGCAGGGCGACAGCATCCGCGAGCAGAGCCCGTTCGGCCGCGTGGGCACACCCGAAGAGGTGGCGGATGCCGTCGCCTACCTCACCTCACCCACTGCCGTATGGGCCTCGGGTACGGTGCTCGACCTCAACGGGGCGTCGTACTTCCGGTAGGTCTTGCACACCCTCGGGAGGAGAACTGTCCCTGGGGAGGAGGCGTCGCGCGAATCTCTCCTCCCGAGGAGCAGATCTCCTCCCGAGGCGGCGAGCTCGCTCCGCGCCCGCGGCCCGGAGTTCAGCCGCGCAGCACGGACTCCAGCAACCCGGGGAACAGCGCGTCGAGGTCGTCGCGCCGCAGCGTCAGCATCCGCCGTCGACCGAGGGGCTCGTTGCGGATGACGCCCGCCTCGCGCAGCACCTTCATGAAGTGCGACTTGGTCGACTTGGGGAGGTTCGGATCGGTCGCGTGGCACGCAGCCATGTCGAGCGGACCGTCGGCGAGCTGCCGCGCGATGGCCAGGCGCTCGGGGTCGCTGAGCGCGAAGAGCACGTCAGTGAGCTGGATCTCGGAGCGATCCGGATGCGGAAGTTCGCCTGGCATGGTTCGAGAATAGTTGAACAATCGATGGAACGCGAGTACGCTCCGATAGTTCGATGATTGTCGAACCCAATGATTCGAGACCGACCCTGCGGGAGCACGCATGACCACCACGTCACCGACCGCCACAACCACGGCGTCAGCATCCGCTATCCGCCGCCCGCGGTTCGGGTTCGCGCTGGCGATCGTGACGCAGATCGCGATGATGATGGGCGCGAGCGCTCCCTCGCCGTTCTACCCCGTGCTCGCCGCCGAGATCGGCTTCGACGCGATCGTCATCAGTGCGGTCTTCGCCGTCTACGCGATCGCCCTGCTGCTCGCGCTGCTCTCGGCCGGCTCGCTCTCCGACCACATCGGACGCCGCCCCGTCGCGATCGGCGGACTGCTGCTGCTCGCGGCAAGCATGCTGCTCTTCTGGCACGCCGACTCGGTCGCGACGCTCATGCTCGCGCGCATCCTGCAGGGCGCCGCGAGTGGCGTGCTCATCGCCGCGCTCTCGGCCGCCGCGCTCGATCTGGCACCCGGCGGACGCTCGAGGGTCGCCGCCCTCTGGAATGCCCTGAGCCCCGGAATCGGGCTGGCGCTCGGCGCACTCGTCTCGGGCATCGCCCTCGACGTGACCGGCCAGCCGCTGTTCGACGTCTTCGCGCCACTCACCGTCATCTACCTCGTGCTCGCCACGCTGTTCTTCCTCGCACCCGAGACCGCGCCGCTGCATGCGGGGGCGTGGCGGTCGCTGAGCTTCCGGTTGTCGGTGCCCGCCGGCATCCGCTCGGACTTCTGGCGCGGCGCACCGGCGATCATCGCCGGGTGGGCGACGGGCGGCCTCTTCCTCTCGCTCGGCGCCACCATCGTGCGCACCGAGCTCGGCGGCGAAGCCCATGTCTGGCAGGGGCTCGCAGTCGCGATGCTGGCGGGCGTCGGCGCGATCACCGCGTTCGTGTTCCGCAATCGCCGACCGCGCACCTCTGTGATCTTCGGCACCGCCACCCTCGCGACAGGAACAGCGCTGTCGCTCATCGCCCTCGGCGTCGAGTCGCTCCCCTTCTACCTCGCTGCGACGGCCGTGACCGGCATGGGCTTCGGCACCGCCTTCTCAGGAGTCGTCGCCTCGCTCGCACCGCGCATCCCCGCCACCGACCGCGCCGACACGTTCGCCGTGATCTACCTGCTCGCGTACCTCGCATTCGGAGTGCCCGCCGTCGTCGCCGGAACCCTGGTCGGGGTGTTCGGGCTCGGCGCGGTGTGCGTGGGATATGGGGTCGCGGTCATCGTGCTCGCAGTGGTCGCGTTGGTGCTTCGGGTGCGCCGCGCGGAGTAGGCACGCGCCCCCGTTCGGCAGGCCGCATCGGCAAGACGCGCATCACGAAGCCCTCACCCTCGGGAGGAGAACCCGACCTCTTCGGGAGGAGAACCCGACCTCTTCGGGAGGAGAACTGCGCCTCGGGAGGAGACTTCCCGCGAATCCCTCCTCCCGAGGGGCAGATCCCCTCCTGAAGCGCCGACTTCCAGCGGCAGATCTCCTCCGGAGCGGCAGTTCTCCTCCCGAAGGGCCGCGCCCCTGCATCCGCCGACTTCCCATATCGAACGATTAACGATAGATTTCTGTTGTTTCTCGATGAGAGGTGGAGTCATGGCGAAGTCGACGATCGTCGTGTTGAAAGTCGTGATCGTGCTGGCGCTGATCGGATCCGTGGCAGTGCAGGCGCTCATCGTGCCGCTGCTGTGGATCGACCTCGGCGCCGAAGAGCTGTGGGGCCGGATCGCGCTCGTATCGATCATGGTTCTCGGCGTCGGAACCCTGCAGGTCTTCGGCATCTGCGTGTGGATGCTGCTGACGAAGGTGCGCCGCGGATCGATCTTCTCGACCTCGTCGTTCCGCTACATCGACGTGATCATCGGCGCGATCCTCGTGGCCGCAGCGCTCATGTGGATCCTCGCTGCGATACTCGCACCGGGCTCGGCCGCACCGGGACTTGTGGCGCTCATCGGCGGCGCGGGCGTGGTGCTCGGCGGCATCGCCCTGCTCGTCGTCGTCATGAAGGCGCTGCTGCGGCAGGCGATCGAGCGCGACACCGAAGCACAGTCGCTGCGCGCGGAGCTCGACAACGAGGTGATCTGATGCCCGTCGTGGTCGACATCGACGTGATGATGGCGCGGCGCAAGATGGGAGTCGGCGAGCTGGCCGAGCGCATCGGCATCACCCCGACGAATCTCGCAGTGCTGAAGAACGGCCGCGCCAAGGCTGTGCGTTTCTCGACCCTGGACGCACTGTGCGAGGTCTTGCAGTGCCAGCCGGGCGACATCCTTCGCTGGGAGGCGTGAGGATCGGGAAGTCGCCCGCGCGTCGCGTGCGCTTCCGAAGTCCGCGTGCGCTTCCGAAGGCCGGAGACGCGGGATCCGGACTTCGCAAGCGCACATCGCCTTCGCTGGCGCACAGGAAACCGGATGCCGGACGCCGGATGCCGGACGCCGGATGCCGGATGCCGGATGCCGGATGCCGGATGCCGCGGCCTACCGCCCCGCGAGCAGCTCCTGCAGCCGTGCGGCCTCGCCGTCGGCCATCCCGTACCCGTGCTCGGGCCCTGGGTATACGCCCTCACGCACTTCGCTCGCATAGGCTGCGACCCCGGCGACCGACACGCCCCGCACGTCGGCATAGCGCTTGACGAACTTGGCGACTCCGCGGGCGTAGATGCCGAGCAGGTCGTGGAAGACGAGCACCTGGCCGTCGGCATCCGCTCCGGCTCCGATGCCGATCAGCGGAATGCGCAGCAGGGGCGCGAGTGCCGCGGTGACCTCCGACGGCACTGCTTCGATGACCAGCACCGAGACTCCGGCATCCTGCAACGCGAGGGCGTCGTCGATCACGGCGAGCGCGGCATCGGCCGTGCGCCCCTGTGCGCGGTATCCACCGAGCGAGGTGGCGGTCTGCGGCGTGAGTCCGACGTGTCCGACGACAGGGATGCCGGCATTCACGAGCGCGCGGGCACGTTCGACGGTGGCGCCGCCGCGTTCGATCTTGACCAGGTCGACGCCCGCCTCTTTGATGAAGCGCTGCGCGGTCGCGATGGCGATCTCGTCCGATGCCTCATATGAGCCGAAGGGCAGGTCGCCGACGAGCAGCGGCTTGGTGAGTCCGCGCCGCACGGCCTTCGTGAGCATCAGCATCTCGTCGGTCGTGACCGGAACGGTGCTGTCGTAGCCGAGCACCGTCATCGCGGCCGAGTCGCCGACGAGCACCATGTCGACGCCGGCTTCTTCGACGATCTGCGCGCTCGGGAAGTCGTAGGCGGTGACCATGACGATGGGCTCACCCGCATGCTTCTTCGCGTCGAGATCGCGCAGGGTCAGGCGCTTCGTCGGTGCGGCGTGGGCGCTCATGAGGTCACCACCAGTTCACCGACGGCGTCGTCGACGCGGACGATCGAGTTCGACCGATCGACGTGTACGACGACGGGTTCGTAATCGGCGAGGTCTTCGGGCGAGTAGTCGGCGTAGGAGATGACGATGATGGTGTCGCCGGTGCGCACGAGGCGGGCGGCGGCACCGTTGACCTGGATCACGCCGGACCCGCGCTCGCCGACCAGCGTGTAGGTCTCGAAGCGCGCACCGTTGTCGACGTCGACGACGTGCACCTGCTCGTGCGGCAGGATGTCGGCGGCTTCGAGCAGGTCGGGGTCGACGGTGATCGAGCCGACGTAGTGCAGATCGCTGCCCGTGACGGTCGCGCGGTGGATCTTCGACTTCAGCATCGTGCGTCGCATCACGCGTCGCCCTTTCCGTCGGGGGTCGTGTTGGTCTCGGTGGTCGAGCCGCTCTCGATGGCCGAGGTGGCGGTCAGCAGGTGGTTGTCGATGAGTCGCGCGGCACCCACACGGGCGGCGACGAGCAGCAGCGCGTCTCGTTCGATGCGGGTCACGGGCTGCAGGGTCTCGGCATCCCGGAGTTCCAGGTATTCGGCGTCGATTCCCGCCTCCGCCAGAACAGCATGGGCAGCAGGCAGGATGCCGTCGCGCTCCCCCGCTCGGTGGGCGGCATCCGCCGCGTCGAGCGCCCGGTTGAGTGCGGTCGCCTGGGAGCGTGCGCCCGCGTCGAGGTAGACGTTGCGCGAGCTCATGGCGAGTCCGTCGGGCTCGCGAACGATCGGGCAGGCCACGATCCGCACGTCGAGGTCGAGGTCGCGCACGACCCGGCGCACGACGAGCACCTGCTGCGCATCCTTCTGGCCGAAGTAGGCGACGTCGGGGCCAACGATGCCGAACAGCTTGGTGACGACCGTGGCGACCCCGTCGAAGTGGTGGGGCCCGCGGCTCGCGCCGTCGAGCACATCGGTGATGCCCTCGACGTGGATGTTCGTGGCGAAGCCGTCGGGGTAGATCTCGGCCGGGTTTGGTGCGAACAGGATGTCGACGCCCTCGGCCTCGGCGAGCGCGGCGTCGCGAGCCTCGTCGCGCGGGTAGGTGCTGAGGTCTTCGTTCGCGGCGAACTGGGTCGGGTTGACGAACAGCGAGACGACGACGAGGGCGTCCTGCTCCCGTGCCGCGCGCATCAGCGAGAGATGCCCCTCGTGGAACGCGCCCATGGTCGGTACGAGTCCGACCGACCGGCCCGCTGCCTTGGCGTCGCGGACCGCTGCTCGCACCTCGGCGATCGTGCGCAGGATTCTCATGCCCCGGGCTCCTCGGTCGTGGCCGCGTGATCGGCGGTCGTGTCGGTGGTCGTGTCGGTGGCGGTCGTGTCCGCGTCGTTCGTGTCGGTGGTGGCCGCGCGCGGTGCGCGTCCAGCGACCGCGCGGGTGGCGGTGGCGAGTGCGTCGAAGAGTTCTCGGTAGTCGGCGGATGCTGCGCGCTGCCGCGCCACGGTCGCCTCGTCACCTCTAGCGATCGGCCCGGTGAGTGCGGATGCTGCGCCGGATGCCGCCCAGTTGTCGACCGTCTGGCGCACGAGCGGTGCGAGGTGTGCGCGATCCACCCCGGCATCCCGCGCGAGGTGTTCGGCCGCATCGAGCACGGTGAGCACGAAGTTCGAGGCGAAGGATGCCGCGGCGTGATACTCCGCGCGGTGGGCGTCGTCGACGCGGAAGGGGTTCGCACCGAGCGCCCGCGCGAGCGCTTCGGCCACCTCGAGCGCCTCTGGCGTGCGGCCGTCGACGGCCACGCCGATGTCGCGGAAGGCCTCGGACGTCTCCTTGCCGGTGAAGGTCTGCAGCGGGTGCAGGCTGAAGTCGACGTCGGTGAGCGGCGTCGCACCCGAGACATGGGCGACGAGGCGCGCATGGGGCCGCGCGGCGAAGGCCACCGCCGCAATGGCCGAGTCGGGAACGCAGAGCAGGGCGACATCGGCATCCGGCATCCGGTCGTCCCGCCCGAGGGGACCCAGGACGACGAAGCCCGCTGTGCGCAGCGCTCGTGCGAGTACGCCGCCGAGACGGCCAGCGCCGACGATGGCGATGGTCGTCTCAGGTGCGAGAGCAGGGGTGCTGTGCATGTCGTTTCCCCGGCCGAGACGTGCGGCGCGGATGGGATGAGTATCCGCCCGCAGCGGCGTATGTGCAAAATCTGAGCGCAGATAGCCCATGAAATGCGCTCATAGAGTTGTCACTCCGCCGCGCTTTTCATCCTCAGAGTGAGCACATCGCTCCCAGGTGCTTCTCTCGGTCGTTGAGCGGAGACGGCGAAGCCGACGGAGACGACACGCGCCATCCCCGTGAGAGCGCTCGCTCAACGGCCGGAGGGACGCGCCCCTCCAGCATCCGCCGTACCCTTAACTGTTCTGCCCCACCACCGGGCACCCTCTCTGGAGCATCCCCATGTCTGCAACTGCGGTCGACGATCGTGCCCGCTATCGGGCGAACCCCACGGTGCTTCAGGCGCTGAAGAGTCCGCGGATGCTGACGCGCGAAGTGCTCGCGGGCCTCGTCGTGGGGCTCGCGCTGATCCCCGAGGCGATCGCGTTCTCGGTGATCGCGGGCGTCGACCCGAAGGTGGGTCTGTTCTCGTCGTTCATCATGGCGGTGTCGATCGCGTTCCTCGGTGGGCGTCCGGCGATGGTGACAGCGGCGACCGGAGCCGTCGCGCTCGTGATCGCACCGGTCGCGCCGGCGTACGGGATGGACTACTTCATCGCGACGGTCATCCTCGCCGGCATCTTCCAGGTGCTCCTCGGAGTGCTGGGCGTCGCGAAGCTGATGCGGTTCATTCCGCGCAGCGTCATGGTCGGGTTCGTGAACGCGCTGGCGATCTTCGTGTTCAGCTCGCAGTTCCCGCAGCTGATCGACGCGCCGTGGATGGTCTATCCGCTGGTCGCGCTGGGAATCGTCGTGATGATCGCGATGCCGAAGATCACCACGATCGTGCCGGCGCCGCTCGTGTCGGTGATCATCGTGACCGCCGTGGTGATGGCGTTCGCGATCACGGTGCCGACGGTCGGCGATCAGGGCGAGCTGCCGAAGAGCCTGCCCGAGCTCTTCATCCCGAACGTGCCGCTGACGTGGGAGACATTCACGATCATCGCGCCGTTCGCGCTCGGGGTCGCGCTGGTCGGACTCATGGAGTCGCTGCTCACCGCGAAGCTCGTCGACGAGATCACCGACACCCACTCGAACAAGACGCGGGAGTCGTGGGCGCAGGGCGTGGCGAACATGCTCTCGGGAATCTTCGGCGGCATGGGCGGATGCGCCGTGATCGGCCAGACCATGATCGGCGTCAAGGCCTCGGGCGCACGCACCCGCATCTCGACGTTCTGCGCCGGCATCTTCCTGTTCCTGCTGGTCGTCGTGTTCGGCGACTTCGTCAGCACGATCCCCATGGCGGCCCTCGTCGCGGTGATGATCATGGTCGCGATCGGAGCCTTCGACTGGCACAGCGTCAAGCCGTCGACCCTGAAGCGGATGCCGAAGAGCGAGACGTTCGTGATGATCGCCACCGTCGTCTTGGTGCTGCTGACGCACAACCTCGCGGTCGGTGTCGTCGGCGGGGTGCTCGTCGCGTCGGTGCTGTTCGTGCGGCGGGTGGCGCACTTCGTCTCGGTGACCCGCTCGGTCGACGGCGACGTCGTCACCTACACCGTGACCGGCGAGCTGTTCTTCGCCTCGAGCAACGACCTGACGACGCTGTTCTCCTACCCGGAGGATCCCGATCGCGTCGTCATCGACCTCAGCGGATCGCACATCTGGGATGCATCGACGGTCGCGGCTCTGGACGCGATCGAGACGAAGTACACGGCGCTCGGCAAGACGGTCGAGATCGTCGGGATGAACGACAGCAGCCAGCGGATGCGGGGAAGGCTCACCGGCGGGTTCGAGTAGTCGCAGATCCGGCGGGCAGGCTGGCCGGCGGGCTGGCTGGCCGGTCGGCGAGACCCAGCTTTCGCGGCGAGACCCACCCGCACGACACGAGTCTCACCCCAGAAGAGGGGTCTCGCCGAGAAGCGGGCACCCCACGAGCGCACGACCCACATCCCGGGCCGAGACCCACCCGCACGACACGAGTCTCACCCCAGAAGAGGGGTCTCGCCGAGAAGCGGGCACCCCACGAGCGCACGACCCACATCCCTGCGCGAGACCCACCGCCACGACACGAGCCTCACCCCAGAAGAGGGGTCTCGCCGGCATCCCCCGGACCACGCCGCCGTTCCACCCTGCGGCACACGACGTTCGCGGTCGGGCTTCCGTGCCCGATGCTCGGGAGCGCCCGATGCGACGATGCGCGGGCGAGTTCCGGCCATCTGGGGAGACACCATGACCGAAGAATCACTCACCTCGCGCCACGATACGGCGACGTACGAGCCGACCCGCAAGCAGTCGCGCCGAGCACTGATCTCGAGTTTCCTCGGCTCCACGGTCGAGTACTACGACTTCCTGCTGTACGGCGCAGCAGCCGGACTGGTGTTCCCGATCCTGTTCTTCCCCGAGACGATGGACCCGGCTCTCGGCGCCGCGCTGTCGTTCGTGATCCTGCTCGCCGGCTATGTCTCCCGGCCGATCGGCGGCATTCTCTTCGGCCACTTCGGCGACCGCGTCGGACGCAAGTCGATGCTCTTCATCACGGCACCGTTCACCCCGCACTCCCCGTGTGTTCATCTCCGCCGCCTATCTTGAGTGCGGTCGCGCGAACGCGGCTAAGAATCAGACAAATCGTTGTACATAAACCACAACTCCGGGGTAAAGTCAGATCAGACACACCTCGATGACGAGAAAGGCGACCATGGTCGACATCCGAAAGAAGCGCTGGTCTCTCCTGGGAATCGCTGCGGTGGCGGCCGTGACCCTGACCGGCTGCACAGGCGGCAGCACCGAGCCCGACGGCGGCTCGAGCGACGGCGGGTCGGATGCGACCCTCATCGTCTACACCAACTCGAACAGCGACGGCCGTGGCGAGTGGATCACCGAGAAGGCAGCGGATGCCGGCATCGACATCGAGATCGTGGGCCTCGGCGGCGCCGACCTCACCAACCGCATCATCGCCGAGAAGAACAACCCGGTCGGCGATGTCGTGTTCGGTCTGAACAACATGTTCTTCGAGCAGCTCAAGGCTGAAGAGGCGATCACGGCCTACGAGCCCGAGTGGAGCGGAGAGGTTCCCGCCGACGCGGGCGACCCCGCCGACGGGGCCTTCTGGCCGCTCGTCGAGCAGGCCATCGTCACGGTCTACGACGAGAACAGGATCACCGACGCGCCCTCCGACGAGGAGGACCTCTGGACAGAGGAGTATGCGGGCCGCTACGAGGTCAACCCCGCACTCGGCCAGGCCACCCCGCAGCTCGTGCTCGCCAGCATCCTGTCGCGTCACCTCGACGAAGACGGCGACCTGGACGTCAGCGACGAGGGCTGGGAGCTCGTCGAGGCGTACTACGCCAACGGCTCGCCCGCGGTCGAGGGCACCGACCTCTACGCCCGCATCACGCGTGACGAGATCGACTACGGCGTGCTCCCCTCGAGCGGCATCGCCGCCCGTGACGAGGAGTACGGCACCACGACCGGCATGATCGTGCCCGACTACGGCGTGCCGTATGTCACCGAGCAGATCGCGCAGATCAACGGCACCGGCAACGAGGAGAAGGCCCAGGAGTTCATCGACTGGTTCGGCAGCGCCGAGGTGCAGGGCGAGTTCGCGGCCGAGTTCAACTCGATGCCCGTCAACGAGGGCGCGGTCGAGCAGGCCAACCCCGAGGTCGTCGAGCTCATGGGCACCCTCGACCGTCAGGACATCGACTTCGGTTTCGTGAGCGAGAACCTCGGCGCGTGGGTCGAGAAGGTCACGCTCGAGTACATCGGCTGATCGAACCGAACCCCTCTTCACCACTTAGCCGGAAAGACAGCATGATCCGTTTCGAAGATGTCGAGGTCGCATTCGGCGATCACCATGCGGTCTCGCACCTCGATCTGGAGATCCAGGAGGGTGAGTTCTTCACCCTCCTGGGTCCGTCCGGATGCGGCAAGACCACCGCCCTGCGGGCACTCGCCGGGTTCGTCGAGCCGACCGGCGGGCGCATCCTGATCGACGGGCGCGACGTCACGCGTGTGCCGAGCGAGAAGCGCGGCGTGGGCATGGTGTTCCAGAACTACGCGCTCTTCCCCAGCATGAACGTGCGCGAGAACATCGCGTTCGGGCTGTCGATCCAGAAGACGTCGAAGGCCGAGCAGCGCCGTCGCGTCGACGAGATCGCCGACCGCACCGGGCTCGCGCTCTCGCAGCTCGAGAAGAACGTGTCGGAGCTCTCTGGCGGGCAGCAGCAGCGCGTGGCGATCGCCCGCGCGCTCGCGCTGACCCCCAGCATCCTGCTGCTCGATGAGCCGCTGTCGAACCTCGACGCCAAACTGCGGGTGCAGCTGCGCGAGCAGTTGAAAGACCTGCAGCACGAGGTCGGCGTGACCACGGTCTACGTCACCCACGATCAAGAAGAGGCCCTCACCCTCAGCGACCGCATCGCCGTGCTCGACGCCGGCACACTGCAGCAGGTGGGCACTCCTGAGGAGATCTACGACCGCAGTGCGACGCCGTTCGTCTGCCGGTTCATCGGCGAGAACAACCGCCTCAGCCCGGCGCAGATCACGAGCCTCGGCGGCGGACTGGATGCGACGGCCGAGAGCTATGTGCGGCCCGAGAAGCTGCACCTCGCCGAGGCCGGCGACAGCTCGACAGCATCCGCCTCGCTCGATGGCACGATCGTCGATCGCACCTACCACGGCAGCCACAGCGTCTACACGGTGAGAGCCGAGGATGCTGCGCTGCGCGTCAGCGTTCCGGCTGCGGCGAGCGCCCGCCAGTGGAACCCGGGCGACGCGGTGCGCGTCGACGTGGATCCCCGCTGGATCCTGCAGTACCCGGCGGCGTGACATGTCGACTCCCCAGAACTCGCAGAACAACACAGACCCCGCGGTCCCGCCGTCAGCGGCCGTGACCGGAGAAGCCGGCTCCTTGACCACCCACGCGGTCGTCGAGGGTCAGACGCCGGGACCGCGGCCCCGCAAACGAGGAAAGCCCGGCAGCGTGAAGGCGATGCTCCGCTCGCCGCTCGCCTGGATCACGGGCATCATCGTCATCTGGTTCGCCGCGGCGTTCCTCGTGCTGCCGAACGCCGCACTGCTCGGCGTCACGTTCTTCCCCGACGGGCAGTTCAGCATCCGTGCCGTCGAGAAACTGTTCGGCAGCGAGCGCGCGCTGAAGACGCTCGGCAACAGCTTCGTGCTCGCGATCACCCTCTCGATCACGGTCAACGTGGTCGGTGTGTTCATCGTGCTGGTGACGAAGTACTTCCAGGTGCGCGGCGCGAAGATCCTCTGGCTCGGCTATGCCACCACCCTGATCTACGGCGGCATCGTGCTGGCCGCCGGCTACAACTTCATCTACGGCCGGTTCGGGTTCTTCACGAACATGATGGTCAACTGGTGGCCCGACATGGACCGCGACTGGTTCTCGGGATACTTCGCCGTCGTCTTCGTCATGACGTTCGCGACCACGACGAACCACATGCTGTTCCTGTCGTCATCGCTCGGCAAGGTCGACTACGCGTCGATCGAGGCCGCGAAGCTGATGGGCGCCTCGACGTGGACGATCCTGCGCCGCATCGTGCTGCCGGTGATGAAACCGATGCTGTTCGCCGTGACCGTGCTGACCTTCCTGATCGGGCTCGGGGCGCTGACCGCTCCGCTCGTGCTCGGCGGGCCCGACTTCCAGACCGTGGCGCCGCTGATCATCGACCTCTCGCGCAGCCCGATCACTCGAGACATCGCGGCTCTCCTGGCGATCGTATTGGGCATCGCGACGATCATCCTGCTCGCGATCATGAACCGCTTCGAGAAGTCGGGCGTGTACTTCTCGGTCGCCAAGGTTGCGACGCCGATCCAGAAGCAGAAGATCCGCAACCCGTTCGCGAACGTCGTCGTGCACGTCGTCGCCTACCTGCTGTGGGTGATCTACCTGATCCCGGTCGTGCTGATCGTGATCTTCTCGTTCGTCGATGCGCGCAGCATCCTCGCCGGGTCCATCACGCTCGACAGCTTCACCCTCGACAACTACATCACCGTGTTCTCGAGCGCCGAGGCGATCCGTCCGTTCATCGTCAGCGTGGTCTACAGCGCCGTGGCCTCGATCGTCGTGGTCGGCGGTCTGCTGTTCGTGGCGCGGATGCTGCAGAAGCACCGCAACCTGCTGACCACCGCGATCGAGTATGTGCTGCACATCCCGTGGATCCTGCCGATCGTGCTGATCGCGCTCGCCCTGGTGACCGCGTTCGACGAGCCCCGGGCGATCGTGGGCGGACTCGTGCTCACCGGCACGCCGATCCTGCTGCTCATCGCCTACATCTGCGTGAAGATCCCGTTCACGCTGCGTCTGCTCAAGGCCGGGTTCGCGTCGGTGCCGGATTCGCTCGAAGACGCCTCGCGCATTCTCGGAGCGAAGTCGCTGACGACGTTCCGCAAGGTGCTGGTTCCGCTGGTGCTGCCGACGGCCGCGGCGATCACGGCGCTGAACTTCAACAGCCTGCTCGACGACTACGACGCGGCGATCTTCCTCTACCACCCGCTGTTCAAGCCGCTCGGTGTGGCGATTCAAGAGAGCACGCGCGGCGAGAACAATCTCGACGCGATGCCGATCACGTTCGTCTACACAGTGCTGCTGATGATCATCATGGGTGTCACCATGTATCTCGTGTATGGACGAGGTTCGCGCGCCGGAGCGCCCCGCAAGGCCAAGAAGGCTCGCGCGTGAGTTCTGTGGAGCCCGGTGGGCCTGGCTTGCGAGTCACGGTGAGCGACGTGGCGGCGGCCGCCGGGGTTTCCCGGGCGACGGCGACCCGAGCGCTGAAGGGCGAGGGGCGGTTCGCGCCCGAGACGCAGGAGCGCATCCTCGCCGAGGCCGAGCGCCTCGGATACGTGCGCAATACGATGGCCGCCGAGCTCGCCGCCGGGCGCACCGGCACGGTCGGGCTGATGCTGCGCGACGCGAGCAACCCGGCCTACGGTCTGCTGTTCTCGCGGTTGCAAGATGAAGCGCATAGGCGTGGCCTCGACCTCGTGACCGTGACGATCGGCGCCGACGAACAGGGAGCCGAGCAGGTCAACGCGCTGCACCGGCTGCTCGGCATGCGCGTCGCCGGACTGATCGTCGCGACCGGTGGCATCACGGCCGCGCAGCTCGAGCCCTTCGCCGACCAGGTGCCGATCGTGCGCGCGGGGCGCGTCGAGACGGCTGAGGGGATTCATACTGCGCACTACGACGACCCGGAGCATGGGCGGATGCTGGCGGCGCATGTGCTGTCGTTGGGGCATCGGCGCGTGGTCGTGCTCTCGGGTGCCGAGGATGTCTCGTTCGCTGAGCATCTGCGGGCTTCGGCGATGGAAGAGGCGCTGATTGCCGGCGGGGCGTCGGTGACTCTGGTGTCGGCGGGAGCGGCGCCGACCGACGGAGTGGATGAGGCGGTGGATGCCGTGCGTTCTGGGGCGACGGCAGTGATGTGCGCGTCGGACTATCGGCAGTTGGCGGTCATGCGCACCCTGCGTGCTGCGGGGCTGGCTGTGCCCGGGGATGTGAGCGTGACGGGGTGCGACGGCATCCTGCCCGGTGCGGATCTGCTGGGGCTGACCACGTTGCGGATTCCGGTCGAGGCGGTTGCCGCCGCGGCTGTGGAGACGATGCAGCGGTTGCTGACTGCGGATTCGGATTCTGATTCTGCGGAGACCGTCCGGCAGCCGTTCGTCGGAACCCTCGTGCCCGGGTCGACTGCCGCCGCCGTCTGACTTCTGTCTTGTACTTGTTCGTCGTCTCACTGGAAGAGAAATGATCCTTACCGAGCACTCTCGCCCATCGCACACTTTCGTGCACATCTCCGATACGCACCTTCCCGGTGAACGCGCACCGCTGTATGGCAGTGGGGCGGATGCCGATGCGAACCTGTCATCTGTGCTGTCGCGGTTGGTGTCTTCGGGGTTGAAGCCTGACGCCCTGTTGTTCACGGGGGATCTCGCGGATCGAGGGGACGCGTCGTCGTATCGGCGGTTGCGGGAGTTGGTGGAGCCAGCGGTGGATGCGCTGGGGTGTGAGGTGGTGTGGGCCATGGGCAACCACGACGAGCGCGGGGCGATGCGGGCGGAGTTGGGGCTTGCCGGTGGCGCTTCGGATGCTGTCGTCGAGGTGCGCTGGTTCGGTGGGATGCGGGTGATCGTGCTGGATTCGACGGTTCCCGGGCAGCACTGGGGGCGGGTCGACGAGGCTCAGTTGGAGTGGCTGTCTGCGGAGCTGTCGGCGCCTGCGCCGGAGGGTTCGCTGTTGCTGATCCATCACCCGCCGCTGCCGACGGTGCTCGACCTCGCCGTGACTGTCGAGCTGCGCGAACAGGCGGCGCTGGCTGCGGTGCTGGCGGGGTCGGATGTGCGGGGGATCCTGTCGGGGCATGTGCACCACCCGTCGTTCGGCACGTTCGCGGGGGTTCCGGTGTCGGCGGCATCGTCGAGTGCGTACGGGCAGGATCTCGCTCAGCCGGTGGGAGCGACACGCGGGCAGGATGCTGCGCAGGGGTACAACCTCGTGCACGTGTATGACGGGACCATCGTGCATTCAGTTGTGGGACTTGAGGTCGGTGCGGATGTTGGTGAGCCGGTCGCGGCCGAGGAGGCCGGGAGGCGGATTGCCGGGCGCGGGATCTCCTGGCGGGAGCGGGTCTAGCCCCTACCTATGAGCCGTCGAAATGGCGCGGATTCATCAGGTCAAGAACGTTAATGGGTCAATCGAACGTCCACTCGGGCCTCGAAAATTCTGACGGGGCGTCGATGAGACTGTAGAACCCATACTTCCCGACCCGCTCAGCGCAGTCTGAGCAACTCCAGTACTGCTGCACCGATCGAACCGGAGCCGTACGGTGATGGTACGGTCGCGACCCCTGAGCCATCGTCTGCCCATTGATACGCTTCCCAAATATGCGGGAAGCCTTCCTTCATATGAACTTCTCCGATCCGCTTTCCCGGTCTGGCGACGCCAAGCGGTTCTGATGAGTCATTGGGTATCCGCAGCCACACGTCCCAGTATCCGTCCGCGAGCTTTGCAACGGCTTGAGATCCACCGGACTCAAGCACGAAGGAACCCTGTTCAAGTAGCTTTTCGTCGCGTCCAGTGAATAGTTCTAGCGCGCCTGATTTGTCGACGTAGATGTGATAAGTCAATAGTCTCTCCACAGGATTTTTGCTGTGCAAGCCCAATTCGTTTCCCTCACCATAGCGGCACTCACGGACGCCTCGACAAGCGACCCATCGAACTCGTCATTGACGTTGCGGACGCCAGCGTTGTGTGCTCGGCAGACGCTACGCGATGACGATGACGATGACGATGACCTTGACCTTGACCTTGACCTTGACCTTGACCTTGACCTTGACCTTGACCGAGATTCTGCCCGGCCGCCTTCGGATGCAACCCGGGAAGCTCGGTCAGCGGGATGCGACTAGTAACCTCCAATGCGAGCAACCCTTCTTCGACAAAAGAGACGAGCTCCGCGAGCTTCTCTGCATCACTCCGAACGAACACGGCGACAGATGCCACCCTGATCAGCATCATCCGCTGCAGGCATCCAGGCGCTCGTGCTCACCACGACTCTCCCGCCATGCGTGATTGGCACCAGGGCGGTGAACTCGTCCGTCTCGATAGGAGCCAGGTTGAGCAGGAGGCTGACCTGCTCGGTGACGGAACTCAGAACGTCGGTCTCGGTTTGGTTGATGATCTCGTCGGCACCCGGCACAGCACTGCATTCGAACACCGCGAACCGGCCGCCGCGACGACTTAAGTATCCGCACGCTCCGCTCGGGTGATCGTTTGCCTGCGGACGGACTCAGCCGGCGCCGACGATCAACGGCAGGAGTCAGCGAATGCGGGGATGACTAGCCGGAGGATTCGTTTCGAGACCGACTCGCGCGCGCGTCTCGTCAGCCACGCGCCTATCGACGGACGCGGTCAGCACCCCGATACGCTGATCAAGATCGAGGGGCACCCCGGCTAAGTCAGAGGCTCCGGCCTCGGAGAGAGTGTGCGATGACAGGCGAGACCTTTTCTGAGAACGACTTTCGCACTCAATGGAAAGAGCAGGCGGATGAAATCGGCCGCTTTAACCTCGCTATCTTCGGCAAGACCGGCGTCGGCAAGTCCACCCTCATCAATGCGATCTTCGGCGAGGAGGTTGCCCCCACGGGAGTCGGCGACCCCGTGACCATGGATGAGCATCTCTACATCCACCGCTCTGGCTTCCTCGGCCTACTGGACACCCGCGGGCTCGAGATCGGCAAGGACACCGATGAGCTGATCAAGGAACTCAGCGAGTATCTGAAGCGAATGCGTCAGCAGCCGCTCCGTGAGCAGATCCATGTCGCCTGGTACTGCGTCCGATCGACCGACCGCCGGTTCGAGGACACCGAGGCGGAGTTCATCCGTCGCCTGCATGCGCTTGATCTGCCGGTCGTCGCGGTCTTGACGCAGGTACAGTCGCGAGCTGGCGAGTACCACACCGATGCACTGGCTCTTGCGGATCACATCGCGGCGCTCGACCTGCCGATTGTAGGGGGCCGTCCGATCCTTGTAATGTCGACTGCCGATGACTTCACCGGTCAAGTCCAGCATGGGCTCACCAACCTGGTCGATGCGACGTTTCGCGCAGCTCCCGAGGGTGTTGAAGCTGCGTTCGCTGCAGCCCAAAAGGTCGATCTGGCAAGAAAGCGCAAGCAGGCTCAAACAGCTGTCCGCGCGGCCGCCACGGCGGCGCTGACGGTCGGCGCCATCCCCATCCCTGTAGCTGACGCAGGCGTGCTCGTTCCCATACAACTCGGGATGATGGCGAGAGTAGCGGCGATCTATGGCGTCAGAGTCGACACCGCGTCGATCGCGGCAACCGCGGCAACCGTGGCCGTCTCCGCTGCTGGGCGAAGCGCTGTCGCGGGACTGCTGAAGCTCATCCCGGGAGCGGGCACGCTTGTTGGCGGTGTGATCTCGGGAGCGGTTGCCAGCTCGTTCACCCTTGCAATCGGATACGCATGGTCTGTGGTGTGCGGAGAACTTACGCAGGGCCGACTGCGCGGAGTAGACGGCGCGCTCGACAATGATCTGGTCCGTGAACTATTCCAGTCGCAGGTCGCCTTGTGGTTCAAGAAGGTGAGCGGTGGTAGGGCCTGAGCATCCTTCCGGACGAATTTCACTCTCTTAGACTCGCAACAGGTTGATCCGAGGAGCACGATGGAGAAAGAACTCAAAACGGCCGAGCGAGTGCGGATTGCGCTTGAGATCCTCGCTGAGCGAGCACCTGATGGCTCGTATGTTCCTGTTGGCGACATCTGGAGAGAATCGCTGGCCCGGGCCCCCCTCACCCCGTATGAGTCGGAGATCAACACGGCGAACAAGCCTCGAGGCGAAACAAACTGGCGCTTCGCCAGCTCCGAGTTCGTCCCGGCGGGCTGGCTGCGGAAGAACCCATCCCTCGCGGGGGAATGGGCCATCACGGCGAGCGGCCTCGCCGCACTCGATGAGCATCCGGGCAATGAGCTCTTCACCGAAGCCCAAAGGCTGAAAGCCATCAAGCGCGATAACGAACGAAACGAGATCGAGCGCGCGCTCCCGGAGCGCTGGGTGAGCGGAGATTCTAGCCAGCGAACATTGCTTGCTGCGGCCGAGGTAGTCGTCGAGGAGGGACTCCGAAGAGGGCTGTCCGCTTTCGCACCGTCTCGCGAGGTCTGGACCCCAGGGAACATTCGCGAACTGCACGCCCTATGGACGGCAGCGGAGAAGGTCGAAGGAAAGGGCTTCAATGCGAACCTCGAGCTGCAGTTCGCCGATGCGACGGACGATGTAAAGCTTCTCATGGCCGAGGTGCTGGCGTTTCAGCTGCTCCCAATCGCCAAGGTCATGGGTCACGCAAAGAAGCGAGAACGGGTGGAGTCAGTCCTTGGGGCCATGCGCCACCCTGTGGAGATTCCACGAGTCTTCGACGCCGCATTTACCGGCGGCGCCTTCAACCCCGGGCGCGGGATGCAGGGTCATATCAACCGTGCAATTACCGTCGTGTTGGATGTCCTCCTCGACTGGAGCGAACTGAGTGATGAGGAGCAGCAGCTTGCTCTCGACGACCCCCTCCGCTGGCGCGAGCTCGTCCTCGGCAAGGACGACGGATTCCCTACCCAGCGATACTCGCTGCTCTACCTTGTGCATCCCGGGTTCTTCGGACCGGTGATATCGCTTGACCATCGTGCGCGGATCCGCGACGCGTTTATCGGAGAGATCGGTGGCGATTTCTCCGATGATCCGGATGCTGACCTCCAGAAGATCGTGATTGCTCTGCAGGTAAAAGAAGGCAAGCCCATCGCTCTCTATGGCGATCTTGAGGGTCGGTGGAAGAAGGGAGACGACGTAGAGCATGAACTCGAGTCCTCTCCGCTGTCGGATCCCTCGCCCGACGTCCCACACCCGCGGGGGTTCTTGCCCTCAGAGATCAGCCTCACGGAACTCGCCGACGCCACCCACCTGCATGAAGCATGGCTCGGCAAGGTGACGAGCGCTCTCCACCGGCGCGGGCAGGTGATCCTGTACGGCCCGCCCGGAACTGGCAAGACCTACGTCGCCCGCGCCCTCGCGGACCGACTCGGCAAGCCGGGCAGCGTCATCAAGCGCATCCAGTTCCACCCCTCGTACACGTACGAGGACTTCTTCGCCGGATATCGGCCGGTGACGGATGCTGCCGGCCAGCTGTCGTTCTCTCTAACGCGCGGCCCGCTCCGCGAGATCGCGGACGAGGCGCGCAAGAACCCGGATGTTCCGCACGTGCTGATGATCGATGAGATCAACCGCGCGAACATCAGCAAAGTCTTTGGTGAGCTCTACTACCTGCTCGAGTACCGCGATGACGCCATCGACGTGCTGTATGCGGGCTCGGGTGATGACGGCGGCAAATCGTTCACCCTCCCGGCGAACGTGCTCATTATCGGCACGATGAACACCGCGGACCGATCGATCGCGCTTCTCGACTCGGCCATGCGCCGCCGCTTCTCGTTCTTCGAGCTGCACCCCGATGTCGCGCCGGTGAAGGACATCCTCGTTCGCTGGGCGGCGCACCACCCGCAGACCCTGCCAGTGGCCGAGCTTTTCGAGCGCCTCAACTCGAGCATTCGCGATCGCGAAGATCGCGTAGGTCCAAGTCATCTGCTTCGAACAGAGGACCTCCAAGAGGACGACCTGCACGCGGTGTGGGAGGAGAGCATCCTGCCGTTGCTCGAGGAGCGTCACATCGGAACCGGTGTCGACGTGCACGTGAAGTACGGGCTGAAGACGCTGCTCGCCGGTCTCGGCGCGTCTGGCGCCGAGGCGGCAGCGTCGGAGACATGACCTCGACGACGTTCGGCATCCGTGTCGAGGAGATCGCTGAGAAAGGCGAATCCTTCGTCTCGCTGACCACGTCACAGGCAGTGCGTCTGCAAGAGCTGAAGTTCTGTCGCGTGTCTCCGACAGGGGACTCGGGAATCTGGCGAATCACCGACGTCACGCGTGTGGGAGTCGTCGGTCTCGACGAACTTCGACTGATCATTAGGCCGAAGACTCCGTTGCGGAGCCTGATCTTCATGGCGTCGTACTCGGGCGTGCAGGCTGACGTGAGCCATGCTACGTTCGCCTTCGCGGCCGATCAACATCTGCCGTCGGCTCTGGCCTCAGCGCTGATCCAAGCGGTCGAGGCAGCGACGGGACGGGGGCTGCTGAAGGGCTATGTGTCCGTCGAGGAGACGGGCACGGTGATTCGGGGCCGATGGGATGTGGCGCGCCAGCTCAAGGCGCGGCCTGGCATTCCGGTCCCGGTCGAGCTGACCTACGACGACTACACCGAGGACGTCGCGGAGAACCGGATCGTCAAGGCGGCGCTGCGCGCGCTGGTGCGGCTCGAGCAGCTGCCCCGTCACATCGTCGACGAACTGGGCCCGCTGCTCGGAATGTTCTCCGAGATCTCAGATCTGCGGACTGGCGGTCGGGTGACTCTGCCGGCCGAGACTCGCTTGAACGCGCATTACCAGCCGGCGCTGCGCCTCGCGCAATGGATCCTCGAGGCGACATCGTGGGCGCACGCAGAGGGCGCGAGTTCCGGCTCGGCGTTCTTGCTCAAGGTCGCGAAGGTGTACGAGGACTTCGTCGGGTCGGTGCTGCGGGCATCGCTTAGACCCGACGGCTTCGAGGTCGATCTGCAGGTGTCGGACTGGCGGTTGGACACCGGCGGCAAAGTGAGGATGAGGCCGGACATCGTCATCTCGCATCGCGGCCGGGTTGTCGCTGTGGCGGACACGAAGTACAAGGTGTGGGGCGAGAATGATGGCTCGCCCCCGAATGCCGATGTGTACCAAGGGCTGGCATACGCGATCGCAGCGCATGTGCCCGAGGTGCATCTGCTGTATGTGTCAGGAGATGTGGAGCCGCGGCGGTACGAGATCGCGTCGACCGGGACGACGGTTGTTGCGCATGCGGTGGATGCGAGCGGCGGGCCGGAGGAGTTGGTCACACGGGTTGCAGAGCTGGGGCGTGCGCTCGTCGCGTCGGTGGGCTCTGACCAGAATGCGCAGAAGCGATGATCCTTTCACGAATCACTGACGCGCCATGATCAGCACATGCGTATCGAGCTTTCCTCCCCATCCGCGAACACAAACGGAACGAAGTACAGGTGACACGAGGTCCCGACTTCGCCGCCGGACCAGAGCAATCACGTAAGTTGTTTATACAAGCAACACCACTGCACCCCAGAAGAGAGTCATGACCGCCGCACCCCTCAGGCCAGACGGTCAAGCTTTTACCGTGGCCTCGCGTGATGAACTGAGCGAAGAGCTCATCAAGTCACGCGAACGAGTGAAAGCTCACGGCGAGGTATTTACTCCTCGCCGCATGGTGGAGCAGATGCTCGATCTGGTGTGTGCTGAGCTGGAGACCGGGCCGGGGTTCGTCGACAAGACCTTCTTTGAGCCGAGCGCTGGAGACGGCAACTTCTTGATCGCGATTCTGCGGCGCAAGCTTCACGCCATCGAGAAGCGCTATCAGCCGGAGTTCTGGCCGACCGAGTCGCTCTTCGCGCTCGCGTCGATCTACGGTGTTGAGCTGCTGGAAGACAATCTGATCGCGGCACGCGCTGGACTGCTCGCTGAGTTCGCTGCGTTCCATGCAGCCCATGGCGTGGTCTGCAGCTCCCGCACGAACATGTACCGCTCAGCGGTGTACCTCATCGGTGCGAACGTTGCGCTGGGAGACACGCTCACAGGCCTCGATGCCAACGGCGAGCCGATTGAGTTCTCATGGTGGCACCGGGTACTCAACGTGCCCGGCCTCGTGCAGCGCGATCCGTTCACTCTTGCCTCGCTTCGTGGAGCAGGTGTCGGCGCTTTCGACTTCACGGTCTACGCGACCTACCAGCAGTGCCGAATCGACCAAGTTCACAAGGAAGTGAGAGCCGATGACTAGCCCGGACATCAAGACCTACCGAGAAATCACCCCGTTAATCTACTCGTGGTCGACGCCTGACATCCCGAAATACGACGGCTGGGAGAAGATCGGCTACACGGAGCAGGACAGTGCCGCCACGCGCATCAACCAGCAGGCTTCGCAGCTGTCCGTGGCCAAGGTGCAGAACTGGTCGCGTCGCGCCCTCTTCACCTCGGAAGCGGGCGGCGCATTCCGCGATGGCGACTTCCACGCGTATCTGCGTCAGGTCGGCGTGGAGCGCGAGCTCAAGCCCGAGCGCACCGAATGGCACAAGTTCAGGGGCGCGTCGAAGTCTTCTCTCGACTACTTCAACTCGTTCGCAGGCCAGGATTTCTCTGACTTCCAGATGGTGGGCGAGGACGACTATGAGTTGCGCCCCGAACAGCGCGCTGCGGTCGAGCAAGCGCTCTCGGTGTTCAACGAGGGCGGCAATGAAGTCCTGTGGAACGCCAAGCCGCGGTTCGGAAAGACGCTCACGACCTATGATCTGATGCGGAAGATCGGCGCAAGGAAGGTGCTCATCGTCACAAACCGGCCCGCGATCGCCAACTCGTGGTTCGACGACTTCTCCCGCTTCATCGGGCACCAGACGACGTATAAGTTCGTGTCTGAGTCGCCGTCGCTCGCCTCACGCTCTGCGATGACGCGCGATCAGTGGGTGAAGCACCTTGCAGATGACGCGAGCGAAGACCCTAGGATCGTCGAATTCGTCTCCCTCCAGGACCTCAAGGGCTCGCAGTACTTTGGCGGGGTTCACAGGAAGCTTCGGCACATCGCTGACTTTGAGTGGGACCTGTTGGTCATCGACGAGGCCCATGAGGGTGTCGATACGACAAAGACCGATGTCGCGTTCGACCAGATCACTCGCGCGTGGACGCTGCACCTTTCTGGCACCCCGTTCAAAGCGTTGAGCTCTGGGCGGTTCGGTAACGAGCAGATCTTCAACTGGACGTATGAGGACGAGCAGATGGCTCGCGAGAACTGGGACGACGATGCCGTAGAGAATCCGTACGGCGCTCTCCCACGCCTCAACATGCTCACATACCAGATCTCGCGGATGATCACGGATCAACTTGCCGTCGGTGTTGCCAGCGACGAGGATGGCGCGAACATCGACTACACGTTCGATCTGAACGAGTTCTTCAGCACGAAGGACAGCGGCTTCTTCGAGCACGAGGCGGAGGTCATAAAGTTCCTCGATTGTCTCGCGACGAACGAGAAGTACCCGTTCTCGACTCCCGAGCTGCGCGATGAAATCCGTCACTCGTTCTGGCTGCTGAACCGGGTGGCCTCTGCGAAGGCGCTCCGGCGTCTCCTGAAGAACCATCCCGTGTTTAAGGACTACGAGGTCGTCCTCGCTGCTGGTGATGGGCGCAACGACGATGCCGATCTGGCTGTTGTCGGGAAGTCGTTGGACACCGTGCGCGGCGCGATCGACGCAGCCGAGAACGTCGGCGGCAGGACGATCACACTGTCGGTTGGGCAGCTCACGACGGGCGTCACTGTACCCGAATGGACTGCAGTCATCATGCTGTCGAATCTCTCGTCGCCGGCGCTCTACATGCAGGCGGCGTTCCGTGCGCAGAACCCGTGCACGTTCGAGCGCGCCGGCACGGTGTTCCAGAAGAAGAATGCGTACATCTTCGACTTCGCTCCCGAGCGCACGCTCACGATCTTCGACGCGTTCGCCAACAACCTCAGCTCGACCCCGTCGGGCGACCAGAGCGTACGACAGGAGAACATTCGTGAGCTCCTGAACTTCTTCCCCGTCATCGGTGAAGATTCCGAGGGCCGAATGGTTGAGCTCGATGCCGCACAGGTATTGACCTTCCCGCAGGTCTACAAAGCTCGTGAAGTCGTTCGCCGTGGATTCCTCTCGAACCTTCTGTTCGCCAACGTGGCGGGAATCTTCCGGTACTCGGAGCACGTCAAGGAAATCCTGGAGAAGCTGCCGGAGGCGAAGCAGGGCAAGACGAAGTCGGGTGGCACTATCGGCCTCCCGGAGCCGGCCCCTTCCTTTGACCCGGACGGCAACGTCCAGGTCGACGTCGAGACCGTCATCAATCCCAAGGTTGCGGAGCTCGGCAAGCCCGTCTGGCGCATCGAGGACATCGCGCCGGTTGATCGCGAGGGGTCGCCGCTGGCCACCGCTCGACAGGTCGCGAAGCTGGTGAACGATAAGGTCCGCGAGATTCGTGACAAGCTCGCCCAGGAGTACGGACTCTCAGCCAAGCAGGTCGAGCGGGATGAGAAGCAGACCGAGGCCCGTGTGATGGCTGACGTCGAGCGCGTTCTCACGGAGCGAAGCATCGCTGAGAAGCGATTCGAGGATGCGTTGGAGGATGCCGCCACTGAAGCGGACGCTGCGGCCATCGTGCAGGACAAGGTTGCGCACGATGAGTCGTTCAACGCCGACATCCTCGCGCTGGTGAATGCGCGCACCGACGCGATCACTCACGACGTCGTGAGCCGTGAAGAGACGAAGAAGGAACAGAAGCGCGCGAACCAGACGATGGATGACGCGCGCTCGCACCTGCGCGGGTTCTCACGCACGATCCCGATGTTCCTCATGGCGTACGGGGACCGAGATCTTCGTCTGGCGAACTTCGATGACTACACACCTGACCACGTCTTCGAGGAGATCACCGGCATCACTGAGGCTGACTTCCGCGTGTTGCGCGATGGGCAGGACGTCACCGAGGAGGATGGCACTGTTGTTTCGATCCCGGGGATGTTCGATGAGGCAGTCTTCGACAAGGCCGTGCAGGAGTTCCTCGACAAGAAAGAGGCGCTCGCTGATTACTTCGACGAGTCGCAGACTGAGGACATCTTCGCGTATATCCCGCACCAGAAGACGTCGCTGGTCTTCACCCCCCGCGTGGTTGTCGAGACGATGGTCGATGCGCTGGAGTCGGATAACCCTGGCATCTTCTCGGACGAGTCGAAGACATTCGCTGACCTCTTCTCGACCGCCGGCCTGTTCCTGATGGAGCTAGTGCGACGCCTCGATGCGGGTCTTGCGGACAAAATCCCCGACCGCGAAGAACGCCTGCGCCACATTCTCACGAAGCAGATCTTCGAGATGAGCCACAACGAGCTGCTGCACAAGATCACGATCGAGTCGGTCTCGGGCGGCGTGTCAGAGCGTCGCGAATGGCTTCAGGAATCCGGACACTTCAGGTTCGGTGACATCACCAGGATGAGTGCCCAGGAGCGCGAGCAGATCGTCGACGAGATGTTGACGGAAGGAAACTGATCATGAGCAAGAAGTTCGACGTCGTCATCGGCAACCCTCCCTACCAAGAGGAAGCTCAGGGCGACGCAACCAACCAGATGCCTATCTACCACCGCTTCATGGAGGCGGCCTACGAAGTAGGCGAGAAGGCGGTACTTATCACTCCCGCCCGGTTCCTGTTCAACGCCGGGTACACGCCGAAGGCCTGGAATGCAAAGATGCTAGAAGATCCGCATCTCACGGTTCCCCATTACGTGCCCGACAGTGCTTCCCTCTTTCCCGGAACTGACATCAAGGGTGGTGTCGTGGTCACGTATCGCGACACCACGCGTACCGGCGAGCCGATCGGAATCTTCACCAAGTACCCCGAGCTGAACTCGATCATCCACAAGCTCACTGAACAGCACAGCTCGTCGCTGGTGTCTCTCGGAATCTCAAATGATCGCGTCTACCGCTACACGCAAACCATGCACAACGAGCATCCTCAACTGCGAGCGCTGATGTCGGGCGGGAATCAGTTCAAGTTGGACTCGCGAGCGTTCGAGCGTCTCGCTGCGGTCTTCTTTGAAGAGAGGCCCACTGATGGCGCCGAATACATGCGCGTTCTTGGGCTCGATGGCAGGAAGCGCTCGTATCGCTGGATCCGTAGCGACTACATCACGGGCCCCGTTGCGCTTTTCAAGCACAAAGTCGCGCTGCCAAAGGCAAACGGGTCTGGAGCATTCGGCGAGACGCTTGCTCCCCCGATCGCGTTGGAGCCCGCGACGGCAGTGACAGGCACGTTCATCACCATCGGCGCCTTCGATACTCAGGCCCAGGCGGAGGCGTGCCTCAAGTACGTGAAGTCCAAGTTCGCGCGCACCTTGCTTGGCGTGTTGAAAGTCACGCAGGACAATCTTGCGCGCGTCTGGGAGTATGTGCCGGCTCAAGACTTCACGACCGGGTCGGAGATCGACTGGTCGAGATCGATCCCCGAGATTGACCAACAGCTTTACGCGAGGCACAAGCTCGACCCCAACGAAATCGCCTTCATCGAGTCACACGTCAAGCCCATGGTGTGACGACGACCGAGAACCGCGATCAGACGTCCGGCGCGACGATGCCGGAGATTGCGGTCAAAATCGCGATTCGCGCATCGCGTGCCCCTGGATCCAACGCGAGCTTGCCAAGCGTGCGGACGCCTCTCGACCCACGGTCGCGCGAATTGAGCGCGGCGACGACGTATCGACGGCGCCTTTAGCGAAGGTGGCCGCGGTGCTAGGACTGGCGGTCGCATTGCCTGCATCAAGGAACGATCTCGATGTCGGTGGTTCGTGACACGATCTCATTTGTCGAGATTCATCTCGGCACACGTAGCTTTCTAGGGAGCCTCTCTTGGCTAAGCGCGCATTCATTAGTCTTAACTACGACAACAAGGCACGTCTGAAGGACCTGCTCGTCGGTCAGGCAAAGAACCCTGAAACGCCGTTCGAGATCGCGGACTGGCCCATTAAAACCGCGTGGCCAAACTGGAGGGCCGAGGCCCGACGTCGCGTCAAGGCCGCGGGGCTGGTCATCGTCCTATGCGGACAGAACACACACCCGGTTGGCGTAGCCGAGGAATTGCGCATCGCAGAGGAAGAGGGCGTGCCCTACTTCCTGCTCGCGGGCTACAAGACTGGCAGCGCGAAGCCGAGCACCGCAACCGCTAGCGACAAGCTCTTCACATGGACCTGGGACAACCTGAAAGCCCTCGTGGGCGGCCCACGTTGATCTTGAGGCGTCGGCAGACTCTAGCTCCGTCGCCCGACCCTCGGGTGATGGAGATCTACAAGTTGGCGGTCGAGATGGCGGACCGCATGTCCGCGCGGCGTGCGCTCGCAAATGCTTCCTTCTTGGCGGTGAACACGATGCTTGTCGCTGTAGTGGGTTTGCGCAGCGAGACCGACGTGCCGGCCCTGTTGCCGATCTCGGTCTGCGTGGCCGGCATCGCAGTCGCTGCATGTTGGTGGTTTCTCCTGCGCAACTACCGGAAGCTAAGCGAGGCGAAGTTCGCGGTGATCAACCAGATCGAGGCGGACCACCTGCCGGTGAAACCGTTCCTTGAGGAGTGGGCCGTGCTCAGCGAGGGTGATGCGCCAGAGGTGCGTCTCGTGAAGGTGAAGGCCGGCCTCCGTCAACTTGGCAACGTCGAGCGGATCGTGCCGATAGTGTTCGGGCTGTTGTACGTGACGCTCTTGGCTGGGAGGCTGTTGCCACGGTGAACTATCTGGCCGCCGATGCCGCGCGCATACGTTCTGCGCTCCCCGAGGACAGCTCCGTGCAGGATGGAGCCGAGCGACTTTTCTTGACCTGCGCCGTACTCATGCGCGCGAAGGGCATCAATGTGCAAGCAGAGGATGTCCACGACGCTTGGTCGGCGTGGATGCTCGGTATCAACCCAAGACACGAGTCGATCGAGCCCTACTCCGAACTGGATGAAACGACGCGCCCAAAGGACGAACCTTTTCTGATCGCCATCCGTCGGGCAGCCGCAGAGTCGCACGACTAGTCGCACCAGACATGGGTGTCCCAGCGAGCGCGGGCGCCAACGCGTCAAGGCTAAGTGGGCGAACTGCGGCTCGAGGTTAGCCTGATACTGATGGCGTTTGACCCGAGGTCCGTCCCGGTGAGCGCCCCGCACGTAAATCATCGAGAATGTCGCCGCCGGTGGCGGCGGATGCTGAGGCGTCTTCGAGATCGGACACCCCAAAGCTCGCCACGCGTCGGTCCGCCAGAAGCCGGTGCGGGGACATCAGAGTACCCGCCAATGGACGGGCTGCCCTCGCTGTGAGCACACGATCGCGTTCGGGTTTACACTGTTTCATAAGTAGACGCACCGTTGCGAAACCTAAGCCCAAGGAGCACCCTCATGGCCCTCACCGCGCACTCCACCATCGGCGACTGGCTGAACGACCCGACCGGCGGGCCGCTCATCCGCGCGCTCTTCGAGCAGACGGACGCTGACCCCGAGCTCCTCACCCCCGTGCTCGGACTGCCGCTGCAGCAGCTCGTCGCGATGAGCCAGGGACAGCTGCCGCAGTCCGTCGTCGACGACCTCGTGCGCGCAGCCAACGGCGGCGAGATCCCCGAGGCCGACGAGTCGGAGGGCTGGATCGAGAAGCCCACCACCGGACGTTTTGCCGGCAAGACCGTGATCGTCACGGGTGCGGCGTCCGGAATCGGCAAGGCCACCGCATCCCGCATCGCCCGCGAAGGCGGACGCGTCATCGCTTCCGACATCGCCGCCGACAAGCTCGACGCGCTGAAGGCCGAGCTGCCGGATGCCGACATCACCACCGTCGCCGGAGACCTCACCAAGCAGGACGCGATCGACGCCGTCATCGCCGCCGCGGGCGACCGCATCGACGCCCTCGCGAACGTCGCCGGCATCAACGACGACTTCTCCCCCGCAGGCGAGACGACGGATGCCGTCTGGGACCGCGTCATCGCCATCAACCTCACCGCCCCGTTCAAGCTCATGCGCGCGGTGCTCCCGATCATGGAGAAGGCCGGCCGCGGCTCAATCCTCAACGTCTCGAGCGAAGCGGGTCTGCGCGGCAACGCGTCGGGCAACGCCTACACGGCCAGCAAGCACGGCATCGTCGGCGTCACGAAGTCCGCGGCCTTCATGTACGGACCGAAGGGCATCCGCGTGAACTCCGTCGCTCCGGGCGGCGTCGCCACCGGCATCCCGATGCCCCCGAACATGTCGGAGTACGGCTCCGGCCGCCTGGCCCCGTTCCAGCAGGCGATCCCGACGGTCGCGACCGCCGAGCACCTCGCCGCATCGATCACGTTCCTGCTGTCGGACGACGCCGTGAACATCAACGGTGCGGTGCTGGCATCCGATGGTGGATGGTCGGTGCAGTAAGCAGCCCGATGACCACGCCCCTCCCGACCCGAACGGGAGGGGCCCTCCTCATTTCAATAAACTGTCATCCTTGCGGGCTCAACTCACTGATTGCGAAACATCTTCGGCTTTGGCACTCTGGCTCGGCGCAGATGACGCCTGTTGCTCCCTCCGCTCGCCCGTACGAACAACGTCGAGCGCTTTATGGAACATCCTGTGCACGTGAAACCACTCGCAACGGTCCACGGTTGACTCAGACTCCACGAGAAGAGCGTCGTCGGCGAAGAACAGCGGTGCGGCGCTTCCTGTAAGCGCACAACCCACAAGTCCAATTCGGTAAAGTAACGCCAGCAGCGGTTGGTAAAGCTCATTCCAGGAAGCTTCGCCAGCGCTAGATTCCCACATTGCGCGTGACAGATCCGTCATCCACCTCACACCCGTGAACTCTGGAGCAGTCATAAGCAGCATGCACTCATCGAGGCGATCCTGAAACTCGTCTCTGGTCATTCGTGCCGGTGCGCCGCGAAACTTGACGACAACTTGGTCGATTCCTGGGTAAGTTTGCTTCCATTCGTCGCGGAGTGCGAGCAACCGATTGGCGGAGTACTGCCGCTCAGCCGCTTGGATGTCTTCCCAACTCAGCCGGTGCTTCCCCGCTGCTACAGCGAAGCACTGGTTGGCGAAGGCGATCGCGTCGCGGGGCCGAAGCAAAGTGCGCTGCAGGATGTACTGGATGGGATTCCCGCGCGTGTTATTGGAATGGGGCGTGAGGTCACGAAATGACTTGGCAGTGAGATTCGACGATTCAGCCGCAAGCTTGACGCGTTCATCAAGAACTTCCTCGAGCAATGGCTTAGTCCACCTCATCTCAAGCACCAGAGCTCGGAACTTCTCTTCTTGCCCACCGCTAGCAGCAAAATCCAGCTCTTGAAAAATGTTGGATCGCAGGGCGACGACGATCTTCAAGTTCGCGACGCGTTGCATGTCGAGCACCGTTCGGAATAGACAACGAATGAGGTCATTCGACAGTCGTTCATCCACCCAGTCTCTGTCGAGATCGTCTATCACAACATACGTAAAGTTCGCTTCATCCAGAATCTCGTCGTTGAGGACCGTGAGCATCTGATTCAGTTTTGACAACTGCGTTTCGTTAACAATGCGCTGGTAGCGGTCGGCCATCTCCGACTTGGATTCAGTTGTCTGTTCGGTGGCAGAAGAGACGGCGCCCTTCACACCGAAGGACGCCACTGAAGCGGAGACGCTCCCATCGACGCCCAACCGTTCCGTGAACCTGTCGGTTATCTCACGAACTCTCTCATCGGCGTCACACCAGAACTTTCCTTCAAACTCGTCAAGATAGTCGAGTGCGGCTTGCTTCCCGGGCTGCCTAACCAGTCGTTCCTTCAGTCCCACGAGAAATCGCTGCTTTGTCTCGGGCGAGGTGACACCGTATCGGTGGCGGATGATTTCGACGAGAAGTACGTGCTTCCACAGCGCGATCCAGAAGAGATCAAGCTTCACGTCGAGCGAGTCCATGTACCGAATCACCTGAAGATCAGTGATGTAAGGCAGGGATAAGTCTTCAGGCGTGATCCGAATCACATGGTCCGGCTCAGTGTCTTCGAGGTGCTGAAGCGCCGCGGACTTGCCGGACCCGGTTCGGCCGATCAGAAAACACCGAGGGTCGCGGCGATCGGCGATCACCTCATACAGTCCCGATTCTACGAACGCTTCACCGGCGAGCGGGTCTGCCTCTGCCTGCTCGCCTCCCAGTGTGAAGCCGGCCTTGATTCGTGCAGTCTTGGTCGCCATGTGTTCCCCTTCGAACGTGGTTCATCACATGATGCCGCAAGAACAGACAGCAGAGGCGCATACCTGTTTACGCCGCCGCCGGACGAAGTGCTCTGCGCCTGCTCGTATGTCGCGAGCCTGGGGCATCCCTTCTGGACCCGGAGGACTACCCACCAAGTAGACGTAGGACACATCGCCGCACAGAGTCTCTAGACCGTGGTGCAGGCGCGCGACCGGATCCCGATGCGGTGGGACGCGAGGTGTACCGCGACTCTTTCCATCTCGCTTCGTCCCAGGCTGCAGCAAAACGACAAGTGACGATCGGCAGTTCAGGTGCTGGCGTGCGGTCGCGGTTGTCCTCGCAATAGTGGGCGGTCGCTCGTGTGAGACCAACCACGGCGTCGCGCCACCGCGCGCGATGCTGTGCAGGGGCCTTCTCTCTGCCTCATCCGGGACGGCGAACAGCAAGGATCGTAGACCTCACATCTCCCCCGCCTACAGTGGCTCGCATGAAGAAGCTCCCCGCGCTCGCAACGCTCGCCGTCGGCATCCTGCTGCTGTCCGGATGCTCGCAGGCCTCGACCATCGCGGCCTGCGGACAGGTCGCAGCTCAGGCCGCGCAGGTGACCGGCGTGATCGGCAGCGTCAGCTCGCCGACCCCCGAGGCCGCACAGGCTGCGCTCGACGAGGTCAGAAACGTCGCCGAGAACATCCGCGGTGTCGACGGTCCCGAGGAGTTCGTCACACTCCGCGACTCGTGGACGACGAGCATCGACGCATTCGCCGCCGAAGGCGAGAAGGCCATCGCGGGTGACATCACGGGCCTGGACGCCGCGACGACGGAGATGCGCACAGCGACCGACGCGATGCTCGCCTACTGCACCCCGTAACCGGAGCCCGTCACTCTTCCTGCTGAACGCTCATCGCGATCTCGAAGCTGTCGCCGATCACGCGACTTCCATCGAAGACGGGGTCTTCATCGAGCGTCTCGAGCACGCGAGGATCGCTCGTGACGGCAGCGGTCCCGCGATCACGAACCTCGCGCGACGGCCAGGTCGTCACCGTGACCACGACCGACTCCCCAGCGTTCGTTCCTACGAGTTCGGCGATGCTCTTGAGCTCGCCCGATTCGTACGACGCCCCGTCTGCGTGAAAGTCAGCCGGGTCGGCTGAATCGCTCGACTGCCAGTAGTCCACGACGCTGATGGCACCGTGATCGCGGTAGACCTCCGCCATCCGCTTCGAGAAGTCGAGGTATGCGGCCTTGCGTTCCGTCGGCACCGGAACGACGGTGATGTCAGCGATGACCATTTCAGCTCCCGTCGTCGACGTCGAGTACTCATGGCAAGGTTATCCGCCGTCGACTTCGCCCGAACTGCCTACCGCGCGGTTGCCGCAGCAGCCGAGCGACCGTCTCGTCGATCGGCTCCGCGCTCAGTTTCGGTTCAATCCCCAGCGTCGCGAGTCAAGCGCACGCTTGTAGTGATCCTCAGCCTCGTTGACGTCGCGCTCGGGCGTCGCCGGATCGAATACGCGGAGAACCGAGTATCGGAAGGTCGAAGGATCGAGATTCCGCAGCTCGACATTCCCACCGTGTCCGTTCGTGGCGTAGACCGCCCAACGCTGACGGATGCTCTCAGCCCCATCGGCTTTGCCGACGTAGTGACGACCATCGCGCGTATCGGTGATCAGATATATCCCCTTCACCGAAGCCAGTGCTGTGCGCCACGACGCGTATCGGTGGTCACGCATGACCGCCTGAAGCTGGGGGTAGTCGAGAACCAGGCCATCGAACCCGGGGAACGGAATCGGCTTGGCATCTGCGATCTCCAGCACCGGGTACGGAGCGGCCGTTCCCCCGTTGATCCACCAGGCGCGGGGAGACTTCCAGCCGATGACGAGCCTGTTCCGCAGGTCGGCCATCTGCTCCGACACCGTCAGGGTGAAAGCGCGCTGCCTGCCGTCGTTCCAAGCCTCACCGTGGTTTTCGACAACAGCCCAGAACCGAGCACGGCCTCCGTCTTCACGGATGAAGACGATCCAATACCGCGGGGGTGTGACGGGAAAGACTCGTTGCGTCGCACTCTGCCGGCTCGTGTAGTAAAGGATCTCGTCGTCGGTCGAGTCGGCATGGATGCCCTGGAGCCCGCTGTCCTCATGTTCACGCACGTAGGCATGGCGAATCACCATGGCCTCGTCGGGCCTGACGTCGGCGCTTCGGAGAATCCAGTCCAGCGAGAGCATCAGAGAAAGCCGATCACTGCTTCGCGAGGCGAACCGTCATCGTCGTGCCGAGAGCTGTGAGCTCATACGAAAGCTCACCGTCGGCATAGGTGAAGGTTTTCGTGTCATCGCTCGACGCCATGAGGGCGTTGTCCGTCTTGGTCTTGTCGTTCGCGGAATCCCAGGTGAATGACGTCGACCCGTCGGTCGGGACCTCGACCGTTCCGGCCCAGTAAATCGCCTGCATGTCGGGACTGTTCCAGAAGACTTCGATAGTCTGCCCGGCGATCGTGGCCGACTGAAAGCTGTCTTCTGCTCCGGAGTTCGTCTGCTTCCACACGCCGGTGAGATCGACGGGCTCAGGTGCCTCCTCTACTTCTTCGACCTGTTCGGTCGGAGCCGACGTCGCGTCGGTCGTGTCAGCAGCGGGAGCGCTGCAGGAGGCGAGAAGGAAGACAGCAGCGACAGCCGTCGCGAGGCGGAGTGGAGTTTTCATCGGCCTAAACGTATCGGCCGAGCCTGCCACAAACTGCCGCCGTTACCGCTTCGCAACGAGCGGCACGCACTGCCTACCGCGCGATCCCTCGCAGCAGTCGCGTCACCGTCTCGTCAACGCGCTCTGCGCTCAAGGGCTGACCGATGAGCGCCGCGTACGACGCCATGGCGACGAGCTGGTCGGCGATCGCGTCGGCATCCACGTCGGCCCGGATCTCGCCTGCCGACTGCCCGCGCGCGATCCGTTCGGCGACCCACGAGCGAATCGGTGCCGCGAGACGCTCGTTGAGCGCCAGGCCGAGTTCGTGGTCGGTGGCGGTCACCGCGATCAGCGCCCGGGCGAGTGCGACACCCTCGGGCTTCGCGAGCCCGGCCGACATCGCCGAGAACCACGCGTGCAGGTCGGCCCGGATGTCGTCGCTCATCGCGACTGCGGGGTCCGCTCCTGGCAGGTCTCCCTCGAGCAGCGCCTCGCCGAGGATCGCCGCCTTCGACGGCCACCAACGGTAGATCGTCTGCTTGGAGACTGCTGCGGTCTCGGCGAGTCCCTCGATCGTCACCGCTTCGTAGGTGCCAGCGACGACGGCAGCGCGCATCGCCTCGAGCACGGATTGGCGCGCGGCTTCACTTCGGGGACGGGGCACTAGAACAGGCTACCGACGACTCCGGGGGGCGTTCACCGCAGGGCGTCCAGCGGTTGCACTCACGGACACCTGTGACAGGTCGGAGCAGGACTCCGCGCCCCTGGACCGTGCCGACAATAGAGTCGCGGCATGGGGGATGATCTTCACGAACGGCGCGCTGCTCCCCCAGGCGGACGCGTCTCGAAGACGCGCGTCCCGACCCTCGCCCTCACCGTCTTCGGCTTCGTGCTCTTCACCGTGGTGATGGCGGCAGTGCAGGCGGTGATGATGATCCGTCACCTGCCCGATTCGCAAGCCTCCATCGGTTGGCTCATCCCGCTCATCATGATTCCGACGGTCATCACGGGCATCGTCTCGGGTCTGACCGCGGCACTCGGCGCGTTCGTTGAAAGGTTCACGGCGCCGAGCTACTTCGACGCATCGAAGGTCGACCGAAGTATGGCCATCGGAGCAGGCATCGGTGGATCCTTGGGCAGCATCCTCCTGCTGATCTACCTGAGCTTCGTCTATCAGGCCGGCGCCGGCCTGTGGATCCTCGTGCTGGGACATGTGGCGATCTTCGGCGCCTACGCCGGCTTCACCGCGTTGGTGACGCGGCGGGGAGCAGACAGGTATCGCCGTGATCAAGCCGAGCGCACCGACCGATAGGTGTTCGCCACCGCTCCCGACGCGAACTCGCGGCGGTTGATGAGCTCGAGCCGGGTGCGCTCGCTCAACCCGTCGAGCAGCCGCGGCCCGTGCTTCGGCATGCGGTCGATGGCCTCTGCGAACGGGATCTCTTACTCTCCCATCCCAGTCGGGCCACGCGCCGGATGCCGGGCGACGCCAGGCCTCCTGCATCATCTCGAAGGTCGTTCGGCCGTAGATCACGGCATCCACCCGCTCCATCTCGGCAGTCCAGAAGCTCATCAGCTCCTCATCGGGAGCGACCCCCGCCTCGTGATGGACGCAGCCGTCGAGCGTGACGTTGATTGAGTAGCGCAGTGGTCTCATCTCGCCGATCTCCTTCGACGCGGGCTCTGGGTGGCCCCTCACCCCGTGGGGCTGGCGATGGTGATCCAGTCTCGAACGATTCCTCCGGGCGCCGCGACGCGCGGTAGGTCGACGGCCGTGAGGCCACTCTCGACCGCACAGTCTGCACCCTCGAGAAGTTCCACGCATCCTCTGAACGAGAGGTAGACCTTGCGCACCCCGTCGTCTTCGTATGTGAGGTGCAGGTTCGCCTTCTCGTCGAGGTCGGCTCGGGTCCATCCGGGCCAGGGATCGGTGCCGGCGGCAGTCCACTGGGCAGCGATGAAGCCCCCGGGGCGCAGCAGTCGTCGAGCGCTTCGCAGCCGAGCCTCGGTGACGCTGAGGTCGCTGTCGACAAGGACGCGCGAGACCACGACCCCGTCGAAGAAGTCAGCCCCGCCGAAGACGTCGTCAAAGCTCCCGAAGAAAGCGCGGTTCGCAACGTCCGGCCGTTCTTCCAGAAGCCGATCGATGCCGACCCTCGAGATCTCGCATCCGACGATGTCGAGACCGGCGTCGATGAGGGGGAGGAAGTTCCGCCCGTCGCCGATCCCGATGTAGAGGAGACGCTGCTCGGGCTGAGCGATCTCGATCACGGCGTCGACGATGGGTAGAGGGTCCCTCCGACCGCTGTTGCGGATGCTGTACTCCCAATCCCAACGCTCTCCGGCGTCGGAGTCAGTCATCGGCGAACCACCTTCGGCGGCCGACTGCGGATGCACGCAGTCCGGTGATGATGATGCAGCCGCCGACGGCGACGCCGAGAACCCATGCGTGCGGACTCACAATGGCGCCGAAGACGGAGGGCCCGACGACGTTCTGCAGTTGTCCGCCGAGGTTCATCGCGCTCATGTCGGTGGTCCGCGCGTCACGCCTGCTGAGCTTGACCATGTAGACCGCGAGGGCAGCGGAGTGCAGGATCTCGGCGAGGATCTGCAGCAGGATGAGCACCACCAGCGCGATCACTCCCCTCGTGTTCTCCGAGGTGGGCACCGTCGTCGACAGCAGCAGGACGGATACTCCGAGGATGATCCCGGAAGCGGCCCAGGCGATGGCATGGTGAGCGCCGGCAGTCGCCCAGATGTTCACCTTCTCTTGGGTGAATGCGACGACCGCGGCGTTGACGACGAATGCGGCGGGGACGATCCAGGCGAAATCTTCCCAATGAGTGACCACCAAGAGGGGCAGGTACACATTGAGGAGTGTTCGGTGGAACGAGAACACGAAGTTCTCCCAGGTGATGTTGAGTCGCTGTGGCGATCCGAAAGCGGTCGTGAATGAGGTCCACGACGTCAATGCGGAGGGCCGCACGCGCGCATCTGAGACATCTCGGCCGTGCAGAGCTGACCGGTAGATGATGATGACCGCGACGAATGATGCCGAATTGACGATCAGGACGACGGTGAGCGGCCAGTCGAAGAACATCACGAGCCCGGCGAGGCCGGCGCCGAGTCCGTAGCCGAGGTTGGTGGGGAGGGCCATGCGACCGAAGAGGCGCACGGCCTCGTCCTCCGGGAGGGGAGCAGCGATGATGCTGCGGGTGAGCGACGCCGCCGAGCGGTCTACGGCGCCGAAGACTGCCGAGTAGACGAGGAAGGCGACGTCACCACCGACGAAGAGCCACCCGAGCATGCCGATGGCACGCAGCGCATAGGAGAGGGTGAACACGCGCAGCGGTCCGAGACGATCGGCGATGTGGGCCACGGGAACCGAAGCCGCCGCGCCGCTCACCGCCGAGATGGTAAGCCCGATTCCCACGGTCACGGGGCTGACACCGCTCTGGGTCGCGAAGAAGATCGCCGCCGCGCTGACGAATGCGCCTGTTCCCACCGCATCCATGGCGGAGCCGAAGAGAGCGGCGCGTCGAACCGCACTCGCGGTGTCGCTCATCTGCGGCCGCATGCCGCGCACTCGTCCCGCTTCTCGATGGGGATTCGAATGAAGTCGTTCTGGAAGTTCGAGAACGACAGGAGATATCCACGAGCGAGATCGCCCTTGTCGAGGATGGTCTTGAGCACCTCATTGGCACCCAGGACTCCGGAGAGACCCGTGGATATGCCCCATACGGGAACCGGTCCTCTGCGACTCTCGGGCAGATCGGGGTACACACACTGGAGACAGGGGTCTTCTTCGTTCACCATCGTGAACACGTACCCGTATCCGTACTGGGCACTGACGTGAACCATGGGGGTGCGCGTGCGCAGGGCGAACGCATTGCACAGGAGGCGCTGCTCGGGTCCATCCCCGCCTTCCAGAATGACGGAATAGCCGCCGAGGATCTCGTCGATGTTCTCCGGCGTGACTCTGTCGGTGGAGTACGAGATGTCGATGGACGGGTTCAGCTCTCGCAGTTCCTCGGCTGCCGTCTCTGCCTTCAGCCTGCCGATGTCGTGTGTCCGGTAAAGGATCTGGCGGTTGAGGTTGCTGAGTTCGATGTCATCGAAGTCGATGATGTGAATGCGTCCGACACCTGCCGCGGCGAGGTAGTAAAGCAGAGGAGACTTCACGCCGCCGGCTCCCACGGTGACCACGCTGGCCTCAGAGAGGCGCCGCTGGCCGGCCTCCCCGATCTGCGGCATCAACAGCTGTCGGTTGTATCTCGTGTCCTGAAACTCCATGCTCTTTCTTTCGCGCTGAGAGGTGCGGCGGCGGGCTGGACGAGGGCGGTGGCCGAGCAGTGAGCTCGACCACCGCACCGAGGGAGACGTCTGATCAGCCGTCACACGGAGCGACGACGCACACCATGACGCGCGAGTCGTCGTCGACCTGATCCTCGAGACGAGCGACCTTGCCGTCGACGAGAATGCGCGCATAGCTGCGCACCTGCTGGGTCTCCGCGTCGATGAACGCCCGTTCGATCCGCTCGTCCAGGTCGCCGAGCTCGCGGAAGATGTCTTCCACAGAAAGCGGCATCGATCGTTCGATCTCGAGCGTGCTGCGGTCGAGGCACGCTTCGGCGACACCGCGCAATTCGATCTGCATAGTGATGTTCCTTTCGTCGGATGGACGGGCGCACCGGCACTGATGCGGCGCCGGTGTTCGAATGGCGTCAAATACGTCTTCTTCACCATCGAAATCGTCCATTTGAGATATAAAAGCATACATATGGGGACACAAACTGATATGCCGGTGTCGGGCTTGGGTTGCGAGAATGGAGCTCATTGGGGACCGGTCGTTGAGCAAGACGACGAAGTCGACTGAGACGAAACGAGGGTGCGGCGTCTCGACTCGGGCCGCTCCGCCGGCCTCGCTCAACGGGCTCGCGTGCGCTGGCACGGTCGATCGGCGCGTCAATCGAACCGACGCAATAACTCCAGCAAGTGGGCTCGCGATCGTCCGTCGCGCGCCCGATCGACGTCTGATATCGCGGGCTAGAAGTGCAACGCGTCTCGAGGCACAGACGGCACCGCCGCTACGAGTGACCGCCGCACCATCGTCAGGTCACCGGCCGATACGCCGTCGCCACCGCTCCCGACGCGAACTCGCGGCGGTTGATGAGCTCGAGCCGGGTGCGCTCGCTCAACCCGTCGAGCAGCCGCGGCCCGTGGCCGGCGATGATCGGGTGCACGACAAACGTGTACTCGTCGATCAGCCCCAGCTCGGTGAGCGCAAGGGGAAGAGTCACGCCACCGACGGACAGTCCTTCGCCAGGCGGCTGCTTGAGCTGCTGAACCGTCTGGGCCAGGTCGCCCCTCACCAGCTCGGCGTTCCAATCGACGGCATCCATCGTGCGCGACACGACGAACTTCGGCATACTGTCGAGAGCTTCCGCGAACGGGACCTCCCACTCATCCATCCAGTCGGGCCACACACCGGATGCCGGGCGACGCCAGGCCGACTGCATCATCTCGTAGGTCGTTCGGCCATAGAGCACGGCATCCGCCCGCTGCATCTCGGTGGTCCAGAACTGCATCAGCTCCCCATCGGGAGCGACCCCCGCCTCATGATGGACGCAGCCGTCGAGCGTGACGTTGATCGAGTAGCGCAGGGGTCTCATCTCGCCGATCTCCTTCGATGCAGGCGGTGAACCCAGAGTATCGGTGTCCTCCCGCACGCTGCAGTTCTCATCCATAGGTTTGTCTCCATGACTGGCAGACACGCTATCTCCGACACTCAAGCTTCCCGGCCGACTCGAGAATCGCTCGCAGAAATTGCCGCGCTAAGCCTCGTATGGTAGTCCTCGCTTCTTTGATAGCGACGCTGCCTGGGCTAGATGGAACCGTGGTTTGGAGCCTGGCTAGTGCGGCAGGGGAGGCAGTCCTGGGTCACATCGGCTGGGCGTTCGGGGTATTCGTGCCAATCCTTCTGGCCTTCTATGCCATCGTCATCGGCGGGCAGCTGGCCGCAACCGTCGACGCGGCGAAGACTCAGCGGACTCTGGGCATGATCGCAGAAGCAATGGTGAGCTCGCTTGTTCCGGCGCTTCTGCTGATCGTGATCGCCTGCATCGCGAAGCCCGGGATTGCTGGAACTCTCTTCGTGATCGTCCCGGTCCTCGGCGCGACATTGTTCCTTGCTGTCCAGCTTGGAGGATTCATCGTCTTCGAACGCGAGCTAGCTCTCGCGAAAGCCGAACGCACGCGAGTCACCATGCGTGCGCTTTCGAGAACCCTGCGCGTTCGATCGCGCAGGCCCGTATGGATTGTCCTGATCGCAAACGTCGTGGTCGCTGCCGGGGCAGGAGTCGCGATGGCCGCGTTCGTCGCCTCGGCGGACCAGGTGGATTCAACGACCACTCTCGACCCGCGCTTCGCGGTCACCATGTACGCGACGCTCACGACCTTGCAAACGTCCGCCTGCCTGTTCGCGGTATCGACCGTGCGGGCTGCGTCCGATCGATTGACTCGGATCCTCGGATGGTTGGTAGGGGTCGCGGTGTCGCTGCTGTTCTTCTTCATCGTTATCCCGACGTGGACGTCGCGCGGCTTCGCGACTGGTATCGGGCTGATGACTGCCCTCGTCGTCTCTACGGCCTCGACTCTGTGGCGAAGAGGGAACAAGCGACGGGTATCACTCGACTGGACGATCCAAGGGGCGGGATCGCGAAGTGCGGCACGATCGATTGCCAAGAGTCACGCGCGGGCCGTCCGTCTCATTCAGGCAACACGCTCGGCCATCAAACAGCCATCGCTCAGAGATCGACTTGCTGCGGCCGTAGGGGGCTTTCGAAGCGGGGCAGTTGCCTAAGGCCGCCGCGGCTGGCGTCTGTTCAGGCTGGATCAGATGCGGTTGACCAGCATCCCTCCCGGCGCGCACGTGCCTCGGGAGTTCTCGGGCGCGCGATCGCGCGCCCGTTCGTCGGCACTCGCGTCCCCGAGGTTGTCGAGCGGACCCCGGGATGGTTCGGGTGCCCGAGGCCCGCTCGAGCAGTCGAGAGACGTGTCGGCGTCTTTGCCTGCCATCGCGACCGCACGAAGTAGCAAAGCATACATATGAGGACAGTGCAGTATCTTGCGCCGCGGCTCGCTCAGGTGGAATCGGGGCGCCGTCGATCCGCTCGGGGCGACCTCAGCGCTGGATGGCGGCGTCGACCCCGTGTTCCGTCTCGAAAGCCTGCACGTCTTTCCGAACGCGGCGTAGCAACACCAGCGAGTAGACCGTGAATCCCGTGCCGAGAATGAGGGTCAGCCAGTTGGGATTCCCCATCACGAGACCGAAGATCGAGAGCCCGAGTGCGGCCACCCACAGCGCGAGCATGGTGATCGCGAACACCCGTCGTCGCTGCAGCTCCGGGGGTTGATGGATCAACGACGATGCGGGCTCCTGCTCTTGGCTGGTCATCGGAGCAGCATAGCGGCGAGCGCGGACGCTCATCGCGGCCATGGTGCGTCGCCGGTCGAAGCGATCAGGACTGAATCGTTACTTGTACGCCGCGTCCACATACCGATATACAGGTCACAGCGCTCTGGGGGCGCTGGCGATTCGTCGCCTCACTGTCGAGGGGAACTCTCATGTCATTGCCGCCTGCCTCCTGGCATCCAGATCCGGAGAATCCGAATCAGCTGCGCTGGTGGGACGGCCATCGCTGGACGGATGCCACATCACCGTCGCCAGCTGCGGCCGTGACGACTCAGATGGCTCCGCCTGCCCCACCCGCAGCATCCGTTGCCACGAAGCGACGGGCGGGTTGGCGAAACGCCGGGATCATCATCGGCGCACTCGTGGTCGGAGGAGTGCTCGCCCGGCTGTCGCCGATCGCCATCCTGTTGGTTGCCACGGTCATGGTCGGCGTCGCCCTCTATGTGATGGTCGCTCGCCCTCTCCCCGCGCTCGGGCTCCGGTCGAGGATGTCGGGCGTGGTCGCCCTGGGCCTCGCCGCACTGCTGGTCACAGGCGGCGGCATCGCGAGCGCGAACAGCGGAGGCACACCGACGGCATCCGAGCCGCAGAACTTCGCAGCGGTGACGACATCGACTCCGGCGCCCAGCCCGACCCCCACGCCGACCACGTTCGAGACGGCGACCGAAGAAGTGCCCGTTGCGTTCGAGGCGACCACCGTCGACGACCCTCAGCTCGATCAAGGCGCCACAGCGCTCGTCGCCGCGGGCGTGAACGGCGTGAAGGTGATCACGTATCGGGTCACCCTGGTCGATGGCGTGGAAGTGTCTCGCGAGGTCGTCAGCGAGGCGGTCTCCGTGCCGCCGGTCGCCGAGGTGACCGCGATCGGGAGCAAAGCGCCGGCCCCCGTCGCCGCTCCCGCGCCGGCTCCCGCACCTGCGCCGGTTCCGCTCGTGCAGCAGGGCGGCGGCGGATGCGATCCGAACTACACCGGAGCGTGCGTGCCGATCTCCAGCGACGTCGACTGCGCGGGAGGCAGCGGGAACGGACCTGCGTATGTGCAGGGCCCGGTGCAGATCGTCGGCTCGGACATCTATGACCTCGACCGCGACGGTGACGGGATCGCCTGCGACTGATCTCTCGAGTCGATGCGCGCCTGGTCTAGGCGAGAACCCGCCCCATGACCTGCCGATCCTCTCCATAGGTCGCGAGGGTGACCCATCCGCGTGACGAGTAGAGACGAACGGCCGGATCATCTGAGCGGGCCGACGTCGACAGCAGTGCCCGCTCATGCGGCAGATCGGCGAGGAGCGCGTCGTGCAATCGACGCCCGATTCCGCGGCCTCGCGCATCGGGCATCACCGCGAGCTCGACGAACTCGAAATGACCGCCGATCCAGTCGTCGACACCCCGACCGACCTCGCGCGAGATGAAGTCAGACCAGTACTGACCCCGCTCGCCGGTGTGTCCCCACGCGAAGCCCAGCATCCGCTCGCCGTCACGCGCCGTGACCAGGCGGAACCCCGCCCGCGATCGATGCCGATCCCAGACGGATGATCGCCACTCTTCGGCATCCTCGGCGTCGCCGAAGGCGGCTCTCCAGACGTCGAGGATTTCAGGGTCGAGCCCGGCGGCTTCCGCGCCCGAGAGCGTGAAAACCGTGCCCACATTCACCGCCCGACGTAGGGCCGCGCCGGTCGAGCCTCTTCTGCCAGGGCCTGGCGGTGCGACGTCAGCGCAGATCGAACAGCCGTGTAGATCACGAGCCACAGGATCAGGATGCCGATCAAAAACCCGGCGACGTAGAAGAGGACGATGGTGAGGAAGGGATCCATGGCGTCAGACTAACCGGCCGCGTGTGCGGAGCAGCTAGCCGCCCGCCTCCAGCGACCGATAGAAGTAGAACGCCCGCTCGCCGGTGTCGGGGTCGGCGCCGCTGAACCCGTGCCGTTCGTAGAAGCGCATCGCGCCGGCATCCGACTCGTCGACGTTGATCTCGATCGCTGCGACGCCGAGTTCCCTGCAGATCTCGACCATCTGCTGCAGGATCGCGCTCCCGACGCCCGTGCCGCGCTGTTCCGGCGAGACGTACATCTCGTCGAGCAGCGCGACCGGTCCGCCAGACCACACGTTCGGGCGCAGGGTCACGAGCGCGACTCCCGCGGCAGGGTCGTCGGCGATGACCGCGAAGGTCGAGGCTCCGGCCAGCAGCGTGCGCAATCGCTCGGCGAGCACCTCGACCCCCGGGGTCTCGGTGTCGAACTCCGTGTTGAAGGCGTGCAGCATCTCGGCGAGGCGGTCGGCGTCGTGCGGGGTGGCTCGACGCGTGACGGTGGTCATGTGGATGCCTTTCTCGGGTCGGGGCTTCGTCTCTGGCTGGCGGCGCCGGGTCGGCCGGTTCACAACTCAGGACGAACGAGTCGGCCGACGCATCGGTCCCGCGGGATTCCGGGGCCGAGCCCACGCACGACCCCGATTCTTGCTGAGTTGTGAACGCGGACCTCCGCGGACCTCACTCGGCGAACCGGGAGAACTCGGTTATGCGCTGTCGGAGTCGGCCTTGCGCGAGCCGGCCTCGAGCACGTCTCCGGCGGGGAGCTCCTGGTGTCCGCCGAACTGCAGACGCATGGCCGACAGCACCTGGTTGGCGAATTGATCCTCACCGCGCGAGGCGAAGCGCTCGAACAGCGACGCCGCGAGCACCGGCACGGGCACCCCCACGTCGACCGCGGCCTTGACCGTCCAGCGCCCCTCGCCCGAGTCGGACACCCGGCCGGCGAGACCGTCGAGCGTCGGGTTCTCGGAGAGCGCGGCGGCCGTGAGGTCGAGCAGCCACGACGAGATGACGGATCCTCGGCGCCACAGCTCCGCGACCTTCGACGTGTCGATCGGGAACTGGTAGAACTCCGGCTCCTCCAGCGGGGCGATCTCGGCGGAGTGTTCGGCCTCGCGCACTCCGGCATCCGCGTTGTGCAGCAGATTGAGGCCCTCGGCGATCGACGCCATGATGCCGTACTCGATGCCGTTGTGCACCATCTTCACGAAGTGCCCCGCGCCCGACGGTCCGCAGTGCAGGTAGCCCTGCTCCTCGGGGGTGAGGTCTCCCGTGCGACCGGGGGTGCGCTCGATCTCGCCGACGCCCGGGGCGATCGTGCGCAGCACGGGCTCGATGCGCTGCACGGCCTCGTCCGGGCCGCCGACCATCAGGCAGTAGCCGCGGTCGAGCCCGAAGACGCCACCGCTCGTGCCCACATCGACATAGTGGATGCCGCGCTCACGGAAGGTCTTCGCCCGGCGCACGTCGTCACGGTAGTTCGAGTTACCGCCGTCGATCAGGATGTCGCCCTCATCGAGCACCTCCGCCGCCTGATCGGCCACCATGCCCGTGAGCGAGGCGGGCACCATCATCCACACGGCCCGCGGCGCTTCGAGCTTCGACGCCAGGTCGGCCATGCTGTCTGCGCCCGTGGCTCCCTCGGCGACCAGCGCCTGCACCGCATCGGCATTCACGTCATAGACCACGCACTCGTGCCCGTCGCGCATGAGGCGGCGCACGATGTTTGCACCCATCCGGCCGAGTCCGATCATCGCCAGCTGCATGAGAATCCCTTCGTCCCCGCCCCCGGTGAGCCGAGTCGGGGCAATCCTGGCACGGGTGCGGGGGTGGCTCAATGGTGTGGCTCGGGCGAGCGCTCTCGGTGCGGGGTCAAAAACGCATCGCTGGCCTCGGTTTCCGGTGCGGAAGTGACCCCGCACGCGGCACGCCCTCGGTGCGGGGCCGCGCTCGGGCGGCCCTCACAGATGCAGGCTCACATCACGGATACAGGCCGAACCCGTCGTTCTCGGCATCATGTGTGATCCGGACATGCAGGTGTCGACGAGTGCACAGCTCAGACCTTCCGCATCCGGACCGAGGGCTCCCCATGGATGGAAGGATTGAAGTATGACCACGGGCACGTTCGACCAGATCACTCAAGACGACCTGCGCGCGGCGGGCAGCCTCAAATGGACGACCTTCCCCGACATGATCGGCGCGTTCGTGGCCGAGATGGACTTCGGACTCGCCCCTGCCGTCAGCACCGCCGTGAAGGATGCGTTGGACCTGGGCGTCACCGGATACCTGCCCGAGAAGCTCGCGAAGGATCTCTCGCAGGCGACGGCCCGCTGGTATTCCGACTCGTACGGGTGGGAGATCTCGCCCGAGCGGGTGCACCATGTGCCCGATGTGATCGCCGCATTCGAACTGGCGATCGACCACTTCACGACTCCCGGCTCGGCGATCATCGTGCCGACGCCCGCATACATGCCGTTCCTCCTGGTGCCGCCGATGCGCGGCCGCCGGGTGATCGAGGTGCCCAGCGTCGAGGTCGACGGACGCTGGGTCATGGACCTGAATGCCGTCGCCCAGGCGTTCCGCGACGGCGGCGAGATGCTGGTGCTCTGCAACCCGCACAACCCCCTAGGCACCGTCGCGACCCGTGACGAGCTGCTCGCGATCGCCTCGGTCGTGACGGATGCGGGCGGGCGGGTGTTCTCCGACGAGATCCACGCGCCCATCGTCTACGCGCCGGCTCAGCACATCCCCTACGCCTCAATATCGGATGCCGCAGCAACCCACACGCTCACCGCGACGTCTGCGTCGAAGGCGTGGAACCTCGCCGGCCTGAAGTGCGCGCAGGTCATCCTCTCGAACGACGCCGACGCCGCGCTCTGGGAGAGCCTCGGATTCTGGGCAGGACACGGCACCTCGACGCTCGGCGTCGTCGCGAACATCGCGGCCTACACCGGCGGGCGCGAGTGGCTCGATGGGGTGGTCGAGTACCTCGACGGCAACCGACGGATGCTGGCGCAGCTCGTCGACGAGAAGCTGCCCGGCGTGCGGATGATCGTGCCCGAGGGCAGTTACATCGCGCTGCTCGACTTCCGCGAGACGGGGTTGACCGGGGATCTCGGGGAGTGGTTCCGCGAGCACGCCGGGGTCGCGATGACGGATGGTGCCGCCTGTGGCGAGGCCGCGATCGGATACACGCGCTTCGTCTTCGCCCTGCCCCGCCCGGTCATGGCCGAGGCGGTCGACCGCATCACCGCCGCGCTGCGCGACCGCACCGCCTGACCGCGTCTCGTCTCGCTCCTAGCCGATGCGGGGTCAATTTCGCATCGGAACCGGCCGTTTCGGATGCGAAATCGACCCCGCATGATGAGGCCTGCACGTTGGTCATTGACCCGCATATGACCAGGGCGGAATGTCCGAACCCCCGCGCAGGATGAGGGAGAGCGAGCAAGAGACGCGATCTACTACTTCTACTAGATCGAGCGTAGAATCGGGGGTATGGCCAGGGTGACGAAGACGGAACTCAATCAGCAGACCGCGAAGGTGCTGGCGCGAGTGGCTGCCGGGGAGCGGCTGATCATCACCGACCGCGGGCGCCCGATCGCTGAGCTGGCTCCCCCTGCACAGACCGCCTGGGAGCGACTCGTGTCGTCGGGCCGCGTGACGATGCCATCGAAGTCCGGGGCGCTCCCCACACCCGCCGCCACGAGTGAACGCTCGACCCGAGACATCCTCGACGACCTTCGGTCCGACCGGCTGTGATCTACCTCGACACCTCTGCAGCGGCCAAGGCACTCATCGACGAGGACGGCAGTGCAGCGATGCGCCGGGCATTCGCCGACGGCACGGCCTTCGTCTCCTCCCGACTGCTGGCGGTCGAACTGCATGCCGTCGCGGACCGGCGCGCGATCAGCACGGATGCCGCGCAGGAGTTGCTCGATCGCGTGGCTTTCGTCTCACTCAGCGATGACACGCTCGCGCGGGCCGTCGAGCTGCACAGCGGATTACGCACTTTGGATGCGCTGCACCTGGCCACCGCGCTCGAGATCGGCGATGCGATCGAGAGCATCCTCACCTTCGACCTGGAGTTCGCGGCAGCAGCGGAGCGATTCGGACTCGACGCCGGGCCGCGGGTCTAGCTGTACTGCCCAGACAGGTTGTGTGGCGCGGTGCGTTCTCGACCCCCCGGCGGTGCGGGGTCAGTTTCGCACCGCAAAGGCCCACTAGGGATGCGTTTTTGACCCCGCATCCGGCGGGAGATGCGTTTTCGACCCCGCATCCGGCGCCCGCGAGGCGCAACGACGCTCGGGGCGCGATCGATCCGCTGAACGCGATCGATCCCGGGAACCGGCGCGATCGGCACTGCGCCACCGAGCGGATGCTCGCGTCAGCGTGCCCGAACGGCATCCCCCATCGCGGCGAACGCCTCGCGCAGGATCGGCCGCGGAGTCGCGAACACGACCCGCACGAAATCCTCGTACCCTCGTCCGAGCAGCGCGCCCTCCGTCAGCACGACTCCGGCACGGTCGCGGAAGAACGCTGCAGGCGCACCCTCGATGCCCAGCTCGCTCGTGTCGATCCAGCCGATGTAGGTCGCGTCCGGTTGGCGATAGATCGCGCCGGGAAGGTGTTCGGCGACAAGGGATCCCACAAGGTGTCGCGACTCGTAGAGGTAGTCGATCACTCCGTCGAGCCACGGCTTGCCCTCGCGATACGCCGCAGTCGACGCGACCACGCCGAGCGTCGCGGCGCCGTGCTGCACCGAGAACCCGAACCGGCGGTACAGCTGCTGGTCGGCGTCATTCGAGGTGATCAGCTGAGCGGTTTTCAGTCCGGGGATGTTCCACGCCTTCGACGCGCTCGTGCCGGTGATGGTGTGCGCGGCCGTCGCCTCCGACACGGATGCATAGGGGATGAACGGTCGGCCGTCGAAGCGCAGCGGCGCATGGATCTCATCCGCGAACACCCGGCCGCCGTGGCGCCCCACGATCTCCGCGAGCGCCTCCAGCTCAGCGCGCTCGACCACCGTGCCGGTCGGATTGTGCGGGTTGCAGAGCACGAGCGTGCGAGCACCTGCGGCGAACGCCTCATCGATGCGCTGCAGGTCGTGATGCCAGCGCCCGTCGACCTCGACACCGGGGATCTCGATCACCGGATGTCCGATCGCGGGCAGATATGTCAAAAACGGCATATATGCGGGCGTCGGCACGATGACGGGCGACCCGGGGGGCGCATATTCCTCGACCGCCACCCGCAGCGCGGCCATCACATCGGACACCGGATGCACGCGCTCGGGATCGATCGCCCAGCCGTACTCGCCCTGCATCCACTCGGCGGTGGCCTCACCGAGCCGGGCGGCGAGCGGTGGCGACAGGTATCCGAGGTTCTCCTCGTCGATCGCTCGGTGCATTGCATCGGCGATCACGGGCGCGACGCCGAAGTCCATCTCGGCGACCCACGCGCCGATGCGCCCGGGGTGCAGGCTCCACTTGCGGCTCTCGGGCCGATCGAGGTCGAACCTCGTGCGGGAGTCGAACGGATGCGGGTCAGTGCGCGCGCGGTCATCGGTCATGGCGAGCGGCCCTCAGCCCACGAACCGACATCGGACGACGGCATCGGAACGACGGATGCTCATGCGATCGCCGTCGCCGAACGACCGGCGCGACCGGCGGTCGTGGTCGTGGTCTCAGACACGAGTACTCCTTCACAGCGTGAAGCTTCCACACTAAGGAAGGCCCTCCCGCCGCGCGATTCTCGTTTCGGCGAGTGACGGTCAGTATGCCGGTCCGGTCAGCCGGCGAAGGCGATCCCGCCCGCAGTGCGCACCAGCGTCGCGTTGTCGGGGGCGGTCCGCCCGTCGGGCAGAGACAGTGTGTCTTCGAGTCCGATGCGCGAATCGAGCTCGAGCTCGACGGCGAGCGTGAACGCGGGCCACGCCGATCGCAGTTCCCCATGCAGCAGGATCGGGATGCTCGGCTCGTCGAGCCGGACGTGCGCGATCAGCCCCTCGGCGTGGCGCCGCACGACCTCGGCGGCCTCGTCGGGCAGCTCGATGAGCACGCGTGTGCATCGGCTGCGGACAGGCGACTGACTCCAGGTCTCGAGGCCTGTCGCGTCCCAGATGCCCGCTTCGATTCCCACTCCTCGGCTCAGCAGCAGTTCGGCAACGTCGTCGGCGCCTGTCTCGTGCCAGTTGACGGATGCGAAGTCGGGGACTTCCGTCCACTCCTCGATCGCGGCCAACCGCCGCTCGACGTCGCGCTCGATCCACGCTCCGGTCGTCACGCCGATCGGCACGTCGGGGCACGCGGCTCTCAGAGCCCGCAGCCATCGTTCGACGTCAGCGGCAGCAAGGCTGTCGTGACCCGCGGCATCCTTCGGGTGCACGTGGATCGCGTTCGCTCCCGCGGCAACGGCGCGCGCCGCGTCGGCTGCGGAGAGGGTCGCGTCGGCGCTCAACGCCGGGTGCTCTGTCGCCGGATGGGCGCCGTTGATGCAGGCCTGCAACAGCATCCGTCGCTCTGATCGCTCCACAGAATCAGGGCGCATCAGTTCATGAGGTCGCGTGGATGCCAGTCGTGCAGGTTTCCGGTGTCGGACGGACCCTCGTCGGCGCGCACGGTGTGCCGGACCTGACGCGCGGCCGCTGCTCCGCGGCCGGCCCGAACGGCTTCGTCTTGAGTGCCGAAGCTCGAACCCAGGGTGCGCGATTCGCCCTCGATGCGGTTGAACCAGATCCCGTCACGCTGGAAGGTCTCGATGTCGCCTGCGGCCATGCCACGTCCTTTCGATCTGCCACCTTTCTACGCGAGGGGCCTGAGAGGGAGCAGACCCTTGACAGCGCGTCGCCCCGTCGTCGGGCGGGCCATGATCACGGCGGAGCGGGGTCAATAACGCATCCGAACCGGCCGTTTCCGATGCACTTTTGACCCCGCACCGAATCAGACCCTCGACCGGCGGGGCCGCATCGTGATGCGCGGCACCTGCGCAACCTCGAACCCGCCACAGCGACACACTCACCAATTCGCCACCACGTCAAGCCCTGTGACGAGCTCCGCTCACGCCGGTTAGGTTCTTCTGATGCATGACCCGGATGCTGGTGCAAGGACGAAGCGATGACCCTGGAAGTGGTGTCCCCGACGGCGGCGCTCCTCGACGGACGGTACGTGCTGCACGACCGTGTCGGGCAGGGCGGCATGGCGACCGTGTATCGCGCCGAAGACACTCACCTCGGGCGCATCGTGGCGATCAAGATGATCCACGGCGAGGGCCCGGTCGCGTCGATCGAGCGGGCGCACACCGAGAAGGCGCTCCTCGCCTCGCTGAGTCACCCCTCGCTCGTGACGCTCTACGACGCGCAGCTCGCCCCCGGACGACCCCAGTACCTCGTCATGGAGTTCGTCGACGGACCGACGCTCGCCACGCGCATGGCCGAAGGTCCCCTGCCGCCGCGAGACGTCGCGCGCATCACCCGCGACCTCGCCGAGGGTCTCGCTGCAGTGCACGCCGCGGGAATCGTGCACCGTGACGTCAAGCCGTCGAACGTGCTGCTGGCTCGAGGGCGCTCGGGCCGCCCCGTCACCGCGAAGCTCGCCGACTTCGGCATCGCCTGCTCGATCGAGGACACTCGGCTCACGACCCCGGGGATCGTGCTCGGCACACTCACTTATATGGCGCCGGAACAGCTGCGCGACGCCGACCCCAGCACTCCGGTCGACATCTTCGCGCTGGGCCTGGTGGTGCTGGAGGCCCTGAGCGGCGAGACCGGGTACGCCGCGCTCGGCTCCGGACGCGCAGCGGCGATCGCCCGACTCGCGCAACCGCCCGCGATCTCCGAGACGGTGCCCGAGGAGTGGCGCGATCTGCTGACCCGCATGACGCGGCTCGAGCCCGAAGAGCGACCGACGGCGGCCGAGGTCGCTCGTGCCGCACGCGGTCTGCTCCGGGGCTACGCCGCTGACGCCAACGGTTCCGCGGTCGCTGCGGCGGCGGCAGCCATCGTCGCGTCGGCCGGCGCGGACCCGACCGCGGGCGCGGCCCCCGCGAAGGATGCGGATGCGGATCCGACCGTGGGCGCGGCCCCCGCGGAGCATCCCGGCGCGGACCCGACCGCGGGCGCCGCGGCGGAATCCGACGCAGGGCGATCGGATGCCGTCGACTCGTCGCCGACCGGTGCGACGGCCGTGCTCCCGGCAACCCCGGACACCAGCGCCACGGCGGTCACCGGTGTCGGCGCTGGCTCCGGTGCTGGCGCTGCCTCTCGCACCCGCACCCGTAACCGCGTGCTCGCCGGCGCTGCCGGGCTGGTCGCGACGGGGGCGATCGTCGCCGGGCTCACGGCATTCACCGCCCCCGCATCCGCCGAGTTCTCGAGAACAGCGGCTGTACCGGTGGTCCGAGTGCCGGCCGAGCCAGCGCCCGTGGAAGTGCCCGCGGAAGCGCCGGCAGCCCCCGTCGAGGTCGTCTCCGACCCCGAGGACTCCGCGAACAACGGGAACCCCGGGAACCCAGGGAACAGCGAGAACCCCGGGAACAGCGGGAACCCCGGGAACAGCGGGAACCCCGGGAACAGCGGGAACCCAGGGAACAACGGGAACCCCGGAAATTCCGGCAAGGGCGACAAAGGCGAGAAGGACAAAGGCAAAGGCGGCGAGGGCTAGCCGTCAGCTCCCCGACGGGTAGCACCACCCTCCGGCGTTCACAACTCAGCAAGAACCTGACGATCCGGATCGAAATCTGCGGTTTCGGGCCGATTCGACGCAGTTCATGCTGAGTTGTGAACGCCAACCGATTCAGCCCGCGTACGCCGCCTTCACGTCGAGCACCCAGGTCACACCGAAACGGTCGGTCAGCATCCCGAATCCGGGCGACCAGGCCGACGAAACGAGCGGCTCGACGACAGAGCCGCCGTCTGCGAGAGCGTTCCAGTATCCGGTGATCTCATCGAGCGAGTCTGCGCGCAGCGACTGGAAGAACGTGCGGTCGGTGATGGTCGTCCCGTTCTCGCGCGAGGTCGTGCCCGCCGTCGCGTCCGGGTCCTCGGATGCGCCGGGGATGTCATACGCCATCAGCCGGAAGCCGTCGGCGTTCTCTACCTGCCCGAACACGACCTTGTCTGCGCCGGGCACGCCCGCCGGCATCCCGACGTCGCTGTAGGTGGCGACTGTCACGTCTCCGCCGAAGACGCCCTGATAGAACTCGAGCGCCTGACGGGCGGTGCCGCGGAAGTTCAGGTGGGTGGTGGTTGCGATGGTCATGGGGTCTCCTCGTTGGATTCGAACGGCGGGGATGCCGTTGAGACTCACACTCACAGCAGAAGCGGACAGTTTCAGTCCTCTACTTACCGCAGAATGAAGATATGACCGGCAGTTCCTCGCGCATGCTCGCCCTGCTCTCGCTGCTGCAGACGCAGCGCGACTGGCCGGGGCAGGTGCTCGCCGACCGGCTCGATGTCACTCCCCGCACGGTGCGACGAGACGTCGATCGGCTGCGCGAATTGGGGTACCGGATCAGCGCGATCAAGGGTCCCGACGGCGGATACCGGCTGGCGGCGGGCTCGGAGCTTCCTCCTCTTCTCTTCGACGACGAGCAGGCCGTCGCCATCGCGGTCGGTCTGCAGAGCGTGCCGGCAACGGGGATCGACATCAACGAAGGCGCCGCGCGGGCGCTCGCGACGGTGCGGCAGGTGATGCCGTCGCGCCTGCGACATCGGGTCGACGGCATCCGCTTCACCGGCGCCGAGAACGAGACGCGGGTCGATCCGGCGGTACTCGAGGCAGTCAGCGCGGCTGTGCGCGATCGAGTAGTGCTGCGTTTCGACTACGGCGAGCGCCGCGACCGCCCGGCCAGGCGCACCGAACCACACGCCGTCGTCGCCCGGGAGGGCCGGTGGTACCTGCTCGCCTGGGATCTCGAGGCCGACGGCTGGCGCACGTTCCGACTCGATCGCATGGCCCTGCGCATCCCGACCGGCCCCGTTTTCACCCCGCGCGAGTTGCCCTCGGCCGACGCGCAGACCTACCTCGCGGCGCGGGCAAAGGGATCGGATGCCGAAGACCGCTGGCCCTGCATCGGCGAGCTCGTGCTCGCTCTGCCTGCCCGAGAGGTCGCGAAGTGGATCGGTGGCGACGGCACTGTCGAGCCCATCGACGAGACCTCGTGTCGCGTCACGGTCGGATCGTGGTCGTGGGTCGGCATCCTCGCCTCGATCACCCGCTTCGATGCCCCGTTCACGGTCGTCGGCCCGCCCGCCTTCGCAGAGGCCGCCCGCACTCTCGCGGGGCGCTTCGCCGCCGCATCCTGACCGGCGATGTCGCGCAGCGCTCCTCGGGTGGTCAAAAACGCATCCCTCAACCACGATTCGGATGCTTTTCTGACCACCCACCGCGCAGAGGACGCCTTTTCGACCACAGAACCTCGACACGGGAACCCCGCTTCGCCGCCGCGTCCTGACCGGCGATCGGCCCCGGCATCCCCCGGTAGACTGGCCATGCCCCGCCGGCCCCTCATCTAGGAGTGCGCGTGACCACCGCCCCTGCACCTGCCCACAAGCACGTCCCCGACTCCGTCGAGAACGCAGCCGCGACTCCGAAGAAGGAACAGCCCTACGCAGCGCTGGGCCTCAAGGATGACGAGTACGCCCGCATCAAGGAGATCCTGGGCCGACGCCCGACCTCCGGCGAGCTGGCGATGTACTCCGTGATGTGGTCGGAGCACTGCTCCTACAAGTCGTCGAAGAACTACCTGCGCCGCTTCGGTCAGAAGGTCTCGGACGAGATGAAGGAACGCCTGATGGTGGGCATGGGCCAGAACGCGGGCGTCATCGACGTCGGCGAGGGCTGGGCCGTCACCTTCAAGGCCGAGTCGCACAACCACCCCTCGTTCATCGAGCCGTTCCAGGGCGCGGCCACCGGCGTCGGCGGCATCGTCCGCGACATCATCTCGATGGGCGCACGCCCGGTCGCGATCATGGACGCCCTGCGCTTCGGCGCGATCGACCACCCCGACACGGCCCGCGTCGTGCACGGCGTGACCAGCGGCATCAGCTTCTACGGCAACTGCCTCGGCCTGCCGAACATCGGCGGCGAGACGGTCTTCGACTCCGTCTACCAGGCCAACCCCCTCGTGAACGCTCTCGCGGTCGGCGTGCTCCGTCACGAAGACCTCAAGCTCGCCAACGCCACCGGCGTCGGCAACAAGGTCGTGCTGTTCGGTGCCCGCACGGGTGGCGATGGCATCGGCGGCGCCAGCATCCTGGCATCCGACTCGTTCGACAGCACCGGCCCCACCAAACGCCCCGCGGTGCAGGTGGGCGACCCGTTCGCCGAGAAGGTGCTCATCGAGTGCTGCCTCGAGCTGTACCGCGACGAGCTCGTCGAGGCCATCCAAGACCTCGGTGCCGCAGGAATCTCGTGCGCCACCAGCGAGCTCGCGGCCAACGGCAACAGCGGCATGAAGGTCTCGCTCGACAACGTGCTGCTGCGCGATCCGTCGCTCACGGCTGAGGAGATCCTCATGTCGGAGTCGCAGGAGCGCATGATGGCGATCGTCGCCCCCGAGAAGCTCGACGCGTTCCTCGCGGTCGTCGATAAGTGGGACGTCGAGACCTCGGTGCTCGGCGAGGTCACCGGAGACGGCCGCCTCATCATCGACTGGCAGGGCGAGCGCATCGTCGACGTCGACCCCTCGACCGTCGCGGTCGACGGCCCGGTCTACGACCGCCCGGTCGCGTACCCGACGTGGATCGACGCACTGCAGGCGGATGCCGCCGAGAACCTGCCCCGGTCGAACGACCCCGAGGTGCTGCGCGAGCAGTTCCTCAACCTGGTCGCTTCGCCGAACCTCGCCGACACCCGCTGGATCACCAACCAGTACGACTACTACGTGCTCGGCAACACGGCACTCTCGTTCCCCGACGACGCCGGCATGATCCGGGTCGACGAGGAATCGGGCCTGGGCTTCGCGATCTCGACCGACGCCAACGGCCGTTACTGCCAGCTCGACCCGTATGCGGGCGCACAGCTGGCCCTGGCCGAGGCGTACCGCAACGTCGCCGTCACCGGCGCCGTGCCGACCGCGATCACCGACTGCCTGAACTTCGGCTCTCCCGAGAACCCCGAGGTCATGTGGCAGTTCGGGCAGACCGTCGACGGCCTGGCCGACGGATGCTACGAGCTCGGCACCCCTGTGACCGGCGGCAACGTCTCGTTCTACAACCAGACCGGCGACGTGCCGATCCACCCGACCCCGCTCGTCGGCGTGCTCGGCATCATCGACGACGTCTCGCGCCGCATCCCCTCGGGGTGGCAGGACGAGGGCCAGAACATCTACCTGCTCGGCACGACCTCGACCGAGCTGTCGGGTTCGGCGTGGGCCGAGACCGTGCACCAGCACCTCGGTGGACTGCCGCCGAAGGTCGACCTCGCGGGCGAGAAGCGCCTCGCGGGCCTGCTCGGCGCGGCTCGTGACGAGTGGCTGATCTCGTCGGCGCACGACGTGTCGGAGGGTGGCCTCGCACAGGCCCTCGCCGAGGGCGTCTCGCGCTTCGGCGTCGGCGCACGCGTCTGGCTCAACGAGATCATCGAGCGCGACGGTGTGGATGCCGCATCCGCCCTGTTCTCCGAGTCGACCGGTCGCGTCATCGTGACGGTTCCGCGTGAGGACGACGTGAAGTTCCGTGGGCTCTGCGAAGGCCGCGACTACCCGGTGATGCGCATCGGCGTGACCGACTCCGAGGGCGCGAAGCTCGAGGTGCAGGACGTCTTCACGGTTCCCGTCGCCGAGATCCGCGAGCGCTCGCAGGCCACCCTGCCCGCAGCCTTCGGCCCGACGGTCAGCGAGCCGGTCAGCGCATGAGCGGCGACGGGCTGAGCGAGGACTACGGCGATCTCGGGGAGAAGCGCAATCGTCGCCTGCGCATCATCGCCTGGAGCGTCATCATCGCGCTCATCCTCGGTGGCGGCGGCGCGACCGTGATCACGCTGATCCTGGGCTGAGGCCTGCCCGTTTCGTCTGCTCCGTCGCCACGCGCCGGCTCGGATCACAGGTCACCCTGGGTCACAGGTGCATGCCCGAATGACAGTTGCAGGTCCAGAAACCGAATTCTGAGCCTGCATCTGTGATCTGAGCCTGCATCTGGAGCGGCGTCGTCTTCTGCACCGGCATCCACTCGTCTGGAGATATCCCCAGGGCCCGGAATCCGATGCCCGAATGTAGGCACCCCCGCGCAGGATTCGAGGCATCACAGATCCAAGGGGGATGCCATGACCGAAGCCAAACTCGACCTGATCGCCAAACTGCTTGCGAAGGCCGAGAGCACGACGCCTGAAGAGGCCGAGGCACTGACCGAGCACGCCGAGCGCCTGATCGTGAAATACGGGATCGAGCAGGCGCAGATCGACGAACGACGGGGGCTCCTGGGGCAGGCACAGGAGCAGATCATCACCGAGCGGATGCTGTTCCGCGGCGTCTACGCGAAAGACCTGCGCGAGATCGGGATCGGAGTCGCCCGAGCGCTCGAGACCGTGCGGCCTCTCGTCGGGGAGTTCCCGACGGTCGCCGCCCTCTATCTGGTGGGTCATGCGTCGGACGTGCAGCAGGCGCAGACGCTGACCGCGAGCCTCGAGGTGCAGGCCATGGTCGCGATGCGCGCATGGTGGCTCACGCACCGCGACCTCTATGCCGAGTGTCGCGAGGGCGAAAGGCGTCGGGCACGCAGCGGCTTCCTCCGTGGATTCGCCGTGGGAGTCATGAACCGCATCGCCGAGAGTCGACGCGTCGCGGTCGAACAGAGCAGCGACGGCACCGAACTCGTGCTCGTCTCGCGTCAGAGCCGCGTGGACGCCGCAGTGAGTGAGATGACGACGAAGGCTGCCCGGCCGAGGCGAGGAGCGGATGCGGCATCGTTCGCGTTCGGGCACCGATCGGGCCTGGACGCGCAGACGGGCAGCCAGACGGCGGTGGCTCGGTGAGGCCGAAGATGCGCAGCAGCCCCAGGAACAGGGCCGGTCGTCGCCTCCTTGCGCCCAGACTCGCTGGCCGTGCGATGAGTCGCAGCCCGCGCCGGAGGACTACCGAGAGAAGAAGAAGCGGGTCAGCCGCACGATCGAATCGGGGTCATGGTGCTCGCGCCCCAGCGACTCGACGATGATCGCTCCGAGGATCGCTCGTCCGAGCTGCTCGACAGGCGCGTCCTCAGCGAGCTGTCCGTCACGGATGCCACCGCGGATGCGCTCGGTGAGGTACTTCTCGACACCGAGGCTCTCACCGAGGTGTGCTCCGACGCCGGCATCCTCCGTCGCGGCTGCGACGAGCGAGCGCAGCAGAGCGCCTCCCTCGGGAGCCTCGAGGATCGACAGCACGCTGCGAAGCCAGGTCTCGACGTCCGCGGCCAGGTCTCCGGTGTCGGGGACGACGAAGTCGACGGGGATGAGTCGACCTTCGGCGAGGCATTCGCCGATCAGGGCTCCGCGCGACGGCCACCAGCGGTAGATGGTCTGCTTGCCGACCCCTGCCTCTTTCGCGATGCCCTCGATCGTGAGCCGGTCGTACCCCTGGTTGTGGAACAGGCGAGACGTCGCGTCGAGGATCGCCTCACGGGCAGCCGTGCTGCGCACGGGGCCGCTTCGATGCTCGTTCACCACACGTTCAGGATAACCACAGAACACTAGACGAGACGCCCCGTATGATCTATCCGTCTGAAGGAGATCGTTTTGGCTTCACTGCTGTACCGCCTGGGTTCGTTCGCTGCACGCAAGGCGTGGACGGTGATCGTCTCGTGGGTCGTCATCCTCGGACTGGGCGTCGGCGCCTTCCTCACTCTCGGCGGCACGCTGAGCAACAGCTTCGACATCCCGGGCACCGCGTCGGGAGCCGTCACCGACCAGCTCGCCGAGAAGCTGCCCGACACCGCGGGCGGCACCGGAACCGTCGTCTACCAGACGACCGACGGCTCAGCCTTCACCGAGGAGCAGAAGCAGGAGATCTCGAACCTCGCGACGAGCGCCGAAGATCTCGACGGCGTGGCCTCGGTCGTCGACCCGTTCGACGCCCAGCAGCAGCAGGCCGATCAGGAGCAGGAGCTCACTGACGGCGAGGCGCAGATCACCGATGGCCGCACCCAGTTGGATGCCGGTCAGTCGCAGCTCGACGACGGTCGGGCCCAGCTCGAGGCCGGACTCGAGCAGCTGACCACCGCGCGGTCGCAGGCGGAAGCGGGCGGTGCTCCCGCCGAGCAGCTCGCCGCTCTGGATGCGCAGATCGACGCTCTGAATGCGCAGGCAACCGAGCTCGACGCGCAGCAGAAGACCATCGACGACTCGCGCGCCGAGCTCGAGTCCAACGCCGAGCAGGCCGACCTCGGATCCACGCTGCTCGATCTGACGGACGGCATCGGCGTCGTATCCGATGACGGCTCGACCGCGATCGTCAACGTCTCGTTCGAAGACCCCCGCCTCGAGCTCTCGGAAGAGGTCAAGCAGGGCACGATCGAGCACTTCGACTCGTCGCCGATCGACGGCGTGGAGGTCGACTTCGGCACCGACATCGCCCAGGGCGTTCCCGAGATCTTCGGCGTCGGCGAGGCGATCGGCCTCGCGTTCGCGGCCGTCGTGCTGATCGTGATGCTCGGCACGCTCATCGGCGCAGCACTCCCGATCGTGACAGCCGTCGTGGGCGTGGGCGTCGGCGTGACCGCATCCCTCGCCTTCTCGGGCGTCGTCGACATGGCGTCCGTCACTCCGGTGCTGGGTGTGATGCTCGGACTCGCCGTCGGCATCGACTACTCGCTCTTCATCGTGAACCGGCACCGCAAGCAGCTGCTCAACGGCGTTCCGGTGCGCGAGTCCATCGGCCTCGCCACCGGCACCTCGGGCACCGCTGTCGTGTTCGCGGGCACCACGGTGATCGTGGCCCTGCTGGCCCTCAACGTGACGGGCGTGCCCTTCCTCGGGCTCATGGGCACGGTCGGAGCGGTCTGCGTCGCCGTCGCCGTGCTCGTCGCGATCACGCTCGCCCCCGCGATCCTCGGGCTCGTCGGAACGCGACTGCTCAGCGGCAAGGCTCGCGCCACGATCGGGCAGCCGCACGCCGCGGGCAAGCCTGTGAAGCGGATGTCGACGCTGCGCGCGGTCGTCACCGTGCTCGTCAGCGTCATCGCGCTGCTGATCGTCGCGATCCCCTCGATGTCGATGCGCCTCGGTCTTCCCGACGGCGCGAGCGAGCCCTCCGACTCGACCAGCTATCGTGCGTTCCACGTCGTCGACGAGCAGTTCGGCCAGGGAGCCAACGGGCCGCTGCTCGTCACCGCGACTCTCGATGACGCGGTGAGCGACGACGACCTGCTCGCCACGCAGGTCGAGGTCGCCCAGAAGATCGCCGACCAGGATGACGTCGTGGCCGTCGCGCCGATCGCGACCTCCGACGACAACACCCTGCTCGCGTTCCAGGTGCTCCCCGCCGAGGGCCCGAACAGCGCGTCGACCGAGAAGCTCGTGCAGGACATCCGTGCTCTGCCGCAGCTCGACGGGGGCATCACGCTCGGCGTCGCCGGGCAGGCCGCGACCAACATCGACATCTCCGAGGCACTCGCCGGCGTCCTGCCGCTCTACCTCGTGGTCGTCGTCGGGCTGTCGCTGCTCATCATGATCGTCGTGTTCCGCTCGCTGCTCGTCCCCATCATCGCGACCGGAGGCTTCGTGCTCTCGCTCTTCGCGACGTACGGCCTCATCGTCGCGGTGTTCCAGTGGGGCTGGGGCGCCGAGATCATCGGCCTGCACAGCACCGGCCCGATCCTGAGCTTCCTGCCGGTCATCCTCGTCGGCATCCTGTTCGGGCTGGCGATGGACTACCAGCTGTTCCTCGCCTCGGGCATGCGCGAGGCGTATGTGCACGGCGCCTCGGCTCGGGATGCCGTCGCGCAAGGCTTCCGGGCCGGCCGCTCGGTCGTCATCGCTGCGGCGCTCATCATGGTCTCGGTGTTCGGCGGCTTCATCTTCTCGGAGTCGACCATCATCCGCTCGATCGGCTTCGGTCTCGCCTTCGGTGTGCTGCTCGACGCCTTCGTCGTGCGGATGCTGCTCATGCCCGCCCTGATGCATCTGCTCGGCCGGTCTGCCTGGTGGCTCCCGCGGTGGCTCGACCGCATCCTCCCCAACGTCGACATGGAGGGCGCAGCGCTCGAACGCGACCACCCCGGCGTGCGGACAGACACGGTTCAGGTCGTATCAAGTGCGGAGACGACCGAGGCGCGCTGACGCCACCCCCGCGGGTCACCTGACACCACCCCAGAAGGCGCATCGACGCCACCCGGCAGAACGTGCTGGCGGCACGGCAGGCAAGTACGCTGACGCCACCCCGGCCGGCGCGGCTTCAGGTTGCTCGACGGCGGCGCCCGCGAGGCGACCCACATCCGGGCGAGTGACAGGCTCGCGGGGTGGCTGAGGCTGCTGGACGCTTGACGCCAGGTTGGCTGATCGAATCTCGGATGGCTGGAAGGACAACGACGATTCGCCCGCCATCCGGGAATCCATCAGCCGAACGCACCCGCCAGCCCAGCCCGCACACTTGGGCGCGGATCGGATGCCCTTCGTCTGGGTTCGGATGGCTGATCGAATCCCGGATGGCTGGAAGGACAACGACGGTTCGCCCGCCATCCGGGAATCCAACAGCCGAACGCACCGGAACACAGGGGCGGGGCTCAGGCGATGACCATCCCGCGCCAGACCACCTCGACAGCGGAGCGCATGCGGGTGGCTACTGCGGGGTCGTCCATCCGGTCGCCGCGCACGACGATCTGGTAGTACGCGGCGCCGGCGATCGCGTCGAAGCACGCCTCAACATCGAGATCAGCCCGCAGCTCGCCGCGAGCGATCCCTGCGCGCAGCGCGTTCAGCAACGGCACTCGTCGGCGCGACACGTGCGACTGCCAGTACGCCTTCTGCAGGGCACGGTCGGCCATCACCAGACGGATGCGCTGACGGAAACGTTCCTCTGCATAGCCGGATGCCGCGACAGACAGCGCCACTCCGTTCTCGCCGAGCCCCAGCCCGTCGAACAGCGCATCGCGAAGATCGACATCGTCCGGATACTCCGGCGGCACCAGACGCCCGACATCGAGGGCCGCAGCGATCAACGTCGTGAGCGACGGCCAGCGACGGTACAGCGCCGCCCGGCTCACCCCGCTGCGCGCGACCACGCGGCTGACCGTCACGTCCTCCCCCGCGTCGATGATCTCGAGGGTGGCGGCGAGGATCATGCCGTCCATGTCTTCATCCCGCGGACGACCGGGGCGACGACGGACCGCCGCCCCGGCATCCACATCGACGGTCGTCACGCGGCGAGCGCCCGCTCGCGAAGACGTGCGATCGTCGCTTCCGACAGCCCGGCCGCTCGCAGCGGAGCGAGAGCGTCGCCGTGCTGCTCGCGAAGAGTGTCGAGCAGGGTGCGCATTGACACCTCCATCGAACCTCCGAGCAGTGCGGAGCTCGCGCCGGCGGCATCCGCGTCGAAGCCGAGCGCCTTCCACATCGCGCCCATCACGGGAGCGGTGCGCTGCATGATCGCGACCATGTTGCCGCCGGTGAGGGCGTAGTCGGCGACGATGTCGTCATCTGCCGCTCCGAGCGCGAGCAGCAGCATCGCCGCGACGACACCGGTGCGATCACGTCCGGCGGCGCAGTGGAACGCCGCGGTTCCCGGGGTGTGGGCGATCACGTTCAGCGCCGTGACGAGCTGTGGTGCGGCGACCTCGACCATGCGCAGGTACATCCGCCCCATCGCGTCGTGGGTGAGCTCGGGGGCGTCCCGCTTCATCGACTCCCCGACATCCGCGATCAACGGCAGGTGGTGGTAGGCCACGGGGTAGTCGGCGAGCGGTCCGCGACCGGTGACCGAGACCTCCAGCGGCGAGCGCAGGTCGATGATCGCGGTGAGCCCGGCGGCGACCAGCTGTGCAGCCACCTCGGTCGGCACGTAGGCGAGGTCGTCGGTGCGGATGGCGAGCCCCTCGCGCAGCACGCCGCCGTCGATCGGGATTCCGCCGAGATCGCGCAGGTTGACGGGGGCGCTGAGCACGAGGTCGATGTCTGCGATGGTCATGTGATTCTCCTTCGGATGAGGGCACTGCCCTGGTCGATCGCCGTGACGAGCACGATGATGCAGATGATGATGGCGCTGAGGTGGCCGTAGTCGTACATGCGCATCGCGGTGGTCAGCTCGAGGCCGATTCCACCGGCGCCGACGAGGCCCAGGATGGTCGCTCCGCGCACATTGCCCTCGAACAGCAGCAGTGTGTACGAGGTGAGCAGGGGTGCGGACTGCGGCAGGATGCCGTATTGGATGACCTGCCGCTTGGAAGCGCCGACGGCCTCCATCGCGACGACGGGTCCGCGGTCGACCTGCTCCATGGCCTCGGCGAAGATCTTGCCGATCGATCCGATGGATCCGAGCGTCATGGCCAGGATGCCGGCGAACGGGCCGAGTCCGACGGCCGAGACGAACATGAGCGCGAAGACGAGGTCGGGCACCGAGCGGATGATGTTCATCACCCAGCGCGTCGGGTAGTAGACCCATTTGGGTGCGATGTTCGACGACGCTCCGAACGCGGCGAGCAGCGACAGCACAGCGCCCAGCACGGTTCCGACGACCGCCATCTGGAACGTCTCGAGCAGCAGCGCGAGAATCGTGCCGATCTTCGAGAAGTCCGGCGGAAACAGCCTCGACAGGAACTCGCCCATGTTGACGGCGCCGTCGCCCAGCTTGATGAAGTTGAACTCGGCGCCGTTGAACGACCAGATCAGCAGCAGCGCCGCGATCGGCAGACCGATCAGGAACCGAGCACGCGGGATGCGGAAGGCGCGCTCCAGGCGCGACCGCTCCCCCGCATCGAGAGCGGGGCGCATGTTCGGACGGTCTGCCTTGCCACCCGCCGTGTTGCCGGTCGGGCCGCCCGTCGAACGCGGGTCAGTGGTGAGCGTCATCGTCGTGCTCCTCGTCGTCGTAGAGCGGCGACAGCGCCGCGGCATCCAGCTGTGATGTGGCGCCGGCGACCAGCATCCGCCCGTGCCGCAGTCCGATGATGCGGTCGCTGTGCGCGAGCGCGAGCGGCAGCACGTGCAGGCTGACCAGCACCGGGATGCCGTCTTCGGTCGCGATCTCGCGCAGCAGCTCGAGCACCGAGTCGGCGAGCTTGGGGTCGAGTGACGCGACCGGCTCGTCGGCCAGGATGACCTTGGGCTGCTGCATGAGTGCGCGGGCGATCGCGACGCGCTGCTGCTGGCCGCCCGAGAGCGAGCGCGCAGGGGCATTGGCCTTGTGCGCGATGCCGACCCGGTCGAGCAGTTCGAGCGCGCGGCGGCGATGCGCGCCCGAGAAGCCGCCGATCATGTTGATCGGACCGGCACCGTGCAGCGCTCCGGTGAGCACATTCGTCATGACGCTGAGTCGCGGGATCAGGTTGAACTGCTGGAACACCTGGCCGACATCAGACCGCAGGGTGCGCAGCTCGCCCCGGGCGAGGTTGGTGACATCGTGTCCCGCGACGCGCACCGACCCGGCCGAGATGGGCGCGAAGCCGGTGAGACTGCGCATCAGCGTCGACTTGCCCGAACCCGAAGCGCCGAGCAGCGCGACCATCTCACCGGGGAACAGGTCGAGGTCGACGCCGTCGAGCACCGTGGTGATGTCGTACGCGACGCTCAGGTCGCGCACCGACACGAGCGGCAGTGACTGACGCAGCTCGGCGGTAGGGGTGCGGGTGGAGGACGTTTCGTCTCGTCGCTCCGCTCGTCGCTCAACGACCAGGACTTCGTCGCTCGTTGAGCGAGCGGAGCGAGACGAAACGCTCGGGTTCGTCACTTGAGGTCCTTGAGTTCGACGCCGGCGACCGCGGCGATCTCAGCGAAGGACTCGAACGACGAGCCGTCGGGGTCGACGGTCTGCTCGGACGCGGCGAACGATCCGTAGGCTCCGAGGGCCTCGGCGTTCTCGGGCGAGAAGACCTCGGCGATGCCGTCCTGGATGACCTTGCGGGTCTCGTCATCGAGCGACTGACGGCCGAGCACCGCACCCTGGATGTCCATGGCAGGGCTCTCGCCGACCGCGCGCCACTCGCCGTCGGCGAAGGGGAACATCGGGGCACCGAGCTCTGTGAGCATGACGGCGGTGCAGGCGGCATCCACCTGTCCCTGCTGCAGGGCCGCGAAGCTGCCCTCATGGCCGCCCGCGAAGATCGCCTCGTAGTCGGTGCCCTGTTCGAGGCCCGCCTCGAACAGCATGTACACCGGCATGAAGTAGCCCGAGCTCGATGCCTGATCGGCGAACGCGACCGTCTTGCCCTCGAGGTCCTCGACCGTCTGGACCGGCGAATCATTCAGCACGACGCAGGTCGAGACCGGCTTGCCGTCGCCCTGGAAGGCGACGAGTGCGTCGACCTCGCCCGTGTTGACGGCGAGGGCCGAGGGGAAACCGCTCATGATGCCGATGTCGACGTGGTCGGCGCGAATCGCCTCGACGACGCTCAGATAGTCGGGCACGTCGGTGATCTCGACGTCGCGGCCGGTGGATTCTTCGAGCAGCTCGGCGAAGACCTCGATGGGGTTCTCGGCGGTGGGGTCGTCGCCGACGGGGAGCGTCGCGATCGTGATGGGAGCGTTCGGGTCGGCGGGAGCCGCTTCGGCGGTCGGGCTCTGGCAGCCGGTGAGGGCGAGGGCGGCGAGGCCGAGGAGGCCGACGGCGGGCAGGGTGAAGCGGCGCATGATGACCTTTCGGGAGGAGATGTTCCCGAATTCCGAGAACACGAGTATTCCAACTCGCGAAGGTGACAGGGAATTACGAGACCGCCGTACTCGAAACGGAACGCTGGGTGAACGACTGGTGCCGATGGTCGGGCGGGCCGGATGTCGGAGCCCCGTCTTAGAGTGCGCAGATGACCCCTGATGCCCGTGCTCGCCTCGAACAGCTGCGCACCCGGGCTGCAGAGCGAGTCGCAGCGACCGGGGCCACCCTCGCCGAGCTGATGCACGACCGGGAGGGCTCGAACGACGACGACGAGCACGACCCCGAGGGCGTCACACTCTCGTCGGAGTGGTCACGGCTGACCGGGCTCGCCGAGGCGGCGGCATCCGAACTCCGGCAGGTCGATGATGCGATCGCTCGCCTGGATGCCGGCACTTACGGCATGTGCGCGAACTGCGGCCGACCGATTCCAGAAGCACGGCTCGAGGTTCGCCCCTTCGCCACGCACTGCGTCGCCTGCGCGGAGAAGCTCGGACTCTGAGCCGGGGCCTCCGGTGCAGTGGCGACGTTTCGTCTCGGGCGGCTCCGCCGTCCTCGCTCAACGACCGGGTCTGGCGGCCCCGCCGTCCTCGCCCAACGACCGGGCAGATCGGGCGGCCCCGCCGTCCTCACCCGACGACCTGGCAGATCGGGCGGCGCGGCACCAGGTCACCAGAGGAAGGTGACCCCCACGGCGAGCACCGCGCCGAGCACGGCGACCGCCCAACAGTACCAGGCGCGGCGGCGAGGGACGAAGGGCAGGCGAGCCCGCGACGCCCGGAGAACGAGGATGCCGATCGCGGCGAGCGCCGGCGCGAACGCGATGCCCCACAGCCAGCCGCCGACGGAGAACCACGGCCCGCTGTGCCAAAGCAGCAGGAGGCCGAAGGCCGCCCAGATCAGGTCGCCGATCGACGGCAGCAGCGCCTTGACCCGGAACGCGCGGATCAGGGCGACCAGGCTCAGCACCAGTGCGAGCCCGAAGATGCCCCACGCGATGCCGACGGATGCACCGTCGACCGCGGGAATCGGCGCGCCCGACACATAAGACATGGCGATGTAGTCGGCCGGGGCCACTGTGTTCGACAGCGCGAGGAAGGCGGTGCCGTCCTCGCGGTCGAGCGTGAGCATGGTGCGGAATCCCCCGGTTCCGCCGTTGTGCCAGGTCTGCAGGCCGTCGCCGTCGAACGCGGCCGATGTGATCCATCCCCATCCGATCTCGACCCCTTCTCCCATGGGCGCGGTCGGGTCGAGGGCTGCTGTGCCCGGGGCGCTGCCGTCGAGGTTGGCCTGCGCCCACAGCGCGAGGTCTGCCGCGGTGGTGAACGTCGACGCGCCGGCGGGCAGGTAGCCCTCTCCCCACCACCGAGGAGCGGGAACGCCGTTGACCAGGAATCCGGGCACAGCATCGGCGGGCACCTCGTCGGCGGTCGCGGCGACGATCGTGTCGTCCATGCCGAGCGGTTCCGTGATGCGCTCTCTCAGCAGCGCCGCGTAGTCACCGGCATCCGCCGCCTCGACGAGCGCCGTTCCGAGCAGCGAGACGGCGAAGTTCGAATAGACCGAACCCTGATCGGGGTCGACCGGCGCGACCGCGGCGTCGGCGATCAGCTGCTCGGTCGTGGTGGTCGCGTAGGGGTTCTCGTTGAGGAGGACGCCGCTCAGTGCCTCCGCCTCAGCCGTGGCGCCGAGTCCGGGCAGACCCGAGGAATGCTGCGACAGCGACGCGAGCGTCACCTCACCGGCGGCCGTTCCTTCGAGCTCGGGAAGATGTTCGGCGAGCTGATCGTCGGCGTCGACCTCGCGGCGTTCGATCGCATCGGCGAACAGCGCGCCGGTGAAGGTCTTGGTGATGGATCCGAGCTCGAACACCGTGTCGGCGGTCGGGGCCCCGGGGTCCGCCGGGTCGGCATCGCCGAGTCCCGCGAAGACGGCCCCGTCGGGGCCGATCTCGGCGACCGAGAGTGCGCGGAAGCTGTCGAGACTGCCGGGCAGAGAGCGGATGCGGTCGGCGAGCGCCTCATCGCCCGCGGTCGACGCGCTGACCGTCTGATGCTGCGGACCGATCGCCGCACCGAGCGCGACACCGACGACTGCAGCCGCGCCGATCACGGCGAGGATCGCTCGAGTGGGGCGGCGGCGCGGAGCATCCGGTGCGCTCTGGTGGTCGTGCAGGTCGGGGGAAGGGATCGAGGGGGTGGTCACGGTGGGCTCCTCAGCTCGAAGCGATCATGGTCAGGACGAGAAGGGGCACCACGCGGGCAGCCGGCACCTCGTAGTACCCGCGGCGCGGAGAGACGAGCCACCCCGCAGTGACGAGCTGCCGCAGGTGGTGGTAGAGCTGGCCCGACGAGGCGAGGTGCTCGAGCTGCAGCAGCTCGGCCGTCGTGTGCGCTCCGCGCATCACCTGGCGCACGAGCTCGATGCGTGCCGGGTGCCCCAGGGCTTCGAGCGGACGGGCGAGATCGCTCCAATCGTGCGCGAGCAGCCCTTCTGCATGCAGCCCGTACTGCCAGCGCACCGGCCCCGCCTGCGTCTCGACCGCACCGGCCATCATCACCACACCTGGCGCGCGACGGCCGAGCTCGTTCACGAACCAGAGCGGATCGTCGGAGCCGGCGGGGTCTGACGCAGCATCCATCCCCTCCAATTCCGCACCGTCTTCCGCACCGTCAGCGGATGCGGCGGAGTGACCAGCGAGTGCGGAGAGCCGTGCGACCTCGTGCTCGAGGTCGGCCAGTCGGCGCTCGATCGTGCTCTGGTCGTCGGGTTCCATGATCCGAACTTATCAAAAGTTCGTAATTACGGAAATTGAGTATTTGCAGTCCGCTCAGAGCCAGGATGCCGGTTCAGAGCCTCCCGAACGCGATCGCCGCGCACATCGTGCCTACCATGAGCAGGATCGGCGCCGCCACGATGCCGCACCAGAAGCTCCGGGCGGCGTCTCTGTCGGGCACCAGCGCAGCGGCCAGCGCGGCAATGGCCATGAGTGCGCCGGCGAACACGAAGACCGGCTGCTGGAACACCCAAGCGAGCGGGATGAAGTGGATGCCGACGACCGCCAGCACGAGCGGGGCGATGAGGTCGGTGCGCTTGCGTCTCGTCGCCCAGATCGCGAGCACGATGATCACGACAACCTCGATCCAGAAGACCACCAGATACCAGGTCGAGGCCGTGCCACCCCAGCTGATCGCCGTCGGCGCCGACCAGTTGCGGATCGCCGCGGGCAGACTGATCCCGGCCAGAGCCGCGCCGCCGAGACTGAGCACACCGAGGATCACGCGCCAGATCCAGTGTTTCGGCGGACGCTCCTGCGCCCACCCCGCCCACACGAATGCGGCGATCCCGAAGATCACCCCGGTCATCAGCAGGTCACGCGGGAAATCGTCGATGATCATGCGCACAGGCTAACCGGGAGCGTCCGCCGGGCACAGGTCCGGACTCGACGCGCCGGGCGAGTTCTGTATCCCGGGCACGAGTTCGGACCCCAGACTTCGGGATCGGTTCTGCATCCCGATCACGATCTCGGAACCCAGGCGCCTCTAGCGAGTCAGCGTTGGTGCGCGGGCATCCTCTTCCGGCACGCCCGCGAAGGCTGGGGGCGGGTGAGACCGCCATGGGACTTCGGACGTTGTTCTCTGAAACGAAAGAAAGTGGAGGACGGCCCGAAGGCGGTGCTCCACTTTTAGTCTTTCGGCGCGGTAACGCCTGTCTGAAGTTTACGGCATGATCGCATGATGAGCAACGCCGCAGTCACCGCCAGTGGAATCGTCGCGCCAGCAGACGAAGCGTTCGGTTCTTCGTTGTACGCAGACCTGGTGGGGGCGCGGCTGCTCGACTTCTTCCAAGCAACCTCGCCATGGCAAAGACGGTTGTGGGATGTCGGGACATGCCTTGTGCTGGATGAACTCATCGAAGCGACCGAGTGGCGGGCGAGAAGAGTGCTGAGCGACGGAGCGGTTGCATGGCTCGCAAAAGACGCCGAGCGGATTGCCGGTCGCGATCCCGCGATCGGCGAGGCAGCGTTCCGCAAACACCTCACGGAGACGCTCCGCAGTTCGCTCCAGGATGGAACCCGACATGTCCGTCGCCTTCGGGAGTTGTCTGAGATGGCGGCCACCGGCTACATCGACCGATGGTTAGGCTTGCTTCGGGGCGGCAAGCGGCCGTCGATCGAGCGGTTTGCGCGCGCGGTCGGAGCCCATCTACTGGACTCGGGGTACAGCCTCCCATTCCTCCGAAGCTGGGTTCACCAACACATCAGGACGCAATCGACACTCAAGGGCCTCCTCGTGTCCGCAGCGGATTTAGCTACCCGCCCCGAGAAGGACTATGACGTCGTGGTTCCTTTCCGCTCCGTGCCACGGGCAAATACGGCCCTGACTCAACGAGAACCGACGTGGCGGTCTGCTTCTGTTGTGAGCCAGTGGCTGACAGACAACGGGAGCAACACCTCAGGGGTGCGGCAAGTAGGAGGCTTCACCTACCGGGTACGGAGCCGCGATCCGCTCGGCGCAGCACTGCTCGCAACCGAGCGAGTCGATCGGCTTGTGTCGCGCGCGACACTCGCACGCGGTCGCGATGAGGCTCCCGAACCGCAGGGATCGATCTGGGTCTCGGGATCGGAGCACCCGTTTCGACTCGAACGGACGAGTCGCGGTGCATTTGTGCTGTCCCTCGTCGCTGAGTCCCGCCTTTACGACGTCAACGACCGCACCGACCTGGACGACGCCCTCGAGCTAGCGTCAGTCCTCAACCTCGGCTCTCCGGGCCCCGCGATCGCATCCGGTTGGGCGGCGGTCGAGGCGCTCCTGGTCTCATCACAAGACGCCGAGGACTCGAAAGCTGGTCGAGGCGCTATCGCAGCCGACCGGCTGGCATCGCTCGTGGCGTGCTCTTGGCCGCGAGCTGATCTCACGGCCCTCTCATACAAGCACTCTCCGGCCACTCAGGACCTTGTGTCGAAACGATTGGCAGTAGCATCCTCCAACCAGCAGCGAAGCGCGATCGTTGCGTCCGCCCTTGCAAGCGGCCAAAGCCTGTCTCTCCGATCACCGTCCGATCGGGCCGCGGAGTCGCGCATGATCCGCCTGATGTCTGCCAAGCGCCCAACGCTGCACGACGTCGAGGCGCACGTACGCAGCGCAATGCGCAGGCTCTATCGCCAACGCAACATCGTGATGCATGGGGGCTCGACAAACACTCTCGCTCGTGACGCGACGCTACGAACCTGCGCACCCCTGGTTGGGGCAGGACTAGATCGAATCACGCACGCGCGTATCGCCCGTTCGGAGAGCGCCCTGCAGCTGTCTGAGCGGGCCCAACTCAGTCTCACGCTCGTCGGCAGCGACGGCGGACCTGAGATCACCGATCTTCTGGGATAGCGGACCCACCATTGCGGCAATGCCATGATGCTGGTCCCCGGCAGCCGTCGCGGCCCAACGATCAGCTCAGATACCGCCGCCACAGGAGCCGCGCTCGCACCTCGCGCCCGACCTCGGGCCGGTCGATCGCCACGACGCCGCCTGACCCGAGAAGTAGGCTGAGGACATCATGGACGAGTTCATCCGGGGCTTCTGGATCTTTGCGGGCAACTACTGGTGGCTCGTCTTCCCCATCCTCGGCATGGCCGGAGGTGCCGCGAAGGCGTGGGAGCGCAGCGCGAAGCGCCGCCATGAACGACGCATCGAGACTCTGCGACTCAAGGCGGAGATCAAGACCGCGCAGCTCGAGGCCCGCAGCGGCCGCGCGAAGCGCATCGGCCCGGCGGTCGTCGACACACGGGCCTCGGTCGCACCGAACACCCTGCTCGAGCGTCTCTTCTCAGAGCACGACGAGATCACCGCCCGCTGGCTCGACTACGAGCTCGACGTCGCGAAGCTCATCGCCTTCCCCGCCATGAGCGACGGCCGCCAGCCGCTGGTCGCCGCGTTCCTGCGGGCCAAGAAGACAGCGGATGCACTGCGCCCTCCGTCCGCCGACTCGACTGTCACCGAGCGGCAGGTCTCGGAGTACCTCGACGCGGTGGGCGCGTATGCTGTGGCGTTCGAGATCGCCGAGAAGGATGCCCGCAGACTGCGCGACTCGACGTTCACCGACCCCGAGCGCAAGCGTCTCGACCGCGCACAGCAGCTGCTCAAGGTCGCCGTCGACGAATCCGCCACGCAGGCTGAGCGCAACGTGGCGTACCGCCGTGTGCGCGACGAGCTCGAAGGGCTGATCCTGCTGAGCGACGAAGCCGTGCAGGTGCTTGAGAAGCAGGTGGCCCGCGAGCTGCCCGCGCACGCGACGCCCGCGCCCCCTGCAGACGCGCCTGCTCCGGAGCCCGAGCGGATCGTCCTGCCCTCCGCGACGACAGCTCCCCCGCCCCGGGCCAGAACAGGGGAGCCCGCGCAGCCGAGCGCAGACGACGACCGGGAGACTCCGCAGTGATCACGAGATTCGAAGAGCTCGACTGGCAGGAGACGCCGATCGGCGAGCTGACACTGCGCCGACGCACCGAGCCCGCTGTCGGCCAGGAGGTCTACGAGGTCAGGCTCGGCGACGAATACCTGATGTCGAGCCTGTTCACGGTGGCGGAGGAGGAGCTCTCGAACCTCGGCCTGGCCGCTGTCGACGGCGACGATCTCTCGGTCCTCGTCGGTGGCCTCGGGCTCGGATACACGGCCGTCGCGGCGCTGCGCGATGAGCGTGTGGCCTCGCTCACCGTGGTCGACCGGCTCGGCGCGGTGATCGGCTGGCATCAAAGGCTGCTGCTGCCCGTCTCGGCTGAGCTCGTCGAAGACCCGCGCACGACTCTGGTCGAAGACGACTTCTTCGCCCTGGTTCGGGCAGCACCGCGCGATGACCACCGCGGATACTCCGCGATACTGCTGGACGTCGACCACTCGCCGCGCCACCAGCTCGACCCCACCCACGCCGACCTCTACACCGCAGACGGCCTGCGCGCACTCGACCGGCACCTCGCAGCCGGTGGCGTCTTCGCGCTGTGGTCGGATGATCCGCCCGACGACGACTTCATGCGCGAGATGCACGCGGTGTTCGATGATGCGATCGCCCACGTGGTCGACTTCGCGAACGCCGTCACGGGCGGGACATCGTCGAACACCGTCTATGTCGCGCGCAGTCGCCGTGCGATGGACGCGGCTGCCGAGCCTGCCCCGAAGGCAGCCTCATGACCCCGAAGACGGTCGTGCTCACCGGAGCATCCGACGGCATCGGCGCAGCCGCAGCGCGTCAACTCGCAGCATCCGGCCACCGACTGATCCTGGTCGGCCGCTCTGTCGAGAAGACGCGGGCGGTCGCCGCCGACACGGGTGCCGAGTGGTTCACCGCCGACTTCGCGAGGCTCGACGACGTGCGCGAGCTCGCGACGAAGATCGCGGATGCCGTCGGCGACGGCGGCATCGACGTGCTCGCGAACAACGCGGGAGGTATCTTCGGCGACCCGACCCCGACGGTCGACGGCTTCGAGAAGACCATGCAGGTGAACCACCTCGCGCCCTTCCTGCTGACGAACCTGCTGCTGCCCCAGCTGCGCACGGGCAGCGCGGCGATCATCAACACGTCGAGCGTCGCGCACCGCCTTTTCGCAAAGCTCGACATCGACGACCTCGACAACCGCAAGAACTTCAGCGCGAACCGGGCCTACGGAGACGCGAAGCTCGCGAACGTGCTGTTCACGAAGAGCCTGCACACGAAGTTCCACGACGAGGGAGTGACGTCGGTCGCCTTCCACCCCGGAACCGTGCAGACCAACTTCGCCTCGGACTCGAACACGCTCATGCGGTTCGTCTACCGCACCCCGCTCAAGCGCCTGCTGCTGATCACCAGCGAGAAGGGCGGCAGCACCCTGAGCTGGTTCATCGAGGGCACGCCCGACGAGACCTGGATCTCGGGCGAGTACTACGACGAGCGAGTGCTGACACGTCGCGTGAACCCCCGCATCGAGGATGCCTCCCTCGCCGAGGCGCTGTGGCAGAAGAGCGCCGAACTCGTCGGTATCGACGCCTGCTGACGCGAGCGGTGGCATAGATGGCGCGTACAGAACCTGCTGAAGCGCGAACATCTGGACGCAGAGTCATCACTCATTGAGGGATCGCAGCAGATCGGCCGCGAGAACGCTTGCTGCGAGCGAAGTCTGAGCCGGATCGCCGATACCTGCCTCCGCCCGCCCCGCCATCGCCGAGCCGGGCGCACCCGCTCCCTCGGCGAAGAGCTCTTGGAGCATAACGAGTGCCCGAGACGTCACTCCAGCACTCACGTCGTGCCTGAGCGCACCGTCAATCCCATTCTTGAGTGCGCCGGTCGGCGTCGCAACGAGGATGCGGAAGATGTCGTGCGCGTCCTTGGCGTCGCTGCGACGAGGATCATCCAGGCGTTCTCCTACCTTGTGCAGCTTCGCGACGAGTAGAGCTGCAGCGCCCGCCACCCGAACATCGAAGACGCGGCTATCGCCTGCCTCGTACCCTCCAACGGTCATGATCGAGTTGTCGACGAGCGCGGCCTCAAGTCCGACGGCTTTGCGCATCGCACTGCTGTCGTGTGGAGGAAGGGCCACGCTCCGTCTTCCAGGGCCTGCAACGGCGGCAGGCACCATGACGTCAATCGGCACACCCCGACCAGAGAGCCATGCGCCGGGATTCGAGTTCCGGGGGTCACGCATCAGGCCACCTTCCGTCAGTACCGCTTCCAGAAGAGGTGCGGACTCGAGACGGCGAGGATCAATAGCGAGATCCGCATCAGTCGTGAACTCTGCAAGGGCGACGGCCGCCGTGCCCGTTCGAAGGTAGATGGCTTGCGCGCCCACAAGAACAACCGATTCGCGGTGGGTGCCGAGCGCGTGCAAAGCGTCGAGCAGACCCGAGCGCGCCAGTATGGTTTCCGGGTTCAATTCAGTCGCCAAGAGCCTTCATCCTCCTTCATCCATCCGATAAGCGCCTCCGCCTCAGCGGGATCGCGCCCGGGTCCGTTCAGGAGATCGACCGCAGCTTGCGCCGCCGAGACTCGCGTCACGCCGTTCTCGAGCCTTCCTGTGCGATCGAGATGCACAGATCCAGCCTTGCGTGGTTCGAGCAATACAACGTTCACACCCACTTCTGTGGGGTGCAGCCCCCACCCCGCCGCCTGACTTTGCGCGTCATCGACGTAGACGAACACAGATCGCGCGGGGGCGACTGCGATCCAATCCCGCGACGCGACCGCTCCGGTCACGGCGTACTTGTCGCCCCGGTCGCGGAGGGTCGTCTGGAAGTGCTCGATGCCTCGCGGGTCGAGGTATCTACTGACAGTGTTCTCCTTGAGGAGGTCGTAGTCGACCGCCCACGCGCGCAGTAGTCGCTCCCATGAGGGCACCCGCCAACGTCCGTCACCTTCACGCTCGACAAGACCCTCGCCATCGAGATATTCGAGCACCCGATACGTCGCGCCTGTGGACGCTCCAGACGTATCGATCAGCTCACTCACGCGCCACAGGCGCGCGAAGTCGAGCAGCGCCCGCACTACCCTCGCCGCCGGGTCGCCTTTCAATGTCCCACGAGGACGCCCAGAAGCGCGCCAGGGATCCTTATCCGCGCCCCGATCCGCGAGATAGAACCCCGGATCGATGGCCGACAGCATCATGTTGCCGGTAGCGTCCGCGTACGACACTCCCGCTCGTTGCAGGTTTTCGCGCACGGGCGGAGGGATATACCGCGAGACGAGCAATGGGATGGCGCCGTGAGCCCGCGCTCGCTCGTGAAGCACTTGGAGCACGCCGAGGGCGTGTCGGCCACTGGGAACAGTCGCCTTGACCTCGATGATCACCTCAGCCGCTCGGTGATCTGGTGACACCAAGACGAACAACGCATCCGCACCACCACGCTCTCCGATGGCCCCACTCGGATCGAATGTCCAGCCGGGTGGCATCCTGTCGCGAATCCGCTCGGTGACGAGACGCAATACCTGACTCTCGGTGGGTGCTGAACTCATCAGCGACGCTTCCTTCTGATAATCGCGCGAATCCGCACCGCGCGGAATCGTGAGGTTTTCAGAATACACCAGGATTCTGAAAAGTCGTCTTTTCCGCAGATGACGGAGGTACGAGCTTTTTCGAATCGTGCGGAGTCCCGCCACTACACCCATGGATCCCGCGTCCAGACGGCGGGAGTATGCTGGCACACCGGGTCACGTGACCCCTTCAGAGCGCGAGAGGCGGTGATGGCGATGTCCGGTGATAGTTGCGACGCCGCCTTCGTTGCGTCGCGTCTGACCGCATCCGTGCGTTGAGCTTCGGCTCCGCACCCGCAGGTCTTGCTCCGCAGCCGTCGGCGGCGTCTTCCGCCCCCTGACGAATTCTGCGCACGCCCTCTCTGATTCGGCGTGCGCCTGCGAGAACGGAGCCCATCATGGCCCTCATCGACAACGGCGTGTACGTGCACGGACGCCGAGTGGAGACCCCGAAGAACCTCGACGAGACCTACCGGTCGCTCGACGCCCACGGCGGCATCGCCTGGATCGGCCTGTATCGACCGAGCCCCATCGAGGTCGCCTCCGTCGCGCGCGAGTTCGACCTGCATCCACTCGCCGTCGAGGACGCTCTCTCGGGCCACCAGCGGTCGAAGGTCGAGCGCTACGGCGACACGCTCTTCGCGGTGCTGCGCCCCGCCCGCTATCGCGACGAGCAGGAGTCGATCGAATTCGGCGAGCTGCACCTGTTCGTCGGCCCCGACTTCGTGGTGACGATCCGCCACGCCGAGTCTCCCGACCTCGCAGCGGTCCGCCGCCGCATGGAGGCGCACCCCGAGCTGCTCGCGATGGGGCCCGAAGCCGTGTTCTACGCGATCCTCGATGAGGTGGTCGACGGGTACGAGCCGATCGTCACCGGGCTGCTCAACGACATCGACGAGATCGAGGACCAGCTCTTCGGCGACAGCGATGACGACGCCCTCTCGCGCCGCATCTACGAGCTCTCGCGCGAGGTCATCAACTTCCAGCGGGCGGTGCATCCGCTCGCCGGGATGCTGGAATGGCTGCGCCGCGGGTCGGAGAAGTACCGCATCGACGAGGAGCTGCAGCGGTCGCTGCGCGATGTGCTCGACCACGTCATCCGTGTGAACGAGCGGGTCGATTCTTTCCGCGCGATCCTCGAGAACGCCCTCACCGTGCATTCCGCTCTCGTCGCACGACGGCAGACCGAGGCAGGGCTGGCGCAGAACGACGAGATCAAGAAGATCTCCTCCTGGGCGGCGATCATCTTCGCGCCCACGCTCGTCGGCACGGTCTACGGGATGAACTTCGAGATCATGCCCGAGCTGCACTGGGCGCACGGGTACCCGATGGCGATCGGCGCGATGGCCGCCTTCGCGGTCGCCCTCTACGGGGTGTTCAAGTACAAGAAGTGGTTGTGAGGCCCGGCGGGCTCGGCGGTCGTCGCCGGTGAGCCCGCCGAGGTCGTCGACCGTCTAGACCTCGGCACCGTCGCGGTCGCGCACCTCGATGTTGGCGACCTCGAGGTCGTCGTCGAGCTGCACCAGGATCCGCGAGTCCGGAAACTGCCTCGGCGCGTCGAAGGCGATCAGCACCGCGTCGGCGAACACCACGACGGAGGTGGCTTCGAGATCGTCGCGCAGGTCGATCTGCTCGAGCACCGGCTCATCGTCGACCGCCTCGTCGATGTCGTCGGCGACCTCGTCGATCACCGCACGCCACCGCGTCTCGGACACCGACAGGATGCGCGTGATCGCCTCGATCAGCGCGTCGTCATCGAGGGTCTCCTCGTCGTCCTCCAGCTCGGGGTCGACATTGACCTTCACCACCGCACCGGCGGCGTCGATGGTCGCCCGGCCGTAGACGAGACCGTTCTCGGCGACCGGATCATCGAGCAGGCCGCTGTCGACGATGCGGGCGAGCAGGTGGTCGAGCAGTGGGGAGGACATGAGACCAGTCTTCCACTCACGCCGCCGCTAGGCTCTAGGGCGTGCCGAATGCAGTCTCCCCCGCCTCCGCCGCATCCGATCTCAGCCGCATCGCGGCGTCGCTCGCCGGCCCCGAGCCGCTGAACTGGGTCATCACCGGCGACTCGATCACCCACGGACTCGTGCACACGCAGGGCGGCCGCAGCTATGCCGAGCATCTGCACGAACTGATCCGCGGCGAGCTCGCGCGCACACGTGACACCGTCATCAACACGGCGATCAGCGGACACCGCCTCACCGACATCCTGGACGACTGGGATCGCCGCGTCGCAACGTGGCGGCCCGACATCGTCACCCTCATGATCGGCACGAACGACATGGCGACCGGCCCCGATCGGGTCACGGTCGAGGCCGCCGCGTTCGCCGCCTCGCTGCGCGAGTTCGTCTCACGTGTGCGCGCATCCGGCGCTGTTCCGGTGCTGCAGACCCCGCCGTCGATCGACGTCGCGAACGCCCCCGGCCGCGAGAGGATCGCCGAATTCGCGGATGCCGTGCGCCAGGTCGCCGCGAGCGACGATGTGATCCTCGTCGACCAGCACGCCCGCTTCACCGAGCTCGGCAACGGCGGAGTGCCGTGGGGGCTGATGGGCGACCCGTTCCACCCGAATGCCGCGGGTCATGCCGCGCTGGCGCTCGAACTCGCGAACGCGCTCGACATCTGCCCGCAGCCCGACCGAGACCGCATCCTGCCGCTGCTCGAGGCGCAGGTCGCGATGGCGCGCCTCAACGGCTGACCGGCTCGCCGCCCGGCGGCGCCCGCAGCGCCCCGCGTGGCGACGCGGGGTCATAAACGCACCGCGCAGGCCCGTTTCTGATGCGAAATCGACCCCGCATCACCACGGACATGCGAAATCGACCCCGCATGGCCGGGACGACCCGAGCGGGGTGAATCGAGGTTCCCCGGACAGCATCCCTCTCGAGCAGCGTTCACAACTCAGCATGGATGCTCGGTTCCCCTGCTGATTTCGCCCGCTCAGCGGTGATCTGGGCAATCGGTGCTGAGTTGCGCACGGCGCCACCTCGTCACTTCCGAAGAAGTTTAGTATTCGGTGTTGCTAAGTACCAGTACTCAGTGTTACTTTGTACCGGTACCCAGCAACACTGAGTACTGAACCAACGAACGGAGGCCCTCATGGGCAAACAGATGACCGAGATGCTCAAGGGCACTCTTGAAGGCATCGTCCTGGCCCTCCTCGCCGAGCAGCCGGCCTACGGATACGAGATCACGACCCGCGTGCGTGACCACGGATTCACCGACATCGCCGAGGGCACGATCTACGCCCTGCTCGTGCGCGTCGAGCAGAAGAAGCTCGTCGACGTCGAGAAGGTGCCGAGCGAGAAGGGGCCACCTCGCAAGGTGTACTCCCTCAACCCGGCAGGCACGCAGGAGCTCGGGGAGTTCTGGAAGACCTGGAGCTTCCTCACGCAACGCATCGACAGCCTGCGCACCGACGACAAGAACAACACCGACACGAACAACGAGGAGAACTGACATGGCCGCGAAGTGGATCGAAGCGATCACCGGATCGCTCGAACAGAAGAAGCAGTACCGCGATGCGAAGAAGCGCATCGACGCGCTGCCCGAACCCTACCGGTCGGTCGCCAGCGCCCAGCACCGCTACACGATGTACTACGGCGGTATCACCGACGGCGACACTCTCGTGCAGATCTTCGTCGACCTCGCCGACCTGTGGGAACGCGCCGCCATCGGCGCGACGCCGGTCACTGACATCGTCGGCGACGACGCGGTCGAGTTCGCCGAGACCTACGCCCGGGCTTACGGCGGCACCCAGTGGATCGACAAGGAGCGCGCCCGCCTGATCAAGGCGGTCGACGACGCGAGGAAGAAGGAGACACGATCATGACCAGCGCCGCCATTGCCGTTCGCGGCCTCGAGAAGTCCTATAAGGATCTTCACGTGCTGCGCGGCGTCGACTTCGAGGTCGAGAAGGGATCCATCTTCGCCCTGCTCGGCTCGAACGGCGCAGGAAAGACCACCGTGGTGCGCATCCTCTCGACGCTGCTGAAGTCGGATGCCGGCACAGCCGTCGTGCAGGGAGTCGACGTCGCCGCCGATCCGCTCGCCGTGCGGCAGAAGATCAGCCTGACCGGGCAGTTCGCTGCGGTCGACGAGATCCTGACCGGACGAGAGAACCTCGTGCTGGTCGCGAAGCTGCGGCACCTGCCCGACGCCGCGAAGGTGGCGGACGACCTGCTTACGCGGTTCCGCCTGACGGATGCCGGCGCTCGCAAAGTCGGCACCTACTCGGGCGGCATGCGCCGTCGCCTCGACATCGCCATGAGCCTGGTCGGACATCCCGAGATGATCTACCTAGACGAACCGACGACCGGACTCGACCCCGAGTCACGCATCGAGGTGTGGGACGTCATCACGGAGCTCGCGAACACCGGCACCACGGTGTTGCTCACCACGCAGTACCTCGACGAGGCCGAGCAGCTGGCCGACCGCATCGCGATCCTCCACGAGGGCCGGATCATCGCGAACGGCACCCTCGCAGAGCTCAAGCGCCTGCTGCCCGCGGCGAAGGTCGAGTACGTCGAGAAGCAGCCCACCCTCGAGGAGATCTTCCTCACCCTCGTCGGCCCGAAGTCGGGCTCCACAACCGGAAAGGAGAACGCAGCATGAGCACGCACTTCGTCGCCGACACCGCGACACTCACCGGCCGCTCGATGCGGCACATCTTCCGCAGCCCCGACACCATCATCACGACGGCGGTCACGCCGATCGCCCTGATGCTGCTGTTCGTGTACGTCTTCGGCGGCGCACTCCGCGAGAGCACCGGCGCCGAGAACTACGTGAACTACCTGCTTCCCGGCATCCTGCTCATCGCCATCGCATCCGGCATCGCCTACACGGCGTTCCGGCTCTTCAACGATCTGCAGAGCGGCATCTTCGAACGGTTCCACTCCATGCCGATCGCGCGATCGAGCGTCCTCTGGGCGCACGTCCTCACCTCGCTCACCGCCAACGGCATCACGCTGGCGATCATCTTCGGCGTCGGATTCCTGATGGGATTCCGCACCGGAGCCGACCCGCTCGCGTGGCTCGCCGTCATCGGCATCCTGTTCCTCTTCACCCTCGCCCTCACCTGGCTGGCCATCATCGCCGGTCTGAGTGCGAAGACGGTCGACGGGGCGAGCGCCTTCTCATATCCGCTGATCTTCCTGCCGTTCATCAGCTCGGCGTTCGTGCCGACCGAGACCATGCCCGGCCCGGTGCGATGGTTCGCCGAGAATCAGCCGGTCACCTCGATCGTCGACACCATCCAGGCGCTGTTCGCCGAGAAGCCGGTCGGCACCGAGATCTGGGTCGCCCTCGCCTGGTGCGTCGGCATCCTGATCGTCGCCTACGTGTTCGCGATCATCGCCTACCGCAAGAAGGTCAGTTGAACGTCTGCAGTGAGACGGAACGCTCCGTCCGGGCCCCGCGCCCGGCCGGGGCGTTTCGCCGCGCTCGGCGCCGGGTCTGGGACGCCCCCGGGGGAGGAGAACTGCGCCTCGGGAGGAGGAATCAGCGCGGAAGCTCCGCCCGAAGAGCAGTTCTCCTCCCGAAGACGTGAGCCAGAGTGACGGATGCCGACAGAAGAGGCCGCCACCCGGCCTACTTCAACCCGAGCGGCCCCAGCACGATGCGCCGCCGGGTGCGCACCCACACCACACCGTCGGAGCGCCGCTCGGTCCGCGTCGCGAAGCGGTAGCGATACGACACCGCTCGCACCCATCGAGGCTGCTCGCCGTCGAACGGGTCGGTGCGCAGCAGGGCGAGCGTCGGGGCATCCGCCTCGAGCAGCCGCAGCAGGAACACCGTGAACCAGTCGTCGAGTGAGCGCCCGACAGGCAGGAACCACATCAGCCAGTCGAGTCGCAGGTGGTACGGGGCGAACTGGCGGGGGACGCGGCGCACATCACCCGGCTTTCCCTTGAACTCGTACTCACGCCACAGCAGCCCGTCGTCGTCGACCGACCCCTCGACCACGATCTCGATGCGCTCCTTGGTCACGGTGCCGAACGCTCCGTAGGCATTGCCGATCTGCCACCTGTTGAAGCTCGCGTTCATCAGCTGACGGTGCGCGAACAGATTGCGCAGGGACGGCCAGCTCAGTGTCACGACGAGCAGTCCCACGGCGGTGGTGATCACGAACCAGTACAACGGGATGCCGGGCCAGAGAGTCCCGTCCGGATCCGCTCGCTCGCCGACCGGCATCCCGATCGCCGAGAAGGCGATGACGATCGTCACCCAGTTCAGCCACGCGAAGTTGCCGGTGGCGACGAGCCACACCTGCGTCGCGATCACGATGACGGCGGCCACAGCCCCGATGATCTGCGGCACCGGCCCGGGAACCCACGCCGACAGCAGCGGCGCGAACACGAAGAAGGGCACCACCAGCTGCGCGAAGTGGTTGCCGACGACCTCGCCGCGGTGGAACCACCGGGGCAGCAGATGCGCCTGACGGCTGAGCGGACCCGGCATCGGCTGCGTCTCGTGGTGATAGGTCAGGGCCGTGAGGTCGCGCCACTCCTGCCCGCCACGGATCTTGATCATGCCGGCGCCGAACTCGACCCGGAACAGCAGCCACCAGAACAGCACGATCACGACGGTCGGCGGCGGCTGGTCGTTCGAGCCGAGGAACGCGGCCAGGAACCCCGCCTCGAGCAGCAGCATCTCCCAGCCGAACGAATAGAAGGTCTGACCGATGCTGACCACCGACATGTATCCGAACCACAGCGCGAGGAAGCACAGCATCGGCACCCACGGCGGCCCCCACTGCGGGACGCCGATCACGAGCAGCGCCGACACGACGATCCCTGCCCCACAGAGCAGCGCGAGTCGCCGATCGGAGTATCGGATGCGGAGGAAGAGGGTCGGATGCAGCATCCGCCGCCGCTCGCTCTTCTCGCCGATCCAGTCCAGCAGCACCGGCGCCGGCAGCAGTCCGTGCTCGCCGAGGAGCGCACGGAACTGATTCAGGGTCGAGAGGAACGCGACGAGATACAGCGCCGCGATGCCCCGCTGCAGGACCTCGCGAGCGAACCCGAAGTCGACCGCCGCGAACCCGTCCACGAGCACAGGCTACGCTCGCGGCACCACGCCGCGGAGGGGGTTGCGCCACCGCCTTCGTCGCCACCCGTAGGCGCTCGTCGAGCGAGCCCGGCGAAGCCGAGCGAGACGAAACGCGGCACCGATGCACGATCGGTACCGCGTTTCGTCTCAGTCGACTCCGTCGTCTTCGCTCAACGACCGAGGGGTCGGGTCAGCTGAGTGCTGTCTTACTCGGTGACGACCCAGTCGAAGTCGTCGCCGTGCTCTTCGAGCCACGCGTCGACGGCATCCGCTTCCTTGCCCTCGCCGAACTCGTTCACGACCATGTCTTCGAGCGAGCCGTACTGCGCGTCGTCGAGCTTGATCTGCTCGATCAGCTCAGCCGCCTCGGGGTACTCCTCGGCGAAGCCCTTCGTGCCGAGGAAGTGCAGGGCCTCGGCCTCGCCCATGGCGCCCTTGGGGTCTTCGAGGTCCTTCACGGGGAAGGCGTCGTTGGCCCAGAACGGACGCCACAGCGTCACGACGATGTCCTCCTGCTTGTCGGTCGCGGACTTCAGCTCGGTGAGCATCGCCGCGGTCGACGAGGTGACGAGCTCGTACTCGCCGTCGAGACCGTACTCGGGCATCATCTTCTGGGTCTGCGCCGTGAGGCCGGCGCCCGGCTCGATGCCGAAGATCTTGCCGTCGAGCTCGGCGCCCTTGCCCGCGAGATCCTCGATCGAGTTCAGGTCGGAGTACTCGGGAACCGCGAGCGTCAGCTTGGCGTTCTCGTAGTACGCGCCGAGGTCTTCGATGTCATCGCCGTAGGTCTTCATGTACTCGGCGTGAGTGAGCTCGGGCCAGGCCGACGGGTAGATGTCGACGTCACCCTGAGCGAGTCCGGTGTACAGCGGGCCCGCCTCGGTCAGCGTCTTCATCTCGACCGTGTAGCCGATCTTCTCGAGCTGATCCTGCAGCAGGTAGGCGGTGCTCAGGCCGTCGGTCCACGAGGGCAGGAAGCCCAGCGTGATCGTGCCCTTGTCGCCCGATCCGGTGTCGCCGCCGCCCGAGCCGCCACCGGTGCCGCCGGTGCCGTCACCGCTGCATCCGGCCAGGGTCAGGGTCGCTGCGGCGCCGATCGCCGCGATGGTCAGGAGCTTCTTCTTCATGTGTATCTCTCTCGTTCCGTATGTATGTGCTGTGTTGCTGTGTACTGCTGTGTTGCGTGTTCTCTTGTGGGAGGGATGAGTCAGTGCACGCCACCGCCGACGGCGGTGCGACGTGGGGATTCCTTCAGTCGCTCGGCCGCGTCTGCGGCATCCTTCGCATCGGCTGCCTCAGCCGATGCGGGAGCGGATGCCGGAGCGTCGGCCGATGCCGATGCCGATGCGGATGCCGCGGCGAGGCGCTTCTGCGTGCGACGACGCGCCAGCAGGCCGAGCAGCGACGAGCGGTTGCTGCCCAGGTCGCCGAGCGCTGCCGTGACGCGGTCGAGGAAGACGGCGATGAGCACGACGCCCAGACCCGCCTCGACGCCCTTGGCGATGTTGATGGTCGAGATCGCCTCGACGACGATCTTTCCGAGGCCGTCAGCACCCGCCATACCGGCGATGACCGCCATCGACAGCGCGAGCATGATGACCTGGTTGACGCCGGCGAGAATGGTCGGCATCGCGAGCGGAAGCTGGATGCCGCGCAGGATCTGACCCGGCTTGGCGCCGAACGCCTGGCCCGCCTCGACGGTCTCGGAGTCGACTCCGCGGATGCCGAGCTCGGTCAGTCGCACACCGGGGGGCAGCGCGAAGATCACGGTCGCGACGAGTCCGGGAACCACACCGATGCTGAAGAACACGATCGCCGGAATCAGGTAGACGAACGCCGGCATGGTCTGCATGAAGTCGAGCACGGGCTTGAGCACCGCACGCACGGTGGCGTTGCGGGCAGACCAGATGCCGAGCGGCACCGCGATCAGCACAGCGATCACCGCGGCGACGAGCACCAGGGCGAGCGTCTGCATCGCCGGCACCCACAGGCCCATGGCCACGATGAGCACGAATGAGATGACCGTGCCGATCGCGAGCTGCCACGAACGCACGAGCCACGCGATGAACGCGGCGATCACGATGATGACGACGAAGTGCGGGCTCAGCAGCGCGCGGGTGAGCCCGTCGACCAGGAAGCTGACGACGAACGAGATGACGTCGAGCAGGCCGTCGAGGTTCGTCTTGATCCAGTCGACCCCTGTCGCGATCCAGCTGCCGAGGGGAATGCGGAAACCATCCATCAGCGCACCTCCTCTGTCGTCTGCTGCGTTTCGTCTCGGTGCTGCGCTCCTCGCTCAGCGACCGGCGGGTCGGCGGTCCATCCGTCGTCGAGCACGGCATCGATCTCGGCCTGCGGCATCGGCAGCAGCGGCAGGGTGAGCTCGCCGGTGGCTCCGGGGCCGGGGCCCAGGGCGGCCAGCAGGGTGATGCGCGGGATCACGCCGGTCAGGCGCCCCGCGGCATCCACCACTGCCAGCGGCAGCGGCGACTCCACCGACGGGATGAAGAGGTTCATGAGGACCTCGTCCTCGCTCACGCTCTGAGGCACCGGCTTGATGATCGACTCGAGCGTCGACACGCCCTGACGCACCAGCTTGACGGCATCCCGGTCGGTGACGATGCCGAGCAGCTTGCGATCGCGACCCGTGACGTAGGTGGCCGACATGAACGCGTCGCGCATCTGGCGCAGCGCCGTGCGCGGACCGGCGGTGTCGGCGACGACGGGGCGCGGGCGCTCCATGACGTTCGCGGCCGTGAGCACGCGGGCGCGGTCGACATCCTGCACGAACTGCTCGACGTAGTCGTTGGCCGGGTCCATCAGGATGTCCTCCGGCGTGCCGATCTGCACGATGCGACCGTCGCGCATCACGGCGATGCGGTCGCCGAGGAACATCGCCTCATTGAGGTCGTGGGTGATGAAGACGATCGTCTTCTGCAGCTTCTCCTGTAGTTCGAGCAGCTGCTCCTGCATCTCGCGGCGGATCAGCGGGTCGAGGGCGCTGAACGCCTCGTCCATGAGCAGGATGTCGGAATCGGCGGCGAGCGCACGGGCGATGCCCACGCGCTGCTGCATTCCGCCCGACAGCTCGGACGGCAGCTTGTCGGCCTGCCCTTCGAGACCCACGAGCGAGAGGATCTCGTCGGCCTTCTTCAGCCGCTCGTCCTTGCCGACGCCCTTGAGCTCGAGCGGGTACGCGACGTTCGCGGCGACCGTGCGGTGCGGCAGCAGTGCGAAGTGCTGGAACACCATCGAGATGCGATCGCGGCGGATCTCACGCAGTCGCGACGACGGGATGCCCGTGATCGGGTCGCCGTTCACGACGACGGATCCGTCTGTCGCCTCGTGCAGCCCGTTGAGCATGCGGATGATGGTGGATTTGCCGGAGCCCGAGAGGCCCATGATCACGAAGATCTCGCCCCGGTTCACGGTGAAACTGGCGTCGATGACGGCGGCGGTTCCTGCGTCGCCGACCTCGGATCTGCTCTCACCGGCCTTCAGTCGACGGACGGCACTGCTCGGATTCTTCCCGAACACCTTGTACAGATTGCGCGCTTCAAGAGCGATTTCGGACACGTTTCCCCTGCGGCTCGGCTTCGGGGGCTGAGCCTGCTTCGGTTACGCCCGGGTGATCCTCCCGGCCGTTTCGACATGGTGCTGTGGCGGCGCGGACGGCGGATTTCGGATCCACCGCGATAGAGCATCGACCGTACGTCCACGCCTCTTCGCAGCACAGCACATTCGAAAGAAGGACGTGATCGCGGACTGGTCTTCGGGCCGTCAGGCCCATCAACCAACGTAACGAAATGGCCGGTCAGGGGCAAATCCGGCAATTCTATCGGCGTTCAGTTTCGGCGGCTGACCGGGGGATTGCGCGGGTTTCGGACGCGCGTGCGCGGTCGGGCGTGGCGCGGATGCGGTCAGCGACGGATGCTGCGCGTCACCGTGAACTTCGGAGTGCGATGCACCTGTTCGGTCGCGCCGATGAGCCGGGTCAGCTCGGCGCGGTAGCCGAGTGACGAGTTGAAGACCGTGAACAGCTCGCCGCCGGGGCGGAGGACGCGGGCGGCGGCCTCGAACAGACGGGTCGCGGCTCCGGTGTGCACACTGCTGCCGAGGTGGAACGGCGGGTTGAGCAGCACGATGTCGGCACTCGCGTCGGCGAGCTCCGAACCCGCGTCGTCGTGCATGACCGTGACGCGTTCGGCGACACCGTTCACGGCGACGGTGGCCTGTGCCGAAGCAACGGCTGCGGCGGATCGGTCGGTCGCGATCACGCGCGCGTCGGGGTGCGCGAGGGCATATGTGGCGGCGAGTGCGCCGGTGCCACAGCCCAGATCGACCACGACCGGGGCGGGGCTCGACTCTTCGCCGTTCACAACGCAGCATGAATCGGCCGCATCGGCCGATTCATGGGCATTCTCCGTCCGTTCCGGCTCATCCGTGCTGAGTTGTGAACCGGCGAGGCCGAGCACCTCGAGCAGCACGCGCGTGCCGATGTCGAGGCGCGCCCCCGCGAAGGCACCGCCGTGCGCGACGAGCACCAGGCCGTCGTGCCGCGCCGTCACAGGGAACGGCGGCTCTGCCGGCACCGGCCGGGGAGCGGATGCCACGACCAGCCGCGACTTGCGCTCCGCGCGCTCGGCCTGCACCTGCATGAAGCTGCGCCCGAGCACCTCGTTCTGCGCGATCGTCATGTGCTTCACACGACCGCCCGCGACGAGCACGACATCGGGCGCGGCCCAGCGTGCCACGGCATCCGCGATCTCCTCGAGCTCTGCGAGCGCCTTGGGCAGCTGCAGCAGCACGAGTCGTGCACCGTCGAGCAGAGTCGCATCGAGCTCGTGCGACGAGAATCCGGTGAGATCGAGCTCCGCCGCATTGCGGACGAGCGCGCGACGCCCCGTCGCCAGGTCCTGGTGCACGCGTATGCCGTCGAGTCCGGCCGAGGTCAGCGCGAGCGTGATCGCACCGTACTCGTCGCCGATGACCGCGATCTCTCGCCCATCAACCCCGAGCGACAGCGCGCGCTCGACGAGCAGCAGATCGGTCGCGTCGTAGGCCTGGAGGTTATCGGCCTCGACGTCGGGCCGGCGGCGCAGGCGGCTATAGGGGAAGTCCACCCCTCAAGACTAGGAGCGCCCGAGCCGGCGAGCCAGAACGAGGCAAGGCAAGGCACGTGCCCGCCCCGTTCGACGGCCCGTCCCGAACCGACTTGGTCCTAGGCCGGCAGGGCAAGGGCGGCGCGAAGGGGCGCAGGTGCGCATCCGATGCACAGCGTCTCTCGATCACCGGATGCGGTGCGCCGAGCGACCCAGGGTGCGCCTCGTCCGATCGCGTCATCACACCCGTCGCAACGGCGACGGCGAGCGGCCAGCAGGAGCAGCCCTGTCGCAGCGATGCCGAGCGCGAGAGCCACGAGCGCCGCGGCGATCGCCGCGCTGCCGCCCGTCGCCGCAAGGATCGGGGGTGTCGTGCTCGAGTCACCCTCGAGCTGGACCACGACGTCGAACAGCAGCTCGGTCGATTCAGCATTCGCGCTCATCTGAGTGGTCAGAGCCGCCGGCACGTCGAAGCCGACCGTCACGGGAACATCCGTATCGCGCGGCACCTGCACCTGCACGAGTTCGGGGCGTCCGTCGTCGAGCGCGAGCAGATCGGAGAACGGCGCTGAGCCGCTCACGCCGGCGATGTCCCAGAAAAGCGTGACGTGGTCGCCGAGTTCCGGGTTGGCGGCCAGGGCGGGCACGGTCTCCGCCAGCACGAGACCGACAGCCATGACGCCGTCGGACGGGCCGTCGTTGCGAACATGCAGGGTTCGAGAGACGTGGTCTCCTGGCGACACCAGACGCTCGCCCACGAAGCTCGCCTGGGCAGTCGCGTATTCGGAGCCTCGCCAGTCCAGGTGAACCGTATGCCCATCCCAGCGGCCCGAGACCAGGTCAGCCTGGGTGGCGTTGCTCGATGTGATGCCGGCGGTTCCCGTGGCGTAGGTCTCGGCCCCGGCAGCCCCGCCGGGAGCTTCCTCCGTCGGAGTGCGAGTCCCGAAGACGGTGGCGCTGGCGGGGGCCATGGACAACCCCAGCGCGATGAGGACAGCGAGCACCAGGGCGATGGCGCCGAGGAATCGCGCGCCGCGCGCCAGTCGCGATGGCTGCCTCAGAGAGTAGCTGTCGCCGGAGACGTCGATATAGGCACTCATGGGTGTTCCTCTCACGGAGACGTTGAAGCGGTTGCAGTTGAGTGAAATTTCTGTTCCAGAAGCGCGATCTCGCGCTCACGAAGAGCAAGCTCTCGCTCACGAAGGTCCAGTTCTCGTGCCCGGAGCGACGCGTCAGCGCCGGGCTCGCGGTTCCCGTCAGGAGACGGCGGAGCCGTATCCGGCGCAGTCAGCGCCCCTGCTATGGCGCGAACGCGCGTTCGCGGGCGTGCCCGATCGAGTGCGTAGACCCCCGCTGCCACGAGGGCGAAGATCGAGAACACGAGGATCTTGTTGTCCTCGACCCAGCTCCGCGCCCAGCCCACGGCGGGAATGCCGTACATGAACAGGCCACGCACCTGCTCGGGAGAGACGGGCTCGTCGGGGGCCGAGTTGGCGTCGCCCTGCAGGATGAGTCGACAGGAAGTGCCGTCCTCGTAGTTGCCGACAGTCTTGGCGATGACACGGTGGGTGATGAGTGCCGGGTCGTTCGGGGTGGGGTAGTAGGTCACGATGTCGCCGATCGAGACGTCTTCGCAGACCTCCTCCGGGGCGATCCCCCGCACCGCGACGACGTCGCCGGGCCCGAGGCCGGGCTCCATCGAACCGGTGAGCACGGTGAGGCTGTCTCCCCCGAGGATGCGAGGGACGAGGAACAGAGTCGCGATGACGACGATGATGACGCCAGCTGCGATCGCCCCCAGGACGGCACCGAGCGCCTGCCAGAGCGAGCCCGGCACCCGAGCCAGACGGAGGCCGGCGCCGGGCCGGGTCCGGGGAGATCTGATTCGGTTGCGAGGCACTTTCTTCTCCTTGACGTGGGGCACCCGCTGACGCGGGTGCCCCACTGCTCGGAACTGCTTACTTGAACTGCGAACCCGTGTCGCGGACCTGGTCGAGCTGCAGCTTCAGCTCGGCGAGGGTGTCGACGGTCAGGGCATCCTCGCGGGTACCCGTGGCTGCGTCGGTCTGATCCGAGTAGCTGCCGTCCGCCGCGACAGTGGCCTTGCCGTCGTCACCGGCGGTGCTGTCGAACGTGCCGTAGAGGACCACGGTGACGTCCTCAGAGGCATCCGTCATCTGGAAGACGGTCGACGCTGCAGTGCCACCTGCGGTGGCGACCATGGGAGCGCCGTCGTCGACGCCGTCAGCCTGACCGGTTGCGGGTGCAGACAGGTAGAACAGGCTGCTGTCCGCGGGGACCGCGGTCTCGGAGACGAGCAGTGCGCCCTCGTTGTAGACCTCGTAAGACCAGGTCATGGATGCGTTGCCGTCGATCATGGCGTCCAGACCGGCGACGGAGAGCCTGCCGACGAGGTTGTCGCCCTCGAGCGTGACGTCTGCGGAGAACGCCGCGGCGACCTTGTCACCCGGGACGGCGCGCCAGGAGGCGTCGTCGATCAGGTGGCCGAGCTGAGTGCCGTCGGTGCCCGGGAGGGTGTCGGTCGCGTCAGATCGGTCGGCGGACACGTCGTAGAACGAGGTGTCGGCGGTCTGCACGAGGTTGAGGTCACCGGCCGTGATCTCGCCGCCGGCGAAGACGTCGTTGGCGCTCCAGAGCGCGAACGTCGAGCCCCCCGCAAGGAGCGCGACCGTACCCAGCCCGACCCAAACCAGTCCGCGGCGACGCTTACGCTCCTCCGTGACAACGATGGTTGATGCGTGGTTGTCCATGTTTCTCTTTCTGCTTGTAGCCCCTCTACAAGGGACTGGTTCACCCGACGCCCAGGTAGTCGTCGAGGTCTGTGCCGAACGGTGCTACTCGTTCGAAGTCGTTGTCGCGAAGTGATCGCTGGGCTGCGGCACTGCCGCGTTGAGGTTGGTCACTGCGGGGTCGAGGACGATCGTGATGTCCGGCTCGTTGCTCGGGTCCGGGTACAGCGCCGCACTCCAGACATCCACGTCGCGCGGTCGCGTCTGGTCTTCGGCGACGCCGGTGGCTTCGGCCTCGTTGAGGTAGGTGCCCAGCAACGGCAACGAGGGCGGGAAGCTGACAGACGTGTTCCACGTGTCCAGAGCCCCGTAGGCCTTGCCGTCCTCGGCGGTCCCCTGCGCGTACGCATCATTGACATAACTGCCATCGGGCGCGTTGATGAAGGACATCGCCGCGCACCACGTCTGACTCGATCCGCCGCTGGTTCCGGCGCCCGGCGCCTGGAGCTCATGCTCCTGAGCCTCGAACACCACAACGTTCTTCCGCAGTTCCCCTTCGGCCGCTTCGGGAGTCGCCGGCACATCTGCGCAGCCGCCTCCGGCGTCAGCGGGATACACCTTGAGGGTGGAGTACTTGAGAAGTGTGTTCTCTTCCCCGACCCCGGTGCTCAAGTCATGCACCGAGCCGTCGCCTGCCACCTGCGAGGTGACGGACACGTCGTAGACGAGGCCGGTGATGCCGTCGGCCCATCCGGTGGCATCGAACGTCCAGATGATCGGCGCCGCGTCGGGCCCCGTCTGGCCGAGAACCTCAGCCACCTTCGCGCCCGGAAGGGTGAGCTCGACAGAGGCGCCGTCCTTGCTGTAGACGAGGCCTGTCGAGCCGTCGGTCGGCGCCGCCGCGAAGGCGACCCGCCCGAGGTTGAACGCAGGGATGCCGACGGAGTCATCCATCGCCCACAGCGCGTATGCCGCCGGAACAGTGGAGGCAGCGAGAGCTCCCAGAGCGAGCCCGCCGATCACGGCTTTTGCGTATGCGCGACCGCGGTCGCGCCTGCGCAGCTCTGCGGCCACGCGGTCGGTCTTGCGACTCATGGGTTGCCTCCCTCGACATAGCCGGATCCCTCGCGAAGCTGCTCGAGCGAGATGACGATGTTCCCGGCTGCCCACTGGGCGGGTGCGTCGTCGAGGGACTCACCGTCGACCCAGTCGTAGTCGCCGAGGATCTCTGCAGAGATGACGACCTTCCAGTCATCCGTGACACCTTGATCGGTGCCGGTCAGGCCGCCGATCGCGAGAGTCGTGCCGAAGGGAGCGGATCCGCTTTCTGGCGCGACCTGAACGCCCTCCTCGTTCTCGATGTGGAACGACAGCGCGATCAGTCCGTCCTCGACGTCCTGAGCGGCGTCGCTCCCGTTCGCGTAGTCGACCGCGAGCCCCGCGTTGAGGTTGTCCCCCTGGAGGTACGACTCGACGTTCTGGGTGATCGTGATGACGTCTCCGGGCATCACCCGGAAGTCCGTGGGCGTACCGGTGAGCGGGAGCTCCTCCGGGTTGTCGGTTCCCGGAGAGACCTGACTCCAGGTGGTATCCATCGAGACGAGCCGGAGGTTGCCACCGGTGATGTCGCCGAGGCTGGCCGACGTACTGGCCGACCACAGGGCATACGTCCCTACTGCCGATCCGCCGGCGATGAGCACTCCGACCACGAGGGGGGCCGCGACCGCGAAGCCCGGTCGCCGAAGGCTCCGTCTGCGTCTTTCGCGCGTCGTCACGGGGCCTCACCTGACTCTGCGATCGGGCCGCCTGCCGTGGTGTCCTCGGGGATGAGCGACACGCAGGAGAACAGCTTCACGGAGTCACCGCTTGCCAGCGACGGGACGGTGCCGATGAATCCGGCATCGCCGAGCCGCTCGTCAGAGTCCCTGACCTGGATGTCGCGGAGAACCGTGACCCAGTCGTCTACACAGGTGTTGCTGACGGTGTAGACGAAGCACACGGGCTGTCCGTCGGTGAGTCGGCTGTCGCGCGGAGCGGGCGTACCTGTGGCCTCGATCTGCGCCACGGAGGACGAATCGACGACGTCGATGTACGCGCGCTTCGCGATGTTGATCACCGGGTCGGTGGCGTAGAGGTACGGGGTCACATCCGGCACGAGCAGACCGTCGTAGTTGGTGTCGCCGCTCGCCACGGTCGCCGCGATCGTCGTCTTCGTACCGGCCTCCGCGTCGCCCGCGGCAGCGGTCACCACGATGGCAGTCGTCTGCGACGCTCCGCCGTTGATCACCGGCGCCGGTGTGCTCAGCGACAGCTCGGGCGTTCCAGCGGGCTGGCTGATGCTCGTCGTGAACTTCAGCTGCTCGGTCGGAGCGGGCGCACCGGCCGCCAGCATGTAGGTGAAGTTCTTGCCCCGTTCGTCGCCGGTCACGACCGTGAACTTGCTCGGCTGAGCGGAGATGGGGTTCACGAACGTCACGACGTTGTCGGTGGCGCGCTCGTTCCCGGTGGTCGCTGCACTGATGTTCGCAAGCCCCGTGGGGATGGCGACAGTACCTTCGCCGATGGTCACGGTCACCTGCGCGGTGTCGTCGACGCGGACGACCACATCGAACTGCGTTCCCGAGCTTCCGGCGACCTCCGTGACCGAGACGATACGGGGGTTGAGCCTGCCGGGGTCGATGGTGCTGATGCCGGCGATGACACCGTCGAGTCCCTCGGACGTGGCGCTCGTCGCCTCGAGGACGAAGTCATCGCTGGCCACCGTCGACGTGTCGAGCTGCATCGACGAGGTGAGCGTGAAGTGCAGGTCGCGGGCGTGCGTCTCTTCGTTCTGCGTGGTGGCCTGCGCGATGGTGAGCACCGGACGGCAGCTGCCGTCGATGACTGCGACTCGCGAGTACTGCGAAGCGGCGCCCGTGCCCGGTTCGATCGTCTGCACCCGCAGGGCTCCCGTCACCGCTCCCGAGATCGGGTCGACGGGGCCGACGCCGTTGTTCGTCTCGAGCAGCTCGTCACCGGGCATGGGCAGAGCGACCTGCAGCGTCTGGCGTTCGTCGGCGGCGACGTCGTAGCGGCCGAGGTAGACCTCCGCGTCGTTGCCCTGAGTCCAGTAGACGTCGAGCGCGACGGGCACGGCGGGATAGCGCCCTGCGGTGTAGTCGGTGGTGTTGACCGCATCGGCGGGCGGGGCCACTTCCAGCGGCACCGTGCACTCGGTTGCGACGATCGGAGTGGTCTGGACGTTCGCACTGGTGCGCGCGGTCGGCCACCACGTGTTCAGCTTCGCGTTCGCGGACGCGTTCATGTTGCTGACGAGGGTCGCCGCGACAGAGCCGTTGCCGGTGAACTCCTCGAGGACGGTGTTGGCCTGGCTTCCGGACCGAGCGCCGAACGTGTTGCGAGCGATCTCGACCACGCCGGTCTGAGTCATCCGGATGCCGGAACGGGAGGTGCTGGTCGAGAATCCGTCGAAGTGGTTGTCCACGATCGAGACGCGCGAGTCGGCGAGGTTCGTCGCGGAGTCGGGCGGCTCGAGACCGTCCCAGTAGACGGCCTGGGTGTTCATGGTTCCGGTCGCGACGAACTGGTTGTCTGCGATCGTGCCGGCGGAGCCGATGCGCCTGTCCGTGGGCAGCACGATCGCCGCCGCAGAGTCGTCGACATCGCCGTTGCCCGACATCTGCGTGAAGTCGTTGCCGATGATCTCGAAGCTGTCGAGGGTGGCGTATGCCAGGTCGACCACCGCCTGCCGAGCGCGGTAGTAGGGGGCGGTGAACGCGTTGCCGCTGACCTTCAGCTCTCCCACGGTGGCGTACCGGAGGTCGAGGGCGCGAGCCTCAGAGGAGGAGGAGCGGTTGATGTTCGGCACGACGTTGTCGGTGAACTCGAGGTCCGTGATGTGCTGCTCATAGGCGTCGACCGGCGTCGAGGTGCATCCCGCGGCCGTGCTTCCGTTGCAGGCGCCGGATGCGTCGCCGGCGACGAAGGTGTTGCCGGTGACAGTCAGCCCCTTGACGGGGAACGACGCACTGGTCCCGTCGACCACGCCCCAGTTCCAATCCCTCTCGTTGGAGGCGAAGCCGCCGATCGTGGAGTTCGAGACCGTGATCTCTTCGGCTCCCCCTCGCACGACGAAGAAGCGCTCGGGGTAGTAGGTCCCCGTCTGAATCTCGATCTCGTCGAGGGTGACGCGCTTGGCCATCGGTCCGATGTAGATGGAGGTCTCGCCTCCCCAGACATCGTCGACGGCACGAAGGATGATGTCGGGCCCGTTGAGGTGGAACGGGACGAGTGCGAGGTCGCCTGCTCCTGCGGGATGGACAGTGATCTTGTGTTCCAGATCGATCGTGACCGGCGCGGTGACCTCGTAGCTGGCGCCGCTGTCTCCACCGACGCCACCGGCTACCGCACCGTTCGCCGCGTAGAGGTTCGTGCTCACCATCCGGTTGGCGGCGGTGTTCGTGATCGCGATGTTTCCACCCGCGAAGTCGGGGTCGACCCCGATCTTCACCTCACCGGGGGCGCCGTTCATGGCGTTGGATTCCTGGATGGCCGCGCGCAGAGTGCACGTTCCGACGGTGGACTCGCATATGCCGTCTGTGAGAGAGCCTGCAGCAGCCTCGAGACCGAGGGAGTCGACCAACAGTTCGGTCGCTGCCTGGGCCACATTCGCAATGGCGATGGGTGTGAGCAGTCCCGCTGCGATGGCGAGCGTCACGCCTACAGCGGTGGCCTTCCGGCGGCGTCCGCTATCGGTTCTACGAGTTCGCATTTTCAAAGTTCCCCTACTGCGCAGTAGCGCGGCGATGTCCAGGAGTGGCTGACACGTCTATGACATCTCCGGCTGGCGAGGGAAGAGCCGGGTGCGAGCGATCATGAGTGGTAGAGGATCGAGAATTGGGTATTCGCGTCGGCGTCTCTGAGTGACGTACCCATCATTCGACCGAGAAACCGCCGGTCGACCGATATTTCCCTGAGGGTATCGGGGCGGACCGAGACGTCTGTGGCGTGAGCGATCCTCAGTCGAAGATGCGGGCCAGCTGTTGCCGGCTCGTCGCGCCCACCTTCCGCATCGACCGATGGATGTGGTTCTCCACCGTGCGCACGCTCAAGTGCAGCCGTTCCGCGATCTGCTGATTCGTGAGCCCTTCCGCCACATTCGCGGACACCTCTCGTTCTCTTTCGGTGAGTCTGTGAAACAGGCCCGTGCTCTCTTCATGGTCGAAGGATCCCGGTTGGAAGCGAGCGTCCAGCCACGCCCGCAGTGCGGCGACACGCTCACTCCCCGGACCACCGTCGCTCTCATCGATGAGTTGCGCGGCGATCGTCAGCGCGTGCAGTGCTTGACTGATCCGCCCGGTGGGGACAACGGCCTCAGCCGCATCGATCAGAGCCGTCGCATCCTTGGACGCGAGAGCGCCCCCTCTTGACAGCGACTGAACATGTGTTTAGTATGCTGTACATGCGTTCAGCTTCTGACGACATCACGGCTCGCGCCCGCATCCGCGACACCGCCATCGCCGCCTTCGCCCGCGACGGATACGACGGTGCGAGCATGCGCGCGATCGCCAGGGAGGCCGGCGTCAGCCCCGCGCTGATCGTGCACCACTTCGGCGACAAGAACGCCCTGCGCACGGCGTGCGACGACTACGTCGTGGGCGTCTTCATCGACGAGGACCACGACCTCATCGTCGCGCCGACTCGCGACCGCATCCGCACCGCCCTCAACGACCTCGAACGCTACGGACCCTACATCGACTACCTCGCGCGCATGCTCGCCGACGGCTCGGCCGCCGCCGATCGCCTGTTCGACAGCTTCCTGGCCAACACCCGCGATGTGCTCGCCGATCAGCGCGAGGCCGGGATGCTCGAGCCGATGAGCGACCCCGAGATGACGACGATGCTGCTGACGCTGATCGGACTCGCCCCCGTCGTCATGCGTGCGCAGATCGCTCGCGCACTGGGCACCGACCAGCTGAGCCCGGCGGGGCTCCTGCGCACCACCCTGCCGACGCTCGAACTGCTCACTCACGGCATCTATTCGACGACCGCACTGCTCGACGGCGCGCGAGACGCGCTCGCGGCCGAGGGGAACACCCCGAGAGGAGACGCATCATGACCGACACCATCGAGATCGACCGTCTGCAGAAGCGCTACGGCAGTCGCATCGCGTTGCACGAGCTCGACCTGCACGTGCGCCCAGGCACCGTCTTCGGGCTGATCGGCCCCAACGGGGCCGGCAAGACGACGACCCTCCGCACACTCGTCGACGTCATCCGCCCGTCATCCGGCTCGGTGCGCGTCCTCGGCGAGAACCCCCGGCACGGCGGCGCAGCGCTGCGCCGCCGCATCGGCTACGTGCCGGGCGAGCTGCACCTCGAAGGGCGATCGAGCGGACACCGGATGCTGGCGTTCTACGCCCAGGTCTCGGGCGAGCGCGATTCCGCGGCGACGCTGCGCACCGGTCGCGAGCTGGCCGACCGGCTCGGCGTCGACCTGACGCGTCCCGTGCACACGCTGTCGAAGGGCAACAAGCAGAAGGTCGGGCTGATCCAGGCCTTCATGCACCGCCCGGAGCTGCTGATCCTCGACGAGCCCACCAGCGGCCTCGACCCGCTGGTGCAGCGCGAGTTCCTGCAGATGGTGCGCGAGGCGAAGGATGCAGGGCAGACCGTGCTGTTGAGCTCGCACGTGCTCAGCGAGATCCAGCAGACCGCCGACGAGGTCGCGGTGCTCGCGAACGGACGGGTGGTCGCCGACGGCGCCGTCGCCTCGCTGCGGCTGGGTTCGATCCGACGGGTGCGCGTCGAGATCGCGACGTCGGATGCCGCATCCACCCGCGCCGACTTCGACCGCGTGCCCGGTCTCACCGGGGTCGAGATGCACGATGCCGACGGCGTCCTGAGCCTGTCCGGCACCGTCGACGGCGCGATCGACCCCTTCGTCAAGGTGCTCGCCCGGTTCGAGGTGCGCGATCTGACCGTGGAGGAACCGGACCTCGAGGAGTCGGTGCTGCGTCTGTACGGCGCCTCTGCCACTCCGGCATCCGCCCGACCCGCGACCCGACGATCGCGACGCGACAGGGAGGAGCAGCGATGAACGGCATCCTGCCCGTGTTCCGGCGCAGCCTGCGCGAGTCGTGGCGAAGCCTGCTCGGATGGACCGCCGGCCTCGCCGCGGTGCTGTTCCTCTATCTGCCGCTGTATCCGAGTCTCGCCGGCGACGGCCAGCTCGAGGCCATCATCTCGTCGCTGCCGAAGGAACTCGTCGACACCCTCGGGTACGACCAGATCGCGACCGGCGCCGGATACGCGCAGAGCACGTTCTTCGGCCTGATCGGCTTCCTTCTGTTCACGATCGCAGCGGTCACCTGGGGCTCGGCCGCCATCGCCGGCGCCGAAGAGAGCGGGCGGGCCGAACTCGACCTCGCGCACGGCATCGGCCGCGGCCAGTATGCGCTGGAGTCTGCCTTCGCCGTGCTCGTGCGACTGCTGTGGCTCGGCGTCTTCTCGGGGCTCGTCGTCTGGGCGTTGAACGACTCGGCCGAGCTCGACCTCGAAGGCTGGCGCATCGTCGGAGCGAGCGCCGCGCTCACCGGACTCTCGTTCCTCACGGCATCCGCCGCTCTGCTCGCCGGCGCAGCGACGGGTCGCCGCATCTGGGCGACGGGCGTCGGCGCAGGAATCGCCGTGGTCGGGTACGTCCTGCAGGCGATCGCCCGACAGTCCGACGACCTCGAGTGGTTGAACGCGCTCTCCCCGTACGCCTGGGTGTACCGTCAGCCGCCCCTCGCCGAGGGCGTGGATGCCGGTGGGCTCGCCCTCACCTGGGGCCTGGCTCTCGTGTTCGTCGCGGCGTCGGTCTTCGCCTTCCGCGCGCGCGACCTGCGCGGCTGACACCGTTCCCGGCGCCACCACCACCGCCACCGCCCATCCGGGGTCAGTTCCGCACCGCATCAGCCAGGCGGGGTCAGTTTCGCACCGCAATTCGGCTTTTCGGATGCAGAACTGGCCCCGCACGGCGCGGGGCACGGCGCGAGGCGCGGCACGGGGCACGGCGCGAGGCGCGGCACGCGCCCGGCACCCCGCACGGCTGCCTGCCCGAGAAACGGGTTGACATATCCCAGGTGCAGTGGTTACCTAGTCGAGTAACTAACCCACTAACCCAGCGGAGGACTCGTGATCGAAGAAGGCAAGCCGCTCTTCCTCCAGATCGCCGAGCAGATCGAGGACTCGATTCTCGACGGCTCGCTCGCGGAAGAAGCACAGGCCCCGTCGACGAACGAGCTCGCCGGCTTCTACCGGATCAATCCCGCAACAGCAGCCAAGGGAGTCGCCATGCTCACCGACAAGGGAGTTCTGTACAAGCGCCGCGGCATCGGCATGTTCGTCGCCACCGGTGCGAAAGACCTGCTGCTCGGCGAACGCCGCGCGGCGTTCGCCGATCGCTACATCGACCCGCTCCTCACCGAGGCCCGCACGCTGGGGCTCGGTACCGACGACCTCGCCGCACTGCTCCGCGAGCGCGCGGCCCTGGAACCACAGACATCACCGGCACGACAGACAGAAGGGACGACCCCCGCATGACCGCCGTCATCGAGGTGCAGAACCTCACCAAGCACTACAAGGAGAAGAACGCGCTCGACAACGTGTCGCTCACCCTCGAGGGTGGCGCGATCTACGGACTGCTCGGTCGCAACGGAGCCGGCAAGACGACGCTCATGTCGATCCTGACCGCGCAGAACTTCGAGTCGTCGGGCACCGTGCGCGTCTTCGGCGAGCACCCCTACGAGAACACGCACGTCCTCAACCGGGTCTGCTTCGTTCGCGAGAGCCAGAAGTACCCGGACGACGCCTACCCGCGTCATGCCTTCAAGGCCGCCAGCCTGTTCTTCCGCAACTGGAGCCAGGAGCTCGCCGACGAACTCATCGAGCAGTTCCAGCTGCCGATGAAGCAGACGATCAAGAAGCTCTCGCGCGGACAGCTCTCGGCCGTCGGAGTCATCATCGGCCTCGCCTCGCGCGCCGAGCTGACCTTCTTCGACGAGCCCTACCTGGGACTCGACGCGGTCGCCAGGCAGATCTTCTACGACCGGCTGCTCGAGGACTACGCCGAGCACCCGCGCACGATCATCCTGTCGTCACACCTGATCGACGAGGTGTCGAACCTCATCGAGAAGGTCATCGTGATCGACAACGGGCAGATCCTGCTCAACGAAGACACGGATGCTGTGCGCGACCGTGCCGTCACCGTGGTCGGCGAGGCCGGCAAGGTCGACGCCTGGGCCGCCGATCGCGAGGTGCTGCACCGCGAGGCGCTCGGCCGAGTCGCCTCCGTCACCGTACTCGGAGCGCTGTCGCCCGCTGAGCGCGCCGAGGTCACGGCATCCGGTCTCGATCTGGCCCCGGTCTCGCTGCAGCAACTGATCGTGCGTCTCACCCAGAAGGCCGAGGCGGGCTCTGCCACCAGAGCCTCCGCCACGAAAGAGGAGGTCCGCTGATGCGACGCACACTCAACGTCATCCGCCTGCAGCTCATCAACCGGCAGACATTCATCTGGGTGCCGCTGATCGTCCTCGGCTCCGCCGTCGTCATCTCGGTGCTGATCTACGCGATGATCCCCGGCGACCAGCCGAAGTACGGCGGCGGCGGCCAGGCCCCGCTCTGGTACTTCTTCGCCATCGGGCTCTCGGCGATGACCCTCACCTTCCCGTTCTCTCAGGCGATGAGCATCACCCGACGCGACTTCTACTTCGGCACACTGCTCACCGCCATCCTCGGAAGCGCGCTCATGGGCGTCGTCTTCCTGATCGGCGGCGGCATCGAGACGCTGACCAACGGCTACGGCGTGAACGGCTACGTGTTCTACCTGCCGTGGCTGTGGGAGGCGGGTCCGCTCGGGGCGTTCACCGTCTACTTCACCCTCGCCCTCTTCCTGTTCGTCGTCGGCTTCACCGGAGCAACGATCTACAAGAGCTGGGGACCCACCGTGCTCACCATCGCGAGCGTCGGTCTGGGCCTCATCCTCGTGGGGCTGGCGTTCCTCGCCACGAGACTCGAGCTGTGGGATGAGGTGTGGCGGGCGATCCTCGACGCGGGCGCTCTCGGTCTCGCGCTGTGGGGCCTCGTCGCCACGGTGGTGCTCGCGGGCATCTCGTTCCTCGCCTTCCGCAAGGCCATCCCCTGACCACTCGGTCACAACTCGGCGCCGGTCGCTCCTCACGGGGCGGCCGGCGTCGGCACGTTCCGACCGCTACCCGCCCTCACCGCCAGATGCAACCGGGTGCGAGCACGGATGCCGAGCGGCTAGCGTCACCTTTCGGGGAGGACGACGAGAGGATGCCGTGACGAACATCAGAACACGAGTGCGCGCGCACCGCCCCGGCATCGTGCGCTCACTGCGCGAGGCGGTCGACCCCGCCCGACTGCTGCTCGTCGCCAAGACCGCACTGGCGGTCGGCCTCGCGTGGCTGATCGCTCCGCACACGCCCGGAGTCACCGACGAGTACCCCTACTACGCTCCGCTCGGCGCGCTGGTCAGCATGTATCCGACGTTGATGGGCTCGGTGCGATCGGGGCTGCAGACCCTGCTCGGGCTCGCAACCGGCATCGGACTGGCCGCCGTCGTCGTGCTCACCGTCGGCCCGACGTGGTGGAGCATCCCCGCCGTCGTCGGCGTCGGAGTGCTGGTCTCGGGCACCGGCTGGTTCGGCGTCGGGCGCGAGTACGTGCCCATGGCTGCGCTTTTCGTGCTGATCGTCGGCGGCCAGGATGCCGAAGACTACTCGCTGGGCTACCTGGTGCAGATGGGGGTCGGCGTGGCCGTCGGGTTCATCGTCAACCTGGTGATCGCCCCTGCTCCGCTCACTCTCGCCGCCGCGGCGAAGGTCGACGCCTTCCGCACGCAGCTGAGCGAGCATCTGCACGACATCGGCTCGGCCGTGTCGGATTCCTGGCCGCCGGAACGACAGCAGTGGGCGAACGACGCGGCGTCGCTGGCCGACACGACGTCGGAGCTTCACACCGCACTGTCTGACGCCGACGACAGCCGACGAGGCAACCCGCGCGCGTTCGGGCGCAGAGGAGAGACGCGGCACATCCACGAGGAACTCGCGCGACTCGATCGCATCGCGCACCTGATCCGCGACATCTCCGACGAGGTCGCCGACACCATCTGGGACCGCCCTGGCGGACTCGAACTCGATGCGGCGCTGCCCGAACCGCTCTCGGCCGCGTGCCACGCCGTCGCCGAGGTCATCGCGCAGCAGGACCCGCTCACGCCTGCAGATCATCGTGCCCGAGGTGAGGCGGCCCGCGCGATCAGGCTGCTGCTCGCGACCGTCGACGACCGCACGATCGATGTGCGGCGGTCGATGGGCCCCGGCGTGCTCGCGGCCATGCAGCTGCGCCGCATCCTCATCCTCAGCGGCCACCGGGAGCCGGAAGAGGAGACCGAGGGCGAGTCCGCCGCCGAGCCGGAGGGCGCGTAGGAGTCAGATCGTGTCGTCTGCGGCGACGAGGTCGATCTGCCAGAAGCGGCCCTCGGGGTCGTCGTCATCGTGCGCGGCTTCGGCCTCTGCCATCGCCCTGTCGAAGGTCTCCATGACCGCCGTGAACTCCGCCTCGGTGAGCCGGGTGGTGCGCTGCTGGAACACGGCGTGGATTCCCGAGGCTCGACCCCCGTAGTACGCGGGCGACCACGCGATCACACGCTGGAGAAGGTCTTGATGCTCGGCGGCCAGGGCTCGCACCACGGCTCCGCCGAGCTCCTCGTCGGCCACCGGATGGTCGGGGTCGCCCACGCTCATCGCGCCCTTCACCGGCGCCCAGACGCGGTCGCGACGATCTCTCGCATGCTCCGGAGCCTCGACGATGAGGCCCGCGTCAGCGAGAGTGCGCATGTGGAAGCTGACGCTGTTCGCGGCGACGTCGAGCTCGGCGGCGATGTCGGCCGCGCGCATGTGATCGCGGCGGGCGATCAGACGAAGGATCTGTCGCCGCAGCGGATGCGTGTAGGCCTTGAGCATGGCCGTCGTCATCCATACGGGATCTTCACCGTGAGTGCCGTCGCCCATGCTCAGATCCTACTCGCACGAATCATTGCGCAAGAGTAGTTGCGCAATTCTTCTTGCGGAACTACTCTCGACGTCATGACGACGACCGTGACCGCACCCCACCGGCTCTGGCGCAACGCCCGGTATCTGACCTGGCTCGTGAGCGACACGAGCAAGGGTCTCGCGGCGACACTGTTCGCTTTCGCGATCCCTCTGCTCGCCTTGATCGTCACGAACGACCCGGCGCAGGCGGGTGTCATCGGCGGCGCAGGAATGGTCGCGCGGCTGGTCCTCACACTCGTCGGCGGTGTCCTGGCCGACCGGCATCGTCGCATCCTGCTCATGCTGATCGGCTCGCTGATCGGCATCCTGCTGGCAGCGGCATTCACCCTGCTGGCTCTCGCAGACGCCCTCACCTTCGGCACCCTGCTCGCGGCGAACGTGCTGCTCGCCGCCCGCGGCGGGCTCTTCGACGTCGCCGGCGAGAGCGCGATCAAGGAGATCGTGCCCGACGACGCGATGGGCAGGGCTCAGGCCGCGAACCAGGGGCGGGATGCCGCGCTGCAGCTGGCCGGCGGCCCCCTGGGCGGGCTCCTGCTCGGCGTCGGCGGCTGGCTGGTCGGCGTCGTCATGACCCTCTGCCACGCGGTCGCCGCAGTCACGGCATGGATGCTGCGGCGAGAGGCGCGGCACGCCGGAATCGCGGACACCGGGGCGGATGAGGGGTCGGGCGGGGACACGGAAAGCTCAGAGCATCCGGTCGGAGACGGGCGTGTCACGGCGGGACTCGCCCTGGATCCGGCGGATGGTCTGGGTCTCCCCACGGAGTCGGCCGCCGATGTTGCAGCTACCGCCCCGGCCAGGACGAGCGCGTGGGCCGAGCTGCGAGAGGCGTTCGCCTGGCTGTTCTCACGCCCCGACCTCGGCGGCGTGCTCATCATCATCACGATCATCAACCTGGGCTTCAACGCCGCGATCACGACCGTCATGTACGCACTCCAGCAGGCCGGATACTCCGAGCTGCTGATCGGGTCGCTCGGTGCGGGAGTCGGTGCGGTCATGCTCGCAGGTGCCGTCGTGGCGCCGCTGCTCGTGCCGCGCATTCGTACTGGAGTGCTCGCGATCGCCGGTCTCGCGGGCGGCGCCGTCGGCACGGTGGTGCTCGCGACGGTGACAGAGCCGTGGGCGATCGTCATCGTGCTGGGCGCCTCGGTGGTGCTGCTTCCGGCGCTCAACGCCGGGATGATGGGCTACTTCATGGTCGCGACGCCGACCGAGCTGCTGGGTCGGGCCAACAGCGCGGCCGGCGTGCTGGGAATGGGCGCCATGCCGCTCGCGCCTCTGATCGCCGGCTTCGGCCTCACCTGGATCGGCCGCGAATGGACGATCCTCGTGTGCGCGGCGCTCTGCATCGTCGCCGTCGCCCTCGCACTGGGCAACCGCGCGCTGCGCGCTCTGCCCGTCGAGTCGCGGTGGGCCGAGCACGCGAAGCAGTACGAGGTGGCCTGAGCGGTGTCCTCCATCACAGCATCCCGGTGAGCACACCCCCGTCCGCGCGCAGGGCGGCACCGTTCGTCGCGGACGACAGCGGGCTCGACAGGTACGCGACCAGGTTCGCGATCTCGGTCGGGTCGATGAACCGCTGCAACAGGGTGGTTCGGTTCTGGCCGATGATCGCGCTCTTCATCGCCTCGGCGGGAAGGCCTTGCGCTTCGGCCACCGCCGCCACGGATGCAGCCACTCCGTCGGAGAATGTGGGGCCGCCGAGGACGGTGTTGACCGTGACCGCCGTGCCCCGGGTGAGCTTCGCCAGACCGTTCGCGATTGCGAGCATCGCCGCCTTCGTCATGCCGTAGTGCACCATGTCGGCCGGCACGTTGACGCCGGACTCGCTGCTGATGAAGACGATGCGGCCAGAACCCCGCTCGAGCATTCCGCCCAGAAGCGCGCGAGACAGCCGCACGCCGCTCATCACATTGACCTCGAAGTACCGCGCCCAGTCCTCATCACCGACGGATGCGAAGTCGGCGAGGCCGAAGAGTCCGACGTTGTTCACGAGGATGTCCACATCCCCCAGCGACTCGGTGAGCTGCGCCACCTCGTCGGCACTCGAGAAGTCGGCCGCGAGACCCGCCACTCGCGCGCCCGGGTGCTCGCCGCGCAGACGCTCGACCGCGGCGTCGAGACGCTCGGCATCGCGCCCGTTCAGCGTCACCTCGGCGCCCTCCGCGGCGAGCGCGGCCGCGATCGCATAGCCGATCCCCTGCGTCGATCCGCTGATGAACGCCGTTTTGCCCTGCAGCCCCAGGTCCATGATCACTCCTTCTCGCGCCGGTCTTCAGCGCGCATTGACTTGCTTGGGCAAGTAACTGTACGGGTCTTCACTTGCGTGAGCAAGTCAATCGGGCGTGGATGGCGTAGGCTCATGACATGCCTGAGCACTCGATCGACGACCCCCTGAGCGCGGAGGAGCTGGAGATCTGGGCGCCCGTCGCCACCCTGCTCGAACGGCTGCCGACCGCTCTCGACGCGCAGCTGCAGCGCGACAGCGGGCTGACCCACTTCGAGCACGGGATCCTGTTCGCGCTCGACTCCGCTTCCGATCGCACACTGCGTCTCAGCGTCCTTGCGAGCTATGCCAGCTGCACCCTCTCGCGACTCTCGCGCGCGGTCTCCCGCCTGGAGGCGAAGGGGTGGGTCCGGCGCGAGACCGATCCGACAGACGGCCGGTTCACGCTGGGAATCCTCACGCCGAGCGGGCACGACAAGGTCGTCGAGTCGACACCTGCGCATCATGCGCTCGTGCGCGAACTGGTGTTCGAGAGTCTCACCGCGGCGCAGAGACGCCAGCTCCGTGTGATCAGTCGGAGGGTCTCGGCCGCGATCGGGCCGGATGACGCGTGGAGGCCGCCGACGCTAGATCGCACGTGACGGATGTCGGTGCGCGCGCGTAGGATCGGCGGCACGCACCCACGACCTGAGGAGACGATGATGTCAGCCCTGGAGATCAGCGAGAAGCCACTCCCGTTCGCCCGACTCGCGTCGCTGACCGAGACCGTCGCCTCGCAGCCCGAGGTCGCGGCTGTCGTGGGCCCTCTGTTCGACCGGGTCGCCGACGCCCTGATCGCCGCGGGCGGAGCCCCGGGGCTCCCCATCGCCGAGTACGGCATGAACAAGCACGGCGTGCGCATCACGGTCGGCTTCGTCTACGACGGCCCCGCGGTCGACGGGCTCGTCATCGTCGAGCTGCCGGCCGTCGATTCTGCGTTCACCGCCATGCACCTCGGCACGATGGCGACGATCGACGACAGCTGGCATGCGCTGAACGAGGCGATCACCGACGGCGGCGCCACCGCCGTCGGTGCGTGCCGCGAGGTCTACCTGCGGTCGGAATCCGAAGATCAGGCCGACTGGATCACCGAGCTGCAGCAGCCGGTCACCCGGAGCTGACCTTCTAGGGCCTGACCGTCTTCGGCCTGCCCCTCAGAGCGCTCCGGCGAGCGCCGCGACGCCGACGATCACCGAGACCAGCGCGAGCACCAGGGCGATCGCGATCAGCACGGCGTGCACCTTCAAGAACGTGGTGGCCTTGCCGTCTGCATCCCGAGCCCGCGGGTCTGTCGCGACGCGCTTGTAGAAGCGGGGCCACACCAGCACGTTGAAAGCGGCGTTGAGAAAGAGCACGACGGAGAGAGCGATCACCCCTCCACGCTAACGCCCTGAAAAAAACACCGAGTCCATGTATCAGCAAGCTCTTGCCGTGCTCCTGACTGGTGTGATCACAATGGGACTCATGATCGACGGCGCACCCGATGGCGCCGGCCTCGATCCTGCACCGGACGACGGCGCGGCTCGCTGGAGGCGAGCCGCCGAATTCTTCGACGCATGGCGAGACGGCGACAGCCGCGCGATGGACGGACTCGTGCGGCTGATGACGCCTGTGCTCTGGCATGTCGTGCGCGCCTACGGACTCGAGCGCACGCTCGCCGAAGACGTCATCCAGACGACGTGGCTGCAACTGGTTCGGGGGCACCGCTCGATCAGCGACCCGAAGGCGGTCTCGGCCTGGCTCACCACCACCGCCCGCCGCGAGGCCTGGCGGGCCGGCAAGGCGCACAACAGGGTCGACACCACGGAGTCGGATGCTCTCGACGCACTGCTTCCTGAGCAGCAGTCGGCCGAGCACCATGCCACCGTCGGAGACGAGAACCGGCGCCTCTGGGTCGCGGTGCATCGCCTCGCCGATCGATGCCAACGACTGCTGCGCGTGATCGCCTTCGAGGAGCGACCCGATTACGCCCGCCTCGCCGCCGATCTCGCGATGCCTGTCGGCAGCATCGGCCCCACCCGCCAGCGCTGCCTCGCGAAGCTGCGTGACCTGCTAGACGCGTCGACACCACGAACGGAGCGCAGCTCATGAGCGAGAACGACGGAGCCCACGGCGGCGACAACCACGAGGATGCCGAGCTGTTCGCGCAGCTGCGCTCACTCTGGCGCAACGTCGATCCGATGCCCGCCGCCCTGATCGATCGCATGATCGCGACCGTCGCGGCCGAGGGCCTGTCGGAGGAGTACGCGCTGCTCACCCTCATCGACGAGCCGCTCGGTGCCGTACGCGGTGACGCCGACGCGCTGACCCTGCAGTTCAGCGACGGCACCACCAGCATCCTGTTGCACGTCACGCGCACCGCGACGGGCGCGCACCGCGTCGACGGCTGGGTCGACTCGACATCGGGTGCGATCGAACTCGCGCAGGGCGAGCACATCCGCACGACGACGGCCGACGACACCGGTCGCTTCATGTTCGACGATGTGCCCCACGGACTGACTCTCGTGCGCCTCCACACGACGGTCGGTGATCAGGAGCAAACCGTGACGACCCCGCAGTTCGAGTTGTGATCCACCGCGGGACCACCCGCGCACATCGCGGGACGGCCCGCGCACACCACCCGCTGGGCGACTCCCGCAGCTCGCAGGATCTCTCTCACGGAACGCGGGGCATCCCGCACACACCGCGGGAACTCCCGCACAGGACGCGGCTTCGCCCGCGAGGAGAGGACCCACGATGGAGCAGCCCAAGGGGTGGAGTTGGCAGGACCGAGCTGAGGGATCGATCAGGCGGGGGACGGCTCTCGATCCGTCGGTCGAACCCGTCGACGGCGTCAGGGCGTTCCCCACGGCGTATCTGCAGGAGCGCCTGCTGATCACGCAGGATCAGGAGAACGGCCAGGAGGCCTACGACCAGGAGATCCGCGAGCTGCGCGACGCGGCCGGCTCGTTCGGCTGGAATCTCGAGATCGAATCTCCGGATGCTCTCCGCGCGGCCGATCCGCTGGTCCCAGGAGTGCCCGGCTTCCTCCGCGCCCGTCTGACCACCCCCGACGAGCCGACCCGCGGCGAGTCTCCGGTTCCGCCCGATGCGTGGCGCGTGCTGCAGCGCGCCCGCCGCAGCTCGGGCACGCCGATGCCGCGGACCAGCCTCGAGCACGTGCTGTCGATCGATCCGGTCGGGCTCAACCCGTTCAGCCGCACGAATCCCTTCAGCCGCACCAACCCGTTCAGCCGCACCAACCCGGTGCGCGGCGCGGGCGGAGGAGTCGGCGGCAGCGACGACTACCTCGAGCCCGGGCGAGGCGCCCGCCAGCCGGTGACGTGGCTCGGGCCGGCTCCGCAGCGCACGGCCGCCCCGAAACGAGGTCGCCGCCCGGTGGTTGCGGTGCTCGACACAGGGTGCGGCGTGCACGATTGGCTGCCGGACGACATCGTCACCCGGCACATCGAGCTCGACGGCGTGCCGATCGGTCTCACTGACGACGCCGATCCCGAGCGCTACCCCGACCTCTACGGGCAGCTCGACGGAGAGATCGACGCGGTCGCCGGGCACGGCACGTTCATCGCGGGAATCATCCGCCAGACGGCCCCGGATGCCGACATCCTGTCGATCCGCATGGCCGGAGCGCTCGGCGTGATCGACGAGAGCACGTTCCTGACGACGGTCGCGCAGGTCGTCGAGCTGCTGCGGCGACACCGCGAGGACCCCTCGACAGGGCATCCGATCGACGTCCTCAATCTGTCACTCGGGTATTACCACGAGACGCCGAAGGACGGCTTCTTCAGCACGACGCTGCACGCCCTGCTGACGGCGGCGCGTGAGCTCGGGTGCGTGGTGGTGTGCTCGGCGGGCAACGATGCGATCGACCGTCCGTCCTTCCCGGCATCCCTCTGGCCCTGGCCCGGAGCCGACAACGGCATCCCCCGCGACAAGGATGCCCCGCATGTGTCGGTCGGCGCCCTGAATCCCTCGACCAGGTCAGTCGCGCTGTTCTCGAACATCGGCCCGTGGGTGCAGGTGTACGCGCCCGGCGCCGCCGTGGTCAGCACGTCACCGGCCTTCGTCGGAGGCGAGCAGGCGACCACGAGAGCGGATGTCGACGGGTTGCGCCGCGAGACGATCGACCCCGACGACTATCGCGGAGGCTTCTCGATCTGGAGCGGCACGTCGTTCGCGGCGCCGTACGTCGCGGGTCGCATCGCCGCACAGCTGGGCTCGGTGCCTGCGCAGGGTGTCACCGCGGGTGCCGCGGCCAAGGCCGTCGCCGCCGTGCTGAAGACACTGCCCTCCCCGGTGGCGGGCGGGTAGCCGCGGCCGGCTCGGCACGTCGGCCGGGACGGCACGGCAGCCGGATGGCTCGGCACGGAAGCCGGATGGCTCGGCACGGCGGCCGGATGGCTGAAGATCCCCCGAGTGGCTGCCGAACAGGGTCAGTACGGTCAGCCATCCGGGCGTCGATCAGCCATCCGGCCTAGGTCGGGGAGCCGGATGCGGCCGCAAGACTTCCGCGAGACCAGACATACCGGCATTCTGGTGCAGTGCCCCTGTCTGCTCTCGAGCTGCATCAGCGCGGCGTCGACGCAGCCAACTCCCGACGGTTCGCGCAGGCGCGGCGTGCTCTGACGACCGCATCCGCGCGCACCGACGACAGCGATCTGCGCGCACGCATCGACGGGACCATGGCCTACGTGCTCGCCCAGACGGGTCAGCCGGCGGAGGCCGAGCGGCTCTCACGTGAAGCACTGTCGCGCCCTGGCCTCAGCGATGAGACGATCGCCCTCGCGAACGGGCAGCTGGGCACGCTCCTCATGCACGGCGGACGCCTGGATGAGGCCGACCTGTTTCTCACGAAGGCGATCGACGGTCTCGACGAGGGATCGATCGAGAGCGCCAACTGCCTGATGAGTCGCTCGATCGTCAGCATGCAGCGACACCGGCTCGACGACTGCTCGGCCGATCTGCAGCGAGCGATCGCCGCGTATCAGGCGCACGGGGCAGACGCACCACTCGCCGAAGCCCGCCACAACCTCGGCTATGCCGCACTGCTCGGTGGCGACCTCGTGACGGCGCTCGGGCTGATGACCCGATCGAGGCCGATTCTGGCCGCCACGAGCGACCTCGCAGCAGCGATCAGCGACCTCGACCGCGCCGAGGTGCTGCGCGATGCGGGCCTGACGACAGAGGCCGAGGAACTGCTCGGCACGGTCGCGGTGCGGTTCGGTGCACAGCGGATGCGGCAGGCGCGCGGCGAAGCCGAGTTCCACCTCGCACGATCGCTGCTGCGGCACGACGCCCCTGCTGCCGAGCGGGCAGCCGCGACCGCATCCCGTCGCTTCACCGCGCTGGGGAGTGAGAGCTGGGCCGCCCGGGCCGAGGCGGTGCGGCTGGAGGCCCGGCTGCTCGCCCACCCGAAGGCCGCGCCGAATGCCGAGGACTTCGCGCGCACCGCCGCAGCGCTCACCCGCGGAGGGTTCCGCACCGAGGCCACTGCCCTGTCTCTCACCGCGCGCCTCACGGACGGAGGGCGGATGCCGCGGCTCACCTCCGACGCCCCGACTCCGCTGCGCCTGCGCGCTCACGAGGTGCGGGCGGTACGAGCGGCGTCTGCAGGCAGGGATGCCGACGCCCGCCGTGCCGCAGCCGAGGGCCTCGACCTGCTCACCGCGTGGCAGCAGTCGTTCGGCGCGCTCGACCTGCAGGCGTCCGTGGCGATGCACGGCACCGAGCTGATGTTCACGGGGCTCGCCGCCGCCGCCCGGTCGCGCGACCCCGAGGTGCTGTTCGAGTGGTCGGAGCGCGCCAGGCATCTGAGCCAGCAGGTCGCTCCGGTGCGCCCGCCGCATGACGCAGACCTCTCGGCCGACCTCGCCGAACTGCGGATGCTGCGCGCAGAGCTCGCCGGGTCGGACTGGACGACTGATGCGCGTGTACGCGAGCTGCGGGATCGGGTGCGTGACCGGCAGTGGTCGTCGACCGGTGTCGGTGGAAACCACCAGCGCCTCGGACTGCTCGAGGCCAGGGCTCGTCTCGACGGTGACACGGCGATCCTCGCCTATGTCTTCACGCGCGAGGAGCTGCTCTGCGTCGTGGTGACGGCATCCGGTTCGTCGATCGTCGAGCTGTCGCTGCCGCACATCGAGGCCGCTCTCGACGGACTCCGCGCCGACCTCGACGTGGCCGCCCTCACTCGTGGCGGCGCGATGGCCCCCGTCGTGGCGCGATCGCTCGACGACAGGCTGCGCCGGCTCGACGACGCACTCCTCGCACCTGCCCGCGCGGCGTCGGGTGGGGCTGCTCGTCTCGCCCTGACGGTTCCCGGCATCCTCGGCGGCATCCCCTGGGCGATGCTCCCCGGAATGCGCGGAACGCCGTTCACGATCGCGACCTCGGTGTCGCGTCTGCTCGGCGAGCCGCCTCGACGAACCGATTCGTCGTCGGCGTCTCCGCTGCCGGACTCCTCGCGCGCCGCGCCCGAACGCGCACAGGACGCAGCGGCGGCGAGTCCGACGGCCGGATTCGCGACCGGCCCTCGGGTCGCGCGGGCCGAAGAGGAGGTGCGTCGGGCTGCCGAGGCGTGGACCGACGCCCGGCTGCTCACCGGTGAGCGCGCGCGAGTGTCGGCCGTCACCGAGCTCGCCGAGCAGGTCGACGTGCTGCACATCGCCGCCCACGGCCGCCACGCGGTCGACAACCCCCTGTTCTCAGGCTTCGAGCTCTTCGACGGCACCCTGTTCGGCTACGACGTCGACCTGATCTCGCGCGCGCCCGACACCGTGGTGCTCTCGGCGTGCGAGCTGGGCCGCTCATCGGTGCGCTGGGGCGAGGAGGCACTGGGCATGACGCGGGTCTGGCTGCACGCCGGCACCGGCTGTGTCATCGCCGCACCCGTGGTGGTGGCAGACGACATCGCCTGCGAGCTGCTCGGCGCCGTGCACATCGAGCTGGCGGCCGGTGCACGACCGGCCGTCGCGCTGGCCGCGGCATCCGAATCCACCGGACTCAGTGCGCCGTTCCAGTGCCACGGAAGCGGACTCTGAATCTTTTCTCCACTCGATGTATCAGAACATCGGTGGCTCGCTCCTTATCTCCAGAAGGTGCCAGCGAAGGGCTTCGGAAACGAAGCGCGAGGGAGGCGCAGTCGAACTGGGGAAACCCTCGTGCACTGGGGAGTGTGAGGGAACGACAGGACACCATCTACTCCGGGGGTGCCGCGAGAGGGGTCGCGGCACCCCCACCAGGAGTCTGCACGGGTCTCAGGTCAGGCCGTCAGGATCTCGTAGCCCGCGTCGCGGAACGCGGCGAGCGCAGCGGCATCCGCCCCGTCGTCGGTCAGGAGCACGGGGAACAGCTCCGAGCCGCCGACGGCCGCGAACGCCACCGTGCCGATCTTGCTGCTGTCGGTGACGACCACGGCACGGCGGGCGCGCTCGGCCATCATGCGGTTCACCGCGGCTTCGCGTTCGTCCTGCGTGGTGGCTCCGGCCGCGGCATCCATCCCGTTGACTCCGATGAAGGCGATGTCGAGCCGCACACCCCTCAGCAGCTGCTCGACGAACGGGCCCACCAGCTCGTAGCTGCGCGAGTGGATCACCCCACCGGTCACGACGACCTTGATGTCGGGCCGTGTCGCGAGCTGCGCGGCGATGTTCACGGCGTTGGTGACGACCGTGATGCCGGGCCCCGCCGCGAGATCGTCTCGGGCGGCGAGCGCTGCGGCGATGGCCGTGGTGGTGGTTCCGCCCGACAACCCGACGACCATGCCCGGCGCGACGAGCGCGGCGGCGGCCAGGGCGATGCTCTCCTTCTCGTGCGCGCGCTGGTGGCTCTTGTAGCGGATCGGCAGCTCGTAGGCGACCGAGTGCGCGACCGCCCCGCCGTGCGTGCGGGTGAGCAGACGCTGCTCGGCGAGTGAGTCGAGATCGCGACGGGTGGTGGCGGCCGAGGCGCCGAAGCGCTCGACGAGCTCGTCGACGTTCACCTCGCCGTCCTCGGCCAGCAGGTCGAGGATCGCATTCAGGCGGGCGGCGCGCTTCATGTCACCATCCTGCCCGTGTTCACGCTGGTAACCCCGCAACTCCGGCGGGCACGAGGGCGAACAGCCGCAGCATCCGCGCGGCCTCCCCGGCGAGCGCCTCACGCGCCGGCGACAGGTACTTGCGCGAGTCGACGAGCTTCTCGTCGGCGTCGAGCGTCGAGCGGATCGCCCGGGTGAAGAACCCGTTCAGGTGCGTCGAGACGTTGATCTTGGTCATTCCCGCGCGCACGGCGTCGGCGATCACGGCATCCGCGACGCCCGACGAGCCGTGCAGCACGAGCGGCACGGGCAGCGCCTCGCGCAGCCGGCAGATCAGCTCGAGGTCGAGGGATGCCGTGCGGTCGGTCATCGCGTGAGACGAACCCACGGCCACGGCGAGCGCGTCGACGCCGGTCGCGGCCACGAACGCCCGCGCCTCGTCGGGGTCGGTGCGGACTCCGGGAGCGTGGGCGCCGTCTTTGCCGCCGACCTCGCCCAGCTCGCCCTCGATGTAGACGCCGGCCGCGTGGGACCGCTCGGCGACGGCAGCCGTGATCGCCACGTTCTCGTCGTAGGGCAGCGCGCCGCCGTCGAACATGACCGAGCCGAATCCGAGGGCGATGGCCTCGTCGACGAGCTCGGGGCGCTCGGCGTGATCGAGGTGCACCGCGACCGGCGTCGCTGCCCGGCGGGCGATCGCGAGAGTCGCCAGCGCGATCGGCTCGAGACCGCCGTGATAGTCGGCGCAGTTCTGCGAGATCTGCAGGATCACCGGCAGGTGCGCCGCCTCGGAGGCGCGCACGAGCCCCTCGGCGGTCTCGAGGTGGATCACGTTGAACGCGCCGATGCCGATGCCGCGTGCTGCGGCATCCGTCACCAGTTCGCGGGCGGAGACCAGGGTCACAGAGGGTCCTCTCGAACGGTGGGGTCGTAGGGGGCGACGAGCAGACGCTGCTCGAGCGCCTCCCACTCGTCGGAGATCTCGCCGGCGAGCGGCATGAGCACAGCGGCAGCCGACCAGGCGGTCGCGCGTCGCAGAATGGCTGCCGGGTCACGGATGCCGTCGGCATAGAGCACCGCGCAGGCGGCCACTCCGGCGTCACCGGCACCGGTCGGGTTGCCGGCGAGCGGAGCGTCGAGGCGGGCGTGCAGCACCTCGGATGCCGTGACCGCGAGCATCCCCTCGGCGCCGAGCGACAGCAGCACGAGGTCGACGCCGCGCTCGATCAGCGAGCGGGCGCCCTCGACCGGATCGGTGATGCCGGTCGCCTCGACGAGCTCGGCGGCGTTGGGTTTGAGCACGGATGCTCCGGCATCCGCCGCGTGCAACATCGCAGGACCGGACGTGTCGACGATCACCGGCACGCCCGCGTCTCGCGCCGTGCCGATCAGCAGAGGGAGCAGCGTCTCGGGCGCCCCGGGCGGAAGGCTGCCCGAGATCACCAGCACCTGCGCGCCGGGCAGAGCGTCGACGACCTCGCCGAGCAGCGCGGCCCACTCGGGATCGGTCGGGTTCATACCCCGCTCGTTGACGACCGTGGTGTCTCCGAGCGCCTCGTCGACCAGGGCGATGCTCTGCCGAGTCGCTCCCACCACAGGCACGAGTCGGTGAGGCACCCCGCTGGCACCGAGCTCAGCCGCGAGCTCGACGCCGCTGCGGCCACCGGCAGTCGACACCGCGAGCACCGAGGCGCCCTGAGCGTGCGCGACCCTGGCGACGTTGAGCCCCTTGCCGCCGGCGCGCACCGCACCGGCATCCGCTCTGTGCGTCTCGCCGAGAGTGAGTCGCTCGACGTGCCAGGTGAGGTCGAGGGCGGGGTTCGGGGTGACGGTGAGGATCATGCGAGCTCCCTCGCGCGCAGTGCCGCGCCCAGGATGCCGGCGTTGCCCGAGAGCTCGGCGGGCACGAGCTCGGGGAGGCGATGGAAGCTGAGCCGCTCAGCCAGTCGGGCTCGCAGCTCGTCGAAGAGCGCTCCGCCGGCGCGGGAGAGCCCCCCGCCGATCACGATCGCCTCGGGTGCGATGACCGCGGTGAGCTGCGCGAGCGACAGAGTGAGGGCGTCGAGCGCCGAGTTCCAGATCTCCGAGGCGATCCGATCGCCGGCAGCGGCGCGGGCGATCACGTCTTTGGCGCCGTCGGGGGTGATGCCGGTCGCCTCGCGATAACGGCGCGCGATGGCACCGGCCGACGCGACGACCTCGAGGCAGCCTCGGGCGCCGCACGCGCACACGGGTCCGTCGGCGATCGGCGAATGACCGATCTCGCCCGCATAGCCGCCCGCCGTGTAGGGCTCTCCGCCCACGAGCAGCGCGCCCGCGATGCCGGTGCCGATCACCAGCACGACCGAGTTCGAGTACGCGCGAGCGCCGCCCAGGCGGTGCTCGGCCCAGCTCGCCGCGCGCACATCGTGGTCGAACGCCACGGGCAGGCCGAGCTTCGCCGAAGCGAGATCTCGCAGCGGCGAGTCGTGCCAGCCGAGGTTGCTGGCGAAGACGCCGAGCCCGGCATCCGCGTCGACGATCCCCGGCACGACGAGCCCGGCCGCCTGCGGCACCACGTCGGGGTGGTCCGCCCGCAGCTCGGCGGCGAGCACCCCGAGCCGCTCGATCAGCACCTCGGTGCGATCGCCGTCGGCCACCGGGGTCGGCGTGCGGCGCAGGCCGAGGGCCGTACCGTCTGCGTCGAACAGCGCCGACTTGATGTCGGTGCCCCCCACGTCGAAGGCCAGCACCGGAGCGCCGCTGCCCAGTGGACGTGCGGCCGCGAGCCTCTCGCTCGATGCGTCGCTCACGACGTCGGTGATGCTCGCGGCATCCTCAGGGCTGGTCATCGAGATCTCCGCGGGTGGATCGGGTCATGCATCCAGGATGACGGATCGCGTGAGGTTGCGAGGCTGATCGGGGTCGAGACCCTTGGCGACGGCGCGGTCGAGGGCGACACGGTGCAGGCGCACGAGGTCGGCGAGCGGGTCGACCGGATGCTGCACGAAACGCGCCCCCGTGGCCTCGACCTGCGCGGCCAGTCCCTCGGGCGCCTGGCCGAACTGCCACGTCACGCGGCCGGGTGCGGCGATCGCGATCGGACCGTGGCGGTACTCCATCGAGGGGTACGACTCGGTCCACGACTGCGACGACTCGCGCATCTTCAGGGCGGCCTCGTGCGCGAGGCCGACGGTCCAGCCGCGACCGAGGAACGAGTACTGCTCGGCATCGCGCAGCTCGTCGTCGTAGTCTGCGGCGAGCACGGCGGCGGCATCGTCGATCGCACCCGTGAGGTCTTCGCCGAGCGATGCACGGAAAAGTGCCAGAGCGGTCGTCGCGAAGCGCGTCTGCACGACGGACTTCTCGTCGGCGAACGGCAGTAGCACGGCGTCGTCGACCAGTGAGACGAGCGGCGAGGTCTCGTCACCGATCACGCCGATCGTGGGCACACGGCCCTTGATGCGCTCGACCAGCTCGAGCACCTCGGTCGTGGTGCCCGAGCGCGTCAGCGCGACGACGGCGTCATAGCCGCGGTCGACGAACGACTCGGATGCCGCGAACGCGTCGGTCTCGCCCTGCCCCGCGGTCTCGCGGAGGAACGCATACGACTGCGCCATGAACCACGAGGTGCCGCATCCGACGACCGCGATGCGGGCTCCGGATGCCGGCAGCAGCGCCTGCGCATCACGGAGATCGGCCGCGCGAGCCCAGGTCTCGGGCTGCGAGTTCAGTTCTTCGCGCATGTGTGCGCCGGGCAGAAGTTCGGTCATGTCGGGCCCTCCGGACCAGATGTTGCAAGTTTGTGATCGTTTAGCTGTCGATTCGATCATAGTATTTCGACACGAGGAAATCATGCAAGGTTCCTCTTGATTTGTTTATTCTCCTGACAAATAATCGAACAAGTTTCACCGCCCCTCCGGAGATCCGGTCCATGAAGGGTTCCTCGAGCCGATCCGGCTTGAACCGATCGCCCAGCCACCAAGGGAAGGCGATCACACGCACCGTCGCGTGAGTTGTGCTTGCGACTGTGCACCACCTACACAGTGAGGAATGCAATACACATGAAGAAGTCACTGCGATTCGGCGCCGTTGCCCTGGCGGCAACCGCCACGCTCACGCTCGCTTCGTGCGGGTTCGGCGGCTCGACAGGAGGCGGCGGAGACGCCGACGGCGAGACGACGCTCAACCTTCTGGTGCCCAGCTACTCCGACGCCACCAAGGGCCTGTGGGAAGACGTGATCGAAGGGTTCGAGGAAGAGAACCCCGACATCAAAGTCGACCTCGAGGTGCAGTCGTGGGACAACCTCGAGAAGGTCGTCTCCACCAAGATCCAGGCCGGTGAGGCTCCTGACATCTACAACGGCGGACCGTTCGCCGGATTCGTCGGCGACGAGCTGCTCTACCCGGTCGAGGACGTGGTCTCGGAGGAGACCTACTCCGACTTCCAGGACGCGTTCCTCGCGAACGCCGAGGTCGACGGCACCGCCTACGCGCTGCCGCTGATCGCATCCGCCCGTGCACTGTTCGTCAACAACGCGCTGCTCGAGCAGGCGGGTGTCGAGGCTCCGACGACCTGGGACGAGCTGCTCGATTCCGCCACCAAGGTGTCGGCGCTCGGCGGCGGCGTGGCCGGTTATGGCATGCCGCTCGGTTCCGAAGAGGCTCAGGCCGAGGCGGCCGTGTGGCTGTGGGGCGGCGGCGGCTCGTTCGGCGATGCCTCGGAGATCACGATCGACACCCCCGAGAACCTCGCAGGTGCTGAGCAGATCAAGAAGATGATCGACGCCGGTGCCACCCAGGCGGACCCCGGTTCGACCCAGCGCTCGCCCCTGATGGACATCTTCATCCAGGGCAAGATCGGCATGCAGGTCGGCCTGCCGCCGACAGTGGGCCAGATCGAAGAGGGCAACCCCGAGCTCGACTACTCGATCGTCCCGATCCCGACCGAAGACGGCTCGCCGTTCACGCTCGGCGTCATGGACCAGCTGATGGCCTTCCAGAACGACGGCGACAAGCAGGAGGCGATCACCGCCTTCTTCGACTACTACTACTCGGCCGACGTGTACGTGCCGTGGGTGCAGGCCGAGGGCTTCCTGCCCGTCACCAAGTCTGGTGCCGAGCAGCTCGCCGGCGAGGAGGCGCTCGCGCCGTTCCTCGAGGTGCTGCCCGACGCGCAGTTCTACCCGTCGACGAACGAGAAGTGGTCGGCCACCGACGGAGCCTTCAAGGCGCTGTTCGGCCAGCTGCAGTCGAAGCCGGCTCAGGATGTCCTGACCGAGATCCAGGCACAGGTCGACGCGGGCTGAGTCCCGCTGACACTGCCCACACCAAGCGACGGAGAGGTTCGGGTTTTCCCATGAGCCAGACGAAAGAATCCTCGAACCTCGCGGGGGCGGCCACCGGCCGCCCCCGCACCCCGGGGCGCCGACCAGGCGCGACCCGCGGCAAGCCCGGAGGGAAGGACCTCCTCCAGGCGCTGCCCTGGATCGCCCCGGCGCTGCTGCTCATCATCGGCGTGGTGCTGTTCCCCGCCGGGGTGATGTTCTTCAACTCCACCCGCGACATCTCGCTCTCGGGCCTCGACAAGGGCTCGGTCGGCTTCGACAACTTCGTGACGGTGTTCACGTTCGCCGAGTTCTGGCCGATCATCTTCCGCACGATCATCTGGGTCGTCGCGGTCGTGACCTTCACAGTGCTGATCTCGCTCGGACTCGCGCAGATCCTCAACAAGGCCTTCCCGGGTCGGCAGATCGTGCGCATGGCGGTCATCGTGCCGTGGGCGGCATCCGTCGTGATGACGACGATGGTCTTCTACTACAGCCTCGAGCCGTACTTCGGGGTCTTCAACAAGTTCCTCTACGACATCGGGCTGTCCGATGACGCGGTCGGCTACGGCTGGACCAAGAACCCGGCCACCGCATTCGCGTGGTCGATCGTGATCGCGATCTTCGTATCACTGCCGTTCACGACCTACACGATCCTCGCCGGGCTGCAGACCGTTCCGGCCGACACTCTCGAGGCCGCCAAGATGGACGGCGCCGGAGCGACGCGCACCTACTGGACCATCGTGCTGCCGCAACTGCGCAGCGCCCTCGCGGTCGCGGTGCTCATCAACATCATCAACGTCTTCAACTCGCTGCCGATCCTCAAGGTGATGACCGGATCGATCCCCGGCTACGGCGCCGACACGATCATGACGATGATCTTCAAGTACATCGAGCTGCAGAAGAAGGTCGACGTCGCGAGCGCTCTCTCGGTCGTCGCCTTCCTCATCGTGATCGTGATCGTCGCGATCTACGTCAAGGCCGTCAAGCCCATGAAGGAGGTCTGATCATGACCCTGACCGAGACCGCCCTCGTCACCACCGCAGGCGACGACGCCGCACCCCGCATCCCCGGGCGCAAGCGCCGATACACCGAAGACCAGGTCACGCTGCCCCGCGTCATCCTGCGCATGGCCGCCGGCATCCTGGTGCTCGCGATCTTCGTGCTGCCGTATCTGATCATGTTCTTCGGCTCCGTCAAGACGAAGTCGCAGATCCGCTCGGTCGACCCGACCTACCTGCCGATCGAGTGGCACTGGGAGAACTACATCTCGATGTGGTCGACCCCCGAGACCCCGCTGCCCTACAACCTGATCTCGACCATCATCATCGCCGTGTTCGCGACGCTGCTCGTGCTGCTGGTCTCGCTGCCGGCCGCGTACTACACCGCCCGTTTCAAGTTCCCCGGGCGCATGGTGTTCCTGTTCCTGGTGATCGTGACGCAGATGCTGCAACCGGCCGTGCTCACCTCGGGTCTGTTCCGCCAGTTCACGGTGCTCGGACTCAGCGACACGTGGGCCGCGATGATCTTCATCAACGCCGCGTTCAACCTGTCGTTCGCTGTGTGGATCATGCACTCGTTCTTCGCGGGCATCCCGAAGGAGATCGACGAGGCCGCTCAGATCGACGGCGCCGGACGCTTCACCGTGCTCTTCAAGATCAACCTGCCGCTGGTCTGGCCGGGCATCGTGACCGCGATCGTGTTCACGTTCGTCGCCTGCTGGAACGAGTTCGCCGCATCGCTCGTCATCCTCTCCACCGACAAGAACCAGCCCCTGTCGGTCGCGCTGACCAAGTTCGTCGGTCAGTACGAGACGAGCTGGCAGTACGTGTTCGGCGTCTCGATCGTCGCGATCCTGCCCGTCGTCATCCTGTTCATGCTCATCGAGAAGCGCCTCGTCGGCGGCCTCACCGCCGGCAGCGTGAAGTAGAACCGGCTCGCGATCACCCCGACACGAGACGAGATCTCGGAACGCGGGCTGGGCGTCCTCCGCATGGAGCACGCCCAGCCCGCGTTCACAATTCAGCATGAGGTCGATGGATCCGCGCGACCTCGGTCGCAAACCGGCGTGTCGACACCGTTCATGCTGAATTACGAACGGCGGTGGCGCTGGGTCGGCACCTCAGTCGCGAAGAGCGGATGCCGCGCGCAGCTGCGCCGGACTCCAGCGCACGCCCAACGCGCTCGAGAGCGCCACCTGGGCGACGCCCGTCGAGATCGATGCATCCGAGTCGGCGTATCGCACCGGCACGTTCGCGGTGCCGGTCGCGGTGTAGTCGACCTCTTCCTGCACGAGTGGCAGGAACCGCTCGCCCAGCGCCCGTGCGGGCCCGCCGATCACGACCTCGGCCGCGTCGAGCACTGCAGCGATGAGTTTGATGGTGCGGGCGAGAGCCCGGGCTGCTTCAGCCAGATGCTCGTCGTCGGCAGACGCGGCGAGCGCGGCGATCGTCTCGTCGTCCATGGCGTCATCGAAGTCGTCGCCGAGCATGGCCGTCATCGACGAGGCCGACTCCAGGCAGCCCCGCCGGCCGCAACGGCACGTGCGCGCGTCATCGCCGAACTCCACCTGGACGTGACCGATCTCGCCCGCGCGATCGCGAGGCCCCGGAGCCAGCTCGCCATCGAGAGTCACCGCCGCGCCGATGCCGGTGCCGATGTGGACGAACAGCCGGTACCCCGAGGACTCGCCTTCTCTTGCCGCCTCGGCGATCGCCTCGGCATCCACGTCGTTGACGAGCAGCACGGGAATCCCGAGCACTGCTTCGAAACGATCGGCGAGCGGAACATCCGTCCAGCCGAGCTGCACGCTCTCGAACACCCGGCGTCCGTCGGTCGTGCCCGGCAGCTGCACTCCGGCGACGAGCAGTCGACCGGAGTACTCGGCCGCGATGTCGGCCACGGCGTCGTCGAGCATCTGATCCCGTGACGCGTCGGAGAACGCGACCCTGCGCGTCTCGACCTCGGTGCCATCGAGCGCGACGAGCGCGATGCGCGCATCGGTCGGTCGGATCACGAGCACGAGGATGACGTGATGTTCGGCCGCGATGCTCAGAGTCGTCGCCCGCTTGCCGCCGGTGCTCGCAGCCTGCTCGCCGTCGACGATCAGCTGCAGGTCGATGAGCTCCGCGACGAGAGATGAGGCGGTCGCTGCCGTGAGACCGGTGGCGCGGGCGATCCCCGCCCTCGTCTCAGAGCCCGGGTTGCGGAACACCAGCTGCAGCGCCCGACGCAGGTTCGCGCGGCGAACCGACGCCTGCGTGTCGAGTGCGTCGTCGCCGTTCAGCATGGTGCCGGTCCCGGAGTCGGAATTGGTTGACAGACCTGGTGGTTCTGCGTACCCTCAGTCATAGTTTATTCAATAAACTTAGTTCGGTCCCCGGGCGGGTGAGTGCTGCACACACTGTCACTCGCCCGGAAGGCCGGATCATCGCCCCTCGGCGGCTTCGGTGTGATGGCGGATGACTTCAGCCACCACGAAGTTGAACCACTTCTCGGCGAACTCCGGGTCGAGGTGCGCGTCCTCGGCCAGCGCCTTGAGGCGTGCGACCTGCTGCTCCTCGCGTCCCGGATCGGATGCCGGCATCTCGTGCTCGGCTTTGAGCTGCCCGACCTGCTGCGTGGCGCGGAAGCGCTCGGCGAGCATGAAGATGAGTGCCGCATCGATGTTGTCGATGCTCGAGCGCAGTCGGAGGAGTTCAGCCCGGGGGTCTTCGGCGGCGGTCATGCCCCCTACTCTACGGAAACACGGGGCTGGAGCACCGTTCGTGACCACGCGGATGCTCCCGGGCCGGGCGCCGATCGGACGCTATCGTGAGCACATGAGCCGAGAAGAGCACGAACCGTCGTCGAGCGCGTCCGCCGCCGCATCCGACCCGTCCCCGGCGTCCGAACGCGAGGCCCCGATGACCGATGCATCCGCCGACGCCTCCGCGACCGCGAACTCCCCTGCATCAGCGGCCACCGCGGTCGCGACGACCGCCCCGCACGACGCGACGACATCGCCCAGCCCTCGCGCTGGCGTCGTCGAGCCGATGACGCCGAGCAGGTCGTTCTGGACGCGCATCGACCGCCCCTTCGTGTTCGGGTTCCTCGTGACGCTCGGCGCCCTCGCCGCCATCGTGCTCGGCCTGGCCGTCGCGAACCTGTCGACGGTGCTCATCTACATCGCGCTCGCCCTCTTCGCCGCCCTCGGACTCGACCCCACCGTGCGTTTCCTCGAACGACGAGGTCTCTCGCGCGCCATCTCCGTGGTCGTCGCGATCCTCGGACTCGTCGTCGTGGCAGGTCTCGTGGTGTGGACGGTGCTGCCCGTCGTGATCGAACAGGTCGCGAGCTTCATCCAGTCCGTGCCGGGGATGATCCGCGAGTTCACCCGCAGCGACATCTACGCGACCCTTGAGACCCAGTTCGGCGACCAGTTCGAGTCCCTGGTCGCCGATGTGCAGAAGTTCCTCACCGACCCGGGCAACATCGCCACGATCGGAGGAGGCGCGCTGCAGGTCGGCGCCTCGATCGCCAACGCCATCTCGGGAATCATCGTGGTTCTGGTGCTCACGCTCTACTTCGTCGCGACACTGCCCTCGATCAAGGCCGGGATGCTGCGCCTCGCCCCCGCTCGCGATCGCGCTCGCGCCGGCGACATCACCGAGCAGATCACCGACTCGGTCGGCGCCTACGTCATGGGGATGGTCGTGCTCGCTTTCTGCAATGCCGTACTCACGTTCCTGCTGTATCTCTTCCTCGGTCTGCCGTTCCCGCCGCTGATGGCGACCGTCGCATTCTGCATCACTCTGATCCCGCTGGTCGGATCGGTGATCTTCTGGATCATCGGCAGTGGTCTCGCGCTCTTCAGCGACCCCCTCGCGGCACTGGTGTTCGCCCTCATCTATGTGGTCTACATGCAGATCGAGGCCTACGTGATCACACCGCGCGTGATGAACCGTGCCGTCGCAGTGCCCGGAGCGCTCGTAGTGATCGGCGCACTCGCCGGCGGCACGCTGCTCGGCCTGCTCGGTGCACTCGTCGCAGTGCCGGTCGCGGCATCCATCCTCATCATCATCAAACAGGTCTTGGTGCCGCGGCAGGATGCCCGGGTCTAGCCGCCTGCCCGCACTCCTTCCCCCTCTCGCCCCCTCCCGCGAGACCCCCCATCCCGCACGAGACCCACGCCCTAGACGTGGGTCTCGTCCACGGACCGCGGTCTCACGAAAGCACACAGAAGTGCCCGGACCCCTGAGGGTCCGGGCACTCTCGTGTGAAGACGGCTCAGTGTCAGACGAGGTCGTTGTCCTCGAGCCACTTCTTCGCGATGTCGGCGGACGACTGCTCCTCGACGGTGCTCAGCACGTTGAGGGCGACGAGCTCTTCGCCGGTCAGCTTGGCGCTGATGGCGTTCAGCACATCGGAGACGTCATCGGCGATGTCGCTCGAGACGATCGGCACCACGTTCGACGAGATGATCAGGTTCTCGGGGTCTTCGAGAGCGACGATCTCCTCCGTCTCGAACGCGGGGTCGGCGGTGTAGATGTCGGCGACCTGGATCTGGCCGGCGAGCAGCGACTCGAGCGTGGTCGGGCCGGTGGCCGAGAACGTCAGGTCGACGCCGTAGACCTCCTTGGCCGCAGCCGGGCTGTATGGACGCTGTTCGAACTCGGGGGCCGCGCCGATCGTGACCTCGGACGATACGTTCGCGAGGTCGCCGATCGTCGTCAGATCGTTCTCCTCGGCGAAGCTCTTCAGCACCGTGTACGAGTCCTGGTCGGACGCCTCGGCGAAGTCGAGAGCCGTGAGGCTCTCGGGCAGCGCCTCCTGCAGCGCGGCGTAGACGTCGTCGGGGCTTGTGACTTCGACCTCGTCGTCCGAGATGTACTCGAGCAGGCTGCCGGTGTACTCGGGGAAGACATTGATATCGCCGGACTCGACGTCAGGCATGTAGGCGTCGCGCTGACCGATGTTGAGCTTCTTCTCGACATCGAAGCCCGCGCCCTCGAGCGCCTGGGCGTAGATCTCGGCGATGATCTCGTTGGAGTAGTACGCCTGCGAGCCGACGACGATCGTGTCGCCGCTGCCCGAGCTCTCGCCGGAGTCGGACGGCTCGTCGAGCGGGTTGCTCGACGAGCAGGCGGTCAGGGCGAGTGCTGCCGCGGCGACAAGACCGACGGCGAAGACAGAACGCTTGCCTCGTGCTGTGAACATGGACTTCCTCTTCTCTGGGACTGCTGTGGGGGACATCACGGATGATGGACGATTCAGGCTGTGGCCGGTTCGACTGCGGCGGGGCGAGCCGATGCCCGCGCCCGGCGTCTGGTGGGGCGACCGGTGCGCAGGCCCGCAGGCACGGCGGCATGCTGCAGGGCCGCGAAGATCAGGTCGACGATCAGGGCGAGCACGGCGACGATGATCGCGCCGGCGAGCACCTGGTCGAACCGACGCAGGGGGATCCCCTGGATGATCGGCCACCCGAGACCGCCGAGATTGACGTAGGCCGCGATCGTGACGGTCGCGATGACCTGCAGCAGCGCCGCACGGATGCCGCCCACGAGCAGAGGGAGACCGAGCCGCACCTCAACCTTCCAGAAAACCTGCCAGCCGGTCATTCCCATCGACTTCGCGGCGTCGATCACACGACGATCGATCGCCTCGAGTCCTGTGTAAGCCCCGGCGAGAAGCGAGGGAATGGCGAGCAGGACGAACGTGATGATCGCGGCCTCGGGGATGCGGAGCACCCCGAGCAGCAGCACGAGAAGGACCATGAGGCCGAAGGCCGGAATCGCGCGGGCCGCTCCCGAGACGGCGACGGCGATCTCGCGACCGCGACCCGTGTGGCCGATCAGCCAGCCGATCGGCAGGGCGATGAGCGCGGCGATCACCACCGAGATCACGGTCAGGGCGAGGTGCTGCCCCAGGAGAACCGGCAGCGCGTAACGCCCCTGCCACTGCTCGGGCGCGACCATCCACGCGATGGCTTCGAGGAAGAGGTTCATGCGGGAGCCCCCACAGCGAGAGCACGGGCTGCTGCGGGCTTCGCGGCCGCCCTGGTCCACGGCATGAGAGCCCGGCCGAGGAGGAGCAGGATCAGATCGATGACGAGCGCGATCACCACGACGGCGATGACTCCGGCGAACACCTCGGCGATGATGCGGCGCTCGAGGCCGTTCGTGAAGAGATAGCCGAGGTTCGTGACCCCGATCAGGATGCCGACGGTGGCGAGCGAGATGGTGCTGACCGCTGTGACTCTGAGACCGGCGAGGATCACCGGACCCGCGAGCGGGAACTCGACTGCCCAGAAGCGGCGGAAGGCGGCGAATCCGGTCGCGGTCGCCGCCTGACGCACATCGTCGTCGACCGAGTCGAGGCCGTCTGAGACGGCACGCACAAGGATCGCGACGGCGTAGATCGTCAGTGCGATCACGAGGTTGGACTCGCTGATGGCCGAGTAGCCGAGCGCGGCCGGGAGCAGGATCAGCAGCGCGAGCGACGGAATCGTGTACAGGAGTCCGGTGAGCACGATGATGGGTCCACGCACCAGTCGGAAGCGCCACGCGACCCAGCCGAGCGGAAGCGACAGCACGAAGCCGAGCACGATCGGGATGATGCTCTGACGCAGATGCACCAGAGTCAGGTCGAAGATCAACCCGAGGTTGTCGGTGACCCAGTTCACGCGCGCTCGCCCTGCACTGCGCCGAGGGCGGCGGCATCCGGCCCCGCCAGCGGACCGTCGGACTTCTCGACGTCGGCCACGATCGCACCCTGCGTGCGGCCCTCGGAGTCGACCACGACAGTGCCGTGCGGGGTCTCCTTGAGGTGCAGAGCGCGACGCCCTCGGTCGGCGCCGATGAACGAGGCGACGAAGTCGTCTGCCGGGTTCTCGATGATCTCGCTCGGGCTGCCCACCTGCACGATGCGCGCGCCCTTGTCGAGGATCACGACCTGATCTCCGAGCAGGAAGGCCTCGTCGATGTCGTGCGTGACGAACACCACGGTCTTGTCGAGCTCGTGCTGCAGCCGCAGCGTCTCCTGCTGCAGGTCGGCTCGCACGATCGGGTCGACCGCGCCGAACGGCTCGTCCATCAGGAGGATGTTCGGATCTGCCGCCAACCCGCGGGCCACACCGACGCGCTGCTGCTGACCGCCCGAGAGCTGACTCGGATACCGCTCGGCCAGCGACTGGTCGAGGCCGACGGTCTTCAGCAGCTCGCGCGCGCGCTCGTGTGCCGGCCCCTTCTTGACACCCGTGAGGCGCAGCACTGTGGCGACGTTGTCGATCACCGTGAAGTGGGGCATCAGTCCGGAGTTCTGCATGACGTATCCGATGCGGCGACGCAGCGCGACGGGGTCGCCGCCGAGCACGCTCTCGCCGTCGATCTCGACCTCGCCCGAGGTCGGCTCGACCATGCGGTTGATCATGCGCAGCAGAGTGGTCTTGCCGCATCCCGAGGATCCGACGAACACCGTCGTCTTGCGTGACGGCAGCACCAGGCTGAAGTCCTTCACGGCGGTGGTGCCGTCGGGGAACTGCTTGGTGACGTTGCGGAACTCGATCACGATTACTCTCCGGTCGGTCGATCGACGAGACGGGCGTCAGCGCCGCGGCTGCGGCATACAGAGGTCATGCGGAGACTTCGACCCGCGGGTCGAACGCGACGAAGCCCGAGAAGTCCTTGCCGACGCGATCGAACGCACTCGGGAAAGGAGTCGGATACGACCAGGCGTAATCCGTGTGCAGCTCGCCTCCGGCCTGCACGGAGAAGTACTGGGCGTCGCCCTTCCACGGGCACGTGTATTGGGTCGGGCTCTCGACGAGCGCTCCCTCGGTGATCGACGCCGGCGGGAAGTACCAGTTGCCCTCGATGCGGGCGAGATCGCTCTCGTCTGCCTCGGCGATGACGGTTCCTGCGAGTACAGCCTTCATGGTCCTGCCTCCTCGGATGTGGGTTCGAGCGTATAAGAGGTGTGCGACATTCGGTCGGGGGTTGTGCCCGGGGCCGTCAATGTGGGAAACAATCCTGCTCCGGGCGCGCCGATCGCGCCAGGTCTCTCACGGACTGTTCGGAGCGGATGCCGGAACGGATGGCGCCGAGCGGCACCCGCTCTCCGCATCCGTCCGACGCGCTCATGCCGAATCCCGCCCGTAGGTCTCGAGCAGCCGCAGCCAGATCTCGCTGATCGTGGGGTAGGCCGGAACCGCGTGCCAGAGCCGGGCGATCGGCACCTCGCCGACGATCGCCACGGTCGCCGTCTGCACGAGCTCAGCGACCTCGGGGCCCACGAATGTCGCACCGACGATGACATCGCGCTCTTTGTCGATGACGAGACGAGCCTGACCCTCGAAGCCGTCCTCGTAGAGGCTCGCTCCTGCGACCGAGCCGAGGTCGTAGTCGATCACGGCCACGTCCGTGCCCGCCTTGCGGGCGTCTGCCTCGGTGAGCCCGACCGACGCGACCTCCGGGAACGAGAAGGTCACCTGCGGGGCCGCCGCACGGTCTGCGGTCGCGACGTGCTTGCCCCAGGGGGCGTCGTCGACGTCGTCGCCCTGGGCGCGTGCGGCGATCACGTCTCCGGCAGCGCGGGCCTGGTACTTGCCCTGGTGCGTGAGCAGGACCCGTCCGTTGACATCGCCGACCGCGTAGAGCCAGTCCGACCCGGGCACGCGCAGCGTGTCGTCGACGGTGATCCAGCGGCCCGCCTCGAGGCCCACGACGTCGAGGCCGATGTCGCCGCTGCGCGGCGAGCGCCCCGTCGCCACGAGCACCTCCGCCGCAGTGACCGTGGATCCGTCGTCGAGCACGATCGAGACGCCGTCGTCGCCGCGCGTGACGCTCGTGGTGCGGGTGTCGGTGCGCACGTCGACGCCGAGCTCCTTCAGCCCGGCCGCGACCCGCTCACCCGCGAACGGCTCCATCGAACCCAGCAGACCGCTGCGGGCGATGATCGTCACCGTCGAACCGAGCGCCGCATAGGCCGTGGCCATCTCGACGGCGACCACTCCGCCGCCGATCACGGCGAGCGACACCGGAAGCTCCTCGGCGCTGGTGGCCTCACGGCTGGTCCAGGGCGAGGCCTCGCGCAGCCCGTCGATCGGCGGGATCACGGCATCCGACCCCGTGCTGATCGCGACAGCGTGGCGCGCGTGGAGCACGCGGGTGCCGCCGTCGGCGTCCGTCACGGTCACCTCGCGCTCACCCGTGAGACGGCCGTGACCGCGAGCGAGGTCTATGCCGGCCGAGTCGAGCCACTTCACCTGCCCGTCGTCGGACCAGTTGCTCGTGAACGAGTCGCGACGGTCGAACACCGCACGCACGTCGAGCTTTCCGGTCACCGCCTCGGCCGAGCCCTTGACCTTCTGCGCCGCGCGCAGCGCCTGGGCCGGACGCAGCAGTGCCTTGGACGGCATGCAGGCCCAGTACGAGCACTCGCCGCCGACCAGCTCGCTCTCCACGATGATCGCGGTCAACCCGTTCTGCACGGCGCGGTCGGCGACGTTCTCGCCCACCGGTCCGCCGCCCAGCACGATCAGGTCGTATTCGTCGGTCTTCTCAGCAGTCATGAGGTGCACCTCTCCGTCGCCCAGTCTTGCTCAAGAGCAACGTCGAGTCACGGGGTGGTTGTTCCTTGGGCGCGTCGCCGGGCGCGTCGGGGGGGCGCGTCGGGGCCCCGATCCGACCTGATCCCACCCGATCGGTCTGCAGGACCGAGGCACGTCTGCAGGACCGATCCGCCTTCTCGTCCTGCATCCGTGCGTCGGTCCTGCAAGCGGACGACCCCATCCGGCCGGCGTCGGTCAGGCCCGGCGTCGGTCAGGCCGGCTGCCGGGGCGCGACACGAACGGCGAGCACCGCCGCGGCGAGCGCGATGATCGCGGCGAAGGCGAACACCGCGATGAACGGGTCTCCCGCCGCCGCCAGCCCGGTGAACAGCACGCCGGTGATCGCGAGCGCCAGCGCACTGCCGAACGAGTCGGCCACGGTCATGGCCGAGCTGTTGAAGCCCTGGTTCTCGGGTGCCGACATCTCGAGCGTCAGGGCGCTGGTCCTCGGGCTCATCAGGCCCATACCCGCTCCTGCGACGACCCACGCGACGATGATGACGACCACCGGCGCGGCGAGCACGGTGGCGACGAGTGCCAGAACCGCCCCCGCGACCACCAGCACCGTTCCGATGCGCACGGCCAGCACACTTGAGAGTCTGGCTCCCATGCGTCCCTGCACGGTCGCCGCAGCCGACCAGGCCAGCGCACCGCCCGTGAGTGAGAGTCCGGCGATGGTCGGCGAGACCTCGTAGCGCTCGGTCAGCAGGTAGGGGATGTAGACCTGAGCGCCGAAGAACCCTGCCGCGGCGAGACCGCGCACGAGCAGCACCGACGGCAGACCCCGTTGCGCGCGCAGCGTGCCCTTCGGCAGCAGCGCACGAACCGCGACGAGCGCCACGACCACGGCGGCGGCCGCGAGCACGGGCCCGGCGCCCGGCAGATCGCCGACGAGGTTCAGCGCGAGCACGGCGATCGCGGCGAGCACCGACCAGCCGAGCCGCCCGAAGGCCCACGGCGTGGTGGCGTCGCCGTCACCCGAGAGTCCTCGGAGCGCCGGGACGACCATGAGCAGCGCGGGCACGACCAGGAAGACGACGCCGAGGAACACCCAGTGCCAGCTCCAGATCTCGGTGACGGCACCGGCCACGGTGGGTCCGACGAGCGAGGGCACGACCCAGGCCGCGGCGAAGCCCGCGAAGATCGCCGGATGCAGGTCGCGCGGGTAGACGCGGGCGACGACCACGTAGAGCGCCACCATCAGCCCGCCGTTGCCGAGGCCCTGCGCGAAGCGCCCGGCCACGAGCACCTCCATGCTGGGCGCGAGTCCGGCGACGATCAGCCCGATCACGAACAGGCCCACCGAGGCGTAGAGGGGAACCACGGGTCCGCGGCGATCCGCCCAGTTGCCCGCCACGGCCATGCCGATGACTCCGGTGGCCAGGGGGCCCGCGAACGCGAGGGCGTACAGGCGCTCGCCGTCGAGGTCGGCGCTCACCGCCGGCATCACCGTCGTGACGGCGAGGGACTCGAACGCCCCGAGGAACACGAGCGCACACGCGCCGATCGTGATCCAGACATAGGCGCCGCTCAGGATGCCGGCGGCGGGCTTCGCGGTCGGAACCGCATCGGTGTCGATGGTCATAGGCTCGACCGTAGAACCTCAACAAAGGTTGAGGTCAAGCTGCGCCCGTCGACCGCCTCAGCGCACCGGCAGGATGTGCGTGGGCGCCGGAGCCTGCGCGATGTGACGGATGTCGAGCGGAGCCCCTGTGCGCTCGTCGAGGTCGATGAGCGCCACGGTGTCGGAGCGCTGCCCCGCGACGAGCAGCTTGCCCTCGTGCACGAGGTGGTGACGTGGCCAGTCGACCCCCGAATCGGCGAGCGCGATCGGCTCGAGCGCCTCGCCTCCGCCGCGCACGCGCAGCGCCGCGATCGTGTTGCTGCCTCGCAGGGCCGTGTAGACGAACTGAGCATCACGGGTGCGGGCGAGCTCGGCGGGGAAGTCCACGCCGATCTCTGCGATGGGGCTCGTGAGCACCGACGACACGACAGCCCACGTGCCGTCGCGCCCGGCGGCGAGCGTGAACACCTCGCACGAGTACTCGGTCACCACGTGCAGGTGGCCGCTGGGGTGCACGACCATGTGACGCGGACCGGTGCCGACGGGCAGCACGACCTCGTGATCGAGCACCAGGCCTCCGGCGATCGGACGCCAGATGCGCACGAGGTCGAATCCGAGGTCGGTCGTCGCGATGCGCCCATCGGCGAGGAACGCCGCGGAGTGCGCATGCGAGGAGCGCGCATCGCCGGTGGCGGTGAGCTCTCCGGAGTACGGATCGGATGCCGCGGCGGCGACACCGGCCGGCGCCGTCTCCTCGAGCGGTTCGCCGAGGAGCGCTGCCCGCAGCTCGGCGGCCTTGTTCACGGCATCCGGCACCAGCTGTCCCTGCGCGTCGATGCCGATGCGCACGACTCGTCCGTCTCCGTAGCAGCTCGCGATCAGGAACGATCCGCTCGACGAGACCGCCACGTGGCACACGCCGTCACCCGCGGCGACCGGCTCGCCGAGCGGCCGCAGGGCCGACTCGCCACTGCGGGCGAACGCCTGCACGCCGGCATCCGCCTCGAGCGCCGCATAGACGACATCGAGCGACGGATGCTGCGCCAGCCACGAGGGCGAGGCGGTCTGCGTGACCGCGCCGCGATACTCGAGCGCGGTCGGCGCGCTCTCGTCACCGGCGAGCAGGCCGATTCCGTCGGCGGAGCCGTCCATGGCGGGGCCGTACCCGCCGAGCCAGAAGCGTGTCACCGGGCGCTCAGTCGAGCAGGTCGTGACGCACGATGACCTGGTCGCGCTCAGGGCCGACGCCGATCACCGAGATGCGCGTGTTGCTCATGCCCTCGAGCGCGATCACGTAGTCCTGCGCGTTCTTCGGCAGGTCGTCGAAGGTGCGCGCGGTCGAGATGTCCTCGCTCCAGCCGGGGAAGTACTCGAGCACGGGCGTCGCGTGGTGGAAGTCGGTCTGGTTGACCGGCACCTCGTCGAAGCGCCGGCCGTCGACGTCGTAGGCCACGCACACCGGGATCTGCTCGAGTCCGGTCAGGATGTCGAGCTTGGTGAGCACGAGGTCGGTGATGCCGTTGACCCGGGTCGCGTAGCGCGTGATCGGGGCGTCGTACCAGCCGACGCGGCGCGGCCGGCCGGTGGTGGTGCCGAACTCGAAGCCGCGCGAGCGCAGCCATTCGCCCTGCTCGTCGAACAGCTCGGTCGGGAATGGACCGGAGCCGACGCGGGTCGTGTAGGCCTTGACGATGCCGACGATGCGGTCGAGAGCGCCGGGTCCGATGCCCGATCCGGTCGACGCGCCACCGGCCGTGGCCGACGACGACGTGACGAACGGGTAGGTGCCGTGGTCGACGTCGAGCATGGTGGCCTGGCCGCCCTCGAACACCACGACCTCGTCGCGGCGCAGGGCCTCGTCGAGCAGGTATCCGGTGTCGGCGACCATCGGACGCAGACGCTCGGCGTACGACAGCAGGTCTTCGACGATCTCGTCTGCGGTGATCGCGCGGCGGTTGAAGATCTTCACCAGCAGGTGGTTCTTCTGGTCGAGGGCGCCCTCGACCTTCTGGCGCAGGATGTTCTCGTCGAAGAGGTCCTGCACGCGGATGCCCACGCGGTTGATCTTGTCGGCGTAGGCCGGGCCGATGCCCCGGCCGGTCGTGCCGATCATGCGCTTGCCGAGGAAGCGCTCGGTGACCTTGTCGAGCGTGCGGTGGTACTGCGTGATCAGATGCGCGTTCGCGCTCACCTTGAGGCGGGAGACGTCGATGCCGCGGGCGCCGAGCGCCTCGAGCTCACTGAAGAGCACCTCGAGGTCGATCACGACGCCGTTGCCGATCACCGGGGTCACTCCCGGCGACAGGATGCCGGAGGGCAGCAGGTGCAGCGCGTACTTCTCGTTGCCGACCACGACGGTGTGGCCCGCGTTGTTGCCGCCGTTGAACTTGACGACCCAGTCGGTGCGCTCGCCGAGCAGGTCGGTGGCCTTGCCCTTGCCCTCATCGCCCCACTGGACGCCGACGATAACGATTCCTGGCATGGGTATCCCCCTTGCTTTCGCCGGGTTTGCACCGGCTGATGAGCTGGCCCTCTTCGGGCGGCTCCATCCTATCGAAGGTCGTTCGCCGACCCTCCGGGCTGTGGACTGGCGATGCGTCGCTGCCGGCGGAAAAGCATCGGATGCTGTCGCTCGCGCGCATCGCCGATGTCGGTGGCCGGTGGCACGATCGGAGAATGCCGAAGACCGGTCGCGAGAGCCGCGACGACACCCTGATCACAGCGACACCCCGAAAGCAGGGACCGCTCGTGCTCGTCGCCGCCCTGGTGACGGTGGTGCTGTGGGCGTCGGCGTTCATCGGCATCCGCGGCGCAGGGGAGCACTTCGATCCGGGCGCGCTCGCGCTGCTGCGCATGGCGGTGGGCACTGCCGTGCTCGCGATCATCGCGGTGCGCCACGGCATCCGGCTTCCCGACCGCCGGCACTGGTGGCTCGTGGCGGTGTGGGGCATCGGCTGGTTCTGCGTCTACAACCTCGCGCTCAACGCCGCCGAGCGGACCCTCGACGCGGGCACGGCGGCGATGGTCGTGAACCTCGCGCCTCTCATGGTCGTGGTCTTCAGCGGACTGTTCCTGCGCGAGGGCTTCCCCAAGCCGCTCGTCATCGGGGCGCCGATCGCCTTCCTCGGCGTGGTGCTGATCGGCATGAACTCGTCGACGAGCGAGGGTCCCGACATCACCGGCCTCCTCCTCGCGCTGCTCGCCGCCGTGCTGTACGCGGGGTGCACTCTGCTGCAGAAACACCTGCTCAGCGCGGGATCCGACGCGACGACCCTGACGTTCCTCGGCGCAGCGGCCGGCACCGTCGCGCTGATTCCCTGGGCGGGCAACCTGATCGGAGTCCTGCAGACGGCTCCGCTGGGCTCGACACTGTGGGTCGTGTATCTCGGCATCTTCCCGACGGCGGTCGCCTTCACGACATGGGCGTACGTGCTGCAGCGCAGCACCGCCGGGCAGACGTCGGCGACGACCTACGTCGTGCCGGCGATCGCGATCCTGATGTCGTGGGCGATCCTCGGCGAGGTGCCGACCCCGCTCATGTTCATCGGCGGCGCGCTGTGCCTGCTCGGCGTGCTCGTGACCCGGATGAAGTGGGGGCGTCGCGCCTGACGATCGCGACTCTCCCGTCGAGCCTCGGGAAGTCCTGTCGTCGGCGGTCTCGCGTATCGATATATCGGTCTGGCGATCAGACGCATCCCGACCGATACAGTGTGCGCGGAGGCGAATATGACGACTTGGTGGCCCTTTGCACGACTCGCAGCAGCCGTGCTCGGACTCGCGGCGATCATCGCGCAGCTCGCTCGCAGCATCGAGAACGCTCTCGCATCCACCACCGAGTGGGGTCAGCACCTGCCGACTGTCGCTGCGAACTTCTTCAGCTTCTTCACGATCCTGTCGAACGTGCTCGCGGTGATCGTTCTGGCGATCGGCGCGATCTGGTCGCTGCGCCACCGCCGCGGCACCGAGCCGGAGCCGACCTGGTTCGCGATCATCCTGGCCTGCGTGAGCACCTACATGATCGTCACCGGCATCGTCTACAACACGCTGCTGAGAGGCGTCGAGCTGCCCCAGGGCGTCACCGTGCCCTGGTCGAACGAAGTGCTGCACGTCGTCATCCCGCTGTTCCTGCTCGCGGATCTGCTGTTCGCACCACGCCGACGCGCACTGCGCTGGAGCGCGGTCGCCATCGCCACGATCTTCCCCATCGCGTGGGTCGTGTACACGATGATCCGCGCGAACCTCATCATCGCCCCCGCCACCGGCGAGACCTGGTGGTACCCGTATCCGTTCCTCAACCCGCACATCGTGCCCGGCGGCTACCTCGGCGTCGCGGGCTACATCGTCGGCATCGCCATCGCGATCATCGGCGTCGCCTGCTTCGTGGTGTGGGTCGGCCGCAGACGGAGTGCGGCAGTCCCCCTCACGGCCTGATCCGACGCGCGGAGCCGGTACGCCGTGACACCTGCATGCGCAGATCACCGATGCATGCCGCACGGGCCGTTCTGAGCATGCATCTGTGAGCTCGACCTGCATCCGTCGCCGGGCCGGAGCGGCGAGACCGGATGCGGTTACGCTGGTCGACGGGGGGTCGTCGACGCGTCCCCCGTGGGAACGAGGAGACATACCGATGAACGAGCCCTACGCGCCCGGCCCCTCTGCAGGTTCGACGCCGCCGCCTCCGCCCGTGCCCTCCACCCAGGCAGCCCCACCGGCCCCGCCCGCTCCTGCGACCCGCGCCGCCGCCTCAGCATCCGCACCCACGGCACCCGCGGCGTCGACGTCGGCGAGCAAGAAATCAGAAGCCCCCACCGAGGCTGAGCTTCAGCGCGCGACCGCCGTGCTCAAGACCGTGTCAGACGCCTACTCCGCGAAGATGGTCGGCCAGGAGCGTCTGCGCATGAGCCTGCTGATCTCGCTGATCGCGGGTGGGCACATCCTGCTCGAGAGCGTTCCGGGGCTCGCGAAGACGACCGCTGCGAGCACGCTCGCCGACACCGTCAGGGCGCAGTTCAAGCGCATCCAGTGCACGCCCGATCTGCTGCCCAGCGACATCACGGGCAACCAGATCTACGACGCGGCGACCGGATCGTTCCGCACCGTGCTCGGCCCGGTGCACGCGAACTTCGTGCTGCTCGACGAGATCAACCGCTCGAGCGCCAAGACCCAGAGCGCCATGCTCGAGGCGATGCAGGAGCACCAGACCACGATCGGCGGCGAGGTGCACCACCTGCCCAAGCCCTTCCTCGTGATCGCGACGCAAAACCCGATCGAGCAGGAGGGCACCTACGAGCTGCCCGAGGCGCAGATGGACCGTTTCCTGCTGAAGGAGATCGTCGAGTACCCGAGCCCCGCCGAGGAGTTCGAGATCCTCGGGCGCATCGACTCGGGTGTGCTCGACCCCGACCGCCACGTCTCGAGCGCGATCAGCCTCGACGACGTGCACATGCTGCAGGACGTCGCGAGCCGCATCTACGTCGACCCGGCGATCCGCAACTACATCGTCTCGATCGCCTACGTCACCCGCAACCCCGCGCCGTACATCGGCGAGGAGCGCGCCCGCTTCATCAAGTACGGCGCGAGCCCCCGGGCGAGCATCGCGTTCCTGCAGGCCTCCCGAGCCCTGGCGCTGCTGAACGGTCGTGGCCACGTGATCCCGGAGGACATCCGCTCGCTGCGCCACCTCGTGCTGCGCCACCGCGTGCTGCTGACCTTCGAGGCCGACGCAGACGGCATCCGCAGCGAGGAGATCATCGACCAGATCTTCGCCGCAGTGCCCACACCCTGACCTTCGACACGCTCAGGGACCCACCCACCATGTCCAGCCTGATCGCCCAGGTGAAGAGCAAGCTCTTCATCCACTCGTCGCGCAAGTCGCTGCACGCGCTCGACGGCGCCTACGCGTCGCTGCTGCACGGCCGCAGCCTCGACTTCGAGGATCTGCGCAAGTACGAGTACGGCGATCAGGTGCGCGACATCGACTGGCGCGCCACGGCGCGACTGGGCACCCCGCTGGTCAAGCGACACCGCGCGATGCGCATGCACACCATCCTGTTCGTGGTCGACACCGGCCGTTCGATGGCCGCGCTCGCGCACGACGAGAAGTCGAAGAAGGACCTCGCGATCCTCGCCACCGGGGTGCTCGGTGTGCTCGCGCTGCGGCACGGTGACGACTTCTCTCTCGTCTACGGCGACTCCGACCGCATCCGCCGGCGCGCGCCGGGCCGCAGCGAGGGCGCGCTCGAACACGCCCTGCGCACGATCGACCAGTCGATCGACGCGAGCACGGCGTCGAGCGACCGAGACGCGCTGCTGTCGTACGTCACCCGCACGATCGCGCGGCGCATGATCGTCGTCGTCATCACCGACGAGGCTCCGGTCACCGAAGAGACAGAGCGGATGCTGCGCCGACTGCGCGTGCAGCACGACGTGCTGTGGCTGACCGTGAGCGATGCCGACCCGGTGCTCGACCACGCGACGGGCACCGTCCGCAGCGATGTCGACAGCATGTGGGAGGTGCCCGACTTCGTGCAGGGCGACCCCGACATCATCCGTGAGCTCGCCGCGCAGACCGAGGCCGACGCCGCGCGTCTGGCAGAGCTGCTCAAGCGCATGGAGATCAGCCACAGCGTTCTGGCCGGTCAGGACGACGCCGTCTCGCAGCTGCTGCAGCTGCTGAATCGGAGGTCGAATGCCCGGCTCCGATGAGCTCTACCCGCCGTTCCAGTACGGCTGGGGATGGCTCCTGCTCGCCTTCGGCATCCTGCTGCTGATGATCGCGGCGGCGTGGCTGATCGTCGCTCTGACGCGTCCACGGCGCGACCTCACGCTGACCCGCGACGCGCAGGGACCCACTCTGCTCACGACCGATGTGCTGTCACAGCTGAGGGTCGAGTACTTCGACCGCATCCAGCACATCGAAGACGACTACCGCGCGCGCACGCTCTCGGCCCGCAACGCGAACCTCGAGCTCAGCCGGGTGGTGCGCACGTTCGTGAACGAGTACAGCGGTCTCGAGGCCCCGGTGCTCGCGCTCGACGATCTCGTTTCTCGCGGAGTGCACCCCGCCCTCGTCGACGCGATGGGGCGCCACTATTACCCGAGCATCTTCCGACCCGGCCCTGCGATCGATCCGATCGCAGGCGCCGAGGCGGCCAGAACGGTGGTGCGCACGTGGCACTAGCGAACGGGTGGCTCATCCTCGTCGCCGTCGGCGTCGTCGTGGTCGCGATCGCGCTCGGCATCGTGATCGGTCTGCGCAGCCATGCGAAGACCGAGGAGCACGAGCGGGCGCGTGTCGCCCGCGCCGAACGCCTGCGCGCGCTGCCGACCTTCCGGCAGGCGCTGAACCGACGTGTGCTGGCGTTGTCGAGCATCCTGCTGATCGGCGTGGTCGCGACTCTGGCTGCCGGAGTCGTCTCGGCGCGCCCGATGGCGTCGCAGACCATCCAGCCCGTCAACACGAGCCGCGACATCATGCTGTGTCTCGACGTCTCGGGCTCGATGAGCGAGGTCGACGTCGAGGTGCTCACCGTCTTCGAGGAGCTGCTCGAGGATTTCGAGGGCGAGCGCATCGGCCTCACGATCTTCAACAGCTCGCCCGTGCAGATCTTCCCCCTGACCGATGACTACGAGTTCATCAGCGACCACCTGCGGAGCATCCGCGAGAGCTTCGAGTTCAGCGAGTCGATCCCCGAGCACTGGGTCGGCACGCTCAACGGCAACGGCGCCTCGCTGATCGGCGACGGTCTGGCAGCATGTGCCATGGCATTCGACCACCCCGACGACGAGCGGTCGCGATCGATCATCTTCGCCACCGACAACGAGGTCAACGGCGCCTCGATCGTGACTCTCGACGAGGCTGCGGCGTACGCCGATTCGAACGGGGTCCGGGTCTTCGCGCTCAACCCGGTGCAGGGCAAGGATGCCGACGTCAGCGCCGAGCTCACGAAGGCCGCCGAGGCGACGGGCGGCCAGGCCTTCGGCCTGCGCGACACGACCACCGTGAGCGACATCGTCGCCCAGGTGCAGGAGCAGGAGGCGGCCGCGCTGAAGGGTCAGGCGCAGGTCGTCTGGACCGACGCCCCGAACCTCTGGATCGTCGTGCTGATGATCTCGATGCTCTCGTTCATCGTCGTGCTCTGGAGGGTGAGACTGTGATCTTCCAGCCCGTGCTCAACGTCTTCCTCCTGGCGCTTCTCTGCGCGCCGGTGGCCGCTCTCGCCGTGATCGCGCTGACGAAGGCCAAGGGACGCGACAAGGCGCTGTGGGCCATGCGACTGGTCATGCTGCTGGCCTGCTTCGTCATGTTCCTGCGGCCGGGAATCCCCGGGGGCGCGACCGAGACGCTCGCGACCGACACAGACATCGTGCTCGTCGTCGACACGACCGCGAGCATCGTCGCCGAGGACTGGAACGGCGACGAGCCGCGCCTGGACGGCGTCCGCGCCGACGTGCAGACGATCGTCGACGAGTACCCGGGTGCCCGCTTCGCCCTGATCACCTTCGACGCTTCTGCCGACCTGCGCATGCCACTCACGACCGACACGACCGCGCTCGTCTCGTCGCTCGAGGTGCTTCGGCCCGAGGTGACGAGTCAGTCGCGCGGCAGCTCGATCGGCATCGCCAACCAGCTGCTCGCCGACACACTGTCGAACGCGGCCGAGGCCTCGCCCGACCGCTCGCGCATGGTGTTCTACTTCGGCGACGGCGAGCAGACGGTGACGTCGCCGCCCGAGCCCTTCGACGGCAGCGAGAGGCTCACGGATGCCGGCGCGGTGCTCGGCTACGGCACCGCCGAAGGCGGGCCGATGAAACTCAACACGGGCAGCGTGGATGGGTCATCGAGTGGGTACATCGAGTATCAGGGGGCGAACGCACTGTCGGTGATCGACGAGGCGAACCTCGAGGCGATCGCCGCGGATCTCGGCGTCGACTACCAGCACCGCACCGCGGATGCCGAGCTGACCCTGCCCGAGGCTCCGTCGACCACCACGAGCTATGCCGAGTCGGGAACGGTCGGCAACGTGACCGAGCTGTACTGGATCGCGGCGCTCGTCGTGGTGGCGCTGCTCGGCGTGGAGCTCACGAGGGCGAGCATGCTCGTCGCCCGGCTGCGTCTGCTGCGAGCGCCGTCGTCGTCCCGCCGCCGGAAGAAGCCGACCGCCGGAGGTGCCGCATGACCGATCTGTCCTCCCGTGCAGGCGCGACGCCATCCGGCAGCCCCGAAGACCTGAGGGCGTCAGCCGCCGCCGCACTGCTCGCCTCGAATCGTCGCCGACGCAGCATCCGTCGGTGGATCGCGATCGGCACGCTGCCCCTCGCGCTGGCCGCCCTGCTGTTCGTCGGCAAGATCCTCAGCATGTACGCGTTCGCGCACCAGTCGATCACCGCCTACGTGGCCGACGACTACTCGGGTTCTGAAGCATCGGCCCGCGGCCAGGAGTTCCTCAACTGGTTCGAGCCCTACAAGGCGCCGTTCAACGTGGGCACCGCACTGGCCGGGGCCGAGAAGCTGCCGGAGGCGCGGGCGAAGCTCGAGGAGTCGCTCGACCTCGCGACCGGCCTCGAGGTGTGCACGGTGCGCATCAACCTGGCGCTCGTCCTCGAGCGCATGGGCGACGCCGCCCGCGCCGAGGGCGACGGCGCTGCAGCCGCCGAGTTCTATGGCGAGGCGCTCACCGTCACGACCGAGACGCCGGAGGAATGCAACAGCGACGAGGCGCAGGAGCAGTCGTCCGACCCTGACCGCGACATGCAGCAGAGCCAGGAAGATCTCGAAGACCGTCTCAAGCAGAAGCAGCAGAACGAGCAGCAGCCGCCCCCCGAGGAAGAGCAGGAGCAGGAGCCGCAGCCCTCGGACGAGAAGCTCGAAGAGCTCGAGGAGAAGCTCGAGCAGGGCACGCAGGAGCGCGATCAGCAGCAGGGCGACGACGGCGGCGGCTCGGGAACGGACAAGCCATGGTGATGGATCACGAGAAGCAGCGGGCCCGCTACGTCGCCGGCACTGAGGGGGCTCCGCCCGTTCCGCCGCCCGGCGGCTATCGCAACGCACGCCGTCAGGCCGGTCCCGTCGTGCAGCATCCGGGCTCCCCGGCCATGTCGGGCACGGTGACCGCGGCCGAAGCCTCGGCGGAGGAGAAGAGACCGGCGAACACACTCGGCTGGGTCGCCCTGGTCGTCGGCATCCTGTTCGCTCTGATCCTCCTCATCACCCTGGCGATCGGAGCGACCGACGCACTCTACGGCGTGACCATGCTGGCCCTGCAGCTCGTGGTCGTCGCCGTCATCATCGGTGCGATGTTCACCGCCCGCGGACGCACCCTGGGAGCCGTCGCCCTTGCGGTCACCCTGATCTTCAACGTCGCCACGGTGGGCGGCATCGGCGCACTGCAGACCTCGGCCTCGGGCAGCTATGACGGCATGAAGACCGAGGAGCAGAAGCACGAAGAGGCCTACCCCGGCATCAAGGGCACGGATCCTCAGGATGCTCTGCGGCAGCAGTCTCTCGAAGACGTGCAGGCCGAGGCCGACAGCCTGTTCGCCGACATCCGCGAGCGCGTCACCGCCGAATACGGCTACGAGTGGGTGCAGGTCGGCGACGAGGATCTGCGCCCCGAGCGCAACGGCTACGGCGGAGAGTCGATGCTCGTCGAGTACACGTCCGTCGGCTGGGCGACCAGCGAGCCGATCCAGGACTACAGCCTGAAGCTCGAGGTCATGGCCACGATCGACGAGGTCGTCGCCGAGCACGGCCTGCCGTCGCTGTACTCGTTCAACGGTGAGTATTCGGGCATCGATCCGTCGATGATCGCGAAGCTCTACGGCAGCGAGGACCCCCGCGAGCAGCACACGTGGGAGTACTACACCGAGAACTACCCCGACCCGATGCGGTTCTACACGAACATCTTCGACCTCTCGAACGATCCGTCCGGCGACTTCCTGAAGACCAGAGAGGCGCAGAGCGCCCGCACCGGAGAACCGCTCGAGGGGCTGCAGATGGTCGTCATCGCGAGCGCAGTGCTCAGCGACGCCGACCGCGCCGAGTTCGAGCAGAAGCTGCAGGAGTACCCCGGGTTCTGAGTCCTGGTGCGCTTGCCATCGGAATGGTATCGTCATGGCATGCATGCGACCATTGACAAGGCAGGGCGCGTCGTCATACCGGCGTCGATCCGCGAGCGGCTCGGGATGCTGCCAGGGCCGGTCGACATCATGATCGACGGCACCGGCATCCGCATCGAGGTCGCGGCGCCCGACAACCTCGTGGAGAAGGACGGTCGCCTGGTCATCCGTGGCGGAGGCACGCCCCTCTCGGCTGACGACATCAGGGAGCTTCGTCTTGCCGACCAGCGCTGACCTGCTTCTCGACACGAGCGCGGCGGTCGCACTCGTGCTGGAGGACAGCGAGGCGCACGAGCTCGTTCGCTCCGCATGCGCCGGACTCCTTCTCGGCTTGGCGGGGCACGCACTGCTCGAGACGTACTCCGTGCTCACCCGACTGCCGGGCGGAAGCCGTCTCAGCCCCGCGGCCGCGGCTCGAGTGATCGCTCAGGAGTTCCCTCGGTCCGTCGCGCTGTCATCCGAAGACGCGGTGGGCGCAGTTTCCGAGCTGGCCGAGGCGGGCATCGCGGGCGGCGCGGTCTACGACGGTCTGGTGGCTCTGGCCGCGCGCGCGGCCGGGCTCACGCTGCTCACGTGCGATCGGCGCGCGATCGGAACCTATGCGAAGCTCAAGGTCGACGTCGAGATGGTCTGACGCCTCTTCTCCGTTCCGGCGGCTCCGCTCGCGACGCGGCCTTGCGCCCTTCAGGCGGAGAGCGTGAGCAGCATGCGGGCCAGCACATACCGAGCGTGCCCGCGTGACGACCTCGGGTCGTAGCCGAGGACGCCGATCAGTGCGGTGAGGCGATCCTGCACGCTGGAGTGGTGACGACCCAGCCGCACGGCGGCGGCACGTACGCTCAGCTCGTCGACCACGGCGTCGAGCAGTTCCCGACTGCGGGCATCGAGGCGGCCGAGTGCCGCAGCATCCGGATGCACGTCGCGGGACTCCGCGGCGGCGGCGATCAGCAGCAGGGCACCGAGGTCGTCCGCGGCTACCACGGGTTCTGAGGCGGTGCTCAGACGAGCTGCGATCAGCGCCTCCGCCCACGAATCGGGGAGGTGCTCACCGGGCCCCGCGGTTCCGATGCCCAGACGCAGGCCGGCCGCGTCAGTCCACGCTCGATCCACGGGCGTGCCCGCGACGACGATCGTCGCCCTGGTCAGGCCATGCCGAGTCGCGACCACGACGGAAGGATGCTGCGGCAGCGGCGCAGGATCGGGCGGAGAGGCCACGACCGCCACCGATCCGACCGGCAACCGCAGTCTCGCCAGTGCCGAGGCGCGCTCGACTTCACCCGCGAACTCGCTGATCGCCAGCTCGACGGCGCTCCCCGCATCGCCTGCGCGGCGGGCGCGGAGAATCTCGAGCGCGAGAGTGAGACGCTCGAGGATCATCGCGTCGTTGGTATGGGGAGCCCCCTCGCGCTCGATCCAGGCGACGGCATCCGGGCCGCTCTCGCGCAGCATCCATCGATCGCCGGGGTCGATCGGATCGATGCGCACCCCGTCGGCGCGCACCCGGATGATCTGTCGGGCGTCACGCTGCCCCACCGTGGCACCGCTCAGCACCGCTGCCCCGCGCAGCATGCTCTCGACGCCGACGGCGCGGGCGATGAGCGTGTCGAAGTACGAGACGACCTTGAGGGTCTCACTTGCATCCGGGTCGAGGGCGGTGAGCCGCCCCAGCAGATCTTGCATGTCGGGCTCCATCGCGCGGGGCTTCCACCCTACGGGTTCGTCGACCGAGCCCGTAGGGTGCCGAAGTCACCCGAGCAGCCGGTTGACCCAGTCGTCGCGCGCGGCCAGCATCGCCTGCGCGACGGCCGTATGCGGTGCGAACATGTCGAAGCCGTGGAACCCACCGGCCCACACGTGCAGTTCGGCCTGCACGCCTGCCGCCCAGAGCCTGGTGGCGTAGTCGACGTCCTCGTCACGGAACACCTCTGCGCTGCCGCAGTCGATGAAGGCGGGCGGAAGATCGGCCAGGTCGGTGGCGCGCGCCGGGGCCGCGTAGATCGAGACGTCGTCAGTGCCCTTGCGCTCGCCGAGCAGGGCGGTCCACCCCGTGATGTTCGACCCGCGGTCCCACACGCCGATCCCGTCGATCTGCCGGGTCGAGACGCTCTCATCGCGGTCATCCAGCATCGGGTAGATCAGCAACTGGCCGATGAGCGCCGGCCGGCGAAGGTCCCGGGCGAGCAGGGCCGTTCCGGCAGCCAGGCCGCCACCGGCACTGCCTCCGCCGATCAGGATCCGGTTCGGGTCGATGCCCAGCTCCGCAGCGTTCTCGGCCGTCCACACGAGACCCGAGTAGCAGTCCTCGACCGGGTACGGATCGGGGAACTCCGGTGCCAGCCGATACTCCACCGTCACGATCACACCGTTGAAGCGCTCCGCCCAGTCGAGGAATCCCACGAGCCCCAACCAGCGGTTGCCGATGATCATGCCGCCACCGTGCGTATGGAAGAAGCCCGGCCCCGTACCGGTGCGACCGGCCTTCTCGACCACCGAGACGATGATCTCGTCGCCGCCATGCCCTGCGATGGTCACGTCGCGGCGCGTGAAGCCCCGCTCGTCGAGCACGGCGAAGATCTCATCCTCACCGCTCACGGGGGACTGGCGCATCAGGGGAATCATCTCGGCAGTCAGGGTCGAAGGCAGCGTGTCTGCGACAAGCGCGAGCGCGGCCTCCAGTTCGGGGTCGAACGGAGGGCGAAGGGTTGTTTCGGTCATCAGAACTCCTTTGTTCTCGGCCGCAGTCATGTCGGCGTCCCGCCAGCCTCCAGGAGGTCGCACCCGAGCGTAACCCGCCAGACAGGGCCGTTCTGCGGCCGGGAGGCCGCCGGATGGCGGGCGGTTGGCGTGGCCTCAGCTCGCGAGCGAGAGCCCCGCGGCGAGCGCGAATCCCAGCACCGTCGCAAGCCCCGTCACCTGCTTCGCCTTCTCCTGCGCATCCGGGACCATCGAGTCGACGAGCATGACGAGCAGGGCACCGGCCGCGAAGCCGCTCGCGCCCGCACGGAACTCATCTCCGGTCGCGCTCGCCAGGCCGAAGCCCGCGACGGTCGCGAGCGCGCAGATCACCGAGATGCCTGCCCAGAGCAGCAGCACGCGCGACTTGGCCATGCCGCCTTTCAGCAGATCGGCGGCCGAGCCGATCGACTCGGGCAGGTTCGAGACCACGATCGCCACGACGAGCGCGATGCTCACCGGTTCACCGGAGGCGAGGCCGATGCCCAGCACGAGCTGCTCGGGGATGCCGTCGAGCAGCGCGCCGAGCGCGAGCGGCGCCCCCGCCCCCTGATCTTTCGACTTCGCGGCTCGTGCGTCGAGGATCCGGTCGGCGAGGAAGTACGCCAGAGCTCCGGCCGCGACGCCGATGACGAGAGGGATCGGACCGGCGAGATCCAGCCCCTCCTCCCACAGCTCGAACGCGATGGAGGCCATGAGCGCCCCGGCGCCGAAGCCGAGCACGATGCCGAGCCAGCGCGGCGGCCAGGTGCGCAGCAGGGCGAGCGCGGCTCCGATGATCAGAGGCGATGCCGCGACGACGCCCCACAGGATCGCTGCACCCATACCGACCTCCTTCAGGGCAACTCTGCCACCGTCGGGATGGAAAATCGCGGATGGATCCGGCTGGCCCTGCGCGTCGCCGCCGCCGCGCGCTCCGTTCAGCCGATTTGCACGCGGTGGATGCCGAGGTCGGTGCGACCGGGGAGCAGATCCTGTCGGAGCGCCCGGGTGCCGTGGTAGTCGCCGTCGCGCAGCCGACGATACGGACTGCTCGGCGACTCGTCGCGGACCCCCGAGAGTCGTTCGATCAGGCGGGCGCTCTCGTGTTCGACGCCCGCCGAGTCCAACCCGTCGGCATCGTGGACGACGTGCAGGTCGAGCGGTTCGATGCCGGTGTACCAGAGGGTTCCGTGGGTGAGCGGGAACATCAGCGAGTCCAGATCACCGCTGACGCCGCGTTCTCCGATGGAACGGTCGTCCTCGCCTGCCGTGACGATCACGAGGGCTCGCCGCCCGGCGAGAGGCCCCTCGCCGTAGCGCAGCGGAAGACCGGTCTCGGCATCGGAGGGGCCATACGCGAACCCGTTGGTGAGCACGCGGTCGAACCACCCCTTCAGGATCGCCGGCGGGCCGTACCACCACAGCGGAAACTGCAGCACGACGAGATCGGCGGCCGCGAGCTTGTGCTGTTCCTCGATCACATCCGGCGACAGCTGCCCCGCCGCGTACGCCTCGCCCATCAGATCGACGAGGTTGCCTTCCCTGCCGTGCGGCTGGCCCAGATCCTGGGACGCGAGGACGGGGTCGAACCGCTGAGCGTACAGGTCGGTGATCTCGACGTCGTGGTCGCGCGAGAGCGCTTCGACTCCGTCGCGGAACAGTCGCGCGTTGAACGAGTTCGCCTGCGGGTGGGCGTAGATCCAGTGGACGGTCGGGCGTGATGCTGACACGGATGGCCTTTCTTCAGTGGTAGACGGGGTGGGGAGCTGTGCGCCGACACAGTGGCAGGAGTGCCGCGGCGACGACCGCCCCGGCTGCGATGAGCAGGGCGACGACGAAACCTCGAGACCCGGCGATGACGGCGATCGTGCCGAGCACCGCGATGCCGAGGCCGCCGCCGAGCGCGAAGCCGACCTCCTGGATCGCCCCCACCTGACCGGCGTCGTCTTCGGTCGTCACGTCGAAGAGCGTGGTCGCGGCCAGCGTCGCTGCGACCCCGAACCCCACTCCGACCAGCACGAGCGGGAACGCGACGAGATCGACTCCGGTCGACAGCCAGACGAGCCCCGCGCCCTGCACCACGAGGGCGAGCACTGTGAGCGTGGGCGAGCTCAGCCACCGCAGGAACAGGGGCGCGAGCACTCCGCCGAGCGCGATCGCCACGGCCTGCGGAAGAATCGCGATGCCGGCTTCCGCCGCGCTGAACCCCCTGGCATCCTGCAGGTGCAGGCTCACCAGCAGAACGGATGCCGTCGACACACCGCCGCTCGCCACGATGCGCACGATCGCAGGGCTGAAGCCGGGGACTCGGAAGAGCCGCATGTCGATGAGGGGTTCGGCGAGGGCGCGCTGGCGTCGGATGAAGAACACGAGCGTGCCGACCGCGAGCACACCGGCAATGCCCGCGGCGACGGGGGCTGCGAGCACCTCGTGCAGGGCGAAGACGAGGGCGCCGAGCGCGACGATCGACGACACGATGCTGAGGATGTCCCACGACGGTCGCCGGGAGCTGCGGGAATCAGGCACGAGCCAGATCGCGAGCACACCGGCGGCGACCGCGAGCGGCACACTGCCCAACAGCAGCCACCGCCATCCCGGCCCCTCGGTGACGAGCCCGCCGAGCACGGGGCCGAGTGCGCTGCCCGCACCGAAGGTCGCAGTCCACAGTCCGTAGGCCAGCACGCGCTGCCGTGCGTGATAGTGCGCCCCGATCGTGGCGACGACGCCCGCGACCACGAAGGCTTCGGCGACGCCGAGCAGCGCGCGCACGACGATCAGCAGCATCCCGTCGTGAGCGAATCCGCCCACCAGATTGAGCACGGCGAAGCCCGCGAGTCCTGCGAGCACGATCCGCTTGCGACCGAACGCGTCGCCGATCCGGGCGGCGATGATCAGGGTCGCCGCCAACGAGAGCGCATAGATGTCGACGAGCCACAGCGCACCGCTGTCGCTGAGGGCGAGGTCGCCGCGGATCGCCGGCAGCGCGGTCGACATGCTGCTGATCGCGAGCGCCCCGATCAGGATGCCGAGAAGCAGCGGGATCATGGCGAGCCACGGATGCAGGGCGGTGCGCGGTCGAGCGGATGCCGTGGGAATCGGGAAGGTCACCGCATCAGTCTCGTGTCCTGAGTACACTTCAGACAAGTACAGTCATGGATGGTACATAGTGACCGTCTGGATACTATGGCGACCATGAGCCGGAACGGAAGGCGGATCCCATGAGGGAGAAGACGGAGCGCATCGTCCGCGAGTGGGGCGACGCGTGCGACGCAGAGATCTCGATCGCTGTGATCGGCGGAGCCTGGAAGCCCAGCATCCTCAGCCTTCTCGACGAGCATGAGGTGCTGCGATTCGGCGAACTCAGCAGACTGCTCGACGAGCCGACCGCTCGTGTGCTCACCCGTCAGCTGCGTGAGCTGGAGGACGACGGGCTCCTCATCCGCACGGTGTACCGGCAGGTCCCACCCAAGGTCGAGTACCGACTGAGCGACCTCGGCCGCGGGTCGATGCCCCTCGTCGAGGCCCTGACCGACTGGGGCGGCCGATACGCGGCGCATCAGCGACGAGAGCTCGAACGACGTGAGAATCTCGAGCTCGCCGCCGAGCCGGAGACGCTCGAGCCCGTCGCCGCGCGCTGACACCGGGCCTCGTCACTCCCTCGCTTCCCGTCCGAAACAGCCGACACGCCGCCGATAGACTGGGAAGCATGTCCAAGGTCCTCCAGTCCCTTCCCGTCGGCGAGCGCGTCGGCATCGCCTTCTCCGGAGGACTCGACACCTCCGTCGCCGTCGCGTGGATGCGCGACAAGGGCGCCGTCCCCTACACGTACACCGGCGATCTCGGGCAGTACGACGAAGACGACATCGAGTCGATCCCCGGCCGCGCGCTCGAGTACGGCGCCGAGGCCTCGCGTCTGGTCGACTGCAAGACCGCCCTGGTCGAAGAGGGTCTCGTCGCGCTGTCGTGCGGCGCGTTCCACATCCGCTCGGGCGGACGCACCTACTTCAACACCACGCCCCTCGGCCGCGCCGTCACCGGCACGCTGCTCGTGCGCGCCATGAAGGAAGACGGCGTCGACATCTGGGGCGACGGCTCGACCTACAAGGGCAACGACATCGAGCGGTTCTACCGCTACGGCCTGCTGGCCAACCCACGCCTGCGCGTGTACAAGCCGTGGCTCGACGCCGACTTCGTCACCGAGCTCGGCGGCCGCAAGGAGATGAGCGAATGGCTCGTCGCCCACGACTTCCCCTACCGCGACTCGGTCGAGAAGGCGTACTCGACCGACGCCAACATCTGGGGCGCGACGCACGAGGCCAAGACCCTCGAGCACCTGAACGTCTCGCTCGAGACGGTCGACCCGATCATGGGCGTCAAGTTCTGGGACCCTTCGGTCGCGATCGAGACCGAAGACGTCTCGGTCACGTTCGAGGCCGGACGCCCGGTCGCCATCAACGGCGTCGAGTACACCGACCCGGTGGCCCTCGTCATGGAGGCCAACACGATCGGCGGACGCCACGGCCTCGGCATGAGCGACCAGATCGAGAACCGCATCATCGAGGCGAAGTCGCGCGGCATCTACGAGGCTCCGGCCATGGCGCTGCTCTTCATTGCGTACGAGCGCCTCGTCAACGGCATCCTGAACGAAGACACCCTCGCGACGTACCACGAGCAGGGTCGTCGCCTGGGTCGCCTCATGTACGAAGGACGCTGGCTCGAGCCGCAGTCGCTCATGCTGCGCGAGTCGATCCAGCGCTGGGTCGGCCTCACGATCTCGGGCACCGTCACGATCCGCCTGCGTCGCGGAGACGACTGGACGATCCTCGACACCACGTCGCCCAACCTGTCGTACGGCCCCGAGAAGCTGTCGATGGAACGTGTCGGCGACGCCGCCTTCGGCCCGGTCGACCGCATCGGACAGCTCACGATGCGCAACCTCGACATCGCCGACTCGCGCTCGCGCCTCGAGCAGTACGCGGGTCTCGGCCTCATCGGCGGCGCCACCGGCGAGCTCGTCGGACGCGTCACCGCCGGCGAGTCGGGCGAGATCACGGGATCCGTCGAGGAGGTCGACGAGAACTTCGCCGACGCGGTCGACACCGCATCCGAGGGTGCTGCGTTCGACTCCGGCACCGACTGACTCTCGATTCTTCTGGAGGGGGGCGGATGCTGCGGCATCCGCCCCCCTCTTTCTGCCCGCGCGGTGGACTGCGACCCTGTGAGTCCCCCGAGTTATCTTGCACACTACTGTGCACAATACGTAGAATGGGGGCATGACCACCCGTGCTCCCCGCCGCGACTCCGTCGAGAACCGCGCCGGAATCCTCGATGCGGCCCGCGCGACCCTCGCAACCGACCCGCGCGCCTCGATCGACGTCATCGCCCGCAGCGCCGGCCTGTCGCGCCGCACGCTCTACGGCCACTTCGACGACCGCGAGGCGCTGATCCGCGAGCTGATCTCGGTTGGAGCGCAGCGCTTCAACGCGATCGCCGAGTCCGTCACCGACGCCGACTCGCGCATCGCGCTGGCCCGCCTCGCCGCACGTCTCTGGCACGAGGCCGCGCACGTTCAGGTCGCCGCCGCGCTCGCCCTCGACGAAGCCCACGTGCAGCACACCGCAGATGCCCTCGCCCCGCTGCGCCGCACCGTCGCCGCCCTCGCGCGTCGCGGGCAGGAAGACGGCAGCTTCCGCACCGACCTCTCAGCCCCGACCCTCGCTCGCCTCATCGAAGAGGTCGCGCGCACGGTCGTCTCGCGCACGGATGCCCACAGCACCGGTGCGGCCGGCCTCGCCGTGCGCACGCTGCTCAGCATCGCCGGGCTCTCATGGCGCGAGGCCGACGAGCTGCTGAACGCGCACCCAGACATCGCCGAATCGCGGGAGGTCAGCGCATGAGAGTCACTCTGCACGAGGTGAGCAAGGGGCGCGGCGGTCAGTCGCTGCCGACGACGAGCCTGGAGTTCCACAGCGGAGCGGTGCGCTTCGCCCTCGCCGAGACCGAGCAACGACCGACCGTGCTGGGCCTGATCGCCAGCGGACGGATGCGGCCGGACACCGGGCGCGTGACGATCGACGGAGACTCGAACAACAAGGCCCTGCGCCGCACGATCGCGCTCGTCGATGCTCCCGATGTCAGCGACCCGCACGCCGACATCACCCTCGCCGGCGTGGTGGGCGAAGAGCTCATGTTCGCCGGCCTCGGGGCGACGCCGCTGCACGCACGCCGCTGGCTGAACCAGCTCGGCTTCGGCGACCTCGCCGGTGTGCCGATCGGCAACGTCGACCCGGCCGCACGCGTGCGGATCCTGTGCGAGCTCGCGATCCTCCGCGACGGCACCGAAGGCATCGTGCTCGTCGCTCCCGACCGCCACGGCGGCAGCCCCGACGGCTGGTGGCGCATCGCATCGGAGTTCGCCGACCGCGGCTACGCCATGCTCGTCGTCATCGGCGGATCCGCAGCGGTCGCCCTCGAACGCATGCATGAGCTCGAGGCGATCAACGCGTCCGGCCCGATCCCACCGCTCGTGCTCGACCACGCCCCCCGGTCGTCGAACGATGGTGTCGAAGCCGACCGAGACGAAACGCCCGACACAGACCCCGTCCCGGAGAACCCAGACGACCTCGCCACGGCACCGCGTGTCGACGACGAACACGCCGAGGACACGCCCGATCCTCTCGGTTCTCCCCCAGAACCCGAGCCCCGCTCGTCGAGCGAGCCCCCCGACCCAGACACAGAACCCCGGTCGTTGAGCGAGGACGGCGAAGCCGACCGAGACGAAACGCCCGACACAGACCCCGAGAAGAACGGAGGCGCGCGATGAAGGTTCCCGCCATGATCGCCGCCGAGCTGCGGCGCCTCACCGCGAGCAAGATGGGCATCATCGCCCTGATCGCGCTCGTGTGCGTGCCGATCCTCTACGGCGGCCTGTACCTCTGGGCCAACCAGGACCCGTACGCGAAGTTCCCTGACGTGCCGGTGGCGCTGGTCGTCGATGACGCCGGGGCACCTGCCCCCACCACGGGAACGGATGCCGAGACCGGCGAGACCGTCAACTACGGCGAGGACGTCGCCGAGAACCTCATCGACGGCAATGCCTTCGACTGGCAGCGGATGTCGGCCGACGAGGCCGCAGACGCGTTGCGCGAGGGCACGGTCGACTTCACCGTGACGATCCCCGATGACTTCTCTGCGGCGCTGACCTCGGCCGCGGGCGACGACCCCCACCAGGCGCGCATCGAACTCGAGACCAACGACGCGAACAACTACCTCGCGTCGTCCATGGGCACCCAGGCGGTCGAGAAGATCCGCAGCTCAGTGGCCGAGATGGTCGGCAGCGAAGCCGCAGAGCGCCTGCTCACCGGACTCAGCGAGGTGCGAGACAACCTCGTCACCGCCGCCGACGGGGCCAGCCAGCTCACCGACGGCGCCAACACCGCGGCGAACGGCAGCGCCACACTTGCCGACGGCACCTCTCAGCTCGCCGACGGCACGTCGCAGCTCGCAGGGGGCGCGTCTGAGCTCGCCGGCGGCGCGGCGACCCTCGCCTCGGGGGCTCAGCAGGTCAGCGACGGCAACCGACAGCTGGCCGACGTCGCCGACCGCGCCGGGTCGGCAGTGCAGCACGCGACGGATGCTCTGCCCCAGGCGCGACAGGACATCGCGACGGTCCTCACGGATCAGGGCCTCACGCAGGAGGAGATCGATCGGGTCCTCGCGACCCTCGACCCGCTTCGCACGCGTCTCGAAGAGGGCAACGCCACCGTGCAGAACGCGGTCGACAAGGTCGACCAGCTCGCCGCCGGAGCCGAGTCGTTGGCATCCGGTGCCTCACAGCTCGCCAGCGGCGCGCAGACCCTCGCCGGCGGCGCGCAGACCGTGGCGACGGGCGCGGCTGCGGCGAACGACGGCGCGGCCCAACTGCGCGACGGGCTCAGCACTCTCGCATCGGGCACGGCCGAGCTGCGCGACGGTCTCTCCGACGGGGTGGAGCAGATCCCCGTGTCGACCCCCGAACTGCGAACACTGCAGGCCGACACGATCGCAGACCCCGTCAAGGTGTCGAGCGACAAGGTCGCGTCGGCCGAGGACTACGGCGCAGGCCTCGCACCGTTCTTCGCTGCACTGTCGGCCTGGATCGGCATCTACGCACTGTTCCTCATCGTCAAGCCGGTCTCTCGCCGCGCCGTGACCGCGCTGCACTCCCCGATCCGGGTGACTCTGGCCGGCTGGCTGACTCCCGCGATGCTGGGCGCGGTGCAGATGGTCGGGCTCATGGGTATTCTCGCGATCACCCTGGGCTTCACGTTCAACAACCCCATCGGCACGCTGGGTGTGATGATCTTCGCGTCGGCGACGTTCGCGGCGATCATCCTCACCCTGAACGTCTGGCTCGGCTCAGTCGGTCAGTTCCTGGGCCTGGTGCTCATGGTGCTGCAGCTCGTCACCGCCGGAGGCACCTTCCCCTGGCAGACGCTCCCCGCTCCACTGGCCGCGCTGCACCATGTGCTGCCGCTCGGCTACGTGGTCGACGCCATGCGACAGCTCATGTACGGGGGCAATCTCGCCAGGGCCGGGTGGGATCTGGTGGTGCTCGGGATCTGGCTGGTCGGCGCCCTGCTGCTCGCCGCCATCGGGGTGACCCGCATGACGCACCGGCGCACGCTGCGCGATCTGCAGCCGAGCCTGATCGGCTGACACTGCGGGCGGGGGCCGAGAACTCCCCCGCCCGCAGCGCCGTTGTGGGTAGTATTCCCAGAGTGCGTCGGTGAGACGCACTCTGGGACTCTCTGGGACTGAGTTCCGCCATGCCACCCGAAAGAGTTCTCGAAGATGACAACCCATTCGACCGAGATCGTCGACCCGTCGCGCCCTTCACTGGGCGCCCGCATCGGCCGCATCGTCTTCCTCGTCGTCGCCGCCATCGTGGTGGTCGCTGTCGCCGCCGCCTTCTTCGTGACCTGGACCATCCAGCGGTCCTTCCCGCAGACCGACGGCACCCTCCGGCTCGAGGGTCTGCAGGCCGACGTCACGGTACAGCGCGACGATCGCGGCATCCCGACCATCACCGCCGACTCGAGCGACGATCTCTTCTACGCCGAGGGATTCGTGCACGCGCAGGATCGCTTCTTCGAGATGGACTTCCGACGACACGTGACGGCCGGGCGCGTGGCTGAGATGTTCGGCGAATCGCAGGCCGCAACGGATGCTTTTCTGCGCACCCTCGGGTGGCGCAAGGTCGCCGAGGCCGAGGTCGAGGCGATGGACGACGTGACGCGCGGCTACTACGAGGCCTATGCCGATGGCGTCAACGCCTATCTCTCATCGCGGTCGGGTGCCGAGCGGTCACTCGAATATGCCGTGCTCGGAATACAGAACCCCGAGTACGAGCCCGAGCCGTGGGAACCCGCCGATTCGGTCGCCTGGCTGAAGGCCATGGCCTGGGATCTCCGCGGCAACATCGAGGATGAGGTCGAGCGCGCACTGCTGACCGCGCAGCTCTCGGAGACCTCAGACCCGACCGGGATCGCCGCGACGCTCGACGAGCTCTACCCTGCGTATCCGTTCGACGAGCACCCGGTGATCGTGCCCGAGCTGACGACTGCGCCGACTCTCGAGACCGGAGCCGAGCCTGCCGCGTTCACGTCCGATGCGAACGACGAGGAGATGCAGCAGGCCGCGACGACGATCGAATGGCAGGAGGCCTCCGACGTGATCGAAGCGGCGAGCCTGCTCGTCGGCGACGTCGGCGAGGGCATCGGGTCGAACTCGTGGGTGGTGTCGGGAGACCTCACCGAGAGCGGGATGCCGCTGCTCGCCAACGACCCGCACCTGGGCGCATCGCTGCCGTCGGTCTGGTACCAGGTGCAGCTGCGATGCAGCGAGGTCACTGACGAGTGCCCGTTCGACATGGGCGGCTTCTCGTTCTCGGGACTCCCCGGCATCGTGATCGGCCACAACCAGCAGATCGCCTGGGGCTTCACCAATCTGACCACCGACGTCACCGATCTCTACGTCGAGCGGATCGAGGGCGACCAGTACTGGCGCGACGGAGCGCTGGTGCCGATCGAGGAGACCACCGAGACGATCAGGGTCGCCGGAGGCGACGACATCGACCTGACGATCCGGTCGACCGTGCACGGACCCATCATCTCGGGGCTCACCGACGACTTCACGGCTATCGCCGACGACCCGGAGCCCGGCCTCGCCGCCGGTGGTGCGACCGGTGCGGCCCCCACGGGCGAGGCCTCCGAATACGCGGTGAGTCTGCGCTGGACAGCGCTCGACCCCGGCACCGCCGCCACCGCGATCTTCGCGCTGTCGACCGCCCAGGACTTCGACGAGTTCCGCTCGGCGGCCGCCCTGTTCGACGTGCCGGCGCAGAACCTCATCTACGCAGACGTCGAGGGCAACATCGGGTACCAGACTCCCGGACGCCTGCCGGTGCGCGGCGCGGGCGACGGGTGGATGCCGCAACCAGGGTGGGACAGCAGCTACGACTGGACCGGATTCATCCCCTTCGGGGAGCTGCCGGTGTCGTACAACCCGGCATCCGGCTATATCGTGACCGCGAACAACGCGATCGTCACCGATGACTACCCGTACTTCCTCTCGCGGGACTGGGACTACGGCTACCGCGCGGATCGCATCGCCCACCTGATCGAACGACGCGTGGCAGCCGCACCGCTCACCGCGCAGGACATGCGCGATATCCAGCTGGACAGCGAGATGTGGATCGGCAAGCGCCTGGCATCCGCGATGGACGATGTCGAGGTGACGGGCGCAGGCACCGAGGCTGCCGTGGCCCTGCTGCGCTCGTGGGATGCGCAGAACGACGCGGGGTCGGCAGGAGCCGCCTACGCGAACGTGCTCTGGTCGAACCTCGTGCAGAACCTGTTCGCCGAACGAGACCAGCCTCTGCCGATCGACGGCCAGGGCCGCCTCTTCACGGTCGTCGCGGACCTGCTCGACGACCCCTCCGACCCGCTCTGGACGAACCCGGCCATCGACGTCGCGAGCATGGACGAGATGCTGGCGCTGTCGGCCGAAGAGGCGTACGACGAGCTCTCCGCCCTGCAGGGCGAAGCCGTCACGGGATGGAGGTGGGGCGACCTGCACGCGATCACCCTCACGAGCGACACTCTCGGCTCGTCGGGGATCGCCCCGATCGAGATGCTCTTCAACCGCGGTCCGTACGCCGTCGGCGGCGGCGCATCGGTGGTCAACGCGACCGGGTGGGACCTCGGGTCCTCGTACGCGACGACCACCGTGCCGTCCATGCGCATGGTGGTCGACCTGGCCGACCTCGACGCCTCGACCTGGATCCACCTCACCGGCGCGTCAGGTCATGCGTTCCATGAGCACTACGTCGATCAGACCGCCGACTGGGCGGCCGGCGTGCAGAAGCCGTGGGCGTTCTCCGAGAAGGCAGTCGACGCGGCGACGCGCAACACGCTGGTGCTGACGCCGGGCGAGTAGGCGCGGCCCGGCCCGTTCCTCAGGCGTCGACAGGGGTGGGACCGGATGCGGCCGCGCGGCGTGCGATCACCCAGATGCCGACCGCGGCGGCGAGGAAGATCGCCGCGAGCATCGCCCATCCGGCGAAGCCGAAGGTGATCGCCGTGGCGTTCACGACGATCGGCGACGCGAGGGCTCCGAGCGAGAAGCCCATGCCGAACACACCCTGATAGGCGCCCGCCCGCACCGGGTCGGCGAGTTCGAAGCTGAGCCCCCAGGCTCCGGCCTGCGACAGGATCTCGGCGAAGGTGTGCGTGATCATGCCGATGATGAGGATGACGATCGCAGCCCACGTCGGAAGGCCTGCGGCGAGCGCGTAGATCAGGCAGGCGCCGACCATGAGCCACCCCGCGATCATCGTCACCCGTCCTGCGATCCGGACGTCATGCGTGCCTCGCGAGGCACGCACCTGGAACAGCACGACCAGCGCGGTGTTGACGATCAGGAGCACCGCGAACGTGGCATCAGGCGCATTCGTGTACTCGCTGATCCACAGCGGCACTCCGAGTTCCGCCACCCCGAACTGCATGCCGAAGATCGCCGAGAGTGCACTCAGCAGCAGGTACCGGGGGTCCCGCCAAGGAGAGCGCCTGTTCCAGTCCTTGCGTTCGGCGGATGCCGCGGCCGTCGCCTCCGTGTCGATGGATCCCGTCTCCGTGAGCTGCGCCGTGACACGACCGCGTGCAGGGGCGTCGACCGCCGCGGTCAGCCGGAGGAGCGAGAGCGAGCCGAGCGCACAGACGGCACCCGCACCGGCGATGACGACCCGGTACGCCTCGGGGGTTCCGAGCGCCAGGGCGATCGCGCCGAAACCTGAGCCCGCCGCGATCGCGAGGTTCGTGACCGTGCGCAGCACAGCGCGGGCGTGCACTCTCTTGTCGGGTGCGAACCCTCGCGCGATGATCGCGGACCTGGCGGAGTATCCGAGCGAGTCGAAGAAGCCGGAGAGGCTGGCGAGCAGCAGCGCCGACACGAAATCTCCGACGAACGCATAGGCGGCGAGCAGCACGCCGCCGGTCAACTCGAAGCCGAATGCGAGGCGTCGTGCGCTCCACCGGTCCGCGAGCCAGCCGCCGAGGAGCGACCCCACGACACCGCACCCGCTCGACACCGCGAGCACCACGGCGGCCTGTGCAGGGGAGAGACCGATGATCTGCGTGAAGAACAGCACCGTGACCGCGAGGAAGACACCGCGGCCGATGCGCGACACAGCGGTCGCGGCGACGAGCGCCCGCAGCACCGGATCGCTCAACCCTTCTGCGATGCGGACGATGAACCCCTTCGACCGTCCTTGCGTCTCGCCCCCTGTCTCGATCTGATCGGGATCGGAGCTGGGCGAAGACACCCTTCATCCTCGCATGGCGCGCGCTCGCGTCTCGTCGCACACCGGCATACGACGCACATCGTTCGGGTTAGCCGCCGCGCCTGCACTCGGTTAGCGTGGGTGCGTGGTCTCCAGCTATCTCGCCCCGAAGGGCACTCCCGTCACCCTGCTCGAGTTCGAGCACGCAGGGGCGACGCTCATCGCAGAGACCTTCGGCGAAGGACCCCGCACCTTTCTACTGCTGCACGGCATCGGCATGGGTCGCAGCGTCTACCTCGATGTCGTGCAGCGACTGAAGGGTCGGGTCATCGCGCTCGACCTCCCCGGGTTCGGCGAATCACCCGAGCCCGCACGCACCTTCACCATGGAGCGTCACGCCGACCTCGTCGCCGCCTACCTGCGGCATACCGGCGAAGGTCCTGTCGTCGTGATCGGCCATTCGATGGGCAGCCAGATCGCGGCAGAGCTCGCCGCCCGGCATCCCTCGCTCGTCGAAGGCGTCGTGCTTGCGGGCCCCACCGTCAACAAGGCAGCGCGCAACATCGCCTCCCAGGCGAGGTACCTCCTCACCGACCTGATCGGCGAGCGCCCGCTGGTCATCTGGCGTGGCGCCCGGGAGTACCTCCGAGGCGGCCCGCACCTGATCCGCAAGATCCGCGCGACCATCGTGCACCAGCCGGAGAAGGCGTTCGCTCGCATCGATCAGCCGGTGCTGGTGCTGCGCGGCGAAGACGACCCGCTCGCGCCGATGAGCTGGTGCCAGGAGATCATCGACGAGATCCCCGGCGCCGACCTGCGCGTCATCCCCGACCACGGGCACGGCACGCTGATCAGCGACTCCGAGCCGGCGGCCCGCCTGATCCAGCGCTTCGCCGACGACCTCTGACCCGAGATCCGCACCGGCGTGCGGCGCACCCGCCTCAGCGCAGCGGCGGGGGTGTGGTCGGAAGAAGCATCGCGTTGCGGCGCGACCTCGTCAGCAGAAGGACGAAGGCCCCGAGACCGCCGAAGAGCAGCGCGAAGATGATGCCGAACACGATCATGAACCCGGTGACGAGGCTCTGCTCCATGACGCTTCCCGCCACAGCGGCGATCACACCGATCACCGCGATCGCGACCACACCCCACCCGACGATCATCGACACGAGATAGCCGCGCGGCCCGGCGTGCCCGGGGCGCGTGCCGAACTTCGTGCCGAGGTACCAGGTCCACCGGGAACCGGTCCACCAGCGGCTGGCCTGCCCGGTCACCGGATACCACCCGGCGCCCGGCCCGTCGACCTCTCCGGGCAGCGGTTGCACGGATGCGTCGACGATCGGCGCGGACTGCGGGGCGGGGAGTCTGCGCACGGCGTGTGTGTGCGCGGCGCCGAGGATCCAGATCACGGCCACGGACATCAGGATCACGGGAAGGGCGAAGTTGCCCGGGTTCTGCGTGATCACCGCTGCAGTCAGCTGCAGCATCGCGAGCACGAAGAACACGATCCCGAGGACCAGCCCCACCGCCGGCGGCTCGACCGCCAGGGCGTCGGGCCGCGGCTTGCCGGTGCGAACGCGGTACGGCGTCCAGATCACGCCATCCCACCAGCGGACGTCTGCGGTCCCCGGCACCTGGTACCAGCCCATCGGCGGGGTGGTCGGCGGCGCCATCCGCTCATGCGCGGTCCACTGCACGCCGTCCCACCAGCGCTGCTGACCCGGCGTGCCCGCGTCGTACCATCCCTGTGGTGCTGACATCCGTCTTCCTTCTGCTCAGCCGGCGGCCGGCGGAGTCTGCTTCGACTCGGCGAGCTCGTCGACGACCAGGCTGCGCTGGTCGGTCGTGCCGTTGCGATAGGCCTGACGGCCGACGATGTGGGCCGACAGCGGGGCTGTGGCGAACTGCATCAGGACGATCGGCGAGACGAGCGCGAGCCCGATGAGGATTCCGCCGACGGTGCGCTGCGACAGGGCGATCGCGAGGCAGATCAGGATGAGACCGAGCACCTGGGGCTTCGTCGCGGCGTGCAGACGCGACGGCACGTCGCGGAAGCGCAGCAGCCCGACCGCGGCCGACAGGCAGAGAATCGCGCCGAGCAGGATCAGCACGAGTATGGCGACGTCGATGACGGCGTCGGGAATGGCGAGACCGAACACGTTCATGGGGTCGTGTTGTCCCTTCTGGCCACGAATCGGGCGACCGAGATCGAGCCGAAGACGCCCACGGCCGCGATGATCAGCAGCACCGGGATGTTGCGGGTGTGGCCGTTGATCGCCATCTCGGCGCCGAGCACGCACATGACCTCGGTGAGCAGCACGTCGGAGGCGACGGCTCGGTCGAGGATCGAGGGGCCGCGCACGATGCGCACGATCGTCAGGATGGCGGCCACCCCGAAGACGACCATGATCGCCAGCATCAGGACGTTCATCGGGCACCTCCCCTGGTCAGCCCGCCGGCACCGCCGGCACGTGTCGCGCGCAGGTCGGCCTTGAGGGCACGGTACTGCGCGGGGGCGCCGAGCGCACGCACGACTCGTCGCTCCCACCGCAGCACGCCTTCGCGCTGCCTCTCGACGTCGGCCATGCTGCGCACCCCGATCACGTGCAGATACAGCACCTGACGGTCGCGGTCGGCCTCGACGACGAGCGACCCGGGCACCAGCGAGGAGATGACTGCCACGTGCGTCATCATCAGATCGTCTGCGTAGCGCAGGGGCACTGCGATGATCGCCGCGCCGGGCTGATGCCGGAAGTCGAACACCTGCACGGTCACCGCGACCGCGCCTCGGAGCACCGCGAACAGGAACTGCACGACCAGGAGCGCGGCGTACCAGATGTTGATGCGGCCGGAGAGCTCGACGGTCGGCAGCCGGAAGACGCGCGTGACGAACACCGCGACGACGAGACCCGAGATGAACGCCAGCACCGTGAACTGGCTCCACAGCAGCATCCAGAGCACGACGAGCCACGCCAGGAACGGCAGCTGCACCCGGATGTCCCGCCAGAAGTGGCGACCGGTCTCGGTGGGACTCATCCTTCGACCTCGTCTTCCAGCTGCACGAGGGTGACGGGGTCGAGCAGAGCCGCACCGATGCGATCGCACAGGGCGTAGAGCGGGCCGGCGAACACCGTGAGAGCCAGGGTGACCCCCACCATGCCTGCGGTGGCGATCGTCATGATGCGCGGGATGCGGCGACGCTCCTGCTGCTCGTCTGCGGCCGGGGCGTTGCCGAGATACGAGATGCGACCCTCGGTCTCGGTCGAGTCGTCCTCTTCGCGCCAGAATGCGAGATTCCACGCGCGCATCAGGGCGTAGAGAGTGAGGAGCGAGGTGACGATTCCGCCGAAGATCAGCACGATCATCAGCGGGGTGCCCACGGATGCCGCAGCCTCGAACAGCGCGAACTTGCCGATGAACCCGGAGAACGGCGGGAGCCCGCCGAGGTTGATCGCGGGGATGAAGTAGAGCACGGCGATCACCGGCGCGACCTTGAGCAGACCCTTCACACGGAGGATCGAGGTGCTCCCCGCTCGACGCTCGATGAGACCGACGGCGAGGAACAGGGTCGTCTGCACGACGATGTGGTGGACGATGTAATACACCGTCGCGCCGATCGCCGCCGGGGTCGCTATCGCGAGGCCGAAGATCATGTAGCCGACGTGGCTCACGAGCGTGAACGACAGGATTCGTTTGAGCTCGGCCTGCGCCACCGCGCCGAGCACGCCGACGATCATGGTCGCGAGAGCGATGATCAACAGCACGGTGTCGATGCTGTTGTCGGCGAACAGCTGCGTCTCGGTGCGGATCAGCGCGTAGACGCCGACCTTGGTCAGCAAGCCGGCGAAGACCGCGGTGACCGGGGCCGGAGCCGTCGGATACGAGTCGGGCAGCCAGAACGACACCGGGAAGATCGCGGCCTTGATGCCGAACGCGATCACGAGCATGAGGTGCAGCACGAGCTGAGTCTCCTGCGGGAGCTCGGTCATGCGCTCGGCGATCTGCGCCATGTTCACGGTGCCGAGCGCGCCGTAGATCATCGCGATCGAGGCGAGGAACAGGATCGACGACACCAGGGAGACGACGATGTAGACGGCACCGGTGCGGATGCGCGACTCAGTGCTCCCCAGGGTTATCAGCACGTACGACGCCACGAGCAGGATCTCGAATCCGACGTACAGGTTGAACAGGTCGCCCGCGATGAAGGCGTTGAAGATTCCCGCGGCGAGGATGAGGTACGACGGGTTGAAGATCGAGATCGGTGTCTCGTCGGTGCCGTCGGCCGCGCCCTGACCGATCGAGAAGAGCAGCACCGCGAGCAGCACGATGCTCGAGATGAGCACGAGGAGAGCTGCGAGCCTGTCGACGTAGAGCACGATGCCGAAGGGCACGGGCCATCCGCCGACCGAGACCGCCAGCGGCTCGCCGGCGTCGACGACGACCAGCAGCACGGCGGCGATCACCGAGACTGTCGCGAGCGTCGCGACCGTGACGAAGGCCTGCAGGCGCGGGTTGCGACCGAAGATCAGGGTCACCGCGGCACCGAGCAACGGAAGGGCCACGAGCAGGGGGACGAGGGCGCTCATCGGCGGTCCTCCTCGTCGTCGGTGTGCTCGGGTGCGCTGTCATCGGATGCCGTGTCGGCCGCCGTGTCTCGGGCGGCATCAGCCGCGTCGGTCTCGTGAGCGTCGGACGCGTGCGTGTCGGCATCCGTTCGGAAGTCGTCGGAGGGCGGCGAGTCGTCTGCGCCGTCATCGTCAGACGGGGCCGATTCGGCGGTGAGGACGGATGCTGCGGCATCCGCGTCGTCGTCGTCTTCCGCGCGTTCGGGGGCACGGGCAGCGGTGGGCCGGTCGGTCGGAGCGTCGTCGTTGATCGCGGCGTGATCGCGCATGTGCAGCACCGTGATCGGCGACGTCTGCACGCCGACGAAGTCGGTGGTCGCCTCGTCGTCGGCTGCGTCGGCCTCGTCGTCCATGAGGTCCTCGTCGGCGTCTGTGCGCTCGCGGAGAGCGATGTCGGCCTCGTCGTCCTCGACCGTGTCGGCCTGGCCCAGCTGCCACGAGCGGTAGATGAGCGCGAGGAGGAAGGCGGAGACGGCGAAGGTGATGACGATGGCCGTCAGGGTGAGCGCCTGCGGCAGCGGATCGCTGACCTCGCCCTCGACGCCGTAGAAGGGCGCGCTTCCCGGCACGCCCATCACGATGAGGAGCAGGAGGTTCGTGGCGTTGCCGAGCAGCAGGAAGCCGATCAGCACGCGGGTGAGGCTGCGCTCGAGCATCGCGTACACGCCGCACGCGAACAGCACGGCCATGATCACGATCAGGGTCAACGAGACATCCATCAGATGCTCACCCCCCGCTCGCGGAACTCCTGCGCCTGACGGTCGACCTCGGCACCGAGGCTGCGCAGCACGTCGAGCACGAGTCCGATCACGACGAGGTACACACCGACGTCGAAGATGGTCGAGGTCACGAACTCCATGTGGCCGATGCAGGGGATATCCCACTCCCAGAACGTGCTGGTGAGCGGGGCCATGCCGAAGAACAGCGGCACGACGGCGGTGCCGACCGCGAGGATCAGACCGGCACCCAGCAGTCGGCCGGCGTCCGTGGGCGCGGCCGCGCCGAGCTCCCAGCGTCCGCCGGCGACGTAGCGCATGACGAGCGCCATGCCCGCGACGAGTCCGCCTGCGAAGCCGCCGCCCGGAAGGTTGTGACCGGAGAACAGCAGGAAGATCGACACGACGATGATCGTGTGGAAGAGGATGCGGACGATCACCTCGAGCAGGATCGACCTGTTCTCGGGCTTCATCTTCGGGCCGCCGACGAGCCAGGCGCGGGGGCTGCTCTCGTTCTCGTCCGTCTGGAACCGCACGCCCTCGGTCGTCTCGACCAGCGGGCGGCTGAGGGTCCGGCGGCGACGGGCCTTGGGGAGCGTCTTGGTCGCCGACAGCATGTCGGCGCGATGCGTGACGAAAACGAGCGATGCGACGCCGGTGGCGGCGAGCACGAGCACCGAGAGCTCGCCCATCGTGTCCCAGCCGCGCAGGTCGACGAGCGCCACGTTCACGACGTTCTTGCCGTGGCCGATCTCGTACGCGATCTCGGGGAACACTGCGGAGATCGGATCGGCGACTCGCGACTGCGTCGCCACGATCGCGACCAGGGCCATCGTGAGTCCGACTCCGACTCCCAGCAGCGCTCGGGGGATGCGACCGACGGACGCGTTGTGCTCGCCCATCCGTGCGGGCAGGCGGCGCAGCACGAGCGCGAAGGTCACCATCGTCACGGTCTCGATGAGAATCTGCGTGAGCGCGAGGTCGGGCGCACCGCTCGTGGCGAAGAGCGCCACCATGCCGAGGCCCGTGATCGAGACGAGCACGACGCCGGTGTACCTCTTCTGCGCCCGCACGGCCATGACGCCGGCGGCGGCCATCAAGGGCGCGACCACGAGCTGCGTGGGAGTGTGCCAGGCCGAGAGCTGGAAGCGGTCGATGTCGCTGGCGACCAGAGCCGTGATCTCGGCGGCGACGAAGACCACGAAGATCGTGCCGACGTAGACCGGAAGCGAGCCTCGCTGCGTGAGCGTCGTGCTCAGCACCGAGAGCCGGTCGACGCCGCGCATGACCAGGTAGTAGACGTCCGCCGCGGTGAAGCGGATCAACCGCGCCTTGCGATCCCACCCCGTGCGCAGAGTGAGAAGGAAGACCGCGGCGCCGAGCAGGATCGACAGGATCGAGATGCCGAGAGCAGGCTCGAGGCCATGCCAGAGCGCGAGGTGCCCCGGCCCCTCGGCGGGGACCCCTTCTGCGTCGAGGCCGGGCGTGGCGGTGAGCGCATATCCCTGCAGAGCGACGTCGAGAGCCGGGGCACCTATGCCGGCCGCGAGCGTGAGGCCGGCGAGGATGATCGGCGCCGAGAGGAACCCGACCGGCGGATCGGGCCACATCGTGTCCGGCAGGCGATCGCCTGCTGCGTCGCGCTTGGTCCAGAAGGCGCCCCAGAGGAAGCGGATGCCATATGCCGCAGTGAGAATGGATCCCACGCTGACGCCGATGATGGCGACGAGTCCCCACGGAGACCCGTGCAGCGCGTCATCGAGGAGGGCCGTGAGAGTGGACTCCTTCGCGACGAATCCGAGGGTCGGCGCGATGCCCGCCATCGACGCGATGGAGATGAATGCCGCAGTGGCCATGACCGGCGCCTGACGCCCCACGCCGCTCAGCTCATCGATGTCTCGGGTCGACAGCTGCCGGTCGATCACACCGACGATGAGGAACAGTGCCGATTTGAACAGCGCGTGCGCGATCACGAGTGCGAGACCGGCCAGGGCGCTCGCCTGCGTGCCGTAGCCGATCACGATCGAGAAGAACCCGAGCTGGCTGACCGTGCCGAAGGCGAGGATGCGCTTGAGGTCGGTCTCTCGCAGGGCCTGGATGCCGCCGAGCAGCATCGTCACGATTCCCAGCGAGATGATGATCGGCCGCCACGGACCGGTGAACGCGAAGATCGGGGCGAATCGCGCGATCAGGTAGATGCCCGCCTTCACCATCGCCGCGGCGTGCAGGTAGGCGCTGACTGGGGTGGGTGCCGCCATCGCACCGGGAAGCCAGAAGTGGAACGGGAAGATCGCGGACTTGCTGATGGCACCGACGAGCAGCATGACCACGGCGGCATCGACGATCGCCCCTGTGGGCGCGATCTCGAGGATCTCGCGGATGCTCGAGGTGCCGGCATCGACGACCAGCAGCACGACTCCGACGAACATCACGAGTCCGCCGAGCGTGGTGACCAGGAGCGCTTGGAGGGCGGCTCGTCGGCTGGCCGCTCGCCGTCGGTAGTGGCCGATGAGGAGGTACGAGAGGATGCTCGTCACCTCCCAGAACATGACGAGCATGACCAGGTCGTCGGTCAGGACGAGGCCGTACATCGCACCGGCGAAGCCGAGCAGAACCCCGGCGAACTGGCCGATACCCGCGGAGTCGTCGTGGAAGTACCACCGGCAGTACAACAGCACGAGGGCGCCGACACCGGTGACGATCAGTGTGAGGACCCAGCCGAGAACGTCCATGTTCATGGACAGGTTCAGGCCGAGCTGCGGAATCCACGCGACCGAGACGAAGGGCGTCGGTCCGTCGAGCACCTGAGGGGTGAGTACGAGGGCGTGGATGAATGCCGCGGCGGGAATGAGAGCCGCGATGGCGAATGCCTGAGACCCCAGCCAGCGCACCAGGACGGGCATCAGGATCGACCCGAGGAGGAACACGGCGAGGAGCGTCAGCATATACGCGGCTCCTCAAAGCTCGTCGGCCGGGGCGGCGCAGGCGGGCGGGCGGGTGTCAATTTCGAGTTTACCTTGATATTTCGCTCTTCAGGGCGGATCATGCCGACGTCGAGCCGCCCAAATGTCCCGTTTTTCGCGGCATTCCGGGCACTTTGCGTGATTCGAATCGAGGAATCCGGTCATTCGGATGCGTCGATCGCCACAGATCGCGTGACCCGCGCGAAGTCCGAAATTCTCCCAGGGGTCGTGGCAGAGTAGCCCCGTGACGCGGGCGTGGGTGCGGGAGCTGGCCGGTTGGCTGAGCGCTGCCGCTGTCGCGCTCGTCACCGCGGGTGCGGTCGCGTCGTCGCCCCGAGCCGATCTGCTCTTCCGCGACGGCGACTCCCTGGTCGTGGCGATGCTCGCCCGCTCGCTGCTCGCAGGGGAACCGCTCGACTGGGCGATGTCGAGCGTGCTGTTCCTGCCCGAGTCCGCAGCCTTCACGGCCCTCGACGCAGGATTGCCGGCCGACGTGAACGCTCTCTTCGCGATCAGCGCGGTCGTCAATCTGCTCGCCCTCTACGGAGGAATCCGTCTGGCTGCCGGACGTGCTCGCGCCGGCAGTGCCCCCGTGGCCTGGTCCGTGGTCGCGCTCTCGGCGTTCGGCGCACTCGCGATGACCGATGTCTCCGCGTCGCGCGAGGCGCTGGACCTCGCGTCACTGCAGCTGACCACCACGTACTACTCGGCGACCGTCGTCGGCGTCGTGGTCACGATCGGCATCGTGCGGCGCATGGTCGACAACCGTGAGCTCAGGGCGTGGCCCTTGATCGCCCTCGGCATCGTCGCGCTCGTGTCGACCCTCTCGAACCCCCTCTATGCTGCGTGGGCGATGGTTCCGCTCGTGATCGTCCTGGCCGTCGCCACGATCTCGTCCGAGCTGCGTTCGCGAACGTCGGTCATCATCGTCGTGCTGCTCACCGGCGCGATGATCGGTTTTCTCGCACGCATTCCGTTCGCGGCATGGATCACTCAGACCGGCGTCGAGTACGTGCATCCCGAGCGATGGCACGACTCGATCGACTACTACGCACGGCTCGTCGGCGAACGGATGCAGAGCCCTCCAGGGGCGATCGGGCTGCTGATCACTGCCGCGCTCCTGGCCGTGGCCGTCGTGCGAACCGTGCGGCCGCGGCAACCCGGCTCGCGGCTGGTCGCCGCGATGGCCTGGGTGGCGCCGACTGTGGTCGTCATCGGAGCCATCGCCCTGGGAACCCACGCGGCACGCTATCTGCAGCCGGTCGCCTTCGCTCCGGTGCTCGCACTCGTGGCCGCTCCGCACGCCCTGCGGGTCAGCGAGCGGGTGCGGCGAACCGCGGCGGTGATGGCCGGGGTCGTGCTGCTCATCATCGGCGGCCTCAGCATCCCTCGACTCGCGGATGCCGCCGCCCGGCCCGATGCGGATCTCACCTGCGTCGCCGACTGGGTCGATGCCTCCGGCCGCACCGGTGCCGGGCAGTTCTGGACGGTGCGCCTGCCCAAGCTGCATCTGACCGATCCCTCACGACTCGTGCAGGTCGATCATCAGCTCAACGCGTATGCCTGGCTGGTGAACCGCGCGGACTTCGCGGCCGGCGAGGTGTCGTTCCTCGTCGAGGATGCGCAGACCGTGCCGTGGGACCTGCCCGAGGCGCTGCTCCCCGAGATGATCGTCGACTGCGGTCGATACTCGATCCTGGACTTCGGAGCCGAGACGTTGCCGTTGGGCCCGCAGCGTTCCTGACTGGCAGCCTGCTCAGCGGGCGGGCGCCGCCGTGGTCGTTCCCTCGCGGAATCGGCAGGTGAGGTGCAGGGTGAGGCCCGGCTCCCCCTGCAGCATGCGCGCGACCTGCTCTCCCGCAGTACGCCCCTTCTCGACCGCCGGTTGCACGCTGGTCGTGAGCACGAGGTCGCCGAGTCCGTCGGCGGCGATGCCGTCGAAACCGGCGACCGACAGGTCTTCGGGCACGCGCAGCCCCAGTTCCTCCGCCGCGCGGATGATGCCCACCGCGATCAGGTCGCTCTGCGCGAGGATCGCGGTCGGCCTCGTCTCGGCGTCCGCCAGCAGCCGTCGCCCCGCGAGGAGGCCCTCATCGATGAAGCTGCCTCCCGCCGAGATCGCCGGTGCGTCGGGGAAGATCTCGCGCATGCCGGCGAGACGATCGATCGTCACATCCACGGTCGCCGCGTCGATGCGCTCCTGCGTGACCGGGCCGCGCTCGCGTCGCGTGTCGAGCGGCAGGGTGACGAGCGCCACGTCGCGGTGTCCGAGATCGCGCAGGTGCCGAGCGACGTCCGCCGCGGCGGCGGTGTTGTCGAGCATGATCTTCGGAATGCCCTCTCCGGCGTCGCCCTCGATCACGACCACCGGCAGTCCTCGACTGCGGACGATGTCGAGCGATGCCTTGGCGCGTCCCGAGCATCCGATCAGCACGACCGCGTCGACGGGCGCGTTCGAGAGCGACGATCCGTCATCGCCCGGCTCGTCGCGCATCAACAGGATGCCGGCGCTCAGGTCTGCCATCCCATCGGTGAGGCCGTCCATCATGGCGGTGGTCACCGGGTCGAGGAACGCCGCGCGCAGATGACCCTCGAGCACCACGGCCACGATGCCGCTGCGTCCTCGGCGCAGTGAGGCGGCGCGCGGGTCGGGCCCGGCGTAGCCGAGGTCGGCCGCTGCGGCGAGCACTCGCTCGCGCGTGGCCGGCGCGACGTTGGCCTTGCCGCTGAAGACGACGGATGCCGTCGACGTCGCTACTCCCGCCTGTCGTGCGACATCGGCGATCGTCGCTCGGCGCGGGCTGTCGTGGCTCGTCATACTCCGAGGATAGCTCCCCGGGTTCCCGATCATCGAATCGATTCGATATGCTGTGCGACATGGACACGGCTCTCTCTCGATCGCAGTATGTGCGCTGGCGCACCGCGATCTTCGCGATCTTCCTCGCCAGCGGTCTGTCGATCGCGACCTGGGCCTCACGTGTCCCCGACATCAAGCTCGCGCTCGAGGTCGACAAGGCGCAGGTCGGCATGCTGCTGCTCGGTGCGGGCATCGCCTCGATCATCGGTATCTCGACCAGCCCGGCGATCATGGCGCGCACCGGCGCACGCCTCGGCATGATGGTGTCGATCTTCACGTTCGCCTCCGGCGTCGCCCTGATCGGCATCGGCGCCAACGTTCTCGGCTCCTATGCCGTCGTGCTCATCGGTCTCGTGCTGTTCGGCCTCGGCAACGGCTGCGTCGACGTCATAATGAACGTCGAGGCCACCGCGATCGAGCAGCACTCGGGCAAGACGATCCTCCCCCTCTTCCACGCCTTCTTCAGCTTCGGCACAGTGATCGGCGCCGGCCTCGGCGCCCTCGCCGCACAGCTGCAGATCAACGTCTTCACGCACACGCTCGTCGTCGCGATCGCGATCGCCACCATCGGCGTCATCAGCATCACCAGCGTCCCCCGTCGTGCCGAAGCACTCGACCCGACGGCGGACGACGGCGAGAAGGTGCACTGGCGCGAGCGGATGCACGTCGCCATGTCGGCCTGGCGCGAACCGCGCACCTACGCGATCGGCGTGGTGATGCTCGGCATGTCGTTCGCGGAGGGCGGCGCCAACGACTGGCTGGCTCTCGGCGTCGCTGAGGACCACGGCGGCGGAACCGCGCTCGGCGCGGCCGCGCTCGCGACCTTCTCGGTCGCGATGACCGTGGTGCGCGTATTCGGCGGCCCGCTGGTCGACCGGTTCGGACGCGTCGCGGTGCTGCGCATCCTCTCGGTGGCGGCGGCATCCGGCATCCTGCTGTTCATCCTGGCGCCGAGCCTCCCGCTCGTCTTCGTGGGTGCGGCGCTGTGGGGCGTCGGCGCATCGCTCGGCTTCCCGCTCGGAATGTCGGCCGCGGCAGACGACCCGGCCAAGGCGGCTGCGCGTGTGAGCGCCGCGGCGACGATCGGCTACATCTCGTTCCTCGGCGGCCCGCCCGTGCTGGGCTTCATCAGCGAGCACATCGGTCTGCTCAACACTCTGTACATCCTGGTCGGCCTGGTCGTGCTGTCGGGCCTGTTCTCGGGTGCCGCCCGGCCCCTGCGCAAAGACGAGATGTCGACGGAGTTCGCCGGCTCGACGTCAGCCTCGTAGATCAGCGTGCGACGAGAAGGCGTGGCGCCGGGCCTTCGAGTCGCGCGATCGCGATCTTCACCTCGCCGATCTCCGTCTTCACCTCCGCGATATCCGTCTCCAGGCGCCCGAACCGCGCATCGACACGTTGCTCGAACTTCTCGAACCGCGCATCCGTCCGGGTGATCATCCACCCGAACCCGGCAGCCAGTCCCAGCAGCGTGGACGCGACCGTCACGATCATCGTCACCAGTTCGATCGACACGGTCATCTCCTCATCTTCGGCCTGCTCGCCCAGAATGTCAGGATCCATTCCGGCACGATCGCGCTGGACGACGAGACCCCGGTCGATGTGGAAACACCGGCACCGGCCTCCGTCACCGCAGAAGGAGTGCGCACGACGAAGTAGGCTCGACGGGTGCGCCTCGTCATCGCCCGCTGCTCCGTGGATTACACGGGCCGGCTCAATGCCCACCTCCCGCTTGCCACGCGTCTGCTCGTGCACAAGGGAGACGGGAGTCTGCTCGTGCACTCCGACGGCGGCAGCTACAAGCCGCTGAACTGGATGAGCCCGCCCTGCTCTCTCGCATCCGAGGAGCCTGGTGAGGAGGAGTCGATCGCCGGCGTCACCGAGGTCTGGCGCGTCACGCACAAGAAGACCGGTGACGCGCTTCGCGTGCAGATCTACGAGATCCTGCACGACACCAACCACGACCTCGGCATCGACCCCGGACTGCAGAAGGACGGCGTCGAAGCCGACCTGCAGCGCCTCCTCGCCGAGCAGGTCGACCGCATCTCCGATGGCGCGACCCTGGTGCGCCGCGAATACCCCACGGCGATCGGCCCCGTAGATCTCCTCGTGCGGGATGCCGACGGCGCGGCCATCGCGGTCGAGATCAAGCGCCGCGGCGACATCGACGGCGTCGAGCAGCTCACCCGCTACCTCGAGCTGCTGGGCCGCGATCCGCACCTCGCGCCCGTGCAGGGCGTCTTCGCCGCGCAGGAGATCAAGCCGCAGGCGCGTGTGCTGGCCGAAGACCGCGGCATCCGCTGCCTCGTGCTCGACTACGACGACATGAAGGGCATCGAGTCCGGCATCCCCCGCCTCTTCTGAGGCGAGCTGCACAGATGTTCACCGCGTTCGGTCGCTTCGCGCACTGCCCATAGGCTGGAAGACATGGCTTCTTCCCCCTACTCGTGCGTGCTCTGGGACGTCGACGGCACCCTCGCCGACGCGTCGGTCGGCATCCTCCGCCGCCTGAACGTCGCCCTCACGCACTTCGGTCACCCCGCTCCCACGCGCGAGCAGCTGGTGCACTGGATCGGGCCGCCGATGTTCCAGTCCTTCCAGGCGCAGGCGGGGATGACTCCCGAGCAGTCCGCCGAGGCCGTGGCGTTCTACCGCACACTCGGCAAGGCCGACGGCTACACGACCGACGTGAGGACCTACCCGGGCGTGCCCGAGATCATCCGCGACCTGCACACCGCCGGCGTCCCGCAGGCGACCGCGAGCTCGAAGCCCGAGATCCAGGTCGACGCGATCATCGACTTTTTCGAACTCCGCCCGTACTTCCTCACGACCGTCGGCGCGACGCCGGATGAGTCGACCCTCGCGTCGAAGACCGACATCGTGGCCGAGTCGCTGCGCCGTCTGGCCGACCGTGGCGCCGACATCTCACGCCCCGTGCTCATCGGCGACCGTCACCACGATGTCGAGGGCGGCAACGCGAACGGCGTCCCGGTGATCTTCGTCGAGTGGGGCTTCAGCGACACGCATGAAGGTGACGAGGCTGCGTTCCGCGCAGCATCCGCCGACGAGCTTCGCGCGCTTCTGCTGAACTGACCTCGGCGCCCGCCGCCTCGGGAGGAGAACTCTCCTTCGGGAGGAGCCTCGGCGCGCAGTTGTCCTCCCGAGAGGCAGTCCTCCTCCCGAGCGGCAGTCCGGTGCCCGCCGCCTCGGGTGGGAGAACCGTCGAAATCAGTCCACAAAGCACAGAACTCCCCGCCGGAAGGTCGCAACGAGTGCGTGCCTCCGGTCGGGGAGTTCTATGACGTCCGCTCTCAGAGCGGACGGATGTTCTCAGCCTGCAGGCCCTTGGGGCCCTGCGCCACGTCGAACTCGACTCGCTGGTTCTCTTCAAGAGAGCGGTAGCCGGATGACTCGATGGCGGAGTAGTGCGCGAAAACGTCAGCGCCGCCGTCGTCGGGGGAGATGAAGCCGAAGCCCTTCTCCGAGTTGAACCACTTAACCGTGCCCTGGGTGCTCATGTACTGCCTGTTCTGCTGGAAAGAAGCCGACGCAGGATGCCCCGACGTGCTCCACGCTAGTGGAGCACGCGCTGAGCGGAAGTCCCGAGGTCAGCCCGTAACCCAAATGTTGCATGAGCCGTCATTCGCGGTCACACGACGGCGCAGAAGAAGGCGCCCAGAAAATGGTGTGGCCCTCACCGCGGGGGGAGCGATGAGGGCCGAAGACGACCGGAGGGTGCGTCAGATTCCAGCCTAACCCCTCCGGCACGCGTTTGTCCCCCATTTGGGGGACAAATTGGAAAACTTGTGAGGAGGTCACAAACGATAGCGGCCCTCTCGAGCAATCCGTTGGGGACAGAACTACTCGAGAGGGCCCAATCGCATGCACGAATCGCCTTTGCCTCTGGGGAAGGCAGTCCGTCTCTGGGGAAGACGAAGACGATCAATCCCCTGTGCATGCACTTTCACACTAGGGGAGGCGATCGGATCCCGCCAAGGGGGGTTGACGATCGCGGTCATCAGTGAGTCGGGCAGAAGGGAGTCCCCGAGTAGCCTGGTGCGGTGACCATGCTGAACAAGGACATGACCCTGTGCATCTCGCTGTCTGCACGCCCGAGCAACAACGGCACGCGATTCCACAACTTCCTCTACGAGGAGCTGGGTCTCAACTGGATCTACAAGGCGTTCGCGCCGACCGACCTCGGCCAGGCGATCGCCGGCGTGCGGGGTCTCGGCATTCGCGGCTGTGCGATCTCGATGCCCTTCAAGGAGGACATCATCGCACTCGTCGACCGCATGGACCCCTCTGCGACAGCGATCGACTCGGTGAACACGATCGTGAACGACGACGGAGTGCTCACGGCCTACAACACCGATTACAGCGCGATCGCCCAGCTGATCGAGCGAAACTCGCTCGACCCTGCGGCATCCGTGCTGCTGCGCGGCTCGGGCGGAATGGCGAAGGCCACGGCCGCCGCCTTCCGTGACGCCGGATTCTCGCGGGTCACGATCGCTGCGCGCAACGAAGAGCGCGGTCGAGGGCTGGCCGACCTCTACGGATTCGCATGGACGGCGGACGCGGATGCCGTGACCGCCGACATCATCGTGAACATCACCCCGATCGGCATGGCGGGCGGGGCAGACGAGCATGCCCTGTCGTTCACCGAGGAGCAGATCGCGACGGCATCCGTCGTGTTCGACGTCGTCGCCCTGCCCGCCGAGACGCCGCTGATCTCGGCGGGGCGCGCAGCCGACAAGACCGTCATCACCGGCGCCGAGGTCGCGACTCTGCAGGCGCTCGAGCAGTTCGTGCTCTACACCGGCATCCGCCCGACCCCGGAACAGGTCGCGGCGGCCGAGGAGTTCATGCGGGCGCAGTGACCAGTGCGTCCGCATTGCCCCCGCCCGCCATGCCCGTTCATCGGTGAGACCCGCTTTCGCGCCCGAGACCTCTCTCATGGGCATGGGTCTCGGACGACGTCGCGGGTCTCGGGCCGCGCGGAGGCCGCGCGGCGGTCACGCGGCGATGGTCTGCAGGGAGCCGGTCGCGACGGGCGACGACCGCCGAGCCGTGACGACGGCGATCACCATGACGACCAGAGCGGATGCCGTGATCGCGGCGCCGATCCAGATGGGCGAGGTGTAGCCGAGTCCTGCGGAGATGCCGAGGCCGCCGGCCCAGGCGCCGAGGGCGTTGCCGACGTTGAACGCACCGATGTTGGCGCCGGAGGCGAGTGTGGGTGCTCCGCCGGCGTAGTGCATGACGCGGCTCTGCAGCGCGGGCACCGTGCCGAATCCGAACGCGCCCATCAGTACGAGGATCGCCGTCGTCACGGGCTGCGACCAGGCGAAGAACCCGAACAGCACGAGCACGACCACCAGGGCCGAGATGAAGAGGAGGAGGGTGCGGTCGATCGAACGGTCGGCCAGGCGCCCGCCGACCCAGTTGCCCGCGACGAGCCCGACGCCGAAGAGCACGAGCAGCCACGGCACGGCCGTGTCGGCGAATCCGGTGACGTCGGTGAGCGTGTACGCGATGTAGGTGAAGGCGCCGAACATGCCGCCGAACGCGAGAGCGGTGACGATGAGCGATAGCCACACCTGACCCGAGCGGAAGGCCCGCAGTTCGCTGCGCAGACTCACCTGCGCACCGGTCGACTTCGGGGCGGCGACGAGCAGAGCGATGCCCGCGAAGGCGATGACACCGATGGCCGAGATCACCCAGAACGTCGAACGCCAGCCGAACTGCTGACCGAGGAACGTGCCGAGGGGAACGCCGAACACATTGGCCGCCGTGAGGCCGGTGAACATGATCGCGATGGCCCGCGCCTTCTTCTCGGGGGCGACGAGCTCGGCCGCGACGACCGATCCGATGCCGAAGAACGCTCCGTGGCACAGGGCGGCGATGATGCGGCCGATCATGGCGACCGTGTAATCGGGGGCGAGTGCCGTGATCGCGTTGCCCACGATGAACAGCACGAGGAGGCCGAGCAGCACGGGTTTGCGCGGCAGGCGCGTGGTTGCCGCGGTGAGGCCGAGGGCACCGACGACGACGCTCAGCGCGTAGCCCGAGATGAGCCAGCCGGCCGTGGCCTCGGTGACGCCGAAGTCGGTGGCGACCTCCGGCAGCAGCCCCATGATCACAAACTCGGTGAGTCCGATCCCGAAGGCGCCGATGGCGAGTGCGATGAGTCCGAGTGGCATGGGTATGTTCCGTGGTCCTCTGCTAAAGTAGTTGCAGACGCGGGATATTGCGTCCGACGGATAATCATTGCACACGCAACTATCCAGCGCAAGCAACTATTTCGGAGGTCACTGTGGGCATCTCAGACGATGCTGTCGAGATCCGCGCGCGCGGCTGGCGCACGCTCGCGGCGCTGCACGGGATCATCGAGGCCGATCTCGAGAAGGCGCTCGGCGCCTCGGTCGGTCTCTCGGTGGTCGAGTACACGGTGCTCGACGCGCTCAGCCGCCAGGACGGCTGGCACATGCGGATGCAGCAGCTCGCCCGCGCCACGGCACTGAGCCCGAGCGCGACGACGAGGCTCGTGACCCGCCTCGAAGACCGTGGGCTGCTCACCCGCATCCTCTGCGCCGACGACCGCCGCGGCATCTACACCGAGCTCACTGCTGCCGGTCAGGCGCTCTACGAGCAGGCGCATCCGATCCACGACGAGACACTCGAACGCGCGCTCGGTGAGGCGGTCACGCAGCCAGAGCTCGCGCCCGTCGTGCACGCGCTGCAGGCTGTGACCGTCGACGCCTGAGGCGCAGCGAGCGCGGCCCCGCTCACGACCCCGAGCGCGCGACGGTCACCTGGATGCTCTTCATGAGCGGCTGGTCGCTCTGCGCGCTGAAGTCCTTGCGCCCGATCAGCACATTCATCTCGGGCATGTAGCCGGCGGCGCTGCCACGAGGCAGGTCGTAGGGCACGGCGCGGAACGCCGTCAGCATCCGCGTCGATCCGTCTTTCGAGGTCGACACGATGTCGACGAGGTCGCCCTCGACGAGTCCCCGGTCGCGCATGTCGTCTTCGTGCAGGAACACGAGCTCGCGCAGGTTCTTCACGCCCCGATAGCGGTCGTCGTTCGAGTAGATCGTCGTGTTCCACTGGTCATGCGAGCGCATGGTCTGCAGCACCAGGGTCTCGGTCGACTCGGGGATGACGTTCGGCAGCGGCGGGTGCGAGAACTCGGCGCGCCCCGACGGGGTCTCGAACACGCGGTCTCGCGCCGGCTGCGGGATGCGGAAGCCATGCTTGTCGCGGATCAGGTCGTTGAACCCCTCGAACCCGGGCAGCACCCTCGCCATCACGTCGCGGATGTTGTCGTAGTCGCCGACGTACCAGTCCCAGGGCGTGGCCGTGTGGGGCAGGGTCGCCTTCGCGATCCCGGCGATGATCGCCGGCTCCGACCTCAGATACGCGGATGCCGGTTGCTTGCGCCCCATCGAGAGGTGCACCATGCTCATCGCATCCTCGACCGTGATGCCCTGCGGCCCCTGAGCCTGCTGGTCGCGCTCGGTGCGGCCGAGGCAGGGCAGGATCAGCGCCTTCTCACCGTGCACGAGGTGACTGCGGTTGAGCTTGGTGCTCACCTGCACCGTCAGGCGGCACTTCTCTAGCCCCTGCGCCGTGAACGGGGTGTCGGGAGCCGCGAGCACGAAGTTGCCGCCCATGCCCACGAACACCTTGACGCGGCCGTCGTGCATGGCCTCGATCGTGCGAACGGTGTCGAGTCCCGGATGCCGCGGCGGATCGATGCGGCACGCCTCGGCGAGTCGGTCGAGCCAAGCATCCGTGGGGTGGTGATCGATTCCGCAGGTGCGGTTGCCCTGCACGTTGCTGTGCCCACGGATGGGCGAAGGACCGGCACCCTTGCGCCCGATGTTGCCTCGGAGCAGCAGCAGGTTGACGATCTCTCGCACGGTGTCGACGCCATGCTCGTGCTGGCTCACGCCGAGGCACCAGCTGATGATCGTGCGTTCGGAGGCGAGATAGACCGCGGCGGCCGCACGGATCTGCTCTTCGCTGAGCCCCGACTGCGTGACCAGGTCGGTCCATGGTGTGGCCTCGACCAGCTCACGGTACGCATCGGCGCCGGTCGTCAGCGACGCGAGGAACGCGGAGTCGAGCACGGATGGATCGTCGACTGCCGCCTCGAAGACGACTTTCGACATGCCGCGGATCAGTGCGAGGTCACCGCCGGGGCGCACCTGCAGGTTCATGGTGCTCGTGCCCGTCGCCTTGAAACGCGCCATGTCGACGAAGTCGTGCGGCACGATCGTGCGGGTGGCACCGGCCTCGACGAGCGGGTTGACGTGCACGACCTGGGCGCCGCGCTTCACGGCATCCGACAGTGCTGTGAGCATGCGCGGAGCGTTGGATGCCGCGTTCACGCCCAGCACGAAGAGGGCGTCGCAGTCGTCCCAGTCGTGCAGGTCGACCGTGCCCTTGCCCGTGGCGATCGAGGCCTTGAGCGCGCGACCCGAGGCCTCATGGCACATGTTCGAGCAGTCGGGCAGGTTGTTGGTGCCGTACTCGCGCACCATCAGCTGGTAGAGGAACGTGGCCTCGTTGCTGAGTCGTCCCGACGTGTAGAACGATGCCTCGTCGGGGCTGTCGAGCGCCTGCATCTCGTCACCGACCAGCGCGAACGCGTCGTCCCACGTGATCGGCACATAGTGATCGGTGGCCGCGTCGTAGACCATCGGCTCAGTCAGGCGCCCCTGATCTTCGAGGTCGAAGTCGGGCCAGGTCGCGAGCTCGGTGACCGTGTGCTCGGCGAAGAAGCGCCGATCGACGCGCTTGCGCGTCATCTCCCAGGTGACGTGCTTGATGCCGTTCTCGCAGATGTCGAGCTTGAGATTGCCCGGGTCGTCGGGCCACGCGCATCCGGGGCAGTCGTAGCCCGAGACGGGATGGTTCATCTGCAGCATCGAGAGCGGTCCGGCGATAGGCACGCGCTGGTCCAGCACCACCCGCCCTACCGACAGCGCCGCGCCCCACCCGGCGGCGGGGTGGCCGTACGGCTTGCGCGACCAGGGCCGATCGGTGCGAGGGCCGTAGCCACCCTGGCGTGGTTCGACCGGCATCAGCCCGAAGGCGCTTCCGGCAGTTCCTGCGTTGCCCGCGGTTCCCTGGCTATCGAGCATGGTGTGCCCCTTCTTCGGAGCGCGCAGACGAGCCGAGCGACTCGGCTCCGATGCGCACCCGATGCGCGTGCGTGTAGATGTTCATCGACCGTCCGCGGACGAATCCGACGAGCGTCACGCCCGACTCCTCGGCGAGTTCCGCCGCCAGAGACGAGGGCGCCGAGACGGCACTGAGCAGAGGGATGCCGGCCATCGCGGCCTTCTGCACCAGTTCGAAGCTCGCTCTGCCGGAGACCTGCAGAATCTGCCGGTGCAGCGGCAGCCGGTCATTCAGCAGCGCCCAGCCGACGACCTTGTCGACCGCGTTGTGGCGCCCGACGTCTTCGCGCAGCACGAGCATCTCGCCCGTGTCGGCGTCGAAGAGAGCGGCGGCGTGCAGGCCGCCCGTCTTGTCGAACGCCGCCTGCTCTGCACGCAGACGATCGGGGAAGGCGGCGATCTGCTCGGCATCCGCCTGGACGCCGTCGTCGGAGACCGGATGCCGCGACACCGTGCGCACCGCGTCGATGCTGGCCTTGCCGCACACGCCGCACGAACTGGTCGTGTAGAAGCGCCGCGCGGCATCGGGGTCGGGAAGCGCGACGCCGTGAGCGAGGCTGATGTCGAGCACGTTGTACGTGTTCTCCTGGCCGCCGGTGCCCGGGCCGCCGCAGTGGATCGCCGAGTGGAACTCGGCGGTCTGGGCGATGATCCCCTCGGACACGAGGAACCCCGCCGCCAGCTCGACGTCGTGCCCCGGAGTGCGCATCGTGACCGCGAGCGGCGGGCCTGCGACCCGTATCTCGAGCGGCTCCTCGACGGCGAGCGTGTCGGCGCGACGGCTCGCACCCTCGCCGAGGGTGAGCTTCAGAATCGGTCTCCGCGTCGTGATCCGCCCCACACCAGCGAGCGTACTCCGCGGCCACGGGATCGGATCGATGCAGTCACGGGATCGGATCGATCCATCATCGGGAGGCCGATACCTGGGTACCCTAAGCCCATGAGCGCGCCTCGCAACGCACGACGGACATCCGCTGCCCTCGCCATGGCGGCGATCGTCGCCCTGGCATTGACCGCCTGCACCGGCGGTGGCGACGAGGGCACGAACAGTGACGGAGGACAGGGGTTCCCTGACGACGGCTGCACGCACATCGCCGTCGCCACCTCGTCGGAGAAGGTCAACATGCTCGACGAGCTGGCGAAGGCGTTCAAGGACTCGCCCGAACACGAGGGGCTCGAGACGTGCGCGACCGTGCGCCCCACCAACGTCTCGTCCGGCAACGCGACGCGCTTCCTCACCTCGGGCGAGGACTGGCCGACCGACGACCAGTCGCTGTGGCCCACCCTGTGGTCTCCGGCATCCACGGTCTGGACCGATCGCGTCGCCGCCGCCGCGTCACCCAGCCTCGTGGGCGAACCGAGGTCGTTCACGCGCACGCCCGTCGTGTTCGGCATGCCCGAGCCGATGGCCAACGCCCTCGGCTGGCCGAACACGCCCATCAGCATCACCGACCTCGAGGCCCTCTGCCAGGACCCGGCCGGGTGGGGCAGCGTGGGCAAGGACATCTGGGGCGCCTTCAAGATCTCGAAGACCAACCCCAACACGTCGACCACAGGGCTCTCGACCATCCTGATGCAGTCGTACGAGGCGACCGGCAAGCTCGAGGGCCTCACCTCGGCCGACGTCGAGGCCTCGGCCGACTTCTCGCGGGTGTTCGAGGAGTGCGTCATCCACTACGGCGACACGACCGGCAATGTGCTCTCTACGCTCTACGACGAGACGCAGAACGGCTCGAACGGCTCGGCGTACGTCTCGGCCGTCGCGCTGGAGGAGACCTCGCTGCTCAACTACAACCAGGGCAACCCCGACTCGCACACGGTGCAGCCGGGCGAGACACTGACGCCGCCCAAGACCAAGCTCGTCGCCGTCTACCCCGAGGGTGGCTCCATGTGGTCGGACAACCCGATCACGGTGCTCGGCGCCGACTGGGTGACCGCCGAGCAGCGTGCCGCCGGCGAGGCCTTCGCCGAGTTCGTGCAGACCACCGCAGCGCAGAATATCCTGCCGGACTACGGGTTCCGCCCGCTCGACGAATCGGCGCCGCTGGGCGACCTGTTCACCGCGAAGTACGGAGTCGACCCCGCGCAGCCCGCCGTGACGCTGCCGAAGCCCGAGGTCGACGTGATCTCGACCGCGATCGACCAGTGGACGCAGGTGCGCAAGCCCTCGTCGGTGCTCGAGCTCATCGATATCTCCGGTTCGATGGACGACCCGATCGGCGACGGTCGCTCGCGTCTCGACGGTGCGATCGAGGGTGCGCAGTCGACGCTGAACCACTTCCGCTCGACGGATGAGATCGGCGTGTGGGCGTTCACGACCGGCATCTCTTCCGACGAGGGCGAGGGCATCCAGGTGCTCCGCGACGTGAGCGCACTCGGCGCGGACGGCGAGAAGCTCGACTCGTCGCTCGACGACCTGCGCTACGCGCAGCGCAACGGCACTCCGCTCTACGATTCGATCCTGCTCGCGTACGAGGCGATGAGCGAGCGGGCCGAGCCCGGTCGCATCAACGCGATCGTGGTGCTCTCGGACGGCGAGGACACCGACTCGAGCACCTCGCTCGACTCGCTCATCGCGAAGATCGGCAAGAGCACGAAGGAGGGCGGCGACGACGCTCCGGTGCGTATATTCCCGATCGCGTATGGAGAGGGCGCGGATACCTCGGCACTGCAGCGAATCGCGGAAGTGACGGGCGGACAGCTGTTCGACGCCTCGGATGCCGAGCGCATCGACCTCGTCTTCGCTTCCGTGATCAACAACTTCTGAGGCCTCGCGATGCCGTATCTCTCCTCGTCGAACAACCCCTGGATCGAGGATGCCGTTGAGGGCATATCCGTTCAGAACATCTATGTCGACCCCGATGTGTCGGGGGGAGCGGCGCTGACGGATGCGCTTGCGAGCGTCGTCCCCGGCGACGGGTCGATCGCGGTGGTCGTGCTGTCGGCGAATGCTGCGACGGATACCCCGTACAACACGTACATCCTCGAACAGCTCACTGCGGGCGCGAGTCAGCAGACCGTGATCGTCGCGATCGGTGATGACCTGCAGGCCGCGTCGGCGGCGATCGGTGATGATGCGCTGCGCATCGCGAACGAGAACGAGTCTTCGGGTGGAAGCCTGCAGGACCAGCTCGTCGAGACCGTGACCGAGATCTCGGCCGAGGCGCCGACCTCGCCGGGTGGCGACTCCGAGGTCGCCGGCCCCGTGATCCCGCTGGTGATCGGTGGTGTCGTTCTCGTCGCTGCTGCCGTGACCGCCATCGGCCTGATCGCCCGTCGCCGTCGCCGCACGCCGGTCGTCTCGACCGACCCGGTGCCCCCCGGCATCCGCCTTCGGGTGAATCGCCTGCGCGAGCTGCGTGCCGACTATGCGGCGGTGCCCGGCAGCCCGGTCGCCGCCGAGACGGCTGCAGGTATCGACGCTCTCGCCTCTCACGTCGAGCAGCTGTTCACCCGCCTCGACGCGAGAGCAGGCGAGGATCAGAGCGTGCTCGCCGAGGCCGAGTACTCCGACAAGCTGGCTCGCCTCGTCGCCGCGCTCGACCGCGACTACCTGCTCGACCTGCTCACCAGGCCCGACCTGTGGGATGCTCCCGACGAGCGCATCGCCGAGGTGCGCGAGGCGCTGTCGGCCGTGAGCACGCAGATCGTCGACAACATCAAGCAGGTCAACGCCCGCAAGGGACTGCTCTTTCAGGTGTCGCTCGATTCGCTCATCGGTCGCAGCGAGCTGCGCGACTGGGAGCGTCAGTTCAAGCAGAGCTCCGGCGAGTAGTCACCGCTCAGCGCCTCGCGACGGCGTTGTCGACGACACGACCGTCCACGAGGTGCAGCACCCCGTGCATGCGCGGGAGGTGCACGAGGTCGTGGGTGACGAGCAGCGTCGAGGTGTTCAGTTCATCGGTGAGCCGCAGGATGAGATCGATGATGGCGGCGCCGCGTTCCTGATCGAGGGCACTGGTCGGCTCGTCGACCAGGAGCACGCTCGGATCGTTCATCAGGGCGCGAGCGATGTTGATGCGCTGACGCTGGCCGCCGGAAAGCTGGTGCGGCCTCTTGTGACCGTGCTCGGCGAGGCCGACCGCGGCGAGCAGCTCATCCGCACGGGCGGCCGCCTTGGCGCGATTGCGTCGGCTGTGCGCGGCACCGAGCTCGTTCATGACGCTCAGCTGCTCACGGGCAGTCAAGGAGGAGATGAGGTTGGGTTGTTGGAAGACGATCCCGATCCGCTCCCGCCGCAGACGCGTCGCCTCGGCCGGGCTGAGCGCTGTGACGTCGCTCCCATCGATGAGGATCTCGCCGGAATCCGGCCGCAGCAGGGTGCCGGCGGCGGCGAGCAGACTGGACTTGCCGGAGCCGCTGGGGCCGGTGATGCCGGTGACGGTCCCGGGGTGGGCGGTGAGGGAGACGCCGTCCACGGCGGTCACGCGGGACTCACCGTCGGGGAAGGTCAGGGTGATGTCGTTCAGGCGGATCATCGGTTGCTCCCGAGTGCGGTGAGGGGGTCGGCGGAGGTGACGGATCGCAGGGCGAAGGCGGCGCCTGCGAGGCCGAGGGCGATCATGATGCCGCCCGGAAGGATCGTCGTGACAGGGCTCAGCAGGAACGGAAGGGCGGTGCCTGCGACCAGGCCGAGCACCGTGACCAGCCCCAGACCGATGCCGATGCCCACCAGCAGGACGATCAGCGCCTGACCCAAGGCGTCGCGGATCAGGGATCGCGTGCTCGCGCCGAGCGCCTTGAGGACGGCGACATCGCCTTTGCGCTGCATGGTCCACACGGTGAAGAAGGCACCGATGACGAGTCCCGAGATGCCGAACAGCATGGCCACCATGAGCAGGAGAGAACCGATCTCGGAACGGAAGGCGCTCAGCGCCGTCAGCGATCCGAGGGTCGTCTCAGAGATCGTGTCGTTCGCGGCATCCGCGGCATCCCAGTCGGGGGCACCCATGACGGCGAGGACCGTGGCGTAGGCATCGGGGTTTCCCGTGGATGCCGAGTACGCCTGCCAGTCGTGCAGGGTCATCTGCACGACGGGAGTATGGCTGTACCACGCGTCGCCCTCGACCGTCTCGACGTCGTAGGAGACGCCGGCGATCTCGATCTGATCTCCGACCTTCACGGCGAGCGCCTCCGCAGCGGGCACCGACAGACGCAGCTGACCGTCGCCGGAGGGCGCACCGGCGTCGAAACCGGGCTCGACACCGAACACCGCGATCGCGGCGCGGGTGTCGTCGGTCTCGGCGCGGGTCTGGCTGATGCCGAGAGGGCGCGCGTCGGTCACGTCGGCGGTCGCCGCCCAGTCGTTCGCCTGCTGCTCGGTGATCGTGGAGTCCGCGAAGCTGGCCGCTCCGTCTCCTCCTTCGGGGGCGGAGAACACGATGCGGTCTGCGGGAAGCGCGAGCACGCCCGAGACGTTCTGGATGGCGAGGCCCCCCGTCAGTCCGCTCAGGAATCCCACGAGAAGGGTGATGAGGGCGACGACGGAGCCGATGAGGGTGAATCGACCCTTGGCGAAGCGAAGATCGCGTAACGCGACGAACATGACGGTTGCCTTTCCTGTCTCCGATGCGGCGACCATTCCACTCTCGTCGTCGGCGCCGTCGTGGTCATCGGCCACTCGGAGAGCATTCCCCGCCCAGGATGAGTACGCCTCGATCGTCCTTTCGGACGATGCCGCGCCCGGCGCGGCGGCGTAGAGTTCGAGCCATGGCGCATACCGCTCTGACCCCGGTGTTCGTGGGTCTGCGGACGGGCCTCCACGTTCTCTTCTTCGCCCTGACCGGGCTGGTCATCGTCCGTGCCGTGCTCGACCCGTCGGAGTCGAGCGCCCCGGCGGTGGTCCTGGCGCTGATCGTCGGCGTCACGTACGCGTCGGGGCTGCTGCTCACTCGCCTCTCGCACGCACGACGGCTGATGTCCCTGATCTGGTTGGCCCTGCTCTCGGCGGAGTGGCTGGGCCTGCTCTGGGTGAGCGCCGATGCCGCCTACCTCGTCTTCCCTCTGTTCTTCCTGTTCCTCCACCTGCTGGGGTGCTGGGTGGGTTCGGCCGCGATACTCGCGTCGACGATCGTCGCGGTGTGCGCACTTGGCATCCACGGCGGGTGGAGCGTCGGCGGAGTCGTCGGCCCGTTCGTCGGCGCCGGCGTGGCGCTCCTGATCGGCCTCGGCTACCAGGCTCTGGCGAGGGAGGCCCAGCAGCGCGAGGCCCTGGTCAGTGAGCTGCTCGCGACCCGCGGACAGCTGGCCGCGCGCGAGCACGAATCGGGTGTTCTCGCAGAACGCGCCCGGCTCGCCCGCGAGATCCACGACACGCTCGCGCAGGGACTCTCCAGCATCCAGATGCTGCTGCATGCCGCGGAACGCGCCGACGATACGCGCCCGGGGATCGAGCACATCCGGCTCGCGCGTGAGACGGCCGCCGCGAACCTCGTCGAGGCGCGGCGGTTCATCCGCGAGCTGACGCCTCCCCAGCTCGACGATCAGACGCTCGGCGGGGCGCTGCGGCGGCTGGCCCGCACGCAGTGGGCGACGCAGGGACTCGACGTGCAGGTGCGGGTGTCCGACACTGTCGTCCTGCCCATGCATCTGCAGACGGCGCTGCTGCGCATCACGCAGGGGGCCATCGCCAACGTCCTCCAGCACGCCCATGCGACGACCGCGACGGTCACCATCAGCATCGAGGGAGACCGCCTCTGCTTCACCGTCGAGGATGACGGAGAAGGATTCGATGCCGAGCGCCCTCCACCGGGTGCCGCCGAGAAGTCCGACTCCTTCGGCCTGCGCGCGACCGCCGAGCGAGTGCAGCAGCTGGGCGGACGGCTCGAGATCGACGCCGCATCGGGACGAGGAACGACACTCACGGTCGACCTCCCGCTGACGGAGTTCGCATGATCCGGCTCGTCATCGCCGACGATCACCCCATCGTCCGCGCCGGCCTCACCGCCCTGTTCAGTCTCGAAGCGGATCTCGAAGTGGTCGCCGAGGCAGGCACACCGGAGGAGGCCGTCGCCTGCGCCGAGCGCGAGAATCCCGACGTGGTGCTGATGGATCTGCAGTTCGGTTCCCAGTCCCCCTCCACGGGTGTGGACGCGACGCGACGCATCCGTGCGCTCGAGGCTCCGCCCTATGTGCTCGTGCTCACCAACTACGACTCGGATGCCGACATCCTCGGCGCCGTCGAGGCCGGTGCGAGCGGCTATCTGCTGAAAGACGCCCCACCGCACGAGCTGACCGCCGCCGTGCGCGCGGCGGCCGCCGGAGAGAGCGCGCTTGCGCCGGTGATTGCCTCCCGCCTGCTCGATCGCATGCGCGCGCCGCGCGTCAGCCTCAGCAGCCGCGAGATCGAGGTGCTCGAACTCGTCGCCGCCGGGCGATCGAACAGCGAGGTGGCTGACGAGCTCTTCGTCAGCGAGACGACCGTGAAGTCGCACCTCGCGCACATCTTCTCGAAGCTCGACGTCAGCTCACGCACCGCCGCGGTCTCGGTCGCGCGCGAGAAGGGCATCCTCCGCTGAGATCCGGCGCTTCGCGACAGCTCTCGTCGGAAGAGTCTGCACCCAAGGATTCAGTACGCGCCAAGACACCGCTGAGTACGTCGGTAGGGCCTTCCTGCAGATCCCTCGAAGGCACCGATAAGCACCTCGATCCAGTCGCCGAAGACGTTCTTATCCAGCAACTCATCGGGCTCCGCGCCGACCATGGCATTCTGCCCTAGCTCCCAGCTTTCTGGGGGCGAGCAAAATCTAGACGAAAGTCTACATTCTTCAGCGTCACGCTTTGCGATAGCGCGGATCTTGATAGGTGGGCCGTGATTTTCACGACTCCACGTGTTGAGCGAAAGGGGGAATTGATGCTTATCGCACCGAAGCGCCGTCGCGTCTTTGTTGGACGTCAGGGCAAGAGCAAGTACGGGCCCCGCCCGTGAGGTAGCAAGAGGCGGGGCTGGCCATGGGGCCGGCCCCGCCGTCTGGAGAAGTAGCAAACGATGGAAGCCATCTACCAAGAGATCTGCTCAGAACTCGGTCTAGACCCGAGCTCCCCTGCACGATTCCCCCGAGACTCTTCTTTGGTCGTCGCCTGTTTCCAGGGTGAAACGGGTTCCGTCTGGGCACCGATTGTTGCGGGGCGCACGTGGGGATGTCGCGCGTGCTTGGGATCGTCGCTGCAGTTGCTCGAGCAACACTATGCAGACTTTGATCGTCCGGATCTGCTTGAGGATGAAGCGATCGAGCTGATCTTCCGCATGCTTGATCGGCACGGGATCCCCACCGCCGTAAATGACATCTACGGACCACAGTGTTGGTCAGTGTGCTTTCCTGTACCCGACTGCATGGAATGCCGTGATGCGCCTCGTCAGCTGACGGACTACGCGACTGCTTTCCCGGCTGTGAGGATCCAAACACATGGAACCGAGTCAGCTGATACGGGAGGTCGTCGAGCTGCTCCCGCAGCTGATTTCGTTGCTGCGAATCGAGCGGCGATCGGCTTCGTCAGCATCGTCAGCAATCCCTATAACGGCGGCGATGAACCGTATGCGACGCTGATCGAAGGGCTCATCCGAACCTCGACCAACCTGAGCGAATGCGAGGTCGCGGGTGGTAAGGGATTGAATACCGATCAAGCGCTCGCGAGCTTTCTCGGCGAGGGGCTTGAACGGTACTTCGCGGCCGACCCTTTCCACACGCGTGTGGTCGTCGGAATCGAACGCGAGCTCGCGGCGGCGATCGATCCAATCCTCGAGTTCGGCTATCCAGCCAACGACACGACTGCAGGGATCGAGGCATATTCGCCTGAACGCGCCGTCGAGTGGGTGCTCGGCGAGAATCTCACACTTCGTAATGATGTGTTTGTGCCGGCGAATCTCGCCTTCTGCCCGTACATGCCACGGGATTCCACCGCGTCACGGTTTACTGTCACAACTACGACTGGAGTAGCGACTGGAGCGAACGTCGAGGACGCGACACTGCAGGCGCTGTTGGAGCTGATCGAACGTGACGCATTCTGGTACTTCGCTCGGACGGGTCAGAGCTTGGCGGCTCTCCCGATCGGTGCCCTCCACCCCTATGTCGCAGACGCCATACAGAGCATACCGGGACGGTTCACGTTCCACGCGCTTCCTAATCCGTTCGACGTCCCGGTCGTGCACGTCACTTACGTTGCCGATGACGACTACGAGACTCGAACCGCTCGAGGTATCGGCGCAGCCGAGGACACGGAACAGGCCTCCCTCCGTGCATTCGTCGAGTGCCTGCAGATCCTGCACTCGTTGAGTCTCGCGATCGAAGTCGATCCGGTCGACGGAGATATGCGACACATCTGGTTTACCGGCGAGGCGATGGATCTGCTGCCGAACTTCTTTCAGGATTCTGCGGAAGCCGCACTGCCGTCCGGAACAGCGCCGCGCACTGAAGCCCGCTTCGCGCTTTCTTCACTGATCGAGGTCCTCACGCGAGAGTCGATCACGCTCTATCGGGTCGTGATCGCGGACTCCCCCAGCTTTGCTGTGGTACGCGTCCTCGCCTCAGGAATGTGCCTCACCGACGCGACGTACTTCACCTCGTCGGACAGACTCGCAGAATTTGCCAGGTCCCTACCATCAGCTCCTGCTCCCCGCGTCGCGTACGCGGGGCCGACCTTCATGTGAGAAATGACCAGAATCTACGCGTTCTACATACTCAGCGCCGCCGGCGTCGCTTGCTTCACCGTCGTCGATGTCGTCTATTTTCAGACGCTCGGTTACTCGCTCGCCTTCGTTGGCCTGATGACCTCCGCCTTCAGCATCGCCGTCGCAGTGACGGAACTGCCGTTCGCCGTGCTCTTCGACCGGTACTCGAACAAAGCCGCCCTCCAGATCGGCAACTTCGTCCGAATCGCCGCATTCTCGCTGTTCTTCCTGAACCTATCGCCCGAACTCCTGATCACGGCGCAGGTGCTCGCCGGGATCGCCGTGGCTGCGTTGAGTGGGACAAGCACCGCCTTGATCATCAATCAGATCCCAAAGGCAGACGCGACGTCTATCTCGCGCACGTTCGGACGCCTCGAATATCTCGCAGGGGCTGCCGCGATCCTGGCCGGACTGCTTGGTCTCTGGTTGTTTGAGATCAAGCCGGAGTTCATTTGGCTCGGTGCCATCGGGCTCTACACGTTGGCGACAGTCACGGTGTTCTCATTCAGGGACGTCGACACCCATGTGGAACGAATACCTTGGAAGCAGTACCTGAACGATTCGATCGGCGTCGTCAAGGGCCCGTACACCCTCATATACATCGTCACGAACGCGTGTGCTGTCGCCCCGTTCCTGCTGTGGCAGGTAAAATTCGACATGGTGTCACTCGGATTCGTCTTCATTGGCTTCTTCGTGATGAATGTCACGTCGATCGTTGCGCCCTTCTTCCTTCGGTTCATCAAAGTCTCAGCAAGTCGCGTGATACTCCTTGCAACCTTTAACGCCGTCGCGACGCTTCTTTTTGCTTTCCTCGACCAGCCCGCGCTCATCGTGGCGTCCTTCCTGATTCACATCGGCTTGCAAATTCTGCAGACCATCGTCGTGGCCGGGCTCTTCCACGAACGCATCGGCAACGACTACCGTGCGACCTCGGAATCGTTGGTTTCCATGGCGGATTCGCTCATCGTCGCAGTTGTCGCTCCGATCACGATGGTCATAGGTGATCGCTGGGGCGCCGAATGGGCAATCACGTGTTCGATCATGCTCTATGGGGTATGCATCCTCCTCGTCGCAGTGGGACAAATGCGGCCATCGCGCCGTCGATCTGTCATGGTGGAGAAATCATGAGTGATGCACGGGCGATGCTTGCGTGTCTTGCGAACAACGAGGTGGCGCGGGTGTTCGCACACATCGTGCTGCACGGCAGGCCTACGGATGAGCTTTCACTCGCCCGGCAACGGAAGGCTGTGGACGCCCTGGTTCGCAGCGGCCTCGTTGCACGCAGCGGCAAGGCTCTGACACTTCGTCCCGCTGAGATCAAAGCAGTGCTCGCCACCCTGGCCGAGTCGAGTGACCGAACGGCCGATCCAATGGCGCGCTGGATCGACGCGGATGGGCGTATCGCTCAGTATCCTCGGCGTGGGAGCGACCGGACTGAGCTTCTTCAGAAGATTGGCGAACAGACGATCAAAGCGGGGGAACTCGTAGGAGAACCCGAGCTAAACGCGCGCTTGGAACGGTACACCACCGATATCCCCACGCTTCGCCGTTACCTCATCGTGCACGGAGTTTTCGCCCGTGAAAGCGATGGGTCCGTCTACTGGCGGCCTTAGGGCCCAACCCGTCTTCGCGTCGCTCAGACGAGCCAGTCTCTGTCTCTCGCCGCGATGGAAGAAGCATCCCGACTCGGGCTCCGCACCGCAGACATCGAGCACCTGTTCCTCGCTCTCGTCATCAACGGCCAAGCCGCCCTCGGACGCGAAGCGGCCTCACCCCCGGTCGTTGAGCGAGCATCGGAACAGCCGGGTTCAGGCGGCAGGAGCAGCGGTCGAGGCGCGCACGATCAGCTGCGAACCCAGCGTCACGACGTCGTCGATCGCCGTGCCGCTCATAGCCTGCAGCAGCAGATCCACGGCGAGCGCACCGCTGCGTTCGATCGGCATCCGCACCGTCGTGAGCGCGGGCGTGACCGCGCCGGCCAGGTCGATGTCGTCGATGCCCACGATGCTGATGTCTGCGGGGCAGCGCTTGCCGAGCTCGAGCAGTCCAGCCTCGAGTCCGAGGGCGACGAGGTCGTTGTAGGCGATAACGGCCGTGGCACCGCTCGCCGCGGCCGGGGCGGCGGCCGCGCGGCCACCCTGGATGGATGCGGCGTGGTGGCTGAGTCCGGTCAGGCGGATGCCGTGGCGCTCGCACGCGCGGGCGACGGTGTCGGCCCGACGGACGTCGGCCCACGATCCGCGCGGGCCGGCGGCGTAGGCGATGTGCGTGTGCCCGAGTGCGGCGAGGTGCTCGATCGCCTGAGCAGGCCCGTGCTCGGTGTCCATCAGCACGCAGGGGGCGCCGTCGATCTGGCGGTTGACCACGACGTAGGGCGTGTCGCCGACCAGCTCGAGCACGTCGGCGTCGGGCAGGCGAGGGCTGCACAACAGCATCCCGTCGAGCTTGCGTGCCTGCTCGATCTGCTCGCGCTCGCGACGCAGATCCTCATCGGCGTCGAACAGCACGATGCGGTGGCGGCCATGCCAGGCCTGCCCCTGGATCGCCTTGAGCAGGGTCGCGTAGACAGGGTTCGAGACGTCGGGCACGACGACCCCGAAGGTGCGGGTCGCGGTGGCGGACTGCGAGGTCGCGTAGCCGAGTTCACCCGCGGCTTCGAGCACGCGACCGAGGGTGTTCGGCGCGAGACGATCCGGCTCTCCGAACGCGCGGGAGGCGGTCGCGATGGACACTCCAGCACGGCGCGCCACGTCTGTCAGCGTCGCTGCCATCTTCACCTCCCACCCACGCTGCAATCCTACGATCCTCGACCCCGATGTAAAACAGGTTGACAAGTTTGTACAAACACTGCACACTGATTTGCATGACGATCAACGCCGATCACCCTCAGCGGTGCGCGGCCCCGAGCGAAGGAGCCACCGCGTGAGCATCCCAGCACCGGCCCTGCGCCGCACGACCTCTGCGACAGCCTCCCCCCTTGTCGCCCCGACCGACGCAGGCATCCTGCACCTCGGACTCGGCAGCTTCCACCGCGCGCACCAGGCGGTCTACACCGCGGCGGCACTCCAGTCCGCAGGCGGCGACTGGGGCATCATCGGCGTCGCATCCCGCTCGCGCTCGATCGTCGACGCGATGCACGCGCAGGACATGCTCTACTCGGTCGCGACCATCTCGCCCGGCAGCACCTCGCTCACCATCCCCGGCGTGCACACCGATGCGTTCGTCGGCGCCGAGCAGCCCGAGCGCGTGATCGCGCAGATCGCCGACCCCGGCATCCGCATCGTGACCCTCACCGTCACCGAGAACGGCTACAGCTACTCCCCCGCCACCCAGCGCCTCGATCTCGACGACGACACGGTGCGCGCCGACCTGCGTGGCGGCGCCGCCCGCTCGACGATCGGCCAGCTCGCCCGCGGGCTGCAGGCCCGCGCTGCCGCAGGCGGGGCCCCGATCTCGATCCTCAGCTGCGACAACCTGTCGGCCAACGGCAAGCACACCGAGAAGCTGGTGCGCGAGTTCCTGCACGAGCTGCCCGGCTCCGAAGGCAGCGACGCGCTGGCCTTCCTCGATCGCTCCGTATCGTTCCCCTCGAGCATGGTCGACCGCATCGTGCCGTCGACCACGGCCGAGCTGCGCACCCGCGTGAGCGCGCTGCTCGGCGCCACCGACGACATCCCCGTGCCGGCAGAGCCCTTCACGATGTGGGCGATCGAAGACCGTTTCGCCGGCGGCCGCCCCGCCTGGGAAGCCGGCGGCGCGGTCTTCACCGACGAGGTCGCACGCTACGAGCAGATGAAGGTGCGGCTGCTCAACGGCACGCACTCGCTCATCGCCTACCTCGGCGCTCTCAGCGGAGTCGGCACGATTCCCGAGGCGATCGGACTCGACGGCATCGAGAGCGCGGCTCGTGCTGTGCTGCGCGACGAGTACGAGCCCTCGATCGAGGTGCCGTCCGGTGTCGACATCCGCGCCTACGAGAGCGAGCTGTTCGAGCGCTGGGCCAACAGCGCCCTCGGCCACCGCACGAGCCAGGTCGGCACCGACGGCTCGGTCAAGCTGCGTCAGCGCATCCCTGAGCCCGCGCTGCTCGCCCTCCGCAACGGCGAGATGCCGCACCTGATCGCTCTGACCGTCGCCGGATACCTGTCATGCATCGCGCCCCTGCCGGGCTTCGACCCCGGCCCGCACGCCGCCGCGATGACCGACGGCGCCCGCGAACGACTGGCCGGATACGCGGCCACCGCCCGCAACGGTCGGGAGCTCGCGCAGCGCGTGATCGCCGAGCTGCACCTGTTCGGTGATGAACTCGGATCGCAGGATGCGTTCATCGCCCGCGTCGGCGAACTCGTCGACACCATCCAGCGACGCGGCGTCAATGCCGCTATCTGGGATGCCGTCTCGGCATCCCAGACAAGCACATCAGCACTCACCAGGGCAGAGGAGATGCAGCCATGAAGGCTCTCGCCATCCACGGCAAAGAAGACATCCGCTGGGAGGACCGCGAGGTTCCGACCCCCGACGACGGCGAGGTGCGCCTTCGCGTGAACTACGTCGGCATCTGCGGATCCGACCTGCACTACTACTTCCACGGCGCCAACGGCGAGTACACGATCCAGGAGCCGCTGACCCCCGGTCATGAGCTGTCGGGTGTCGTCGACCTCGACCCGTCCGGTCGCCTCGCGCCGGGCACCCCCGTCACCGTGCACCCCGCACGCTACGGCCCTGAGGTGCCCGGTCTCGAAGACCGCCCGCACCTGCGCCCCGGCGGCGACTACTTCGGCAGCGCCGCGGCGAATCCGCACCGTCAGGGCGGAGCATCCGAGATGCTGATCGTCGAAGAGCAGATGATCCGAGTGCTCCCGGCCTCGCTGCCCCTCGAGCGCGCAGCCCTCGCCGAGCCGCTGGCCGTCGCCATCCACGCCGTGAACCTCGCCGGCGACTTCACCGGCAAGCGGGTGCTCGTGATCGGCGCCGGACCCATCGGCCTCCTCGTCGTGGCCGCTGCGGTCAAGGCTGGAGCGTCGGTGATCGGCGCCAGCGATGTGCGCGAAGAGCCCCTCGAGCGGGCGAAGGCCCTCGGCGCGACCGAGGTGTCGCTCGTCGGCCGCGACACGATCGAGAACGAGTCGTACGACATCGTCTTCGAATGCTCGGGCGTCGGAGTCGCGCTCTCCTCAGCTGTCCGCGCCGCTCGCCGCGCCGGCACGATCGTGCAGGTCGGAATGCTCCCGAACGCCGACATCGGAGTGAACCTCGCGCCGATGCTCGCCAAGGAGCTCACGATCCGCGGCGCCTTCCGCTTCTCCACCGAGATCGACGACGCGGTCGCCCTGCTGGCCGAGTCCGACGCCCTCGACTCCGTCATCTCCCACGTCCTCCCGGCATCCGATGCCGTCCAGGCCTTCGACCTCGCTCGCGACTCGTCCGCCTCGGCGAAGGTCCTGCTCTCCCTCTAGCGACACCCGACACCCGACACCCCACCCTGTTCCTGGTCCGAAGGAGTACCTCCCATGTCAGAACCGCAGACGACGGCCACGGCCGCCGATCCCGCCGAGAAGAGGTCGGTCAAAGACCTCGTGCGCGCGGCCATATCCGGATGGCTCGGCACGGCGCTGGAGTTCATGGACTACCAGCTCTACTCGCTGGCAGCCGCATTGGTCTTCGCCGATCTGTTCTTCTCCTCCGAGAACCCGGCGGTCGCCGTGGTCGCCGCGATGGCCACCTACGGCGTCGGCTACGTCGCCCGCCCGGTCGGCGCATTCTTCTTCGCGCGTCTCGGTGACAAGACCGGCCGCACGAAGGTGCTGTTCTACACGATCCTCCTGATGGGTCTCGCGACCACCCTGATCGGCTTCCTGCCGACGTACAACCAGGTGGGCGTGCTCGCGCCGATCCTCCTCGTGCTGCTGCGCATCGCGCAGGGCTTCGGCGCGGGAGCCGAGATCTCGGGCGCGGGTGTCATGCTCGCCGAGTACGCACCGGCCAAGCGCCGGGGCATCATCGCCTCGCTCGTCGCGCTCGGCACCAACTGCGGAACCCTGCTCGCCTCGGGCATCTGGGCGATCCTCCTCGTCGCCTACAGCGAGCAGGAGGTCATCGACTGGGCATGGCGCATCCCGTTCATCGGCAGCGCGATCATCATGCTCTTCGCGATCTGGGTGCGTTTCAACCTCAAGGAGACCCCGGTCTTCGAAGAGCGCGATGACGTCGTCGACGGCAAGGCCCTCTCGCGTGAGGAGACGATCCAGCTCGCCACCGAGACCAACGACATCCGCACGCTCGAGGCGATGAACCGCAAGCCCTGGAAGGCGTTCTCGATCGCCCTCCTGCTGCGATTCGGCCAGGCCGGCAACTCGGGCATGATCCAGACCTACCTCATCAGCTACATCACCGTCGTGCTACTGCTCGACCGCTCGATCGGCGTCAACGCCGTGATCGTCTCGTCGCTCGTCGCGTTCATCACCGTGCCACTGTCGGGCTGGCTCGGCGACCGCTTCGGCCGCAAGCGCATGTACATGATCTGGTCGATCGTCGCGCTCATCATCATCGTCCCGACGATGCTCATGATCAGCAGCGGTGTCACGGTGCAGGTCTTCATCGGCTACGTCGTGCTGCACAACCTCGCGGTGATGAGCTTCGCGTCGCTCGAGAACCTCACGCTGCCCGAGCTCTTCGGCTCCCGCAACCGCTACACGTTCACGGCCATGGCACGCGAGATCGCCGCCATCATCGCGACCGGCGCGGGTCCTGTCATCGCCGCCGCGTGGGTGTCGGCCGTCACCGGCTCGTTCATCCCGATCATCATCATGCTCTTCATCTTCACCCTGAGCGCCCTCATCGCCTCGATCTGGATGCCTGAGGTCGCCGGTCGCGACCTGACGGACCCGCGCGACGCGATCTGACCCAGCCGCTCATCACGACCAGGGGTGCGGACGCCCGAACGTCCGCACCCCGCACCTCGCCCCGCATCTTCAGGAGAACGACATGACCATCGAGATCGTCGACGTCAACATCACCAGCCCCGGACGCAACTTCGTCACGCTCAAGATCACGACCTCCGACGGCATCGTCGGCCTGGGCGACGCGACGCTCAACGGACGCGAGCTCGCGGTCGCCTCGTACCTCTCCGACCACGTCGCCTCGATGCTCATCGGCCGCGACGAGGATCGCATCGAAGACACCTGGCAGTACCTTTACCGCGGCCCGTACTGGCGTCGCGGCCCTGTGACCATGGCGGCGATCGCCGCGGTCGACATGGCCCTGTGGGACATCAAGGCCAAGAAGGCCGGGATGCCGCTGTACCAGCTGCTCGGCGGCGCCAGCCGTGAGGGAGTCCGCGTCTACGCGCACGCCTCCGGCACCGACTACGCGGCGCTCAAGAATGCGATCACCGGCTACGAAGAGCTCGGCTACACCGCCGTGCGCGTGCAGACCGGCGTGCCCGGCCTCGGCCAGATCTACGGCGTCTCGAACGCCGGGCCCGGCGTGCGCTACGACTACGAGCCCGCCAAGCGCTCGGGCGACCGCCCGAGCGAGGAGACGTGGGACACCCGCAACTACCTCACCCACATGCCCGGGGTCTTCTCGCAGATCCGCGAGGACTTCGGCACCGACCTGCGCATCCTGCACGACGGACACCACCGGATGTCGCCGATCGAGGCCGCACGCTTCGCGAAGGACATCGAGCCCTACGACCTCTTCTGGCTCGAGGACTGCACCCCGGGTGAAGACCAGACCGCGCTGCGCCTGGTGCGCCAGCACTCCACGACGCCGCTCGCGATCGGCGAGGTCTTCAACTCGGTCTTCGACTACCAGACCCTCATCACCGAGCGTCTGATCGACTACGTGCGCTCGGCGGTCACCCACACCGGTGGCATCACGGCCATGAAGAAGCTGCTCGACTTCGCCGCGATCTACGGCATCAAGTCAGGCATCCACGGTCCGACCGACATCTCGCCGGTCGGCATGGCCGCCGCCCTGCACCTCGACCTCGCGATCCACAACTTCGGCATCCAGGAGTACATGCCGCACAACGAGCAGACGCTCGAGGTGTTCCAGACCTCCTTCACGTTCGACAAGGGCTTCCTGCACCCCGGTGACAAGCCCGGACTCGGTGTCGACCTCGACGAGGATGCCGCAGCCGGCCACGAGTACACCAAGGCCTATCTGCCGGTGAACCGCCTGCTCGACGGGACCGTCCATGACTGGTGAGGTCATGACTGGTGAGGTCCGCCGGGTCGCCCTGCCTCAGCGCACGGTCGACTCCCGCCTGATCGTCGTCGCGCGCGCGACGCGTGCCGAGGACTACGACGCCGTACTCGACGTGCTCGTCGACGCCGGCATCCGCAGTGTCGAGCTCACGCTGACCACTCCCGGCACCTTCGAGCACTTCCCCCAGCTGCTCGCGCGGTTCGGTGACGCGATCGACCTCGGCATCGGCACCGTCACGAACACCGACGACCTGGCACGGGCCATCGAGGTGGGTGCTGCCTACATCGTCACGCCGATCACGTCGACCGACTTCGTCACCCAGGCGACGGATGCCGGTGTGCCGATCGTTCCGGGCGGACTCACGCCGACCGAGCTGTTCGCCTCGTGGTCTGCGGGCGCGTCGGCGGTCAAGGTGTTCCCGGCCGGCCAGGCGGGTCCCTCGTACCTCAAAGACCTGCGCGGCCCCTTCCCCGATCTCGTCGCGGTGCCCTCCGGCGGCGTCGATCTCGCGGGAGCCGAGGCCTGGCTGCGTGCCGGTGCGGTCGCGGTGAGCGTGGGCGGACCGCTGCTCGGTGACGCGTTCAACGACGGCGATCCCGCCGCACTGCGCGAGCGGGCAGCCGCGTTCGTCGAGGTGTGCGCCCGGGACTCCGCGTGACCTCGCCGTCGCCGTCGGTCGTCACTCTCGGCGAGACCATGGCGCTCGTGCGCACGACCGAGATCGGCTCGCTGCGGCACGCGAACTCTCTGGCGTTCGGCATCGGCGGCGCCGAGAGCAACGTCGCGATCGGTCTCGCCCGGCTCGGCATCCCGACATCGTGGCTCGGACGCGTGGGCGACGACTCCCTCGGCGAGCGCGTCACGCGGGAGATCCGCGGAGACGGCGTCGATGTGCGAGCGATCGTCGACCCGGATGCCGCGACCGGCCTGATGGTGAAGGAGCGCCCCTCTGCGGCATCCACCGCCGTGCACTATTACCGCGCGGGGTCGGCCGGATCCAGGCTGCGGCCCGAGGACCTGCCGGACGGATGGGTCGAAGACGCTTCCCTGCTGCACCTCACCGGCATCACGCCCCTACTGTCCGAGACGGCCAGGGCCGCCGTGCATGCTGCGATCGACAGGGCGCGGTCGGCCGGCACCATGGTGAGCTTCGACATCAACTACCGCTCGGCGCTCGCCTCACCCAGAGTCGCGGGCCCGGTGCTGCGCGATATCGCCGAACGCGCCGATGTCGTCTTCGGCGGCGCCGAGGAGTTCGCCATCCTGTATCCGGGGACCTCACCGGTCGAGGCTGCTGCACGACTGCAGGATGCCGGGTGTGCGACGACCGTGCTGAAGCAGGGGCCCGACGGAGCGTCGGTCTACGCGGCCGGTTCCGTGAACGGCGCGCCGGGATTCACGATCGACCCGGTCGACACCGTGGGGGCGGGTGACGCCTTCGTCGCCGGCTATCTCAGTGCTCTGCTCGACGGGCAGAACATCGACGCGGTCCTCCGGCGAGCGAACGCGTGCGGCGCGATGGCGTGCCTGGTTCCCGGAGACTGGGAGGCCGCCCCGACCCTGCGCGATCTCGAGCGATTCCTCGACGGCGATTCCGACCCGGTGCGGCGCTGATTCGGCGTTGGCGCCGCCCGAGAACGCGTAGCCTCGAAGGATGTCCAAAGCCGTCATCTCTCCGTCCACGGCTTCCGGCCTACCCGACTCAGAGCCCGCGCGCGGATCGCTGTTCTCGCACGCCGCGGTGAACTCCCGACCGGTCGCTCTCGTCTACCGACTCATCACGCTGGCGGTCATCCTCACCGGTGTCATCCGGCACGCCAACCTCCTGACCGGCGATCCGTCATGGACGACCGTGCTGTTCTACACGATGGTCAGCAATCTGATCTGCCTCGCCTGGGCGCTGCTCCTCATCGTCCGCACCGTCCGAGACCTGCGTCAGAGCGGCCCGCTCGGCACCTCGACGCCCAGCGCCCGGGGCAGCGGAGCGGTGATGTTCGCGATCACCGTCACGATGCTGATCTATCTGATCGTGCTCGTGCCCACGAGGTTCGCCGACGGCGACGCCGAGATCTTCTCGCTCACCGACAACCTGATCCACATCATCACGCCGGTGCTGGTGATCATCGACTGGCTGGTCTTCGTGCCGAAGGGGTCGTTCCGTTGGGTCGACCCGCCGCTGTGGACGCTCATCCCCTATGCGTACCTGACGTGGGCATTCGCCTACGGAGCGCTCGGCGGAGAGTTCACGCCCGGACAGACGTATCCGTACCCCTTCATGGACGTCGACGCGCTCGGGATCGCCGGCGTCACGCAGTGGATCATCGCCCTCACGATCGCCCTCGTCGCCGTCGGCTACGTGTTCGTCATCATCGACCGCGCGCTCGGCGCGATCGCCCGACGGGTCGCGCGGCGCTGATCCGGTCCCTCCTGGGCGGCCCTGGGGAGGCTGCGCGCAGCACCGGCACTGCGCCTCGGGAGGAGAACTGCGCCTGGGGAGGATGAATCCTCGGATTCCCTCCGCCCGAAGCGCAGTTCTCCTCCCGACGGCGCGGCTGCCTCAGCCTCCCGACGGCCCGAGTCCCCTCAGTCCCCTGCGTCACCCGAGCGGCGCGTACCGACACCCGGCTCGTCGTTGTGGACCGACTCGTCCTGCACGGATGACTCCGATGACGGATCGACCCGCACCGGGCCCGACCCGCCGGAGTCCGCCCCGGCGTTGCCGGCGGGAATCTCCCCGATCTGGTCAGGGTCATCGGCATTCCGATCGTCGATGAGCGCCGCGATCCCCTCTTCTGAGGGTTCTGCGCCGCTCACATCCCGGCCAGACTCCTGGCCGTGGCTCACTCTGTGCCGTCCCGCAGATCGGTCGGTGCGTCGCCGCTGTGCGATGTGCCTTCATCCTCCGGGGCGAGATCGCCCTGTCCGTCCTCGCCGAGCTCGGCGTCGAGCGGTTCTTCGCCCTGCGTCTCAGGCTGCGAGGTGTCGGTGGGGAACGTTTCGTCGACGAAGTGGTCGACCGGGGGAACCCCCGGCATGTTCGGCGGGAAGCTGTTGGCGAATGCGTCGATGTTCGACATGATGCCCTCCTCTGATTCGTCCGAGTCATCATGATCCGCCTGATCCGCGGCGAGCGCAGGGCGGTTGACAGCCGACCTCTGGGCGGGGAGGATTCCGCCCGTCTGGTCAGGGTCAGGGTCAGCCGGACAGGCCGAAGGCGCGCAGCACACCATCGACGTGCGCATCGATCTCAACCGGAGTCGGGAGTCCGGCCAGGCCGAGCCGCCGTGGCGATGATCGCGCGCCGAGCGACAGCATCGCCGAGAGCGTCGCCGTCAGCTCCCAGCATCCGTCTCTAGGCTCGCCACCGTGGACACTGAGATGACGGTGACTGAGCGCCGAGACAAGCGCATCGAGATCACTGCAGAGGTCATCATCCTGGTGATCGGGCTGACTGCCGCAGCCACCGCCCTCTCGACTCTGTTTCCGGGGATTCTGAAGAGTATCCAGCGGCTCCCCCTCGAGGTTCCGGCCATCGCGTCAGCTCTGCTGGCCGTCGCCATGGGCATGGCGGCGTTCGTCAAGCGAGGCGATCTGGTCAAGGGCGGGTTCGCGGTGCTCCTCGTGCTCTGGGTGCCGTTCCTCGGGCAGGCGATCTGGTTCGCACTCGTGCTCGTGCTGTTCAGATTCAGCTGACGGAAGCGCCTGACTGCTCCGTACCGTGAGAGCATCGGTCGCAGACACGACACGAGGGAGTATTCGAATGCTCGACACAGAGAACAGCGTGAGGCTCGGTCACTCAGGACTGCGGATCTCGAGGGTCGTGCTCGGATGCATGAGCTTCGGCGCCCCCGATCGCGGCGCGCACGGGTGGTCGCTTGACGAAGAGGCCAGCCGTCCGCTGATCAGGCAAGCGCTCGAAGCCGGGATCACGACCTTCGACACCGCTGACGTCTACTCCGACGGCACGAGCGAGGAGTTCGTCGGTCGAGCGCTGGCCGACTTCGCCAGCCGCGATGAGGTCGTGATCGCGACCAAGGTGCACGGGCGCATGGGACCGGGTGCGAACCAGGCCGGGCTCAGTCGCGCACACATCCTGTCGGGCGTCGACGCGAGCCTGCGGCGCCTCGGCACCGACCACGTCGACCTCTACCAGATCCATCGATGGGATCCGCAGACGCCGATCGAGGAGACGATGCAGGCTCTGCACGACGTCGTCCGCTCCGGCAAGGCCCGATATATCGGTGCGTCGTCGATGTGGGCATGGCAGTTCGCGAAGGCTCAGCACGTTGCGGCGCAGAACGGATGGACGCCGTTCGTGTCGATGCAGGACCAGTACAACCTGCTGCAGCGCGAGGAGGAGCGCGAGATGCACCCGTTCTGCCTCGATTCCGGAGTCGGGGTGCTGCCCTGGTCGCCGCTCGCGCGCGGCAGGCTCACACGCGACTGGGACGAGAAGACGGCGCGCACCGCGACGGATGCCTTCGGAGCGACGCTGTATCGCCGCGAGGAGGAGTCGAACCGCGCCATCGTCGAGGCGGTCGCTCGCGTCGCCGAGGCGCGAGGAGTCTCCCGCGCGCAGATCGCTCTCGCGTGGGTCGCTCAGCAGAACGCGGTCACGGCGCCGATCGTCGGCGCCACGAAGGTGGGTCACATCGAGGATGCCGTCGCGGCCGTCAGCATCCACCTCGAACCCGCCGAGCTCGAAGCGCTCACCAGCGCATATACGCCTCGCGAGCCGGAGGGGTTCTGACCGCGGGCGAGCGCTACTCGATCTGGCCGATGGGCTCCCGCTTCTCGGCCTGGAACTGATCCTCGGCGCGGCCCCGTGCCCAGTAGGCCGAGATCGACAGCGACTCTCTCGGCACCTCGCGCTGCTTCAGCAGGGCCCGGACGGCCTTGATGGTTCCGCGCTCTCCGTGCGCGAAGACGCCGGGGTGGCCCGCACCCCACGGCAGCTCGGCGACAACGGCCAACAGCTCGTCATCCGTGTCGGTCCATCGAACCGTCACGCCGGCCGGAACCTCGGGCAGGAGGCGGTCGGCGGGGTCGGCCACCGTGAGGATGATGTGCCCGACGGCATCCGCTTCCATCGCCTCGACGGCCGATGAGATCGCGGGGAGGGCGGTGTGGTCGCCGATGAGCAGATGCCACGGCGTTTCGGATGCCGGGCGGTACCCTCCGCCGGCTCCGCTGACGACGAGCGTGTCGCCGACCTGCGCCGACCGAGCCCACGGGCCCGCGACGCCCTCGTCTCCGTGCACGACGAAGTCGATCACGAGGCGCTGCTGCTCGGCATCCGCCGCGCGCACCGTGTAGGTGCGCCGGGCGGGCAGCTTCTCGGGGCTCTCCTCGCGCAGCTGCGCGAGGTCATAAGGAGGAGTGAGCCCGTGGCGCGGGTCTGCGAACAGGATCTTCACGTACTTGTCGGCGAAGACGTTGTCAGTGAAGGCCTCGTACCCGTCGCCTCCGGCCGTGATGCGCACGAGGTCGGGACTGACCTGCACCACCTGCTGCACGCTGAGCACGGCTTGGCTGGGGGCTCGACGAGGCTGATCCGGCATTGCGTCTCCTGACGGTGGGGAACGAAGTCCCCTCCAGTCTGCCGTCCCCAGCCCTGAGCGAGGGCCGCTCAGCCGGCGCAGAGGTCGGTGTCTGCGCTCCGGTTCACGGCGTCGACCGGCCGCGGCGGCACCGGTGTCTCGCGAGGCTGGGCGATGAGCGCTTCGTAGTCCGCTCCGAGAAGCAGCTGCACCCCGTCGACGTCGCCGATCTGAACGGTCACCGCGAGCCCGAGTTCGGCGGCCAGCGCCTGAGCCGTCTGCTGGGCGTCGGGGGTGTCGGCAGCGGTGACGGTCGTCAGTTCGACCGGGTCGGCGTTGGCGATGCTCGCCACGGTGTATCCGTAGCCGGTCGCGTCCTCCGAGACACGGGATGCCAGACCGCTGACACCCGCACCATTGAGGATCTGCACGGGGGCGGTGCGCACCGGCGCCTCGGGCTGCACCTCGTCGGTGGTCAGCACGATCGGCACGTCGTCGATCAGCGCGCGGAAGATGACGTCGGCATCGGCGGTGGGCACGACTCGGTTGGGATCTTCAGGAGCCTCGGTCGTCGGCATCGTGACGAACGTGACGCTGCTCAGCGGAACGTTCGCGACCCGCGCGGCGAGGCCGGCCAGGTCGGTCAGCGCGCCGAGCCCGGGGTCGACGGTCATCGACGAGGTGACGGCGTCGAGAAAGGCGTAGAGACGGTCGGGGCGCACCAGCACGTCGGACTTCGTCGCCTTCTGCACGATCGCCGAGAGCACCATCTGCTGATGCCCGAGGCGAGCGATGTCGCTCTCTTCTGCGAGCGCGTGCCGGGTGCGGGCGAGGGCGAGTGCCTGGTCGCCGTTGATCGACTGCGCGCCGGCCGGCAGATCGAGCCTCGCGTGGCCGTCCTGCAGGGGCTCGGGCAGGCACACGTCGATGCCGCCCATAGCATCGACCATGCCGATGAAGCCCTCGAAGTCCATCTGCACGAAATGATCGATCGTCAGTCCCGTGAGCTGCTCGACCGCCGCGACCGAGCAGGCGGGTCCGTACTGCAGCGCTGAGTTCAGCATCCCCCAGCCGCCGCCATACGACCCGCGTCCGTTGTCGTCGCAGGCGGGCAGGTCGCCGAGGGTGTCGCGCGGAAGCTGCACGGCGTCGATCCGGGTGTTGTCGCTCGAGATGTGCGCCACGACCATCGCATCGCTGCGCTCACTGCCGTCGTCTTCACCGAAGCCCTCCGATTCGAGTGCCCTGGAGTCGGATCCGAGCAGCAGGATGTTGAGATCCCCCGTCGCGAGCTCGGGCTCGGTCTCTCCGTCGTCGGAGCGGATCGGCGCGGTGGTGACGTTTCCCTGCAGCTGCGCGTAGGCGATCGCGCCGACGGCGACCAGCGCCACGACGACAGCTGCACTGATCCAGCCGATCACCCGACCACGCCGCCGGCGAGGTCGAGTCACGGGTCCGGACTCGGGCGACACGTCGCTCTGGTCGTCGTTGCGGGAGGATGCTGGCGGTCTCACCTGTTCACACCATCACGACTCGGCCGCCACCACCGACACGTGGGGGCGGCGAGTCCTGCGAGGGTGCTGTGAGCTCAGGGCTCAGGCCGTGACGTAACCGCGGGAGGAATCGTCGTGGACGAGGCGGTAGTCCGGACTCACTCCACGGTGGTCGGCCAGGCTCCACACCCGTGCCGAACCGGTCTGATCGGCCGATGAAACGCCGTACTCGAGCACGAGTGCGGCCGGCATCCGCCCGTCGCGGTACTCGCCGACGAAGAAGCGCGGGCTGCCCAGGCCGCCCGAGTCCACGCGCCCGACGAATCGACCCGACTCGGTCACGCGAGGCGGGGTGGCGAGCAGGTCGGCGGTGGTGATGCGCTGCACGGCCTCATGCTGTGCGAGACGCAGCAGCGGGGCGGGCAGAGATCTGTACTCTGGGGCGTGTTCGTGACTCATTCGAGCCTCCTCAGTCAGGGATGGTGGTGTCTCACGGACAGTGGTGCCGGGGCTGCAACCCCGGCACCACATCGTCCTTCCACCGTACCTTATTTTTAGTCATTCAAAATAACGAGGTGGCTTCGCGCGTCCTGCTCAGGCGGTGAGTAGCCTTCATCCATGACCTTCCACATCGAGCACACACTCGACGGCCGCCACACGAGCACCGGCAGCTACGACTCTCTCGGCGAGGCGGTGATCGCGGCGCTGGGCGTGCGGCGCGCGCCCGTTCTCGTCGTCGACGACTCCGCCCCCGGAGATGCGGATGCTGTCGCCGTCGTCCTGAAGAAGGGTGAGGTGCTCACCGCGACGGCCGAGCCCGAGTGGTGGGGTCGACTGAAGAAGCCGTCACAGGAGAAGCTCCTCACCGGCGGACGGCTCGACGCCGGCGTCGTGACGGACATCACCGAGGCGGGCGGTGCTGTGGCCGCGACCGCATGGGAGAGCGGCCCCGTCGAAGAATGGGAGCTGACACCGGCATCCGACCACGACTGGGTGCGCTTCGAGGCGGCACGCCGGTCGGTGCGTCGCTGACATCCTTCCGACGCATGTGAAAAGGCCCGGCTTCCTCGGCAGATTCAAGGGGTCATCGCAACAGCAAGCGTGTGCCGCATCGACTCCGCATGCCCTCGGGTGACGGATCACGCGCACGACGATGTTGATGCACAGCTCGTCGATGTGGTGCTGCAGCACGACGATGTCGAGCACGAGCAGGTCGACGTCGTGCTGCACGCACTACTCGTTGTACTTGTGGATGCCGCCGCGAGATCGTCGGACATCGCGAGGTCGAAGACCTCGAAGGTCTCTACCTCCAGGGCCGCGACTTCAGATCTCAGTCTTGTCATGCTGTACTCCTCCGCCGACGTTCATGAGAACGTCATCCCGAACACGGATGACGAGGCGATGAAGGACAGCACAGCGAGTATCGCGAAGATCGCCTTCTGCCCCGTCGTCCTGCTGATGACGGCCGTTGCACCCGCTGCGACGGCTCCGACCATGCCGAGGAAGGCAAGCGCGCGGGTCACACCAGGGGCCGAGAAGCCGAAATGCCACACAACGGCCGCCACCGCACTCGCTGCTCCGAGCACCGCGACGACGGTCGTGACGCGTCGCAGGCTCCGCCACCGGTCGATCGTCTCTTCTGTTGTCATGATGATCCTTCCCTTCCTCATCGGATGTCCCGCGCTCGGAACACCACTGTGGCCACAGCTCCACTCACGACAGTCCACGCCACGAGCACGACGATCGCAGCACTCACTGGGGCATCGGGCACGCCGCCCGGCATGGAGGCGATACCCGCCGCGTCGGCGAGCACGGCGGACGCGCCGCTGATCAGGCCCACCCGCACTGGCGCGAGAGCCGTGGCCACCGCCGCGAGGCCGTGCACCATCTGCTCCACGACCAACGCCCACAACACCCCGATCGCGATGCTCGCCGCGAGCGAGCGGGTCACGATGCCCAGCATGAAGCCCATCATCGCCCACGCCGACGCGATGAGCCAGGATGCCGCGGTCTCGGTCACGATCGCCGAGAGATCCCACCGCATCGGCGTTCCCTCGATGAGCGAGATCACGATCGCACAGACAGCTGCCGTCACCACCGACAGCACGATGACGACCGAGACCAGCAGCAGCAATGCGGTGATCTTGCCGGTGAGCACCGTCCCTCGCTCGGGTACGCGGCTGACGGTGAGGCGGAGGATTCCAGACCGTTCGTCTCCCGCGGCCATCAGCGCGCCGAGGATGATCAGCACGGGCGCTCCGTACATCGGCAGCGAACCGAGGACAGCGGCCGATGCCGACTCAGTGGTCAGGCTCGCCAGCATCGCCTCTCGCTGTAGCCCAGAGAGATCTTCGACAGTCATCGCCACGATGAAGTTCGCGACGTACGCGAACAGCACGATCTGGAGCAGCCAGACGATGGGCAGGACGGTGAACGCCCTCCTGTGCCGCATTCCGTAAAGCTCGGCGTTCACCGTCGACATCATGAGGCGCTCCGTTCGTCGGCTGCAGTCATCTCCAGGAAGACCTCCTCCAGCGAGCGTTGATCACGCCGGATCCCGGTGACCTCCACTCCCGCAGACACGAGGGCGACGGTGAGGGACGAGGTGATGTCCTGCGCCGAGATCACCTCGACGCCCTCGTCCGTCGCCCTGACTCCGTCGACGTGCGCGTGGTTGCGCAGCACCTCGAGTGCCGCCGCGACATCCACTGTCGTGATGGTGATCCTCGGTGCACCGCCGTGCGCGGTTTCGATCTCGGCGGGGGTGCCGGTGGCGATGATCCGCCCCCGATGCAGCACTGCGACCCGATCGCAGACCTGAGCGATCTCCGACAGCAGGTGGCTGGACAACAGCACGGATCGCCCCTGTCGTGCCTGGGTCCGAATCAGATCGCGCATCGCCGAGATGCCGGCAGGGTCGAGTCCGTTGGTCGGCTCGTCCAGGATCAGGAGTTCGGGTTCCCCAAGCAGCGCCGCGGCAAGACCGAGACGCTGCTTCATCCCTAGCGAGTAGGTACGGAAGACGTCGTCGGCCCGATCGAGCAGCTCAACGGTCTCCAGCGCCACTTCGACGCTCTCCCGGCGAAGACCCGCATACTTGGCGACGAGTACGAGGTTCTGGCGCCCCGTCATCCCTGGGTAGAAGGTGGGGCCTTCGATCATCGTCCCCACCCGCCGAAGGATCTCGTTGCTCAGCGTCGAGCTACCCAGCACCGAGAACGAGCCGCTGGTCGGTCGCGCGAGTCCCACGAGCATCCGCATGAAGGTGGTCTTACCCGCCCCGTTGAGGCCGACGAAGCCATAGACCTCACCCCGGTTGACTTCGAGACTCACCTCGTCCACTGCGGTTCCGCGGGGGAAGCGCTTCGTCAACGCCGTCGCCCGGATCGCATGACCCGTGTCCGTGATCATCATGTCTGACCCCATTTCGTCGAAATCGGTATCCGGGTTCCCGCCTGTGCGTCCCGTTTCGCCCTCGTGCGCCGTGTCAACAGGATGCCGAAGACAAAGGTCACGAGTACGGAGAAGTACCAGCCGGGGCGTGAATCGTGCAGGACGAACCTCCGCGAACCCTCATCCCCGAACATGTACTGCAGGGCGTGGACAGAAGTCCCGATCGATCACACGATCATCTTGCGCGAAACCAGATGCCCCAGAGGTGCCGAATACGCGGTACGAAAGTACCTTCGACGGACCCACGCGACTTGTGCGGGGTCACTCCCCGCGACGGTCGACGGGCACGCTGACGGCCAGCGTCCAGATGCCGGACGCGGCACCGGATGCGAAGGTGCCGCCGATCCTCGAGACCCGCTCGCGCATCCGCACCAGGCCGAACCCGCCGGAGGGCACGCGGGGGGTACGGCGAACCGTGTCGACCGGGTTGCTGATCTCGAACTCGATCAAGCCCGGAGTCGTGCGCAGTCCCACGACGATGTCCGTCCCCGACGAGTGCTTGAGCACGTTCGTCGTCGCCTCGCGCACCAGACGGGAGAGGGTGAGATCGACGATTCTGGGCAGCGGGAGATCGTCGATCTCGTCGAGTTCGGTGCGCACCGTCATCCCGGCGCGCTCGACGGTCCGGCATCCGTCCGCGATGGCCTCCTGGAACTCCCTCCTGCATGCCGCCGGCCCGTCCGCAGCGCGGAGGTGAGACTCGCCGACCACCCGTCGAAGGTCGTCGAGGGCCCTCGTGGAGGAAGACCGGATCGCCTCGAGCGAAGCGTCGTGCGCTTCGCACTCGCCGAGCAGGTTCACGTGCATCGCAATGATCGTCAGGTCGTGGGCGACGACGTCGTGCAGCTCATCGGCGATCCGAAGGCGCTCCGACACGATGGACTCGTACTCCGCGCGGGCGCGGGCCTCCAGTTGCTCCTTCAGCCGACGCGACCCCGCTTCGATCCTGCGCAGGATGAGACCGCTCGATGCAGACACCACGCCGACAACGATGAGCACGACCGTCTCGCCGATAGGGGTGCCGTTCTCGATCGCACTCCATACCAGTCCGCTCGACCAGAGCACGGCGACGAGCAGCACGATGCCGAGACCGCAGGTCCTGACGACGAGGGCGAACGCGACGGCGGCGACCACCAGAGCGAGCGCCTGGGCGTCACTGAAGAACGCGCCGAAGAGGAGGACGAGGTACACGAGCGCCGACAGCCGAGGCGCGAACGCGAACCCCGCCAGCGCAACAGTGAAGGACGACTCGAACAGGACCACCAGCAGTGGATCGCCGGCGACCACGTGCATCACGATTCCCGCGATGAGCAGTCCGGCGGTCAGAGCCAGAAGCGTGATCCGCTCGACTCTGCTCAGGGGCGAGACATCGCTGAACCCGCGTCGGAGAGCACGTTCGTCCTCTACCGCGTCCCCGTCCACAGGTCCATTGTGCGCCGCAGGGAACCCTTCGAGTCAACCGTGGTCGGAACCTGTGGTCAGTGGCCGAGTCCGAGCACTTTGCAGAGTTCCGTCCAGAATCCGCCAGCGAGCATTTCGAGGATCATTCCCATCACCTCCTCCTCACCGGCACCGGCATCGGCATCGCCCAGGAGACGCCCTCCAAATGTGCCGATCTGCCGAACTTTCGTACCGCGCGCCCCTCGGATACTGTCGATCGCGTGAGTGAGATCCGGGTGTTGATCGCCGACGACGAGCAGCTGATGCGCAGCGCTCTCGCGATCTTCGTCGAGCGCTCATCAGCCATGCAGGTGGTGGGGACGGCCGAGGATGGTGCCACGGCGGTGGAGCTGGCCGAGAGGCTGCGTCCCGATGTCGTGCTGATGGATCTGAACATGCCCGGAGTCGATGGCTTCGAGGCAGCGCAGCGTCTGCAGGACGCGGGCAACGGCGCGCGCATCCTCGCCATTACGACGCTGGGGACGACGGATGCGATAGTCCACGCGCTCAGAGGCGGATTCGCCGGCTATCTGCTCAAGGATTCACCCCCCGAAGCGGTGGTCGCGGCCGTCGCGGCGGTTCACTCCGGGTCGGACGCGCTGTCTCCCGAGGTGACCAGGAGGCTGATCCTCGACGTCAAGTCGGATGCGGCCACACCGGCGGTCTCGGTGAGAGAACTGAACGAACGCGAATCGGCGATTCTGCGCGAATTGGCCCGCGGGAAGTCGAACCAGGAGATCGCCGAGACTCTCCACCAGGCCGAGAGCACAGTCAAGACGCATCTGGGCGCTGTCATGAAGAAGTGGAATGCTCGCGATCGAGTGCAGGTGCTCATCATCGCCGTCAAGGCCGGCCTCGTGGAGCTGTGACCTGCTCCAGCAACAGTGAAATCGACGCTCCTGATCTCCGCTCGTGAGCAGACGGGCGATAGACGCTTCAAGAAACGGAGAAGGGCCCGATCCAACCGGACCGGGCCCTACTTCTCGCTGTGCGCGAGGGGGGACTTGAACCCCCACGTCCATAAGGACACTGGCACCTGAAGCCAGCGCGTCTACCATTCCGCCACTCGCGCGAGTATGTCGGGCTCCGAAGAACTCAACTTCCCAAAGATATCACGCGTTTCGCCTGTCCAAGAAACCGAGGCCGCGTCGGGCTCAGCGCACTCGGGAGGACTTCTGCCCTTGGGGAGGAGGATCTCCTCGCATTCCTCCTCCCCAAGCGCAGTTTTCCTCCCGACGGCGCACCCACGACCGCCGCGAGACACCCTCTCAAGACCGCGCACCCTCCCCCACTCCCCCGGATTCTCGGCGCTTTCCCTCCTCGCGACGGCGTTCACCCAGCACACCTGGCTACGATGTCCGTACCGGTCGGTATGCCAGAGGAGCCCAGTGGGACTACTTGACAGCTTTGAGAAGGGTCTCGAGCGCGCTGTGAACAGCGCCTTCGCGAAGACCTTCCGCAGCGGCATCCAGCCCGTGGAGATCGCTTCGGCCCTTCGGCGCGAAGCGGACACCAAAGCGGCTGTGGTGAGCAGGGACCGCATCATCGCGCCCAACAACTTCGTGGTGCGCCTCAGCACAGACGACGCCGAGCGGATGCAGGGGCTCGGCGGAGCGCTCACCGATGAGCTGCATGCACTTCTCACGAAGCACGCGAAGGCCCAGGGCTACAGCTTCTCGGGCCCGCTCTCGATCTCGCTCGAGGGCGACGACAAGATCGCCACCGGCACGATCAACGTCAGCTCGGGCACGGTCGAAGGCCGCGTCAACTGGCAGGCCGTGATCGACGTCGACGGGCGTCGCCATTCGCTCACCCGCGCGCGCACCGTGATCGGCCGCGGAACGGATGCCGACATCACGATCTCCGACGCCGGATCCAGCCGCAAGCACGTCGAGGTCCTCTGGGACGGCGAGCGCGCCATGATGCGTGACCTCGGCTCGACCAACGGCACCAAGGTCGACGGCCAGAAGGTGCGCGAAGCGGCGCTGCCCTCCGAGACCACCATCACCATCGGACGCACCGATCTGGTGTTCCGCATCGTTCCCGTCGCCACTCCGTCACGCCCGCCGCGTCCGCGCGACGACGACGCGACCCGCGCGTTCGGAGCCATCTCGTGAGCACTCCCAGCGAGCTCGTCCTGCTCCTGCTGCGCATCGGCTTCCTGCTGATCCTGTGGTTCTTCGTGTTCGGGGTCGTCTACTCGCTGCGCGCCGACCTGTTCGGCATGAAGGTGCGCAAGCTCCCGGCCGAGGCCGCTGCGGCGATGCCCGCCCCGACACAGGCACCCGCCTCGGCGCCGGCATCTCGCCCCGCCTCTTCGAAGCCCAGCACCGGCCCCGCGACAGTCGCGACGGCCAAGCGTCTCGTGATCACCTCCGGACCGAAGGCAGGACTCGAACTCCCCCTCGGCACCGAGACGCTGACGATCGGCCGCTCGAGCGAGTCTGCTCTCGTGATCCGCGACGACTACACCTCCAGCCATCACGCACGTCTGCTGCTCCGAGGCGACAGCTGGGCCATCCAGGACCTCGACTCCACCAACGGCACGTACGTCGCCGGCCAGCGGGTGACCGGCGGTCCGGTCGGCCTCTCCCTCGGCACCCCGATCAAGGTGGGCGCCACGACCTTCGAGCTGCGAGCCTGACCCCGGCATGGTCTTCGAAGGCTCGAGCGCCGCGATCTCCCACACCGGGAAGGTCCGCTCCAACAACCAGGACTCCGGATACTCCGGGGCGAACCTGTTCGTCGTCGCCGACGGCATGGGCGGCCACGCGGGCGGCGACGTCGCCTCGAGCATCGCGATCCACCGGCTCGAGCCGCTCGACCAGCCCTACACCTCGGTCGAAGACGCGCAGGCCTCCCTTCAGGCCGCCGCGACGACGGCAGCCGGCGATCTGATCCGCGCCGCCAAGGACCGCCCCGAGCTCGCCGGCCTCGGCACCACGCTCAGCGCGATCATCATGGTCGACGACTACGCGGTCATCGGCCACATCGGCGACTCGCGCATCTACCTCTACCGCGACGATGCGGTCACACAGATCACGGCCGACCACACCTTCGTGCAGCGGCTCGTCGACTCGGGCCGCATCACCCCCGAAGAGGCGCGGTACCACCCGCGTCGTTCGGTGCTCATGCGCGTGCTCAGCGACATGGACGCCGACCCCGAGCTCGACATGTTCGTCATGCACACCCAGCCGGGCGACCGCTGGCTGCTGTGCTCCGACGGACTCTCGGGTGTCGTCGATGAGGCGCACATCCTCAAGGCGATGCGCATGGGCATGGCACCGGGGCGCACGGCAGACAACCTGCTGAAGCAGGCGCTCGACGGCGGTGCTCCCGACAACGTGACGATCGTCCTCGTCGAGGTCGGCGGACAGCACGCCATGCACTCCGGCACCGCCACGATCGTCGGATCGGCGTCGAACCCCGCCAACATCACCGTGCCGCCCGTGCGCGCACCGCGCGGCAACTGGCTGCACCCTGTTCGGCAGGCGGCGAACGAGCCCAGCCACTTCGAGCCGGCCCCCGAGTATCTCGAAGAGCTCATCGAAGAAGACCGCCGGCGTGCGAAGCGCCGCCGGCTCGGCTGGATCGCCGGGATGCTGGTGGTCGTCGCGATGCTCGCGTTCGCCGCCTTCGCGGCCTACAGCTGGACCCAGACCCGCTACTTCGTCGGCGCCGACGAAGACAGTGTCGTGATCTACCAGGGCGTGCAGCAGAACATCGGCCCGATCACTCTGTCGACGCCGCTGCGCGACACCGACATCCTGCTCGCGAACCTGCCGCCGTACCAGCGCGATTCCGTCGAGCGCACGATCACCGCCCGTTCCTTCTCCGACGCCGAGGCGATCGTCACGCGTCTGCAGGCCGGAGCAGACCGTGTGACCGGCGAGACTCCCCTGCCCACTCCCGCGCCCACCGCGACGCCTACGGAGGATCCCGGATGAGCGCCGACGTCACGGCCGACACGAGCGTCATCAAGGCCCTCAAGAAGATGCGGATGCCGCAGACGCAGCGCAACCGCGAGTTCTGGCTGCTTCTGTTCGCCGTCGCGATCAGCGGCGCCTCCCTCACCCTCGTGCAGCTCGGCGCCCTCGGCATCATCGACCCGATGATCCTCGCGATCGGCGGTGGACTCGCCGTCCTGGCGTTCGCGGTGCACTTCGTGCTGCGCGCCGTGGCCTCCGCTGCCGATCCCTTCATCCTGCCGATCGCCACCCTGCTCACGGGCCTCGGCATCGCGATGATCTACCGCATCGACATCGCCGAGTCGCTGACCGGGTGGAACGCATACTCGACCAAGCAGCTCGCGTGGACCGCGATTTCGCTCGCCGGCGCGATCGCCACCATCATCCTGCTGCGCAACTACCGGGTGTTGTTCCGCTACACCTACATCTTCGGCCTCTCCGGCATCCTGCTGCTGCTGCTGCCGTTCGTGCCCGGCCTGCGCATCCCCGACGCGAACGCCCAGGTGTGGGTGTCACTCGGTGGCATGTTCGCCTTCCAGCCCGGCGAGCTGGCCAAGATCTGCCTCGCCATCTTCTTCGCCGGCTACCTGGTGCGCACCCGCGAGAGCCTCACGTCGGTGGGCACGAAGTTCCTCGGCATCACCTGGCCTCGCATGCGCGAGCTCGGCCCCGTGCTCGTCGTGTGGGCTATCTCGCTCGGAATCATCGTGATCCAGCGCGACCTCGGCACCGGAACCCTCATCTTCGGCATGTTCGTCGCGATGCTCTACGTCGCCACCGGAAAGACCAGCTGGGTGCTGATCGGCCTCGGCCTGGTCGCCGCGGGAGTCGCGGTCGCCACGCAGATCCTCAGCTACGTGCAGGGCCGCTTCACGAACTGGCTGTTCCTCTTCGACTCCGAGAAGGTCGACCCGGACGTCGCGGGATTCCAGCCCATGCAGGGCCTGTTCGGCCTCGCGCACGGCGGTCTGCTCGGCACCGGGTGGGGTCAGGGTCGCCCCGAGGTCACCCCGCTCGCGCACAGCGACTACATCATCACCAGCCTCGGCGAGGAGATCGGCCTGATCGGGCTGTTCGCCATCCTCTGCCTCTACATGGTGTTCGTCAGCCGCGGCGTGCGCATCGGGCTCGCCGGTCAGGACGATTTCGGCAAGCTGCTCGCGATCGGCCTCTCGTTCACCATCGCACTGCAGGTGTTCATCATGGTCGGCGGTGTGACCCGGCTGATCCCGCTCACCGGTCTGACCACCCCGTTCCTCGCCGCCGGTGGCTCATCGCTCGTGGCCAACTGGCTCATCGTCGCGATCCTGCTGCGCATCTCCGACGGCGTCCGCAGCCAACCCAGGGCGGTGATCGGCTGATATGACGAAAGAACTCCGCCGTCTCAGCATCGTGATGCTGTTCATGTTCCTGTCGCTGTTCGCGGCGACCAGCTGGATCCAGGTCGTCGAGGCCGATTCCCTCGGGCAGAACCCGAACAACAGGCGCACGCTGCTCGACAGCTACGAGATCCAACGCGGATCCATCATCGTCGACGACGTGGCGATCGCCTCCTCGACGCCCTCGGACGACCGCTACCAGTTCCAGCGCGTCTACACGGATGCCGCGATGTGGGCGCCCGTCACCGGGTACTTCAACCCCGCTCTGCAGTCGGCGACCGGGATCGAGCGGGCGATGAACTCCGACCTCTCCGGCACCGGCTCGAGCGCGTTCTTCGCCGAGATCGAGCGGATCCTCTCGGGCCAGCCGCAGAGCGGATTCAGTGTGGAACTGACTCTCGACACCGCTGCACAGCGAGCGGCCTACGAGGGCCTGCAGGGCCTCAACGGCGCTGTCGTGGCCATCGAGCCGAAGACCGGGCGGATTCTCGCCATGGTGTCGACGCCAGGCTTCGACACCAACCTGCTCGCGACCCATGACGCGGATGCCGCGAACGCGACCTACGATCAGCTCGACGAAGACCCGGCGAAGCCGCTCTCGAATCGGGCGATCGCCGGCGACCTCAACCCCCCGGGCTCGACGTTCAAGCTGGTCGTGGCGGCCGCGGCCTATGAGTCGGGCAATTGGACGCCCGACTCGACGCTCCCGAACCCTGCGCGGTACACACTGCCGGGTTCGAACAACACGGTCGCCAACGCCTGGGGCGGCACGTGCGGCAGCGGTGACACCGTCACCATCGCCGAAGCCATCCGGCTGAGTTGCAACATCCCCATGGCCGAGCTCGCGGTCGAGCTCGGTGACGACGCGATTCGCGAGATGGCCGAGAAGTTCGGCTTCAATCAGAGCTTCTCCACGCCGCTGGAATCCACGCCCTCGAGCTACCCGCGGGCTCTCGACGACGCGCAGACCGCGCTCACCGGGTTCGGGCAGGGACAGGTCACCTCCACACCGCTGCAGATCGCGATGGTGGCGGCCGGGATCGCGAACGACGGCGTCGTGATGAACCCCCGCCTGGTCGACACGGTGATCGGCAACGACCTCTCGGTCATCCGTTCGTACGACGACACCCAGTTCGGACAGGCCACCGATGCGACGACCGCCGAACAGGTCGCGGCGTCGATGGTCGCCAGCGTCTCGAACGGCGCTGCCCAGGGTGCAAGAATAGACGGGGTCGATGTGGCTGGAAAGACAGGCACGACCGAGAACGGTAACAAGCCCTACACGTTGTGGTTCACCGGTTTCGCACCGGCGGACGACCCGGAAGTGGCAGTAGCGGTCCTCGTCGAAGACGGCGGCGGACAAGGGCAGTCAGGATCCGGCGACACCATCGCCGCTCCGATTGCAAAGAAGGTCATAGAGGCGGTGCTGGGCAGATGAGACCGACGCAGGGTGTGTCGTTCGGTGGTCGCTACGAGCTGCAGTCGCGTATTGCGATCGGCGGCATGGGCGAGGTGTGGGAGGCGACGGATCACGTCATCGGCCGCACCGTGGCCATCAAGATCCTCAAGGACGAGTACATGGGGGACCCCGGGTTCCTCGAGCGGTTCCGCGCTGAGGCGCGCCATGCCGCACTCGTCAACCACGAGGGCATCGCGAGCGTCTTCGACTACGGCGAGGAGAACGGCAGCGCCTACCTCGTCATGGAGCTCGTGCCCGGCGAGGCTCTCTCGACCGTGCTCGAACGCGACGGCGCGCTGAGCGCCGACAAGACCCTCGACATCGTCGCGCAGACGGCATCCGCTCTGCAGGCCGCCCACGCGGCCGGTCTCGTGCACCGCGACATCAAGCCGGGAAACCTGCTGATCACGCCCGACGGCCGCGTCAAGATCACCGACTTCGGCATCGCCCGCATCGCCGACCAGGTGCCGCTGACGGCCACCGGTCAGGTCATGGGCACCGTGCAGTACCTCTCGCCCGAGCAGGCCTCCGGGCACCCGGCATCGCCGGCGACCGACACCTACTCCCTCGGCATCGTCGCGTATGAGTGCCTCGCAGGCAAGCGCCCGTTCACGGGCGAGTCTCAGGTCGCCATCGCGATGGCGCAGATCAACGAGCAGCCTCCGCCGCTGCCGCCGACCGTGCCGATCCCGGTGCAGAACCTCGTCATGGCGATGATCGCCAAGAAGCCGGCCGACCGACCCTCGTCGTCCGCCACGGTGGCGCGCGCCGCGCAGGCACTGCGCCGAGGAGACCTGAACTCCGCAGCGATCGCGGTGCCGGCCATCGCGACCGGTGGTGTGGCCTCCGACGACGCCACCCGACTGCTCACGGCATCGGGCGACGACGGCACGACTCGCATCCTCCCCACCACGGCTCAGCTGCCCACCGGTGAGCAGGCCGATGAGGACGCCGAGAAGACGAAGAAGAAGCGCAGCCCGTGGACGTGGCCGCTCATCGCTCTGATCGCCCTGCTGGTGGTCGTGCTCGGCGGAACCGTGTTCGCGCTGATGAACCCGAGTGACCCTGAGCCCGCGCCTTCCCAGTCGGAGACGACCTCGCAGACGCCCGAGCCGACGCCGAGCGAAAGCGAGACGCCTGAGCCCGAACTGGTCGACGTCGATGCTCTCGGTCTCGTCGGAATGCAGTGCGAGGCCGCGCAGGCCGCGGCGGTCAACGCCGGGCTCCAGGCCGAGTGCACGGTGGGCAACACCGTCGCCCCGAGCGCGAATCAGGTCGGAACGGTCGAATCGGTCCAGCCGGGTGGCAACGTTCCCGAGGGTACGACCATCATGCTGACGACCTTCAAGGAGCAGGTGAAGGTGGGCAAGCCCTCGGGCACGCCGACCATCGCCGGCACCGCCACCGAGGGCGAGCCCGTCACGCTCAACTGGCCCAGCTTCGAATGCCCCTCCGGCACCCCGGCGCGATCGGCCTTCGAGGTGACGCTCACCAACGCGACCTTCTCGGGCGGAAACTCCGGCGAGTCCATCCGCAGCTTCGGTCCGAGCGTGCTCTCGACGCAGATCATCCCCGGCACGGCCGGACAGACGATCACCGCCACGTTCCGTGTGTTCTGCGGAAGCGACATGCCGTCCGAGCAGTCGGATGCCATGCCGGGCGTCCCCATCCTGCCTGCCGCACCGGATCCCGGTGAGGGCGACACAGACGGCGGCGACTCAGGCGAGTAAACCGCTCGCGCCGTAGGCTAGAGCATCCATAAGGTCGTATCAGGGGGTCAGTACGTGTCGACAGAGCCACGAGTTCTCGCGGGACGCTACCGCGTAGACGAGCTCATCGGGCACGGCGGCATGGCGAAGGTGTACCGCGGGTACGACCTGACGCTGGGTCGTGCGGTGGCGATCAAGATCCTCGACCCCGAGCTCGCGCGCGACAATGCGTTCCGCACGCGCTTCCGGCTCGAGGCGCAGTCGGCGTCGCGCATGTCGCACCCGTCGATCGTCCGCGTCTACGACGCCGGTGACCCCTCGACCACCGACAGCAGCACCGATGAGCCTCCGTACATCATCATGGAGCTGATCAGCGGAACCCTGCTGAAGGACATCATCGCCAAGGGGCCGGTGCCTGTCGAAGACGCCGTGCGCTATGTCGACGGCATCCTCGAGGCACTCGACTACTCGCACCGCGCGGGTGTCGTGCATCGCGACATCAAGCCGGGCAACGTCATGGTCACCGACAAGGGCCAGGTCAAGGTCATGGACTTCGGCATCGCCCGAGCCGTGTCCGACTCATCGTCGACCGTCGCCGAGACCACGCAGATCATCGGCACCGCCGCGTACTTCTCACCCGAGCAGGCCAAGGGCGAGCCGGTCGACGCCAGGGCAGACCTGTATTCCACGGGCGTGGTGCTCTACGAACTGCTCACGGGTCGTCAGCCGTTCCGCGGCGAGTCGCCGGTCGCTGTCGCCTACCAGCACGTGAGCGAGACCCCCGTGCCTCCGACCGAGGTGAACGAGGACTCCCCCGGTGCGCTCGACCCGATCGTTCTGCGTGCACTCGCGAAGGATCCGTACCAGCGGTACCCGGATGCTGCGCATTTCCGCGCAGCGCTCGACTCCGCGGTCTCGGGTCACGCGCCGAGCCGCAAGGAACTCGGCGCGCTCACCAGCGAGCTGTACGGCCCGAGCCCCCGCGCCGCGCAGGAGACCGCCCGATCGCTGCGCCAGCTGAGCACCGACACGACCATGGCTCGCACGCAGTCTGGTCCGCCGGTCGCGTGGATCTGGGCAGGCGTCGCGCTGCTCGCGGTGCTCCTGGCATCCGTGCTGTTCTGGGTGTGGACGCTCAGCATGCGCCCGGATGACGTGCCGTCGAGCGCTCGTGTCGTGCCTGATCTCGTCAACGTCTCGTCCGAGCGCGCTCAGGACGATCTCGGCGAACTCGATCTGACGTCGAAGCTCGTGCTCGAGTCGAGCAACGACATCGTCGAGGGCAACGTGATCCGCACCGATCCGGAGAGCGGCACAGCCGTCAGCGAGGGTGATTCCGTCACCATCTACGTGTCATCCGGCAAGGAGACCGTGATGGTGCCGATTCTCGAGGGTCTGTCGTTGACGGCCGCCAAAGATGCTCTCGCGGCAGCGGGTCTCGAACTCGGCACAGTGATCCAGCGCAACGACAAGGGGCTGGCAGCAGAGACGGTGATGGAGGCGAGCGAGGCCGCCGAGAGCGAAGTCGCGCCGCAGACCGTCGTGAATCTCGTGGTCGCCAGCGGCCGGGTGACCCTCACCGACGTCACGGGGTGGACGATGGATGCCGCGCAGGCAGAGCTCGAACGCATCGGGCTCACGCCGAGCCCGGTCGAGCTGATCGACTGCACGCCGACCGAGCCTCCGACCGTGTCGTCGATGTCGGCCGCGCCGGGCGATGTCGCGATCGGCTCGACCGTCGAACTGCGCTACTGCGTCGCCGCCGACTGAGCCGTCTCGCTCCCTCGGGGGACGCCGCACCGCGCGACGAACGAGCGCGACCGGGACGACACCTCAGCGGCGCGTCACTCCCCCGACAGCGGGTGCAGGTTCGATGACAGCGCCACGGCATCTGCGTCGCCGCAGAGTTCGAGCCAGTTCGCGAGTAGACGGTAGCCACCTTCTGTGAGCACGCTCTCGGGGTGGAACTGCACCCCGAGAATCGGCAGCCGAGTGTGCTCCAGGGCCATCACGGTGCCGCTGTCGGTGCGTGCAGTGACGACCACGTCAGACGGCAGCGCCGACTCCGCGAGGGCTAGGGAGTGATACCTGCCGGCATCGAACGGCGAGGGGATGCCGGCGAAGAGCGCCGAGCCGTCATGCGTGACCGGCGACACCATGCCATGCATCAGCTCGGGCGCCTCCGACACGGCCGCGCCGAACGCCGCGCCGATCACCTGATGCCCGAGGCAGACCCCGAGGAGCGGCATCCGCATCCGCGTGGCGAGGCGCACGGCATCGATCGAGACCCCGGCATCGGCCGGAGCGCCCGGTCCGGGCGAGAGCAGCAGCGCATCGAACGCGGGCAGCATCCCCTCGAGCTGCACGGCGTCGGTGGCATCCGCCTCGATCAGCGTGACGTCGGCGCCGAGCTCACGCAGGTACCCGACGAGGGTGTGCACGAAGCTGTCGTGGTTGTCCACGACGAGCACGCGGGTCATTCGAGATCGACCTCGCCCGGGGTGATCAGGGGGCTCACCCAGGGGAACACGAACCAGAACAGCCCGTAGAGCACCGCTGCGATGAGCACGAGAAGGAAGAAGAGCTTCAGCCACCACGGACCGGGCAGCAGGCGCCAGAGGGCGGCATACATGATGTGTCTCGTTCCGTTCGGCTAGATCGACGGCGCTGCCGGCGGAGGCGGGGGGTCGGTGAGAGCTGTGGGCGGGCCTTCGGCGCGCGGCTGGAAGCTCTCGAACACCCCGTAGGCGACGATGCGCTCGGCCAGTGAGTAGAGCGGGGAGCAGGCGGTCAGTGTGATGTACTTCTCGCCGGTCTCGACGCCGGGCATCTGCGGCACATCGAGCAGCACGTCGGTCTGGGTCGGCTTCACGTACTCCAGCGTCCGGAAACGGTAGGTGAACCATCCGTCGGGGGTCTCGACGACGATCGCATCGCCGACCTGGAGCTTGTCGAGCTGGTTGAAGGGCTTGCCCCATGTGGTGCGGTGCCCGGCCATGGCGAAGTTGCCGACCTCGCCGGGCATCTTCGAGTCGGTGTACACGCCGATTCCGAGGTCGTCGAGAGTGCGCGCACGGCTCGTGCCGCCGTAGATGCCGACGTTGTACTCGGACCCGAAACGCGGGACCTGCATCTGTGCGAACCACTGCGCGTCTGCGGGTGCGGCAGGGATCACGGGCTCGTAGTAGGTCGTGCCGTCCTCCCCCTCGACCAGCGGCGGGGGCTCGGGTGCGGGAGCCTCAGCAAGCGTCTGAGACATGGCCGCGCCCTCGTCGTTCTTCTGTGCGGCGATGATGATGTCGCCGATCCACATCTGCCACGCGACGAAGAGGAGCACGAGCACTCCGCCGGTGAGCAGCAGCTCCCCGAGGACGCTCGTGAAGGTCGCGCGCGATCGGGGGCGACGGCGGTGTGCACGTCGCTCCCCCGAGACGACGGATGCAGTCATGGCCAGATCTTATCCGCCAGACCTGGACACCAGCCCTCTGGCCTTGCTTTTCCGCGCGATATGACACTCTTGGGTACACTGTGGGAATGGCACGCGACCGCAAGACTGAAGAACCCGAAGCTCCGCGCAGCGAAGGCGAAGCCGCACCCAACGCCGTGTGGTTCAAGCCGGTGATGATCGGCTTCATGCTCCTCGGTCTGGTGTGGATTCTCGTGTTCTACATCTCCGGCATGCAGTTCCCGATCCCGGGTCTCGACAACTGGAACCTCGCGATCGGCCTGGGCATCGCCCTGATCGGCTTCCTGATGACCACTCGCTGGCGCTGACGCCAGCCCCTCCTCTTCGAAGAAGGCCCCTCTCGCTCCGGCGAGAGGGGCCTTCTTTCGTTCTCGACGAAAGAGAGTTATCCACAGGTTATCCCCACCCTGGGGAGAATTACACCCATGTTATTCACAACGGTTAACAACCCTGTTAACAACTCTTGATCAGGAGTAAACCGTCGTGATCAGGAATGGCACCAACAGGGCGACGATCAGGATCAGGGCGACGACGACCGCGGCGAGCAGCACGATCTGCAGTGTGCGCTGCTCGCGCCTTCGGGTTCTGGTGAGGATGAAGGCGAGCAGTGCTCCGACGATCGCACCGCCGAGGTGCGCCTGCCAGGCGATGTTCTGAGAGAACACGAATCCGACGACGAAGTTGATGCCGAGGATCACGAGGATCCCCGTCACATTCGCACCGATGTGCCTGCCGATGATGAGCAGCGCGGCCATCAGGCCGAAGATCGCACCGGACGCGCCGACCGTCGCGGTCCCGGGCGCGAGCAGGGCGACGGCGACGGAGCCGCCGAGACCGCTGATCAGATACAGCGCGAGGAAGCGGACCCGGCCCAGCATCGGCTCGAGGCTCTGCCCCAGCATCCACAGAGCGAGCATGTTGAGCGCGAGATGCAGGAACCCGCCATGCGCGAAGACGGCGGTGAGAAGTCGCCAGGGCTCGAACGACATGAGCGACAGGTTGGGGTACAGGTAGCCCGCGGCGAAGAGCAGCTGGCCCGTGATCGCATCGCCGATCCCCGGGATGAGCTGCACCAGCCCGATGAACGACGTCACCGCGAGCAGCACGTAGGTGACGATCGGCTTGCCACTGCGCACGGTGGCGGTGGCGGAGTTGCGGCCGCCCCAGCGGCGCTCGGCGCGCTTCTGGGCGGGAGTGCGGTTCTTGCGCTGATCCGCCATGCATTCAGGGCAGATCACTCCGACGGGTGCCTGCGTCTGGCACTCGGGGCAGATGGTGCGCAGGCACCGCTGGCAGAGCACGAAGCTCTGCCGATCCGGATGCCGGTAGCAGAAGTTGTCGCGGTTGTCCGCGAACTCAGGCGTGGTCATCCGGATCGGCCAGCGTCGGCGTCAGGCCGCGACGATGTCGATCGACTGCAGCACGACGGGCTCGATGGGGCGGTCGCCCGCGGCCGTCGGCACTGCGGCGATCGCGTCGACGACAGCCTTGGAGGCGTCATCCGCGACCTCGCCGAAGATCGTGTGCTTGCCCTGGAGCCAGGGCGTGGGGTCGGTCGTGATGAAGAACTGCGAGCCGTTGGTGCCCTCGGGCTTGCCCGTGATGGCGTTTCGACGCAGGCCGGCGTTGGCCATGGCGAGGATGTAGGGCTCGTTGAAGTTGAGCTCCATGTTGATCTCGTCGTCGAAGTTGTAGCCGGGACCGCCGACGCCCTGTCCGAGCGGGTCGCCGCCCTGGATCATGAAGTTCGGGATGATCCGGTGGAAGATGACGTCCTTGTAGAGAGCGCCCTCGCCGGGCTTGCCGGTGGCGGGGTGCGTCCACTCCTGGGTGCCGTCGGCGAGGCCGACGAAGTTCTTGACCGTCTTCGGAGCGTGATCGCCGAAGAGGTTGATGACAATGTCACCGTGGTTGGTGTGCAGGGTTGCGACATGAGAAGCGTGAGCCATGCGTCCATTCTCGCAGAGCTTCCCATGAGTTGGCCCGCGTCTAGCGGTGTTCGCCCTTCGACGCAAGGGTTCGGCGATTCCCTCGCCCCATCCAGGGTCGCGTGGCAAGATGGGGAATCCGTACTCCAATCGACAGGAGAGCATCGTGAGCATCAGCCGCAAGCGGAAGAAGGAGCTGCGTCGTCTTCAGAACGACGCCAACCAGCTCTGGGAGAACCAGCAGGTCCTGGTCGGCCACGCCGCCGACGTCGCACGTGAGGCCGGACGCCAGCTCGGCCACTTCGGTCGCGAGCAGGTCGGTCCTGTCGTGCAGGACACCTACAACCGTCGCGTCGCCCCGGTCGTCGACCGTGGCGTGCGGTTCGGGCACCACGTCGTGGACGACAAGGTCGTCCCGATCGTCGGTGGAGTCGTCGGAACCGCGCTCACCGCGTGGGACGTCGCCAACGCCAAGCGCGAGGGTGTCGTTCGCAAGGTCCGGAAGGCCACCAAGCCCGAGCCGAAGGGCCCGGGCGTCGGCTCGATCATCGCCCTGATCCTCGGAGTCGCCGCAGCAGCCGGTGTTCTCTACGCCGCCTGGCAGGCACTGCGCGCGGACGACGAGCTCTGGGTCGCCGACGACCCGCTCGCTGCACCTGACGCGTGACCTCGACATCGCAGCCCCCGGCCTCCGAGCCGGGGGATCTGCATGCCCGGGTGAGGGATGCCGCAGCCGCACGAGGCCTCGATATCGAGATCCGCGAACGGCCAGCCGCCCGCAGCCTCGTCGAAGCTGCGGAGCTGCTCGGCATCCTGCCCTCCGGCATCGTCAAGACCCTCGTCGTCAAGCGCTCGGACGACACCTACCTGTTCGCGCTCGTTCCGGGCGGCAGATCGATCTCGTGGCCCAAGCTGCGGGCAGTGGTCGGTGTGAACAAGCTGCGTCTGCCTGAGCCGGAGCTCGCCCTCGCGGCGACCGGGTACGAGCGCGGCACCATCGTGCCCATCGGCAGCACCACCGAATGGCCCGTGTTCGCCGACGAGTCGATCGTCGGACAGCGGATCGCCATGGGAGCCGGCGCCCACGGGTACAGCCTGTTCGTCGATGCAGACGATCTCATCACCGCCTACGGCGCCACGGTGGCCGACATCTCGGTTCCCGAAGAGGCGCGCGGCTGACTCAGAGGATGCCGGCCATCCGCAGCGCGATGTCGACCAGCTTCACCCTCTGCAGTTCCTTCACGGCCTTGAGAGGGAACCACTCGGCCATGTCGGTCGAGCCGTCGGCCTCGAAGGTCAGCTTGCCGCCCGTGACCGATGCTCGATACACGATGCGCAGCGTGTGCAGGGGCTGGTCTGAGTCGTTCACCCGCTGGCTGGCGGGGATCACCCGCGAGTGGATGCCGAGCAGCTCTCCGACCTTGACGCTGTAGCCGGTCTCCTCACGAAGCTCCCGTCGCACGGCGTCTTCGGGTGCCTCGCCCGCCTCGAGGCCACCACCGGGCATGGTCCACGCGACTCGACGACCCTCGGTCCATCGCGCGAGAAGTATGCGTCCGTCGTCATCGGTGACGACCGCGTATGCCGCGACCCGCATGTCCATGCCCTCACCCTAGCCGCCGCGCAATGACCTCGAGCGTTGTGTGTCGAGTCGTGCTCGCACAGGATGGCCGGATCGATCAGGAATCGAGAAGCACAGCCGACCGCGGCATCCGTAGTGTGATGTTCATCGCAGATCACGCCGAGAAAGGAACCCGTCATGGCTGACAACGAGAAGAACTTCAGCGCCGAGGAACGCGAGGCCATGAAGGAGGCCGCGGCCGACAAGCGCAAGTCGCGCTCTCGGGCCAAGAAGAGCGCTGAAGAGGTGCGTGCCGAGGGGGTCGCAGATCTCGAGGCTGCGGTGGCGAAGCTGCCGGACGACAAGGATCGCGAATTGTCTTTGGCGCTGCATGCCCTCGTCACCGAGGTCGCTCCCGAGCTCATGCCGCGCACCTACTACGGCATGCCGGCGTGGGGCAAGGACGGCAAGGTGCTCTGCTTCTTCCAGCCGGCGAGCAAGTTCAAGGTGCGCTACGGCACCTTCGGCTTCGAGCCCATCTCGAACCTCGACGACGGCACGATGTGGCCGACCGCCTACGCGCTGCTCGACCTGACCCCCGCGAACCGCAAGCTGCTCACTGAGCGCATCCGCCTCGCCGTGAGCTGAGTCGCCGTTCCCTGGCCGGGGCCCGAGCAGTAGCGTGGATGCCGTGAGCACACTGCCGTTCCCCGCCTCCGTGTACGCCGCCCGACTCGACCGCGCAGCATCTCTCGCCGCCGACTCCGGCCTCGACGGGATAGTCGTCGGCCCTGGGCCCGACCTGCAGTACCTGGTCGGAGTCGAAGGCGACACGATCGAACGCCTCACCGCACTCGTGCTCGGACCCGGCATCGCACCCACGATCATCGTGCCCCGGATGGAGCTGGCGAAGGTCAGGACCACCGCCGTGGGGCAGCTCGGACTCGCGGTCTCCGACTGGGTCGATGGCGACAACCCCTACGACCTCGTGGCCGAAGCCCTCGGCTCCGTCTCGAGGGTGGGTGTCTCCGACGCACTGCCGGCATTGCACGTCATTCCGCTGGCCGACCGGATCGACGTGCGCGCCGAGCTCGCGACACCGGTGCTGCGTGAGGGTCGGATGATCAAGGATCCCGAGGAGGTCGCCGAGCTGCGCCTCGCCGGTGCGGCGATCGATGCCGTGCACAGGCGCGTGCCCGAGTGGCTGCGCGCAGGGCGCACCGAGCGCGAGGTGGCGACCGACATCGCCGAGGCCATCGTCGCCGAGGGACACCGCACCGTCGAATTCGTCATCGTCGGCTCGGGCCCGAACGGCGCCGACCCGCACCACGAGGTGTCTGACCGTGTGATCGGCGACGGCGAGATCGTGGTCGTCGACATCGGGGGAGCAGTGCCCAGCGGCTACAACTCCGACAGCACCCGCACCTACGTCGTCGGCGCCCCCGACCCCGAGGCCGCCGATCGCATCGCGGTGCTCGTGCGCGCTCAGCACGCCGCGGTCGACGCCGTGCGCCCCGGAGTGACGGCAGAGGAGGTCGACGCGGCGGCGCGCTCGGTGCTGGCCGAGGCCGGGCTCGCAGAGGCCTTCCTGCATCGCACCGGTCATGGGATCGGCGTCTCGGTGCATGAGGAGCCCTACATCGCGCCCGGCAACGATCTGGTGCTGCGCGAGGGCATGGCCTTCAGCATCGAACCCGGCATCTACTTCGCGGGCGAGTGGGGTGCACGCATCGAGGACATCGTCGTCGTGACCGCTGACGGGTGCGAGCGACTGAACATCGCACCCCACGGGCTCACCGCGGTCTGAACTGCGCCGCGGATCGCCCGCTCACGAGCGGTCAAGCCCCTTGGCCGACGCGATCCGGGTGACGAGACTGGCACCATGGCACCCGACGACAGCACCGATCTCAGCGATGTGCGCGGCCCGGAGCACACCGCAGACGGGCACCACGTCATCATCGACGGACGGCGATGGCGGGCGACGGACCCGTCGATCCCCGACGCGTTCCGCCAGGAGTTGGTCGACGAGCTCATGGCTGCGCGTCGTGCCGTGAAGGCCCAGGATCCCGATGCGCGACGCCGGGTGCACGATGCGAAGACCGCGCTGGGTGAACGTGGGGAGCCCTGGTGGGAGGACCGCGCCGGCGCCGGCTTCGACGAGAGGATCGCGGCCGCGCTTCGTGCACTCACCCGGAAGCGTGCGGAGTCGTCGATCTGCCCGAGCGATGTCGCCCGCACGGTGGGCGGCGAGACCTGGCGCCCTCTGATGTCCGACGTCCGGCGTGTAGCCGCAGAGCTCGCCGACCGCGACGAGCTCGTCGTCACTCAGAAGGGCGAGCGGGTGAGCATCCGTGAGGCCAGGGGGCCGGTACGGATCATCCGCGGTCCGAAGCTCTGATCACGGGCGGTTCTGCCGCCGCATCCCGCCTTCAGAGTTCGTCGTGGTATCCGCTGTAGGGAAAGTCCACGTCGCCGGTGTCACGCGGGTCGTACGCCACCGGTGCGACGCTGATCGTCACCTGGGTGTTCGGGGTGATCAGGACGCTCACGGCCCTGTTTCCGACCACGACCAGGTCGACGAACGTGCCGGAGGTCCTCGTCGCCGACTCGATGCGTTCTCGCAGGTCGTCGACGTCCTGATCCTGGGAGAGCAGGAAGCTCGCTCCGTCGAACACGACCTCGGTCTGGATCATCGTCTCCCTGTCAGCCATGCGTGCACGCTACGCCCTCGACCTGGAAGTGAGAAGGGGGGTTGATAACTAGGGCATCTCCTAGTTGTTAACAGGCCCATCCACACCTGTGGACTCGAAGATCAGCGTTTCGAGCAGGCTGGGGCAGTTGTTAACAGGGTTGTTAACACCTGTGGAGGAGCGCGGGATGCGCTAGTCGAGGGCGGCCGTCTCGGCGATCAGGTCGAGTCGATCCAGAAGCAGCTGTCCTGTTCCACCCATCACCGTGACGGCATTCGTGGTGACGAAGAACACCACCAGTGCGAAGAAGACGACGCCGGGGAGGCTGCGGCGAGACGTGAGCGTGATGACGAACGCCACCAGCGCGCCCAGGATCGCGATGGTCTGACCGGCGACCGAAGCGAAGGCCATGCGCAGGGCGGAGTCGACGGTGAGCGGTCCGTAGCTGTTCAAGGATGCGGAGAGTGCGATCGGGATGACGAAAAGGCTCATGATCAGCACGAACCGACGTCGGGCGAACCAGCGCGGGGGCCGGGCGACGACCGGCGAGGTATCCGTCACTGATGCGCTCATCCCACGAGCGTAGCTGCCGAGCACGCGCGAGGGGAGAAACGAGAAGGCCCCGCACTAGGCGGGGCCTTCTCGAACTGTCTCAACACAGTGTGGAGCCTAGGAGATTCGAACTCCTGACATCCTGCTTGCAAAGCAGGCGCTCTACCAACTGAGCTAAGGCCCCGTGAGGGAATTTTTAAGTTGAGGAGTGGGCCCACCAGGACTTGAACCTGGGACCTCTTCATTATCAGTGAAGCGCTCTAACCGCCTGAGCTATGGGCCCGTCAACCTCCGAAACTTTACCGGAGATTCCTCGAAATACCCAATCGAGGGCAGGGGCACGGCGCGCCCCTGCCCTCGATCGTGGTCAGCGCCCCGGGCGGATGGTCACGCTGCCCGCCGAAAGCGAGACGTCGATCACGTTCCGGGTGTCGGATGACTGGTCGACCTTCGCGTCGAGCGATCCGGCGCTGACGTCCTGGATGATCGAGTACGACTCGTCAGGAACGGTGAGGTCGACCGATCCCGCGCTCACGTCGATCGTCGTCTGCGACGGTGCACGTCCGGTCAGCTCCACGTTGAGATCGCCCGCCGAGACGCTGAGGTTCGCCTCGTCGACGCCGTCGAGCAGCGCGTCCGCACGGCCGGCGCTCATGTCGATGCTGAGGCTGTCCGCCGCTCCTTCGAGATCGAGGGCCCCCGCGTTGACGGTGACGTCGAGAGCGCCGAACTCACCGACCACATCGAGGCTGCCCGCATCGAGCGTGAGGTCGGCGTCGAGCTGCGCGTCGCGAAGTTCTTCAGGGAGGGTCAGCACCGCAGACTGGTCGTCACCGAACCAGCTGCCGAACCACCATCCGAAACGGAACTCCGGACTCCGCACGACCAGGTCGTCTCCGTCACGCTCGAGAGTCCACGCCGGGCCACGGGCGTCGGTGATCGCAAGCCGGGCCTCGTCGACGTCTCCGAATTCGATGCGCATGTTTCCCGCATCTACGTCGAGGTCGATGCCCTCGATGCCTGAGACATCCTCGGTCAGCACCGAATCGCTGCCCTCGGAAGAACCCATCATGGTGCCGGTCGCCGCTAAGGCGGCAGACCCTCCCGCGCCGAGCAGCGCGATTCCGCCGACGATCGCCGTCACGATCATGATCGCCGTCGTTCCCGACGAGCGCCCCGCGTCGGCGGGTGTCGTCTGAGCGGTGGCGGAGGCGGGGGCCTGCTCATGGCCCTGAGGCGCAGATGCCGGCGGGGGAGTGAGGGGGGTGTGCCCGCCCTGGAAGTCGTCGTTCGTGGTCATCGTCCCAGTCCTGTCTGTCCGGTCGGCGGCGTGCCGCCCGTGTTCTCGATGTGTGCGAGGGCCGCCAGCACGCGTCGGTTGCCCGACTCGCCCTGCTCGAAGCCCAGCTTCTGGAAGATCGCGGTGATGTGCTTCTCCACGCTCGCCTCCGAGAGGAAGAGCAGGCCCGCGATGGCCTGGTTCGACTTGCCCTCGGCGATGAGCGACAGCACGGTGCGCTCGCGCTCGGTGAGACGCTGCATGCGGTCGTCCCGGTTGCGACGCATCAGCAGTTGAGCCACGACCTCGGGGTCGAGCACCGTCGCGCCCTCCGAGATCCTCTGTACCGAGGCGAGGAACTCCGAGACGTCGGCGACACGATCCTTGAGCAGATAGCCCAGCGGCCCGCCCTGCGCCGCGATGAGGTCGGAGGCATACCGCTCCTCGACGTACTGCGAGAGCACGAGCAGCGGCAGCGCAGGGTTCGTGACGCGCAGGCCGAGTGCCGCGCGGATGCCCTCATCGGTGAACGTCGGGGGCAGCCTGACATCGAGGATGCAGAGCTCCGGATCGGTCTCGACCACGGCTTCGCTGAGACCGTTGGTGTCGGGGAGAGCTGCGACCACACTGTGGCCGGCGTCCTCGAGCAGTCGCACGAGTCCCTCGCGCAGCAGGACGGAGTCCTCGCAGATCAGGATGCGCATGGCACGTTCACCTCCAGGCTGGTCGGCCCGCCGACGGGGCTCTCGAGGCGGAAGGTTCCGCCGGCTGCCAGCACGCGATTCGCGATGCCGTCGAGCCCGCCGCCGGGCTGCACCTGCGCGCCGCCCATGCCGTTGTCTTCGACACGTGCCCAGAGCACTCCTCCGTCGCGGAGACGGACGGTGACCCGTGCCTCGCTGGCTCGTGAATGCTTGGCGGCGTTCGTGAGCGACTCGGCGATCGAGAAGTACACGGCGGCCTCGGCCTCACGGCTGCAGCGTCCGTCCATCCGCACGTCGAGACTCACGGGGATGTGCGACCGGCCTGCGAGGGCCGAGAGGGCTGCGTCGAGGCCTCGATCGTCGAGGACGGATGCATGGATGCCGCGGGCCAACTGACGGAGTTCGGTGATCGCCGCCTTGGTCGAGGTGTGTGCCTCGGCGATCAGCTCTTTGGCCGCATCCGGATCGTTGTCGATCTTCTGCTGTGCGAGCCCCAGGGTCATGCCGACCGAGACGAGTCGCGGCTGGACGCCGTCGTGCAGATCCCGCTCGATGCGGGTGCGCTCGACATCTGCGGCGCGCACCGCGCCCTCACGCTGAGCGGTGCTGGTGCGCACTCGCTCCGTGAGCTCTGCCTCACGGCTGCGAACGACGATGGCGAGCGACAGCACACGGTTCAGGAGCGCCAGACCGATCATTCCGGCAAGGCAGGCTGCGATGCCGAGGATGCCGACGAGCGGTGCCCACGCGGGGTCGATGCCGCCTCCGCCGAACGGGCCCATCACGGCATCCGCTCCGGTGAGAGGTGCGAACGAGATCGTGATCGACCACACCAGGCCGAAGGCGAGGCGCAGCACGATCCAGCCGAGTACGGCGGTGATCGCGAAGTTCGCGAGTGCCCGCCACATGCGGCCGTCGATCGACTGGCGTCCGAGCGAGCGCACCCAGCCGGAGAACCCGGGACGGTCACGCGGACGCCACCTGAGCGGCGTGATCGGCGACCGGTAGAGGGCGCTGACCCGCGCCACCTCGAACCAGCCCACGCCGAAGAGGGCGTAGACGAGTCCGACGAGCAGCACGATGCCGACGCCCGCCGCGAAGAGCAGGCCGAGGCCTGTGCCGAGGAGTCCGGAGAGAGTCGCGAAGATGAAGCCGCCGATGACTCCGATGCCTGCGAGGTGCAGGATCGTGAGCACGATGCGCAGCGGCGGCTTCGTGGCCGTTGCCTGTGGTGGCGTGGCAGTGTGTGTGGTCATGGTTCAAAGGTACGGCGGCGCCGATCGCGCCGACACCGAGCAAACCAGACACCCGGCTTCGGGTTTTCCCTACTCCGCCGGAGAACAGAAAGAGGGGCGGATGCCGCAGCATCCGCCCCTCTTCGAATCCGGAGGATCAGTTCGACATGAAGCCGACGAGCAGACCGCCCGTCACCTTCACGGCGACGTTGTAGATGCCGGCGACGACCGCGCCGAGCACCGTGAAGACGATGAGGTTCAGGATCGACACGACGGCGGCGAACGCCATCACCTGCGGAAGACCGGCCACCTCGGAGATGCGCACCGAGTTGTCGGTGATCGCGCCGATGATCTCGTCGGCCTGGGTGAGGAGTCCCGTCGCCTGGAGCACCAGGAAGATCAGGAAGAACGACACCATGGTGACGATCGCGAGTGCGACCGCTCCGAGGAAGGAGAGCTTCACGGCCGACCAGAAGTCGACGTAGACGAGACGCAGGCGCACCTGCTTGCCACTGGTCTTGCGCGTGGACTTCTTCGCCAGCTTGTCGGCTACTGTGCTCATGCGTCTGCTTCCTCAGGGTTCTCGTTCGTCTCGGGGGCGGTGGACTCGGATTCCACCTCAGCCTCATCCGATTCGTCTTCTTCGGTGAGGCCCCGCTCGCCGTTGCGGGCGATGGCGAGGATCCGGTCGGCTTCCGTCGTCCGTGCGAACACCACTCCCATGGTGTCTCGGCCCTTGGCGGGCACCTCGGCCACGGCAGAGCGTACCACCTTGCCGCTGGACAGAACCACAAGGACCTCGTCGTCGGACGAGACCATCAGACCACCCGCGAGAGTGCCCCGATCGTCGTGGAGCTTGGCCACCTTGATGCCGTAACCACCGCGTCCCTGGACGCGGTATTCCTCGACGGCCGTGCGCTTGGCGTACCCGCCGTCGGTCACCACGAACACGAACTGACCGGGGGCTGCGACGGATGCCGACAGCAGGCTGTCGCCCTCACGGAACTTCATGCCCTTCACACCCGCGGTCGCGCGGCCCATCGGCCGCAGCGCCTCGTCGGTCGCGCTGAACCTGACCGACATGCCCCGACGGCTGATGAGAAGGATGTCGTCCTCGGCGTTGACCATGAGGGCCGAGACGAGCTCGTCCTCGTCGTTCAGACGGATCGCGATGACGCCGCCCTGGCGGTTGGTGTCATACGTGTCGAGGCGCGTCTTCTTGACGAGACCGTCGCGCGTCGCGAGCACCAGATAGTCGGCGACCTCGTAGTCGCGGATGTCGAGCACCTGCGCGATGTTCTCGTCGGGCTGCAGGGCGAGCAGGTTCGCGACGTGCGTTCCCTTGGCGTCGCGCCCGGCCTCGGGAACCTCATAGGTCTTCGCGCGGTACACGCGCCCCTTGTCGGTGAAGAACAGCAGCCAGTGGTGCGTCGTCGTCACGAAGAAATGCTCGACGATGTCATCCGCCCGCAGCTGGGCGCCCTTGATGCCCTTGCCGCCGCGGTGCTGCGACCGATAGTTGTCGCTCCGCGTGCGCTTGATGTACCCGGCGCGGGTGATGGTGACGACCATCTCCTCTTCGGCGATGAGGTCTTCCATCGAGACATCGCCGTCGAAACCGTGCAGGATGTGCGTGCGGCGGTCGTCGCCGAAGCGGTCGACGATGCCCGTGAGCTCCTCGCGGATGATGTCGCGCTGCAGCGACTCATCGGCCAGGATCGCCTGGTACTCGGCGATGAGACGCTCGAGCTCGGCCGCCTCGTCGAGGATCTTCTGCCGCTCGAGAGCCGCGAGGCGGCGGAGCTGCATGTCGAGGATGGCCTGGGCCTGGTCGTCGTCGATCTCGAGGAGCTTCTTCAGCCCCTCGCGGGCGTCCTCGACCGTGGCGGAGCGGCGGATCAGGGCGATGACCTCGTCGAGCGCGTCGAGCGCCTTGAGATAACCGCGCAGGATGTGCATGCGACGCTCGGCCTTCGCCAGACGGAAGCGCGTGCGGCGGACGATGACCTCGAGCTGGTGGGTGATCCAGTAGGTCACGAACCCGTCGATCGCCAGCGTGCGCGGCACGCCGTCGACGATCGCGAGCATGTTGGCGCCGAAGTTCTCCTGAAGCTGCGTGTGCTTGTAGAGGTTGTTGAGCACGACCTTCGCGACGGCATCGCGCTTGAGCACGACGACGAGGCGCTGACCCGTGCGGTCGGAGGACTCGTCGCGGATGTCGGCGATGCCGCTGATCTTGCCGTCACGCACGAGGTCGCCGATCTTCACGGCGACGTTGTCGGGGTTGACCTGGTACGGCAGCTCGGTGATCACGAGGCATGTGCGGCCCTGGATCTCCTCGACGTTGACGACCGCGCGCATCGTGATGGATCCGCGGCCGGTGCGATACGCCTCGTGGATTCCCTTGGTGCCCAGGATCTGAGCGCCGGTCGGGAAGTCGGGGCCCGGAACGCGCTGGATCAGCCCGTCGAGCAGCTCGTCACGCGGAAGGCCGGGGTTGTCGAGGGCCCAGAGCGCAGCATCCGAGATCTCACGCAGGTTGTGCGGGGGGATGTTGGTCGCCATGCCGACGGCGATACCGACCGAGCCGTTGACGAGCAGGTTCGGGAACCGCGCGGGAAGAACCGTCGGTTCCTGGGTCTGGCCGTCGTAGTTGTCCTGGAAGTCGACGGTGTCTTCTTCGATGTCGCGCACCATCTCGAGCGCGAGGGGAGCCATCTTGGTCTCGGTGTATCGAGGAGCCGCGGCGCCCATGTTGCCGGGAGAGCCGAAGTTGCCCTGACCCAGCGCGAGCGGGTACCGCAGCGCCCACGGCTGCACCAGACGCACGAGGGCGTCGTAGATCGCCGAGTCACCGTGCGGGTGGTACTGACCCATGACCTCGCCGACGACACGGGCGCACTTCGAGAACGACTTGTCGGGCCGGAATCCGCCGTCGTACATGCCGTAGATCACGCGGCGGTGCACAGGCTTCAGACCGTCGCGCACGTCGGGGAGGGCACGGCCGACGATCACGGCCATCGCGTAGTCGAGATAGCTGCGCTGCATCTCGGACTGCAGATCGACCTGGTCGATCTTTCCGTGGTCGTGTGCCGGGGGCTCGGGGCGTGCGTCGTCAGTCATGTGTGTTGTCGATTCCGGTCGTTAGTCGAGCGAATGCAGGGCGCGGAGCGCCTCAGATGTCGAGGAAGCGGACGTCCTTGGCGTTGCGCTGGATGAAGCTGCGTCGGGATTCGACGTCCTCGCCCATCAGCACGCTGAAGATCTCGTCGGCTGCCGCGGCATCCTCGATGGTCACCTGGCGGAGCGTCCGCGTGGTGTGGTCCATCGTGGTCTCCCACAGCTCCTTGGCGTTCATCTCGCCGAGACCCTTGTAGCGCTGGATGCCGGCGTCCTTCGGGATGCGCTTGCCGTTGTCGAGGCCGAACTTCAGCAGCGCGTCGCGCTCGGCGTCACTGAACACGTACTCGTGTGCGGAGTTCGACCACTTGAGGCGGTACAGCGGCGGCATCGCGAGGTACACGAAGCCCGCCTCGATGAGTCCGCGCATGTACCGGAACAGCAGCGTCAGCAGCAGCGTCGTGATGTGCTGACCGTCGACATCGGCATCCGCCATCAGCACGATCTTGTGATAGCGCGCCTTCTCGATGTCGAACTCTTCGCCGATGCCCGTGCCGAAGGCCTGGATCATCGCCTGGACCTCGCGGTTGCCGAGCGCCTTGTCGAGACGTGCGCGCTCGACGTTGAGGATCTTGCCGCGGAGCGCGAGGATCGCCTGCGTGTGCGGGTCGCGTCCCTGCACTGCCGAGCCGCCGGCCGAGTCACCCTCGACGAGGAAGATCTCGCTGATCGAGGGGTCCTTGCTGGTGCAGTCCTTGAGCTTGTCGGGCATCGCCGCGGACTCGAACACGCTCTTGCGTCGTGCGGTCTCGCGCGCCTTGCGTGCGGCGAGACGTGCGGTCGCGGCGTCGAGCGCCTTGCGGATGATGTTCTTCGCCTGGGCCGGGTTGCGGTCGAACCAGTCGCCGAGCTGATCGCCCACGACCTTCTGCACGAAAGCCTTGGCCTCGGTGTTGCCGAGCTTGGTCTTGGTCTGACCCTCGAACTGGGGCTCGCCGAGCTTGATCGAGATGACGGCGGTCAGTCCCTCGCGCACGTCGTCGCCGGAGAGGTTCTCTTCCTTCTCCTTGAGGATGTTGTTCGCGCGCGCGTACTTGTTCACCAGCGTGGTGAGCGCGGCGCGGAAGCCCTCTTCGTGGGTGCCGCCCTCGTGGGTGTTGATCGTGTTCGCATAGGTGAAGACGTTCTCGGTGTACGAGGTGGTCCACTGCATCGCGACCTCGAGCGAGATCTTGCGCGCCGTGTCCTCGGACTCGAAAGCGATGATCTCGTCGTTGACGACCTCGGCGTGACGCACCTTGTTGAGGTACTCGACGTAGTCGACCAGTCCACGCTCGTAGAAGAAGACATCGCCCGGCTGCTTGGTCGTGGTCACACCGGCATCTTCGACCTCATAGGCCGAGGACGCGCGCTCGTCGAGCAGCTCGATACGGAGTCCCTTGTTGAGGAACGCCATCTGCTGGAAGCGGGTGCGCAGGGTGTCGTAGTCGAAGTCGGTCGTCTCGGTGAAGATCGAGGCATCCGGCCAGAACGTGATGCTCGTGCCGGTGTCGTCGGTCTCCTCGCCCTTGATGAGCTTCTGCTGCGGAACTCCACCGTCGGCGAAGCTGTGCCGCCAGACGAAGCCCTTCTGCTTGACCTCGACATCGAAGCGGGTCGACAGGGCGTTCACGACAGAGGAGCCGACGCCGTGCAGACCACCCGAGACGGCGTAGGCACCGCCACCGAACTTGCCACCCGCATGCAGGATGGTCAGCACGACCTCGACCGTCGACTTCGACGGGTCGGAGGAGTGCGGGTCGACCGGGATTCCGCGGCCGTTGTCGATGACGCGCACGCCGCCGTCCTCGAGCAGCGTCACGTAGATCGTGTCGGCGTAGCCGGCCAGAGCCTCATCGACCGAGTTGTCGACGATCTCGTAGACCAGGTGGTGCAGACCACGCGGACCCGTGGATCCGATGTACATGCCGGGGCGCTTGCGCACCGCCTCGAGTCCCTCGAGGATCTGGATCGAGTCGGCACCGTACTCGCCGGGCTGCTTGATCTTGGGGGAGATCGATGTAGACCTCGTCTCCGCTTCCGCGGGAGTCTGGGTCTCTGCGCCCTGGGAGGGGTCAGGGGTTTCCCCGGTGGTCGATTCCGTCTCGTCAGCAGGGAATTCAGGCGTCATCAGAGGGCATACTCCACATCGATATCACGAACTCCCATTCTAGCGGTCTTTCGACTCGAAATCCCGCTGAACGGCCGTGTGTGGCCCTCTGAGCCTCCCGAACCCCCTGAACGGTGCCCTACCCGTAGGTATCGCGCGGGCCCCGTCCTGGAACGACTCTGGGACCCCATTTCCACGAGGGTACGTCCGGTCCGATGAAGCGGAGGTTCTCGACCCCGGCATCCGGATACCGTCGACCGATCTCGGTGAGGATGGTCCCTCGCATGTACTGGAGGTTCTTCGCCCAGGCGGTCGAATCGCACTTCACGGTGAGCACTCCACGCTCGAGCGAGACGGGTTCGGAGTGCTTCGCGGTGTCGGTGCCCGCGAGATCGGCCCACTGCCTGACCAGGTCTTCACGGGCCAGGGTCTTCTGCCACCCCGAGTCGCGGCTGAGCTTGTCGAGCACCGCTCCGAGGGGGCCGGGATCGCGGCCGGGCGTGAAGGGGGCGTTGTCATCGTCTGTGACGATCCGCCGCTTGCGCTTCCACGACTTCGAGCTCGGTGCGAGACCACGCAGTCGCAGATAGGTCGCGACCGTCTCGGGGGTCTCGGATGCCGGAACAGGTGTGGTGTCACTCATCGGACACCTCCCTCTCGTCGCTGATGGTTCCGGCGGAGATCCTCACCACATGCGCGTGGAGCACCTCGGGGATATCCTCCTCCACCGCTGCAGTGACGACCACCTGCTCGTATCCCGCGGTGAGGGCGGCGAGACGCTGACGGCGGTCTGCGTCGAGTTCGGCGAACACGTCGTCGAGGATCAGCACGGGGTCGCCGGCGGGGGACTCGCTGCGCAGCAGCTCGGCCGAGGCGAGGCGCAGAGCGAGAGCCACGGACCAGGATTCTCCGTGGGATGCATAGCCCTTCACAGGCAGACCACGCACCCGGAGTACGAGATCGTCGCGATGAGGGCCGGTGAGGGTGAGTCCGCGGTCGAGTTCATTCGATCGCTTGGCGAGCAGCGCGGCGTGGAACATCTCGGCGATGTCTCCCGACGTCTCGGCCGGCGCATCGACTCCCTCTTCGGGATCTGCGCCGCGCACCGAGAGCGCCCAGTCGAGCTGCGGACGGTGGTCCTCACCGGCTATCGCCGCGTATGCCTCTGCGACCGGATTCTGCAGATCGGCCGCGAGACGCTGCCGCGCCGTGATGATCTCTGCCCCGAGCGAGACGAGCTTGTCGTCCCACACGTCGAGGGTGCTCAGGCCTTCGCCTTTGATGCCCCGCGCCCGTGCCGACTTCAGCAGGGCGTTGCGCTGCTTGAGCACACGGTCGTAGTCGGCGAGCACCGAGGACATGCGAGGAGTGCGCTGGATCAGCAGCTGGTCGACGAAACGACGCCGCGACGACGGATCGCCGCGCACGATCTGGAGATCTTCAGGGGCGAACAGCACCACATGCGCATACCGGGGAAGCTCATTGGTCTTCGAGGGCGAGCCGTTGATGCGCGCCTTGTTGGATCCCTGCTTGTTGAGCTGCACCTCGATCAGCACTTTGCGTTCACCGTGCGAGAGGCGAGCACGGATGATGGCGAAGTCCTGACCTTCGCGCACCATCGGCGCATCCGACGAGACCCGGTGGGAGCCGAGAGTGGCGAGGAAGACGACCGCTTCTGCGAGATTCGTCTTGCCCTGTCCGTTTCGGCCGACCAGAACGTTGGGGCCCTTGTGCAGGGCCAGATCCGCGGTCGCGTAATTGCGGAAGTCGACCAGGCTCAGGTGTTCCACAATCACGCTGTCAGCCTACCTTCGGGGTCTGACACCGCTGTCGCCGCGCGGAAGCGCGCCCGTCGCAGGATCAGCGGAGCAGCAGGTTGGGCTGCAGCAGGTACTTGAACGAGTCGAGTCCGGCCTGATCGACCGAGGTCTGGCTCGTGATCAGCACCGGGCTGAGCTTGTTCGCGTTGTCGCTCGAGGTGAACGTGACGCGGACGAACTCGCTCTTGACCGCGCCGAGCGCCTCGATGAGGTACTGCGGGTTGAGGCCCAGAGTGACGTCGTCGCCACCGTTCAGGATCGCGTCGACGGACTCCGAGGCGCGAGCGTGCTCACTGCCCGATGCATCCATCGTGACGCTGTCGGACGTGAACGTGAAGCGCAGCGGAGCAGCGCGATCCAGCACGAGCGACACACGGCGGACCGCTTCGACCAGGTCGGCGGTGTTGACGACCGCGTAGTGCTCGGTCTGCTCGGGGAAGAGACGACGGACAGGCGGGAAGTTGCCCTTGATCAGCAGCGAGGTGACCGTCTTGTTGCCCGCCGTGAAGGCGATGATCTCGCGGTCGCCGGCTCCGGAGAACGCGATCTGGATCGTTCCGGCGTGACCGAACGTCTTTCCGACCTCGAGAAGCGTGCGTGCGGGAACCAGCGCGCTCGCCTCGACAGCCTCGCCATCCCAGGGGACGTCTCGGAGCGAGACGCGGTAGCGGTCGGTGGCGACCAGGCTGAGCGTGTGCCCGGAGACCTCGAGCTGGACACCGGTGAGCACCGGGGTCACGTCATCACGCGATGCGGCGAAGCCGACCTGAGCGATCGCGGTTCCGAAGTCATCGGCGGGGACGACACCAGACGAGCCGGAGACCTCGGGGATGGATGGATATTCCTCGACCGGCATGGCTGCGAGAGTGAATCGAGCCGAGCCGCAGGTGACCGTGATGCTGCCGTCGTCCTCGACGGCGATCTCGATCGGAGCATTCGGGAGGCGGCTGGCGATGTCGGAGAGCAGTCGGCCGTGAACGAGGATCGTGCCGGGTGTGTCGACCGTGGCCTCGATGGTGGTCCGAGCGGATGCTTCGTAGTCGAAGGCCGAGAGTGTCAGCCCGGATCCGTCTGCCTCGATGAGGACTCCGGCGAGGATCGGCTGCGGGTTGCGCTGCGGAAGCAGCTTGACGACGAACGAGACAGCCTCGCTGAAGACATCGCGGTTGACCTGAAACCTCACTGGTGCTCCCTTGTCGTCATTCTGAGACGTGTCGTCATCGGTCCTGCCTGTGCAGGGCTTCCCATGCTAGCCCCACAGTCGGGCGTATCCCTACGACCGGTGCAAACCTCCGGCCCGTCGGACTTTCCCCACCGTCTGGTGATCGGATCGCCCTTGAATTGAATTAACTCCTTAACGGTGTTAACACCTGTGGATACTGTGGATAACTCGGTGGAAAGCAGACGCGAGTAGGGAACTACACGGTTGTCAGTTGTGGAAACCCTGAGGAATCCGCGGGTGGACAGCTTCCCCTCGGTCGAACCGTCTCCCCGAGTTATCCACAGGTTCGGCCGTTTCACACACATCCGTCCCGATCTCGAGGCGACTCATCCACAAGTTATCCACATGTGCAAACTGGCATCGATCCGGTCGCGCATATGCCTCCCGCACGCACGGAAAGGGGGCCGTAGCGTCCCATCGGAAGCTACGACCCCCTTTTTAGAGGTGACGTGAGTTCAGCGTCGACCGAGCTGTGTGGTGATCTCGGTCACCTGGTTGTAGATCGAACGACGCTCCTTCATGAGCTCGCTGATCTTCTTGTAGGCGTACATCACGGTGGTGTGATCACGGTTGCCGAACAGCTGCCCGATCTTCGGCAGAGACAGGCTGGTGCGCTCCCGGCACAGGTACATGGCGATCTGACGCGAGGTCGCGATCTGCTGCGACCTGCTCGAGCCGTAGAGGTCGTCGACCGTGAGCTTGAAGTACTGCGCGGTCGCAGTGATGATGTCCGTCGGCGAGATGATGTTGTCCTCTGCCGTGTCGATGATGTCGCGCAGCACCGTCTGCGCCAGAGAGATGTCGAGAGCCGAGCGGTTCAGGCTGGCGAAGGCCGAGACCCGGATCAGCGCACCTTCGAGTTCGCGGATGTTCGACGACACCACCGTGGCGATGTACTCGAGTACCTCATCGGGAATATGAAGGGCTTCGCTCTGCGCCTTCTTGCGCAGGATCGCGATCCTCGTCTCGAGGTCGGGAGCCTGGACGTCGGTGATCAGACCCCACTCGAACCGACTCCGCATCCGGTCCTCGAATCCGGTCAGATGCTTCGGGGCGACATCGCTCGTGATCACGACCTGCTTGTTGTGGTCGTGGAGCGTGTTGAAGGTGTGGAAGAACGCCTCCTGGGTCTCGGCGCGACCCTGCAGGAACTGGATGTCGTCGATCAGGAGGATGTCGACGTCGCGGTACCGGGCCTGGAACGCCGCACCCCGGTTGTTCGCGATCGAGTTGATGAAATCGTTCGTGAACTCCTCGCTCGACACGTACCTGACCTTGACGCCGGCATAGAGCGACTGGGCGTAGTCACCGATCGCGTGCAGCAGGTGTGTCTTGCCGAGGCCGGAGTCACCGTAGATGAAGAGCGGGTTGTAGGCCTTGGCCGGCGCTTCGGCGACAGCGACGGCTGCGGCATGGGCGAACCTGTTGGACTGCCCGATGACGAAGTTGTCGAAGGTGTACTTGGGATTGAGGCGTGACTCGTGACGCTGCTGCGTCGGCTGCTCCATCGGAGATTCGACGCGGATCTGCTCCTGGCGGCCGTAGTCGGCGACGGCGATGGGCGCCGTCGGCTGCTCGGCGAGTTCGTGGTTGACCACCACTCGGTAGGAGGTGACCTCGTCGCCGATGTGAGAGAGAGCCTCCATGATCGGCAGGCGCAGTCTCTTGTTGATCTGCGCGGCGGTGAGATCGTTGGGGACCTCGAGATAGAGCGTCGCCGCCATCACACCGGCAGGAACAGCGAGGCTGAGGAATCCCTGGAGCTGAGGGGTGACTCTGTCATCCGCTTCGAGGAGCTCCTGCACCGTGGTCCAGATCGGGACGTCGGGCTGGGCAGGTGATGACAT